>CAVWOU010000010.1:0-822505 GCA_963756745.1 uncultured Thermoleophilia bacterium
ACTAACGCCGAGCCTAACGCCGAGCCCGCTCGTCTCGCTCGGCGCGTGAACCTGGGCCGGTTGTCCAATCCGGCGATTGTGGGCTACGCTCTTGCTACTGCATGGCGGGTTCCGAGCAGCCGCACGTTATGGGGGCGATCCGCGTGGTGCTCGTCGATGACCACGCCATATTTCGCGACGGGCTACGCGAACTGCTCGAGGAGCGTGGGATCGACGTGGTCGCAGAGGCCTCCGACGGCGAGACGGCGGTTCAGGTGGTTCGCGACGTCGCTCCGGATGTCGTCGCCATGGACATCGCCATGCCGGGTATGTCGGGAATCGAAGCGACGAGCGAGGTACGCGCCGCGGCTCCCTCCGCCAAGGTGATCATGCTCACCGTTTCCGCCGACGAGCGTGACGTCGAGCGAGCGATCGTCGCGGGAGCGTGCGGGTACGTGCTCAAGGACGCGGCGGTGGAGGAGATCGTCGCGGGCATTCGCGCCGCGGCGGCCGGGGACGCGCTTCTGTCACCGCGGATCGCGGCAGGGATCCTCGACCGCGCGCGGGCGAACGCCGCGGCCTCCCTGGCCTACTCGGGCCGAGAGAAACTGACCGAGCGGGAAGGTGAGGTCTTGAGCCTGATGGCGGAGGGCAAGGACAACGCCGAGATCGCGAAGGAGCTCTACATCAGCCCACACACCGTGAAGAACCACGTCTCCAACATCCTCGGCAAGCTCGAGTGCGAGAGCCGCGTCGAGGCGGCGGTGAAGGCAGCCCGGCGGCGGCTCTAGGGCGGTCGGCTCGCGGGCAACCTCCGCCCGGAAGCCGTTGGGAGTGGGGTTTCCCTGCGGTCAGCAAACGATTGCCAACCGCGGACGATGCGGACAGTCTCACCTGGCCGAGAGCCGATTGCGTCGCGCCCGCAGCTGTCTCAGCAGCTCGCTGAGGTGCTCGCAGCGGGAACTGAGCCCGCGCATGCAGCCCGCGAGCTGCCGCGCCCTGTCCAGGGTCTCCAGGTTCCGGTGCCCGTCGTCGAGAACGGCGGCGAGGCGGCGGTTCACCCGTAGCAGCTCGGTACGAAGCGCCACGGCTTCGACGGCACCGTCGGTGAGGATCAGGTCGAGCTCCCCGATCCCCGCCGCGGCGCCCGAAGCCAGGGCTGCTGCGGCCCTGCGCTCGATCTGGTGGTTCCCGGTCATCGCTCCCCCACCACAGCCTGCCGGAGCAACGGGCGCCTGTGAACCACCCAAGCGGCCTATTTTTCGTTCAATCGGCTGAACGCCCCGAGTCTCGGCTGGCGCGACCAAGGGCGCGATCTCCGGCGGTGTGAGACCAAGGTCGGCGCACCTCCTCGACCGGGATCTGCCGCCGAGCCCGCATGTGATCGAGCGTCGCATTGCGGGCGACGCGCATCAGCCAGCCGGCGAACGGGACCTCGCGCTCCTCGTACTTCTCGATCGCCGTGATCAGCTTCGCGAACACGTTCTGGGTGATGTCCTCCGCCTCGTGGCGATCGCGCACCACGCTCTGCACGTAGCCGAGGACGTCGTCCGCATACCGGACGTAGAGGTGGTGGATCCCGTCCCACTCGCCCCGCTTGGCGGCGGCAATGGCACGCCGATCGAGACTGTCGCGGCCGCTCCCCGTACTGTGCACGGTCCCCGCGACGTTGCCGTTTTCCGTTTTGAGGCTGGGCACTAGACCGGAATCGCCCAGTTCGGAAGACGCGAGAAGGTGGATAACGGATTTGTCATCGACTACGAGTACGGCCTCAGGTTTGAAGCGCACTCCGATCGGATCGGATCTCGCGGATGCCCAACCCGCGTCCGCGCTTTGGATCCAGGATCATGGTCGCCGCCTCGTACCGAGATGAGACGCCGAGCTTGCCGAATGCCGACGACAGATGGCTCTTCACGGTGCTCTCGGCGAGAAACAGCTTGCCGGCGATCTGGGCGTTGGTCAGCCCCGTGATCATGAGAGCGAGTACCTGCTTCTCACGGGTCGTCAGCGCCTGCACCACGACTTCCCCGCGCTGTCCGCCAGGGACCGACACCTGACCCGCGCATACCACCGCGACGACGGCCCCGAGCACTTCCTCGGCATCATCGTTAAGAACGACACCGTCGACGCCCAGCTCGAGTACCCGGCGCACCTCGGTCCCACTCGCACTTCGACACACGAGCACCGCCGAGGCTCCCTCGAGTTTCGATCGGATCAGGCGCACGGCGCCCATCGCCGAACGGTCTGGCCGGTCCGCGGCGACCACCACGCATGCCGGAGCGCTGCCGTTGCAGGAGGCGAGAAGGCCCTCGACGGTTGCGTTGCGCGCGAAGACGGCATGGCCTCCTGCTGCGAGCGCCGCACAGACCCGGTCGCGGTGGGAGCGTTCCTCCGCGCAAACGGCGACCGACAGCTGTTCACCTGTCACGTCTGCGGATGGGGTCGTAAGCCCAGCCATCCACCCACCAACGCCCCGTGTCGGCGGTACTTTCGCGTTCTCGGAGCGTTGCGCCACCACGGCGAGTCAGAGCCCGCGGCTCGCGAACACGAACGAGACGGTACGCAAGAGGATCTTCACGTCCAGCCAAAGAGACCAGTTGGCGCCGTACAAGTAGTCGATCTTGACCATCTCGTGGAGCGGGATTCGGGCCGATCCGAACACCTGCCACGGACCGGTCATCCCGGGCGGGAGCTCGAGGCGCGAACGCTGCCAGCCCTCGATCCTGCTGTCCTCGTCGAGCACCAGCGGGCGGGGACCGACGAGAGCCATGTCGCCGCGCAGCACGTTCAACAGCTGGGGCAGCTCATCGAGTGAGGTTCGCCGCAGGAGCCTCCCGACTCGGGTGATCCGGGGATCTTCCTTGATCTTGAACAGCCCACCATCGGCCTCGTTGCGCGCCGCGAGCGCGGACCGCTGCGCGTCGGCCCCGTCCACCATCGTGCGGAACTTGAGCATCTCGAACGGCACGTCGTCGCGGCCCATGCGCCGCTGTCGGAAGAGGACCGGACCGGCCGAGTCGAGCTTGATCGCGATCGCGATGGTCGCCAGAAGCGGCGCGAGCACGAGCACGCCGAGACCGGCTCCGGCAAGGTCGAGCGCCCGCTTGACGGCCCGGGAGGAGCGGTTGAGCCCGTAGCGACGCATCCCCAGCAGGGTGATCCCGTCCACCTCGTCGCGCGCCACGGAGGAGCCCACGACCTCGAACAGGCGCGGCAGCACGCTCACCCTGACTCCCAGCGACTTGAGGCGCCGGATCGTGTTCAGAAGATCATCGGAGACCGCGCTGCGGGGCACGATGATCGCCCGCTCAACCCGCTCCTCATGGAGCAGGGGCCTCAACGCGGCGACGTCGCCAAGCACGGGGAGGCCGTTCGAGCCAGGCAGCTCCGGCTCGAGCGGTACCCGGCCGACCACACGCGCCTTCAGGCCCGGCATCTCGTCGAACCGGCGTGCGATCCAGCCCGCGGTGTCGGCGTCGCCGAGCACCAGGCACCGCTCCTGGTCCGATACGGCGCGGGCCACGTACCTCGCGAGCGCGCGGGTGGCGAGCATGCTCGCCAGGAGCAGCACCCAGACGCCGACCGCCTGGTCGCGGCCGAAGTGACCCTCGACGATCAGATCCCCGCCAAGCCAGATCAGGAGCGCGTACAGCGTCGCAACCCAGAACAGGGTCGGGACCTCGTCGAGCGTCGTCTTTCTCAACAGGTGCTCATCCCGATCGTAGATACCGGTGAGCTTGCCGACCACGAGCACCAGCGGAAGCGCGAGCAGGGCAACCGGGTTGAGAGCGTCCTCGCCGAGGATCTGCACGCCGATCAGCACGGCGATCATCGCCGACAGCGACGTCCGCGAGCCCGAGGGAGCGGCGGTACGCCGCATCCCGTCGATAGGTCGCCTCGGGCAGAAGGCCCTCGGAGATCTCCTCGTGCGCCGGCCGATCGCGCACCGGAACGCCCGCGAACGGATTTCGGATACGGATCACCCGCGGACGAGAGATCGGTCGAGCGTGTCCGTTCGCCCGGTCGGCGTGTCCGTTCGCCCCGTCGGCGTGGGGGTCGAGCTGTAGCTGCTGCTCGGGCATCTCCGCTATGGACAACGGCCGTTGCCCAGACGGCGGCGCGCGGCTGGACCGCGGATCCAACGTAATTGGAACTTGGACTTCCGCGTGTGAGAACCGCGCCTCTTCCGACGTTGGTGCCGTGAGCGCTTCATGCACGTCGAGCTTCAAGATCGGATCGATTCGCGGCCGGCCGCGGCCGGCCTGCCCAACTGCCGGTTCTGCGCCGCTCCCTTGCGCAACACCTTCGTCGACCTCGGCATGTCGCCGTTGTGCGAGAGCTACGTGCCCCCGGAGCGCCTGGGGGCGATGGAGCCCTTCTATCCGCTGCACGTTCGTGTCTGCGATCGCTGCCTGCTGGTCCAGCTCGAGGAATTCGTGGCGCCGGACGAGATCTTCACGGAGTACGCCTACTTCTCCTCATACTCGGATTCCTGGGTCGCCCATGCGCGCGATTACGTGGAGTCTGCGGTCGAGCGCTTCGGGCTCGACGCGGACAGCCTGGTGCTGGAGCTGGCCAGCAACGACGGCTACCTGCTCCAGCACGTCGTCGAGCGGGGCATACCCGCGCTCGGCGTCGAGCCCGCGGCGAACGTCGCCGCTGCGGCGCGGGAGGGAGGGATCGAGACCGTCGTCGCGTTCTTCGGTCGGGAGCTCGCGGCCCGCCTCGTGGCAGAGGGCCGACGGGCTGACCTGCTGGTCGCCAACAACGTGCTGGCACACGTTCCCGACCTCAACGACTTCGTCGCCGGCATGCAGCGGGTGCTGGCACCCACGGGCGTGATCACGATCGAGTTCCCGCACCTGGCGCGGCTGATCGCGGACAACCAGTTCGACACGATCTACCACGAGCACTTCTCCTACTTCTCGTTCCTCACCGCCCAGGCGGTCCTCGGGGCCCACGGCCTCGAGGTGTTCGACGTCGACGAGCTGGCCACGCACGGCGGCTCGCTCCGCGTGTATGCACAGCCGCGATCGGAAGCCGGCCAGCCGCTGAGCTCTCGTGTGACGGAGCTGGCGGAGCGGGAGAGGGCGCTCGGCTTCGACCGGCTCGAGGGATACAGCGCGTTTGCGCCGCGTGTCGTGGAGACGAAGTGGAGGCTGCTCGAGTTCCTGATCGAGTGCCGGCGCGATGGCAAACGCGTCGCGGGCTACGGCGCTCCGGGCAAGGGGAACACGCTGCTCAACTACTGCGGAATCCGCACGGACCTGGTCGAGTTCACCGTCGACCGCAACCCGTACAAGCAGGGGCAGTTCCTGCCCGGGACCCATATCCCGATCCGCCATCCCGAGGCGCTCGAGCACGCCCGTCCCGATTTCATCCTGATCCTCCCGTGGAACCTGAAGGACGAGATCGTGAGCCAGCTGTCCTACACGCGCGAGTGGGGTGCGCGCTTCGTCGTCCCCATTCCGGAGGTGGAGGTTCTGTGAAGGTCGTCATCTTCTGCGGCGGCCAGGGGCTGCGGATGCGAGAGGCATCGGAGGTCGCCCCCAAGCCGATGATCCCGATCGGCAGCCGGCCGGTCCTCTGGCACGTGATGAAGTACTACGCGCACTTCGGGTTCACCGACTTCGTGCTCTGCCTGGGCTACAAGGCCGAGGTCATCAAGCAATTCTTCCTCACCTACAGCGAGGCGATGGCCAACGACTTCGTGCTCTCCGACGGCGGCGCGAAGGTACACCTGCTCAAGACCGACATCCACGACTGGAACATCACCTTCGTCGACACCGGCCTGCAGGCGCCGATCGGCGAGCGGCTTCGCGCCGTCCGCCACCTCCTGGCCGACGACGAGGTCTTCCTCGCCAACTACGGGGACACGCTGACCGATGCCGATCTCCCGGCGATGATCGCCCGCGCGAGGGCGGAGGACGCGATGGCGAGCTTTCTCGCGGTGCGCCCGAACTACAGCTTCCACGTGGTCTCGATGAGATCGCGACGGGCGCGTGCAAGCCATGCGCGACGTGATGGGCTCCGACATCTGGATCAACGGCGGCTACTTCATCCTGCGCAGGGAGGTCCTCGACGAGCTCCGCCCCGGCGAGGACCTCGTCGGGGAGCCGATGCAGAGGATGCTGCGCGAGGACCAGGTGCTCGGGCAGCGGCACGAGGGCTTCTGGGCGCCGATGGACACGCTCAAGGACAAGCAGTGGCTCGAGAGCCTGCACGAGGACGGCAGCGCCCCATGGCAGGTGTGGGACCCCGACCGCGTCGCCGACCGCGAGCTCGAGTACGCGGCCTCCGGCTGATGCTGCCCCTGCTGCTCGGCCGGCCCGAGGCGTCGCCGGCCCGGGTGCTCGCGATCGGCGCTCACCCCGATGACATCGAGATCGGCTGCGCCGGCACGATCCTCAAGCTGATCGAGCAGGGGGCGGTCTCGGAGGTCTGCTGGGTCGTCCTGAGCGGCGACGGCGAGCGCGCCGAGGAGGCGCGCCGGAGCGCCGAGGCGCTGCTCGACGGGGTGCCGCGGAGCGAGGTCGTCGTCCGCGACTTTCCTGACGGGTTCTTCCCCTACGAGGGCCAGCGGATCAAGGACTTCTTCGAGCGGCTCAAGGCGAGCTCTCGCCCGACGTGGTCCTGACCCACCAGCGCGCCGACCTGCACCAGGACCACCGGCTCATGCTGCGAGCTGACCTGGAACACCTTCCGCGACCACCTCATCCTCGAGTACGAGGTGCCGAAGTACGACGGGGACATGAGCGCGCCGAACACGTTCGTGCCGCTCTCCGAGCGACTCTCGCAGCGCAAGATCGACCACCTGATGAGCCACTTCGCCTCGCAGCGATCGAAGCGCTGGTTCCAGGAGGATCTGTTCTCGGGTCTGCTGAGGCTGCGCGGCATGGAGTGCAACTCGCCGAGCTCCTACGCCGAGGCCTTCTTCTGCCGCAAGGCCGTGCTCGCGTGACGACGGCCGTCGAAGCCCGCGCCGCCGAGGATGTCGGGCGCGAGACATACGAGCTGATGCGAGCGGCTGTTCCCGCTCTGCCGGAGCCTCAGCGGCGAGGGGGTGCGGGCCACCTTCGACCTGCTCGAGGAGGAGATCCCGCTCAAACGCACCGAGGTCCCGAGCGGCACCCGGGTGTTCGACTGGATCGTCCCTGACGAGTGGAATCTCCGTGACGCCTACGTCGCGGGCCCCGACGGGACCCGGGTGCTCGACTTCTCGCGACTCGACCCTGCACGTCGTCTCCTACAGCGAGCCGGTGCGGACCACCCTGCCGCTCGAGGAGCTGCGGGAGCGGCTGCACACGCTTCCCGAGCAGCCGGACGTGATCCCCTACAGGACCTCCTACTACGAGCGCACCTGGGGCTTCTGCCTCTCCCATCGGCAGCTGCTCGATCTGCCGCCGGGGGACTACGAGGTGGTGATCGACTCGACCCTCGAGCCCGGCCACCTCACCTACGCCGAGCACCGATCGAGGGAGAGGGGGAGGGGGAGGTCCTGTTCTCGACCTACGTCTGCCACCCCTCGCTCGCCAACGACAACCTCTCCGGGATCGCCGTGACGGCGATGCTGGCGAGGCGACCCTGCAGGGGCGGCGGCTTCGGCACACCTACCGCTTCCTGTTCGCGCCTGGCACGATCGGGCCCCTGGCCTGGCTTCACCGAGAACCGCGAGGGCCTCGAGCGGATCGAGCACGGCCTGGCGGTCTCCTGCATCGGCGACGAGGGCCCCCTGACCTACAAGCGGAGCCGGCGGGGGGACGCCGAGGTGGATCTGGCGATGGAGACGGTGCTGCGTGACTCGGGCGCCCCGCACCGCTTGCTCCCCTGGGAGCCCTGGGGAGGCGACGAGCGCCAGTTCTGCTCGCCGGGGTTCGACCTGCCGGTCGGCACGCTGATGCGCACCCCGCACGGGGAGTTCGATGGCTACCACACTTCCGCCGACGGGCTCGAGCGGATCCGGCCCGAGTCGCTGTCGGAGGCGGTGGAGACGTGCCTCGAGCTGGTCGAAGTGCTGGAGAGCAACCGCCGCCTGACCAACCTGAGCCCCTACGGAGAGCCGCAGCTCGGCCGCCGGGGCCTCTACCGCTCGGCCGGCGGCGCCGTCGCCACGCCCGACGACGAGCGCGCCCTGCTCTGGGTGCTCAACCAGAGCGACGGCCGCTCCACGCTGCTCGACGTGGCACGCAGCTCAGGCCTGCCGTACCCGGTGGTGCGGCAGGCCGCGGACCGGCTCGTGCAAGCCGGGCTGCTCGCCTGAGCCCGCTCAGGCGCGGTGGTCGGGCCAGGCGCGATCGCGCTCGGAGATGATCCGCTCCGGCGCCCCCGGCCACTCGATCCCGAACGCCGGATCGTCCCAGCGGACCCCGCGCGCGGCCTCGGGCACGTAGTGGTGCGACATCTGGTACAGGACCTCGCTGTCGTCCTCGAGGGTCTGGTAGCCCTGCGCGAAGCCTTCGGGAACGTATCCCAGGCGCTCGTTCGCGAGCGCTGAGCTCGACGCCGAGCCAGTCGTTGCGGGTCGCTGACCGCTGGCGCAGGTCGACCATCACAAGGAAGATCGAGCCGCGCGTGCAGCGCACCAGCTTGGTCTCGGCGTGCGGCGCCTCCTGGTAGTGCAGGCCACGAAGAGTGTGACGACGTGGGCTGTGGATCGTGCTGCTCTGCACGATGCGCATCGGGAGCCCGTGCTCGGCGAATTCCTGCTCGCAGTAGGTGCGGGCGAGAAAGCCACGCTCGTCCTCGTGACGCTCCACGTCGATCAGGTAGGCGTCCTCGAGCCCGGCCGGGGTGAAGATCATCGCACCAAGGTGTGGGATCGTTGTCGGTCAGGCCTCGTCAACCCACGCCGACCGCAAGCCGCCAGCGGAGGTCGCCATCGAGCCGACCGGCTTCCTGGAGCTCGCGAACTCGGTTGATCCGCAGGTACCGCGCGCCGGTGAACTCCTCGTAGCTGAGACCGGTGCCGGCGTATGCGTCGTGCAGCTGCTCGACGCCGCGACGCACCGTCCATCGAGGCTGGAACTCCGGCAGTACCCGTGCGATCTTCGAGCAGTCGACTCGATAGGAGCGTTTGTCCGGTCCGCCTCCGGCCGCGAACGATGCCCGCGCCCCGGGCACCACGTTCTCGACGATCTCGGCCAGGTCCCGGATGCGGTAGTTCTCGTCGTTTGCGCCGACGTTGAAGGCCTGGTCGTGGACGAGCTCGCGGGGAGACAGGAGGACGGTGAGGAAGGCGGCGGCGATGTCCTCCACGTGCACGAGCGGGCGCCACGGCGTCCCGTCGCTCTGGATCAGCACCTCGCCGGTCGTGTGCGCGTATCCGACAAGGTTGTTGACGACCACATCCACCCGGAGGCGCGGCGAGACCCCGTAGGCGGTGGCGTTACGCAGATAGGTCGGGCTGAACGAATCGTCGGCGAGCTTCGAGATCTCCCGCTCGGCGAGCACCTTCGAGCGTCCGTAGGGGGTCACCGGCGCAAACTCGGCGTTTTCGTCGAGCATCTCCTCGCCCGCCTTGCCGTACAGACTGCAGGAGGAGGAGAACAGGAACCGCGGGACCCCGGCCTCCCTTGCCTTCTCCGCCACTCGCACCGAGGCGAGATGATTGATGTCGTATGTCGCTTGTGGATTGAGGTTCCCGAGCGGGTCGTTGCACACGGCCGCAAGATGGATCACGGCGTCGAAGCCCACCAGGTCCTCGCTTTCGACGTCGCGCACATCGGCGCGCAGCGACTCGATCTCGTGCTCGGCGGGGCCGAACGTGCAGGCGGCGAAGAGGTCGGAATCGAGGCCGACGACCTCGTGGCCGACCTCCTCGAGCATGGGGGCCAGCACCGAGCCGATGTAGCCGTTGTGACCGGTGATGAGTACGTGCAAAGGTGCCTCCTAGCGAGCTGGAGCAGGCCACAGGCGGGCCAGCCGAGACGTGATGCCTAGATATCCAACGGCTGGCGACGGCTAAAACGTGCGCGGCGGTGCCGCCTATGCTCCCCAACCCCATGAACTCGCTGTCCGGACAGCGCCTGCTGGTGACAGGGGGCTCGGGCTTCATCGGTGAGCGGCTCTGCCGGCGGGCCTTGGAGCATGGGGCGATCGTGCACGCAGTCTCGCGAAGGCAACGAACCTCGGATGGGGTGCGCTGGGAGCGTGCCGATCTGACCGACCTTGCGGCCACTCAGGACGTTCTGGAGCGCCTGCGGCCGGACGTCGTCCTCCATCTGGCCAGCGAGGTCAGCGGTGGGCGTGAGCCGGACCTCGTGCTCCCCATGCTGCAGGCGAACCTCGTAACAGCTGTCAACGTGATGCTGGGCTGTGTCGACGCGGGCTGTAGGCGCCTGGTCCTGGCCGGCTCGATGGAGGAGCCCGATTTGGGCGATGCCCAGGCCGTCGCCCAGTCTCCCTACGCCGTCGCCAAGTGGGCCGCGCTCGCCTATGCGCGCCTCTTCCACGCCCTCTACGAGCTCCCGGTGGTTCACCTCCGCGTGTTCATGGTGTACGGGCCGGGGCAACGCGACCTCCGAAAGCTCGTGCCCTACGTGACCGTGTCTCTTCTCCGTGGCCTGGCGCCGAAGCTCACGAGCGGGGCACGAGAGGTGGACTGGATCTACGTCGACGACGTCGTTGACGCGTTCCTCAGGGCTGCGGTCGCTCCCGGCGTCGAGGGCACGTCGCTCGATATCGGGTCGGGCAAGCTCATCACCGCGCGCGCACTCGTCCTTCGCCTGCGAGATCTCGTCGGTGGCGAGGTCGAGCCGGCGTTCGGTGCGATCGCCGATCGGCAGCTCGAGCGCGTCCGCGTCGCTGAATCCGACGAGCGCCGCCGAGGCGATCGGCTGGCGGCCTCGGACGCCGCTCGACGATGGTCTCCAGCGGACGGTCGAGTTCTACCGCTCCCACCTCGACGGTCTGCCTCCCACCTGATCGCGCGGCGAGTCTCCCAGGTGCGCACCGCGGAGCCTGTGAGCCATCGCCCAGGCGAAGAGCCTCACGGCAAACGGGATACCCAGAACGACGTACCGCCTGAACAAGCGGCGCGGCTCGTGCCAGAGGCGGTGCACCCACTCGAGACCGAGACGTTGCAGCGCAGCGGGCGCACGGGGCTGCTTCCCGGCCAGGAAGCTGAGTGATATCCCGATGCCGACGAACCACGTCTGGGGCATCTCGGACCGCAGCAAGTTAATGAGCTGCTCCTGCTTCGGAAAGCCGAGGCCGATCAGAACCAACGCTGGCCGGGCACGGTGCAGCGCTTCCTTGATCCTCTCCAGCTCCGCCGGATCGTCCTCGAATCCATACGGGGGACAATAGGAGTCCACCCCCTGCAGCCCGGGGCACAGATCCTCGAGTCGCGCCGCGGCGGCAGCTGCCGCCCCGGGATCTCCACCCAGAAGAAACACCGACAAGCCGGCACGCGCTGCCGCCTCCGGCATGCTCAGGACGAGGTCGCTGCCGGCGACCCTCTCGGGTATCGGGCTACCCGCCAGCCGCGAGGCCCACACGAGCGGCTGGCCATCCGCGACTCGATGACTGGCGGCCATGATCAGCTCTCGGCTCTCATGGCTCGTAGTGAACTGGCGCAGGATGTCGAGATTCGGGGTGACGATCCACCCGCCTTTTCCCGCACGGACGCCCTGCAAGAAGGTCTGGATCAGTGTTGGATGATCCAGCTTGTGCAAGGGCATGCCCATGATGGACGCCGTCTCCTGCGCCGGGGGCGGCACGGGTCCCCAAGCCGCGGGCTCGGCGCGCCGAAACGGCGGCTCGGTCCTGCCGAGCAGCACGCTCAGCGCGAGGACCGAAGCCGGCGCACTCGAGGATCGAGTGGACCCGCGGAAGCGCAGAATCACGAACCGCAGGAGATGGTGCAACAGCAGGATCGCGTGATACGCAGCGACCCCGGGGCGGCTGAAGTGCTTCTTGGCGTACTGCAGGCGCGCGTACGCCATCTGCGCCTCTCGCGGGGGATCCACTCCTGCCTTGCCGGCGTGATGGACGAATGTCACGCCGGGTTCGAGATGCGCCTCCCAGCCGACGTCCTGGATTCGCTTACAGAGGTCGGTTTCCTCCGAGAAAAGGAAGAAGCGTTCGTCGAAACCCCCGATGGCCTCGAATGCCTCTCTTCGGACCGCGAGCACCGCTCCCGTGGTCCAGTCGAACGGTCCGCCGCGCGAGTAGCGGTCGGAGTCGAGGACGCGCTCACCGACCCGCCCGCCCACGCCGGGCCACTTCTCGCTCGCCAACGCCTGCGCCAGTGCCCTGCGGAGCGACGGAAATCTGTGTAGGGAAGGCCACAGGGAGCCGTCGCTCGTCACCTGTCGGACCGCGAGAAGACCCACATCGGGCCGGTTGCGCATCGACTTCACCAACAGCTCCAGGGTTCCCTGCGCGACCTCCGTATCGGGATTCAGAAACAGCAGGAGGTCTGCTGCCGAACCGCGGGAGCCCGCGTTGTTCGCCGCGGCGAATCCCAGGTTCTGCATGTAGATCACCCGTCGCGTGGGGGTCTCGGGCAGTGGGACGGGGGATCCACCGTTCTCCACAATCGTGGCCCGATACGTGCAAGCGCCGGCCGCGCTCTCGAGCGAGTTGAGGCACGGCTCCAACCATCGCCCGTCGCGATGGGACGCTATGACCACCTCCATGTCCACCGTCGTGGAATCAACGTGCGGATGCGCCCTGGCTTTCGGCTCACCGGCCCTGGAAGTAGGGCCGCCTCGAGGGCGTTTCTACTGTGTGCGCTCCTTGAGCTCTTCAGGCGATCGGCCCTTGCGGCCGGGCGACATGGTCGAAGTCAAGTCCGCGGCCGAGATACTCGCGACGCTCGACGACGAGGGCAGCCTCGACCGGATGCCGTTCATGCCGGAGATGATCCGCCACGCAGGCCGGCGCTACACGGTGAGCCGCCGCGTCGACAAGATCTGCGACACGATCGCCGCGAGCGGGAGCCGGCGCGTCCACGGGACCGTGTATCTCGACGGTCTTCGCTGCGACGGGTCGGCCCATGGCGGCTGCCAGGCCGGCTGCATGCTGTATTGGAAGGAGGCGTGGCTTCGCCGCGTGGACCCCGATTCCGACGCAGCCGAGCCCGGCGACGACGGTACGGCGGCCCTGGAGGGTGTCGCCACGGCCGCGACACGAACCATGCGCGGATCCGGAGACGACGCCGCGGAGGTCTGGCGCTGTCAGGCGACCGAGGCGCTCAACGCCACCGAGCCGCTCAAGACCTCCAATCTGCCGCAGTACTGGCGCGAGCTCCGAAACGGCAACTTCGGCCTGCTCCGGTACATGTGGCTCCTGGTGCGGGCGTTCGTGATGGAGGTCGCGGACCGTGTCGGCATCCTCAAGCCGCTCCCGCTGTACGGCCCGGCGAGCGAGTCGCCGGCGCCGGAGCCGCTCGACCTGCGGCCCGGCGATCTCGTGCAGGTGCGGTCGCCGGCCGAGATCGAGGCCACGCTCGACGAGAACGGACTAAACCGCGGGCTGTCCTTCGATCGCGAGATGCTCCCCTACTGTGGGCGGACCCTCCGTGTCAAGGACCGGGTGCAGCGGATCGTCGACGACAGAACGGGTCGCATGCTGAAGATCGCCAAGGACTGCATCATCCTCGACGGATCTGTCTGCTCGGGTGAGTGCAGCACCGGTCGGTGGTTCTGTCCGCGCCAGATCCATGCCTACTGGCGTGAGGCATGGCTGCGCCGCGTCGAGGCATCCGAGGCTCCCGAGTCGGGCAATGGGACGGTCGCCTCATCGCCTGAGGGCTCGATGCCGCGCGTCTGAGACGCGTGTGCGCAGGCTGCGTTTGACCTCCCTTGCCCAGAAGCGGCGAAGGGCCCGTCGGCAGCGGCGCAGCTGCGCCTCCGTCAGGTCGGCCGACACCGCCAGGGCGTAGAGCTCGCGATACAGGCGTCGCGGGGACGTCCGAAGCTGCTCTGCCCGCATGGGATCGAGGCGACGCCTGAACGCTGCTCGATCGACTCCGACCGGGTACGCGCGCGTGCGATTGGACAGCCGCCTGTCGAGATGGAGGATCGGCCCCATGAGCGCCAGCTCGGCACTGAGAAGCCAGTCGGTCCGCTCCGAGGGGCGGAGCCGATGGGAGCGGATGAGATGCTCGCGCCGATACACGCCGTAGATCGGGTCGTATTTCGCGTCGCCGGCGTGGAAGAACCACAGCATGCGCTCGAAGCGCCGCGCCGGATCGGGAGAGGTGGGAAACTCGCCCCGATACCCCTCGTATCTGGGGGCCGCGTCCGGGGAGTGAATCGTGAACGACGTGGTCACACCGATTGCATCCGGGCGCCTCTCGAGTGCCCGCACACACGCTGAGAGGCACGTTGGCTCGAGCCAATCGTCGGCGCTGATCCAGCGGAAAAGCGTGCCACGGGCCAGTTCGAGCACGCGTCCCATATTCTCGTGAGAGCCGATGTTGACCTCGTTGACGCTCACGGTGATGCGCCGGTCGGCACGTGCATAGCCCTCGAGCGTCTCGACGGTGCAGTCGTCCGACGCGTTGTCGCAGATGACGAGCTCGAGGTCGGCGAAGTCCTGAGACAGGACCGATTCGATGCACCGCTTGACGGCGTGCGGCTCGTTTCGTACGGCAAGCCCGATCGAAAGCCCCGGCGTGTCCTCGCTCACCCGGGGCATCTAACCACGGCGAAGCGAGAACGACCCGGTGCCGGCGGCGACATCGAGGCTGCGCACGGCTCGGCTCTGCCGGCCGCCCGGCAAGGCAGAAGATGAGCGCCGGGGAAGTAGGTGATGTAGTAGAGCGAGCCGTCAGGGGCGACCTTGAGGTCAACCACGCTGCCGCGTGCATCGACGGTGTGCCAGTGGTTGACAAGTGGACCCACGGCAACGACGTCTACAGCGTCGACAAGGTCGTGACGAGTGGCCCACACGAGCTGCGGGTGGAGTACTTCGAGGCGAGCGGGGGTGCGCGAGCCGAGTTCTCGTACGAGTGGATCGGTGGCGTTGTGGCCGCCGACGGCGGATACGCCGCCGAGTACTTCGACAACCGCAACCTCTCGGGCGCGCCCGTCCTCACCCGCAACGACGACGCGATCGACTTCGACTGGGGCGGTGGCACGCCCGGTGACGGCGTCCCCGCAGACGACTTCTCGGCCCGATGGACGAAGTCGGTGAACGTGGACGAGGAGGGTGCCTACAAGTTCACGGTCACCGGCGACGACGGCGTCCGCCTGTTCGTCGACGGCCAGAAGGTGCTCGACAAGTGGGTCCCCCAGAGCCGCACCACGTACACGGTCAATCATCACCTGTCCCAGGGAACGCATGAGATCGCGTTCGAGTACTTCGAGGCGGGCGGGAACGCGGTCGCCGAGCTCGACTACGAGCCGACCTCGGAGCCGGCTCCGCCACCACCGCCGCCGGCCGATCCGTTCGCCGCCGAGTACTTCGACAACAGCGAGCTATCCGGCGATCCGGTCCTAACCCGCAACGACGACGCGATCGACTTCGACTGGGGCGAGGGCTCACCCCACGCCGTGGTTCCCTCCAACGTCTTCTCGGCGCGCTGGACGAGGACGAGACCTATGAGGCGGGCACCTATCGGTTGAGCGTGACTGGCGACGACGGAATCCGGGTGCTCGTGGACGGCACCCAGGTCATCGACGGCTGGTTCTATCAGGCGCCGACCACCTACACCGCGGATGTTCCGTTGTCGGAGGGCCAGCACACAGTGGTCGTGGAGTACTTCGAGCACACCGGCGGTGCGGTGGCCAAGTTCAGCCAGTCGAAGGTCGCCGACCCTCCGCAGTAATGCGAGTCGTGTCGGCTCGAACGCGATCCGGTGCGGGTCGTGCCCGATGATCCGGACGAGACGCTGGTCCCCGGCTGCACCCGGGATCAATGGACACCGGGCTCCGGCATTCTTGCCGACAGTTCAGCCGGCCCAGTTCCGTTGGATGGACGTGCCGGTATCTCAGACTAACTCCCTCACCGCGGGTTGACGTGCGGGCCTTCACGTCTCGGCCCGGGTTGAGCATCGGCTGGGCACGCCATCTACCGTCGCGCTCCCACGCGGTGCCAATGCTGCAGCTGTTCGCGTTGGCCGTGATGGTGATCCCGTCGGACGTGGTGATCAGAGCGATCGGCGCCCAGGGCTATGTCGCCGCCCTGATCGGCATGTTCGCGTTCGCCGCCTTCCTGGCCGCGACCCTGCTCAGCCTCCACGATCCGCTGCGACACCGACACCCGATCAGGGGTGTGCTCTGCGTGTTCTGGCTCTCCGTCCTCGTCTCGTACATTGCGATGGACCGCAGCACACTGACCGTGTCGGAAGCGGCGGCGGCGGAGCGCCTGATGATGCAGCTCGCAGTGATCACCGGCGTGGCGCTGGTCGCCGCAGAGTGCCTCACCTCGCTGCGCGACGTGCGCCGAGTGTTGCGGGCATTGACCTGGGGCGGTGCGTTCTGCGGCGTAGTGGCTGCACTGCAGTACTGGCTCGAGCTGGACATCACGCCGTACCTGCGTGAGCTGCCCGGGTTCTCGCTCAACTTCGAGAACCCGGCGATCGTCGACGCGGGCAGCGCTGAACCGGGTCACGGGCACCGCGATCACCGCGATCGAACTCGGAGTAGTAGCCGGGATGCTGCTGCCGCTGGCGATCTACCTCGCCATGTACGACACCGATCGGACCGCGCGGAGGCGGTGGACTCCGGTGGCGCTGATCGCGCTCGCAATCCCGACTTCAGTGTCGCGGTCGGCGGTTATCTCGGTCGTGCTCGCGCTTGCGGTGCTCGTCGTGCTGATGCCGTCGCGGCAGCGGCTCGTCGGGCTCTGCGCGGCGCCGCTCGCGGTGACGGCAGTCTTCATGTCGGCGCCCGGCGTGATCGGCACCCTCACGAGCTTCTTCCGAGCGGGCGGCAGCGATGACTCCGTGGAGGCTCGGGTGTACGACTACCCGGAGGTCGAGCGGCTAGTGGATCAAGCGCCGTGGTTCGGCCACGGCGGCGGGACCTACTTGCCCGAGAACCCCATTTACATCCTCGACAACCAGTACCTGAAGACCGCGATCGAGCTCGGGGTGGTCGGAGTCGTCGGGCTGGCCGCCTTCTTTCTTGTGCCGCTGATTTCCGCGCTCGTCGCCCGTCGCCGCAGCGGCGACCCCGAGCTCCGACTGCTGTGTGCGGCGTTGGCCGGCTCCGCGCTGGCCGCAGGAGCCTGCTCACTGACATTCGACTCGCTCTCGTTTCCGATGTACACCAACGTCTACGCCCTCGTGATCGGCTTGATCGGAGCTTGCTGGCGCCTCGCCGCGGCCGTCAGGGCGTCGTCGGAGACCCCCGCGCCCGTTGGGGACCGATCCCGAGTCCGCGAGGGCGCCATCCGCTCCCAGCGCCGAATAGCGCGCGCATGATGCGTGTCGTGGCCAGGTTCAGTGAGTCGAAGCTCCCGCCGCGCCGGAGACCCTGGGCCGGGCAGAAGATCCACCACCCCGGACCCGTTCATTTCGGAGAGGTCAGTGAAGATCGCGCTCACGCAACAGCCTCTCCGCCGTCCGCTGCTCGGCTCGGTGGTGATCCCGGCGCACGATGAGGCGCCGGTCATCCGGCGCTGTCTCGACGCCCTGCTAACGGGCTTCGCGCCGGGCGAGCTCGACATCGTCGTCGTCTGCAACGGCTGTGGCGACGACACCGCGGCGCGCGCCCGCGCGGCGGGCCCCGCGGTGCGGGTGATCGAGCTCGGCGTGGCGTCGAAGCCGGCCGCGCTGCGTGCCGGCGACGCGGCGGCGACCGCATTCCCCCGCCTTTATATAGACGCCGACGTGGTCGTGGTCGGGGCGGCGGCCCGGCTCGTGCTCGAGCGGCTCCGAGCCGGGGCCCTCGCCGCCCGGCCACCGATCCGCTACGACTCGCGCGAGGCGTCGGCGCCGGTGCGGAGCTACTACCGTGCCCGCTCGCGCGTCCCGGCCGTCCTGGGATCGCTCTGGGGAGCGGGCGTCTACGGGCTGTCCGAGGCGGGCCGCAGCCGGTTCGGCAGCTTCCCTGACGTGGTCGCCGACGACCTCTGGGTGGACCGACTGTTCGGCCGCGGCGAGGTCGAGGTCGTCGATTGCCCGCCCGTCGTGGTCGCGGTGCCGCGCCGCAGCCGCGACCTCGTCCGGGTGCTCCGCCGCACGTACCGCAGCAAGACGGAGCCGGCCGCCGCGCCTGACCTCGACGACCGGGGGCCGGAGACGATCGGATCCACGGTGCGCGACCTCGGCAAGCTCTTTGTCGCGGGGCCGGTCCCGGCGCTCGATGCAGCGACCTACGCGTCGTTCGCCGCGGGTGCGCGGCTCGCGCTAGCCCTGGCCCCCCTCTCCGGGGGCCCGCACGCCGCCGAGACATGGGAGCGCGATGACAGCTCGAGGCTGGGCTGACTTGATGTTCGCCAATGTCCACGCAGGAGGCTGACCTTGGATCTGCTGATGATCGGTCGAAAGATCTGGAGCTACAGGCTCGTGACCCTCCCTGTCATCGTCCTGACCCTCTTTGGCGGGGCCTATGTCAGCGTCGTCAAGGACTCTGTGTACGAGGCGTCGGCCAGCTACGTCCTGATCAATCCTCCGCCTCCGCCTACCCAGGAGGAGATCGCCCAGCGGCCGGCACTTGGCCGGATCAATGCGGACAACCCTTATACCCGCTTCACCGACCAGTCGGTGGTCGTCCAGGTGCTGGCAAGCACCGTGAGCAACGAGTCGTCGCGACGGGCGTTGATGAAGGCCGGAGTGGATGGTGACTACACGGTGGAGCCGGGCGCCGAGTTCGGCTACACGACCCCGATCGTGGACATCACGGGGCTCGGCTCAAGCCCCGAGGCGGCTATCCGCTCGGCCGAGGTGGTCGGTGGTGCGGTAACTAAGGAGCTCGACCGGATGCAGCGGGCCCGCGGCATCGCCCCGCAATACATGGTCAAGCCGCAGCTCGTAGACGCTGCGGACGAGGCTCAGCTGAAGGCCGCGGGCCAGGTTCGGGTACTCGTCGTCGTGCTCGTCCTCGGCGCCGTGCTGCTGTTCGTGGTCGTCTCGGTGTGGGACGCCGTGACCACACTGCGGGCAGAGAGCCGAACTCGGCACCCGATCCCGGCTGACGATGAGACCGTGGTGGCTTCGGGGGGAGCGGACGGTGCGAATGGCGCACAGCCGGGGCCGATCGAGCAACCGACCCGCCCTACGGAAAGGACGGGCACGCCGGGCCCGTGAGTAGCCTCGCCGTCATCACACCCAGCTACGCGCGTGACTTTGAGCTATGCCGCGAGCTCAACTGCTCCGTGCTGGAGTGGACGACCGCCGGAGGTTCGGCCAGCACCTGATCGTGCCGACCCGGCGACCTGAAGCTGTTTGATCCGCTTCGCTCTGCCGCGGGCACGAATCTGGACCGTTGACGAGATGCTCCCGCGTCGGATCTGGTCGGTCTCCAGAGACGAACGCGTGGCTGAATCTGCGCCGCGCCCTGCCCACCGATTCGGGGTTGGGTGGCGCAACAGCTGGTGAAGCTACATGCAGCCGCGAACCTTGGCAGCCGACGTGCTGGTCCTGGCCGATTCGGACGGGTCTTCGACGCCCGGTGACTCTGGAGACATTCCGCAGGAACGGCTTGGTACGCTTCTATCGCGCCGGCAACGCCGTGGACACGCACCTGGCGCGCCACCTGATCTGGCATCAGGTAAGCGAGTCGCTTGCTCGGGTTGCCGCCGGCCGGCCCACCGCCGCTTCCGGAATACATCAGCGCACTTCGACGCGTGGGATCGCAAGGTCGTGCTGGGGTTACGCGACCGGATACCGAGGAGGTCACCGGGCGGCGGTGGCTTGACGCTATCGCCGCCGAGTTGCACGTCTCCGAGTTCATCCTCTATGGCGTGTTCGTGGACCGCGTGCTCAAGAAGTCGGCCGAAGTCAGTGCCGCGAACTCGATGCTCTGCCACAGCTACTGGGAGGCGACTCCACTGGCGCCAGCGTCTGCCGCAGGAATTCGTGAGCGGGTTGGCATCAGAGGATGTAGCAGTGATGATTCGTCAGCCAAGTCGGGCACTCCGCTCGGACGTCCGCCAAGGGGGGCTGTCCGGCGTTCGGGCGGGTCGCCTCGGGCGACGACCGTCTGCTGTGTACGCGCGGGCGTTTGGCCGAGCGCCTAGCCGTGGCGCCGTTCAGCTTCACCCGCTTCGACTTCTCGCTCGGCACGCCCCCGGTCGGCGTGTAGCTGACTCTCGCTTTGACTTTGACCTTCGAGGTCCGATTGTGCTTGCTGACGCGCTTGAGCTTGCGCTTGGCCTTGCCGCGCGAGCCGACCTTGAGCCGGACCCTGCCGGCCTCGGAGGCGCGTTTAAAGGCCCCGCGCACCCGGCTGGTCTTCTTCAGCCGCAGCGCCCCAGGATCGGAGACCGTGACGGTCAGCTTCGCGCTCCCTCTCTTCAGGTTTCGTTTCAGCTTGCCGAAGCTGAAGCCGTTGGGCGGCGGCGAGCCGGACGGAGGTGCAGGTAGCCCACAGGTGGATCCGCCGTCGATGCGGTAGATGTGGACCGCGTTGCTGTGGGCGAAGGAGTCGGTGAACGAGCCGTCGCTGACCGGGATGGAGCGCCCCTCGCCCACTACGGTGGCGCTCGCGTCACCGACACACGGTAGTGAGAACCTCCCGCTTACGGCCGATCCTGCCGAACCGGCGAACACGAAGAAGTGCCCGTTCGCCCACTTCACCATCGCCGTCGTCCCGGCCCCTTGCGACCACCCGGAGGCCACCGTGGCCGCGTTCAGCACCGGGGCTAGGTCCCTGATCTGTCGATTCACGGTCCTGACCGCGGTCCGGACCGCCGCGTAGGCCGGGTCGCGCAATACGTGCTGGCTCTGGTTCGGGCCGCCGAAGCTGTGGTTGAAGTAGATGATGCCGCGCGCCCCAGCGATCAGGCTCTGCCACACGGCAGCGCGCACTTCGGCGGGTTGGATCGACGGCCAGCCCGACTCGTTGAACGGGTGGCCAAGCTCGACAAACGCCCAGACCGGCTTCGAGCCCGGGGGGCTCACCAGGTCGCGCACCCGCGTGACCGTGGCACCGTAGTTTGCCGCCCGGTGGCACTCGGCCGCGGTCAGCGGCCGAGTGCCGCCGGCCAGCAGCTCCCCCCCTCACTCTGCGAGCAGATGTCGTTGTCGGTGAACCAGTACGTGTCGGCTGACACGACGTCCTGAAAATCGTTGACGAACCGTGCCGCCTCGGCGTCCGTCTCCCAGAAGGCGACGCCCTTGCCGTAGTTGTTGTAACGGAATCGGCCGTCGTTCGGTAGCTGCGCAAGGATGGCTTCCAGCGTGTCGTAACCCGCCCCAGGTCCTGCTCGCATGTCGATCTCCTCCATGGAGTTCCCAGCCGGCCATCGCCGGGTCTGCTGCGCGCTCGCCTGCCTCGTTGCGCCATTCCGACTGCTGGCGCGATCATCTTCATGCCGTTATCGCGGACGAAGATCAGACGGAGCTGGCTGGTGAGCGACGGTGACATAGAGGTTGAGCCCGGCGTCCTTGTCTTTGTCAACGTCGGCCTGCGACGTGACCGCACTCGAACCACACGCCGATCGGGAAATAGCCGAGGTGCCGCTTGGTAGGGCATGCGAGAATCTGGCGTAGTAGTTCGGTCCACCGTCCACCTCCTGAAGCTCGGGGAGGGCCCCGACCCCTGCTTCGGGCTCGGAGTCGTGGTCGCCGAGACGGATGCCGCGATTGAGACCCCGAGGCGAGCGCCGAAGGCGAGCAACATTACGAGCTTGCGATCACGCACGGTGCAATTGCCTCGATAACGGGGAACCGCATGATGCCGGCGCGGCGTTGTTCGCGGCTCACAGCCGACCCCGCCGCGGTCAATCGTCGAGCCGTCACAGTCGACGCTGCTCGTTGCCGAGCAGCACCGTAGCGCACCGTCATCGGATCAGTCGGTGGACACGGCGGATGGGTCTTGAGCCCGTGCGCGACCGGACCAGCCCTGGCTTCGCTAGCGCGTCGTCACGGCTGCACGCCGCGGCCCCGGGCGGCCGCCGGTGACCCGTGAGAGGAGCTCTCGGCCGAGGCCGACCGCCCGACGACCGATGTCGGGGGCGAGCCACCAGAGGGCGAGCGCGTACACGAGCAGCCCCAGGGCAACTGTGAGTGTGACTCGCCCCGTCGTGCCGATCCCCAGCGTGGAGAACGATAAGCGTCCGAGTAGGCAGGTGGTCGCCATCACGATCGAGGCAGCGACGACGCCGCACAGCCGCGCCGCCAGGATCGTCGGCGACACCCGAAGCTCCGAGAGGACGAAGATCAACATGGGAATCTCGACCGCGATCAGCTGGCTGACGACGAAGCAGACCGCCACCCCCTCGACGCTCCATTGCGCGCCGATGACGACCCCGACCGGCGTCAGGCAGAGAGCGGCGACTTGCGTCCACAGCGTGACCCCTGGCCTTCCCACCGCGTCCATGACCACCGAGTTCCAGGCCTGAAGGCTCCGGATGATCACGTAGATGCTGAGGATCTGAACGATGGTCACCGAGACCTGCCAACGCGATCCGAACACGGCCGGGATCAGATCCGGGGCGACGACGACGAGACCGAGGAGAACCGGGAGGATGACCGCAGCTAAGAAACGGATGCTCTTGAGCCACAGCGCGGCGATGCGCTCGCGCTCGCCGCGCAATCGAGAGAACGCCGAAAAGAGCACTTCCGCGATCGGGATCGCGATCACGGTTAGCGGCAGGATGACCGTGCTCATGGCGAAGCTCCATGCGCCGAGGGCCGGCACGCCCACGAGTCTTCCGATCAGGAGGGAGAGAACGAGCAGTTCGAGGAGCCTCGCCCAGCGACCACCTGCGATTCGGATTGCGAACGAGCACAGTCCGCGGAAGACCGAACCTGAGAACTCGAGGGTGGGACGCCAACCTGCACGCCACCAGAGCGCCGAGGTGAATGCGGCCAGCAATACGATCTGCTGGAGCACGAGCGCCCATGGGCCCGCACCGACGCCGGCCGCGAGCATCGCGATGACACTGGCAACGATGAGTGCGAACCAGTAGCGAAGCTCGATGCTGCGGAACTTCATCTCCCGCATGAACACGGCCTGACTGATCGACCCAACCGAGCAGATGGCGAACGTCAAACCGCCGACTGCAGCCATCGTCCCGACTCGAGAGTCGCCCACGAATTGGCCCACCGGGCCCGCCGAAACTGCCAGGAGCACCGAGAGCGCGATCCCGAAAGCCAGCGATGCCCAGAAGGCCGTTGAACGCAGGAGTCGCGTCGCGGCGTTGGTCTGTACCACGGCCGACCCCATGCCCATGTCTCCCACCGTCGGTGCAAACGTCGCCAGTGCGATCGCGATCGCGGCGGCGCCGTAGTCCGCGGGCGTCAGGAGGTGGGCAAGGATCGCCACAGTCACCAGCCGGATGCCCTGGACGCCGATCTGGCCTGCGAGCTTCCAAGCCGCTCCGACGCCTGCCAACCGCTCCATGCGGAGGGGCGCGTCCGAGCCGAGGCGCGTGTCCGGTGTTTCCGCGTCGGCTACAGCCGTCATAGCGGGGGAATTCGTCATGACGTCCTATGCTCTAGCAACGCGCCCGGTGCGGATCCTCTTTTGCGTCATCGATGGCGAGTAAGCGCCGGTAACTCCGGCTCCTGCCTCATCTGGGTGGACCACTTTCGGCTCTCGCCGATCCAGCGGGGGTGAGCCCGTGTGATCTCCGTCAGCTAGCCGCTTCCGCCGAGCGCTGCTCGCCGCCTCGTGAGCCGTAACGAGCGCTCAGCAGGCCAGCGGTCAAGAGGAGCACGCCGAGCGCCGCTGAGCGAGTGTTGCCGCCATCGTCGCCCGCCAGCTCGAGACCGCCTTGGCCGGTAAGGGACACGACGGTCACACCCGTGAACACGGCGGCGATGAGGTACATGCTCACCGCCTCGCCGCGGTGCGAGGCGGTCACTGCGAACCACAGCGCCACGAAGGTCGCGCCGATCAGCGTGTCCGAAGGCGTGAGCGCGGCATCGACTACGGATCCGGCCAAGAACAGCGCTACGGGCAGCCACCACAAGCGCCGCCGCCCGCCCGCCCAGCGAGTGCGGCCGCTGACCAGCCCGACGCACAGCAAGACAGCGGCGGCGGCGAGCAGCGCGACGCGCGCGTCATCGAGCGCCTCCAGGCGAGGGTGGCTGCTGCCGCCACTGGCCATGAGGAAGTAGGCGTCGGTCTGGCGATGCAGGATCGTCCGCCACCCGGTCTGCGATTCACTGGGCCAAATCCAGGCCGAGAGGGTCATCGCGCCCCTCAGGTCCAGCGACGCTGACGCAGGGACGCGCACGACCGCGCCAGCGCCGCCGAACCGAAGCGCACCACCGTACCGCCCGCGGGTAGTCCACCTCGCTCCGTTGATCGCGCCGGCGTTGCCCGTGCCCGAGGCGTCCGCCGCCAGGGTCCCCGAGCCACGGTCGAACGCGTACGCCCCCACGAGGCTTGGTGCCGACGTGACCCTGGCGCCTCGGATCGGCTTCGACATCTCGGCCCGCACTTCGGCACGACTCAGCGGGCGATCGTAGACGCGCACCTCGTCAATGAGGCCCTGGAAGTACTCCCCGTAGGGACGGTTGCCACCGATCCACATGGGGCGGGTGGTCCTAAGGATGGCCCCGGTCGTCGCTCTGCTCGACACCTGGCTGCCGTTGACGTACAGCCGCAGCGTCGTCCCGTCAAAGGTCAGCGCCACGTGCGACCAGCGGTTCACCGGATCGGCCTGTTGCGCCTCGGCGTGCCGAGTGGCGCCGTCGAAGGTCCCGCCGCCGGCGGGCACAAGCGACTTCTCCACGGGCGGGTCGACTACACACACAAGCAGCAGCGCGCCGAGCACGACGGCGGACGCCGGGCCGGTCCAGCGACCCGCCTGCCACCTCGGCCCCGCGCGGGCGCCCTGCGGTCGCGCGGGGGCGAGGGCGATCGCCAGCGTGAGCAGCGCGAGTCCGGCGAGGTCTCCAGCGTCGATGCCGTGGGACGACGACAGCGACACGATCGTCGGGCCGTGCCATTGCCCCCACAGCAAGATCCCACAGGCGGCACCGAGCAGCAGCGCCACGCCGATCCGAGTTCTGAGCCTTCCTGAGCGAGCCATATAACCCTTCGTCCATGAACAACGATCCGAGTCCCGTTGCGCATGCGGATCGCCTGACGCGCCATCAGACCCTTCGCTAGCGCGGCAGTCGACCGAGTCCTCCCGGGCTTTAGGTGATCGCCCCCACATACACCGGCATCCGGTCAATTGCGCCCTAGCTCCCGTTGACGCCTCTGCAGAGGGTGAGTTTCGTAGCAGTCGCGGCGGTGAGCGCGAATCGGCGTCTCCGCGGCCCGTTTATCGGGTGACATGCAGTGCAGGCATCACGGCTTCCACACGATCAGCTCGTCGTACGACCGGGAGACGAGGGTTCTCACCTTCTTCCGACGTTGCGACGAGTGCGGGACGCGGGTCGCCGAAGTCGGCCAGTTCGCATACGAGCCGCGATTCGTCGCGACGCGGGTCGAGCCCAGGGCCGCGAATCGGATCATCGCACCGCCGCCCACGATCTCGCGAGCGGTGACGACATCGAACCACCGCCCAAGATCTCCCAAGACGCGGGAATCCGGGACGCCGACGACGGGCCGATCTTGACTCGGGCGAGTATCTTGACCTCGGGCGAGTCTATGATTGCATTGAGGGTTGGCCATCGAGGGTTAAGCGTCGACTCATGACGAAGCCGAAAGCGCCCAGTAACCGCCGGGAGGCGGACGCGTGAATCGCGGGCTCACGCTCAGGTTCGACGAGTTCGGGTGGGAGAGCCTCGAGTTGGAGGCCCTGCGCGAAAGCACCTCCGACGGCGAGGATGTCTCCGGTCACGCGCTCCAGCGCCCGACGCTGGACGACCTGCTTTCTCGCGCCGCGGCCTACTTCGACGCCGAGCGGCCCACGCGCCGAGCCGCGACGCTCGCCCCCGGGTTCAAACCCGGCGGACAGGGAACGCCGCGCGAGATCCAGCTCGAGGTCGACCGGGACTGCTGGGAGCGGCTGGAGAGCGAGGCCGCACGCCAGGGTGTCGCGCTCGAGCGGGTGCTCGAGCACGCGGCGCTGCTCTACCTCGCGGACATCGATTCCGGTCGTGTCGCGGACCGTGTCCTCGGTAGCGCGGCGGACGACGGCGACGAGCCGTAGTCGAGCCGGCGTCTGCGAGCGAGCCTCACACCGCAGGCGGAGCTAGGACCCCGCGGGCGTGGCCTCGAGCTCGGTCAACGTCGCCTTGAGCGTCGCGCGTCCGCGATGGTGCAGTCCGTGCACGGAGCTTTCGGTCTTCCCCAGCTGCTCGGCGATCTCCGGCGGTGAAAGGCCAAGCACATGTCGCAGCACGAGCACCCTGCGCTGCTCCTCGGGCAGACTGGCGAGCGCCTCCTTGAGACACTGGCGCCGCTCGAACTCAAGCCCTTCGTCGCACGGGTCGGTCGCGCGCACCTCCTCGACCGGGATCTGCCGCCGAGCCCGCACGTGATCGAGCGTCGCATTGCGGGCGACGCGCATCAGCCAGCCGGCGAACGGGACCTCGCGCTCCTCGTACTTCTGGATCGCCGTGATCAGCTTCGCGAACACGTTCTGGGTGATGTCCTCTGCCTCGTGGCGATCGCGCACCACGCTCTGCACGTAGCCGAGGACGTCGTCCGCATACCGGACGTAGAGGTGGTGGATCCCGTCCCACTCGCCCCGCTTGGCGGCGGCAATGGCACGCCGATCGAGACTGGCGC
Source organism: uncultured Thermoleophilia bacterium (assembly GCA_963756745.1). GTDB lineage: Bacteria > Actinomycetota > Thermoleophilia > Solirubrobacterales > 70-9 > DASPWW01. Next base: position 26,736 of record CAVWOU010000010.1, read on the forward strand.
GGTCGCTCCCCGTGGAGAGCCCAGCGGCCCCCTGCGCACCGATCTTCCATGAATATGGCATGTTCATCCTGTAGCTCCCCTGTTGGCTCTCGAAATGCACCGGCCGCACTCCCCGGTGAGACTGCGCTGGAAGGATGACCCCCGTTCGGGGGGTTGTGAATCCCCCAAACGGCGCATATTGCGTTCAATTGCCTGAACGTCCGCTGTGGCGGAGGAGATTGCTAGATCTGCCCCTCCACCAACGCAACCGCCTCGGCGCGCGCCTTGACACCGAGTTTCCTGCGAATCGCCGAGATGTGGCGACGTACGGTCACCGGGGAGACGAAGAGGCGCTCGGCGATCTCGGCGGTGCCGAGCCCGTCGCACATCAGCTCCATCACCTCCCACTCGCGTGCCGTTAGATCGGCGCTCCCGCGTTTGCCCGACGATCACGCGCCTGCGGCCGTGGATGTGCATCTCGCTCACAAGGCGCGCGACCAGCGTGCGCGGGATCGCCGCCTCGCCGGCGAGCACGCCCCTGAGAACGCTTGGGAGTTCCTCCGGGTTCGTGTTCTTCAGCAGGTAGCCGACAGCGCCGGCCCTGATCGCGTCGACGAGGTGCTCGCGACTCTCGGACGCGGTCAGGATCACGACCGCGGTCTCCGGGAGCGCGGTGGTGATCCGCCTCGTCGCCCGGATCCCGCTTCCCGGCATCAGCAACACCGATCAGGCAGATATCGGGATGCTGTCGGCGACGCCGCCTCCACGGCCGCCTCGGCGTCGGAGGCCTCGCCGCAGACCTCGAACCCGTCCTGCTCGAGAAGCCGCCTCACCGCGGCCCTGATGGTCGGCTGCTCGTCCGCGATCAGCACCCGCGGGACGCGCGCTCACGGGAGCACGACCTCGACCTCTGTTCCCTCCCCCGCGCGGGAGTGAAGGTGGAACTCGCCACCCAGCCCCTCCGCCCGCTCCCGCATGCTGGTCAGGCCGAAGCCACCGTTGGACGGTGGTGCGCCACCACCCGCGTCGAAGCCACACCCGTCGTCCGAGATCGCGAGACGCAGGGTCGGCTCTGCGGAGAGCCGGATATGGATTCTCGAGGCCTTCCCGTGGCGGGTCGCGTTGCTGATCGCCTCACCAAGTATCCGGAGTAACTCGCTGCACGTCTCCGGTTCCGCGTCCACCTCGTCGTCCAGCTCGAGCTCGAGCCCGATCCCGGAGCGGTCCGCCAGCCCAGTCGCCGTTCTGGCCACGGCCGCGGCGAGGGGCTGGTCGACAGGGTCGCTCAGCTCGAGGATCGCAGCGCGCGAGTCGGTCAGCGCCCGCTGCGCAGCCGAGGCGATCCCTTCGGCCCGCGGATGGCGCTCCGCGAGCTCCCGCCCGTGCACGGTGATGAATGCCAGGTCCTGCGCCATGCCGTCGTGGAGATCCCGCGCGATCCGGCGGCGCTCCTCGAGCACGATCGCCTCCCGGTCATCCTCCAGGCGAGCGTTCTCCATCGCCATCAGCGCGGCGGAGGCAACCGCTCGGATCGAGTCCGGTTGGCTGTCGAGGGCCGGATCGTGGACGATCGCCGCGACGTGTTCGCGATCGTGATCGATCCTCGTCACCGATCGGCCGGCATCGTCCGTCCGGAAGGTGGACGTTTTCACCGCGAACGTCGACGTAGTTCGACTTCGTGGACGACCAGAACAGCAGCTCGAGTGCGGGGTCCCGCAGGGCCGCGCGCATCGCTTCCTCGACTCCAGCGGGGCTCCGCTCCCGGCCGAGGCGCTCGACCAGCTCCTCCAGAGCCGACGCGGCCAGCACCCGACCCCGGATCAACCCGACGCAGATCATGAGGGGGAACAGCACAAAGGCCCCGAGGACCAGCCAACCGAGCGGATCGAGCAGCGCCGAGTCGGGAGCCACTTGGCGAATGAAGATGAAGGCCCCCGTGCCGATGCATAGTGGGGCGATGACCACAAGGACCGGACCGATCGCCCGCCTTCGAACCGGGGTCGCAGCCCTCAGCCGCCGCAGCAGTACAGTCGCTGCGGCGAGCCCTAGTCCGGCACAGACGACGCCGTATGCGAGGCCCAGGACGTTGCTGGGGTCGGGGCTGATCTCGACCACCCGGGCGGCGTTGTCCGGGCAGTCCTCGAAACAGGGAAGGAACGGACCACCTGCCGGGAGGGTCTCTGCAAGGACGAGCGCAGCTGTCCACACCACTCCCGACGCGGCCACGGTCGCAGCGAGCACCAGCCGGGCACCCCTCTCCTCGGCCCGGCCGTCGGGGAAGAGCAAGGCCAGGAAGACCGCGTAGACGATCGCCACGGCGCCCACCGTTCGACCGATCGTGAACGTCCAGGGATCTTCGGAGACCGCCAGGGCCATCGGCGAGAGGAGGAACACGGCTGCGGCGAGCACCGGCCCATACCGGTTCTGCGGTTGCCGCTGCCACAGGTAGAGACCAACCGCCAGTGCGGTGAGGGCCATGATCCCTCGCACGATCGCGTTGACCTCGGGGGCCTCGGCCGCGTTCCTCAACACGTACAGCGACGCGGCGACGCTCACGGCCACGCCCAGGATCGCGAACACCGCGACACTCGGGCGCAGACGCGCGGCCCACGTCGTCAACGCGGGTTCGCCGTCCCTGGCGTGCGCCGTTTCCATCGCTATCGCAGGATCCTCCCTGTACCGAAGCAGGGTGCGGAACTCTACCCGTTCTGACCCGGTCGCTTGATTCGCTCGACGTCGATCCCCGGGGTGGCCGCGTGACGCTGGGCCGCGTGACCTGGACGTCGGTCTCCTTGTCCGTGATCTGGAACCTCACTCCCATCCTGTCCTCCTCCTGATCGCTCCCCGCTGACGCGGGCGTGCCCACATGACGTGGTGCGTGCCCACATGACGTGGTGATTCGCTCCAATCTTCCCTCACGTTCCGGGTTTTTGTCGGACGTCACGTTCCAGCAGCTCCGTCAGCGCACCCAGCAGCCGCATCCCGGCATCGCGCTTCGGTCCCATTGCCCGATACTCCATCACGGCGATGTTCCCGATCAACCTGCCGAACGTGCTCACGGTCCTGCGCATCCTCGCGGTGCCCGTGATCGTCGTCGCGCTGCTCGAGGAGACGCCCGACGGCGACATCCTCGCGGCGGTCGTGTTCGCGCTCGCGGCGGTCACCGACGGCCTCGACGGCTACATCGCTCGCCGGCGCGAGGCGGTGACCACGTTCGGCAAGCTGATGGATCCGCTCGCCGACAAGCTGCTTATCGTCGCCGCGCTGGTCACGCTCGTGTCGCTGGGGCGGCTCGCGGCCTGGGTCGCGATGGTGATCATCGCCCGCGAGCTCGCGGTGACCGGGCTGCGCTCGGTCGCGGCGGAGCAGGGCGTGGTGATCTCCGCGAGCTGGCTGGGCAAGGTGAAGACGGCGCTCCAGGTCGGGGCGGTGTTCGCGCTGATCATCTGGGATCCGGCGCCGCTCGCGGTCGACGTGCTCGTCTACGTCGCGGTGGCGATGACGGTGATCAGCGGAGCCGACTACTTCTTCGGGGTCAGGCGGCGGATCGAGGAGGAGCGGGAGCGCCGGGCGGCGTCGCGGGGGTCGCGCCGGCGGGTGACCGACCAACCGACGTGAGGAGGGACCTATGGCGACGTACACGGTCGTGAACCTGATGGAGGTCGAGGACCAGGCGCCGAAGTTCGGGTACGCGCCGAACCTCGAGTCGCGCTTCGCCCGCAAGTCGCTCGAGCTCGAGAACTCGGGGCTCAGCCACTATCGCGTTGCGCCCGGGTATCGGGTGCCGTTCGGGCACAGGCATGCGGAGCAGGAGGAGATCTACCTCGTCGTGAGCGGCAGCGCGCTGGTCAAGCTCGACGACGAGATCCTGGAGCTGGCGCAGTGGGACGCGGTGCGCATCCCCGCAGGGGTGATGCGGAGCTTCGGCGCCGGCCCGGATGGCGCCGAGATTCTGGCGTTTGGCGCTCCGAACACCGACAACGCCGACATCGAGATGGAGCAGGACTGGTGGACGGACTGACGGCGGCGTCGCCGCCGCGCTAGGCGAGCGACTACGCGCAGGGTGCCTCGAGCCACTCCCGCATCGTCAGGTGGTGGCGCGAGTGCTCCCCGGACTCGAGCTCGGCGCGGATCTCGCTCACGAGCCCGGTGCGCTCCGCGACGACGTTGTGGCGGTGGATCGTCTCGAGGTTCTCCTGGCGAGCGCACACGAAGGCGTCCTCGCCGAGCGCGGGATACGCCTCGACGACGCGGCGGATCATCTCCCGCACGCAGTCCTCGACGAACCGTGGGTGCGCGTGGGCCTTCTCGACCACGGTGAGCTCGTCCGCGCGCTTCATCAGCTCGTAGATCTCCGAGCTCATCGACTGCTCGACGATGCTCAGCAGGTCTGGCGCGTCGATCGCGACCGGCGAGCCCTCGGGCCGGCCGACGTACAGCGTGCCGATCCCGCGCTGGTTGTGGGTCGCGACCGGCACGGCGTCGAGGATCCGGTCGATCTCGTCCGTCGCGAACCCCTGCTCGGCCAGCCGCTCGCGTGAGCGATCGGCGACGAGTCCCTGCGCGCACGGGCACGCCGTCATTCCCTGGGCCTGGACGCCGGTCAGCGTCCTCGTCCCGCGCTCCGACGCGACCGCGGTGCCGAACAGCGTGTAGATCTCCTGTGTCGGAGCGCCGGATGCCGGCGCGGAGACGGTCTCGGGGTAGCGGGCCGCGATCGAGACCTCGGCGCGCACGCCGTCCTGGCGTTCGCGCACCCGGGTTGCGATGTGGGCCGCGAGGACCTCCGACTTGAAGGCCTCGCCGAGGACGACCTCGTCGATCGTCTCGTTGAACACTTCCTCGAACCGCGACATGTGGACCCCGGCCTGCTGCGGGTTGAGATCGACCAGTCCCTCGAGCTCCGCGTAGTACAGCTGCTCCTGGGAATCGACCCTCACCCGGAGCACCTTCTCGACGCCGGTGACGCCGACGCGGGTGAGGCTGAGCTGGGTGCGCGGGGACTCCGCCTGCGCGTCGCGCGCGGTGGGGGAGATGACCTCGGTGATCTCGCTCATCGGTCCGGTCAGATGTTAGGGACAGGTCGGGGATATACTCCGCGCGCCTTGGGAGCCACGTTGGAGCCGAGGAGCGGCTTGGGAATTGGCTAAGAACGGTCAGGCGTTGGTAAGGGAGGAGAACGGCGTCCCCGGCGGCGCCGTCGCCGGGCTCGACGGCGAGCCGCCATTCGCCGACTCGGACGAGCTGCGCACCTTGATCGCGCTCGGAGGTGAGCGCGGATACCTGACGTTCGAGGAGATCGCGGGGACCCTCGACGAGGTCGAGGTCACGAAGGAGCAGGTGCAGCGCCTGCACGGCTACCTGATCGAGCACGGGGTGGACGTGATCGCCGCCGACGGCCTCACCGCGTACAAGGAGGCGAAGGGTCAGCCGGATGCGCCGAAGAAGCCCGAGCTCGACCTCACCGTCGAGCCGAGCCTCGACTCGCTGCGCCTGTACCTGCGCTCGATCGGGCGGGTCGAGCTGCTGACGGCCGAGCAGGAGATCGAGCTGGCGCGGCGGATCGAGCGCGGCGACATGCGGGCGAAGCGGCACATGGTGGAGGCGAACCTGCGGCTGGTCGTGTCGATCGCGAAGGGGTATCTCGGACGAGGGCTGAGCTTCCTCGATTTGATCCAGGAGGGGTCGCTGGGCCTGATCCGGGCGGTGGAGAAGTTCGACTACCGGCGCGGGTACAAGTTCTCGACCTACGCGACGTGGTGGATTCGCCAGGCCGTTACGCGCGCGATCGCGGACAAGGCGCGGACGATCCGGATTCCGGTGCACATGGTGGAGAAGCTCAACCGGGTGACGCACGTAGAGCGCCAGCTCGTCCAGCGCCTCGGGCGCGAGCCGGAGCCGGAGGAGATCGCCGCCGAGCTGGAGTGGAGCGTGCGAGAGGTGCGGGACATATTGCGCGTGTCACAGCTTCCGGTCTCGCTCGAGAAGCCGGTCGGGGACGAGGACGAGTCGGAGCTGGGCGACTTCGTCGCCGACGACACGGCCGAGTCGCCGTTCGAGCGCGCGACGGAGAGCCTGCAGCGGGAGGACATCCAGCGCGCGCTCGACGCGCTCCCCGACCGCGAGCGCCATGTGATCGAGCTGCGCTTCGGGCTGCGCGGGCACGAGCCGATGACGCTCGAGGAGGTCGGGCACGCGTTCGGCGTCACCCGCGAGCGAATTCGCCAGATCGAGACCAACACGCTGCGGAAGCTGAAGCAGCTGCCCGAGGCGCAGCGCCTGCGCGAGTTGGGCTAGCGGTCGGTCCCAGAAGTCTTTACTCGCGTACGAGTCTTTCGACACCCGCTCGGGCCACAGGTGACATGTCCGAACGTATGTTCCGCCCGTGGACCGCCTGATCAACCGCCGCCAGCAGGGCGACCTCGGCGAGGCTTCCGCCATCGAGTGGCTGACGCGACAGGGAGCGACAGTCTCTGCACCGCTTGGACACAGTCCCGACTACGACCTGATTGCGGAGATCGACGAGCGCCCTGGTGCGGGTGCAGGTGAAGACATCGACGTGTCTGGAGGTCACGCTCCGACGGCGCAGGAGCGGTGGGCGGTTTCGATCAGCACCACGGCGGCAATCAGAGTTGGACCGGGCTGACGAAGCGGTTCGATCGCCGCGAAGGCCGACGCCCTGTTCGTGCTCGTCGGGGACGGCCGGCGCTGGTTGATCCCTGCTTCGGCGGTGGAGGGCACGATGGCGTGCGGCTGGGTGGCCGGCGTTACTCGGAGTTCGAGATCGAGCAAGGTGCCCCGATCGTGCCTCTCGTGTACGGCGACCGGGACGAGGCGAACCGACGTCTAGAATCGATCGCGACCCACCCGGGGGAGCGCCGGACGTGGGAGAGCCGGGCCGGGCTGTAAACCCGGTGCCTCGATTGCTGAGTGGGTTCGAATCCCTCCTCCCCCATGCACCACCGCCTGGTGCCAAGCCAAGGGCGAGCGGGCGCTCGGGCGCTCGGCCAGGCGATCATCCGCGAGAAGCGCCAGCTGACTCTGCCGGCGAAGCCGTTCAGCGAGGCCGGTCTGCAGATCGGTGACCGGCTTCGGTTCCGGGCAGACGGCAATGGCCGCGTCGTGATCGAGCGGATCGAAGACGCCCAGCCCGAGCTCGCCGCGTATCCTGCCGAGATGCGCCCGAACGGCGAGTCGCGGTAAGTACCGTTATCCCAGGCAAACATTGACTGCCGCCTCCGGCGGTCCTAGCTTTTGAACGGGGATATGACGAATTCGACGTCTCCAAAACGAGCCCGAGTGCTCTTCGACGAGTCCCACAGCGAGGCGTGGACCACGCGCCCCGACGAGGCCGCGCGCATGCAGCCGGCCCACCCCGAGGACTCCTCCTACGCTCGCGCCGCCGCGGCGCTCGCCGCGCACGACTTCACCGTCGCACCGAACGTCGACCGCCCGCTCACCGAGGCCCTCGGCGAAGCCGACGTCCTCGTCATCGCGCACCCCTCCGACCCTCGGTGGGAGTCCACGACCAACGGCGGCTCGCCACGGCTCTCCGACGACGAGCTCGACGCGATCGACGAGTTCGTCCGCGCGGGCGGCGGCCTGATCGTCCTCGGCGAGACCGAACAGGACAAGTACGGCAACAACCTCAACGACCTGCTGGCGCGGTTCGGCGTCCGCGTCGAGAACGGCACGGTGCAGGACTACGAGCACCACCACAACGCCCCCTCGTGGGTGCTCGCCGAGCTCGACCGCGGCCAGAACGGCGACGCCGACGTCGACCTCCTCGCCCGCGTGCACCGCGCCTGCTTCTACCGTGCCGGCACGCTCGCGCTCACCAACGGCGCCCGCGTGCTCGCCCGCACCTCGGACACCGCCAGCCCGCCCGGCGCACCCCTCGCCGCCATCACCCGGCACGGCGACGGGCACGTCGCCGTCCTCGCCGACTCCGACCTGTTCGGCGACGACTGCATCGGCGAGCTCGACCACGAGGCGCTGTGGCTCAACCTCGTGTACTGGGCCGCGCAGCCCTCGTTTCGCGGCGTCGACTCCCTCCCCGACTCGCCCGCCAAGTCCGACCCGGCCTGGGCCGAGCTCAAGCAAGCCGTCGAGGAGCTGCGCGCGATGGAGGAGCCCGACGGCTCGATCGACCCCTCGAAGCACGACACCGCCCGCGCCGAGCAGCTCACCCGCACGATCGCCGACGCCGCGCAGCGCCTCGCCCCCCACTTCCCCCACCAGGACGACTACATCCGCGCGCTCGGCGACGACCTCCGCGCCTGGGCGAACGCCGGGTTCACCAAGCCCGACTTCATGCGCTCCACCGAGGCCTTCCGCCCCGAGCAACACCGTCGCGACGGCATCGAGCACCTCGCCGTGTTCCCGATGTACAAGCAGAACGCCTCCCGGGACACCTGCTTCGAGGCGCTGATCGTCCGCACCCCCTGGCCCGAGTTCGTCGCCGAGCTCGAGCGCACCCGCTACGACAACGCCAAGTACGTCCCCGTCACCTTCGTCGACTACACGAGCGGGTACGACTCCGAGTGCGCCGTCCTCTTCCCCGAGACGTTCTCCACCGCCGAACGCCCGCCGAGCAACTTCGGCGCGATCTTCTGCGACCGCGAGGCGGAGCGCCTGCGCCGCGTCGCGGGAAGCGCGGCGGAGATCCTGCGTCTCAACCTGCCGCCGGACGCCGCCTGCCTCCTCGTCTCGCCCGAGCTGTCGCGCAACGCGTACATCGTCTGGGACCTGATCCACGACCGCACGCACATGCGCGGCGACCTCCCCTTCGACCCGTTCATGATCCGCCAGCGCAGCCCGTACTGGATGTACTCGCTCGAGGAGCTGCGCTGCGACCTCACTGCGTTCGGCGAGGCCGCCCGGCTCGAGCGCGAGGGACCCGTCCGCCCGCCATGTCCAGTACGCGATTCTCTTCGACCGCCTGTTCCGCTTCCCCGTCACCGGCTCGCGCGTCCGCAACTACGACGGGCTCGGCGGACAGCTCCTGTTCGCATTCCTGCACCAGCGAGCGCTACCTCCACTGGACCGACAACCGCCTCACGATCGAGTGGGAGCGCGTCGCCGACGGCGTCGGCGCCCTCCGGGACCGCGTCCAGGACCTCTACCACTCCGGGATCGACCGCTCCAAGGTCGCCCAGTGGGCTGCCGCCCACGACCTGGTCGCCGCCTACGTCCCACCCGCCGAGGGCTCCAGGTGGACCAAGGTGAACCGCGACCTCCCCGAGGTCGACGAGCCGAAGCAGCTCGTCGACCTCGTCAAGGACGACGAGTTCCCCCTCTCCCTCTTCTACACCTCGCTGAAGCGCAAGCTGGAGCCGGTGCTGGCGCGCCCCGACGGCGCGATCTGATCGACGCCCGTCCCCAGGGCGGGCAGCCGAGGCTCCGATCACTCGATATCAGTCCGGGAGTGAGTGACCAGGTGGGGGCGGTCGTCTGCCGGAACCGAGAGCATGACGGCCAGTAAGGAAGCGAGTAGATGCCAAATGCACTTCCAAGCGACCGCCAGGCGCTCCATGTCAGCCCGAGTGCGGCGAGCAAGAGGAGCTAGTAGATGACGTTCCACCTCGCGGGAACCAGCGCGCTGCCGATCAGCCGGGTGGAGACCGCTAGACCGCGGGCGATTCCCGCGAGCCAGGGGCGAGCGATGTGGCTGAGAATGGCCGCGGCGACGCCGGCAACGGCCAGCGAGATCAGGACGCCTGCGACCACAGCCGAGCGGGCTCCCGCGCCACGACGTGAAACGAGAAGCGGATATAGCGGAAAGAAGGCCGCCTCCTGAACGGTCTGATAGCTGCCGTTGGCGACGTGGGAACCACATGGCGTCCCACCACGCAAAAGAACGTCGAACGGGAAGCTTCGTTCGCCACTCGGAGACCGCGTCGTGCGGCGCCCTCCGGGAGGGATATGGCTACGCCATGTACACGAGCGCGATGCCGACCCAGTACGTGCTCCTAATCGCCACCATCGTGCGCGGGCTCCGAACTGCGAGGCCTGCACCATCTTCGGCGGCGACTTCGCTAGGGATTCGGGTGTTCACCGGAGGCGGGCAAGCTTGCGTCGCGCGCTGGGTCCTCGGCTTGCGCCTGACCCCGCCGGGCGCGACGCAAGGCGATGATCGCCTTCGGTAACCGCCCCAGGTTCCAGATTGGGCGCCACAGATACGCCAGCCACAGCCCCAGCGTCCCCTCACGCAGCGCCGCGGGCCAGCGGGCCATGCGTGTCGCCGACCAGTCGCGCATGTAGAGCGCCGAGGGAGCGAGGGCCCGGAGGAGCACGAGAGCGCGAGTGCGAAGGGGCTCCTCGCTGGCGAGGCTTTCGAGCGCGATCGCAACCGGGTCCTGGGTCCCGACGCGCAGCGCCACCGGCGGCGTTCGCTCCGCTGGAAGCCTGAGGCGCTCCGCAAGCCTCGCACCTTCGGGGTCGAGGCGAAGCCCGGCCGCGAATGCCGGCAGGGCATCGAGTCGCCGGGCGAGATCTGCGGCGTCCCGCCAAACGTGATCATCGGCAAGGCGAAGCGCTCGCCCCAAGTCCTCGAGGGGGCGTCGGACATCCACCCCGTGCTGGGCGGCGTGGAGCGCGACGTGCAGCGCTCGCGCCGGGACGCAAAGGACCTCGACTTCGACCCCCCCGACGCGTAGCGTGTCCGTGTCCGCGGATAGCACATCCCAGACGGTGTCAGCGGACGCCCGCACGCCGTTCAGTGAGCGATGGAGGTCGACCAAGCTTGGCCAACCCCCCTGGACGCCGCTCAGCTCACAGCCACGCCGCCACGTCTGGACATAGTGCAACCACACATACTCGTGATGGCGGAACCCGAGCTCCCGTAGGACCTCTCCCGCCAGCCGATAGGAGCCAGGTGCCACCAGGATGTCCGAGTCGTCATACGCGCGATGGGCACCGTCGCGGTACAGCCAACTTGCGATCGAAGGCCCCTTGAGGAGCAATGGGCGAATCCCCGCCGCCCGCATCGCCGTGACAATCTCGGCCGTGACGTGGTCGATTTGCAGGACCCGTGCGGCGCGACGAAGGGCTGAGGGAAGCTGCGGCATGCGCGAGCTCGCGAGCTAGCGTTGAGGCAGCCGGAGGGGAGCCCGTTCAGCCGGAAGGGAGCTCAACGGATTCGGGATGGCGCCATCGGTGGTGAGGTGCGTGGCGGCGCAGGAGCGCGTCGAAGGTAGTCGGCGTGCCGTCGCGGAGGCCGCCAGCCTCGCCGCTTCCGCTGTTCTCCTTCGAAGCCGGCGTCGAGCCCTCGCCTCGGGTCAGGTTTCAGCATCGATGCCTCATGTCCGTCGTCATCTGCCGTTGGTGTCGGGTCCCCCTCGAGCAGGCATGGGCCCTAAAGCCTTCCCGTTCGGTGATCCCGATCACAAGGTCGCGCGTTCGAGCATGGGCAGCTCCCGAGCCTGTCGCACGATCGCATTTGACCAGGCAGCTCTCGCCCGAGCGCCATAGTGCTGCTCGCAGCCTCGCTCAGCCTCCACCGGAAGCCGAGGCGGGGGCGCGGGGGCGGGCGCCGCGTCGAGACCCTTGTGGCCAAGAGCGGCCGGGTTGCGTCGTGCGGTCGGAGGTGCCCGCCAGGCGACGCGGAGGTTTGCGGGATGAAAGCGGCGCACCGGCGAGAGCTTAAAGCTGCTAATGGCACGGCGTGAAACGCTGCTTGAAGCCGCGCGCCGTATCAGCTCCCCCGGCTCAGTACTGGGCCATCGTGCCCGTCCTGCGGGCGCGCGTAACGGCCGCCGTGAACCCCAGCAAGGCCAAGGGCAGCAAGAGCATTGCTGAAGTGAAGAGGCCCGCTAGCTGCGCGGGATTCACGTCCCCTCCGAGCAGAGACGCCCGGAGCACGTCGAGGCCCCAGGTGAACGGAAGCACGCTGGCCACACGCTCAAGCGGCTCCGGGAAGGCCTCGATCGGGAAGTAGACCCCGCCTAAGGCGAGCGGTCCTGTAACCACCATCCCGAGAAGCGTGGTGGCACGCTTGAAGACGACCGTGAACGCGGCTACGGCCATGCCCAGCGAGGCGAAGAGCCCAAGGCAGCCGGCGAGGGCCAACGCTGCGGTTCCGATTGACGCCCGCCGATACCGAAACTCCCGCAGCCGGCGCGGGCCGACCTCGTCAAGGACGACGAGTTTCCCCTCTCCCTCTTCTACACCTCGCTGAAGCGCAAGCTGGAGCCGGTGCTGGCGCGCCCCGACGGCGCGATCTGATCGCTACGGGCGCCACCGAGCCGATATCACTTCCGGGGTGGACCACCCCCGCGGCTTCGCCTCGGACAACTTCGCCGGCGCCCACCCCGACGTCCTCGCCGCCGTCGCCGCCGCCAACGACGGGCACGTCCCCGCGTACGGCGCCGACCCCTACACCGCCGCCGCCGAGGCCCTCCTCCGCGACCACTTCGGGGACGACGCCCGCTCCTTCCTCGTCTTCAACGGCAGCGCCGCCAACGTCCTCTCCCTGATCGCCGACCGCCCGCCCGTTCGAGGCCGTCATCTGCCCCGACACCGCGCACCTCAACGTCGACGAGTGCGGCGCACCGGAGCGGATCGCCGGCGTCAAGCTCTACACCGTCGCCGCCCCCGGCGGCAAGCTCACCCCCGAACTCGTCGCCGCCCGGCTCCGAACGATTCGCATCGGCGACGAGCACGCCGCCCAACCGCGCATCGTCTCGATCTCCAACGCCACCGAGCTCGGGACCGTCTACACCCCCGCCGAGGTTCGCGCGCTCGCCGACCTCGCGCACGAGCGCGGCTTGCTGCTCCACGTCGACGGCGCGCGGCTCGCCAACGCGGCCGCCTGCCTCGACGTCCCGCTGCGCGGGCTGACGACCGACGCCGGGGCCGACGTGGTGTCGTTCGGCGGCACCAAGAACGGGCTTTTGCTCGGTGAGGCGGTCATCTTCATTGACCCGGAGCTGGCGGGCGATTTCGAATACGTCCGCAAGCAGTCGCTTCAGCTCGCGTCGAAGATGCGCTTCGTCGCCGCCCAGTTCGAGGCCCTGTTACGGGACGAGCTGTGGCTCCGCAACGCCGCCCACGCGAACGCGATGGCCGCGCGGCTCGCACACGCGGTTAAGGAGATCCCCGGTGTTCGCATCACCGAGCTCGTCGAGTCGAACGCCGTCTTCGCGATCCTCCCCCTGGCCGCGCGCGAACGCCTGCTCGCCGAGTGGCCGGGCGACCTGCCCTTCCACGTGTGGAGCGAGGAGACGGGCGAGGTCCGCTGGATGACCGCATGGGACACCGAGCCCGAAGACGTCGACCGGTTCGCCGCGGCGGTGGCCGAGGCGTGCGCGGCCCACTCCGACTGAGCCCGTCGTGCCGCTAGAGTGAGCCCGGAGCGCCCGGATAGCTCAGTTGGTAGAGCACTTCCATGGTAAGGAAGGGGTCGCCGGTTCGAGTCCGGCTCCGGGCTTAGTTTCCGGGGCGCATGAGCCCGAGCCTTGACGAGTCGCCTCGCCTCAGCCTCGGGTTCGCGCTACGCAACGCGGTCGGCGTCGCGATCCCGCTCGTCGCGGGGGTGATAGCGGACGACCTCCCCGCCGGCGCGGTCGCCGCCGGCGGAGCGCTCATCGCCGGGTTCGCCGACGTCGGCGACACGACCCGCCACCGCGTCCTCGCTATGCTCGCCGTTGCCGTCTTCGGCGCGTTCTCCACGTTCGTCGGCGTGCTCGCGTCCGACTCCGAGGTCGCCTCGCTGATCGTCACCGGACTTTGGGGTCTCATCACGGGCCTGATGGTCGCGGGCGGCCCGATCACCGGCTCCGTCTCGCTCTCCGCGACGGTGGCCCTGGTCGTGTTCGCGGGAAACCCAACCGGGTCCCACAGTGAGCTCGAGCTCGCCGGCTTCACCCTCGCCGGCGGGGCCCTCCAGGCGCTGCTCGCGGTGATCGTCCCCACCCGCTCCGGCTACCCGGCGCACCCGCACCCGGTGACGTACCTGCGCAACGCAATCGCCGGCGCCCTCTCGTGGGCGGACCCGATCGGCCGCCACGCCGTGAGGCTGGGGCTCGCGCTCAGCGCCGCGACCGTGATCTACCGGGTGCTTCCGGTCGATCGCGGCTACTGGATCCCGATCACGGTGCTGTTCGTGATGCGCCCCGAGGCGGGCCGCACCCGGACGCGGATCGTCCAGCGATTCCTCGGCACCGTCGTCGGCCTCGTGGCGATCACCCTCGTCGTGGCCCTGGTGGAGCCCGGCGCGCTCGCCCTGTCTGTGATCTGCGCGGCGTGCATGGTCCCCGCGTACGCGTACCTCTGGATCGACTACACCCGGTTCAACGCCGGTCTCGCCGGCGCCATCGTGGCACTTGCCGCCCTGCTCGGGCTCCCCGAGCCGGTCGCCGCGTTCAGCCGCCTTGTCGACACCGTCACCGGGCTGGCCATCGTCCTGCTGTTCCTCCTCCTGCTCCCCGAGGCGCGGCGCCGCCCCCCGGGCGTGGGCGGATAGGGTTTCCGGACCGCCGAGGCCGTATTGGACACGCGCCAGTCACTTGGCGGAAGCCTCCACGTAGAGCGAGCCAAGCTTGTATTCCTCGCTGCGCGCGTTGACATCCAGGCCGTACTCCATCCAGCGAGGAATCCCGCTGGTCTCGAACCTATGTCGCTCGACGCGCTCAAATCCGGTGCGACTGAGCAGAGCGGAGAGGCTCATCCAGTCGTACATCCATTGATGCGTCTCTCCACGGCGCCGCGCATCGCCGATCAGTGCACTCTCGATCGAACGCCTCACGGGACCTTGCTGGCTGGTGCCGTAAGCCTCCCGGCGCACGGACTGCTCGAGTAGCGCAGCCACGAATTCGTCATGGCGGCTCCACTCGTCCGTGTTCTGGGCGCTCCGTTCGAGGTGATCGAGGTACTGACGGCAGATGAGCTCCAGGTCGGGGACAACGACACGCTGGATGCCACCGGGCCTAAGCACGCGCCTCACCTCGAACATGAAGCGCTCGGCCACATCGCGGTCGAGGTGCTCCAGCAAATGGGAGTGGTAGACGGCATCGACGGAGTTGTCGTCGAACGGGATGCCGTCGGCGAGGTCGTGCACCCGAACATTGGGCGGGAGGGCGCGAAGGCGCTCGCGCCGGGTGTCGTCGAGGACCATGAGCGACAATCTGCGCAGCCAGCGACTTCGTCTGAGGCGCAGGTAGATCGACCAATCGATGTTGACGATGTCCGGATGCGGGCTTGTCTTCGTCCCACTGCCCAGATTCAAGATGAGCATCGCCGCGAGTCTAGAGCGGGCGTATCCAAGGCGATCCGGGGGGGCACCGAAGTCATCGGCAGCAAAGCCATTCGGCGTAATTAGACTCGCGATGTGGACTTCAACCTCACCGATGAGCAGCGCGACTTCGTCGCCGCGATCCAGGACCTCTGCCGCCGGGAGTGCGGGACGCAGCGAGCAGCGCGCCCAGCTCACCAACGGCTACACCGAGTACCACTCCGAGGGCCTGTACCGGAAGATGGCCGAGCTCGGGTGGCTCGGGGTCACCATCCCGGACGAGTACGGAGGCGCGGGCGGCGGGATGCTCGACGCCTCGCTGTTCATGGAGGAGACCTCGCGCGGGCTGGCGCCGATCGGCGGCTACGCGACCACCCTGATCGTCGCCGGCGCCACCCAGCGGTTCGGCAGCGAGGACCAGATGCGCGACATCCTCGGCGGGATCTCCTCCGGGACCGTGGAGGCGATCGCGATGACCGAGCCCGAGGCCGGCTCGGACGTCGGCGCGCTCGCGACCGAGGCGAAGCGCGTCGACGGCGGGTTCGTGATCAACGGCCAGAAGGTGTTCTGCTCCAACGCGCGGATCGCGGGCCACATCCTCGTCGTGTGCCGGACGACGAAGGGCGAGGACAAGCACGAGGGCCTGTCGATGATCTTCGTCCCCACCGACGCCGACGGCCTTCGGATGGACCCGATAGAGACGATGGGCGGCCGCGAGACCGCCCACCTTTACTTCACCGACTGCGAGGCGCCCGCCGATGCGGTGCTGGGCGAGCTCGACCGCGGCTGGATGCAGCTGATGGCCGGGCTCAACGTCGAGCGCCTGATCCTCGCCGCGACGATGCTCGGCACGGCGCGTCGCGCGTTCGAGGACGCGCTCGACTACGTCAAGGAGCGGCGCCAGTTCGGCAGGCCGATCGGCTCCTTCCAGGCCCTCCAGCACCGGCTCGCGGACATGGCGACCGAGATCGAGGCGGCCCGACTGATGACCTACTGGGTGGCGAGCAGGGTCGACGCCGACCCCGACCGGATGCTCCCCCGCGAGGCGTCGATGGTGAAGCTATTCGTCACCGAGCGCGCCAAGCGGATCGCGCTCGAGGGGATGCAGATGATGGGCGGCTACGGCTACTCGTCGGAGTACGACATGGAGCGCATCGTCCGCGCCGCGCTCGTCTCGACGATCTACGGCGGCACCTCGGAGATCCAGCGCAACATCATCGCCAAGACGCTTGGGTTGTAGTAGGCGTGATGAACAATGGACGCCCGAGTCTGTTCTGGTAGGCAGCCGCTTGCAATCCCGGCCGCCTTAATCAAACCGCCCGAAACAGAAGGCCGGCATGGACGGTCGGGAGCCGTACATTTCGACGAACTAGCGGCGTCTCAAGCCGGGAGTCCACCGAGACCGCAACTCGCTGCGCGAGCGCAACCGACGGACGTGTTGAATGCATCGACTTCGGGCTGTCACCGATCTCCCCGCGATTGAGCGCGGATGAGCCCGTCCCGTTGGAGCGACGCAGAACACGTCGACCAAGGCGCCGGCCGAGGCCGATCGCCCGCAGCGTGGGGTTATAGTCGTACCGTCGTACTGTCACCACCTCAAACCGCTCGCCGACGAAGAGGTCGATCCAGTCCGCGATGGAGCGAGAGAAGACGTGAGCGGCTTGATCGCGAATGTTCTCGAGGACGATGGCGTGCCCGCCGCCGATCAATGTGCTCCGCACCTTCTGGACGGCAGGAATCTGCTCTCCGAACGGTATGTGTTGGAGTACCGTAACCGACGACACGAGGTGAAACGGGGTGTCAGGCTCATACTCCTGAAGCGAGCAGCAGTGAAAATCCATCGCCGGATGCTGTTCGCGATTATGGGAGATGAGCGCGCTCTGAAGATCAATCCCTGTGACTTCGTAGCCGTGCTCAAACAGGAGACGACACCAACGTCCGGCCCCACATCCCACCTCGAGTGCCCGCCGACCTGTTCCGTCGGGTAGAAGAGAGAGGAGCGCACGATATACATTGCGCTGCCAGCGAGCGTAATAGGCGTTCAGCCAAGCGGGGGCCCCAGCATGGCAAACGTTGTCGAGCCCGTCGGGATCGGTCGACCAATCGACATTGGCGCGGAGGGCGTGATGGGTTTCCCAATACCGCCTCATCTCGGGCCACGTGTACCTCTCGACACCAGGACTGTTCACCGCTCCATGACCTCCACGTGCCGCGAGATCGCTCGCATAACGAGATCCTTCAGGCCCGCTGGATACTGCCCCGGGCGGTACGCCTTCCTGATGAGAGGCAGAGGGAGTGGATGAGAGGCAGAGTGGAGTGCCGCTACATGACGGCACGGACGCGGCTCTCATGAGGTATGCAGGTGGAGGGTAATGAAGCCGCGGCTCTTGATAGTCGGCATGGGCGTTGGTGGGGGCATCGGACGCTATGAGCTTCTGTTGGTGCGGACTCTCAACAAGTTGGAGTCGGCGGGGAAGCTGACTTTCTCAGCGCTGTGGCGCCGACCGCATCCACCATACCTCAGGACCGCGCCGCACGTCGAGGATCATTTAGCGACCAACACCACTTCCGTTGGGACCTTCGCGCTCCGGGTATTGCGGGCCGCTTGGATGGCCCGGCCCGACATCGTCCTGTTCACGCACGTCAGTCTCGCCCGACTGGCCTCGGTGCTCTCGCTCACCCGGGGTCGACCGCGGATCGTCGTAATCACCCATGGGATCGACGTTTGGACACGCCTCGATTGGTCGAGGCGAGCCGGCCTGCGCGCCGCCGACCGAGTGGTGGCCGTTAGCCGGTATACACGCGGCCGCGTCATAGATCAGCAGGGCCTGCCTGCCCAGAAAGTGGTCGCCATCCCGCTGTGCCTGGAGCCCTCCTGGCTGAATGGTGCGTCCGTCAGGCGGGGTCCAGGCAGGGAGGTGGCCCGCTCAGAGTCTCTGTTCCGGCTGCTCACGGTGAGCAGGCTTGACATGACCGAGCGAGCAAAGGGCATTGACTGGGTCATACGCGCACTGCCACTCGTGGCCCAGGCAGTACCAGACGTTTCGTACACGATCGTCGGCGCCGGTGACGATCTACCTCGACTGCGGGCCTTGGCCTCGGCGAGTGGAGTAGCGGACAGGATCGAGTTCAAGGGTGCGCTCGAGCACCATGAACTGCTCGACGAATACAGCTCGTGCGACATCTTCGTGCTGCCGTCGGCCAAGGAGGGATTTGGACTGGTGTTTCTGGAGGCGATGGCGTTCGAGAAGCCCGTCGTAGCGCGTGCGGCGAGGGCCGCATCCGAGGTCGTCGAGGAAGGCGAGACCGGTGTGTTGGTTCGGGACGAGCCGGAGCTGGCTCCAGCGCTAATCGAGCTGCTCGGCGACCGTGACCGCGCATCCAGGATGGGCACCGCCGGCCGCCGGCGGCTCGCAGCTGAGTTTTCGTTGGAGAGATTCGAGGACCGGATGGCCGCGCTGATCGAAGAGGTGAGCGCCTTGTCAGGCCCTGCGTCCCAGCGGGTTAGATGGCTGGGACGCGATTGATCGCCGCGGCGGATGCAATTGATTGCCAGGAGCGTCCGGGCCACGTCCGTGTCGTGGTCGTGATCGCACCGGAGGCAGATCGCGAAGAGGTCCGCTCACGCATCGTTGACGAGGTCCGGCGGCTCCAGGAGCCGATTGATGCCGAGGTCGAGTTCTCCGAGACCCTGCCGCGGAGCGAGGGCGGAAAGGTTCGCACGTTCCTTCGCGCGCACGATGCTGCATCAGCCGCACCACGTGAAGAATCGTGCGCCCGTACGCGACGCGGGCGTTGAATGTCGTGTCGCGGGACCGCGGTGAGGCTGGCGTAGGATCCACGCCATGCGCGGGATCAGGGTTCGCAAGATCCGCAAGCGCTTCCGCAAGGTCGAGGCGCTCGACGGCGTAAGCCTCGACGTCGAGCCCGGCGAGGTGGTGGCGCTGCTCGGCCCCAACGGGGCCGGGAAGAGCACCCTGATCAGGATTCTCAGCACCACCGTCCTTCCGGACTCGGGGAGCGCTACGGTCGCCGGCCACGACGTCGTAAGCGACGCGATGGCAGCTCGACGCTTCCTGGGGGTGATGATCGGCGATGAGCGATCTCACTACTGGCGCATCAGCGGGCGGCGAAACCTCGCCTTCTTCGGCGCCCTGTTCGGGCTATCCCGAAACGAGGCCGCGGTGCGCACCGAGCGGCTCCTCGAGGAGGTCGGTCTCTCCGATGCGGCCGACCGCCAGGTGCTCGGGTATTCCTCGGGGATGCGAGCGCGTCTCTCCCTCGCGCGTGCGCTGCTACCCGACCCGCCTCTGCTTCTCCTCGATGAGCCGACCCGGAACCTCGATCCGCTTGCGGCAGTCGCGTTTCGTGAGAGGGCGTCGCGGCTGATCACGGAGAGACGAACGGGGATCCTCTTCGCCACCCACGACCTCCACGAGGCGGTGGCCATATCGAACCGCATCGTCGTCCTCGCGGCGGGGCGGATCGTGCTCGAGGAGTCGGCAACCGACCTCGATGCCACGAGGCTGGAGGCGGCCTTCCTCGAGGCCGTCCAGTCTCGTGACGACGGCGAGATGGCGAAGGACGAGATGGTGGCGAGGGCTTGAACACGGTGAGCGTCGCCGCCGCGTTCCTTCGCCGGGACTTCCGCATCAACATCTCCTACCGGGCGAGCTTCGCGCTCCAGTCGCTCGCGATCCTCTTTCAGCTCGCCCTATTCTTCTACCTCAGCCGGGTGGTTGACCAGTCGGTGATCGAGCGCCAGGGCCTCAGCGGCGGGTACTTCGGTTACGCGGCCGTGGGGCTTGCGCTGCTCACGATCGTGCAGGTGAGCATGGGATCGTTCTCCTTCAAGCTCCGCGAGGAGCAGACGACGGGGACTTTCGAGGCCCTGATGACCACGCCCACGAGCCCCTGGCTGATCGTGCTTTGCAGCGCCGGATACGAACTGATCCGGGCGACCGTTGCCGGGCTGCTGCTGATCGGGGCGGCGGTCGTGCTCTTCGGGCTGCGCCTATCCGTCGATCCCGTGTCGATGGCCACCGCGGCGGCGGCGCTACTCGGCTGCCTGGGCTTGTTCGCCTCGCTGGGGGTCGCCGTCGCCGCGGCCGTGGTCGTCATCAAGCGCGCCACCGCGCTGCTGTCGTTCGTGATCACGACGCTCGCGCTTCTGGGGGGCGTCTACTTCCCGATCGAGGTCCTGCCCGAGCCGATCGAGAAGGTGGCCAGCGCACTGCCGTTCACGTGGGGGGTCGACGTGTTCAGGGCGTCCCTGCTCGGAGGAGAGGTGGATCCTGCGCAGCTCGCGGGACTGCTCGGCTCGGCCGCGCTCCTCCTGCCCGTCGCTCTGCTCGGGTTCATGGCGGCAGTGAGGCGGGCTAGGCAGACCGGGACGCTTGCCCAGTACTGACTCGGCGATCTCGATCCGCCCGCCGGCCGAGATCACCCGCGGATGCTTGGGCGGACGCGCGGGGTTCGACGAGCTCGGAGCGAGTGTCCGACTTGAACTTCCCGACGAAGGCGGTCCGTGGAGAGTCGCCCTCGACCCGCGTGACCCGGCGCTGCAGGGTCGAGTCGAGCCGAAACAGCACCGCGTCCCCGCGCGCGCTATCGACCGCCCGGTGCAGGACCTGACGGGAGTAGCGATCGCGAATCTCGAGCACCCCACCGGAGTAAGGGGCGCTGCTCAGGTCGATGCTCATTCCCACCCGGTCGTTGCCGAAGATCTCGCCATGCCAGGGCTCGCCGTGCGTGGCGCCGCGCACCATCCGCCGCAGGCGTCCGTCGAAGCGACCGATCCAGCCGCAGCCGGTGATCGCGCGCGCCAGCTCGAAGATCTCGAGATCGTTGAGGAGAAAGAGCAGCAACGAGGGGGCCTTGCCCTGCGCCATGCAGAGGTCGTAGCTGGTGCCCGCAGTGTTCGGGCACCGAGAACTCACCTTCTTCCACGTAGCGGTCGATCCGATCGAGGATCGGGTCGCTCAGGAGCTGTGGCAGCCGAACGCAGTGATCCCGCTCGAAGGCGGCACGCAGGGCGCGTCGATGGGAGGCGGAGTCCGCCGAGACGAGCGTCGAGCCATGGGAGGAGCCGCTCGAGGGAACGATCTGAATCGTCGCTTCCCGGGCACCGTTGCCGTTGGAGACGGTGTCCGCGCCACTCGAGGCGTCGCTGTTCAGGAAGCGCTCCGGGAGCAGCCGCCTGGACGCCCCGCGGCGCGGGGGCGCCGAAGGCCGCTCGCTCGACCCCGCGCTACCCAGCGGCTCGATCTCATACATAGCGAGGTCGGTGGTCGTGCTCCGCGACAGACCCATCCGGCGCCCGTATCGGACCAGCGCCGCGCGGCCGGTGCGTTCCAGGCGCCCGCCTTCCACGGGCCCGAAGTAGATGATCCGCACCCGTCGAGGAGCACGATCGACCGACGCGAGCAGGTTCGCGATGACTGCGTCGAAGACCTCCCCCCGGAACGGATCCGCCATGTACACGACCGTCACGTCGTCGGGAATCACGTACTCCATCGCGTCCCCGGTGTGGATCTCGACCTCCTTGCAGCGCAACCGCTTGCGGCCGCGAGCGACCGTCTCTCTCGCCACCGCGGTCAACTGCGGCACGACGTCGAGCCCGATCACCCGGCGGAAGTCGTAGCGGGCGGCCGCCTCCACCACGACGACTCCCATGCCACACCCGATCTCGAGGAAGACGTCGTCGTGGTCTACCTCCCGCCGGCGGAGGATGCGTCTCAGCACCCCCCACGGTGACGGCACGTGCTCGTATACGCGGTTAGGAGCGGTGTATCCGATCTCGCGCAGGTCGACGTATTGCAGCGCTCCTGGGCGCATCCGGTAGCGGCGCTCGAGGAGAAGCCTTTGCAGCCGGCGGGCCACCTTGCCCGGGCGTCGCCATCCCCTCAATCCCTCTCTCGACTGCATCGGCGGGAATATAGTCCCGGATCCTCGATCCGGACCCGGTCGCGCTCCTCGCCTACACTGGTCGCCCGTGCGCCGCTTTGATCCTGCAAACCTGCGCGCCGCGTGGTGGGCGATCAGGACGGCAAGACGCACGCGCCGCGTGCTTACCGCCAGGGGTCTCGATGCCGCGCTTTCCCCCCCGCCCCCGCCGCCGCTTCCGGTCGAGGCCGAGCGGGGGGTGCGGGGAGCGCTCCGGCGCTGGCACGAGAGCTGCCTCGTCAACTCGATCGTGCTCCAAGCTTGGGAGGCGGCGCACGGCCGGAGGCGGGAGCTCGTGGTGGGAGTGACCGGGTCCGACCGCTTTCACGCGCACGCCTGGCTTCAGGGCGATCCCGTACCGCCGGCCGATGATCCGGAGACTGACCCCTCCGTGCTGCCCACGAGCAGCGGCAACGGCTCCACCGAGGCGGCGGACGTGGCGAGCCGGAGGGGGCGTGACGACGCGGACCGCGACGGGCCGGCACCGTTCAACGAGCTCCTGCGCCGTCCCGCCCCCCACTATCCGGGGACCGATCGACCTCGAATCCGTTGAGCGGCGGCTCATCGAAGCACTACCGGATCCACGGTCTCCTCGTGGAGTCGCAGATCCCCTTGCAGGCTCGCGAGGTGAGCCCGGAGCAGTTGGACGCTCAGAGCCCGGTACCGGACTACCGGGTCCTGGAGGGAGAGCTCCGCGACTGCCCCCACTCGCCGCCCCGGGGCCGGATTCTCGCCGAGCTCAGCGACGATAGGTTTGGGTACTGGGCGGTCGAGACCCGGCGTGATCCCGTTCTTTGGATGCTTCGCTACGCGGGGATCTGCGATGTGACGCTCGACCGCGAGCGGAAGACGATCATCGTGCACCGCTCTCCCCACGCCGATCCTGGGCTGATCTCGATCTTCCTCGGGGGAAGCGTGCTCGCCCACGTGCTGACCGCGGAGGGCCTGCTGGTCCTGCACGCCAGCGCGGTCGAGATGGAAGGTCGAGCGATCGCGATCCTCGGACCCTCGGGGACGGGCAAGTCGACGATCGCCGCGCTGCTCTGCGCGGCGGGGGCACGTCTGGTGGCCGACGACGTGCTCCGGGTGGACGCGACCGATTCCGGGCCGGTGTGCTTTCCCGGTACCCGCGGGCTCCGTCTGAGGCCGGCCGCCTCGAGTCTCGGTGGCGGGATCGAGGGAGCGACTGTCAGAAAGACCACGGACGGGCGGATCGCGGTGATCCCTGCCCGCCTCGCGGACACGCCGCTGACGCTCGCAGGCGCGCTGGTCCCTGAGCCTTCCCGGGAGGCCGCGCGCCTCGAGGTGCGGCGATTCGGTGCGATGGAGGGGCTGCAGGAGCTCCTGCGCCATCCACGGCTCACGATGTGGCGAGCCCCGGAGCCGATCGGGAAGCTGTTCGAGCTCACTGCCGAGATCGCCGAGTCGCTTCCGCTCTATCGGGCCCGGATCCCGTGGGGCCCGCCGTTTCCCGCCGGCCTCGCGGAGGAGCTCCTGGCAACGGTTGTCCGCGGCGCCGCATCCCGGCAGTCGGACCGGGATCCAGGCGCGCTCTCGGCGAAGGAGCGCTGAGGGGTCGCTCGATGCTCCGCCCGATGGCGAACGTCTTCGCCGTGTCCGATCCCGACCCCGGTTTCCTCGACCCGATGGAGGAGCGCCTCGCTTCGAGCGGGGAGTTCGAGCTCGTGTGGCGGCCGGCTCCCGGATGGGTCGTGGCCCAGGCCCAGCTTCCCGACTCGGCCCCCGATCCAGACGCCGCGCGTGCCCGCGGCCTCGCCTTCGTGGAGGGACGGGATCGTCTCGAGCGCGGCCGTGATCTCGATTGGCTCGACCGCGTGGCGGAGCTTTGCGATCGGGCTCCGCACCGGCTCGCCGAGCTTCCGGGCGACTTCGCGTTCGTGCGCTTCCGGCCCGATGGGACGGCTCTGGCCGTCCGCTCCTGCGCGGGCCTCGTGCCCCTCTACCTGCATCGCAGGGATGGCGGGGGCTTCGCCCTCGGCACATTGCTCAACTACTTCCCCCGCCTGCTGCCCGCCCGCTTCCTGCCCGATCCACTGATAAACGCCAGCTGGGACCGTACCCCGCTGATCTTCATCGAGGGGCGCACGTTCGTTGACGGAATCTCAATTCTCCCCCGAGGAAGCCATACCGAGCTACGCCCCAACCGATCACCACGTACCGGTAGCTACTGGGATCCCCGTCCGGCCGCCGGTGCCAAGCCCGAGGCAAGCCCCGAGCATCCCCGTGAGCTGCGCAGGCTCCTGCTTGAGTCGCTTTCGCGCAACCTCGACCCCCAGGGACGCAATCTGCTGATGTTGAGCGGGGGGGTCGACTCATCGTCGTTGGGGGCACTCGCCGCGGGCACCGTCGGCGTCGGCCTCTCGTCGTGGTCGATGCTGCCGGCATCGGAGCCCGGACTCTCCCACGAGCTCTCGTACATCGATCCGCTCACCTCCGCATTCGGGATCCAGCCCGCCCACAAGCGCAAGCTGAGCGAAGAGGCTCATCGCCGGTGGATCAAACGGGCTCCCGGGCTCCCCTTCCAGGTTCTCCACCCCGCTCTCTGCGACCTGCCGGATGTCTGTGCCGAGCAGGAGGTGCGTGTCGTGATGTCCGGCATGTTCGCCGACGAGGTCTGCGGCGAGCGGCAACGGATCAACGACTGGGTTCTTCACACCACGCTGCGGTCGCTTCTGTTCGACCGTCCGTTGCCGTGGGGACGCACCGACTACCTGAGATGGGCACGTCGGAGGCTTCAGGAGGCGATCGGCCGCCCACGCATCCCGGCGATGGCCCTGCCCGAGTGGGCCCGCCCAGACGTCAAGGCCGCGTATCGCGACTGGGTCCGGAGCCATAGGTCCTCCCTGGCGCGTGACCACCGGCCGCTGAGGGAGCTCGCCGCCCGTGCTTCCGCAGATGCTTGGGTGGCGATGTACTGGGAGGGTACCGCCGCCCTCGGCGTGCGGCCCTTGCTGCCGTTCTTCAACCGGGAGGTGCTGGAGCTCGCGTTCCAATGCCATCCCAGCGAACTTCTCGGCCCCGGTCCCAAGCAGCTCCTGCGGAGGGCTCTGCGCGACGACGTGCCAGCGAGAAACCTGCAGCGGCCGGGCCGAGACCAGTGGGGCGGACACTTCGTCGACGGACGCTGGATCATGGACGGAGCGCTCCCTGCCGCTGCCGGACGGCTTGTACGATCGGACTGGATGCCGCTCCCGCCCGGCGAGCTCCCGTGGAACGACGGAAAGCTGCTCGTGTACGCGACCAGGATTGCCGAGTACCTCGAGCGCCAGGCCTCGCCAAATCCAGGGAACTAGATGCAATCCCTGAGCACGGACGGCTCACGCGATGCGGATGCCATTTGACAATTGTCCGATCAGATATATAGGCTGCATGCGACGAAGGGTCCAACACAGGAGGTTCGGATGAGTTCGGATTACGAGTCGCCGCAGATCATTGATCTGGGCGCGTTCGAGGATTTGACCCAGAAGGACAGCGGACATGCCAACGACGGCTCCGAGGGGAGCGGCTCCGGCGGCCTCTAGGGTCAAGCGGTAGAGACAGTCCCAAGGGACAGACGGGGAGGGCGGATGCTGTAGGGCATCCGCTTTCTCGTGGCGATTTCTTCCTCTGCCAGTTTGGGGGCGCGAGATTCGTTTGCAGCTACGGGACACCGATCTTGAGTGGCGGGAGGTCGAGGGAGAGCTCGTAGCCCTCGACCTACGCGAGTCTCGCTACCTGGCGGTCAACCGCACGGGCCAGGCCTTGTGGGCAGCGCTCGCGGACGGCGCAACGCGGGACGAGCTGATCGAGCGGCTGGTCGAGGCGTTCGGTATCGATCGCGCGCGGGCCGCCGCTGACGTCGATGCCTTCACGGCCGAGTTGGAGTCTCGTGACCTGCTCGTGCGGGAGCGTTCCGATGGGTAAGCGGCTGTAAGCGGTGTCACGGCGGCTCTCCGGTGGCTGACCTGAGTCGCTGGGGGGAGTCCCGGAACATCAATTTGGAGCGGCCACGTCGTTTGGCATCGCTCGCGCGCAGAGCCATCACAGCAGGCCGGTTCACCGCGGTCGCGCCGCTGGAGTGGAGGCTCCCCTTCAGCTCGCCCGCGGCGATCGAGCGCGCCCAGCGCCGCCAGCTCCGCGCCACGGTCGCCCACGCCTATGAGCACGTCCCCTATTACCGGGAAACGATGCCCAGGCTCGGGCTCGACCCTGGCAACTTCCAGACCGCGGGCGACCTGGCCAAGCTGCCGCTGATCGACCGCGAGCAGGTCCAGCGCGACCCGGAGTACTTCGTCTCCCGCGCCGAGCCGCTCGCCAGCTACAGCGAGCTTCACACCAGCGGGAGCACGGGCGAGCCGATGGCCATCTTTCGGCATGTACCGGGGATTTTTCAGCAAGCCCTCGGCTTTGAGCGCATGGAGCCGCTGCTCGCCCGGCTCGCGGGCAGGCGCTGGAGTCGTCGAGACGCGGTGATCGTCCCGCCAAGCGGTTCGAACAACGTGAACGGTGCCCCGCAGGTTCAGTGGCTCGGTCTCCACCTCCGATCGATCTGCCGCACGTTCTCGCTGTTTGACCCCCCGGCCGAGATCGCGCCGCGGATCGACGAGTTCCGCCCCCATCTCGTCAGGGGCTACGGGTCCTACATCGAGGAGCTGTATGCCCATCTGCTCTCGGAGGGTCGCTCGTTCCATCGGCCGAACGGGGTCGTCTATTCCGCCGATCCGATCTCGGAACCGGTTCGCCGGTTGATGCGGGAGGAGCTGGGGATCGCGGTACTGAGCGTCTACCAGGCGGTGGAGATGGGGAGGATCGGGTGGGAGTGCGAGCGCCAATGCGGTCACCACCTGAACGTCGACCTATGCCCGATCCGGATTCTGGATTCCGACCGACGCGAGGTGCCGAGCGGCGAGAGCGGCCAGGTGGTCGGCTCGAACCTGGTCAACCGGGGCACCGTGTTGCTGAACTACATGCTCGGGGACCTGGCGAGCCGGCTCCCGGAACCGTGTGGATGCGGCCGCTCCTTGCCGCTGCTCTCGCACGTCCAGGGCCGCACCACCGAGTGGCTGCGGTTGGCCTCCGGTGCCCCGATCCACCCCCAGACCATGCGAGGGATCCTGCGCGACGTGGAGGGAGTCCGCCGTTACCAGCTTGTCCAGGAGCGCCCCGGTCAGGTGCGGGTCGTGGCCGTGACGACTCCCGAGGCGGATCGCAAAGAGATCCGCTCACAGGTCGCCCGCGCGGCGCGTCGGCTCCCCCACCCGATCGACGCCGAAGTTGAGTTCTCCGTGACCCTGCCGAGGACCGAGGGCGGCAAGGTCCGCGGCATTCTCCGGCACGAGGTGAGTCTCGAGTGAGCGAACACTCGGCCCTCTCGGACCGGGATGCTCGTCGAACTACCGGCACGGGTCGCCTGCGGGTGGAGATCTCGGGCGATCCCCACCCCCTGCGTCCGGACGCGCTCGAAGTCGCCTCTGGGAGGATGTACGGGGAGGACCACGAGTCCCGGGGTCTCGACCACCTGGACGGTCGGGGTCTGTCGCCGATCGCGGCGCTCGAGGAAGCCATCCTGCCCGCGCTCCAGCGAGCACCGTGCCTGGTCAGCTTCTCGGGCGGACGCGACTCCTCGAGCGTGCTCGCGGCGGCGACTCGGGTCGCTCGGCGGGAGGGGCTATCGCTGCCGGTGCCGGTCACCCTGCGGGTTTCGAATGCGCCGATGGCGGAGGAATCGGCGTGGCAGGAGCGGGTTATTCGCCACCTCGGCCTGCGCGAATGGGAGGTGCGAGAGGTAGATGGCGGCGAGATGGATCGCTTGGGACCATTCTCGACGGCCGTGCTTCGGCGCCACGGCGTCCTCTATCCGCCGAACACGTTCCTGCAGCTGCCGCAGTTCGAAGCAGCGCGCGGGAACCCACTGCTCACAGGGCTCGGCGGCGATGAACTCTTCGCAGCCTGGTGCTGGCGGGACCACGCCGACGTGCTCGCCCGGCGTAGGCGCCCGACGCTCCGCGACGCTCTCCGCCTTACCTACGCGGCCTCGCCAGCCAGCGTGCGGCGGCGACGGGAGCGCCGGCGCAACCGGTTCAGGGACATGCCGTGGCTGCGCCCCGAGGTCGCACGCACCGCTTCGGAGTTGGCTGCCATCGCACAGGTGGAGCAGCCCCGCTCCTGGCGACGATGGGTCGACTGGTTCATGCGGCGGCGCGCAGAGCGCGCGCCGCAATGGAGCCTCTCGCTGCTGGCCGCGGACGCTGGCGTGTCCCTACTCCACCCGCTGCTCGAGCCCAGCTTCCTTGCGGCACTGGCCGGCGCCGGCGGGCGGTTGGGCTTCGGGGATCGCACGGCTGTCAGGCGCGCGATCTTCTCCGACGCGCTGCCGGATGCCGTGCTCTCCCGGCGCACGAAGGCCCGCTATAGCGAGGTCCTGTGGGGCCCGCGCACCCGCGAGTTCGCCGAGCGCTGGGAGGGGGGCGGCGCCGATGATGAGCTGGTTGATTCCGAGGCGCTCAGGAGGGAGTGGCTGAAGCCCAACCCGCACGAGGCCAGCGCGATGCTTCTGCACACCGCGTGGTTGAGCGAACTGAGCTGAGCTCGGGGGCGCGACGAAAGGCCAACGTGGCGGAGTTCCTTATCCACCATGGTCCGAGGACTGGTAGTCTCGCCGAAATGGAAGCGGGTGGCGTGCGGAAGGGCGGGGAACCGGCGCTGAGGGAAGAAGCGGTGGACGAAACGATCTCGCAGGTGGGAGGACATCGGGGTCGGGGCCCGGCGGGGACGCTTGCGCAGAGCGCGTCCGTTCCGGACCTAACCGCGAGCGGAGGCACGGCGCCCGATGCGGCCTGGGGGCTCGCGAGCGACATCAGTGCGCCCGACCGTCGCGGCTACGTCCTGCGGCGACTATTCGTGCTCTCCGATCTGCTCGCGATTGCCTGCGCGGGCGCGATCACGGCGGGAGTCGCGCTGCTCGCAGGAAGGGACATCTCCGATCTGGACTTTGCGATCTCCCTGGTCTTTCTTGCTCTCTGGGTGCCGATCGGGATTGCTTTTGGCGCCTACCACCCCCACGCCGCCGGTCGGAGCCTTGCGACCACGGTAGGCGACGAGGTGGGCCCCGTGTTCTGGGTCGCGACCGTCTGGAGTTGGCTCATGTTGCTGACACGGGCCGGCTTGCACACGGGGATAGTCGAGCTGCTCCCCCAGGTGGCGCTGTGGGTGGTTGTGATCCCCACCGTCCTCGCGGTGAGGTCGTTGACACGCCGGTTGGCGAGGAGCCGTCGGTGGTATCGGCAACGTGCGCTGGTGGTCGGCAGTCCGGCTGACAGGGCGCGGATCCTGGCGCGGATCGAGCGCCATCCGGAGTGGGGGATCGACGTCGCCCAAACGCGCGATCTATTCACCGAGGCGACCGTGGCGAGCCAGCGTTTCGATGGTTACGCGGTGCCCTCGCTTAGCGACAGCCGTGGCGGGGAAAGCGAGACGAAGGCACAAGGGGCAACGCAGGCACAAGAGCAGTCAGCCGGAGGAGCTCTCGTCGATATCGCGCAGCGGTTGCATGTCTCGCGCGTGATCTTCGCCACCGCACCGGAGCAGCTCGACGTCCGAACGAGCCTCTCCCGACGCCTCACGGCAGCTGGGATTCAGGTCGATCTGGTCCCCGGCGACTCGGAGATCCTTAGCACGAGCGCTGAGCTCTACGACCTCGAGGGATTGCAGATCCTCTCGATGCCGCCGATCCACGCGCGGGGCTCCTTAAGTGCCCTCAAGCGCTGCCTCGATCTCCTGCTCGGTGTGCCGGCCCTGGTTCTGGCCTCACCGGTGATCGCCTTTTGCGCCATGCGGATCAAGCTTGACTCCCCCGGCCCCGTCTTTTTTCGGCAGGTGCGCGCCGGGCGGGACGGTCGACGCTTCGTATTCCTGAAGCTTCGCACGATGGACGCCGACGCCGAGGAACGGTTGGCCGAGGTAGCCGACCTGAACAAGCACGGCTCCGGGCTGCTTAGTGGCGCCTTCAAGGCGATCGATGATCCGCGGATGACGAGGACCGGGGTGTGGCTTCGGCGGCGCTCGCTGGACGAGCTCCCTCAGCTCTGGAACGTCGTGCGGGGCGACATGAGCCTGGTTGGTCCCCGTCCGCTCCCGTTGCGGGAGGACGCGCACATCAGCGGCCACTACGAGGTGAGACGAGAGGTCAGACCCGGCATGACGGGTCCGTGGCAGGTCCTTGGTCGGAGCGACATCCCGTTCGACGACATGTTGAAGCTCGACTACAGCTACGTCGTGAACTGGTCGTTTATCGAGGACCTCAGGTTCCTCTTGCACACCGTCAGCGCCGTGATCCGGGCCCGCGGAGCGTATTAGGAGCCATGATCCGCGATCGGCATCAGTCGCAGACGGCGCAGGCGCCTGCCCCCGAGCGGGAGCTGGCCGGGGCGGGCACAGCGATACCGCCGATATCTGAGCACGCAGGCCAGGACGCGAGCCGTCCCAGAGCCGCTGACGCGCATCGAAAAGGGATCACGCCGCAGCAGTGGCACCTCCTGGTGGACGTTTTGATGCTGAGCCTCGCGATCGCCGCGGTGGTGCTCACGGCGCCACTCGCCGACGACCCGGTCGAGAACCCCGTGTGGCTGGTCGCCCTGCCGCTGATCGTGCTTGTGCTCCTCGCCCTCCGCGGGATGTACGGGCCCCGCATCGGCCCCAGGTTCCTGGACGACGCGGGTTACATCGTGGCCGCGACCGCAGTCGCGGTCATGGCGGTCACATTCGCCCGCATCCTCTTCACCGGCGAGAACGTTCCCGGGTCGCAGGGCCTCCGGGAGTGGTTCTTCGTCGCTGCCTTCCTGACAGCCGGGCACGCCGCGGTGACCGTGACGGAGACGAGGTCGCGGCGCAAGCACGGCGGAGGTCGTCCCACCCTGATCATCGGGGCTGGACGCGTTGGTCACCTGCTCGCCAAGCGATTGCTGGCCAAACCCGAGCTAGGCCTCCGCCCGGTTGGCTTCCTCGATGGGGCAGAAACCGGGGTGGAGGACGACTTCCCAATCCTCGGGGATATCTCGAGCCTCGAGCAGACTGTCCTCGAGCACGAAGTGGAGCATGCGATCATCAGTTTCACTCGCTTCCCGCCCGAGGTCGAGCTCGACTCGTTGCAGCGGCTCGAGCAGCTCGGTGTGTCGGTTTCCCTCGTGCCTCGGCTGTTCCAGGGACTACCCGACCGCGTCGTCCTCGAGCGGGTCGGGGCCCTGCCATTGGTCAGCATCTACCCGTCGATCTCGCGGGGCTGGCAGATGGCGGTCAAGTACGGCTTCGATCGGGCCTTCGCTGCGCTGGCCCTCCTGCTTCTCTCGCCTCTCCTCATCGCCGCCGCGGTCGGCGTCCTGGCGTCCGTCGGGCGCCCGCTGCTTTTCCGCCAGCGCAGGGTCGGGCTCGACTGCCGGGAATTCCCCATGTTCAAGTTCAGGACCATGAAGGGCCAACCGGATAATCAAGCGTCCCTGGAATCCGGATGGGACGCCTTCGCCCAAGGCCTCGCGCCAGGGGGCGTGGAGGGTCCCGACCGCCGCACCCGTTTCGGCACCTTCCTGCGTCGAACCTCGCTCGACGAGCTGCCTCAGCTTCTCAACGTGCTGCGCGGCGAAATGTCGATCGTGGGCCCCCGCCCGGAGCGCCCCGAGTACGTCGAGGCCTTCGAGGAGCGGGTCCATCGCTACGACCTCCGCCACCGGGTGAAGGCCGGAATCACCGGGTGGGCCCAGGTGCACGGATTGAGAGGCAGAACGCCGCTGGCAGAGAGGGTCGAGTACGACAATTACTACATCGAGAACTGGTCGTTGTGGCTCGACGTCAAGATCCTGCTCCTCACCGTGCTCGCCGTCTTCGGTGGTCGCAGCGAGTAGCGACCCGGACGTCTCCCTCGTCATCGTGGCTCATTCGGTCCGGAATGAGCTGGAGCGCTGCCTCGGCTCGATCCGGGACTGCGCGGAGCTTCGCGTGCAGACGATCCTCGTCGACAACGCGTCGACGGACGCCACGGTCCCTTGGGTGCGCGACAGCCACCCGTCCGTGGACCTGGTCGAGCTGCCTGAGAACGTCGGCACGGCAGCGCGAGACCACGGGTTGAGCCGGGCGCGCGCGCAGCTGACCATGTTCCTGGACAGCGACGCCGCCCTCACCCCGGGGGCGCTCCCGGCGATGGTGGAGGCGATGGAGCACAATCCGGAATGGGGCCTGATCGGACCGCGGTTGGTGGGCGACGACGGGAGCTTGCAGCTCTCGTGCCGCCGCTTTCCGCCGCCGCTGCTTCCACTCATCCGCAGGCCCCCGCTGTCCGCACTGGGGGAGAACTCCGCCACCGTTCGGCGGCATCTGATGACCGACATCGATCACAGCCTCACCAGGCCGGTGGTCTACGTGCTCGGCGCCTGCCAGCTCTTTCGGACCTCGCTGGGGAGGAAGGTGGCGCGAGAGATCGGGCCGCCCAGTGAGCGGGTCTTCTTCGGCCCGGACGACGTCGAGTGGTGCATCAGGATCCGCGACGCCGGCGGCGAGGTCGTCTATTTCCCCGCCGCCACGGTGATCCATTCCTACCGGCGCCGCACCCGCGCGCACCCCCTCTCCCGCAATTCGTGGCGTCACCTCAGGGCCTTCGCCGCATTCCAGTGGCGATACAGGCACCGCTTTGACGAATTTCGGAAACTGGCGGCTGAGTTGGATCGGAGATCCTCGGGATGAGTGCGAGTCAGGGACCGCACCTTCAGGTTGACCGACCCGCTGACACGCGGGCAATCCTCTGGGTGCCCGTGATCCGAGTCGCTGCTGATCTCGCCAAGATGCAGGGGTTCGTCGCTGGGACGCTAGGGACCAGCAGCGGGCCAGCTCGCTTCCGTTGATTTCCTCGCTATTCGGGGCTAGGTCGTCGGGACGTAGTAGCCTGCCGGAGCCGATTTGATCTCGGTCACGATTTCGACCTTCGAGCGCCCGGAGATGATCGGTCGATGCGTCGAGAGCGTGCTCGCAGGGACTGAGCTCCCCTTGGAGATCGTGGTTGTCGATCAGAGTCGCGACGAGCGCACCCGCGAGGTGCTCGACTCGCTGGGGAGCAAGCTGATCCGCTACGAGCACCACTCGCCGCCGTCGATCTCCGGGGCCCGTAACCGGGCCGTCGAAATCGCGGGTAGCGAGTATGCGGCCATCATCGACGATGACTGCGAAGTGCCCGCCGACTGGCTCGGCAGGCTGCATTCGGAGCTCAAGCGGTTTGATTACCCGGACGTGTTGTACGGCGAGATCCGCGATCCAGCTCCCCCGGGCAGGAAGGGCCTCTCGGTCAGCATCCTGGAGCCCCCGCGGCCGCGGACATGGTCCTATCCCGCCCACCCGGGCTACATGGGCTACGGTGCTCACATGGTCGTTCGCCGGTCGATCTTCCTGGAACTCGGAGGATTCGACGAGCGTCTGGGCCCGGGTACGCCGTTGCGGGCGGCGGAGGACATCGACTACAACTACCGTCTGCTGAAGGGCGGCTATCGTGCCGTCACGACGCCGGGGGTCTGGGTACTGCATCATCAGTGGCGCCCGCAGAGCTCGCTCCCCGCCGACCTCGGCCGGCGCTGCTTCGGACAATCAGCGTTCTGCGTCAAGCACCTGCGCGAAGGCGACCGTTACGCGGCGCGGATCCTTCTCGAGCAGGCCGGCGCCGACCTGCGCATGCTCGCCAGCGGGGCTCGGCGGCGGTCGTGGCTGCGGGCGCGGGCAGGATTTCGGCGGATGGCGGGCACGTGGAGCGGTCTGATCGCCGGCTGGCGGGCGTTCGCCCGCCCGGATCGGTGAGCCGGGAGATCCTCTTCTACTCCGACTTCCCCTTCGGCTACCACAACCCCGAGGCGGAGGAGAAGATGGCGCGGTTCGCCCGCCGTGGATACGACGTCCACTACGTCGAGCAGCTCGGGATCCGCAACCCTCGTCCGCGGTACATGGCGCGAATCGCCACAAGGGCCCATACCCGGAGATCGGGCTCCCCCTCTGTGCCGTTCGACGTGGTCTCCCCGAAGCTGCTGCCACCGCGCGGCGCGCCGCTGATCGATCGAATCAATCGCCGCTGGCTCGCCCGGCAGCTCGCCGCATGCCTCCACGCGCCGGGGGAGGCGATCTTCTGGATCCGCTTTCCGACCCCGGAGCTGGTGCCGTTCGTGGAGCGGGCGAGCCCCGCGCTCGTCGTGTACGAGGTCGTCGACGACCACGAGCGCGGGCCAGGGATGAACAATCGTCTCAGAGCGAAGGTTTCGGCTCGCGGAGGACCGGCTGCTCTCGGTCGCGGGTCTCGTGTTCGCTTGGTCGGAGCCGATCCGGTACCGGCTCGCGCGCCTTCATCCAAACGTTGTGCTCGCACCAACCGCCGTGGATGTGGAGAGGTTTGCGGCAGTCGTGGATGATGAGCCGGCGGCCCCGCCGCTCGCCGTGTACGTGGGCTCCGCCGACTTCCGCTTCGACGCTCAGCTGCTGGCAGAGGTAGCAAGCGCGCTGCCGGAGTGGCGCTTCATACTCGCCGGGCCGGTCGAACGGTCCGTCGCGGCCCGCCTCGAGCCACTGCCAAACGTCCACATCCGGGGCCGCGTCGCTCCGTCTGCGGTGCCGGGGCTCTTCGCCCGCGCAGCCGTCTGCCTGCTTCCTTATCGTCGCAGCGCGGCTCTCTGATTCGCTCTTCCCGATCAAGCTGGTCGAGTACCTCGCGGCGGGCCGTCCCATCGTGTCGACCGCGATTCGCGCGGCAAATGAGTTCGCCGACGTCGTTTCGATCGCAGACACGCCGGCGGAGTTCGCCGCTGCGATCGAGCAATCCGCGCGCGAGGACTCGGACGCCGCTCGCCAGACACGGGTGTCGCGTGCCCGCCCCTTCTCCTGGGATCGCCGCGTCGATGAGATGGAGCAGGCAATTCAAGCTGCGCTGGCGAGGGGTCCAGTCAGCCCCCAGCCCGGCTCAGCCGCCGGAGCAGCCCGACCATGAAGCCGTGCATCTTGGCCACATCGACCGCCACCCGAATCGGCGCCACCCAGGCCAACGCGCGGCCGCAACCCAGTTCGCGCCGAGCGGGCCACACGAAGAGCGTGAGATAGGCCATCGCGCCCGACGCGAGCAATGCACCGGACCCGGTGTTGCCGCGCGCGGCCCTGAGCAACAGCGAGGCGCCTGTGGAGTAGAGCACGATTGGAATGACCTCGTTCTGGCGCTCCAAGCCCGCCACAGCATCACCGTAGCCGTACTGCCGGTATTGACGGTAGAGCTCCAGCAGGGTGGAGTCGAGGACGCCACCGCACAGTTGCCCTTCGCACCGGAGTGATCGCGTAGCCCGCCCCGCGCAATCGCTCGAGGAATATCTTGTCCTCCGCAACGGCAAGATGCTCGGGGTAGCCTCCCACGGCGTTCCAGGAACGCCGGCTAAAGCAGTATCCGTTACGTCCCGCCGGCAGGAAGCTGGTGGCCAGGGGAGGCCTTCTGCCGGGGGGCTTGTACCCGCGGAGCGTAAACCAGCCCGCGGCTCGCTCGAACTCCGAGCGTGGATCCGACTCAGCGACCCCGACGCAGACGCGATCATCGGAGCGGGCTCTGAGCGGAGCTGAGAGGTTCGCCAGCCATTCAGGTCCCACCCTGCTCCCCGCGTCCAGCGTGGCGATCAGCGGCGATCGGGAGTGGCGAATGCCTTCGTTGCGCGCCCGGCCCGGCGTGGCCCCGCGAGCCTGAAGCGCACACAAGGCTGGCCATTGAGCCTGTCGCTCGCCAAGCAGCTCGGGGGTACCGTCGGTCGACCCCGCATCCACAACGATCGTTTCGGAGGGCTGAAGCGTCTGCTTTGCGCAATCGTCCAGGAGCAAGCCAATGTTGTCGGCCTCATTCAGCGCCGGAATAACGATTGCGATTGCGATCCGATCAACACTGCTCACAGCACGCGACCTCGATCACGGACCCCGTGTCCTGGACGGGGCTTTCAGCGCGATCAGGTTGTCGATAAGCCACGGCGCCTCGACGCCGTTCTCGCGGAAGCGTTGGGAAAGTCGCCGCGAGCGCGCCGGCTCCTGCCGTGCACCGAGACGCTCGAAGCGATGAATCCAATGCCGTTTCGGCTGTTCGTTGAGGTGGCCTACCCCGCCCTGCCCCGGCTGCGCCGCGGTGAACACGATCGCGGGTGCGATCGAGACCAGAAGCTGGACGAGTCGGTCACCGAGATCTGGACTCAGATGCTCGGCCACCTCGAAGCAGTATGCGAGGTCGAAGCCATGCGAGGGCACCGCGATCGGGCTCGGGCTGGTCAGATCGAAGTCATGCATCGCAGCGCCCTGGCGCCGGCCGAGCGCCCGCCCGAAGGGGCTGCGCTCATAGCCGATCGCGTCCCGGCCCCTCCTGCGTGCCGCGGCAACAAAGGTTCCGGTACCTGCGCCAACGTCCGCCCACCGCGATGCGTCCGGGAATTCCGCGATCAACGCGTCGGCTACGGCGTCACAATCGGCGCGAGCAAAATGGTGGTAGCTCCACATCACCGCCGGGTTGTAGGTCAGCCAATCGTGCCCCCGCCGCTCGCCCATCGCCGCGAGACGATGCCCCAGCCGATCGATCGTCCCGCCGATCGCCGATCTGAACGGGACGATGCGCCATCGCTGCACCTCGGCCATCATAGTCCGCGTGCGTCGATAGCCAGGACACCTAAGCAGTGATCGAGGAGAAGGTCATCCGCGGGATCCCCTGGACGCTGCTCTCCTCTGTGTCCAGCAGGCTCATCACGGTCCTCACGGTGCTCGCTCTTGCTCGCTTGCTCGTGCCCGCAGACTTCGGGATCGTCGCGCTCGCCATGATCGCGGTCCATCTGTTCAACGTTCTCGGGACATTCGGATTCAACGCAGTGCTCGTGGTTCGCCAGGACCTTGACGCGCGCGGGAAGGGCACGATCCTCACGCTGATGCTCGTGTTCGGCGCTCTCGTCGCGCTCGTGCTCGCCGCGCTGTCGCCGGTGGCCGCCGATCTGTTCGACGAGCCGAGGCTGACTGGGGTACTTGCCGCCCTCTCGACGACGGTCTTCCTGGCCGGTTTCGTCTGGTTCTACGAGACCCTGCTGCAGCGAGAGCTTGAGTTTCGCAGGCGCTTCATCTCGCTGCTGATCCAGAGCCTTGTGTACGCGGGGATGGCGATCTCGCTCGCCGCCCTGGGCGCGGGGGTGTGGAGTCTGGTGGTAGGTCAAATAGCGGGGGTCGCGGCGTTCGGTGTCGCCCTGTTCTCGCTTGCGCCTTACCGAGTGCGCCCGGTGTTCGACGCGGGCGAGGCGCGTGAGGCTTTCTTGGTGGGTCGGGGATTCGTCCTCCACGGAAGCCTCGCCATCGTTGAACAGAACGTCGACTACATCACGGTGGGACGCATCCTCGGCGCTACACAGCTCGGCTTCTACTCGGTGGCCTACAGGATCGGCGAGCTGCCGTACCTCGCCATCGCCGATCCCGTTGCGAGGGTGACCTTTCCCGGCTTCGCCCGTATGCGGCACCGCGGCGAGGATGTGGGGATGCCGTTCCTGTCGGCGCTCCGATCGGTCGCGCTCGTGACGTGTCCACTGGGGGTCTTCGTCAGCGCCGCCGCGGATCCCTTCACCGCCGCGCTCTTTGGTGACAAGTGGCTGACGATGATCGGCCCCCTCTCCGTGCTCGGCCTCTGGGCGGCGGTGCGCCCTGTCCAGGCCACGATCGGATGGCTGCTCAACTCGATTGGGGAGGCCTGGGTGATGGCGTGGAGCTCCGTTCTGGTCTTTCTCCCCCTGGTCCCCGGCCTCGTGGTGGCCGCGGAGCTGGGGGGAATCACTGCCGTGGCATGGGTCATGCTCGCTGACATCCTGCTTTCCCTGGTGATCCTTGGGTTGCTGGTGCAGCGCCGCGGCGGAGTGCCCGTGATCGCGCAGTGGCGCGCCATCATGCCGGTCGCCGTCGGTTGCGCCGGAACCTGGCTCGTGGTGTGGGCTGTGGCACAGGCGATGAGCGAATCGGCACCGGGGCTCACCCTCGCGGCGTGCGTAGTGGCGGCTGCGGCCACGTACGCTGCCGCAGTCTCCGTAGTCGAGCCGGGCCTACTGCGCGACGCGCTCGCCCAGGTGAGACGGGCACTGGGCAGGGTGCCTGCGCCGGCGGCAGGGTCTCGCTGATTACGCCCAAGCGCTTATTCCGCCCGCTCTCCCCTCCCTCGCAGCGCTGGCCCCAGGTTTGGACCGCGTGAGCCTTCGCGCCCGGGTTCGCTGCCTTTGTGTCGGCTCAGCTTCGCGCGAGCGGGCGCGCGGTCGGTCCGATAATGCTGCCGTATCGGTGCTCGCGATCCCTGGGGGGCACGATTGGCGACGACGCCGATAACGCGGGCATCGAGAATTTGGAGCTCCGCATCGGAGGCGGGCCAACGTATCTGGGGTGCTCCTCCCCACCTGTGCGACGACGAGCACACCATCCGCGAGCTTGAGCAACGGAATCGCGTCGGCGAGCAGGGTGGGGGGCGGCGCGTCGACCACCACGAGGTCGTAACGGGCGCTGAGCTCCTTCACAAGCTCTTCCATCTCGCGGCTCTTCGTCAGCTCGACCGGTTTGGGCGGCGTAGCGCCGGCGACGATCACGTTGACGTGACGCCGGACGGCCGTTCCATTTGGCTCGGAGATCGGCTGGATGGCGGCGCCGAGCGCGCTGTGCCCGGTGAGCACCTCGGCGAGCCCGGGCAGTTCGCGCAGGCCCGTGGCTCGCGCAAACCCGGGCTTACGCAGATCGGCTTCGATCAGGCAGACGCTTGATCCCGTCATAGCCTGGGCCATCGCCAGGTTCGCCGCGACCGTCGTCTTGCCCTCGCCGGGAAGGCTGGATGTAACCACCACGGTGCGCAGGGGGTGATCCGAGTTGAGATAGCGCAGGCGCGTGCCGAGCATCAGGAACGCCTCAGCTTCGTCGAACGGAAGCTCCTTAGCGGCTGGACCCGTGGTCGAATCGTCGCCCTGCGTGAACCTCGCCAGCGCTTTGCTCGTCGGGATCGTCCCGATCAGCGGACCCACCGCGCCCTCGAGCTCCTCAACGCTTCTGACCCTGCGATCGAGACGCGCCACGAGCAACGCAAGGACTGCTCCGAGCATGAGCCCAAGCACCGCGCCCACCGCGGTGTTGCGAGCGATCTTCGGCGAGGAGGGAGAGTCTGGCACGCGGGCCCGCGCGAGGAGCTCGGCGTCCCCTTGGAGGTGTGGAATCGCGTTCTGCGCGAGGCTGTTCGCGAGCTGGGCGGCCAACCGCGCGTCGCTGGCGGTGGCGGTCACCGAGATCCCCTCCGAGTCGCGGTCGGCCTCGACATCGACGTCTTGTGACACCTGCTGGTAGGAGAGATCCCCTCCGAGGTCGTCTACGGTCTGCCTTATTACTTCCTCGGCCGCAGCACGCTCGGTGTTGTTCTCCTTCACCAACCACGCCGGTGTGTCCTTGACTCGACCGGAGTCGACCAGCAAGTCGGCAGTAGCCATATACCGCTTGTCCTGGAGCAGCGACCAGCCCAGCGCCACACCGGCAGCAAGCAGCGCGCAAAGGGCGACGAGCGGTGCACGACGGATGAGCGATTGGAGCGGCCCGCCTTCGTCAGCCATGGTCCAATTATCCTCCAGTGAGCTCTACGGCTCGACACCAATTAGCAACGCGTGCACCCCACCCGCCGCCGCCCCAGCCGGCTATCGGAGTCGAGCGAGCAGGCGAACGATAGCGGCTCGGGCCTGATCCGACGCTCCGACGACCGGGGTCGGGCCTGCGGGAACATCTGGATGCTTCTTGTCGCCGGACCGATGGGTCAGGAACGATAGCCATCCGCGAGCGCCAGACCCGCAATCAGCGCCACGTAGAGCGAGAAGCCGGTCTGCTCCCACCAGATGAACAGGACTCCCAGGACAATGAACACCCCAAGTGCTGCGGCCGCTCCCGCCGCGTCAGGCGTCCGGCGCTTCCGCGCGGACAGGAACAGGTAGCCGACGAGAGCGAAATAGATCAAGCCTCCGACCACCCCCAAGTCCCCCCAGACACCGAGGGCACTGGAGGCAGGGTGGAGAAACGATGAGAAGCCCGAGGAAAGCCCCCCGAGATCGAGCAGCATCTGCGATGGTTGCAAGTTGAGGAAGCGCACCGGAGTGTCCGGATCCTTCAGGGGATCGAGACTCAGGAGCGCTGAAAACCCCACTGTTCGGGCGGGTCCCGCGCCCAATAGAAAGGCCGTCGGACTCTCTGTCAATTGCCCTTCGACTTGGCGGGCCGCCTGCACCTTGTCAACGTCCTCGCCGCGAAGCGTCTGCTCAACCACCCGCAGCGTGTACTCCCCCTGCACGACAATGTTCCCGAGCAGAACGGCGAGAACCCCGATCACAACGATCTTCCTCAGCCGCCGGACGGGTCCAGTAAGCACTGGCATGGCGAGCAGGCCGATGGGCATCGCCAAAAGCGTCGCATTCGCCTCGCTGAGGAAGGGGACCACCAGCAGCGGCGCCGCGGCCAACGCCTGAAATGCGGTTCGTGCCCGGGCGACGATCCACAACGCGGCGACCACGCAAAGTGCGCCAACGAGGTGGGCTCCGGCCTGCGATCCGACGAACGTGCCTTGAATCTGGTCGGCGTGGGTCGCCTGGGGCGCCTGCGCGATAGTGATCGGCACCTGAATGAACGCCAGAGCGAGCGCGACAGTAACGAGGAGTTTGCGTTGCGGGACCGAGGGCGGCGCCAGGAGGATGGCCGCGACCAGCGCGAAGGGAGCGCCGAGCAAGGCATATGAGAACAGCGACTGAACCGCGGAGACTCCGGCGAGCGTCCCCGATGCAGCCGCGGTGAGCCCGAGCCCGGCCACGCCGAGGGCAACCCACTGCGCCTTCGAAGACCACGAGCGCGCCGTCAGTGCCGCGAACAAGAACGCCCCCCAAGCCAGCGGTAGATCGATGTACGCCGCAAAGCCCGGCAAAAGGTCGATGGCCACGCCGGCACGCGAGCAGACGGCGGCCACGACCGCAGCCAAGGCCCAGTAACAGGGCGCCACCGTGAGCGCCAGGACGAGCAATCCGAGCAGCGGAATGAGAACGGCGATTGCGGGGGCCCCAACGGCGAGCACCCCCGCAAGCACAGCCGCTATCACGCCCAGCGCAACAATCGGCGGCCCGGCAAGCGTGGCGCGGGGAACGGCGATCTGCGGGCGAGCCGCCTGGATCTGCACGAGCGCGGCGGCCTTCCTACCGCTCCGCGGCTACCTCGTGGAAGACATCAACCAGTCGCCGCATCTGAGGCCACACGTCGTACGGGTCCGCGGTTCGCTGGCGCAAAGGGCGGCGCAGCATCAGTCGGCGTATTCTGGCATTCTCGGCGCAGGCGGTTGAGGCGAGCAGGTATCCCGTTGACGGGCGGGTTGGAGATCGATGACTGACGCCAGCGCAGGGCGCGTGACGCGCGACTCGATCCCGCGGGTTGACGTCCTGGGGGTCGGAGTAAGCGTCGTGACGATGCAGAGCGCGGTGGCGGAGGTGGCTCGCTGGATCGCGGATGGCGAGCGGCGCTACGTCTGCGCCACGGGGGTGCACGGGGTGATGGAGAGCCAGCGCGATTCCGAGTTGCTTCGCATCCACAACGAATCGGGGCTGACACTCCCCGACGGAATACCGATGGTGTGGGCGGGACGGTTTGCCGGTGCGCGAGGAATCGCACGTGTATATGGACCCGAGTTCATGCTCGCGGTCTGCGAGCTGGCGGCCGCGCGAGGGTGGTCCTCGTTCTTGTATGGCGGTGCTCCCGGTGTGCCGGAGCGGCTCGGTCGCCGCCTGCGAGAGCGGTTTCCCGGGCTTCGAGTTGCCGGACACCACTCGCCTCCCTTTCGACCGCTGACCGATCAAGAGGACGCCGAGGTCGTGGACCGCATCAACTCGTCCGGGGCCGAGCTGGTCTGGGTCGGGCTTTCGACGCCCAAGCAGGAGCGTTGGATGGCAGCCCACATCGATCGCCTGCGCGCACCCGCGGTCGCTTTCGGGGTGGGCGCGGCGTTCGATCTGCACGCGGGGTTGAGGCGCGACGCGCCGAGCTGGATGGGACCGTGGGGGCTGCACTGGCTATACCGGCTCGCTCAGGAGCCCAGGAGACTGGCGGGGCGATATTTCGTCAACAATCCACGCTTCGCCGCCAGCCTGATCCGCCGCCCACCGGTCCTGCGCCGCCCTCCAGGTCCCGGCGGGCCGTGATGAGCGTGCTCAGCCGGTACTACCGCGATTGGGGCGCCACGAGCCCTGCGTCTCGAGCCGCCAGACGGTCGTAGATCCAGGCGAAGGTAGTCTCCATTCCCTCCTCCAGCGGCGTGCCGGGCTGCCAGCCAAAGCGCTGCTCGATCAGCGCGTTGTCGCTGTTGCGCCCCCGCACACCTTGCGGCGCGTCGAGCCGATAGCGGCGCCGGAGCTTGACTCCCGCGATTGCCTCCACGGTGTCGACGAGCTCATTGATCGTGACGAGCTCGGAGCTGCCGAGGTTGATCGGTTCGGGATATCGACCCGTGGCGATCAGCTCCGTCCCTCGGATGCAGTCGTCCACGTACATGAAGCTTCGCGTCTGCTCGCCGTCCCCCCAGATCTCGATCTCCCGATCTCCCGACAGGATCGCCTGAGCAACCTTGCGGCAGATCGCCGCGGGAGCCTTCTCCCGGCCTCCGTCGAACTCGCCGTACGGGCCGTAGACGTTGTGATAGCGGGCGACCCTGGTCTCGAGGCCGAAATCCTCGCGGAAGTGCCGACACATCCGCTCGCTGAACAGCTTCTCCCACCCGTAGCCGTCCTCCGGCAGGGCCGGATACGCGTCCTCCTCCCGCAGAGGTTTGACGTCCGCCGATCGCTGCCTATCGGCCGAGTAGACGCA
Organism: uncultured Thermoleophilia bacterium; assembly: GCA_963756745.1. Taxonomy (GTDB): domain Bacteria; phylum Actinomycetota; class Thermoleophilia; order Solirubrobacterales; family 70-9; genus DASPWW01. Next base: position 69,793 of record CAVWOU010000010.1, read on the forward strand.
GGCCGAGGACGAGAAGAAGTACCGCTCCACCCCTTCGTCCCGCGCGGCCACCAGCAGGTGGGTGTTGATCAGCACGGAGAGCATGCACGCGGCCTTGTGGTACTCGATGTAGCCGATTCCGCCCATGTCCGCGGCGAGGTTGTAGACCTCGCGCACCCCGTCAACCGCCTCCCGGCAGGGCTCCAGCAGCCTCAGGTCGAGCTGGCGATTGTCGGCCTCGTCGAACGCCTGGTGCCACTCGGTGATCGGCTTGCGGTCCACCGCTCGCACGGGTCGACCCGCCGCGAGCAACGCTCGCGCAAGGTGACCGCCGATGAAGCCGCCGGCCCCTGCCACCAGCACCGGTTCCGCACGCTGGCCCGCCCGGTTGGAGTTCCCCGAGGTGTCCGCCAAGGTCGCGCGATCATAGCCAAGCGAGCGAGCGGCGCTTGCCAGGCGGTCTCGAACCTGCGGCTTGGTCACGTTGTTTTCGCCGGGGTCACAGACTCGTACAGCTCCAGCAGTCGGTGCAGACAGATCTCGTTGGTGTATCGCCGCTCGAAGAGCTCACGGGCTCGTGACCCCACCGCATCGACAGACGCGTCGTCTCCAAGCTGGGTGAGCGCCGCTGCCCACGCGTCGCGATCGTCGGAGGCCACGAGGCACTCGGGGCCGAGCTCCCCGACGACCTCTCCCAGGCCGCCGATGTCCGAGGCGAGGACGGGTAGCCCCGCTGCGAACGCCTCGAGCGCCACCCGACCGACAACCTCATACCATCGGGACGGGACCACCAGGGCGCGGGCAGAGAGCATCATTGCTTGGACGCTTTCCGAGTCCGCCCACCCCAGGAAACGAACGCGGTCGAAGGCTTCGTTCGTCAGTTCGCTATGGAGGGGCCCGTCTCCCACCACGACGAGCTCGAGGTGTGGAACGCTCGCGGAGGCCTCCCTCCAGCCGTCGAGCAACAGCCTGATCCCCTTGTGTGACGCCAACTTGCCCGCGTAGAGCACCGTCTGTGAGGCGGAGGGCGGCTGCCGACGGCGGCCCGGGTCCGTGACGGCGCGGGGATTGACGCTCAGCCGGTCGGCGTGGAGGCCCGCCGAGACGAACATCCGCTTGACGAACTCGGTCGGGACATCGAACCGGTCCACCAGGTCCCAGGTCCCGCGGGCGCGATTGAGCGCGATGGTGGCAGCCGCGGCGCTGGAGGCAACCGCCGAGTCGTGGTAACAGCGGTGGACGACACCCCATCCCGGGTGGGTGCCCACACAGTCGGTGCACACCCGACCATCCCTAAACAGACTCGCGTTCGCACACATCATGCGATAGTTGTGGAGTGACATGACAATCGGGACCCGCTGGGCATAAAGCGCGTGAAGTATCGACGGAGATAGTGCGAACCAGGTGTTGTGGACATGGGCAACGTCCGGCCGCGAGTGGAGTACCCGTCTGCGAATGGTGTGTGACTGGGCGACATTCCATGGCGCAACCGCGAGCAAACGCATGGCGGCGAGGGGCCGATCCGGGTTGCGGACGAGCAGGCGGTCGACCTCATGTCCGCCCTCGCGGAGGAGCGCAGCATTGGTACTGGCAGTTACCTCCTCGCCGCCGGGCTCCCTGTACAGGTTGTGGATCTGAAGGACTCTCACGGTCTCGGCTGGGATGTTCCCACCGCGAGGCGTGGCTGCGCCATGTCCTCACGGAACACTGCGCGCAGGGTGAAGATCATCTGCAGGGCGTAGACGGCAGTGCTCGCCGCCGCTGCGCCCTCGATGCCGAACAGGTAGGTGAGGCCGCCCCACATCGCGAGGCCTGCAACCAGGATTCGCAACATGATGCGGGACAGAACCCACCCCGTGCCCCTGGCCATGAGCAGCTGCCCGCCGGTGTAGGCGAGGCCCTTTGCCACCAGCCCTGGCGCGAGCAGCAACAAGGCCCATCTGGCCTCCTCGAACCGTCCGCCGAAGATCGGGGAGATCAGAAAGAACCCGGCGATGGTCACGACGATAGTCGTGAAAGCCAGAATCCACCCTGCGCGGTGGAGGATCCGGCGGGCGGCCTCGTTGCCCAGCGTGCGCCGATCCTCGAACACGGCCTGGCCGATCGCGGCCCCCACGTACCACGAGATCTCGGAGCAGTTGACCGCGACGCTGTACAGACCGAGCCCGAAGGGACCGGTGATCGCGACGACGATGAACTGATCGACTCTCAACAGCAAGAAGTCGATCAGCCTTGCGAGGTAAGACCCTTCGCCGCGCCGCGCCGCGGCGCGCAATGTCTCTCCTTCCAATGTCTCTGCTTCGTGCCGCGCTCCCAGGTGCCGGCGTGCGACGAGCGCTGCGGTGAGGGCGGATGCCACCGCGGCGGCCGCCCAGACTCCGAAGGCGATATCGAGGCGGTCGTCGGCCGGTGCGATCAGCAGGCCGGTCATCCCGACAGCGACCACTGCGGCCATCGCGATGCGGATCGCCTGTTGGGACCAGGCGCGCTTCGCCGCTTGCATCACGACCAGCAAGTCGTTGGTGGCGACGGTGGCGGGGACCGCGACCAGGATGCAGAACACCAGCGCCACCTCGTCGACCCCGAGCAGGATCGCGGGCGCGATCGCCACGGCAGTGACTCCCAGCGCCAGCGCCCCGTGTCGAAGCGCGGTCCGCACCAGCGCCAAACGCTCCGAGCCCAGATACGCCCGTCCGAGTCCAACCGGGATCGAGCCCGCGAGCGCAAGCGCCACGACCATCGTTGCGAGGGTCCATGCCGTGTACTCCCCCTTCCCCGCCGGCCCGAGCAGCCGCGCGGCGAGAACCGAAGCGGCGAAGAGGAGCAGGGCGAACACGAGTTGCCCGGCGAACAACGCGACCGCGTAACGGCTGCGGCGACCCAGTGCGAACGGCGACCGGAGCCTGTTCGGGGCCTCGACACCCCACCGCCGCTTCAGGTCGAGGCGGTTCCGAATTGTGTCGCTTAGGATTCCCATGCCAAAGCTCTAGCCTCCTGTAGCATCCTCGGCCAGGGAGGGCGAGCTTGACTTTCGCCCACAAGGCGGCAGAGACCAGCGATGATCACTCATGGGCCAGCGTAGCCCGCGTCGAGCTCGCCGGCAGGGTCGGGTCGTCGAACGCGAGTCCCGGGCCTCGGGCTTCGCTAGGGCCTACGACGAGCACGTGTGGCGGGTCTACGGCTATCTCGCGTATCGTTTGCACTCCCGCGACGACGCGGAGGACCTGACACAACTCACCTTCGAGCGCGCGTTGAACGCCTGGGATCGCTTCGACGCGACGCGCGCCAGCCTCGGAACGTGGTTGCTCGCGATCGCGCGAAATGTGCTCGTCGACCATATCCGTCGCGACCGCTCCAACCGACATCAGCCGCTCGTCATCGACGACGAGGAGATCTCCGCGGCGATTGGCTACCAGGAGCCCGAGACGGATCGGCTCGGAGTCTCGCCCGACTTGGCCGCGGGGCTGGAGCGACTCGGCAACCGCGAGCGGGAGGTGATCGCGCTTCGCTTCGGCGGAGACCTCAGCGGTCCCGAGATCGCCGAGTTGACGGGATTGAGCGTCGCCAACGTCCAGCAGCTGCTGTCGCGCTCGCTCAGGCGCCTACGCGCCGAGCTCGAGGCCACTCCGCCCGCCGGTGGGCGCGTCCGGGCGTAGCGCTCACCCCGCCGCCAGCGGCCCCGCGCCGGCAATCCCGAGGGCGGCGATCGCGAGCAAGGTGAGGCCCGAGCCGGCGTACGCGGCGACGCGCAGCCGCACCCTTCCTCGCACCAGCGCCCGCTCCCCCGCAGTCCGCAGAAGCCCCGCTCGCAGTCTCGCGCGGAACCCTGCCCGGGGCAGCGGGCGTTCGCGTTCGAGGCGCCGGGCCAGCTCGGCAAGCTGCCGGGACTGCTCGGAGGCAAGCCCGTGATCTGGGAAGGGTTCGTTGTCTCGCGGCCCAGTCATTCCTTGAGGCGGGAGGCGAACGCCGCCGGACTCTCCCTGACGAACGCGATCGAGTGGGGGTTCTGATCGTAGGCCCTGTCGTATGCGGCGATCGCCCTGGCCGCGCGTCCGCGTTCCGCATCGAGGCTAGCCAGCAACAACCAGGTGCGGTAGTTCGTCGGCTCCTCCCGCGTCGCCTCCCGCGCCGCCTCCGCGGCACGCTCAAGCTCTCCTGACCGCGCGAGGACGAGAGCCCGCTGAGTGCTTGCGGTTGCGGCGAACGGCTCCACGGCCGAGGCCCTCTCCGCGGAGCTCAGGGCTGAGTCAAGCTCGCCCGCCTGAAGCTGGCTCTGACTCTCGCGCACGAACCGGGTGCTCAGGTAGGGAACGGCGATCGGCGTCAGGGCCAGGATCGCGAGCGCCGTCAGCGCGCCGCGCGCCCCGAGCCATGCCCGACGCTCGCTGCCCTCATCCACCTCGCCAGCCTCGCGGTGCTCCGTCCGGGCCGGACCCAGGATCGCGGCCGCGAGCAGCAGGAAGGCGACGGGAACGGCAGGCAGCTCCCAGATCCAGTCGACGGCAGCGGCGACGACGAACGCGACGCACGAGGCGATCGCCGCCACGAGGCTTGTCCGCACGTCGAGCCCTGATCTCCCGGCTCGACGAACCCCCGCGCCGAGCACCACGGCGATGAACGAGACGATCAGGATCAGGCCGATGATCCCCAGCTCGGCGAGGGTCTCGAGGACCAGCGAGTGCGCGTCGCGGGCGAAGCTGTAGAGATCGCCGTTTCTCGCCCACCAGAACTCGAACGTCCCCGGGCCGATTCCCGTCAGCGGGGCGCTCGCGTTCGCGTCGAGCGCCGAGTTCCAGTACCTGATCCTGTTATCGGCATTGCCCAGGTCCTCGAAGCGCTCCGAGCCCGACCCGACGGCTGTACGGTGCCCTCGCCGCGCTCCCCAAGCTCGCCCGGAAGCCCCGCGAGCAGCGCAACAATCACAACCGCGGTTGCGGCGCCGGCCCCGATCGCGGCGACACGTCGGGGATTCACCGTCGGCCGGGGCCCAAGACCGTGGCGAGCGGCGAGGCCGATCGCCACCTGCACCAGCCCCACCCCGGCGCATACGACGAGCACGATTGCGAGCATTTCGTGACCTTGAGTGTGGGCGGCGTCCGATAGAACGTCGTCCTCGAGCGCCGTTCGCTGCGTCGCGGCACCGATCAGCAGAGCGGCGCCCGCGCCAGAGAGCGCCAGGGTGGGCAGCAACGCCACCCGCCGCGGATGCAGCGCCAGGAGGGTGAGCACCCCGATTCCGATGGCCAGTGCGCCGCCGCGCGAAAAGGTGTAGAACGCCGTCAGAGCCATCGCCGGCAGGGCCGCGGCGGCGAGGGCCTGGGTGACGAGGTGCCGGGCACGCAGCGCTGCCGTCAACACGAGGGGTATACCGATCGCGATCAGTGCGGCGAGGCCGTTCCAGTACTGGAGCGGGTAGTTGAGCCGGTTGCCGACCTCAGGCAGGCGCTGAGCGGCGTCGTTGGGCGGAAACCACGCCGGGTGGAGCCGGGACAGCAGGGCGAGGAGGCCTACGAGGACGATCGCCGCCGCGACGGCGTTGATCGTGCGTCGCAAGCCATCCCGGTCCTGGGCCGCGAGCGCCAGCGCGAAGACGCCGAGATACGCGGCCATCCGTCCTGCCTCGGCGGCGCTTCGCTCCGCGCTCTCCGACCACGTGATGCCGAGCGCGGTCCAGACAACGAAGCCGAACAGCAGGGCGAGCGCAACCCAGCCTGCGCGCGAGATCCTTGCCGCCGGGAGGACCCCGACCAGGGCGCCCAGCAAGAGCACCCACCAGACCGCGATCCCCACCTCGCTGTACACGACGCGGTCATAACCGCCACCCCTCAGCGCGAGGTAGAGGACGAGGGCGAAGGGCAGCACCGACCCGACCAGGGCGGGGCCGAGGTCGTGGCGGGCCATTTCGAGCACGCGCTCCAACGGCGGTGTCCCGCGGCGGCTCGCCCGCGCGCGACCGACAGCCGTCTGCGCCCCAGGATCCATTCAGCTATTAATACGCGCCGGCGGGGCGAACCCTGACGGCCGCTGTCAGCCTATCCGCGTCCCGCTCGTATACCTACCTACATGATCCGGAAGGCTTCCTTCACGCTCTTGCTCTTGCTTGTCGCCCTGGTGGCCGTGGTTTCGGCCGCGGCCGCGCCCAACGTGCTGGCGCAGGACTCCGGCGTCGACCAGTACCTCGAGAATCCCGGGGCCGCGCCGAAGGAGGGCGGTGGAGGCGGCGGATCCGGGGGCGGCGGTGGAGGCGGCGGCGGAGGCGGCGGCGGCGGATCCGAGGGCGGCGGAGCCGGGGGCGGCGGTAGCCAGCCGGCGCCCAGCGCACCTTCAGGCGGATCGGGGGGCTCCGGCGGCGGCTCGGTGGAGCCCAAGGGCACGGCCTCCGATGCAGTGCCCACGGATGGCTCCGGCACCGGCGGGAAGCTCGGGGACGCGGACGCGAGCTCTGGGAAGCAAGGGCACCAGCAGCAGCGGACCTCGAACGACACGGGCGAGAACGACAAGGGCGACAGTGGCTTTGAGGGGAGCGCGAACTCCGGTCTAGAGGAGGTCGAGAGCTCCACTGCCAGCGACTCCGGGTCGAGCGGTATCGGGGTCGTGTTGCCAATCATCCTTGGTGCTCTTGTGCTTGGGGCGATTGTGTTCGTCGTCGTGCGTCGCCGGCGACGCGTACAGACCGGCGGCGCGTGAGCGTCACGAAGCGAGCGCCCGCGACCACCTCTTTGTCACGCGCGATGACAGGGGTCGCGGTCGTTGCGGCGGTCGCTCTGTTCGGGCAGGCTGACGCTGAGGCCAAGCGCGGGATCACGAGCGGCGTAACCGTTGCGGAAGCCACTTCGTCGGACGCCTCGCTGCGTGAGACCTGGTTGGACAGGACAGCCGAGGCAGGCGCAGAGCTGGTCCGATTCGACGTGAGATGGCGCACCGTGGCTGGATCACTGCCCCCGGCGAACCCCGGCGATCCGAGCGATCCGGCCTACGACTTCTCGCGCCTCGACGCCGCGGTGCGCGGCGCCGCAGCAGCGGGGGCTGAAGGTGCTCTTCACGGTGTTTCGCGCGCCGGACTGGGCCGAGGGCCCGGGGCGCCCGGCCGGCATCCCGGCCGGTTCATGGAACCCGGATCCCGGGCGGTTCGGCCAGTTCGGCAGCGCGCTGGCCAGGCGGTACTCGGGAAGCTTCTCCCCCGCTCCCGGAGTTCCACCGCTCCCCCGGGTCCGCTATTTCGAGGCCTGGAACGAACCGAACCTGACGAACTTCTTCGCCCCCCAGCGGGTCGGCGATCAAGTGGTGAGCCCGGACGCCTACAGAACGCTGCTGAACTCGTTCTATGACGCCGTGCATGCGGTCGATCCGGACAACGTGGTGATAAGCGGCGGCACGGGAGCGTATGGGGATCCCCCGGGCGGCGAGAGGACCCGCCCGGTCGCCTTCCTTCGGCAGCTGTTCTGCCTCCAGGGGCAGCAGCTCGAGCCGCAACCATGCCCGCAGACCCGGATGGACACACTCGGTCATCACCCGTTCGGCCATCCGAACCCGCCCACCTACAGCACGATCAACCCCGACGACGCTGGAATCTCGGACATCGGCCGGCTGGAGCGGGTTCTACGGGCCGCGGAGAAGGCGGGCGTCGTCGCCCCCGGCGGGAAGCGGCCGATCTGGGCCACCGAGTTCTGGTGGATCACTCGCCCGCCGCCGAATCCGGACGCGGTCGCCAACGAGGCACAGCAGGCCCGCTACATAGAGCAAGCGCTCTACCTGTTCTGGAAGCAGGGCGTCAGCGTTGCGATCCAGTACCTGATCCGCGATTCGGGTGTTCCGTTCAATACCGGGCTCTTCTTCTCCGACGGGAGGCAGAAGCTCTCGTTCCAGGCCTTCCGTTTCCCGTTCGTCACCGACCGGCTCAGCGCGCAAACGCGTCCTGGCCTGGGGAAAGTCGCCGAAGGCCGGCAAGGTGAAGGTCCAGGCCAAGAAGCGCGGCAAGTGGCGAACCGTGAAGCGTACGCGTGTCGGCAAGAACGAGGTGTTCACGGCGCGAGTGCGGGGGAGCAAGAAGATGCGAGCGCGAATCGGCGCCCGAGAAGAGCCTCGTCTGGAGATAACGCCGGGCGCTATCCTTCGGACCGGCCTCGTGACCTGCCCGAGGTCTTTTTTCTGCGGACCGCCCGGTCACCCCCGGCGGTCCACGAACCACAGTAAGGAGCGGATGGCCCGCGGAGACGTACGCATCGGAGTGACCCTCGCCTGCGAGGAGTGCAGGCGGCGCAATTACGAGACCAACAAGTCGCGGCGGAACACGCCGGACCGGATCGAGTTGCGCAAGTACTGTCGCTGGTGCGGGCGACACACCCCGCACAAGGAGACGCGCTAGCCTCGGGCGAGGGAGCGACGGTAGGTGGCGAAGACTCGAGCACAGCGCAAGGCGGAGCGGCGCGCGCGCGAGGCGCGCGAGGCGCGAGAGGGCAAGGACGGCCGCGGCGACCGAGGAGCGCGCGCAGCACCAGACGCAGGTCCCGGAGTCCGGAGAGGTGGCGGAGGCCGAGGCCGTGCTTCAGACGGGGGGCTCGCCGGACGAGCTCGGCGAGTCGGTGAGGAGCGCCACGGAGGTTGCAGAGCCGGAGGTCGCCGAGCCGGAGGTCGCCGAGCCCGAGCCGGAGGTGGCCGAGCCCGAGCCGGAGGTGGCGGAGCCCGAACCGGAGGTCGCCGAGCCCGAGGCGCCGGCGCCGTCTCGCGCCGATGTCGGGGCGCCGGCGAAGGAGAGCCGCGAGGAGCGCCGGGCGCGGCGCGCGCGCGAGAAGGAGCAACGGCGCAAGGCGCGCACGAAGCAGCTTCGCAAGGAACCGGCCGAGCGCGAGGAACGCCGCCGCGGCGCGGTCCTCTCGTTCCTGATCTCGTGCTGGGCCGAGCTCAAGCGGGTGCAGTGGCCCGATCGCGAGACGCTGATCCAGGCCTCCGCCGTGACCGTGATCTTCATCGCCGTAGCGGCTGCCTACCTCGGCGCCCTCGACGCGCTGTTCAACTGGCTCGTGAAGCTGGCTCTGTAGGCATCCGAGGCGACCCGACCCGAATCGAATCACCCATGTTTCGCTGGTATGTCATCAACACCTATTCCGGCCACGAGAACAAAGTGCGCCAGAACCTCGAGCACCGCGTCCAGACGATGGGCCAGGAGGGTCGCGTGCGCCAGGTCATCGTGCCCACGGAGCAGGTGTCCGAGCTGAAGGACGGCCAGAAGGTCCAGGTCGAGAAACGCACGATGCCCGGTTACGTGCTCGTCAACATGGAGATGACCGACGACGCGTGGAGCCTCGTCAAGAACACGCCGGGCGTCACGGGCTTCGTCGGGTCTCGCAACAAGCCGGTGCCGCTGTCGGCGCCCGAGGTCGATCGCCTCATGCACCGCGAGACCGCCGAGCGCCCGCGCAGCCGGGCGCAGTTCGACGTCGGCGAGTCGGTGAAGGTGATCTCGGGCCCGCTGTCGGACTTCTCCGGCGAGATCGCCGAGATCAACGAGGACGCGGCGAAGCTCAAGGTGCTGGTCTCGATCTTCGGCCGCGAGACCCCCGTCGAGGTCGGCTACGACCAGGTCAAGAAGCTCTAGGTAGGGGGACGAGGATGGCGAAGAAGGTCCTGACGATGATCAAGCTCCAGATCCCCGCCGGGGCGGCCAACCCCGCGCCCCCGGTCGGGCCGGCGCTCGGGCAGCACGGCGTGAACATCATGGAGTTCTGCAAGGCGTTCAACGCCCAGACCCAGCAGGACACCGGCACGATCATCCCGGTCGAGATCACGGTCTACGAGGACCGCTCGTTCGATTTCATCACCAAGACCCCGCCGGCGGCGGTGCTGATCAAGGAGGCCGCCGGGATCGAAAAGGGGTCGGGTGAGCCGAATCGCGAGAAGGTCGGCAGGATCACCGCCGACCAGGTGCGCCAGATCGCGGAGCGCAAGATGCCCGACCTGAACGCGAACGACATCGACGCCGCCTCGCGGATCGTCGCCGGGACCGCGCGCTCGATGGGGGTCGAAGTAGATGGCATGGAGGGCTCGTGATGGGTTCGGTTGACGCAAACCGCGCCATGCGCTTGCGCATGGCGCGATTGGTGAAGTCGTGAAGCGCGGCAAGCGCTATCGCGGCGCGTACGAGCAGGTCGATCGGGATCGCCGCTACGAGCCGGCCGAAGCCGTGGCGCTGCTGAAGCGCACGGCGAGCACGAAGTTCGACGAGACCGTCGAGCTCCACATCCGGCTGGGGCTCAACGTCCGCCACGCCGAGCAGCAGCTTCGCGGCACGCTCCCGCTCCCGCACGGGCTCGGCAAGGACATCAGCGTCGCCGTGTTCGCGAAGGGAGACGCCGCCCGGGCCGCGAACGAGGCCGGAGCCGATTTCGTCGGCGCCGACGATCTCGCGGAGCGCGTCGAGGCGGGGTGGACCGACTTCGACGTCGCCGTCGCGACTCCGGACATGATGTCCACGGTGGGGAAGCTGGGCAGGATCCTGGGACCCCAGGGGAAGATGCCGAACCCCAAGGTCGGCACCGTCACGGACGACGTCGCCAAGGCCGTCGAGGAATCGAAGGCGGGAAAGGTCGAGTACCGGACCGACCGCCAGGCCATCGTCCACCTCACGATCGGCAAGGCGAGCTTCGACGAGCGAAACCTGCTCGAGAACTACGCGGCCGTGATCGAGGAGATCGCCCGCGCCCGGCCGGCCGCGGCAAAGGGCCGCTACATACTCTCGGTCACCCTGACGACGACGATGGGCCCGGGCATCCGCGTCGACCCGTCCCGAACGCGCGAAGCCGAGATCGTCACCGCTTCGAGCGGCGACGGCGCAGAGCCCGAGGAGCCCGAGTCCGCCCCGGCCGAGGAGCCGGCTCCGGCGTAAGCCATCGGCTACCATCGCTGACCCAAATCGAGTCTCGCCAGAGACCATCGGCGGAGCGAAGCTCGTAAGGCCGGTGCAGGCGGAGCACGGAGACGATCATCCGAGCCCGCCCGAGTGCGGGTTTTTCCATGGACAGAGAGCAGAAAGCAGCCGTAGTCGAGGAGATCGCCGCCCAGCTCGGCGATGCGGAGACGGTCTTCGCGACCGACTACCGCGGGATCGGTGTTCCCGAAGCGGCGGAGCTCCGGGGCAAGCTCGCGGAGGCGGACGCGACCTTCCGGATCGTCAAGAACCGGCTCGCGAAGCGCGCCGCGCAGAGCGCCGGGACCGAGGAGCTCGTGGCGCTGTTCGAGGGCCCCACGGCCCTCACCGTGGTCAAGGGCGACCCGGTCACCGCCGCAAAGGCGATCGCCGATTTCGCGCGCGAGCACGCCGTGCCCACCTACAAGGGCGGGATCATGGACGGGGCCCCGCTCGACCCCGAGCAGTTCAACCGCATCGCCCGCCTTCCCGGCCTCGAGGTGCTCAAAGCCCAGCTACTCGGCGCGGTCGCGAGCCCGGTCACGGGCATCGCCCGCGGGCTCAACCAGCTGCTCGCGGGACTCGCGAGCCAGCTCGGCCAGATGCAGGATCAAGGGTTGGTGAGCGGGGAGGCGGAGCCCGAGGCGGCGGCTGAAATGCCCGAGGCCGAGGAGGAACCGACGGACGGCGGCGGCGAGGAGGCGCCCGAGGGCGAGGCCGAGGGCGCGGAGCAACCAACCGACGAGAGCGACAACTGAAGGATTCGGGTCCCTATGGGCTACCGAATGCTTCAGTCGGCGAAATGACGACCGAGAGCGAGGAGTAAGGAATGGCAACCAAGGCAATGTCCACCGAGGAGTGGATCGAGGAGCTGAAGAGCATCTCGGTGCTCGAGCTCGCCGAGCGGATCAAGGCGCTCGAGGAGGAGTTCGGCGTCTCGGCGACCGCCGTCGCCGCGGCCGCTCCGGCGGCCGGCGCCGCCGCGGGTGAGGACGGGGCCGGAGCCGAGGAGGCGTCCACGGTCGACGTGGTGCTCACCGGCCCAGGCGACAAGAAGATCCAGGTGATCAAGGCTGTGCGCGCCGCGACCGGCCTCGGGCTCAAGGAGGCGAAGGCGCTCGTGGACGGAGCGCCCGCGCCGGTCAAGGAGGGCGTGGAGCGCGACGAGGCCGAGAAGCTGAAGTCCGAGCTCGAAGAGGCCGGCGGCGAGGTCGAGCTGAAGTAATCACCCAAGAAGGGTGGTAGTCTCCCGTTCCCTGGATCCGCGCACGCACGTACGCCGGGCGGATTCTCCTTGCGTGGCTATACTCGACTGTGATACATTTTACGGTCGCGCGCCATCGAGTGCTGCTGCCTGAATCTATTGAGCAGAACTGCCCGAATCTTTCGCGCAGGGTTCCCCCTTTCGACCAACTGAGGAGTCGCCGAGTTGGCACGAGTCAACGCTGCCCCCGTGACCAGAAGGAGCTTTTCACGCCTAGAGAACCCGCTTGAAGTCCCACACCTGATCGACATCCAACGTCGATCCTTCGAGGAGCTCACGGACCCGAAGGCGGGACTACTGCGGGAGACGATCGACGATATCTCGCCGATCGAGGACTACACAGGCAATCTCGCCATCGTGTTCGGCGAGTTCAAGTTCGAGGATCCGCCGCACGCGGTCGCCGAGTGCCGCGAGAAGGACATGACCTACTCGCGGCCGCTGACCGTGAAGGTCGCGTTCCAGAACCGCGAGACCGGTGAGATCCGCGAGCAGTCGGTGTTCATGGGCGACTTCCCGTGGATGACCGACCGCGGCACGTTCATCATCAACGGCACCGAGCGCGTCGTCGTGACCCAGCTCGTCCGTTCCCCGGGCGCCTATGTAATGGAGCCGAAGGATCGGGAGAAGCAGGTCTTCATCGCCAACCTGATGCCGGCGCGCGGCTCCTGGCTCGAGCTCGAGATCGACAAGAAGGGCCGCGTGTACGCGCGCATCGACCGCAAGCGCAAGCTGCCGGTCACCGTGCTGCTGCGAGCGATGGGCTACACCGACGACGAGAAGCTGCTCGAGCTGTTCGACAACTCGGTCTACATCCGCAACACGATCGAGGCCGACACGGAGCAGACGAAGTCCGAGGAGGGCGCGCTGATCGAGCTGTTCAAGAAGCAGCGCCCGGGCGAGCCGCCGTCGGTCGACGCCGCGCGCCAGCTGCTCGAGCAGCTGTTCTTCGACACGAAGCGCTACGACCTCACGCGCGTCGGTCGCTACAAGCTCAACGCCCGCCTAGATCTCGACATCGACCTCGACACGCGGGTCCTGACCCACGACGACATCATCGCCCTGATCAAGGAGCTGGTCGGGCTTCCGGCTCTGCTCGGGATCCCGGAGGAGATCGACGAGGAGAACCCGATCAAGGACTACGCGGCGGAGGCCCAGTCGTACCCGTGGGATCCGGTTCGCGATCACCTCGACGAGTACGAGCATTTCGGCAACCGCCGGCTGCGCACGGTCGGGGAGCTGATCCAGGAGGCGTTCCGGATCGGGCTCTACCGCATGGAGCGCGTGGTGCGCGAGCGCCTCACGACCGAGGACGCCGACGCGATCACGCCGCAGACGATCATCAACATCCGGCCCGTCGTCGCGGCGCTGAAGGAGTTCTTCGGCTCCTCGCAGCTGTCGCAGTTCATGGGCCAGACCAACTCGCTCGACGGGCTCACACACCGGCGGCGGCTGTCCGCCCTTGGCGCCGGCGGGCTGACCCGCGAGCGGGCGCCGATCGAGGTTCGCGACGTCCACCCGACCCACTACGGGCGCATGTGCCCGATCGAGACTCCCGAGGGGCCGAACATCGGGCTGATCGGCTCGCTGTCCTCGTACGCGCAGGTGTCCGAGCACGGGTTCGTCACCACGCCCTACCGCGTGGTCAAGGACGGCGCGGTCACCTCGAAGATCGTCCACCTGGACGCCACCCAGGAGGAGGAGCAGGTGATCGCGCAGGCGAACGCCGAGATCGACGCGAAGACGAACCGCCTCAAGGGCCCGCGCGTCCTGTGCCGCGCCCGCGACGGCGAGGTCGTCGCCGTGGCGCCGAAGCAAGTCGACCTGATGGATGTGTCGCCGACCCAGATCTGGTCCGTCGCGACGTCGCTGATCCCGTTCCTCGAGCACGACGACGCCAACCGGGCGCTGATGGGCTCGAACATGCAGCGCCAGGCAGTGCCGCTGCTGAAGCCGGAGCCGCCGCTGGTCGGCACCGGGATGGAGCGCCGCGCCGCGATCGACTCAGGTGACGTGCTGCTCGCCGCCTCCGACGGCGAGGTGACCTCCGTCGATGCCGAGCGCATCGTGGTCACCCGCGGGTCGCGCAAGGACGAGTACGAGCTCGACAAGTACATGCGCTCGAACCAGGGCACGATCATCCACCAGAGTCCGATCGTCTCGGTCGGCGACAAGGTCAAGGAGGGTGACGTGCTCGCCGACGGCTCCTCGACCGCCGGCGGCGAGATCGCCCTCGGCAAGAACGTGCTCGTCGCGTTCATGTCGTGGGAGGGCTACAACTTCGAGGACGCGATCATCATCTCCAGCCGCCTCGTCCGCGACGACGAGCTGACCTCGGTCCACATCGAGGAGTACGAGATCGACGCCCGCACGACGAAGCTCGGCGACGAGGAGATCACGCGCGACATCCCGAACCGCTCCGAGGAGAGCCTGCGCAACCTCGACGAGCGCGGGATCGTGCGGATCGGGGCCGAGGTCGTGTCCGGCGATCTGCTCGTCGGCAAGGTCACGCCGAAGGGCGAGACCGAGCTGACCGCGGAGGAGAAGCTGATCCGCGCGATCTTCAAGGAGAAGGCTCGCGAGGTCCGCGACACCTCCCTCAAGGTGCCGCACGGAGAGGGCGGCGTCGTGATCGACGTGCTGACCTTCAACCGCGACGACGGCGACGATCTCCCCCCGGGCGTCAACGAGCTGGTGCGGGTCTACGTCGCGACGAAGCGCAAGATCGCCGAGGGCGACAAGCTCGCCGGCCGCCACGGGAACAAGGGCGTGATCTCGAAGATCGTGCCCGAGGAGGACATGCCGTTCCTCGAGGACGGCCAGCCGGTCGACGTGATCCTCAACCCGCTCGGCGTCCCGAGCCGGATGAACATCGGCCAGATCCTCGAGACGCATCTCGGCTGGGTGGCGGCGAACGGCTGGTACGACGACGGCTCCAAGGCGCACCAGGAGGCGAAGTCGAACGGCGGCCGGGTGTACGTCTCCTCGCCCGTCTTCGACGGCGCGCGGGTCGACGACGTCGACGAGGCGCTGGTGCGGTGGCAGGACGAGAACGCCGACCGTGGGATCGACCTCGGGATCGACAAGAGGGAGCGCCAAGGCAGCCGGGCGATGGGCGCCGCGCGTCTGTTCAGCGGGCGCTCCGGCGAGCCCTACGAGGCTCGGGTGACGGTCGGCCACATGTACATCCTCAAGCTCCTGCACCTCGTGGACGACAAGATCCACGCGCGCTCGACCGGTCCCTACTCGCTCGTCACCCAGCAGCCGCTCGGCGGCAAGGCGCAGTTCGGCGGCCAGCGGTTCGGCGAGATGGAGGTGTGGGCGCTGGAGGCCTATGGCGCCGCGTACACGCTCCAGGAGATGCTGACCGTGAAGTCCGACGACACCGTCGGGCGGGTGAAGGCGTACGAGTCGATCGTCAAGGGCGAGAACATCCCCGAGCCCTCGATCCCCGAGTCGTTCAAGGTCCTGCTGAAGGAGATCCAGAGCCTGGCGCTGGACGCCAATCTGGTCTCCGAGGAGGGCGAGGTCCCGCTCGAGGAAGAGGAGGACGATCTCCTGCGCGCGGCCGAGGAGCTCGGAATCGACCTGTCCGGCGTCCGCGCCGGCGGCGACGGCGGCACCGGGGCCGCGGACGAGCGCGAGGAGCAGGTGGTGGCCGAGGGCAAGGGTGGAAGCACCGACGGCGCCGAGGCGGAGAAGGCAGCGGAAGAGAAGTAAGGACCAGGAAGGAATAGCGATAAACAACTTCGACGCAATAGAGATCGGGCTCGCCTCGAGCAAGAAGATCCGGGGCTGGAGCTCGGGCGAGGTCACGAAGCCGGAGACGATCAACTACCGGACCCTGAAGCCGGAGAAGGACGGCCTGTTCTGCGAGCGCATCTTCGGTCCGACGAAGGACTGGGAGTGCTACTGCGGCAAGTACAAGCGCGTCCGCTACAAGGGGATCGTGTGCGAGCGCTGCGGCGTCGAGGTCACGCGCTCGAAGGTGCGTCGCGAGCGCATGGGCCACATCGACCTCGCGGCTCCCGTCTCCCATATCTGGTTCTTCAAGGGAGTCCCGAGCCGGATCGGCTACCTGATCGACATGGCTCCGAAGGAGCTCGAGAAGGTCCTCTACTTCGCCGCGTCGATCATCACCTGGATCGACGAGGAGGCGCGGACCAAGGACCTGCGCAAGCTCGAGAAGGAAGTCAACAAGGTCCTCGAGGGGTACGAGAGCGAGCGCGAGACCCGCACGAAGCAGCTGCGAGCCTCGCTCGAGCGCCGTGTCGCCTACATCGAGAGCGGCGAGCAGTCCGACTTCGACGACGAGGATCACCTGTGGGCGGACGCAACCGGCAGCGTGAAGAAGCTGTCGAAGGCCGACAAGGAGAAGCTCTCCAAGGAGGTCCGCAAGGCGATCGAGACGGAGATCGCCGACACCGAGGCGTACCTCGACGACGCCGCCGAGCGCATGCGCGAGGTGTGGAAGACCTTCCAGGAGATGAAGGTCAAGGACGTGATCAACGACGAGGCCACCTTCCGGGAGCTCAAGGATCGCTTTGGCTCGCCGTTCGGATGGGGCGAGTACTTCCGCGGCGGGATGGGTGCCGAGTCGGTGCGCGAGCTGCTCGAGCAGGTCGATCTCGAGGCCGAGTGCGAGGAGCTCGAGGAGGTCATCAACACCTCCAAGGGCCAGAAGCAGGCCCGCGCGGTGAAGCGGCTCAAGGTCGCGTCCGCGTTCCGCAACTCGCAGAACCGCCCCGACTGGATGGTCCTCGACGCCGTTCCGGTGATCCCGCCGGAGCTGCGCCCGATGGTCCAGCTCGACGGCGGCCGGTTCGCGACCTCGGACCTCAACGATCTCTACCGCCGCGTGATCAACCGCAACAACCGCCTCAAGCGGCTGCTCGACCTCGGCGCGCCCGAGATCATCGTCAACAACGAGAAGCGGATGCTCCAGGAGGCCGTCGACGCGCTGTTCGACAACGGCCGCCGGGGGCGCCCGGTGACGGGCCCCGGCAACCGGCCCCTGAAGTCACTGTCCGACATGCTGAAGGGCAAGCAGGGCCGGTTCCGCCAGAACCTGCTCGGTAAGCGGGTCGACTACTCGGGCCGCTCGGTGATCGTCTCCGGGCCGAACCTGAAGATCCACCAGTGCGGCCTGCCGAAGCTGATGGCCCTCGAGCTGTTCAAGCCGTTCATCATGGCCCGCCTCGTCGAGCGCAAGGCGGTACAGAACATCAAGGCCGCGAAGAAGATGGTCGACTCGATGATCCCCGAGGTGTGGGACGTTCTCGAGGAGGTCATCCACGAGCACCCGGTGCTGCTCAACCGGGCGCCCACCCTGCACCGGCTCGGGATTCAGGCGTTCGAGCCGGTGCTCGTCGAGGGCAAGGCGATCCAGATCCACCCGCTCGTGTGCCACGCGTTCAACGCCGACTTCGACGGCGACCAGATGGCCGTCCACCTGCCGCTGTCGGCCGAGGCGCAGGCCGAGGCGCGGATCCTGATGCTGTCCTCGAACAACATCCTCTCGCCGGCGCACGGCGCGCCGCTCGCGACCCCTACCCAGGACATGGTGCTGGGCCTGTACTTCCTCACCTACGCGGACGAGTGACGCTCCAGGAGATCGACGCTCGAGCTGCGCGCCGAGCTACGACCCGAAGCCGACCGTCCGAAGTCGTTCCGCACCTCGCAGGAGGCCGAGATCGCCTACGAGCGCAGGCTGGTCGGGCTCGCACGACTACGCCGAGTACCGGCGCGAGGGACACGAGCACTTCCTGACGACCGTCGGCCGGATCATCTTCAACGACCGCGTCGAGCGGGCGCTCGCTAGCGCGCTCGGGGACGAGTTCGACCCCCGCAGCTACGAGTTCGTCAACCGCTCGCTGCGCAAGCGCGGCGTCAACGAGATGGTCGCCGACCTGGTCGAGACGTTCGGCGCCGCCGCGGTCTCGCTGGTGCTCGACGCGTTCAAGGAGCTCGGGTTCCACTTCGCGACTCAGGCCGGGATCACGATCTCCAAGAACGACATCGTCTCTCCGCCGAACAAGGAGGAGATCCTCGAGCGCTACGAGGGCCAGGCTCAGGAGATCCAGAACCAGTACGACGAGGGCTACATCACTGCCGAGGAGCGCAAGGAGGCGGTCACCGAGCGCTGGGACAAGGCAACCGACGAGGTGGCGCAGGCGATGGAGGACAATCTCCACGAGCTCAACCCGATCTACGCGATGGCGAACTCCGGGGCCCGCGGCTCGTTCAAGCAGATCCGCCAGCTCGCGGGGATGCGCGGCCTGATGGCCAACCCGAAGGGGGAGATCATCGAGCGCCCGATCAAGGCCAACTTCATGGAGGGCCTGTCCGTGCTCGAGTACTTCATCTCCACGCACGGCGCCCGCAAGGGTCTCGCCGACACCGCGCTGCGGACGGCGGACTCGGGCTACCTGACCCGCCGTCTCGTCGACGTCGCCCAGGACGTGATCGTGCGCTCGGACGACTGCAAGACCAAGGACTTCATCGAGATGCCGGTGCGCAACGCCGAAGGAGAGCTGAACCTCAACCTCGTCGGTCGCATGGCGGCGAAGAAGTTCACGACCAAGCGCGGCCGCGAGCTGCTGAAGCGAAACCAGGAGATCGACCTGCCCGAGATCGAGGAGATCGCCGAGGCGTTCGGCGACGAGGAGGAGGTGACGGTGCCGGTGCGCTCGGTGCTCAAGTGCGAGGCCGACACCGGCGTGTGCCGCCACTGCTACGGGCGCGCGATGGCGACCGGTTCGACAGTCGAGCTCGGCGACGCGGTCGGAATCATCGCCGCGCAGTCGATCGGCGAGCCGGGGACCCAGCTCACGATGCGCACCTTCCACACCGGCGGCGTCGCGGGTCAGGACATCACCCAGGGGCTCCCGCGCGTGGTCGAGCTGTTCGAGGCGCGCAAGCCGAAGGGACTCGCGAAGATGGCCGAGGTGCCGGGACGCGTCTCGATCGAGGAGTCGGAGAAGACCCTGCGGGTGATCCTCACCGACGAGAAGGGCGAGGACCACGCGTACTCGTTCCCGCCCCGCACCCAGCTCAACGTGTCACACGGCGATCGGGTCGAGGCCGGGACGCAGCTCAGCGAGGGCTCGCTGTACC
Organism: uncultured Thermoleophilia bacterium; assembly: GCA_963756745.1. Lineage (GTDB taxonomy): Bacteria > Actinomycetota > Thermoleophilia > Solirubrobacterales > 70-9 > DASPWW01. The sequence continues at coordinate 89,052 of CAVWOU010000010.1, forward strand.
CCGCGGAGCTGCTCGAGGTTCGCGGCCGCACCGAGACCGAGCTCTACCTCGTGCGTGAGGTGCAGCAGGTTTACCGCTCTCAGGGCGTCGACATCAACGACAAGCACGTCGAGCTGATCGTGCGCCAGATGCTGAAGAAGGTGCGAATCGAGTCGAAGGGATCGACGACGCTGCTTCCCGGCCAGCTCGAGGACCGCCACACCCTGAAGCGGATCAACAAGCAGGTGAAGGAGGACGGCGGCACGCCCGCGAAGGCGGAGGAGATGATCCTCGGGATCACCAAGGCGTCGCTCGCGACCGAGTCCTTCCTCTCGGCGGCCTCGTTCCAGGAGACGACCAAGGTGCTGACCGACGCTGCCCTCGAGGGCAAGCGCGACCGCCTCCAGGGCCTGAAGGAGAACGTGATCATCGGGAAGCTGATCCCGGCGGCGACCGGGCTGCGGCACTACCGCGGGATCGAGATCCAGCCGGTGGAGCCTGCACAGCCGCCCGAGGAAGCGCTCATGGACGAGGAGGAGCTCGCCGCCGAGCTCGGCCTCTCCGAGGAGGGCGAGGTGACCGAGCTCGAAGGGTTCGGCCCCTCCTTCGCCGAAGAGCTCGAGGAGCTCGCGACCGAGATCGAGACCGCGGACGGGTCAGGCTCGAGCTCCGGCGACGGCGCCAAGAGCAGCAGCGAGTAGCCGACCACAAATGACGAGCGGGGCCCGAGGGCCCCGCCCGCCGTTACGCTGTTCCGTGTCGCCTACAGCATCGTTCCGACTATTGGGCCAGCAGGTTCACGCTGCTGTTCAGGCCGTGAGTCGGGCCGACAGCGCCCGACAGTGCCAGCCTTGCGGCCGTCGGTCCACGCCGGATAGGCTGGAACCCAGAAAGGAAGCGGGGTTCGGTCGTGAGAACTACTTCTAGATGGACGCTCGGAGGCGCGGGGGCGCTCCTCGTGTTCGCGCTCGCGACCGGGTGCGGCGGCGGCGACAACGGCGACAGACGAGCTGCTGGCGACGAGCGAAGTGATCGCCATCGGGGATCGGATCTGCAGCGAGTCGCAGGAGACCTTCGAGGACGTTCAGGTGATTCTGGCGCGCCACCCCTCGACAGGCCGTCGACGGAACTGACCGGCTGATCGAGGCGATTGATGAGCAGATTGCCGGACTCACCCGTCTCGCGCTACGGCGCACAAAGCATCGTTAGAGAAGATCTCGAACGGTACGTAGCAGCGCTTCGGGTCAGCCGGGAACACATCCAAGAGGCCAAAGGCGCTGCTCAGCGACGGAACAGGTCCGATTACGAGGAAGCCGTGCGCGATTACCGCCAGGGTCGCGCGCACGTCGAGCAACTTGCGGGGTGGGGGGGGTTCAACGAATGTGGCTTGCCTCACCGCGGCGGAGGCCGACCTGGCGGGTGCGAGCCGGGTTACTCGAAGTGCCTCGACCGCAGCGCGATTGACTACGACTGCCGCGGCAACGGGCGATGGTCCGAAGTACGTGCATAGGCCCGATCCGGGTCACAGGCTCCGATCCCTTCGACCTCGACAGCAACCGGGACGGGATCGGTTGCGAGGCCGGCCGACAGCGCCTGTAGGCGCCGTGGGCTACGGCTGGCCTACGTCGCGGGTGCGCGCCGCGCGCGGACATCACACGAGGCGGGGGCGCGCAGGGCGTGAGCTCAAAAGGCGCGCGAGTCAGGCTGATATTCGAGGGCTGGCTACCTCATGACCCTTGTTCGTCGCGGACCTGCCGTCTAGCGGCGGGCGCCACCGGCGACGAGCCGGCTGCCCATAACGCCGTCGCAGGCCATCGGCTGCGACGCGGCTTGGCCTCTCGTCGCTCGTCGACGCCCCGGCAGCGCCGGGGCGACCGCTTTGGGGTTCACTCGATCGTGGCGGCCTCCCAGACGAAGCAGGCGAGCTCGCGAGCGCAGGCGACCGCGACCTTTCGCCAGCCGGCTTTCCGCGCCCGACGGCGAGCGTGCGCCCAGCGGGCGTGAAGGCGCCGCTGGGCGCGCCAGGCGACCTCGCAGACGCGGGGGTCCTGTCCGTCCTGGCGGCGGCGCAGGTCGCCGCCGATCTTGCGGCGGGCGGGCGGTAGTGGTGGGCGGCCTCGACCAGCAGCCGGCGGGCGTGCTTGGAGCCGGCCTTGGTGATCCCGCCCAGGCGGCGGCTGCTCATCGGAGGTGCGCTCCGAGGGCGATGATCCCGAGAAAGCCCGCGAGCAGCTTCGGCTTTGCGAAGCGGGCGAAGTCGCCGACCTCGGCGCAGATCCCCGCGGCCGTGAGCGTGTCGATGCCGCGAAAGCAGCGCAGGCGCGCGATCAGCTCCGCGTAGGGGCTCTCGGGGACGAGCTCGGCGATCGTGCGCGTCGAGCGCGGTGCGGCGCTGGCGCGAGCGCCGTCGACCGCGGCCAGGTAGTCGACGAAGGTCGCCTCGGCGGCGGGATCATCGAAGCGGAGCCGCGCCGAGCCAGCTTGCGGTGGGTCTCGGTCCAGTTGTTGCCCGGTCCCGCGATAGCGCAGGCCGTGGCGCATGCAGCAGCTTCGAGAGCCGGTGGCGCGCCCGCATCGAGGTCGCCGCGCAGGTCCTCGCGGCAGCGCAGCAGATCGCGGAAGCGCTCCTCGGCGACAGTCGGGACATGGACGAAGCGAAGCTCGCCTGCGGCGAGCAGCCGCGCCAGGCGCTCGGCGTCGCGGCGGTCGGTCTTGACGCGGTCGCCGGGCGCTCTGCGGGATCAGGCCCGGGCGCCGCGACGCGGAGGTCGAGCCCGCGCTCGGCGGCGGCGCGAGCGAGGCCGAACCCGGTCGGCCCGGCCTCATAGACGGCGATCAGCCCCGATCCGAGCCGTTCGAGTTGCTCGAGCAGTCCCCTCGCGGCGGCCCCTCGATCTCGTCGTCGCAGCACCTCGCCGCTCGCGAGATCGAGGACGAACAGCATGGGTCTGGTGCGGCGTGGACGTCGAGGCCCACGCGCGGCATAGTGTCGAGCACATGGTCGGCGCCTCCCAAAGTTGGGGTGTCGGCCGGAGGCCCTTCCTCCGGCCCAGTCCCCGCACTTCTTTGCGCGGGGTGCCGGCCTGTCTACTCAGCCCCGAGGACGGCGCCGGACGACGGCGGCGCTCCATAGGGTCTAGCCACACTCTCGGTCGCGTTCCCAGCCGGAATCGCACTAACAGACGATCGAGTCGATGACATGAAGGTCTGTGACCAGCTCGTCGAGTCGGGTCACGCAATCCGGATCGAGTCAGACGACATCGACGGTGTGGGCTACCAGCTCTCGCCCGAGGCGGCCGAGGCGCACCGGCGTGTGCTCGAGCAGCGCGCGGACGAGGCGGGGCAGAACTGATGCTGCAGCTACTCCCGCAGCCCGACGGCTTCGAGGGCCTCGCTCCAGTCATTGAAATAGAGCATGCGCGTCGGCTCGAGGTCGCGAAAGCTCCAGAGGTGGCCGAAATGGTTCTCCCCGGGGACGCCGCTCCCCTTGCCACGGCCCCGAATCCCGTCCGAGCACCAGCACCTGCGTTGCCTGGTCCAGCACTCGATCCACTACGAACTGCGAGTCCTCGAACGCGCTAACCACTCGCCGAGCCACTCCATGAATCCCTCACGACCCACGTACTCGCTCTTCGTGTCGACGCGGGTCGAGTCCTCAAGCACGAAAGCTTCTCCTATCGGAGCGAGGGCGGTCTCGACGTCGCCTCGCCGAAATGCGTCATAGCTGCGGCGCAGAATCTCGTTCTCCAGCGACATAGCCGGCTCAGTATTGCGCGATGGGGGGAGGGTCGCGAGGAACCGAGCGCACGGTCGCAAGACCGTCGGCCGGCAGACGGCGCGCGCAGCATGAACACGGATCGGAGGCGCGATGAGGCGTGATCGGAGGATCTCGGTGATGCTGTCGAAGGACGAGATGGCGCTGCTGGACGAGCATCGTGGCTCGTCGAGTCGAGCGGCCTACCTGCGGCAGCTCCTGGGGCAGCCACCGCTCGCCCCCGTGGCCACACACGCGGAAGCCGTGCGCCTCCTTGTGGAGCAGGCGCGCGCGGGCCGGGCGAGCGCCGCGATCGCGCTCGAGAAGGCGCTGCGCCCCCACCCCAAGCTCTTGGGCAGCGTCCCCGAAACCGACGAGCTCGAGCGCATCCTGGGGGGCGATCGATGACGCTTGAGGAACTTCCACCGCGAGGCATGCGAACGTGCAGAGCGCGGGGGCGCAGCCCGGCGTCCCAGGCGGAACGCGCCGAGCGCGCCTGCGCCCGCTGTCGCCGGGCGAAGGAGGGCAGTCCGCCGGCCCTCCGGGGACGATGGACGTCGATGGACCCCGAAGTCGTGTCGATTGACTGACGAGTCTCGGTCCGGCCTGCCCGCGTATTGCCCGACCGGGCCGCGGCCGCTCACCACAGCCGCCCAGGGCCGCGGGCTGCGCCGCGCTCTCCCGACGAGGCGGTCACGGGAGCCCGCAATCGGGCGACCCGGTGGTCGGATATTCGTAGGCCGATCCGATCGCCCCCGTGGCCCACGGAGCGGCCCCGGAGACGGTTCTTCCGATGCGCATTCACGCCGTGACGAGAGGCTCGCGGCCGGGTCGAGCGGTGAGGGAGACCCGGAGCCCCGGCTCGGCCCGCGAGAGGGCCGCGGAGCGGACCGGAAAAGGTGGTCCGCTAGGGCGAGTTCGTGGAGGGCATGCGCTCCGGCGAGGTCCGGCCCAGGCGGCGGCTCGGCTACAAGCCCGGCACCGTCCGCGCCTACGACAGCGCGGTGAAGCGGTGGGTTCGGGGCAGCGCCCTCGGGTCGACGCGGGTGTCGGAGGTCCGGCGCCCGGACGTGCAGGACTTCGCCGACTCGCTGATCGCCGCGGGGCTGGCGCCCGCCACGGTGAGCAACGTGCTCAGCCCGATCCAGGTCTTCTACCGGCGCGAGGTGCAGCGCGGCCGACTCGCGACGAACCCGGCCAGCGGGGTGGACGTGCCCGAGGCGATCAAGTCGGCCGAGGCGGATCGCGTCGGCGCAGGAGGCCGCCGCGCTGCTCGGCGCCCTGCCCGCCGAGGACCGCCCGCTGTGGGCGACGCGCCTTCTACGCCGGGCTGCGCCGCGGCGAGCTGCAGGCGCTGCGCGTCTCCGACGTGGACCTGGGCGCGAGCCTGATCCGCGTCGAGCGCGGCTGGGACCAGAGCGAGGGCGCGATCGACCCCAAGTCGCGCGCCGCTCGTCGCACGGTGCCGCTGCTGGCGCTGCTGCGCGACTACCTGGACGAGCACCTGCTGCGGACCGGGCGCGAGGGCTCGCAGCTCATGTTCGGGCGCACCGCGGCGGACCCCTTCGCGCCCCACACGGTGGACAAGCGAGCGAAGCTCGCGTGGCGGGACGCGGGGCTGAAGCCGCTCACCCTGCACGAGTGCCGCCACACCTTCGCCTCGCTGCTGATCGACTCCGGCGCGAACCCGAAGGCGATCCAGGAGTTCATGGGGCACGCGAGGATCCAGACCACCTTCGACACCTACGGCCACCTGATCGACGGCAGCCGCGACGAGGTTCGGCGGCGCATGGACGCCTACCTCGATGAGAGACGTCTTGCTGTCAGCGCCTCGGAGGAGACGGAAGACGACCTGACTGGCCCTCCGACTGGCCCCCCGGCCTCTAAAGCGGACTAGCTGGCACCCCTCGACGAGGACCGGGCGACGGCTCCGCGAGCAGCGAGTAGCCGCTCCACAACGACGAGCGGGGCCCGAAGGCCCCGCTCGCCGTTACAGCTGTTCCGTGTCGCCTACAGAGCCGTCCCGACTATCGGGCCAGCAGGTTCAGGCTGCCGACGCAGGTCGGATCGCCTGCGAACTCGCCAGTGCGGGGGTTGTTGAGCACGCCCCCGAATCCGGCCTGGGTCGTCCCGGCGCCGCGCGTCCCGTAGATCAGCACCCAACCACCCGAGAACGCATCCGGGTACTCCCCGGTGAAGAGGTAGCCGGAGTCGAGCACGGCGGGGTCGCGTGAGACCAGTGCGCGACGAACTGGATCAGGTCAGCGAATCCCCAGTCGAGCGGCCCCAGGTTGGTGGTCGTCCCAGGGATGTCATCCGGAGTCGCCCCGGGGAACCTGTGCGGGAACCCAGCCCTCTGGATGAAGTCGCTGGGGGACTCACCGGGGGGCGTCGCGCCCGCCTCTATCGCGGGGTTGAACGACGTGGCCACGACGGCGCTTTCGCCCATGTCGAAGCTGTTCGACTGGTCGCCGGTCGCGTATCGCCGTTCGGGGCCATGAACTGGAGCCCGCCGTCGATGTGCGAGTCGTCGCCGCCACCGTTGCCAGCCGGATCTTGGCCGGGGGTCAAGTTCGCCACCACGAGGCTGCTCACCGGCTCGCCGTTTTCGTTGGTGCAGGCAAGCCCCCACGCGAAGCCGTCGCTCACCGTTGATCAGCCGGAAACCCGTATCGGGCGGGCTGCCCTCCACCGGCACGGTCACCGCCTGGCCGACGCTGAGGTCGCCTGCCGGCTGCCGGGTGCGCCGGGGGCGCCGGGTGCGCCGGGGGCGCCGGGGGCGCCGGGTTGGCCGGCCTGCGCGAGCGCCTGGTTGGCCACGTTCAGGGCCTGCTTGGCCTTCTTGTTGGCCTTCTTGGCCTTCTTGAGCGCCTTCTTGGAGGTCTTCTTCGCGCTCGCCGCAGTCGTCGCCGTCGGGTCAGACGATTGACCGATCGCCGGCACCGCCACTGCCACGGCCAGCACGACACTGAACCCGAGGAGCAAGTAACGCCTCTTCATCAGCTAAGGCTCCCTTCCCTTTGCACACGTCCCGCCGACTTTCTGGACAAGCCCGACGGCTTCCTCTAGCGACCCTTGTATCAGATTTCACGACAATTGGTCAAGGTGCGGTGTCCTGCTTGTGATCACCCGCGTTCGAGCCGCCCGATTCCGAGCCTCCCTTCGGCACACGCCTCGAGGCCGAGCGCAGCGACTGCCTGATCCGCGCGCGCGCCTGCGGCGACGAGCTGGACTAAGAGGCGCTCAGCATCCGCGGGCGCGGGCAGCGCCCCCGCCTCCTCGGCCGCGCGCTCGACAGCGGTGAGGGCTTGGTCGAGCTGAGCGGCGGCCTTCCGGCGGTCGGGGGGCGGATCGAGCGAGGCGAGCCGGCGGCGCCACACCGCGACGATCTCCGCGGTGGCATTGCCGTTGAGAGAAACCGCGGCCGCCGCCTGGCCCTCGGAGTTGGCGATCCGGTCGGCGACCGTGGCCAGCGCCTGCTTCGACTCCACGCAGATCGCGTCCGCCTGCTCCGTGTACTCGTCCTGATCGTCGCCGGTGGTGAGCACGACCACGGCGACGATCGCGATCACGAGCGCGAGCACGGTGACCGCGGTGATCACCCGCTCGCGGCGGGTGCGTCCGAGAAGCCTTCCCGCCCGCCGCCGCAGCGAGCGGCGCTCTCTCTCCTCTGCCGTTTCCGGGCCACCCTCGGGCAGCCGCGCTCCGCAGGAGCCGCAGTAGCTCGCCCCTTCCTCGTTTGGCTTGCCGCACCGCGGGCAGAACACCGCGGGCACGCTAGCGGATTCGCCTCACGTGCGATCGAGGCTCGGTGCCTCTAAAGCGGACTAGCTGCGGACCCTCGCGCGCAGGACGCGCCTGAAAGAGAGAGGCCGGGCGCTGGGCCCGGCCTCTCATGACCTACTTGAGTTCCTCAGACTCCGCTAGGCGTCAGTTGTTACTGCCACTCACGGTGCCCGCGAAGAAGCAGTCGTCGCTGCCGCCACCAACGTCGGACGTGACGAAGATGAACTCTGCCACGCCGGAACCATCCTCCTGGAACGCGGTGACCGTATGCTGATCGTTGTCGATGAGGTTGACGCCGGCGTTGGGGAGGTCGACTGCCGCAGTGAGGTCGTCGGAGTAGCGAGCTGTCGTCGTTTCCGTCGAGCACGACGCCGTCGCAGCCACCAGTTATCCGCGCTCGCGGTGAGCGTGAACCCGTCCGCGGTAACGGTCTCGTCCGAGCCCGGGTCGCCGTCAACAATGAAGTTGAACGACGTTCGCTCCGGCGTGCCGCCGGGTGCGCCGGGCGCGCCGGGTGCGCCGGGCGCGCCGGGGCCACCGCCCTGCGCGAGCGCCTGGTCGGCCGTGGTCTGCGCCGCTGTCGATCGCGGTAGTGCCTGCGTCGGTCGTTCTCGTTGAGGGCCTGCTGGGCGAGCGTTCTGTCGCCTGCTTCGCCTTCTTGAGCGCCTTCTTGGCGATCTTCTTCGCGCTCGCCGAAGTCGACGCCGTCGGATCCGACGATTGACCGATCGCCGGTACTGCTACTGCTAGGGCCAAGACTGCGCTCAGCCCCAGTACCAAGTACCGCTTACCGCGAGCGGGCCGCATGGGAACGCGGAATTCCGCTTGCTAGCGCGGTTCATAAACCGCAGGGGCCCGCTGAAAACCGCTCGGGAGGGGCGACGCTTGGCGCACATTTGGCGCACGCCCGGCGGCGCATTCTAGGCCGATGGCGGGCCTCGACGGGACGCGCAAAGGGCGAGGTGGCGCTCTGCGGCTCGAAACTGGCCAAGTGCAATCGGGACACCGGTGCTTCACGCGCATGACCGATCGTCGTCGAATCTGGTACAAGAGGTGGTCGAAGCCGTCGTGGACGACTGGGAGTTTGGGCGGCATCAGGTAAAGCAGCCGTCGGGTTTCTCCAAAGTCGGCGGGACAGCAGTTATCAAGAAGGGGAGCCGTACCTATGCGTAAACGGTATGTGGTACTAGGGCTGAGCGCAGTCTTGGCCCTAGCAGTAGCGAGTACCGGCGTTCGGTCGGATCGGAAGGATCCGACGGCGACGCGCCTAGATGATGCCAAGCAGGCGTCAAGAAGAAGGCGAAGAAGGCGCTGAAGAAGGCGAAGGCCGCCAACAGGATAGGCCGACCAGGCCCTGACATGCGGCGAACGACGCGCAGGACACCACGATCACGACCGAGCAGCGCTCGCCGGCAGCGGCGGTGGCGGTGGCCGGTGGTCCTCCGGGTCCTCCGGGTCCCCCAGGGCCCCCGGGTCCCGCAGGAACAGCTGCCGGAGCGACGTTCTTCCGCACCCTGGACAATTCGTCCTCGAACGTCACCGCGGGCGGTTTCACGCTCACGCTTTCGGCGGATAACGACGGTAACTGCGACGACACCGGTGCTCCAGTCGCGAGACAACAGCTAGTTCTACGGCGAGCGATCAAGAGATCGAACGACGTCACCGGCGACCTCGACGGCGACGCGATCCTCACCGGGCTCGACCGACGATGATACGTCGGTGGTGACCGCGAGGACCAACAGCGGTAGCGCCCGCGCACAGTGGGAGTTCGGGCTGGCGAACAACGCGGATGCGGAGCGGCGATTGTTTCGTCGCCGGCACCGTGTTCGGGACCTAGTCCCAGTAGGTACTCAAACAGGTAGGCGAGAGGCCGGGCCCAGCGCCCGGCCTCTCTCTTTCAGCGGCGGCGCGGAGCGTCAGCGCCGCGCACGCGTAGCGACGGGCGGGGCCTCCGCTCGTCTTTGCGGTGGCAGATGCTCGGCCCGGCGGCAATCCCGTCCCTCCGCCTTCAACGCGCTCGACGTGACCGAAAGGTCGCCGAGTACCGCGTCTTACCCGCAGGCGTGGAAAACTCGCCGGGGTTCTATCGGCTCACGGCGGACGGGACGATCGAGCAGATCGACTTCCCTACCCCGTAGCGGACCGGACCGAGTCATTAACCTCAACCTCACACGTGAGGGCCGAGGCAGGATCCGAGATCCACGAGTCTGCGCTCGAGCTGATCGGCGAGACGCCGGTCGTTCGGCTCTCCCGCCTCGAGCCCGAGCCTCCGCACCGCGCTCGTCGCCAAGGTCGAGTTCCTCAACCCCGGCGGGTCCGTCAAGGACCGCCCCGCGGTGGCGATGATCGATGCGGCCGAGCGCGACGGCGTGCTGCGGCCCGGCGGGACGCTGGTCGAGCCGACCTCCGGCAACACCGGCCTCGGCCTGGCGATGGTCGGGGCGCTGCGCGGCTACAAGGTGATCGCGGTGATGCCCGACAAGATGAGCCGCGAGAAGATCGACACGCTGCGCGCGTTCGGCGCCGAGGTGGTGGTGTGCCCGACGGCGGTCCCGCCGGACTCGCCGCAGTCCTATTACCGGGTGGCCGATCGTCTCGCGGAGGAGATCGACGGCGCGTTCCAGCCCAACCAGTACTTCAACCCCGCGAACCCCGAGTGCCCACTACCGCTCAACGGGGCCGGAGCTGTGGCGGCAGACCGGCGGGCGGGTCACGCACCTCGTCGCCGGCGTCGGCACGGGGGGCACGATCAGCGGCGTCGGCAGGTTCCTCAAGGAGCAGAACCCCGCGATCGAGGTCGTGGGCGCCGACCCCGAGGGGTCGATCTACTCGGGTGGGCCCGGCGCACCCCTATCGCGTCGAGGGGATCGGCGAGGACTTCTGGCCGGAGAGCCTGCACCGCGACGTCATCGACCGCTACATCACGATCGGCGACCGCGACTCGTTCCTGATGGCACGCCGGCTCGTCGCCCGCGAGGGGCTGTTCGCGGGCGGCTCGACGGGGACCGCGCTGTGCGCCGCGGTCCTCCTCGCCCGTGAGCTCGACGACCCCGATGCGATGGTCGCGACGATCATTCCCGACGGAGGCCGCCCCTACGTGTCCAAGGTCTTCAACGACTCGTGGATGCGCGAGCACGGATACCTCACCGAGGCGGGGCGCCAGACCGTCGGCGAGCTGCTCGCGCCAGAGGGGGGAGCCGGGCCCGATCCTCACGGTCAGCGGCCACGACCAGGTGGGTCGAGCGCTCGAGCTGATGCGCGAGCACGCGGTCTCCCAGGTCCCGGTGGTCTCATCCGAGGACGAGCGGGCGTTCATCGGCACGGTCAGCGAGCGAGGCCTGCTGTGGGCCTCCGCCGAGCACCCGGGAATCCTCGGCGAGCAGGTCACCGAGGTGCTGGAGGCGCCGCTTCCCGAGCTCTCGGTCGAGGACCCGGCCGACGACGCCGTGCGGTTGCTGCGCGGCGACACGAAGGCGCTGATCGTGCTCGAGAACGGCCGGCCGCTCGGGATCCTCACCGCCGTCGACCTGGTCGAGGCGCTGAACCGGTGAGCGCGAGCCGACGCCGCATCGAGACCCGCGTCGTCCATGCAGGGCTCGACCCCGATCCCACCTACGGCTCGGTGATCCCGCCGATCCACCAGACCTCTACGTACGTGCAGCCGGCGCCCGGCGAGTTCGTCGAGGACTACGACTACGCTCGCTCGGCGAACCCGACGCGCGCGGCGCTCGAGACCGCGCTCGGCGAGCTGGAGGGCGGGCGCGGGACGGCGTTCGCGAGCGGGATGGCCGCCACCCACGCGCTGATCACGGCGGCGCTCGAGGCCGGGGACCATCTGATCCTCCCGCTCGATCTGTACGGGGGCACTTACCGGCTCGTCGACAAGGTGCTGACGCGGTTCGGGCTCGCGTACGACCTCGTCGACCAGCGCGACCTCGACGCGCTGCGGAGCCTGATCCGACCGCGGACGCGCATGATCTGGGTCGAGACGCCGACGAATCCGCTGCTCAACGTCGTCGACATCTCCGAGGTCGTGCGCGCCGCCGAGGGGGTGAGCGTGGTCGTCGACAACACGTTCGCGACGCCGATCGTGCAGCGGCCGCTCGAGCTGGGTGCAACCGCGGTCGTGCACTCGACGACGAAGTACCTCGGCGGCCACTCGGACGTCGTGGGCGGCGCGGTGGTCACGCGGCGACGAGCCAGCTGCACGAGCGGGTCCGGTTCGTGCAGAACTCGGTCGGCGCGGTGCCGGGGCCCCTCGACTGCTTCCTCGTCCATCGCGGGCTTCGCACGCTCGCCCTGCAGGGTCGCGCCAGCACACGGCGAACGGACGCGCCGTCAGCGAGCACCTCGCGGGCGCGCCGGGCGTCGATGACGTGAGGTGGCCCGGGTTCGGCGGGATGGTCTCGTTCCGCCACCCCGATGCGGTCGCGGTCGCGGCCCGGACGGAGATCTTCTCGCTCGCCGAGTCATTGGGCGGGGTCGAGTCGCTGATCGAGGTCCCCCAGGCGATGACCCACCAGTCGGTCGAGGACTCCGCTGCGGCGGTCCCGCCCGACCTGGTCCGGCTCTCATGCGGGATCGAGGCGGCCGAGGACCTGGTTGCGGACCTCGAGCAGGCGCTGGCCGGGTAGAGCCCGGGCCCTCGCTACCGCTGGGCGGGTTCCGGCGTCCCGCGCCGGTCGCCGTGCGCCGCCACCCGGACCGGCGCCGGCGCGGTGACGACTCGCGAGCGCCCGCCGGGCGGGCACTCGGGCATCGCCCGCGCTCCGGCAGGGTGCGGGCCACGCCGCGGACCGCGGGGGCTCCGAGGCGAGCGGCGCCAGCGGCGGAATCCGTGCTCCCCGTCGTCGGGCAGCTCCTCGATCTCGGGCTCGGCGCGCACCGCGTACCAGACCAGGAACAGTGCGGCCGCGATCGGGACCTTGAGGACCACCCCAAGGAAGAAGATCGGCCAGAACCCCTCCACGGTCAGGGAGTGTATCCCGACTTCGCCCACGCGATCAACGTCTCGGTGTGGGCCTCCTCGAGCCCTCGATCGGACTCGACCGGGACGAGCAGCGTGGGGGCGTCGCGCATGCGCGCCCATTCCTGGCAGCTCTCGTCGATGCAGTCGTCGATCCACGCGAGCGGCCGGTCGCCGGCGTAGGCGCCGATCGCGTCGAGCTTCCAGTGCGCGGAGCCGAACCTGGCGCGCCCGTCGAACGTGAGGTAGGGGAGCTCCTCGAGCCCGAGCAGCGCGGGGAGGTGCTCGTTCGCGCGCTCCTCCCAACCGGTCGCCCACACGAGGTCGTACCAGTCGGAGAGCCGGCGCAGTCGCTCGCCCACGGGGCGAGAGATGCAGTGCGTGATCCCGTCGATCAACTGGAACTCTCCGGGCGCGTCCGCCGGGTCGGCAAACCCGAACAGGCTGATCACGCCGTCGACATCGACGGCGAGGATGGGTCGCTCCGCCTGCTCGGGCACAGGCCCAGAGTAGAGGGCCGCGTGCCCGCTACCATTCGCCGCCGTGCCGAGCACCAATCAGCTAGTCCGCAAGGGGCGCACCCGTCCCAAGAAGAAGACGGCGACCCCCGGCCTGAAGTCGGGCCAGGGCCGCAAGCGGCGCCTGTCCGCGCCCCAGCGGCGCGGTGTTTGCACGCGTGTGTACACGGCGACTCCCAAGAAGCCGAACTCGGCGCTGCGCAAGGTGGCCCGGGTGCGGCTCACGAACGGCATGGAGGTCACCTGCTACATCCCCGGCGAGGGGCACAACCTCCAGGAGCACTCCGTCGTGCTCGTGCGCGGCGGCCGCGTCAAGGACCTTCCGGGCGTGCGCTACAAGGTCGTCCGCGGGACCCTCGACGCCGCCGGCGTCTCCGGGCGCAAGCAGTCCCGTTCGATGTACGGCGTGAAGAGCTAGTGCCGCGCCGCGCACGAGCACCGATCCGCCCCGTCGAGGCCGACGCGCGCTACCGGAGCCGCCTCGTCCAGCAGGTGGTCAACAAGGTGATGCGCGGCGGCAAGAAGTCGCTCGCCGAGCGCGTCACCTACGACGCCCTCGCGATCGTGGGAGAGCGCACGAGCAGGCCTCCGGTGGAGGTCCTCGAGGAGGCGATCAAGGAGCTGACCCCCGTGCTCGAGGTGCGCTCGCGCCGCGTCGGGGGCGCGACCTACCAGGTGCCCGTCGAGGTCCCCGCGCGCCGGGCGCGCACGCTCGCCGTGCGGTGGCTGGTCCAGTTCGCGAGCCAGCGGCGCGAGAAGTCGATCCAGGAGCGGCTCGCGAACGAGATCCTCGACGCGACCCGGCAGCAGGGTGGCGCGTGGAAGCGCAAGGACGACATCTACCGCATGGCTCAGGCCAACAAGGCCTTCGCGCACTACCGCTGGTAGAACCGGCCGGCTAACGACTCCTAGTGTGACGGCGCGCGCGGCCCTCGTGGCCGGCTCGCCGTTCGAGCGGCCTGCCGCACCGTCTCTTCCTCCTGCGTCTCCGAAGGGCGACCCCAGGGAAACATCTTGAGCTGCTCGGGTCGCAGGGTCGCCAGCGCCGCACCGGAGACCGCAAGCGCAACCGAGCCCACGAGCTCGAGCCAGAATCCGTCTCCCGGCTCGGCCTCGCTGGAGAAGAACACCCGGGAGGGCTCGTCGACCGTCCCCTGCTGGCCGACGTCGGGCAGGTCGACGACGAGGAAGAACAAAAGCGACAACCCGCCGGCGATCGCCACCGCGATGGCGGCCGGCCGCGACCCCGCGACGACCGCCACGGTGAGCGCAACGAGGGCGAAGATCGCGAGCACCAGGAGCGCGTAGGAGTGCCGGTCCGCGGCGACGATCGTCTGCTGCGTCTCGCCGCTCGTGCCGAGGTCGAACTCGAACGTGGTCATAAGCTCCGACGCGCCGACGCACAGCGCCGCCGCCGCGCAGGCGAACGGGAGCAGGTACTCGACACGCACGAGCGACCGCGCGTTGCTCACGCGCGCACCCCCGCCGCCCGCCGGGTGCCGGGCTCCCGCCGCCGGCGAACCCGACTGCGACCCGCCCGCCGCGCCGCGGGTCCGTGCTCCAGACGCACGTAGCGGCCGAGCAGAAGCCCCGTGACCACGAGCACGGCCGAGGACGCGAGCTGGACCCAGAAGCCCTCGACCAGCATCGCCTCGGCTCCCTCGAAGCCGAGTGCCGCCTCGCCCTCGTCGAGGCCGGCCGGGATGTCGATCAAGAGGCTGACCACGATCCCGACGACGCCGAGCAGCGAGATCGCGCGGCCCAGCTGCCAGCGCCCGCGGAGCGCGATGGCCATCGCGCCGAGCGCGAGCACTGCGACCGGAAGCAGGATGTACGAGTGCGCCGAGCCGGCCGGCTGGCGGTCGGTCTGCGGCGGCGGCGCAACCGCCTCGACACCCTCGTAGAGCGGGACGCCGATCCCGACCCCGCGGTAGTCGACGAACTGGGAGACACCCAGCAAGACGGCCGCCGAGAGCACCACGGCGGCGACGGCGCGCGATGGTGTGACCACGCGTTCCGTCACCTGCATGGCGGTCCCAGTCCCTTCGCGGAACTTGCGAAGCGGGCCTCGAAGCGCCCGCGCCGCCTTGAGCTCGAGCCGGCCGATCGCCTCACCGGTCGCGACCACCGCCTTGACGATCTCCTGCAGCGCGCGGGCGCTCGACTCTGCGATCAGCCGTGTGCTCGACTCGGCTCTCGGCCGCTTCCTGGCATCCTGTCTCGGCCGCTTCCTGGGATCCCGTTCCGGCCGCTTCCCGCCTCGGTTTGAGGGCATCATCCCTCTGCTAACATCGCGACTCGCTCATGCCTGGGCCACGCATGCGTCCGGGCGGGAGTCCATTCCTTTGGAGAGCCGCAGAACATAACTGTCGGTTGGGCCAGTTAGGCGGTTGACGCTGGGGCCCGCGAGGGCCTTTTTCGTGCGCCGATACCGCCTCGGGCCGATCTCTCCTCCTCGTCTCGTCCGCCGGGACGACCGCTCCGACTCAACCAACGCAAACAGAGACTTTACGGACAAATGGCACGCACCTTCCCGCTGGAGAAAACCCGGAACATCGGGATCATGGCGCACATCGACGCCGGTAAGACGACGACGACCGAGCGCATCCTCTACTACACCGGGCGAACCCACAAGATGGGCGAGGTCCACGAGGGCGCCGCCGTCATGGACTGGATGGAGCAGGAGCAGGAGCGCGGGATCACGATCACCTCGGCCGCGACCGCGTCGGAGTGGCGCGGCCACCGGATCAACATCATCGACACCCCGGGCCACGTCGACTTCACGGTCGAGGTCGAGCGCTCGCTGCGCATCCTCGACGGCGCGATCGCGATCTTCGACGCGGTCGCCGGCGTCGAGCCGCAGTCGGAGACCGTGTGGCGTCAGGCCGACAAGTACCGCGTTCCGCGGATCGCGTACGTGAACAAGATGGATCGAACGGGCGCCGACTTCATCGGCGCGGTCGAGACCATGCACGAGCGCCTCGGCGCCCACCCGATGCCGATCCAGCTCCCGATCGGTCAGGAGAACGAGTTCACCGGGGTCGTCGACCTGATCGAGAACAAGGCCCTGTACTGGACCGACGAGCTCGGCACCGAGATCGAGCAGCGCGAGATCCCCGACGAGCTCGCCGAGCAGGCTCAGCAGTACCGCACCCGCCTGATCGAGGCGTGCGCGGACTACGACGACGAGCTCATGGAGGCCTACCTCAACGACGAGCAGATCCCCCACGATCGCATCGCGCAGTCGCTGCACCGCGCGACGCTCGACATCAAGGTCACTCCGGTGCTGTGCGGGTCGAGCTTCAAGAACAAGGGCGTGCAGCCGCTGCTCGACGCAATCGTCGAGCTGCTTCCCTCACCGCTCGAGGTCCCTCCCGTGGAGGGTGTCGAGCCGCCGGGGAAGGGATCCAACGGCGCGGGTAAGACCGCCACGCGTCCGCCGCGCGACGACGCGCCGTTCGCCGCGCTCGCGTTCAAGGTGATGGCGGACCCGTACGTCGGCAAGCTGACCTACTTCCGGGTCTACTCGGGGACGCTCAAGGCCGGAAGCCGGGTGCTCAACGACTCCAACGGCCGCACCGAGCGGGTGGGACGGCTGCTGATGATGCACGCGAACCACCGCGAGGAGATCGAGGAGTGCTACGCCGGCGACATCTGCGCCGGGGTGGGGCTGAAGCACACCGGCACCGGAGACACACTCGCCGCCCCCGACGCGCCGATCGAGCTCGAGCAGATCGAGTTCCCCGAGCCCGTGATCGCGGTGGCCATCGAGCCGAAGACCAAGGTCGACCAGGAGAAGCTCGCGACCAGCCTCTCGCGGCTCGCCGAGGAGGATCCGACGTTCCAGGTCGAGACCGACCAAGAGACCGGGCAGACGCTGATCCACGGGATGGGCGAGCTCCACCTCGAGGTGATCGTCGACCGCCTGCTGCGGGAGTTCAACGTCGACGCCAACGTCGGTCGCCCCCAGGTCGCCTACCGCGAGACGATCCGCGAGCGCGTCGAGAAGGTCGAGGGACGCTTCGTGCGCCAGACCGGCGGCCGTGGCCAGTACGGCCACGTCGTGATCCACATGGAGCCGGCCCCGGGAGAGGGCTTCGACTTCCTCAACGAGATCAAGGGCGGCCGGATCCCGACCGAGTTCATTCCCGCCGTCGAGGCGGGCGTCGAGGAGGCCCTCCAGTCTGGCGTGAAGGCCGGGTATCCGATGGTTGACGTTCGCGTCGAGCTCGTCGACGGCTCCTACCACGACGTCGACTCCTCCGAGATGGCGTTCAAGGTCGCGGGGTCGATGGCGGTCCAGGATGCCGCGCGCCGTGCGAAGCCGGTCCTGCTCGAGCCCGTGATGGCGGTCGAGGTCGTGACCCCTGAGGAGTTCCTCGGCGACGTGATCGGCGACCTCTCCAGGCGCCGTGGCAAGGTGGAGGGCCAGGAGCGTCGCGGCAACGCGCTCGCGGTCCAGGCCAAGGTGCCGCTCGGTGAGATGTTCGGGTACGCAACGGACCTCCGGTCCTCGACCCAGGGGCGCGCGACGTTCACGATGCAGTTCGAGCGCTATGAGGAGGTACCTCAGAGCGTCGCCGAGCAGATCACCGAGCTCGGCCAGGCCGAGCCAGTGGCGGCCCTGTCGTGACGGCTATATTTCCTCGGTTCTCCGAATAAACCCGCAAACAACGCGTAAGACAGCAAGAGCCAAAGGAGCGAGATGTCGAAGGAGAAGTTCGAACGAGACAAGCCGCACGTGAACGTCGGCACGATCGGTCATATCGACCACGGCAAGACGACGCTCACCGCGGCGATAACCAAGGTGCTCGCCGAGAAGGGCGGTGCCGAGGAGAAGACGTTCGATGAGATCGACAACGCTCCCGAGGAGAAGGAGCGCGGGATCACGATCGCGACCTCGCACGTCGAGTACGAGACCGACAAGCGCCACTACGCGCACGTCGACTGCCCCGGCCACCAGGACTACATCAAGAACATGATCACCGGGGCGGCGCAGATGGACGGCGCGATCCTCGTCGTCTCCGCGGCCGACGGCCCGATGCCGCAGACGCGCGAGCACGTGCTGCTGGCGCGCCAGGTCAACGTCCCCTCGATGATCGTGTTCCTGAACAAGACCGACATGGTCGACGACCCCGACCTGATCGAGCTCGTCGAGGAGGAGGTCCGCGACCTGCTCAAGGAGTACGAGTTCCCCGGCGACGAGACCCCGGTGATCAAGGGCTCGGCGCTGAAGGCGCTCGAGGGCGACGAGGAGGCCAAGGCGGCGGTCCTCGAACTCGCCGACGCGCTCGACAGCTACATCCCGGAGCCGGAGCGGCCGCTCGACAAGCCGTTCCTGATGCCGATCGAGGACATCTTCTCGATCACGGGGCGCGGCACGGTGGCCACGGGGCGGATCGAGCAGGGGATCGTCAACACCGGCGACGAGGTCGAGATCGTCGGCATCAAGCCGACCCAGAAGACCGTCGTCACGGGAGTCGAGATGTTCCGCAAGATCCTCGACGAGGGACAGGCCGGCGACAACG
This sequence comes from uncultured Thermoleophilia bacterium, assembly GCA_963756745.1. Classification (GTDB taxonomy): domain Bacteria; phylum Actinomycetota; class Thermoleophilia; order Solirubrobacterales; family 70-9; genus DASPWW01. Next base: position 107,583 of record CAVWOU010000010.1, read on the forward strand.
TCGGGTGTCTGCTGCGCGGGACGAAGCGCGAGGACATCGAGCGCGGGCAGGTCCTGTGCAAGCCGGGATCGATCACGCCGCACACGAAGTTCGACGCGGAGGTCTACTGCCTCAAGAAGGAGGAGGGCGGACGCCACACTCCGTTCTTCTCCGGATACCGGCCCCAGTTCTACTTCCGGACCACGGACGTGACCGGGGTCGCTCACCTTCCCGAGGGCACAGAGATGGTGATGCCCGGGGACAACGTGACGATGTCGATCGAGTTGATCCAGCCGATCGCGATGGACGAGGGTCTGCGTTTCGCGATCCGAGAGGGCGGTCGCACCGTCGGCTCGGGGATCGTGACGAAGATCAACGAGTAGCACCAGGGCCGGCCGCAAGGCCGGCCCGTTTCGCGGCGGCGCCGCCGTCGCGTTAGGACGTCAAGCACATACGACCGGGGCGGCGCTCCACACGGGCGGCGCCCCAACTGCGCGAAGAGGGCGCATCGAATCACGCACACCGAAGGACCGAGAAACGGCAAGTGGCAACGATTGGAGCAACAAAGATCCGGATCCGCCTCAAGGCGTACGACCACGAGGCGATCGATCGCGCCGCCCGCGAGATCGTGGAGACGGCGCAGCGCACCGGTGCCCGGGTATCCGGCCCGATCCCCCTGCCGACCTCGAAGAACGTGTACTGCGTGATCCGCTCCCCGTTCAAGGACAAGGACTCGCGCGAGCACTTCGAGATCCGGACCCACAAGCGGCTGATCGACATCCACGAGCCGACGCCGAAGACAGTCGACGAGCTGCAGCGGATGGAGACGCTGCCGGCCGGGGTCGACGTCGAGATCCGGCTCTAGGTGGTAGAGCGGTGACTCCTTCCACGACAGCACGCCTCAGCCGCGGAAGGAGGCACCGCTAGATGGCGGGCATCATCGGGACAAAGGTCGGCATGACCCAGGTCTTCCTCCAGGACGGCACTGCCGTGCCGGTGACCGTGATCGAGGCCGGTCCCTGTCCGGTCACCGCGGTGCGCGATCCCGAGCGCGACGGCTACGCCGCGGTCCAGCTCGCCCACGACGAGACCGACGAGGACCGGCTGTCGAAGGCCGAGCTGGGGCACCTGAAGAAGGCCGACGCCGGCGCGATGCGCACCCTCGTCGAGTTTCGCGACGAGGGCGAGCATCAGGTTGGCGACGTCGTCACCGTCGAGGCCTTCGAGCCCGGCCAGAAGGTGAAGGTCTCCGGGGTCTCGGTCGGCAAGGGGTTCCAGGGGACGATCCGCCGCCACAACTTCCGCCGCGGACCGGTGACCCACGGCTCGCACAACGTGCGCGCACCGGGCTCGATCGGCGCCAGCGCGGACCCCGCGCGGGTGTTCAAGGGAACCCGGCTCCCCGGCCGGATGGGCGGGCGGCGCGTGACCCAGCGCCGCTCGGAGGTGGTCGAGATCGACGCCGATCGCAACCTGCTGCTGGTCAAGGGGTCGGTGCCGGGTCCCCGCAACGGGACCGTGGAGGTGCGCAGCGATGGCTAGCGCGGCCATCACCGCCCCACCGCACGTCGTTGCCGGCTGCAAGTCTTCGCCTGGCTGCGTCCTCGGGCTTGCCTTTGCAGCCAGCAAAGGCTGCGCCCTGCGTCCTTGCCATGCTCGACTTTCGCGCGGCAACGCCGCACTGGAGGAGCGGTGATGGCCGCAAGGCACCGGTCCTCGGCAAGACCACAAAGGCCGATCTTCCCGCCAACGTGTTCTCCGAGCCCTTCCACGAGTCGCTCGTGCACGAGGCCGCGCGGGCGGACCTCGCGGCGCGCCGCCGCGGCACCGCCTCGGCGCTCACGCGAGCCGAGGTCGCGATGACCACTGCGAAGGCGTGGCGCCAGAAGGGCCTCGGGCGTGCGCGCTCGGGGCCGCTCAGCGTGCCCCACCGGCGCGGTGGCGGCGCCGCCTTCGGCCCGAAGCCGCGGCGGTACACCGTGAAGGTGAACCGGAAGGCGCGACGGCGTGCGCTGCGCGCCGCGCTCTCGGTCCACGCGGCGCGCGACACGGTCGCGCTGCTCGACGGGGCGGGCTTCGACGAGCCCTCGACGAAGCGCGCCGCGGATGCGCTGCGGAAGTGGGGGGCGGAGGGCCCGACGCTGGTCGTCCTCGACACCGACGAGATCGCGGCGCTGAAGAGCTTTCGCAACATCGACCGCGTGACGGTCCTCGAGGCCGAGGGCGTCGGCGTCGCCGACATCGTCGGCGCCCGCTCGCTGGTGATCTCGAACGCCGCGCTCGACACGCTGGCGGAGCGAGCGAGGGAGGGCTAGCGGTGGACGCGCGACACGTGATCATCGAGCCCGTCATCTCGGAGAAGAGCTACGCGCTGATGGCCGACGGCAAGTACACGTTCCGGGTCCACGACCGGGCCCACAAGACCCAGATCGCGCACGCGGTCGAGGAGATCTTCGGCGTCGGCGTCGCCGAGGTGCGCACCTCGCGCGTGCGGGCGAAGCCGAAGCGACGCGGCCTCGATTCGGGCACTACGCGGTCGTGGAAGAAGGCCGTCGTCCAGCTCGCGGCCGGCGAGCGGATCGAGCTGTTCGAGGGCGCGGCGGTGGAGGGCTAAGTGGCTACGCGCAAGATCAAGCCGACGACCCCCAGCCGCCGCTTCGCGACCTTCCAGGAGCGCGAGGAGCTGACGTCCGAGCGGCCGCACAAGCCGCTCACCGACGGGAAGGCGTCGAGCGGTGGCCGCAACGCGCACGGTCGGATCACCAGCCGCCACCGTGGCGGCGGCGCCAAGCGCCGCTACCGGCGGATCGACTTCAAGCGCCGCAAGGACGGCGTCCCGGCAAAGGTCGCCACGATCGAGTACGACCCGAACCGGACCTGCTTCATCGCTCTTTTGCACTACGCCGACGGCGAGAAGCGCTACATCCTCGCCCCGCAGGGACTTCGGCCCGGCGCGACGGTCGAGTCCGGCGAGCGCGCGGACATCAGGCCGGGGAACGCGCTGCCGCTGGCGACGATCCCGACGGGGACCGTGGTCCACAACGTCGAGCTCGTTCCGGGCCAGGGCGCCCGGCTCGGCCGTGCCGCCGGGAGCGCGATCCAGGTCGTCGCGAAGGAGGGCGAGATGGTCAGCCTCCGCCTTCCCTCCTCGGAGGTGCGGATGGTGCGAGCCGAGTGCCGCGCGACCGTCGGAGCGCTCTCCAATGCCGAGCACCAGAACGTGAAGCTCGGGAAGGCGGGTCGCAAGCGCCACATGGGCCAGCGACCGCAGACCCGCGGCGTGGCGATGAACCCGGTCGACCACCCGCACGGCGGTGGCGAGGCGCACCACACGCCCGGAGGCCATCCGGAGACGCCGTGGGGCAAGCCGACGCTCGGATACCGCACCCGCAAGAAGGGCAAGCGCTCCAACGCGCTGATCGTGCGCGGTCGGCGGCGGGGCCGCAAGAAGGGAGGCACTCGCTGATGGGCCGCTCGACGAAGAAGGGGCCGCACGCCGAGGAGCGCCTCCTGAGGCGGATCGCGCGCATGAACGAGAGCGGCCAGAAGGAGATGATCAAGACCTGGTCGCGCGGCTCGACGATCTTCCCGGAGATGGTCGGCCACACGATCGCCGTCCACGACGGCCGCAAGCACGTGCCGGTGTTCGTCTCCGAGTCGATGGTGGGCCACAAGCTCGGGGAGTTCGCCCCGACCAGGACCTTCCGCGCCCACTCGGGAACCGACAAGCGAGAGGAGCGGTGAGCGTGGCGGAAGCAACCGACAAGCCGGTCGTGCGCGCGAGCGCCCGTTACCTGCGCTCGTCGCCCCGCAAGGTGCGCCAGGTCGCCGACCAGGTGCGCGGGCTGCAGATCGACGACGCGCGGGCGCTGCTCCAGTTCTCCCCCAAGAGCGCGGCGCGCGACGTCGCGAACGTGATCGACTCGGCCGCCGCGAACGCCGAGAACAACCACGATCTCGTCGCCGACGACCTGGAGATCGCCGAGATCTTCGTCGACGAGGGCCCTACGCTGCGGCGCTGGCGCGCGCGCGCGAGAGGCCGGGCGACGAGGATCGACCGGCGAACCTGCCACCTGTCCGTTGCCCTGACCCCGATGGATGACGAGGAATAGGAGCGAGCGTGGGCCAGAAGATCCACCCAGAGGGCTTCAGGGTCGGCTACATCCACGGATGGAAGTCGAACTGGTTCAACGAGCGCGAGTTCTCCGACTACCTGCTCGAGGACCTCGAGATTCGCGATCACATCCAGCGCCGCCTCGCCCACGCGGGGCTCTCGGACATCACGATCCGTAAGCAGCGCGGCGAGATCACGGTCGACATCCACACCGCGCGTCCGGGGATCGTGATCGGGAAGTCGGGCGCCGAGGTCGATGCGCTGAGGCGGGATCTGCACCAGCTGACGCAGAAGCCGGTGCGGGTGAACATTCGCGAGATCAAACGACCCGAGCTCGACGCGAAGCTCGTCGCCCAGTCGATCGGGGAGCAGCTCGAGAACCGCGTCGCGTTCCGCCGCGCGATGAAGCGCGCCCTGACCTCGGCGATGCGCTCCGGGGCCCAGGGAGTCCGGGTCCAGGTCTCGGGGCGGCTCGGCGGCGCCGAGATGGCGCGCACCGAGGGCTACTCAGACGGCCGCGTTCCGCTGCACACCCTGCGCGCCGACATCGACTACGGCTTCCACGAGGCGCGCACGACCACCGGTCGGATCGGGGTCAAGTGCTGGATCAACAACGGCGAGGTGATGCCGAGGGGCTACCAGGCCGCCGAGGCAGACGGAGCCGGCGACGACATGCGCGACCGCGGCGGAGGACGCCGGGGCGGAGGAGGCGGTCGCTGATGTTGATGCCGAAGCGAGTCAAGTACCGCAAGCAGCAGCGCGGCCGGATGCGCGGGAACAGCAAGGGCGGCACCACGGTGGCGTTCGGCGAGTACGGCCTCAAGGCGCTCGAGCGCGGCTGGATCACCAATCGTCAGATCGAGGCGGCCCGTGTGGCGATGACCCGGAAGATCAAGCGCGGCGGGAAGGTGTGGATCAACATCTTCCCCGACAAGCCGTACACGAAGAAGCCGGCCGAGACGCGCATGGGATCCGGAAAGGGGAATCCCGAGGGCTGGGTCGCCGTCGTGAAGCCCGGCCGGGTCATGTTCGAGCTGGCCGGCGTCGAGGAGGAGCTCGCGCGCGACGCGATGCGGCTCGCCGGCCACAAGCTGCCGATCAAGACGCGCGTCGTGCGACGGGAGGGAGCCGAGTGAAGGCCACCGAGGCTCACGCGCTCGACGACCACGAGGTCGTGGAGAGGCTCAAGGATGCGCGTGACGAGGAGTTCAGCCTGCGCTTCCGTCACTCGACCGGCGAGCTCGAGAACACCGCCCGGCTGTCCGCGGCGCGGCGCGACGTCGCGAGGCTGCTCACGGTGGCCCGCGAGCGCGGGATCGACCTCGATGCGGAGCTGAGCCGGTGATGGCTGACGAAGAAAAGAAGGGGCAGGAAGAGCAGCAGCCGGAGGCCGAGGAGGCTCCGGAGGAGACCCCTGCCGCCGAGGAAGAGGAGGCCCCTGCCGAGGAGGAGGCTCCGGCGGAGGAGGCCGAGGAGGCTCCGGCGGAGGAGGCCGAGGAGGCTCCGGCGGAGGAGGCCGAGGAGCCATCTGCCGCTGAGGAAGCGCCCGCGGAGGAGCTCACGCCGAAGCAGCGGCGCAAGCTCGAGCGCTCCCGCGCCGGCGGCCCCGCCGGGCCGCAGCGATCGCCCGAGGAGCGCGCATCGCAGCGCGCCGAGCGGCGCCGTCGCGCCGCCGTGGAGCGCGGTCGCTACCGCCGCAAGCGTCGTGAGCGACCCCGCGAGCGTCGCTCCGGCACGCCCGCGGCAGAGCGCGTCCCCGGGAAGCGCAAGATCCGGCTCGGCACGGTGGTCTCCAGCCGCAGCGCGAAGACGATCACGGTGCGGATCGAGCGCGCGCGGCGCGACCCCGGGTACGAGAAGGTGGTGCGGCGGTCGAACACTGTGCACGCCCACGACGAGCGCGACGAGGCAAGCGAGGGCGACGTCGTGCGGGTCGTGGAGACGCGGCCGCTGTCGCGCACGAAGCGCTGGCGCCTGCTGGAGATAGTGGAGCGCGCGCGGTGATTCAGCAGGAGACAAAGCTCAGGGTCGCCGACAACTCGGGCGCGCGGGAGATCCTGTGCATCCGCGTCAAGGGCGGCGCTCGGCGCCGCTACGCGGGCGTCGGGGACGTGATCACCGCGACCGTGAAGCAGGCGACGCCGCGCAGCGCGGTGCGCAAGGGCGAGGTAGTCCAGGCCGTGGTGGTGCGCACGCGCAAGCAGCTCGGACGCTCGGACGGCACCTACATCTCGTTCGACGAGAACGCCGCGGTGCTGATCGATGGGACGAACAACCCGCGCGGCACCCGTATCTTCGGTCCCGTGGCGCGCGAGCTGCGCGAGCGCAACTTCATGAAGATCGTCTCGCTCGCGCCGGAGGTCCTGTAGCGATGAAGCGAATGAGGATTCGAAAGGACGACCAGGTCGTGGTGATCGGCGGCAAGGACCGCGGAAAGACGGGTCGTGTGCTCCGCACCGACCCGAGGCGGCGCCGCGTCTACGTCGAGGGGCTGAACATCGTCAAGCGCCACCAGCGGCCGAGGTCGCTGAAGGACACGCAGCGCGGCGGAGAGGCCGGGGGGATCATCGACAAGGAGGGGCCGATCGACATCTCGAACGTGATGCTCGTCGACCCGAGCGACAACAAGCCGACGAGGGTCGGCATCGTGCGCGAGGGCGGGCAGCGAAAGCGCGTCGCGAAGCGAACCGGAACGGAGCTGGAGGGCTGATGGAGGCCGGGACCGCACAGGCACAGGCCGCCCCGCCCCCGCGGCTGCGCGACCGCTACCGCCAGGAGATCGTGCCCGAGCTCATGCAGCGGTTCGGGTACGGCACCGTGATGGAGGCGCCGCGGCTCGAGAAGATCACTCTCAACATGGGGGTCGGCGAGGCGACCCGCTCGAGCACCGCGCTGGAGGCGGCGGCCGATCAGCTCGCGACGATCAGCGGCCAGCGCCCGAGCGTTCGCCGGGCGCGCAAGTCGATCGCCTCGTTCAAGATCCGCGCCGGGATGCCGATCGGCGTCGCGGTGACGCTGCGGCGCGCCCGGATGTGGGAGTTCCTCGATCGGCTGATCTCGATCGCGATCCCGCGCATCCGCGACTTCCGCGGGCTCAATCCGCGTTCCTTCGACGGGCGGGGGAACTACTCGCTCGGTATCCGCGAGCAGCTCATCTTCCCCGAGATCGACTACGACTCGATCGACGAGGTCCGCGGGCTCGACGTCACGATCACGACGACCGCCGAGACGGACGAGGAGGCGTTCGAGCTGCTGCTGGCGCTCGGGCTACCGTTCTCGGCGGAAGGGCGCCCCGGCGAGGAGGATGCCGCAGCCGCCGAGGAAGAGGAGCGACGCAAGGAGGAGGCGCGCCAGCGCGCGGAGGCCGAGCAGGCGGCGCTGGAACAGCTCAAGGAGGAGAACCCCGAGGCCTACGAGCGCAAGACGCGCGAGGACGAAGAGGCAGAGGAAGGCGAGGCGGAGGGCAAGCCCGCCGCCGAGGGCGAGAAGGCCGAGACCGGCGAAGGCGACAAGAAGGACGAGGAGTAGATGGCGAAGACTTCACAGAGGGTCCGCCAGCGGCGCAAGCCGAAGTACCGGACCCGCGCGTACAACCGGTGCAGGCGCTGCGGTCGCTCGCGGGCCTACTACCGCAAGTTCGGGCTCTGCCGACTGTGTCTGCGCAACGCGGCGCACCAGGGCTACATCCCCGGGATGACGAAGTCGAGCTGGTAAGCGGTGACCCTCTCGGACCCAGTCTCCGATTACCTGACCCGGATTCGCAACGGGCTTAGCGCGCAGCACCGCGAGGTCGAGGTGCCCGCATCCCGCCTGAAGAAGGAGATGAGCCGCATCCTCAAGGAGCAGGGCTACATCGTCGACTATGAGGTCGAGCCGAGGCCCGTGGGCGAGACGATCCGGATCGAGCTCAAGTACACGCAGGATCGCGAGCCCGTTATAAGCGGGATGGAGCGGGTGTCGCGGCCAGGCCGGCGACGCTACGTCAACAGGACCCAGGTGCCGCGTGTGTTTGGCGGAATGGGGACGGCGATCGTCTCCACTTCGCGCGGCGTGATGAGCGGCCACGAGGCGAAGGCCGAGGGCGTCGGCGGCGAGGTCGTCGCTTACATCTGGTGAACGATGAGTCGAATCGGGCAGAGACCAATCGAGATCCCCGACGGCGTGACCGTCGAGATCGGCGCGGGCGTGGTGAGCGTCAAGGGGCCGAAGGGCGAGCTGAGCCAGTCGGTGAGCCCGTCGATGCGGATCGAGCAGAGCAACGGAACGCTGACCGTGGAGCGGCCGAGCGATCGCGGCGAGCACCGCGCGCTGCACGGGCTCACCCGGACCCTCATCGCGAACATGGTCGAGGGCGTCACGAACGGCTTCGAGAAGCGGCTTGAGATCCAGGGCGTCGGCTACCGCGCCCGCCTCCAGGGCAAGGCGCTCGAGATGACGCTCGGATACTCCCACCCCGTCTCGGTCTCCCCTCCGGACGGCATCGAGTTCGAGGTCCCGCAGCCGACGGAGGTCGTCGTGCGCGGGATCGACAAGCAGCTGGTGGGCGAGACCGCCGCCCGGGTCAGGAAGCGGCGCCCGCCGGAGCCCTACAAGGGCAAGGGCGTCCGCTACTCGGGAGAGTACGTGCGCCGGAAGGTCGGGAAGCGAGCATGAGCGTGCTCACCAAGCAGCAGAGGCGCGCCCGGCGGCGCCGCCGCGTGCGGGCGAAGATCCGCGGCACGGCGCAGCGCCCGCGACTGTCCGTGTATCGATCGAACCGCGGGATCTTCGCCCAGCTCATCGACGACGACGCGGGCCGGACCGTTGCCTCGGTCGGCTGGACGGAGCAGGAGCTGCGAGGCCTCGACTCGATGGAGCAGGCGAAGCGCGCCGGCACCACGCTCGCCGAGCGCGCGAAGGCGGCGGGGGTCGAGACGTGCGTGTTCGACCGCTCCGGTTATCGCTATCACGGCCGCGTGCAGGCGCTGGCCGATGGGGCGCGCGAGGGCGGGCTGAAGCTGTGAAGCACAGTCATTCCGGCCGCGTGCTCCGCTGTCGCGTCCGCCGCGGCCGGGTTACCGCGCTTCGCTACTTTGAGGAGTTCCATGCGCACGCAAGCTGAGACAGTCAGCCCCCAGGGCCTCGACCTCCAGGAGCGCGTGATCGAGATCAACCGCGTCGCCAAGGTGGTCAAGGGCGGACGCCGGTTCTCGTTCACCGCGCTCGTCGCGGTGGGCGACGAGAACTCCGTGGTCGGGATCGGCTACGGAAAGGCGCGTGAGGTGCCGCTCGCGATCCAGAAGGGCGTCGAGGACGCGCGCAAGAGCCTGATCCGCGTCCCGAAGTACGGGCAGACGCTGCCGCACAAGATCATCGGCCGGTTCGGCGCCGGTCACGTCGTGCTCCGCCCCGCCAGCCCCGGTACCGGCGTGATCGCCGGCGGCGGGGTGCGCGCCGTGCTCGAGCTCGGTGGGATCCGCGACGTACTCGCGAAGAGCATCGGGACACAGAACCCCGTCAACCTCGTGAAGGCGACGATGGACGGGCTCGAGAACCTGCGCCGGCCCGAGGACGTCGCCAAGCTCCGCGGCCTCACCGTCCGCCAGGTGCTCGGGATCAAGGAGCCGGCGCCGACGAACGGCGCCAAGACCGAGGAGGCGAAGCCCGAGCCCTCAGAGACTCCCCCGGCCGCCGAGGAATCGAGCGATGGCTGATCTCACCGTCACCCAAGTGCGCTCCTCGAACGGCGTCAGCCCGCGCCAGCGCGACACGTTGCGCTCGCTGAAGCTGGGCAGGATCGGGCGAACCACGACGGTCTCGGACGGGCCCGAGCTGCGCGGCATGCTTCGCACCGTCGAGCACCTGGTCGAGGTGAAGGACAAGTGAGCCGCCTCTCCCCGGAGGAGGTGGGGCTGCACAGCGTGCGCCCGAAGCCGGGCTCGCGGCGGTCGCGCAAGCGCGTCGGGCGCGGCGAGGGATCGGGTGTCGGGAAGACATCCGGTCGCGGCCACAAGGGAGCAGGCTCGCGGTCCGGCACGAAGCGCAAGCCCGGCTACGAGGGCGGCCAGAACCCGATCCACATGCGGATGCGCAAGCTGCGCGGCCCGCACAAGAAGATGTCGATGCCGTTCGAGCAGTTCCGCACCCGCACCCAGCCGGTGAACGTGGCGGACCTCGAGGCCCGCTTCGACGCCGGCGCCGAGGTGACGCCCGACTCGCTGCGGTCCGCCGGGCTGGCAAAGCGCCGCGACCCCGTCAAGGTCCTGGGCCGCGGCGAGCTGAGCAAGAAGCTCACCGTCCGCGCGCACGGCTTCAGCGCCACGGCGCGCGAGAAGATCGAGGGCGCCGGCGGGACGTGCGAGGTGATCGATGCTTAGGACGATCGGGAACGCGTTCCGCGTCCCCGAGATCCAGCGCAAGCTGCTGTTCACCGCGGCGATGCTGGCGCTGTACCGGCTCGGCGCCTACATCCCGGCGCCCGGGGTCGACATCAACACCGTCGAGCAGATCGAGCAGAACTTCAGCGGCTCCAACATCCTCGGCTTCCTGAACCTGTTCTCGGGCGGGAGCCTCTCGCGGCTGTCGCTGTTCGCGCTCGGGATCATGCCCTACATCACGGCCTCGATCATCCTCCAGCTGCTCACGGTCGTGGTCCCGCAGCTGGAGCGCCTCCAGAAGGAGGGCGAGGTCGGGCAGCAGAAGATCACCCAGTACACGCGCTACCTCACCGTCGCGCTCGCGTTCGGGCAGTCGGTCGGGTACGTGTTCCTGTTCCAGTCGTTCCAGGACCAGGCGGGGACGAGCGTCGTCGGCGAGCTCACGTTCGCGAAGGTGTTCTTGATCGTGATCTCGCTCACGGCCGGCTGCACGCTGTTGATGTGGCTCGGCGAGCTGATCACCCAGCGCGGGATCGGCAACGGGATCTCGCTGATGATCTTCGCCTCGATCGTCGCAAGCCTCCCAAGCGGCATTCAGGCGTGGTGGACCAATCCCGATCAGGTGTTCGTCGTGATGATGCCGTTCGTCGCCCTGGCGGTGATCGTCGGAATCGTCTTCGTCCAGGAGGGTCAGCGCCGGATACCGGTGCAGTACGCCAAGCGCGTGGTGGGGCGCCGGATGACGACCGGCGGGTCCACCTACCTGCCGCTGCGGGTCAACATGGCCGGGGTGATCCCGGTGATCTTCGCGGCATCGATCATGGCGTTCCCGCCGACGATCGGCCAGCTCCTCAACACTCCCGCGGCGCTCGACTTCGCGGCCTTCTTCAGCCCCAACGGGTGGGCATACGTCGTCGGCGAGGTGTTCTTCATCATCATCTTCACCTACTTCTACACGGCGGTCACGTTCAATCCGGTCGACCAGGCCGACAACCTGAAGAAGTACGGAGGCTTCATCCCGGGGGTTCGCCCCGGACGGCCGACTGCCGAGTACCTCGACCGGATCCTGTCCCGCCTCACCTTCCCCGGCGCGCTCTACCTCGGCGCGGTTGCCGCCCTGCCGACCATCTTGATCAGCCAGACGTCGGCGAACTTCTTCTTCGGCGGCACCTCGATCCTGATCGTGGTCGGAGTCGCCCTCGACACCGTCAAGCAACTCGAAGCGCAGCTCATGATGCGCAACTACGAGGGATTCCTGAAATGACGGGGGCGCATCCGGGGTCGATGAGGCCGTGTCCGAGCTCAACCTGATCCTGCTCGGCACGCCCGGGTCGGGTAAGGGGACGCAGGGCGAGCGTCTCCAGGCCGATTTCCGGCTGCCCTACTACGCCACCGGCGACATCCTGCGGGCCGCCGTGCGCGACGGCACCGACCTCGCCCGCAAGGCGAAGGAGTACATGGACCGGGGCGATCTCGTGCCGGACGACGTGATCATCGGCGTGATCGCGGAGCGAGTCGAGAGCCCCGAGGCGGCCGACGGGTTCATCCTCGACGGCTTTCCCCGGACCACCGCTCAGGCGGAGGCGCTCGACGAGGCGATGGACCGCCTCGGCCGCGAGCTGACCGCCGCGATCCTGATCGAGGTCTCCGACGAGGAGGTCGTCCGCCGCCTGTCCGGTCGGCGGACCTGCGTGAAGGGGGGACACATCTTCCACGTCGACTTCGACCCGCCGAAGAAGGAAGGCGTGTGCGACGTGTGCGGAGGCGAGCTCGTGGTCCGCGACGACGACAAGCCCGACGTCGTCCGTCACCGGCTTGAGGAGTACCACTCGAAGACCGAGCCCCTCGTCTCCTACTACGAGGACAAGGGGATCCTGCGCCGCGTCGACGGCGATCATCCGCCGGAGGAAGTCAGCGACAGGATCCGGGCGCTGCTGGCTACCCTCCAGATGGAGGAACAGCTCTGATGTATCGCGGCATCATCGTCAAGACCCCCGACCAGATCGAGAAGATGGCAGCCGCCGGGTCGATCCAGGCCCGATGCCTGCGCATGCTGGCCTCGAAGGCCCGACCCGGGGTGACGACGGCCGATCTCGACGCCGCGGCGGAGCGCTTCATCGCCTCGCAGGGCTCCGAGGCGGCGTTCAAGGGCTACCGCGGCTTCCCGGGCTCGATCTGCACCTCACCCAACTCCATGGTCGTGCACGGCATACCCGGCTCATACGAGCTGCGCAAGGGCGACCTGCTGTCGATCGACGTCGGTGTGATCCACGATGGCTGGGTGGCCGACGCGGCGATCACCCTGCCGATCGGGCCGGTGAGCCCCGGCGCCCGAAAGCTCCTGGAAGCGACGCGCGAGGCGCTTTTCGCCGGAACGGACGCGGCCCGCCCCGGCAACCACCTCGGGGACATCTCACACGCCGTGCAGCGTCGCGTCGAGTCGGACGGGCTCTCGGTGATCCGCAGCCTCGTCGGCCACGGGATCGGGCGGGACATGCACGAGGACCCCCAGGTCCCGAACTACGGCGAGCCCGGGCGCGGTCCCGAGCTCGAGCCGGGGATGGTGCTCGCGATCGAGCCGATGGTCAACGCCGGGTCCGCGCTCGTGCGGGTAGGCGACGACAACTGGGCCGTGTACTCGCAGGACGGCTCACTTGCCGCGCACTTCGAATTCACCGTCGCCGTGACCGAGGACGAACCGCGCATCCTCACTCCCTGGCGCGAGGAGTAGGCGGAGCCTAACCGCCGGGGGAGCGGCCGTCGCGGTGATCGGAGTCGTCCTCGGCCAGGCGTGAACCAGGCACGAGGGCTCCTGCTAACCTTCTCCGTTGGCCGCAAGGCTGTTTTTGTGTGCCCGGGACCCGACTCCTGGGGTCCGTGGGCCTCCTCGAACAAGGATTTGGATACGACCGCGATTGGACGCGATGAAGGTTCGAGCGAGCGTAAAGCCGATGTGTGAGAGGTGCCGGATCGTCCGGCGCAATGGCGTCGTGCTCGTGATCTGCTCGAACCCGCGCCACAAGCAGAGGCAGGGCTAGCGGTGACTCCTCCCGCGACAGCACGCCGAAGGAGGCACCGCTAGCGATGGCTCGAATCGCCGGGGTCAACATTCCCACCAACAAGCGCGCCGAGGTCGGGCTGACGTACGTGTTCGGCATCGGGCGCGCCGCGGCCGGCGACATCGTCCGTCAGGCCGGCGTCAATCCCGACACGAAGGTCAAGGACCTGACCGAGGACGAGGTCGTGAAGCTTCGCGAGGCCGTCGAGTCGCGCGAGGTCGAGGGCGAGCTGCGACGCGAACGATCCCAGAACGTCAAGCGGCTGTCCGAGATCGGCTCCTACCGCGGCCTCCGCCACCGCCGCGGGCTGCCCGTCCGCGGCCAGCGGACGCACACCAATGCCCGTACGCGCAAGGGGCCGCGCCGGGCCAGCATCGCCAGCCGCCGCAAGCCGCCGACGCCGAAGTAGCCAGGTGGGGGGAAGCTAGATGCCGCAGCCGAAGAAGGGCCGCTCGCGCCGCCGCGTGAGGAAGAACATCTCCTACGGGCAGGCACACATCAAGACGTCGTTCAACAACACGATCGTGACGCTCACCGACACAGACGGGAACGTGATCGCGTGGGAGTCCGCCGGAAGCGCCGGCTTCAAGGGCTCGCGCAAGAGCACCCCGTTCGCGGCTCAGGTGACCGCGGACTCGGCTGCTCGAAAGGGCATGGAGCACGGCCTCGAGCGGGTCGAGGTGCTCGCGAAGGGCGCGGGCTCGGGTCGCGAGACGGCGATCCGCTCGCTCCAGGCGGCGGGGCTGCAGGTCACGACCGTCAAGGACGTCACCCCGCAGGCCCACAATGGATGCCGTCCGAGGAAGCGTCGAAGGGTCTGAGCGGCTGATGGCGCGCGACACCGGACCACAGTGCAAGCAGTGCCGCCGGGAGGGGCAGAAGCTCTTCCTGAAGGGAGCGCGCTGCCTGACCGACAAGTGCGGCGTCGAGCGGCGCTCCTACCCGCCCGGCGAGCACGGGCGCGGGCGGATGCGGCAGTCCGAGTATCGCCAGCAGCTGCGCGAGAAGCAGAAGGCCCGCCGCTACTACCAGCTGCTCGAGAAGCAGTTCCGCAACTACTACGACCGGGCGAGCCGCCAGCCCGGCGTGACGGGCGACAACCTGCTCCGGATGCTGGAGACCCGCCTCGACAACGTTCTGGTCCGGCTCGGCTTCGCCGCCTCCCGCCGCCAGGCCCGCCAGCTCGTGAGCCACGGCCACTGGCAGGTCAACGGCCGCCGCGTCGACATCCCGTCCTACCAGGTGAAGCCGGACGACGTGATCTCGATCAAGGCCGGATCCAAGGCCACCGACGTCGTGCGCTCCGCGACAGAGCTGACGGCCGCCGTCCCACCCTGGCTGCAGGCGGACCACGACTCGCTCACCGCGAAGGTGCTGCGGCTCCCCGAGCGAAGCGAGATCTCCACACCCGTGCAGGAGCAGCTCATCGTCGAGCTGTATTCGAAGTAGACCAGAGCAAAAGCGAACCCAAGACCACCCCGCGACTGCGGACGCGAAGCGGAGCACGTCGCGGGATTGAAACAGAGGTATTCAAGAAACCATGGCAACTGCAACAACCACAACCCTGACCGAGTTTCAGATCCCCAAGATCTCGAGCGAGAACGCCGACGACGTCAGCGGCACGTTCGTGATCGAGCCCCTCGACAAGGGGTTCGGTTACACGTTCGGCAACAGCCTGCGGCGCGTCCTGCTGTCGTCGCTCGGTGGGGCCGCGATCAAGAGCGTCAGGATCGAGGGCGTCGCGCACGAGTTCTCGACGATCCCGGGGGTGAAGGAGGACGTCACCGACCTCGTGCTGAACCTGAAGGACGTCGTGATCCGGATGCACACGGACGCTGACGAGGTCGAGGTGCCGCTGGTCGTGACCGGTCCCGGCAACGTGGCGGCGAAGGACATCGATCTCCCCGCCGGCGTCGAGGTGCTGAATCCGAACGCTCCGATCGCAACGCTCGAGAAGCGAACCAAGCTCGAGATGTACCTGACGATCGGCCGCGGACGCGGGTACTCGCCCGCCGAGGAGAACAAGTCGGAGGAGCAGGCGATCGGCGTGATCCCGATCGACTCGATCTTCTCGCCGATCCGCCGCACGGCATACTCGGTCGACTCGGCGCGCGTCGGTCAGCGCACCGACTTCGACAAGCTCACGCTCGAGATCGAGACCGATGGCTCGATCGAGCCCGGTGCCGCGCTTCGCGAGGCGGCTGAGATCCTGATCAAGAGCCTCGCGATCTTCACCGAGGCCGATCGGGTCGAGGAGCTGACGAGCCGCGACGGCGCCGGCGCGGCCGAGGTCGCCGGGGTCGCTCCCGCGGCGGCAGAGGGCGACGACCGGCTGATCGAGGAGCTCGAGATCGGGGTCCGCGCGTACAACTGCCTCAAGCGGGCGGGCATCCAGACGATCGGCGATCTCTTGCAGAAGTCCGAGAGCGAGCTGAAGGCGATCCCCAACTTCGGCGAGCGCTCGATCGACGAGGTCAAGGAGGCGCTCTCCGCGCTGGGGCTGTCGCTGCGCGACGACTAATACCGATGCGTCACCGCCAGACCCGCCACAAGCTGAGCCGCGACGCGGCGCACCGACGCCTGCTGCTGCGAAACCTCAGCAAGGAAGTGCTCGAGCACGAGCGGATCCGGACCAGCCAGGCGAAGGCGAAGGCGGTGAAGCCGGAGGTCGAGCGGTTGATCACGCTCGCCAAGCGCGGCGACCTTCACGCGAGGCGCCAGGCGCTGTCCGCCCTCGGCCAGGACAAGTTCGCCGTCCACAAGCTGTTCGAGGAGGTCGCGCCGCGCTACTCGGAGCGCTCCGGCGGGTACACGCGGATCGTCAAGCTCGGTCCGCGCCGCTCGGACTCGACCGAGATGGTCTTCCTCGAGCTGGTCTGAGGCTTGGACTGGTCGTACGGCTGACGCTCGCCTACGACGGCGGCGCCTTCAGCGGCTGGGCGGCCCAGCCCGGGCTGCGAACGGTCGAGGGTGAGCTGAGCGCCGCTCTCGAGCAGATACTCCAAGAGCGCGTGGCGCTCACCGTCGCGGGGCGAACCGACGCCGGCGTCCACGCGTGGGGCCAGGTGGCGGGCTTCGAGCACGCGGGAGCGCTTCCCGAGGGGCTCGCGCGGCGGCTCAACGGGCTCGCGCCGCCCGACATCGCGGTGCTCGCGGCCGAGCCGGCCCCCGACGGCTTCGACGCCCGGCGCGACGCGCGCTCGCGCACCTACTGCTATCGCCTGCTCGCGTCGCCGATCCGCGACCCCTTCGAGGAGGGGCGGGCGCTTCACTGGCCGCACCCGGTCGACCTCGAAGAGCTCGAGCGCTGCGCGGCGGCGCTCGTCGGCACGCACGACTTCACGGCCTTCACCCCGACCGACAGCGAGCACGTCCGCTTCGAGCGCGACATCCTGCGAGCGGAGTGGGTACCGGAACCCGCCACATACCCGCCCGCGGCGGACGCGGGAGCGAGCGAGCGTCGTGATCAGTTGTTCGGGTCGCGAGCGAGCGGGAGCGAGCACGCGGGCGGAATTTCCTTGTGGGTGGAGGCGGACGCGTTCATGCGCCACATGGTCCGCGTTCTGGTCGGCACGATGCTCGAGGTCGGCGGCGGGCGGCGCACGCTCGCGGACTTCGAGCGGCTGCTGGGCGGCGCTCCGCGCGACGAGGCGGGGCCGACCGCGCCACCGCATGGGCTGTACCTGGCGGCGGTTCGTTACTGAGTCGCCTCAGAGGCGTCCTCCGCCTCGGCCGCCAGCTCGACCTCGCCGAGGCTCGCGGGGCGGCCGGGCAGGTACATCGAGGACCCGGTGGCGAGCGCCACGGGCTTGCCGTCGGCGTTCTCGACCTCGGCACGAGTGATCACCAGGGTTCGGCCGGCGTGGATCACCGACGCCCGCGCGGTAAGGTCGCGGCCGTCTCCGAGCACGGGACGCAGGAAGTTGATCTTGAGATCGAGCCCGGCCACCGCGGTCCCGGCCGGCGCGGTCGTCTCCACCGCGAGCCCCATCGTCATGTCGGCGAGCGCCGCGATAACCCCGCCCTGCACCGTTCGGGCGGGGCTGGTGAGCCACCCGGTCGCGGGGAGGGTCATGGTCGCGGTTCCGTCGCCGGCGTCGACCAAGCGGATCCCGGTCAGGTCGTGGATCGGCGGCGCCGGCAGCTCTCCGGCGAGTTGCCGATCGATGATCTCCCTGCCACCGTGCCGATCCCATAATCGCTGGGGAAGCACGGCCTCGGTGGGCCACGGCCGCCGGTACGGATCGGTTTCCTCGTTCGAGTCCCGCTCCAGGACAGGGAAGTCGTCGGGGAGCTCGGGCACCGGCTCGACCTGTGGGAGGACCGCGCACCGAGAGGTGCCGTGCGCGATCAGCCTCTCGGTCCCATCCTCGATCACGAACGCCTCCGAGAGCGCGACGGAGCGGCCCACGTGAATCGCCTGGCCGCTTGCGGTCACCGTGCATCCAAGTTGTGCGGGGCGCAGATAGCTCATCGACAGCTCCGCGGTCGTGTACGGGGTAGCGGGAGGCAGCTCGGTCTGGATCGAGCATCCGAACGCGATGTCGGCGACGATCGCCAACACCCCGCCGCCGACCGCACCCGCGGAGTTGAGGAGCCACCCGGTGACGGGCATGGCGGCGCTCGCGGTGCCCGAGCCAACCTCGGTGATCATCGCTCCGGTGAGCCGGGCGAGCGGCGGCGCGGGCGCGCGCTGAAGCGACCACGCCTCGAGGCGCTCGCGACCGGACAGCGCGGCCAGCCTGGGATCGGGATATCCGCCGCGCTCCTCCTCACGCCATACCTCGGATCTCGGCGGCGGGCCCACGCGCGGCGACGCTAGCGCAATCGACAGTTGGGAACCCTAATTAGGGTGGCCTAATCTTTGCTATGCTCGCCCGGCCTTGTCGTTTGCGGAAACCATAATCCTGGGAGGCCTCGCCGGGCTCACGATCTATCTCGGGCTTCCGTTTGCGCGGCTGACCACGGTCTCGGCGCGCTCGCGGGTGGCGCTTGCGATGTTCGCCGTGGGGGTGCTCGCGTTCCTGTTCGCGGAGGTGCTCGTGCACGGGTTCGAGCTCGTCGAGCATGCGGTCGAGGACTACGAGGCCGGGACGCAGGGCATCGGCGAGGCGGTCGGCCTGCTGGCGCTGTTCGGGGTCGGATTCGCCGCCGGCAGCGCGGGGCTGGCGATGGTCGAGCGGTGGATGCGACCGCCGCCCGAGCGACCCGCACCGATGGCAGGCGGCGCGTCGGACGCGATGACCGTCGAGCAGGCCCGCACCGTCGCCGACTCCGGGCGCTCTTCCCGTCAGCTCGCGCTGAGGACCGGGATGACGATTGCCACGGCGATCGGCCTGCACAACTTCGCCGAGGGACTTGCGATCGGGGTCTCGGCGAGCACCGGCGAGATCACGCTGGCGGTCGTGCTGATCGTGGGCTTTGCGCTCCACAACGCCACCGAGGGCTTCGGGATCATCGGACCGTTGGGCGACGTGCGTCCGAGCTGGAGCTGGCTCGCCGTAGCCGGGCTCGTGGGCGGCGGACCCGTGTTCCTCGGCTCGATCGTCGGCTACAACGTCACCTCGGAGCCACTCGAGCTGGCGTTCTACGCCCTCTCGGCCGGCGCGATCCTGTACGTGATCGGCGAGGTGTGGACCGGTGTGCGCAGGTTCGGTCACCGCGAGCTCGGCCTCTGGATGCTCGCCCTCGGGCTGCTGGTCGGTGCGCTCACCGACCTCGTCGTCGTCTACGGCGGCGGCTGAAGAAGCCACAACCGCCGTCTGCTGCGCTTCGCGTGCGCTTTGGCGGGGTCTCGGGCGGGACTTCTAGAATCGAGCGTGTGAGGGTCCTGCTCACGAACGACGATGGAATCCAGGCACAGGGCCTGCAGGCGCTGCGGCGCGCGCTCGTCGAGGTGCCGGGGATGGACCTCAACGTGATCGCCCCGGACTCGAACCGCAGCGCGACCGCGCGCAGCATCACCACGCGGTCCCCGCTGTGGGTCGAGGAGGTGTCGTTCGACGACGACAGCACCGGGTACGCGACGGACGGCACGCCCGTCGACTGCGTTCGGTTCGCGGAGCTGGGACTGCTCGGAAAGCGCCCAGAGCTGATCGTGTCGGGAATCAACCACGGCTCCAACCTCGGTGACGACATCACCTACTCGGGCACCGTTGCCGCGGCACTCGAGGGCATCGTTCTGGGGCTTCCCGCAATCGCGATCTCGCAGCAATCGGAGGGGCGTGAGATGGACTTCCGCCTCGGACGCAACTTCGACTTCTCGGTGGCGGCGCGGCTCGTCGCCCGGATCGTCGCCCTCCTCGACGTGCAGCGGCTGCCGGCCGGGACGTTGGTCAACATCAACTGTCCCGCCGGCGAACCCACGGGGATCGAGGTCACCCGCCTCGGCAAGCGACTGTACAACGACGAGCTGCGGCTGGTGGAGGAGGACGCTGAGGGCAGGCGCCGGTACGAGATCTACGGATTCGAGCCGTCGTTCGAGGACGAGGAGGAGACCGATCTCGCGGCGGTCGCACGCGGCCGGATCTCCGTCACGCCGGTCCACTTCGACCTCACCGATGTCGGCGGCCTGGATCGCCTGCGGTCGTGGGATCTGGACGCGATGCTCCAGGACTCGCTCGCCGGCGAGGCGCCAGCGGCGCGGTGATGGCCCAAACGAAGACGAAGTCGGCGGCGGATCGGGTCGCGGAGCTTCGGCGTGAGATCGCCGGACACGACCACGCCTACTACGTCCTCGACGACCCCGAGATCTCCGACGAGAGCTACGACGAGCTGCTCGGCGAGCTTCGCCGGCTCGAGGACGAGAACCCCGAGCTCCGCACGCCCGACTCGCCGACCCAGCGAGTCGGCGGAAGGCCGCTGGAGAAGTTCGAGCAGGTGCGCCACCACCAGGCGATGCTCTCGCTCGGGACCGTGCGCAGCGACGAGGAGTTTCGCGCCTGGGAGACGCGGCTCCACAACCGGCTTCGCCAGCTCGACATCGAGCCCGGCGAGCTGCGCTTCGTCTCGGAGCCGAAGATCGACGGGCTCGCGATCTCGCTCACCTACGAGCGCGGCGTGTTCGTGCGCGGCGCGACCCGTGGCGACGGCGTGATCGGCGAGGAGGTGACTCACAACCTGCGCACGATCAAGGCGATCCCGCTGAGGATCGACGACGGCGCCGAGCTGGTCGAGGTGCGCGGCGAGGTCTACTTGCCCCGCTCGGCGTTCGAGGAGCTGAACGAGTCGCGCGCCGCGCAGGGTGAGCCGGCCTTCGCAAACCCGCGAAACGCCGCCGCGGGCTCGATCCGGCAGCTCGATCCCAGCATCTCCGCGGCACGCCCGCTGTCGATCTGGTGCTACGGGATCGGCGGCGCGCGCGGGCTCGACCTGCCCACGCACGCCGACGAGGTCGAGTGGCTGCACGACCACGGCTTCAAGGTCAACGGCGACACGGCGCTCCACGAGAATGCCGACGACGTGGTCGAGCGCTGCGCCTGGTGGGAGGAGCGCCGCGAGGGGCTCGACTTCGAGATCGACGGCGTCGTGATCAAGGTCGACCAGCGGACGCTGTGGCGCGAGCTCGGCGTCGCGGGGCGCGAGCCGCGCTGGGCCATCGCGTGGAAGTTCCCGCCGATCACCGCGACGACGAAGCTCAACCGAATCGTGTGGAACGTGGGTCGCACCGGCAGGCTGCTGCCGTTCGCGATGCTCGAGCCCGTCCACGTCGGCGGGGTCACCGTCTCGACCGCGACGCTCCACAACGAGGAGGACCTCGCGCGCAAGGACGCCCGCGAGGGCGACGAGGTCGTGGTCACGCGCGCCGGGGACGTGATCCCCCAGGTGATCTCGCCGCTGGTTCAGCGGCGCAAGGGCAAGCGGCTGCGAAAGGCGCGTCCACCCAAGAAGTGCCCTATGTGCGGCACCCCGACTGTGAAGCCAGAGGACTCCGTGTGGACGATCTGCCCCAATCGCCGCGGCTGCCCCGGCCAGACGTTCCAGCTCGTCAAGCACTTTCGAGGAGCGATGGACATCGAGGGCCTCGGGGAGAAGAACGCCGAGCGCTTCCTCGCGGAGGGCCTGATCCGGGATCCCGCCGATATCTACGACCTCACCGCGGAGCGGATCGCCGAGCTCGACGGGTTCGCGGAGATCTCGGCGCGCAACCTGATCGGCGAGATCGAGCGCTCCAAGGAGAGGCCGTTCGGGATCGTGCTGTTCGCGCTCGGCCTGCCCGGGATCGGGTACGTCAACGCGAGCGCCCTCGCCGAGCACTTCGGGTCGATCGACGCTCTGCTCGCGGCGGACGCCGAGCAGATCACGGAGGTCGAGGGGATCGGCCCGGTGCTCGCCGAGCAGCTCACCGAGGAGCTCTCCGAGGACGCGAACCTCGAGTTGATCCAGAGGCTTCGCGACCGCGGCCTGCGGTTCGAGCTCTCCAAGGAGGAGCGGCGCTCCGAGCGCGGGCCGCTGCAGGGAAAGACCTTCGTGCTCACGGGCACGCTGCCCGACCTGACGCGCGAGGAGGCCACGCGGCTGATCAAGCGCGCCGGGGGCAAGGTGACCGGCTCGGTCTCGGGCAAGACCGATTACGTGGTCGCGGGAGACGACCCCGGCTCGAAGCTCGCCAAGGCGCAGGAGATCGGGACGGAGATCCTCGACGAGGAGGGCCTGCGCAGGCTCGCTGCCCTAGCCATAGCGGGCTCCCAGCGGGACTGGCTGGCCGTACAGATTGGTATAACGCCGCGAGCATGGGGAAGGTCGTCGAGCTCGACAAGGCCGAGCGGGAGCAGGCCGCTCGCGGACGGCGCCGCAGGCGGCGCACGTCGAAGACGGCGCTCGTGCTCGGCGGTGGCGGGTTCACGGGCGGCGTCTACGAGATCGGCGCGCTGCGCGCGCTCGACCTGCTCGCGGTCAACCGGACCGTCAACGAGCTCGACGTCTACGTCGGAACGAGTGCCGGCTCGTTCATCGCGAGCATGGTCGCCAACGGCGTCACCCCCGAGGAGATGATGCGGGTCCTGAACAGGCAGCTCCCCTCGCCGCTCAGGGAGATGGACCAGGGCTCGCTGCTGCGGCCGAACTACCGCGGTTTCGCCTCCAGCGCCGCCCTGTTCCCATTCCGGCTCATGGGCGTCGCCCGCGAGCTCGCGGGACGGATCGGCGACGTCTCGATCATGGACGTGGTGACCGGGCTGTCGGCCGCACTCCCGACCGGGCTGTACGACGGCCGGGCGATCGAGCGCTATGTCGAGGAGGTGTTGTCAGACCCCGACCGCACGAATGACTTCCGGGAGCTGGACTCGGAGCTCTACCTCCCGGCGACCGACCTCGACACCACGGAGCGAGTCGTGCTCGGGGAGGGCGAGTGGGCGGACCTCCCGATCTCGAGCGCGGTCGCCGCGTCGGCGGCGCTGCCGATGGTCTACACGCCGGTCGAGCTGCGCGGCCGTCAGTTCCTCGACGGCGGCATCCGCTCGACGACGAACATCGACATCGCCGTCGAGCGCGGCGCGAAGTTCATCATCGTCGTCAATCCCCTGGTCCCCTACATCAACGACTTCAAGACCGAGATCCCGACCGTGTTCGGGAGCCGGGCGCGCCGGATCGCCGACATGGGCTTCGCGGCAATCGGGAACCAGGCGTTCCGCGTCATGTCGCACGATCGGCTCCATCGCGCGGTCGAGCAGTGGAGCGAGACCTACCCGGGCGTCGACATCATCCTGATCGAGCCCGAGCCCGACGACGAGTTGATGTTCGGGACCTCGATCCTCGACTACTCGGCGCGCCTGAGGATCGCCCGGCACGGGTTCGAGTCGGTCACGCTGCGCCTCGCGCGCGACTACGACCGCTACAAGGCGACGGCCGAGCGCCACGGGATCGAGATCTCGGCGCGTCGCGTGCGCCACGTCCTCGACGAGGTCGAGCAGCAGGAGCCGGAGGAGACCTCCGCGTGGCGCCGGGTGTTGGAGCAGACGACCGGCGCGCTGCTGCGCCAGACCGGGTCGGAGTAAGGCGGCAAGTTCGCAAGCGAACTTGCCGGTGGTCGTGAACCCCGCCGTCGCTCAGCCGGCGTAGAGCTCCTCGATCTGGGGCTCGTACTTCTTGGCCACGACGGCGCGCTTGACCTTCATCGTCGGGGTCAGCTCGCCGCCCTCCTGCGAGAAGTCCTGCGGGAGGATCTTGAACTTCTTCACCTGCTCCACGCGCGCATAGCGCTGGTTGACCTGGTCGACGTGCTCCTGGATCAGCTTCCGGAGCCGCTCGTCGTCCGGCCACGCCGACGGATCCTTCGCGACCCCGTCCTCGGCCGCCAGCTTCTGGACCTCTTCGGGATCGAGCGTGACCAGCGCGACGAGGTAGGGCCGCCGGTCGCCGATCACGACGCACTGCGAGACCCACTGGCTCTGCTTGATCTCGCCCTCGAGGTTGGCCGGAGTGATGTTCTTGCCGCCGGCCGTGATGATGATGTCCTTCTTTCGGCCGGTGATCTTGATGTAGCCGTCCGCGTCGATCTCGCCGACGTCGCCCGTGTGGAGCCACCCGTCGACGAGCGTCTCCTTCGTCGCCTCCTCGTTCTTGTAGTAGCCCTGGAAAACGTTCGGGCCCCGGACGAGGATCTCGCCGTCGTCGGCGATCTTGATCTCTGTGCCCTTGAACGGCTTGCCGATCGTCCCGAACTTGAAGTCGTCCGGGCGCGCGATCGTCGCCGCGGTCGAGGTCTCGGTCATCCCCCAGCCCTCGAGCACCAGGACCCCGGCCGCGTCGAAGAACCGCAGGATCTCGGGGTTGATCGGCGCCGCGCCGCTGACCGCCTCGACGATCTGACCGCCGAACAGGTTGCGGATGTTGGCGAGCACGAGCCGATCCGCGAGCGCGTACTGGGCCTTGAGCAGGGGCCCGGGCTGGCGGCCCTGGCGCTCGATCTCGCGCACCTTCTTGCCGACCCCGATCGCCCACCAGAAGATCCGCTTCTGGATCCCGCCGGCCTTCTCCGCCTTGCCGGTGGCGGCCGTGTAGATCTTCTCGAAGATCCGCGGCACCGACGGGAAGTAGTGGGGCTTCACCTCGGCGAGGTTGGGGAGGATCTTCAGCGGGTCGCGCTCCCAGTAGGCGATCGCCCCGCCGACGTCGAAGCTGAGCAGCTGGATCAGCAGCGCGAAGGAGTGCGCGAGGGGCAGGTAGAGGTAGGTGGTCCGGCCCTGCACCAGCACGCTCTCGTCCTCGGCCATGTCGCACATCGAGCGGTAGTTGCCGTGCGAGATCACGCATCCCTTCGGCGGGCCCGTGGTCCCCGATGTGTAGATGAAGGTGCAGATGTCGTCGGGGGTCACGGAGCGCCATCGCTCTTCCCACTCGGACTCCGGGCGAGAGACCCCGCGCTCCGAGAGCTCGTCCATCGAGATCGCGTCTTCGCTCGACCCCGTCATCCGGATGACGTGCTCGAGCTTCGGCACCGAGTCCCGGATCTTGCGGATCTTGTCGAGCTGATCTTCGTCCTCGACGACGACCGCCTTGGCGTCGGAGTTCTCGAGTACGTACTGGGACTCCTCCGGGGAGTTCGTCTGGTAGATCGGCACGACGGTGGCGCCGGCTGTCAGCGCTGCGAAGTCGAAGTAGGTCCACTCCGGGCGGGTGTTCGCGAGGATCGCCACCTTGTCGCCCTTCTGGATCCCGAGATCCATCAGCCCCAGTGAGAGCCGCCGCACGATCTCGCCGACCTCGGTGAACGTCTTCGACGTCCAGTCGCCCGACGGGCCCTTGAAACGGACCGCGGGATCGGGCCCGAAGCGCTCGACGGCCCGCGGCAGGAGCTCGGCGATCGTCGTGCTGCGGGTCGCCGGCTCGCGCGGGGTGACCGTGGCTGTCTCCATCTCTCTCCTCCTCTGCCCTCGCCCGGATGATCCCCTCACCCGGCGGTCAAGGCGCTCTCCTGGAGGCAGTCTATGTAAAACGCCGAGTTCGCAAGCGAACTCGGCGGTGGTCGGCAACCGGGCGCCCCCGGCCGCCGTGGGCCGGGTCGCTCGGGCCTAAGCGGTCGCCTGCTGCTTTCCCTGCCGCTGTACGTGCCGGAGCGAGGATGCGAACAGCGTCTTGTCGATCCTGCCGTTGAAGATCGGCACCCCCATCTCCATGCACTTGGCGATCACCTCCCGCCGCTTCATGTTGACCTCGTCGGCGAGCTCGGTGGGCGTCAAGTGATTCGCCACGTAATCCTTCTCCTCTCTCGGATCCTCCCTACAGATGTATACCGACTCGGCCTGACGTGTCAACCGGTTTCCTCGCTATTTCCGCACCCCCGAGCCCTCGCCCAGGCCCGGACTAGGATGTGATGGTGAGCGAGCGAAGCGCGTTCCTGGAGTCGCTGACGGACACCGAGCTCTACTCGATGGGCGCGTTCTTCTGCGACGAGCACCCCGACCTTGTCGACGAGGTCGTCGAGCGCAGCGCGGCGATCGAGAGCCAGGGGCTCGCGGAGTACGCGAGCGCCAACGAGATCTCGGTGGAGGAGGGATTCGGGACGCTCCTCACCGGGCTCGCCGTGCGCTACTACAAGGCCGTCGCGGGGTAGGTCCCCCGAATGCCGCGCAGATGGGTGCCGCTGCTGGCGCTGGGGTTGATCGGCGCCGCGATCCTGGCCGCGATCGTCTCGATCTCGGTGGGGGAGAAGGGCCCGGCGCCGCCGGTCGAGGGAGCGCAGGCCGCGCAGCGCCTCTACGGCGGGCTCGAGCAGCAAGGCGACTCGCTCGGGTCGCCCGACGCCCCGGTGACGATCTCGATCTTCAACGACCTCCAGTGCCCGGAGTGCGGGGCCTACCAGCTCGAGATCGTGCCAGAGCTGATCGAGGAGCTGGTGCGGCCGGGAGACGCGCGGCTCGAGTTGCGGCACTTCTCGATCGGGCCGCGCCGCACCACGGCCGCGGCGGTGGCGGCGACCGCCGCCGGCGAGCAGGGCGCACAGTGGCAGTTCGCCCACCTAGTGTTCCTCAACGTCGACGAGGTCCGCTCCGAGGGCGTCACCGAGCGCTTTCTCGAGCGGGTAGCCGCCGCCGTGCCGGGGCCGGAGTTCGACGAGGACCAGTGGGTGGAGGACCAGGAGTCGACGGAGGTCGAGGCCAAGGTGACCGCGGACGCCGACCTCGCCGCGGAGCTGCGCCTTCCCGCGATGCCGGCGGTCGTCGTCGACGGTCCCGGGGGGACCGAGGAGCTCACCGAAGAGCCGCCGCTCGACGAGATCGAGCGCGCAGTCGAGGAGGTCAGAGGCGGCTAGACTGGACCTCCTTCGGGGCGTGGCGCAGTCTGGTAGCGCGCACCGTTCGGGTCGGTGAGGTCCCCGGTTCAAATCCGGGCGCCCCGATTGCCACCGGAGGGGGTGCAGCAGGGTGAATGGTGCACATCCTCCCTGCAAATCCCCCCTCTCGGTGAAAGCGAGCGCTTGGCGCTCGTCAGGCAGCTACGGCGTGCTTCCTCGACGATCCGTGCGTCACACGCGAGAGACGTAGCGGGCCCCCAATCTGAACCCGTGCCGTGGTACCGCTTTGGTACCGGATGCATCGTCCATTACGTCCAGGTCGTCCACGAACCTGGACGCATAGGACGATGCGGACGCCTACGGACACATCGACACCCGAATCAGCTCGGCAGGTGGCCGAAAGGTCCCTGGTTCAAATCCAGTCGCCCCGACTTAGAGATGTGGCCTCTCGTGCATGGCTTTGGAGGAGGGGCACCTACGGCCGGTCTGGCGGGTGCCCTCGTCTTCTCAGCTCGCGAGTCGCGTGGGCGAGGCGGATCTGGAGCTCCGTCTCCGGCCGACGCGCGAGCGGGTCCTCTTCGATTGACGCGCCTTCCTTTCTCACGGCCGCGCGCTCCGCGGCGTCCTCTATCAGCGCGTACCGATCCGTTGCTGGTCGCGGCGTCGTACGTGTGAGAAGTTCTCCGAGATCATTGGCCTGCGACACCCGCGTTCCCATGTGGCGGGGGTGCCCGGCGCGTCTGAGACGCGCAAACAGCCCTTGATGCCGCTTTGGCTCGTTGAGGGCTTCTGGGCAGAAGCGCAGGAGAATCGTCTTGCTGATCGACGTGTGATCGAAGAGCGTCTTTGACACTGACCCTGGCTCCACCCAGGGCGAGACGATCAGCGCCGGTATCCGCACGCCGTAGCGTCCGAACGTGTCGGGGTCGTCGTCGGGCGCCGCAGGCGGCGCGACGTGATCGTAGAAGCCGCCGTGCTCGTCGTAGAAGATGACGAGGAGCGTCCTTTCCCATTGGGGGCTTGTTGCAAGCGCGTGGTAGACGGCGAGCACAAGCTCCTGGCCGTCCTTGATGTCCGCGGGCGGGTGGTCGTCGTTGGGCTGAAAGCCGATTGCGTTGAAGTTGCTGAAGTTCGGGTCGATCCATGAAACCGACGGCAGCGCACCATTCGCGGCGTCTTCGAGAAAGCTGTCCGCTCTTGCGTCGGTCCTGATCTCGACCCTGGTCCTCCAGTTCAAGTTGGTCTTGCTGAAGAACGCGAACCTGTGGAGGTGGCCCAGCTTGTAGTGCCCATCGGCGAGGCGCAGGGTCCCCGTCTCGAACGCATACCACCGCCACGAGATGTCGTTGGCGTCGAGGTGTCGCACGAACGAGGGTTGGTTGTAGACGGGCGGGAGGTGGAGCGGCCGGTCATTGCGACTGCCGGCCGCGCGACCGCAAATCGCGTATAGACGGTTGGGCCAGGTCGCCCCGGGAACCGAGCTGAACCAGCGATCGCAGATCGCGAACTCGCTCGCCAGGTGATCGTAGACCGGGACATCGGCGGCGTTGTAATAACCAATCACGCGACCGGGATCCGCATCCTGGACATCGTTGCGCGAGAGCGTCTCGGCGAAGCTCGTGACGAAGCCGTTCATTTTGCCGCCCCCGATCTGGAGGTCGACGGCGCTGCCGGAGTGATCGGGATCGTCCTCGATCACCGTGCTGTCGAGATGGTGGACTGGATAGGAGCGCCCGTCATGCTCGTTGGCGAACTCCGCCCGCAGACCATCGACATCGCCGCGACCACCTTCAAGCGAGAGATACCCCAGCATGTGGTCGAAGGAGCGATTCTCCATCATCAAGACAACGATGTGGTCGACCTTCCCGAGGTTGGCCATGCTGGCCTCCTCAGTCACCACCGCCTCCTTCGCGGTCGCGTTGGCAGGTGGTCGAGCACGGCTGGATTAGCGACCGGCGCGGCAGTGGAGGCTGGGATGGCGAGTACCTGATCGTTTTTGAACGCAGCGTGAGGATGTTTGAGGTCCAGTAGCCGTTGAGGAAACTCGCGGACGTTGTAGCGGATCTTGTCCGGAGGAGACGAAAGCGGGAGCTTTGATCCTGAAACCGCTCGGCTGGGGGCCGAAAGGTCGCTGGTTCAAATCCGGGCGCCCCGATTGCAACGACCTCAGGACCGGCGGCCGGTGAAGCAGAACTGGGTGCAGGTGAAGAAGAACTCGCCCCGCTCGCCGAGGTCGCGCTGCTCGGCGGCCCACTCCTCCGCCTCCTCCTCGCCGACGCTTCCGGCGACGTAGTTCGCGATGAAAGGAAACAGGGCCGCTCCGTAGGTCCCGGGATCGAGCTCTGCGCTCGCGAAGGCGTGGGCGGTCATCCCGACGTCCTCGAAGCCGACCGACCTCATCTCGGAGGCCAGGGTGGCCGGAAGCGAGGGGTGCGCCAGGTGGCCGTCCCACGCGTCGAGCACGCGGCGCATTCGGGCCGGATCCTCCGAGCGCCACGACAAGGTCGCCCAGTCCACATCCCAGACCACGAGCCGACCCCCGGGCCGCAGCGCGCGGTGTATCGCGCTCAGCCCCGCGGCGACTTCGGGCACGTACTCGAGGACCTGCACGCAGATCGCACCGTCGAACCCGGCGTCGTCGACCGGAAGTGCCGTTGCATCCGCTTCCTGGAAGGCGACGTTCTCGTGCCCTTCGCACCGGCGCGCGGCAAGCTCGAGCATCGGCGGGCTGCTGTCGACCCCCACGACCGAGCCGTCCGTTCCGACCTCGTCGAGCAGCTCCGCGCAGTAAAAGCCTGGGCCGCAGCCGACGTCGAGGATCCTCTCCCCGGGCTGCGCCCCCAGCGCCTCGCGCACAAGGCCCCGCCGGCGCGCCGCGTCCTCGATCCGGTACAGGGCCTCGATCTGTCGAGCCTCGTCCTCGTCGAACGCGAGCTGGCTCATGCCCGTGAGTAGTATCAGCCAACCGGGTCGAGAAACGAACCGCCAACCCGCGCCAAGAGCTTGCTCTTGGCGCGACTGGAAGGAGAGCACATGGCCTACGAGGTACCACCCCTTCCCTACGACTACGACGCGCTCGAGCCGCACATCGACGAGCAGACGATGAAGCTCCACCACGACAAGCACCATCAGGCGTACGTCGACAAGGCGAACGCCGCCCTCGAGGGCACGGAGTGGGCGGACACGGACGTCGAGGACGTGCTGAGGGACCTCTCCAGCCTCCCGGAGGGCATCCGCACCGCGGTGCGCAACAACGCCGGCGGGCACGCCAACCACAGTTTCTTCTGGCAGATCATGGGCCCCGACGCGGGAGGCGCCCCAGACGGCGACCTCGCGGCGGCGATCGACGATGCGTTCGGGAGCTTCGACTCGTTCAAGGACGAGCTGAAGGCCGCCGGCGTGAACCGGTTCGGCAGCGGCTGGTCGTGGCTCGTCCACGACGGCTCGGGGCTCGCCGTGGTCAGCACGGCGAACCAGGACTCACCGGTCTCCGACGGACAGACGCCGCTGCTCGGAGTCGACGTGTGGGAGCACGCGTATTACCTCAAGTACCAGAACCGCCGCCCCGACTACATCGACGCGTGGTGGAACGTGGTCAACTGGGACGAGGTCGCGAGCCGGTTCAGCGCTTCGAGCGGCTAGGCGGCGCGGGCGGCCACGGGGAGCTCGCGGGCCGCGGGCTCTCCGCCGTCCTTCGGCGGAACCCGTGACATCGCGCGCTCGGCGAGCGCGGTGATCGTCAGGCTCGGGTTGACGCCCGGGTTCGCGGGCACCGCGGCGCCGTCGCACACGATCAGGTTCGCGTAGCCGAACGCACGGCAGTCGGCGTCGATGACCCCGCTCGACGCGTCCGCGCCGATCACCGCCCCGCCGAGGATGTGCGCGGTGGTGGGGATGTTGAGCGACGACTCGATCAGCCCGCTCTGGGGGATCCCGCCGGTGCGCTGCGCGAACCACCGTGCGGCGGCCTCGGCGGCGGGGATGTAGGTGGGGTTGGGGCGCTCGGGGTCCTGCTCGGTCTGGAGGCGCACCCCGCGCCCGAGCGGCCGCGGGCTGGCCCGGAGCCGCATCGCCGTGTCGAGCGACTGCATCACCAGCAGGATCACGGTGCGCCGCGACCACTTGAACGGCCACAGCAGGCGGAGCGTGCGCAGCGGGTGCTTGAGCATCGCCGCGATCCACTTCAGCGGGCGCGTGACCCGGGTCCCCCCGCCGGTCAGGGCGGTGAACAGGCGTGCTCATCAGGTCGGCCTCGCGGCCGTAGGTGACCACCTCGATGTGGGTGTCGGGGTCGGGGTAGATGCTGGAGGTGATCGCCACCGAGCGCGAGAAGTCGCGGCTGTCATCCGGGGCGGTCACCGCCTGGATCGACTCCGTGTTGGTGCGCACGACCTCGCCGAGGCGTGGCGAGAGGCGAGGGAGCGCTCTCGCGTGCCTGCAGTCGGCGAGCAGCTGGTTCGTGCCGAGCGGCCCGGCGGCGACCACGACTCCCCGGGCGGTCATCGTGCGCCGTTCGCGGCGCAGCCACGCGCCCGAGCGCTCGCTCGTGACCACGTAGCCGCCCGAGCCATCCGGCGCGCCGATAGGGCGGATCTCCGTCGCGTGGCGCTCGGGCAGCACCCGAGCGCCGAGCCGCTCCGCGAACCACAGGTAGTTCTTCACCAGCGTGTTCTTGGCGCCGTGGCGGCAGCCGACCATGCAGCTCCCGCAGCGCACGCACCCGGTCCGCGGGGGCCCCTCGCCGTCGAAGTAGGGGTCCGGGACCTCGCGGCCCGCTTCGCCGAAGAACACGCCGACCCGGGTTGGCTTGAACGTGTCGGCGACGCCGAGCTCGGCGCCGTACTCGTGCAGCAGCTCGTCTGCAGGGGTCATGCCCTCGTAGTCGACGACTCCGAGCATCCGCTCGGCGGTGTCGTAGTGCGGGCGCATCTCCTCCTCCCAGTCGGCGAGCTCGCCCCACTGCGGGTCGCGAAAGAACGCCGGCCGCGCGCGGTACAGGGTGTTCGCGTAGCCGAGGCTCCCTCCGCCGACGCCCGACCCGGAGGCGATGAACACGTCCTTGAACAGGGTGAGCCGGAACACCCCTCGGAGGCCGATCCGCGGCGCCCAGAAGTAGCGCCGAAGGTTCCATGCCGTGCGGGCGAAGTCGGCGTCCTCATAGCGGCGGCCGCACTCGAGCACACCGACGCGGTAGCCCTTCTCGGAAAGGCGCAGCGCCGCCACGCTGCCCCCGAACCCGGACCCGATCACCAGCCAGTCGAAGTCGTGTTGGCGTGACCGCGAATTCATCACCGGGCTGGCTACCCTGTGGCCGCGTCGTGGTACGGCGCGTGCTACGGGGCCTGGAGCTCCGGCAGGGAGATTACGTGCAACGGAAACGCATGCGCAGCCTCGTGCTCGCCGCGCTCGCGGCGTCGGCGTCGTCTGCGACCGTGGCCCCGGCGCTCGCCTCGCAGTCCGTGCAGCCGGCCCACGAGCCCGCGCGGCTCGACCCGACCGGCCGGCCGCATGGCGGAGAGCCGGAGCCCGACGACCTGTTCTGGCAGAGCCCCAACAGCTGCGACGGGAGGCGGTTCAAGGGGCGCACCGGCACGCGGCGGCTGTATGAGTTCGTC
This sequence comes from uncultured Thermoleophilia bacterium, assembly GCA_963756745.1. GTDB lineage: Bacteria > Actinomycetota > Thermoleophilia > Solirubrobacterales > 70-9 > DASPWW01. The sequence goes on from CAVWOU010000010.1 coordinate 139,940, forward strand.
GAGTACTGGTGGCCACGGGTGGAGAACTGGGGCTACGGCTCCGATCCGTGCCGCGACAGCCTCCACGACGAGGGCCGTGCGGTGGACCTGCACCTCGACGTACGCTCGCGCCCGGACCGGCGGGCGGCCCACGAGATCAAGCGCTTCTTCCTTGGCGACGACTCCGACGGCGCCCGGTGGGCGATGGCGCGGCGCTTCGGAATCCAGGAGTTCATCTACAACTGCCACATCTGGACGTCGACGTACGCCGAGCGGGGCTGGCGGCGGTATTCCCGCTGCACCTCGGGCGCGAGCTACACGCTCAAGCACAAGGACCACATCCACATCGGGCAGAGCTGGCAGGGGGCGCGAAAGAAGACGAGCGCCTACACCGGGTACGAGGTGTGCGACGCGTGCGCCGCGCCGGAGGAGCCCGTGCCGCCGGCCCGCGTCTTCGAGGCGCTTCCCGACGACGAGCCGCTCCCGGACGTGAGCGGCAATCCGGTCGCCGCAAGCCGGCGCTGATCGCCGCTCTGATAGCTTGCCCGCCGCGTATCCAGCGCGACGAACGGGACAGGGACAGGGCAGACAGCTTGAAGTCGATGGAACGCAAAGGGACAGCGCGCGCACCGGAGTGATCGCGGTCGCCGCCGTCGGGGCGGCGATGATGATCGCTCCGGCCGTCGCGCTCGCGCACGTCGAGCGCAGCACCTTCTGGCCGAACCCGGCGCCGGACACGTCAGCGTGAAGCCGGCGGCGGGCGGCGAGGTGCCCGAGTACCGCACCCTCGGCTCGGCCCTGAAGCAAAAGCCGCCGGGCGAAACCCGGATCGTGTGCCAGGACGACTCGCTGAAGCTCGCCAAGCAGGCGATCCGCGACGGTCGCAAGGGCTTCAAGGTGCGGCCGAGCGAGGACACGCGGCACCTGAGCAAGCGGAAGGCGCGCAAGCTGAAGAGGCTCAACAAGCGCTTTGCCAAGGAGTGCGACGTACGACTCGATCCAGGACGCGGTCAACGACTCCGGCAACAACGACCGGATCGTGATCATGCCGGGGCTGTACACGGAGCCGAAGTCCCGGGCCAAGCCGGAGAACGACCCAGCGTGTGCCGGACTCACAGCGTCCTCGGATCACGGCACCGGCGCCGTGTCGTACCGGTACCAGGCGACGTGCCCCAACGATCAGAACCTGATCGCGGTCATCGGGCGTGAGGCGCTGAACGTGCCCGAGCCGGTCGTTACCCCGAACACCGACCGTCACGGCATCCGCAATGAGGGCAAGTGCATCCGGTGCAACCTCCAGGTCGAGGGTTCCGGCGTGCGGCCCGAGGACGTCACGATCGACGCTGGAAACGGCCCGAGCGCGAACGGACCGCTGGCCGGTCAGGGCAAGGATGTCGGGATCCGCTTCGAGCGCGCCGACGGGTTCTACCTCCGCAACGTCACCCTGCAGCACGCCGAGGAGCACGGCGTGTACCCGATCGAGGTCGACGGGTACGCGATCGACCGGGTGAAGATGGCCTTCAACCACGAATACGGCCACCTCAGCTTCACCTCCGACCACGGATTGATCAAGAACTGCGAGGCGCTCGGCAGCGGTGACGCGGGCGTTGTATCCGGGCGCCTCGGCGCAGACGGGCGAGCAGACGATCGAGAACAAGCAGCGGCTACAACCAGGAGATTCGGGACTGCGACCTCCACCACAACACGCTCGGACACTCCGGTTCGATGGGCGACGCAATCCACATCCACCACAACGACTTCTACGACAACGCCGTCGGGATCTCGGTCGACTCGATCTCGGCCGGCGGGCACCCGGGCTATCCGCAGGACTCGCTGCTCGTCGAGCAGAACAAGATCTACTCGAACAACCTCAATCCCTTCGAAGGCGAGACGTCGGCTTCGACCCCACCGTGCCGGCCGCCGGTCGGCACGGGCATGTGGATCGCGCGGCGGGAACGCCAACGTCGTGCGTGACAACCGCATCTACGACAACTGGCGCCGCGGCGTCATGCTCTTCCAGGTCCCGGACAACATCGCCTGCGACCTCGACACGCCTCACGCAGACCTGCTCGCCCGATGCAGTTCCCGGAGCAGACGAACTCGCACCGCAACCGGTTCTTCGACAACATCATGGGGGTCGCGCCGGGGGGCAAGAGGATGCCCAATGGACGTCGACTTCTGGTGGGGCAATCAGACACCTGACAAGGACAACTGCTGGTACGACAACACCGGCGTCGATGGGACCGAGGCGAGCGTCACTGAGGAGCCCGACCCGCTGCCCTCGGACTGCGAGAACAGCCTGGGCGACGGACCGGTGTTCCAGCCCGAGCTGATCGCGTGCTTCCTCGAGGAGCCGAGCTGCACATGGACCGAGACGCCACCCCGGCCCGGCACCGCGGCGGCGAAGGCAGCCCGGAAGTAACGCAGGCGCGATCACCGTTGGTGTGGGCCCGATGGGGTCGGGCCGTCGCTGGGGTGCTTGCTTGTTGCTCCCTCCTGGCCACCGGCTGCGGCGACTCGAACGACTCGAGCGACCCCGATTCCTCCGCGCTGGGCTCCTCCGACCTCCAGACCACCGTCCGCGAGGCGGACTGCACCGACTGGAACGACGCCAGCGTCGAGGAGCGGCGGGTGATCGTGGAGTCGATCGCGGAGTTCGAGGGGGGCGCTCCCACAGGCACGCAGGGACGGACCCTGCCTGAGGACGAGGCCTACGACCTGTTCGAGAGGCTGTGCGAGCAGGAGTACGCGAGCGCGTTCAAGCTCTACAAGATCTACGCGCGCGCGGCGGCGTTCCAGCCGGCGCAGCCGTAGCGGGCGCTGTCGCCGATCCAAGGGAATAGAGTCCGGGTTCACACCGAGGGAGGAGGAAGTTGGCCTACTTCAAGGACGCCCAGGACGTCTACGACACGATCGGCAAGCTGTTCGTCGACCTCGCCGAGGACGACGAGCTCGGCCCCAAGTTCCGCAAGGCGGACACGATCGTGCGCTACGAGTTCCACGATCCGGACTCGCAGGTCACGGTTCGCCTGCAGCCCGATCAGCCCGGCGACGTCGACTTCGGCGACTCCGACATGGAGCCGGACGTCGTGATGAGCATGGCTGCCGACACCGCGCACAAGTTCTGGCTCGGTCAGGTGAACGTGACCGTCGCGATGGCGCGGGGCCAGATCAAGGCGAAGGGCCCGGTGGCGAAGATCCTCAAGCTGGTGCCGTTGACGAAGCCGGTGTTCCCGCGCTACAAGGCGCAGCTCGAGGAGCAGGGACGCACCGATCTCGTCAACGCCGCCTAGTCTCCGGCCGCTCGGTTCCGCCGCCTGAGCTGGTCGCGGGCCGTCCGCCAGAAGCGGATCGACTTCGACAGATTGCGGCGGTAGCGCGCGGCCATGCTCTCGTCCGGGAGCTCGAAGCCGCCGAGCAGGCGGTGGGGGATCAGGGCCCAGCCGCCGTTCTCGCGCACGAGATCGCCGCGGATCTGGAAGTTCTCCTGCCACCGGAAGTCCGGCGCGTGGGCGTGGGCCGTCAGGCAGGCGCGGCCCTCGATCAGCGGCAGACCCGCTGGTGCCGCCTCGATCACCACCCGGTGGCGCTCGGGCTCGGGTCGAACCGGGACGCGGAGAGCGAGGGGGAACCCATCGGGTGCCTCCCACGCGAGGACCGCGGTCTCGTGGCGCCGGCCGAGCTCGTCGATCCGCCGGTCCCAGGCGAGACCTCCGCCGGCGACGGGCGCGTGGGCCTCGCGGGGCTCCTCGGTGTGGCCCGAGCGCACCTCCTCCATGTGCGAGTCGAGCACCGACGGGGGGTTCGTGGGGTCGCCATCGGGCCACACGAACACCCGCTCCGGGCGGACCTTGACGTAGACGCGCGTGTAGTACCAGTTGAACATGCCGCGGACCGCCCGCGGCGGGTGCATCTCCCTGATCCCGGGCAGCTTCTCCCACGACTCTCGCCAGTAGCGCTCGCGGTTGGCGACGAGGTCGCGGTCGTCAACCGCCGCCGAGCCCTGAACCAGCACTCGCATCCCACCCTCGATCCCCGACCCCGTGGGGTCCGAGAACAGCATCGCCACGCGCGGGTTTCGCCGTGCGTCCTCGGCCTTCTTCGGGTAGCCGAGCCCGGTCGTGATGTCGATCGTCGGCTCGCCGGAGCGGTAGTAAGGGGTGACCGGCCACGCGATCGGCTGGCGGCGCGGGTCCACGGTCGTGTACTCGCAGGTGATGAAGCGCTCGAAGACCTCGCGCACCTCTTGCGGGAGGCTGCTCGTCACGTCGACTCGATCTTAGATCGACGCGCGTGCGTCAGTAGCCCGGGTCGCCGGGCAGGACGATGCGCCGCTCGGAGCCCTCGCCGACGACCTTGGGCAGCACCGGCTCGACACGGTGGCCGACGGCGTCGAGCACCTCCTGGGAAGTCGCGTACGGCAGCAGGGACTCGAGGTGCTTGATCGTCGGGAACACCAGCTCGAGCTCTCCCGCTGCGTGGCGGTCGAGCGCATCGCGCGGGGTGAACCAGCGGGCGTCGACCGTCTCCGCGCCGTCCGGGTGGGGAGGGGAGTGGGGAGGGGCGAGCGCGACGTAGAAGCGAGTGTCGAATCGGGATGGGACCACCTCGGGCGTGATCCACCGCGACCACGGGCGCAGCTCGGCGTCCTCCGGGAGGGCGATCCCGGCCTCCTCCTCGAGCTCGCGCACGGCGCACGCGCGATGCGCCCGCTCGTCCTCCTCGACCGTCGGCTCGCCGCCGGCGCCTCCGCCGCGCTCGCTGTCCTCGACGACGCCGCCGGGGAACACCCACACGCCCGGCATGAAGCGCGCCTCCGGATTGCGCTGGACCAGAAGCACCTCGACAGCTCGCTGCGCGTGCTTGCCGCCCCGGCGCAGGAGGATGATCGTCGCCGCCGGTCGCGGCGTCGCTGGCTCTGGCACGCGGGTGAATCTACCCTCCGGTGCCGGTAACCTGCTCGGCCGTGAGCGCGAGGCTCTGCAAGGGTGTGGGTGGGCGGGGAATGTGATGTTGGGCCGAGCGCGAACATCAGTGAAATGACGATGGAGACCGAGACCGCGCAAATCTGGGTCTGTACGTCGTGCGGATTCATCTACGACCCCGAGGAGGGCGATCCCGACGGCGGGATCCCGCCCGGCACGCCGTTCGGCGAGATCCCGGACAGCTGGTTTTGCCCCGTGTGCGGGGCACGCAAGGCCGACTTCGAGCCCTACGAGGAGTGAAGCGGCTGCGATAGCCGCTATCGGGCCCGCTTCAGCGCCGAGCGGGCCTCGTCGCGCGCGCTCGTCGCCTCCGCGACCTCGCTCTCGGCTTCGGAAAGCGCCGCGCTCGCGGCCTCCAGTCGCTCCTGCGCCTGCGCCTTCGCGCGCTCGGCGCGCTCCAGCTTTCGCTCCGCGGCCTCCAGGTCGCGCTCCGCGCGTTCGACCTGGCGTCTGGCGTCTCCGCGCTCAGCGGCTCGCTGCTTGCGGGGCGCGCGTGGGCCGGCGCCCGCGACAAGTCCGCCCAGCCCGACAGCTTCGTGGTCCTCCGTGAACCGGCCGGCCTCGAGCTCGTTCCTGAGCTCGGGGTTCGTGGCGACGGCGTGCAACGTCGCGCGAGCGCGATCGAGCATCGCCTCGGTCGGCTCGCCCTCGCGTCCGAGCTCGGCCTCGACGTCGGCCATCAACCGGTCGACGGCGGCGCGCTCGCGGTCGACCGCCTGATCGACGGGTCGCCGCTCGCCGCCTTCGATCAGTTTCTCCTGCGCCTCGCCCAGCTTGGCCGCTGCGTCGAGGAGGCGCTTCGCGTCGCGGCGCTTGCGTCGGACCGCCCGGTTGATCGCCCCCGCTGAACGGGTGGGCTTCTCGAGCTTGCGGACCCGCTCGGCCGCCGCGGCGTCGCCGGATCGCTTCAGCTCGCGCGCGAGTTCGTTTCGCGCCGAGGTGAACTCGTCGAGCGGCAGCCCGTAGAGCCGATCCACGTCGCGTTCGAGCGATGCCTCGTCAGCCACTCCCGGGACCGTAACGCTCGCCGCCAGCCGCATTCCGACAGCCGAGTCAGCTTGTAGCCCATGGCCGCCAGAGCTTCACTCGCTGCGGCGCCGGCGGCTTCGACCTGCCGGGCTCGCCTCACCGTACGCCGATGCCACCGCCGCCGCGATCGACTCGGCGGTGATCGCGACCAGCCGTCGGAGGTCGCGCTTCGAGATCGCGAGCGGAGGCATCAGCACCACGACATCGCCGAGCGGGCGGATGATCGCGCCGCGACGGCGCGCCTCGAGGGCGACCCGGTGCCCGAGCCTGAGTGCCGGGTCGTGGTCGCCGAGGTCGATCCCGACCATCATCCCCCGGCCGCGAACCTCCGCGACCTCGGGCATCGCCGCGACTGGCCCCAGCAGGTCGCCGAGCAGGCGGATCTTCGGCTGCACGCGAATCAGCGTGCGCTCGCGCTCGAACGCGTCGAGGCTCGCGATCGCCGCCGCGCACGCGAGCGGGTTGCCGGTGAACGTGTGGCCGTGGAAGAAGGTGCGGAACTCCTCGTGGGCGCCGAGGAAGCCGTCGTGCACGCGCTCGGTGGTCAGGGTCGCCGCGAGGGGGAGGTAGCCACCCGTGAGCCCCTTTCCGACGCACAGGAAGTCGGGCGCGACGCGCTCCTGCTCACAGGCGAACATCGTCCCGGTGCGCCCGAACCCTGTCGCGACCTCGTCGCAGATCAGCAGCAGGCCGTGGCGGTCGCACAGCTCGCGCATGGCGCGCAGGTACCCGGGCGGCTGCACGCGCATTCCGGCCGCGCCCTGGACGAGCGGCTCGACGATCACCGCGGCCACCTCCTCTCCGTGGAGGTCGAGCACGCGCTCCAGGTCCGCGAAGTCGCCCGGCTCCACGCGGTGCGCGCCGAACAGCAGCGGGCCGTACGCGCCGTGGAACAGCTCGATGCCGCCCACGGACACGGCGCCGAGCGTGTCGCCGTGGTAGGCGTCGCGCAGGCACACGAACGAGGTGCGTCGGGCATGCTGGCCGCCCCGCTGGCGCCAGTACTGGAACGCCATCTTCAGCGCCACCTCGGTCGCCGTCGAGCCCGAGTCGGAATAGAAAACGCGGCTCAGCCCCGGCGGCGCGAGCTCGACGAGGCGCGCGGCGAGCTCGGCGGCCGGCTCGTGCGTGAGGCCCAGCAGCGTCGAGTGGGCGACGCGTTCGAGCTGGCCCCGCACAGCGCCGTCGATCTGCGGGTGCCGGTGCCCGTGAACGTTGCACCACAGCGAGGAGACGCCGTCGAGATAGCGCCGACCCTCGGAGTCGATCAGCTCGGTGCCCGCGGCTCGGTCGATGACGACCGGCTGCTCCCGGGCCCACTCGAGCATCTGCGTGAACGGATGCCACAGGTGCCGCTGGTCGAGCTCGCCGGTCGTTGGCATCGTGCCGCCGGCGACGATAGAGGCCCCCCCGGCCGGAACCGGATAGCTTCGGTCGCGTGCAAGTGTGGGTTGCCAGCGGGGACGACGCGGCCGAGGTGACCCGGCTGATGCTCGCGTTCCGCGACTGGTGGGGCCGCGATGATCCCGCCGACGACGCCGCGGCGGCCGGCGTCGCGCGGCTGCTGGCCGACGATGGAACGGAGTTCCTGCTGGCGTCGCCGGACGACAGCGCCCCGGCCGGAGTGTGCCAGCTCCGCTACCGCTACGGGTGGTGGTACGACGCGCCCGACTGCTGGCTCGAGGATGTGTTCGTGACGGAGGACGCGCGCGGGCTCGGGCTCGGCCGGGCGCTCGCGAAGGCCGCGATCGAGCGCGCGCGGGAACGCGGCTGCCGCCGGGTCCAGCTCGACGTCAACGAGGTCAACGCCGAGGCGCTCGCTCTATACCGCAGCCTCGGCTTCGACTCGATGCAGGACCCGCCCGGAGGGAACCTGCACCTCATGACGCGCTGGATCGACCCGGACTGAGCCACTCGTCGAGCGGGAGCACGGAGGCGGCCTCGGCGAGCGACTCGGGATTGGTCGGCGGGAGCCCGGTGACTCTGGCGCGTCCAAGCCGCTCCACCGTGGCGCGGTTCGAGCGCTCGATCGGCTCGGGGTCGTCGGGCCACGGCGTCATCACGACGCCGGCAACCTGCATGCCTCCCGACCGCGCGGCCTCGAGCGTGAGCAGCGTGTGGTTGATCGTCCCGAGCCCGGTGCGCGCCGCGATCAGGACCGGCAGGGCCAGATCGGCGGCGAGATCGCGCACCAGGTAGTCGGGCGTCAGCGGGACCATCAGGCCGCCGACCCCCTCGACGACCAGGGCGTCGGAGCCCTCCCCGGCATCCCGAGCTCCGCGCAGCAGCGCTTCGGCGTCGATCGAGGCGCCGGAGAGCTCGGCGGCATAGTGCGGCGAGACGGCCGGCCCGAATCGGTACGGAGCCACCTCCTCCGGGGATTGCCCGGCGCTCGCCGCCCTGGCGAGCAGCTCGTGGTCGGGTGGCCACTCACCGGGCTCCTCGTCGAGCCCGGTGACGGCGGGCTTCACCGCGGCGACCCTCTCGCCGCGTGCGGCGAGGCCGGCGCAGATAGTCGCGGCGAGGACCGACTTGCCGACCCCGGTGCCGGTCCCGGTGACGAACACCCCCCGGGGTGTATCGGCGCTCGCCACTTAGTGGCCCTAGGCGGCTTGGTCGAGCGCTTCGGGCCGGCCCACGGGCAACCCGAGCTCCCGCGCTGCGGCCGCGATCGTGCGCGCCGCGCGCCGCAGCTCGCGCGGGCGGTGGGTCGCCATCACCGTGAGCCGCAGCCGCGAGGTGCCCTCGGGAACCGTCGGCGGGCGGATCGCCTGGGCGAACGCGCCACGCTCCAGCGCGCGCTCGCAGAGCGCCGTCGCCATGCTCGCCTCGCCTACGACGATCGGGAGGATCTGGGTGTCCGAGTCACCGGGGTCGAGGCCCGCCGCGCGCAGCTCGGAGCGCAAGGCGTCGGCGTTGTGGCGCAGCCGCTCGACGCGCTCCGGCTCGGAGGCCAGGATCTCGAGTGCGGCCGACGCGGCGCCGACCGAGGGCGGCGGTAGGCCGGTGGAGAAGATGAACGGCCGCGCCGCGTTGACCAGCAGCTCCGTGATCTCGTGCGACGCGCACACGTAGGCGCCGTAGCTCCCGAGCGCCTTGCCGAGCGTCCCGACGACCACGTCGACCTCCGAGGCGAGGCCCGCCTCGGCGACGCTGCCGCGCCCGCCCGGTCCGACCGCGCCCGTGGCGTGGGCCTCGTCGACGAGCAGCCGGCACCGGTGGCGCCGCGCCAGCCCGAGCAGCTCGGCCAGCGGGGCGATGTCGCCGTCCATTGAGAACACCCCATCGGTGACGATCAGCGAGGCACGGTCGCCCGCCTTGCGCAGCCCCCACGCGAGGTGCTCGGTGTCGCAGTGCCGGTACACGAACCGCTCCGCCCGCGACAGCCGGCACCCGTCGATGATGCTGGCGTGGTTGAGCTCGTCGGAGAGCACGACCTCGCCGCGCCCGGCGAGCGCGGCGATCGTGCCCGCATTCGCGAGGTACCCCGACCCGAACAGGAGCGCCGACTGCGCGCCTTTGAACGAGGCGAGGCGCTCCTCCAGGAGCGCGTGCGGAGTCATGTTCCCGGAGATCAACCGCGACGCCCCGGAGCCGGCGCCCCAGCGCATCGCCGACTCCGCCGCCGCCTCACGGACCCCCGGGTGCTCGGCCAGCCCGAGGTAGTTGTTCGAGCACAGAAGCAGCACGTCGGCGCCGTCGAGCGTTATCCGAGGACCCTGCGCGCCCTCGACGAGCCTCAGCCTGCGGTGGAGCCCCGACCTGCGGAGCTCGGCGAGCCGCTCGGCAGGGTCTACCACGGGGCTAGTCGCCCCAGCCGGGCGGCTCGGCGGGCGCTGCGCTCGGGTAGGCGGGCGGCTTGCGCTTCTTCTTGACCACCCGCAGGTGCTTGGCGGGGTCCCAGAAGTTCGCCTCCGCCTGGCTGTCGATCAGCTCCTCCATCGGCGTGTCCGGCGTCTCGCCCTCGAGCCATCCGGATCGGTTGTCGGGACGGGGGTTGGAGCCGTTGTCCTCGTGGCGCGCGACGTTCAGCCCCTGGTCCTCGAACATCGCGCGGTCGTCGGCGGGCTCCGCGCCCAGGGTGGTGAGGAAGTTCCCCATCATCACCCCGTTGAGCCCCGCGCGGACGGCGAGCGGCTGAAGGTCGCCGAGGTTCTCGACCCGCCCGCCGCACAGCCTGAACAGCGCGTCGGGGAGGATCAGGCGGAAGATCGCGACCCACTTCACGACCTCCCACGGGTCCATCAGCGGCCTGTCGCCGAACTTGGTCCCCGAGCGTGGGTTGAGCAGGTTGATTGGGACCGACGTGGGGTCGATCTCGGACAGCTCGAACGCCATCTCGACTCGCTGACGAGGCGACTCGCCGAGGTTGAGGATGCCGCCCACGCAGGTCTCGAGCCCCGCCTCCTTGACCGCTGCGATCGTTCGCGTGCGGCCCTCGTAGCGCACCGTGGTCGTGACCTCGTCGTAGTAGGAGCGCGCGGTCTCGACGTTGTGGTGCACCCGCTGCACCCCGGCGTCCTTGAGCTCGCGGGCCCGCTCGGCGGACAGGTGCCCGACCGACGCGCAGCGCTTCAGGTTCGTGTGCTCGGAGACGAGCCGCGCTCCCTCGACGATCTTCGCGAAGTCGCGCCGCGACAGGCCCTGGCCCTGGGTGACCATGCAGAAGCGGTGCGCACCGGCGGCCTCCGCGGCGCGCGCGTGCTCGAGGATCTGCTCCGGCTCGAGCATCGCGTGCATCGGCGTGTCGGCCTCCGCGTAGCGCGACTGGGCGCAGAACCCGCAGTCCTCGGCGCACCCGCCGGACTTCGCGTTGACGAGCGAGCACATGTCGGTGGAGTCGTCGAAGCGCTCGCGGCGCACGGTCCAGGCGCGCTCGACGAGGTCCCCTATCTCGTCGCGATCGGTGATCTCGGCGAGACCGAGCGCCTCGTCGAAGCTGATCAGGGAGGCCATGCGTGCGTGAGCGTAGGAGCAGTCCCGGACGCCGCGGCTATTCCGCGCCGCTACTCCGCGCCGCGCGGCGTGTTGTAGGGGGCGATCGAGGGGGATGAATGAACGGCTGAGATCAGCTCGTTCGACGGCCGCCGGCAGGGGGCGGCCGTCGGCGTCCCCCGGCGGGGGGCGGCGGCCGGCGGGCACGGCTAGGCGGGCCGTCCCGCCGGCCGCCGTCCTCGCGCTCCTCGCCGCGGCGGTCGCGGCGCTTCCGGGCTCGGGAGCGGACACCGCCGACGCAAAGCCCAGGCCCCGTCCCAACGTGATCGTGGTGATGAGCGACGACCAGACGGTGGAGTCGATGCGGGTGATGGGCAACGTCAACTCGCGGCTCGCCGAGTTCGGGGTCACGTTCGCGAACAGCTTCGTCAACTACCCGCTCTGCTGCCCCTCCCGGGCGACCCTGCTGACCGGCCAGTACGGCCACAACCACGGCACGATGTCCAACACGCCTCCGCTGGGAGGATTCGACAAGTTCAACGCCGAGCACGGCGGCAACACCCTCCCGGGCTGGCTCCAGGGCGACGGGTACTACACGATCGAGGTCGGCAAGTACCTGAACGGGTACGGAACCGCCGCGACCCGGACCCTCGTTCCGGAGGGTTGGACCGAGTGGTTCGGGGCGGCGGAAAACACGCAGAGGGTCTACGACTACGCCCTCAACGAGAACGGGACGCTCGTCAACTACGGCGAGGCGACGTCGGACTTCAAGCAGGACGTGATCACCGCGAAGGCGGTGGACGCGATCAACCGGCGCGCCCCGACCGACCAGCCGTTCTTCCTCAACGTCAACTACACGGCGCCTCACAGCGGCGGCAACCCGAGCACGAACCCTCCCGCCGACTGCGACGGAACCGCGCAGCCGGCGCCGCGCCACGCGACCGCGCTCGACGCGGAGGCGCTGCCCCAGCCGCCGAGCTTCAACGAGGCGGACGTGTCCGACAAGCCGCCCGACATCCAGAACCGGGACCCGATCACCGCTAACCAGCGCAACAACCTCACGCGGCAGTACCGCTGCCGCCTCGAGTCGATTCTCTCGGTCGACGAGGGCGTGGGCTCGATCATCGACGCACTGAGGGCGCAGCGCGAGCTCGGCGACACGCTGATCATCTACACGTCCGACAACGGGTTCTTCAGCGGCGAGCACCGCGTGCAGAACGGCAAGACGCGCCACTACGAGCCCTCGAGCCGCGTGCCGCTCGTGATGCGGGGCCCGGGGGTGCCCGAGGGCAAGACGGTGCGCGAGCTGGCCGTCAACGCAGACCTCGCGAAGACGGTCCTCGACGCGACGGGAACCTCGCCCGGCCTGAACCTGGACGGCCGCTCGCTTCTCACGCTCGCCGAGGAGCCGAAGCGCGAGTTCGGCCGCGAGATCCTGATCGAGACCCCTACCTACACGGGGATCCGCAACGCCCACTTCAAGTACGTCGAGCACACCGGCGGCGTCAGTGCCGGCGCTGTCGAGCTCTACGACCTCGAGAAGGATCCCTTCGAGCTCGAGAGCCAGCACGCCAACCCAGCGTTCGCCCCGCTGCGTTCGCAGCTCGCCGCCCGCCTCGCGGCGTTGCGCGACTGCGCCGGCGACGGCTGCCGCACGAAGCCGAGGCTGAAGCTCAATGTGAAGGAGAGGAGTGGCTGCGCGCGCCGCGGCGCCCGCGCCCGGATCAAGGGCCGGGACGCGCAGCGGCTTGGCGACGTCAGCTTCACGGTTGACGGGCGCAGCGACGGCAGCGACGGCGGCGCGCCGTTCAGCGAGAAGCTCGGGAAGCTGAAGCCGGGCAAGAAGTCCGAGGTGCGTGCGAGCGCCGCGATGTCCGACGGCCGGCGGATCACCCTCGACGAGAAGGTCCGGGCCTGCGGCTGACCGCTTGGTGACCTAGCGCCCCCGCCAGCGGGGCTCGCGCTTCTCGGCGAACGCGCGGATGCCCTCGCGGAGGTCCTCCGAGCCGAAGCTCGCGCGCCGCAGCTCGACGAGCTCGCGCTCCTGCTCGGCCGTGAGGCGGGGAAAGCTCGCCAGCGTCTCGATCGCGCGCTTGTTGCCGCGCGAGGCGAGCGGAGCGTTGGCGGCAATCTCCGACGCCAGCGAGATCGCGGCCGACTCGATCTCCCCGTCGGCGACGACCTCGTGCACGAGCCCGATCCGCTCGGCGCGCTCCGCGGGGAGCACGCGCCCGGTCAGGAACAGCTCCTTCGTCCGCGCGACCCCGATCGCCTCGATGAACCGTCGCAGCCCGGTGTGGCCGTAGATCAGGCCGAGCTTCGCCGGCGGCATGCCCAGCGTCGCACCCTCGGCGGCGATTCGTAGATCGCACCGCACCGCGAGCTCGAGGCCGCCGCCGAGGCACGGTCCCGCGATCGCCGCGACGACCGGGTACGGGTGGGCGCTGACCGCGTCCATGCCGGCGTGAAAGGGGTGTGCGACGAGCGCCTCGGCGTCGTGCTCGAAAGACTCCTCGGGGATGTCGCCGATGTCGTACCCGGCCGAGAACGTCCCGCCCGCCCCGGTGAGGATCACGCAGCGGACCTCGATTCCCCGATCGAGCTCGGGCAGTACCTCCGCGAGCGCGTCGAGGACGTCGCGGTCGAGCGCGTTGCGCCGCTCCGGGTTCGAGAGCGTCAGCCGGGCGACCGCCTCGGCGGGCTCGTCGAGGAGCAGTTTGCCGCCGGCTAATGACGTCATTCCGCTCGAATCCTCCGCTCCCGCTCGCTCGCACTCACATGACCGGTAGCCTTGCTCGCTAGCTCGCGTCCGTCGAGGCATTCCAGGACGACCAGCACGTCCCCCTCGGAGACAGACTGGCCCTCCTCGACGCGGATCTCGGCGACCTTGCCGTCGTCCTCCGCCTCGACCGGCATCTCCATCTTCATCGACTCGAGGATCACGACGGTGTCGCCGTCGGTGACCTCGTCGCCGACGGCGACCTCGACCTTCCACACGGTGCCGGTGATGTGGGCCTCGATGCCGGTCATGGCCGTACGGCGCGGCACAATAACCGCCCGTGCGACCGGAAAGCCCATGTTGACGGCCCTGATCGGCTTCGCCTCGGGCTTCCTCGCCGGCCTGCTCGGTATCGGGGGAGGTGGGCTGATGGTGCCGCTCCTGGTGTCCGCCGGAGGGCTCCGTCAGCGCCAGGCGCACGCCGTCTCGCTCGGAGCCGTAGTGCTGCTGGCCCTCGCCGCCGCGATCACCTACGGCGCCGCCGGCGAGGTCCGGCTCGGCACCGCCGCCGCGCTGTTCGTCGGCGGCGCTGCGGGTGCGCCGTTGGGCGCGTGGCTGCTTTCTCGCGTCGACGACCGGCTCGCGCGCCGCGCGTTCGGGATCATGCTGGTCGCTACCTCCGCCTACCTCCTGCTCACGTGATCGAGACGCTCGGCTACGTCGCCTTGGGCGTGGGGGTGGGCGCCGTCTCCTCGTTCCTCGGCATCGGCGGCGGCACGATCCTCGTCGCCGTCCTCGTCGCGGTGTCCGGCTTCGGCCAGCAGGAGGCCCAGGCGACGGCGCTCGCGTTCATGGTCCCGACGGCCACCATCGGTGTGCTCGCGACGCGCCGCCACGGGCTCGGGAACCTGCGCCAGTCCGCCGTGCTGGGCGTGAGCGGTGCGGTTGCGGCGGTCGGCGGCGCCCTCCTCGCGCTCGCGATCCCGTCCGAGACGCTCCGAGTCCTGTTTGCGATCTTCATCGGGATCCTGGGGTTGACGATGCTGCTGCGCCCGGCCCCGCGCGAGGACCCCGCGGAGGAGGAGCAGTGAGCGCCGAGCGCCCGCCACTCGACGACCTGCTGGTGATCGATCTCTCGCGCGTGGTCACCGGCCCGTTCGCGGCGATGATGCTCGGTGACCTCGGCGCGCGGGTGATCAAGGTCGAGCGTCCGGAGGGCGACGACACGCGGCAGTGGGGACCGCCGTTCGTCGGCCCCGAGGGGCGGCGGGAGTCGACCTACTTCCTGAGCGTGAACCGGAACAAGGAGTCGATCGTCCTCGACCTCAAGGATCGCGACGACGCAGCGGTGCTCGGGCGACTCATCGAGCGAGCCGACGTGCTCGTCGAGAACTTCCGCCCCGGCGTGCTGGAGCGACTGGAGCTTGGTCACGAGCGGATGCTGGAGCTCAATCCCCGGCTCATCGTGCTGTCGATCACGGGTTTCGGTCACGATGGCCCCGAGGCCGAGCGGCCGGGATACGACCAGATCGTCCAGGGCGAGGCGGGCCTGATGGGCTTCACCGGTCCGCCCGGCGAGCCGACCAAGGTCGGCGTTCCGATCGCGGACCTGCTCGCCGGGATGTTCGGGGCGTACGGGGTCCTCGCCGCGCTGCGCGAGCGCGACCGGGGACGTGAGGGCCAGGTGGTCCGCACCTCGCTGCTCGCCGGGGTCGTCGCGACCCACTCCTACCAGGGCGGGCGGTACCTGATCGGCGGCGAGGTCCCCGAGCCCGGCGGGAACCGGCATCCGAGCATCGCCCCGTACCGGACCTACGAATGCAGCGACGGCGTGATCCAGGTCGCGGTCGGCAACGAGCCGATCTGGGGCCGGTTCGCGAGCTTGCTCGGAATCGACGCCGAGGACCCGCGGTTCGCGACCAACCGGGCGCGGCTGGAGAACTCGGACGCGCTCGACCCCCTGATCGCCGAGCGGCTCGCCGGCGACACCGCGGCGAGCTGGCTGGAGCAGTTCCGCGAGCACGGGATCCCCGCCGGCGAGGTCAAGTCCCTCGACCAGGTCTACGCGAGCCCGCAGGTCCGCTCGCAGGGCTTGATCGCCGAGACGGAGCACTCCACGCTCGGCACGATCCGCACCCCGGGCCCCCCGCTTCGCTTCGACCGCAGCGGGTCCCGCGAGCACGCGGCACCGCCGACGCTCGGCGAGCACTCCGAGGCGATCCGGGAGTGGTTGGAGGAGGGCCGTTGATCCTCGCCATCGACCAGGGGACCACGGGGACGAGCTGCCTCGTCTTCGACCCCGACGGCACGATCGCCGGCCGCGCGTACAGCGAGTTCGAGCAGCACTTCCCGCGCCCCGGGTGGGTCGAGCACGACGCCGGCGAGATCTGGGACGTCACGCGGCGCGTCGCCGCCGAGGCGATCGCCGCGGCCGGGATTCGCGGTCAGGACCTGCTCGGGATCGGGATCACGAACCAGCGCGAGACGGTCGTCGCGTGGGACCCCGACACCGGCGAGCCGGTGCATCGGGCCCTCGTGTGGCAGGACCGGCGCACAGCGGCGCGCTGCGACGAGCTCAAGGCCGGCGGGCACGAGGCGCTCGTCCGCGAGCGCACGGGCCTCGTCATCGACCCGTACTTCTCGGGCACGAAGATCGAGTGGCTGCTGCAAAACGCCGAGGGGATCGATGGGGCGGTCTTCGGGACCGTCGACTCGTGGCTCGTCTTCAAGCTCACCGGCCGCCACGTGACCGACTACTCGAACGCCTCGCGGACGATGCTGTTCGACATTCGCGAGCTGCGCTGGGACCCCGACCTGTGCGAGCTCCTCGGGGTCGATCCCGCGCGGCTCCCCCAGCCGGTCCCATCGGCGCAGGTCTATGGGCGCACCGGCGAGCTCGGGGCCGACGTGCCCGTGGCCGGGATCGCCGGCGACCAGCAGGCGGCGCTGTTCGGTCAGGCGTGCCTCGAGGCGGGCACGGCGAAGAACACGTACGGGACCGGAAGCTTCGTGTTGCTGAACACCGGCCGCGAAATCGCCGATCCTGGCGAGGGCCTGCTCGCCACCGTCGCGTGGGGGCTCGAGCGCGAGACCGACTACGCGCTCGAGGCTTCCGTGTTCGTCACCGGCGCCGCGGTGCAGTGGCTTCGCGACGGGCTCGGGATCATCGCCACCGCGGACGAGACCGAGCCGCTGGCCCGATCGCTCGAGGGAAACGACGGCGTCTACTTCGTTCCCGCCCTCACCGGGCTGGGCTCGCCGCACTGGGATCCTTACGCTCGCGGCACGATCGTCGGCCTCACCCGCGGCAACGGCCGCGCCCACCTCGCGCGAGCGGCGCTCGAGGCGATCGCCTACCAGACGGTGGACGCGGTGCGGGCGCAGGAGGCGGCGGCCGGCGAGCGGCTCGAATCGCTGAAAGCGGACGGCGGCGCGGCCGTCAACGGGTGGCTGATGCAGTTTCAGGCCGACGTGCTCGGCGTCCCGGTGATCGTTCCCGAGATCGAGGAGACGACCGCTCTCGGGGCCGCCTACCTGGCGGGGATCGCGACAGGCGTGTGGGAGCTCGACGAGGTGGCCGCGATGTGGCGCGAGGCGCGCCGCTACGAGCCCCGGATGAGCGCGGACGAGCGCGAGTCGCTGCTCGCCGAGTGGCGGCGCGCGGTCGAGCGCGCGAGGGGCTGGGCCGACTGAGTCCGCACTAGCTCGGCGTCTCCGACACCGGACGGGCGGCGACCGGGGCCGGTTGAGGGCGGCCCGGGATCCAGAACGTGAGCACGAAGGCCGCGCCCACGCCGACGGCCGACATCACGAACGCGGCGGTGAATCCCGACTCCTCGGGCAACCCGGTGGCCGCGACGTGGCCGGCGACGATGGCCGCCGCGACCTGCCCGCCGATCGACCCTCCGATCAGGCGCATGATCGTGTTGATCCCGGTCGCGACTCCCGTGTGGCGCTGGTCGACCGCCTCGACAATCAGATTCGCCATCGAGGCGAACGAGAACCCGATCCCGAGGCCGAACAGCGAGGTCCCTACGTAGATCGACCACGGCTCGTCGTGGACGAGCGCGAGAAAGACGAACGCGGCGGCGGCGATCGCGGTCCCGACCTGAAGCGGGAGCTTCGAGCCGATGCGCCCGCCGAGCCACCCCGCGAGCGGGGCCGCGACGAGCAGCGTGGCCGCCGAGGGAAGCATGTAGAGGCCGGCCTCGGTCACCGACGCTCCGAACCCGAACCCCGCCGACGTGGGGATCTGGACGAACTGCGGTACCAGGATGAAGGAGCCGAACATCCCGAACCCGACCAGGAGCCCGGTGAGGTTGGTCGTGAGCACGGCGCGGTTGCGCATCATCCGCATCTCGACGAGCGGCTCGCGCACGCGCTGCTCGTAGCCGATCCACGCGAGCAGCACCGCGGCCGCGAAGGCAAACAGCGAGACCACCCTGACCGACCCCCAACCCCACGAGTTCCCCTCGCTGACTGCAACCAGGAGCGCGACGAGGCCCGCGGACAAAAGCGCGGCTCCGATCCAGTCGATCCGCGCCGGGCTCTTCACGGGCGACTCGGGGATGAAGCGGCGCGCGGCGACGATCGCACCCGAGACCACGATCAGCGCGAGCCAGAAGATCCACTCGTAGTCGAGGCGGTCGACGATCACCCCGCTGAGCACGAGCCCCGCCCCGCCCCCGATACCAAACGTCGCGCTGATCAGTCCGATCCCGGCCGACACCCGCTCGGGCGGGAACTCGTCGCGGATGATCCCGAACGAAAGCGGGAACACGGCGCCTCCGACCCCCTGGATCGCCCGCCCCGCGATCAGCACCTCGATCGACCCCGAGAGCGCCGAGACCAGCGACCCGAGCCCGAATACCGCGAGCGTGACGACGAGCAACCGGTTCTTTCCGAACATGTCGCCGAGCCGCCCCATGATCGGGGTCGCGACCGCGGCCGTGAGCAGGTAGCCCGTGAGGACGAACGTCACCGCCGTGGCCGACGTGTCGAGCTGACGCTGGATCTCGGGCAGCGCGGGGACGACCATCGTCTGGGACAGCGCGTACGCCATCGCACCGACGAGCAGGACCGCGAGCGTGAGGCCGTACGGCTGGCGCTTGGCCATGGCAGGAGACTAGGGCCACGTCGACGTGGCCCTGGGTGCCCTCCTATCCTCCCCGCGGAATGAGGTTCAGTCTCTTCTACGAGCACCAGCTCCCGAGGCCGTGGAGCGAGGACTCCGAGCTCCGCCTGCTCGAGGACGCGCTGGAGCAGATCGAGGTGGCGGAGCGCGCGGGCTTCGACCGCGTATGGGAGGTCGAGCACCACTTCCTCGAGGAGTACTCGCACTCCTCGGCGCCCGAGGTCTTCCTTGCCGCCGCGAGCCAGCGAACGGAGCGGATACGGCTCGGCCACGGCATCGTGCAGCTCCCACCAGGCGTCAACCACCCCGCTCGGGTAGCCGAGCGCATCGCGACGCTCGACCTCGTGTCTCACGGACGGGTCGACTTCGGCACCGGCGAGGGCAGCTCAGGCGGGGAGCTCGGCGGGTTCCTCGTCGATCGGACGCGAAAGCACGAGCAGTGGGAGGACGCGCTCGACGCGATCACGCGGATGTTCGTCGAGGATCCGTTCGCAGGCTGGGAGAGCGAGTTCTTTCGCATGCCGCCGCGCAACGTCGTCCCGAAGCCGCTCCAGCACCCCCATCCGCCGCTGTGGGTGGCGTGCAGCCGCCGCGAGACGATCCACCTCGCCGCCCGCAAGGGAATCGGCGCCCTCGCCTTCTCGTTCGTCGAGCCCGAGGACGCCGGAAAATGGGTCCGGGAGTACTACGCGCTGATCGAGTCCGAGGAGTGCGTCCCGGCGGGCTTCGCGGTCAACCCCAACGTCGCCGTGGTGCTGCCGATGATGACCCATCGCGACGAGGCCGAGGCGATCGAGCGCGGGATCGACGGCGCGCACTTCTTCGGCTACTCGTTGGCTCACTACTACGGCGGATCGCCGCACGTGCCCGGGCGAACCGACGTGCACCAGGAGTTCCTCGATCGCCGCGACGAGACAGGGTTCGCGCGCGACATCGTCACCCCGGATCAGGCCCCGCTCGGGGTTCGGCTGATGCAGGAGGGGCTCGGCTCGCTCCGCGGCGCGATCGGCACACCCGATCAGGTCGTCGCTTTGCTGCGGCGGTACGAGGCGGTCGGCGTCGACGAGGTCGGAATGGTCCTCCAGGCGGGCCGAAACTCGCACGAGCACATCTGCGAGAGCCTCGAGCTGTTCGGAGCCGAGGTGATCCCGGAGCTCGCCGAGGGGCGTGAGGAGCGCGAAGCGGCGAAGGCCGAGCGGCTCGGTCCGTCGATCGAGGCCGCGCTCGCGCGGCGCGACCCCCCGCGGCGGCCGTCCGGCGAATACGTCATCGACGAGCAGGCCGAGCTGGAGCGCGCGCGAAGGGCGCGCCGCCGCGCGTTGCTGGCTCCTGCGGACCTCGCGCGCCGCCTGCGCGATGAGCTGCGCGACGGAGTTCGCAGGCACGGACAGCGGGCGCTCTCCCGCTTCGTCGACGGCGCCTCCGACCCGGAGTTGGAGCGACGTTTCGGCTCCCAGCCAGCGCAGCGAGCGCTGTTCGTCGGGATGGCGCGCTCGTTCGACCCCAGCATGGCGTTCGGGTTCGAGGGGGACATCGAGTACGAGCTTGGCCGGCGCCGCGACGGCGACGGCGCGGGGCCGGCCCCGACCGACCGGTGGACGATCCGGATCGCCGGCGACCGGGCGCGGGTGCTTCCCGGGCCGGGGACCGATCCCGCCTTGACCGTGCGCATCGACCTCGTCGACTTCGTCCGAATCGCCGCTGGCGACTCCCCGATGCCCGCCTTCCTCGACGGTCGAATCGACCTCGAGGGCGATCTCGCGCTCGCGCGGCGGATGGCCGAGATGTTCGGGGGACCTTCGCCCTACTGAGGGGTCGGCGGGGCCGTAACGGCAGCGGGAGCGGGGGGTAGACACAATCGGAGCCGGCGCCACCGGCTCAATCGTTCCTGCTTACACGAATGACCGAGCTCAAGCCCCAGATCTACATCGACCCGCGCCCCCCGGAGCACTTCGATCGCTTTCACGAGCGCGCGCGGACGCGCGAGCCTGCGCCGCTCTACGACGTCGCCCGGATCATTCTCACGCCGGCGTGCCTGATCTTCTACCGCGAGGCCGCGATCGGAGCCGACAACGTCCCGCTCTCGGGCCCCGTGATCCTCGCTCCGAACCACTTCAGCCAGTGGGACCACTTCTTCGCCGCCGCGTTCATCCGCCGCAAGGTCCGGTTCATGGCCAAGTCGCAGCTGTTCACGAATCCGGTCATCACCTGGATCCTGCACATGGGGGGCGCCTTTCCGGTGCGGCGCGGAAAGCACGACGAGGAGGCGTTCATCACCGCGTACGCGATTCTCGAGCGTGGCGGATGCCTGCTGATGTACCCCGAGGGCGGCCGCTCACGGAGCGGCGGGCTCGGCGAGCCGCGCCGCGGTGTGGGACGGCTCGCGCTCGAGTCGGGCGTCCCCGTGTTGCCGGTCGCGATCCACGGCTCGAAGGCCGTGCGCGGGTGGAAGCGGGCCAAGTTCCCGAAGGTGACGGTCCAGTACGGCGAGCCGATGAGCTTCGGCCGCGTCGACAATCCGACGCGCGAGCAGCAGATGGACGTCGCGAAGCAGGTCTTCGACCGCGTTCGCGCGATGTACACGGCGCTCGACGAGCAGGGGCGCCGCCGCGTGATCAAGGCCGTGCGCGAGGGGATCACTCCCGGCTCCCCCGCCGACGCCTCGGCCCGCCCCCAGGCGCGCTAGGCGACGACTGCAGCTTTTGGTAGTCCCTGGACTACCAAAGACTTCAGTTGGCGACCGCGGGCGGCATCGCTCACTCGTAGCGCTCGTCGAGCTTCGGCCACAGCTCGGGATCGTGACTCGGGACGATCACCGCCTGGGGAAACTGGTCGCGGTAGAGGCGCAGCTCGCGCATCGAGCGGCGCCAGTTGTGGCGGTCCACGGGGCGCGGGGGCTCGGGCGCGCCGTCGAGCTGGCGCAGGGTGTACACCGCGTCACCGGCGATCACGAAGTCACGCTCGCGCAGGCGCGCGATCACGCACTGGTGCCCGGCCGAGTGGCCCGGCGTGAACGCGAGCCGCACGCTCCCGTCGCCGAAGAGGTCGAACGTGCGGCCGAAGCTCGAGTACGACGAGATCAGCTCGCCGCCGTAGTCGACCGTGCGGTAGTCGAACGTGAAGTTGAAGTGGGCGGGCCTGTAGCCGCGCAGGAACGGCCGCCGATCCTCGGTCGCGGCCACCCACTCCTCGTTGGAGAGGATGAACGTGGCGGCCGGGAACTCGGACACCGCCGAGGTGTGGTCGAAGTGCATGTGGGTCATCACCACGACCGGAATCGACTTCGGGTCCAGGCCGCGGGCCCGCAGCCGGGCCGCGACGTCACCGCCGCCCGCGAGCCGAGGCCGGGCGAACGACGACACGAGGCGGCCGAGGTTCTCGCGCGGCTTCGCCGTCACCGACGGGTGAAGCCCGGTGTCGACCAGGACGTTCCCGGCACTTGGGTGCCTGATCAGGAACGAGGGGCAGGGAACCGTCCACCACGACGAGCGCGGCAACCCGAAGCCCAGCATCCGCATTCGCTCCGTCCGGCCGCCCGCGCGCTCGAAGAACGCCGGCGGCGCCTGCACGTCCCCGCTCGCGAGCGGCTCGACCGTCACCGTCGCGCCCTTCGTCCCGCCACGCAGCGGGCGATCGAGCGGCTTCGACTCGGCGTGAATCCTCATCTGTGGAGGATTTCACGGCTCCCGCCGATCCCCTGCCCGGTGGGCGGCGCGGAAATAGACTGCCCGCGGGGATGGCCGAGCGCCGATCACGCATCTTCGCCCCAGGGCTGCTCGACGGACGGGTGTGCCTCGTGTCGGGCGCCGGCAGCGGGCTCGGGCGTGCGACCGCGCTCGAGCTCGCCTCGCTCGGCGCGCTGGTCGTCGGGTGCGGCCGGCGCCCCGAGCCGCTCGAGGAGACGGCGGCGCTGATCGACGAGGGCGGCGGCACCGGCGAGGCGGTCGCCACCGACATCCGCGACGAGCAGGCGGTCGACGAGCTCGTCGGAGGGATCCTCGAGCGCCACGGGAGGCTCGACGTGCTCGTCAACAACGCCGGCGGACAGTTCCTCAGCCCCGCCGAGGCGATCTCGCCGAAGGGCTTTCGCACCGTGGTCGAGCTCAACGTCCAGGGCACGTGGCAGATGACCCACTCCGCCGCGACGAAGGCGTTCATCCCGCAGCGCTCCGGCAAGGTGGTCAGCGTCACCGTCTCTCCGCACCACGGGATGCCGGGGATGGTCCACACCGGCGCCGCGCGGGCGGCGGTCGAGAACATGATGCGCACGCTCGCGATCGAGTGGGCGCGCTTCAACATCAAGCTGTGCGCCGTCGCCGCGGGTCAGTTCGACACCGAGGTCCTCCGAACCAAGTACCCGAAGCAGGTGAGCGAGAACGTCGCGCGCACCGTCCCGCTCGGCCGTCTCGGGACGCCGGAAGAGATGGCGTGGTTGATCGCCTTTCTCGCCTCCCCCGCCGGGGACTTCTTCTCGGGCGCCGTGCTCACGCTCGACGGCGGGCGCGACAACTGGTTCGGCTCGTGGCCGCCGACCGGGGCGGCGGACGAAGTGGGCTCGCCACTCGCCGAGGAGCGCGAGCCGCGCGATCGCTAGCCGCCGTCCAGCGCCCGACCGAGCGCGTCGACGAGCGTCCGCCCGCACGATCGCCCCGGGTCCTTGTCCGGGTTGTAGCACCCGAGGGAGAACCCGATCAGGGCGTCGAACGCCGCGATCGGGCGCATCAGCGGCTCCAGCTCCTCCCACGTCATTCCGTTCGGCATCAGGTAGTCGGTGGCCGGGAACACGCCCTGGTCGAGCACGTCGACGTCGAAGTGCAGCCACATCGGGACGCCGGGCTCGACCGCGGCGGCAACCCGCTCGCCGACCGCCGCCGGGCCCTGTTCGCGGACATCGTCCACCGATACGTGGGTCAGGCCGGGCACGTCCTCGGGCTGCACCATCCCGTAGGCCCGCGACTCCTCCTTGTCGCGGTAGCCCACGATCGCGGCGTCGGCGGCGGTGATCGACGCACCGCCCGCCGCCTCCACCCACGCGTCGGGGCCGCGGCCGAGCGCGACCGAGATCGGCATGTCGGCCGCCTCGCCGGTCGGCGAGGTCCGCCCGTCATAGAGGTCGAGGTGCCCGTCGACGTACGCGAGGCTGACGCGGCCGAGCGCGTCGCGTGCGCCGGCGAGTGCCCCGGGCAGCTCCGAGCAGCAACCCCCGGCAAGGAACGGCCGCGACGCCGTCCGAGATCATCCCGGAGACGGTGTCTCTCACCGTCGCGGTCGTAGCGAGCACGTCGGCGCTGGCGAGGATTCCGGTGTCGGGATCGCGCTCCTCGCCGCGGATGCGCACGTCGAGATCGCCCGCGTCGGCGGCTCCGATTGCGTCGAGCAGGCCGAGCTCGCGAAGCGCCCTCGGAGCGTGCTCGGTGCCGCCGGACCGACCCACCGAGTCGACGGGGACGCCGACGAAGGTCAGCGCGCTCATGCCACCGCGAGCTCCCCGATCAGGGCCACGCCGTCGAGGTCGCGGTGCAGGAGATGCTGGAACATCACCCGTTCCACCCCCGCCTCCTCGAGCTCGGCGAGCTGCTCGCGGACCTCCTCGAGGGTGCCCACGATCCAGTTGACGGGGAGCCCCGCGATGTATGCGCCGACGTCCCCGGCGTCCTCGCGTCGATGCTCGGCCAGGCGGCGCGCGCGATCGACGAGGTCCGCCTCGTCGGCCCCGATCAGCGAGCCCGTCATCAGCGAGATCGTGAGCCGGTCACGGCCGGCGTTCTCGCACGCCTCCGTCAGGGCGCGGCTGCGCTCCCGGGCGTCGTCGAGGCCCATCATCACCAGGTTGTACTCGTCGGCCCACCGCACCGCGAGCGCGATGCTCCGCCGCCGTGCCCTGCCGCCGATGATCAGGTTCGGGGGGCTCACAGGCTTCGGCAGCGCGTCGAGGCCTCGGAGCCGGTAGTGGTCGCCCTCGAACGTCAAATCGGTCTCGCGCCACTCGCGGTGGACGATCTCGACCTGCTCCTCGAGCATCCGCAGCCGCACGCCGGTGTCGGGAAAGGGAAAGCCGTACGCGGCGTGCTCGGCCTCGAGCCATCCGGCGCCCATGCCCACCTCGATCCGCCCGCCGCCCGAGATGTGGTCGGCCGTGACCGCGGACTTCGCGAGCACCGAGGGATGCCGGAAGGTGGCGGGGGAGACGAGTGTCCCGAGGCGAAGCTCGGAGGTGACGGCGGCGAGCGCGCTGATCGTCGTCCACGCGTCGAGCGATCCGCGCTCGTGCCTGCCCACGACCGAGAGGTAGTGATCGGACCGGAACATCGTCTCGATGGGGGAGCGCTCGCAGGCCTCGGCGAGGGCGAGCCACTCCTCCCAGGTGACGCCCTCCTGGCTCTCGATCATGAGGCAGACGCGCATCGGTGTCAGCCGGACCGAGTCACGTGGTCTACATCGTCATCCCGCTGAACTGCCCGCCGGTCACGTTGATGATCTGGCCGTGGACGTAGTTCGACAGGCGTGAGGACAGGAACAGCACCGGCCCCGCTGCCTCGTCCGGGCGCGCCGGGCGGCCCAGCGGGATCGTCATCGACGCCATCGCCCTCATCTGCCCCGGGATGCCGAGTTCCACGTCCTCACCGGTGGGGGCCTTCATCGTCTCGCCCTTCTCCTTCTCCTGGGTGAGCCGAGTCTCGACGAACCCGAACGCGACCGCGTTGCAGTTGATCTTGAACTGACCCCACTCCTTGGCGATCGTCTTCGTGAGCCCGGTGACCCCCGCCTTCGCCGCGGAGTAGTTCGCCTGGCCGGCGTTGCCCATCGTTCCGGAGATCGAGGTGACGTTGACGATCTTTCGGAACACCTCTTCGCCGGCGTCGCGCTCCTGCTTCGCGGCCTCGCGCCATGCGGGTGCCAGCGCGCGGATCATCCGGAATGGGACGACGGTGTGGATGTCGAGCATCGCCTGGAACTGCTCGTCGGACATCTTGTGCACGACGCCGTCCCATGTGTAGCCGGCGTTGTTGATCACGATGTCCACCTGGCCGAACTCGTCGAGTGCCGTCTTCACGAGTTCGTCGGGGATGCCGGGCTTGGTCAGATCGCCGGCGAAGACGGCGGTCTCGCCGTCGATCTCGCCCGCGGCCTGCTCGGCGATCTCGCCGTCGATGTCGTTGACGAGCACCCGCGCCCCCTCGCCCGCGAACAGCTCCGCCGTGGCCCGCCCGATGCCGCGCGCGGACCCGGTGATGATCGCGGCCTTGCCGTCGAGCATTCCCATCCTTCGAGTCTCCTTTGGTCGTGACGCTTGCGTACGCCGCCGGGACTCTATGCGCTGCGCCACCGCTACCCGATGAGCTGGCGGCCGAGGATCTCCTTCATGATCTCGTCGGTTCCGCCGCCGATCGGCCCGAGGCGCGCGTCGCGAAGCGCGCGCTCGATCCCGTACTCGCGCATGTAGCCGTAGCCACCGTGGATCTGCAGGCACTCTTCGGCGACCTCGACCATCGCCCGCTGGGTGAACAGCTTCGCCATCGTCACCTCGCGGACCGGGTCCTCTCCGTCGGCGAACAGGCGGAGCGCGTGGTACGTGAGCGAGCGCGAGGCGTCGATCTTCGTCGCCATCTCGGCAAACTTGTGGCGGATCGCCTGGAAGCGGCCGATCGGCTTGCCGAACGCTTGTCGTTCCTTGGCGTAGGAGAGCGTGGTCGCGAAGACCCGCCGCATCCCGCCGACGGCCGCGAGCGCCATCAGCAGCCTCTCCCACGAGAAGTTGGCCATGATCAGGTAGAAGCCGCGGTTCTCGTCGCCGAGCAGGTTCTCCGCCGGCACCTCGACGTCGGTGAACGACAGCTCGCCGGTGTCCGACGAGTGCCAGCCCATCTTCTCGAGCTTGCTCGTGACCTCGTAGCCGGGCATGTCGCGTTCAAGCACCAGGAATGAGAGCCCCTGGTGGCCGCCCTCCTCGGTCGTCTTCACGGCGCAGACGAGGAAGTCCGCGCGCACCCCGTTGGTGATGAACGTCTTCGAGCCGTTGACGACGAAGCCGCCGGAGACCTTACGGGCGAAGGTCCGGATCGCGGCGACGTCCGAGCCGCCGCCTGGCTCGGTGATTCCAAGTGCGCCGATCCGCTCACCCCGGATCGCGGGGCGAAGCCAGCGCTCGTGCTGGTCGGTGGTGCCGAAGTTGAAGATCGGCGGCGTCGCGATCCCCGTCTGTGCCCCGAGCCCGGCCCCGACCCCGCCGGACGCGCCGGAGCGTGCCAGCTCCTCGATCCACACGGCGTCGTGGACGTAGTCGCCCCCCTGGCCACCGAGCCGCTCCGGGTACTTGAGGCCGAGGAACCCGAGCTCGCCGCAGCGCACGAAGAGCTCGCGCGGGAACTCGCGGGCTTCTTCCCACTCGTCCACGTGCGGAGCGATCTCGTTGCGCACGAAGCGGCCGACCGACTCGCGAAGCTGCTCGTGCTCGTCCGTGAACGGCGGGATGAGCGCGCGCTCTCCGGTGTCCTTGATGACGCTCACAGCAACCGGAATGCTCGCGCGCGGCCCATGATCAACTTCCCCACCCACCCACACCCTTGTCGAGCCGCGCGCTCACAGCGTCGTGTAGCCGCGCCCCTCGAAGTCGAACCCGAGCAGGTCGCCGCGCGGGTTCCCGGCGTCGCCGTGGTGGTAGGCCCGAATCTCGGCGATCCGCCCGTCGCGAAACCGGAACCACTCCGTGCCGCGGTTGATCCGCGGCTCGCCCGACTTCGGGTCGCGCCACGTCATCGCCCACTCGATCACCGCCTCGTCGCCCTGCTCGATCGCGTGCTCGAGGTGCCACCGGCCCCTGAGGTTGTCGACCGCCCACCGCGTGTTCTCGCCGATCGCCCGCGCGCCCTCGTGCGGCCCCAGGCGCGTGTAGTAGTGCACCGCGTCCTCGGTGAAGTGCTCGGCGACCCGGTCGGGGTCACCCGTGTTCAGCGCCTCGTAGTAGGAGCGGATGTGGTCGAGGTTGGACAGCCCGGGCGAGCCTACCGGGCCTTTGCCTTCGCAGCCGCTACAGCCCGTAAGAGCGCCCGATCACGTCGAGCATGATCTCGTCGGTGCCGGCGCCGATCCGGTTCAGGCGCACATCGCGGTACGCGCGCTCGATCTCGTACTCCTTCATGTAGCCGTAGCCGCCGTAGATCTGCACGCACTCGTCCGCGACCTCGCACGCGACGCGTGACGCGAACAGCTTCGCCTCGGTGATCTCGCGCACCGGGTACTCCCCGTTCGCGAACCGCCACGCCGTCGCGTAGGTGAACTGCTTCGCGGCCTCGATCTTGGTCGCCATCTCGGCGAACTTGTGGCGGATCGCCTGAAATCGGCCGATCGGGCGCCCGAACGCCTCGCGCTCCTTCGCGTACTCGAGTGTGCGCTCGAACATTCGCTCGCAGGAGGCGACGGACCCGGATGCGGCAACGAGTCGCTCCCCCTGGAGCTCCCAGGAGATGTGGTAGAAGCCCTTGCCGATCTCACCGAGGAGGTTCTCCGCCGGCACGCGCACGTCCTCGAAGGCGAGCTCGCCGGTGTCGGAGGAGTGCATGCCCATCTTCTCGAGCTTGCGCGATACCGAGAAGCCGGGCGTAGAGTTGCCGTCGTCGTCCTTGAGATCGACGAGCATCAGGCTGATCCCGTTGTGGCCGGCGTCGGGATCGGTCTTCACCACCAGCACGATGAAGTGCGCGCGCGCGCCGTTGGTGATGAACGTCTTCGACCCGTTGATCACGTACTCGTCGCCGTCGCGCAGAGCGGTGGTGCGGATCCCGGCGACGTCGGAGCCGGCGCCCGGCTCGGTGATCCCCAGGCAGCCGATCTTCTCGCCCTTGATCCCCGGGACCAGGTAGCGCTGCTTGTTCTCCTCTGTGCCGAGCAGGTGGATCGGCGGGAGCACCATGTCGGTCTGGACCGCGAAGCCCATGCCGAGGCCGCCGTTGCCCGAGTAGCTGATGCAGTCCGCGCGGACCAGCGAGTAGTAATAGTCGCCGCCCTGGCCGCCGTACTCCTCCGGGAAGCAGAGGCCAAGGAAGCCGAGGCCGCCGGCGCGGCGCATGATCTCGTCGGGCCACCCGGTCTCCTCCCACTCGTTGCGGTGGGGGGTGAGCTCCTTCAGCACCCAGGAGCGCATCGACTCGCGCAGGTCCTCATGCTCGTCGGTGAAGATGAAGTGGCCGCGCTTCGTCTCGAAGTCCGGCTTGATCACGGTCTCGGTCGCTGTCGCCAATGGCCCTCCTCGTGTCGGTCGGGAAGCCGGCGCGCGACGCCGGCGCGTCGGTGGGCGAAGCCTAGCGAAAAGTAGGCAGTCGTACTTCATACTTTCTGGAATGTCGTTAAGGTGGCGTTCGCGCCGGGATCGATCGCAGCTTCAAGTGGCCGACTACGAACAGCTCCTGTACCGGGTCTCGGACGGCGTGGCCACGGTCACGCTCAACCGGCCGGAGCAGCGCAACGCGCTCTCGCCTCAGCTCCTCGCCGAGCTGGTCGACGCGACGCACGCGGCGCGCGACGACGACTCGGTCCGGGCGATGGTGCTGACGGGCGCGGGAGAGAAGGTGTTCTGCGCCGGTGCCGACCTCGGGGGTTTCGCGGCCGACGCGCCGCTCGTGCAGAAGCACTACGGGTCCGACCTCTTCCTGGAGTTCTTCCGGACCATGCCGCGGCTGGGCAAGCCGTCGCTGTGCGCGGCGAACGGCCACGTGCTCGCGGGCGGCCTCGGCCTGGCGCTCTCCTGCGACCTCGTGATCGCAAGGGAGGGGGCGACGTTCGGCACTCCGGAGATCAACGTCGGCGCGTTCCCCTACATGATCATGTCGTTGATCTATCGCAACGTGCCGCGAAAGGTGGTCAACGAGATGATCCTGCTCGGCGGGCGGATGAGCGCGGACGACGCGGTGCGCCATGGGCTTGCGAACAGGGTCGTACCGGCGGACGAGTTCGACGCCGCGGTGGCTGAATGGGCTGGCAAGCTCGCGTCGAAGAGCCCCGTGCTGATGCGGCTCGGCCACGACGCGATGTACCGCCAGCAGGACATGGCGCTCGACGACGCGCTCGAGTACCTGCGCTCGCAGCTCTCGCTGACGTTCACCACCGAGGACATCCAGGAGGGCGTGCAGGCGTTCTTCGAAAAGCGCGAGCCGGAATGGAAGGGGCGCTGATGGGGGATCAAGCGGAGGAGCCGACCAAGGTCGATCGGACCAGAACGGACCCCGCCGCTCCCGGACGCGAAGCGGAGGAAGCGGCGGGCATTGATTCCGCGGCGGGCAGTGGTTTGCACGATCTGGTCGAAGACCTTCACGCGCGGCGCGAGCGCGCGAAGCTCGGCGGCGGCGAGGAGAAGATCGCCGTTCAGCACGAGCGCGGCAAGCTGACGGCGCGCGAGCGGATCGACTTGCTCGTCGATCCCGGGACGTTCGTCGAGATCGGGATCCAGGCCGGCCCCCACTTCTCGCAGCGCGCGATGGACGGCCGGGAGGCGCCCGCCGACGGCGTGATCACCGGCTGGGGGAACGTCGACGGTCGCCCGTGCTGCATCGCGGCGTACGACTTCACGGTGATGGCGGGCTCGATGGGGGTCACCGGCGAGCAGAAGGTCGGCCGGCTGCGCGAGATGGCGCTCCAGAAGCGGATGCCGTTGATCTGGCTGCTCGACTCGGCGGGCGCGAGGATCCAGGAGGCCTCCGGGTCGATCTTCGCCGGCTCGGGCCACCTGTTCCGCGAGGAGGTGACGATGTCGGGCGTCGTCCCGCTGGTAGCCGCGATGATGGGCCCGTGCGCCGCCGGGACCGCGTACGTCCCCGGTCTCTCCGACTTCGTCCCGATGGTCGTCGGTCAGGGGGCGATGGCGCTCGCCGGGCCGCACCTGACCAAGGCGGTGACCGGCGAGGACATCTCGATGGAGGAGCTCGGCGGAGCCAAGGTCCACTGCCGCAAGTCGGGTGTCGGCGACCTCGAGGTGAAGGACGACGCCGAGTGCATCGCCGCAGTGAAGAGCTACCTGTCCTTCTTCCCATCCAACTGCGAGGAGCCGCCGCCGCTGCGGGACGCCTCCGACCCCGAGGACCGGATGTCGGAGAAGCTGCTTGACATCGTTCCCGAGTCCTCGCGGCAGCCGTACGACATGTACGAGGTGATCCGCGAGATCGTCGACGACGGCGAGATCTTCGACATCAAGCCGAAGTTCGCGCGGACGATCATCACCTGCCTGGCGCGGTTCGGCGGGCGCCCCGCCGGGATCGTCGCGAGCCAGCCGAAGCATCTCGGCGGCATCCTCGAGAACGACTCCGCCGACAAGGCGGCGCGGTTCATCAACCTCTGCGACGCGTTCAACATCCCGCTCGTCTTCCTCCAGGACGTCCCCGGGTTCATGGTCGGCTCGAAGGTCGAGCACGCGGGGATCATTCGCCACGGGGCGAAGATGCTGTACGCGGTCTCGCGCGCGACCGTGCCGAAGGTCACGGTGATCGTGCGCAAGGCTTACGGCGCCGGCTACTACGTGATGTGCGGCAGGGCTTACGAGCCGGACCTGATCGTCGCGTGGCCGAGCGCCGAGATCTCCGTCATGGGCCCCGAGGGCGCGGTCAACATCATCGGCCGGTCGGCGATCGAGGCATCCGACGACCCCGACGCGACGCGCGAGCAGATGCTCGCCGAGATCAAGAAGTCGATCGACCCCTACATCGCGGCGAAGAACGACCTCGTCGACGACATCATCGACCCGCGCGAGACCCGCCCCACGATCGTCCGGGGGTTGCGGATGGCGAAGGACAAGCGGATCGAGCGACCGTGGCGCAAGCACGGAGTGATGCCGGTGTGATCGGTCGCTCGTTGCTAGTTGCTCGGTGCTCGACGGCGGTGCGCCCGGTGGAGCCCGTTCACCAGCTTTCCGACGCGCGCTGCGCGCGTCCGAAAGGCCTCGTCGGCGAGAAGGGAACGAGTCAACGCGCGCTCAATCCAGTGTTGTGTCTCGTAGACCGAACCGCGCGCGAAAACGAGGAACCGCTCCTGGTCGGCGGGGGTCGCACGCCCGTAGGCCTCAGCGAGGTTGGCGCCCACCGAGTCCGCAGACCTGACCAGTTGAACGCCCAGCGTCCACTGATCAAGCGAACCCCAGGCACGCACGATTCCGCGCAGATCATCTGCCAGGGCGACCGCCAGTTTGTAGGCATCGAGGTCCTCGAAGCTCGCCACACCGAGTCAAGCCGGACGCACGACCGCTTCTCCCCCCGAGCAACGAGAAACGAGACACGAGCAACGAAGCCATGAGCCGCTTCGAGGACCCGGTCATCCTCACCAACTCGATCTCGGGCGTGGTCGCGAACAAGGAGCAGTGCCCGGCGATCCCGTACACGCCCGAGGAGTACGCGGCCGAGGCCCGGCGCGCCGTGGACGAAGGCGCGTCGATGATCCACATCCACGCGCGCAAGCCGGACGGGTCGCCCTCGTACGAGGTCGAGGACTACCGCGCGATCACGGAGGCGATCCGGAGCGAGGTGAACGACGCCGTCATCAACTACTCGACCGGCGCCGTGGGTGTACCGATCGAGAAACGGATCGAGTACCTGCGCGAGCTTCGCCCGGACGTCGCGGCGCTGAACATGGGCTCGATGAACTATGCGAAGTACTCGAGCCGGCGCAAGGACTTCGTGTTCAAGCTCGTGTTCGAGAACAGCTTCGACACGATCATCGAGTTCCTCACCGCGATGGTCGAGCTGGGGATCCGCCCCGAGCACGAGTGCTTCGACCTCGGCCACGTCGCGTCGCTGCCCCCGCTGATCGACATGGGGGTGCTCGAGGGCCCGCTCCAGGTCGACTGCGTGATGGGGGTGACCGGCGGCGCGCCGGCGACCCCGGAGTCGCTCGAGTTCATGTCGCGACAGATCCCCGACGCGCGCGGCGGGCGCAACAACTGGGGCGTGATCGGGATCTCGCGCGAGCAGTGGCGCCTGGGTGCTGCGGCGCTCGCGCTCGGCGGCAACTTCCGGGTCGGGCTCGAGGACAACTTCTACCTCCCGGACGGCGAGATGGCGCGCTCGAACGGCGAGTTGATCGCGAAGGCGCGTGAGATGGTCCACGCCGCCGGGCGCCGCGTGGCGAGCGTCGAGGAGGCTCGGGAGATGCTCGGAACGCCGAAGAAATCGACCCTCGTAGCTGGTGGCTCGTAGATCAGATGACGAGCAACGAGCAACGAGCAACGAGCAACGGTGCCCTGAGCGACGTGCGGGTGCTTGATCTGACGCGACTGCTGCCCGGCGGCTTCTGCTCGCTGCTGCTCGCCGACTTCGGCGCCGATGTGGTGAAGGTGGAGGACACGGGCGGGGGCGACTATGTGCGGTGGGCGCCGCCGTACTACGGCGACGAGGAGCTCCAGCCGCTCGGCACCCGCTCGGCGCTGTATCTGTCGCTGAACCGGGGCAAGCGCTCGATCCGGATCGACCTCAAGTCCGACGCCGGGCGCGACGCGTTGCTGCGTTTGGCGCGCGAGTACGACGTCGTGCTCGAGAGCTTCCGCCCGGGCGTGCTCGACCGGCTCGGGGTCGGCTACGAGCGCCTTCGCGAGGTCAACCCCGGGATCGTGTACTGCGCGATCACCGGCTATGGCCAGACCGGGCCGAACACGGAGCGCGCCGGCCACGACACCAACTACCTCGCGCTGAACGGTTTGCTCGGCCTCACCGGGGCGCCGGACGGCCCGCCCGTCCAGGCGGGCGGCCAGATCGCCGACCTCGGCGGAGGCGCGCTGATGGCGGCGTTCGGGGTGATGGCGGCGCTGCACGAGCGACGCGCTTCGGGCGAGGGCCAGCTCGTCGACGTCTCGATGACCGACGGCTCGCTCGCGTGGCTCGCGATGGTCGCCGGCCGCTTCTTCTGTGACGGCGTCGTGCCCAGGCGCGGCGACAACGAGCTCGCGGGGCGGATCGTGTGCTACTTCCCATATGAGGCCGCGGACGGCTGGGTATCGTGCGGCGCGCTGGAGCCGAAGTTCTGGCAGGCGTTCTGCCGCGGCGTAGGGCGCGAGGACCTGATCGAGAAGCAGTTCGAGCGCCCCGGCTCCAACGCGTGGCGCGAGGTCGCCGAGATCTTCCGCTCGCGCACCCGCGAGGAGTGGCGCGCGTTCAACGACGAGCACGACTGCTGCATCGAGCCGGTGCTCGACCTCGACGAGGCGCTCGACTCGGACCTCGTGCGGGCGCGCGAGATGGTCGTCGAGCTCGACCAGCCCAACCTCGGGCCGGTGCGCCAGCTAGGGGTCCCGGTGAAGATGAGCCGGACTCCCGGCGCCGTTGATGCGCCGGCGCCGGCGCTCGGCGAGCACACGCGCGCGGTGCTCGGCGATGTCGGCTACTCCGACGAGGAGATCGACGCGATGATCGAGAGCGGCGCGGTCGCGGGTGCGGCCACGGAGGGATCCGAGGCGGTGTTTCGGGCGTGAGCAGGGCGAGACCAAACCCGGCCGCGCCCGGCCGCGGAGCGGTGGAAGCGGCCGGAAAGATGAAGATCTCGGAGCTGGCGTCGGCGGCAGACGTGCCCGTGGCCACAGTCCGCCACTACCTCCGCGAGGGCCTGCTTCCGGAGCCCGAGAAGACGAGCCGCAACATGGCCTACTACTCGCCCGAGCTCGTCGACCGGATCAGGCTGATAAAGCAGCTCCAGGAGGAGCGCTTCATGCCGCTGAAGGTGATCCGCGAGCTGCTCGAATCGGGCAACGGCGATCCCGAGCGCCTCCGCGCGCTGATCGAGCTCGAGGACAGGATCCTCGAGCGCACGCTCGCCGGCGAGCGCAAGCGCGTTTCCGGGCGCGAGGTCCGGCGCCGCTACGAGGTCCCCAAGGAGGTCCTCGACCGCCTCGCCGAGCTCGAGGTGCTGAGCCCCGACGACCGCGGCTACTCGCCCTCCGACGTTCGCATCGTCGAGGCGATCAGCCGCTTTCGCGCCGGCGGCTACGACGAGCGCATTGGCTTCACGGTGTACGACACGCTTCGCTACAAGCGCGCGCTCGAGGGGCTCGTCAAGGAGGAGGTCGACGTGCTGATGGAGCGGCTCGCCGGCGAGATGGACGCGGACCGCGCCGTCGAGCTGATCGAGGCGGGCGCAGAGCCGCTCCAGGAACTGATCGCCGCGCTCCACACCAAGCTGCTCGTCGCCGAACTCGAGCGCCACCGGGCCGCGCGAGAGACTTAACGGTCGGCCTCCGCTGAGAGTCGGGCCGCGAATGACGGTCGGCACCCGCCCGTATACTGGGGCGAGACTGGATTGACTGGTCAGTCAACCAGCGGAGGAGGTCGGGGCAGCCGATGCGCGCCGCCGCCGTACAGCTCAACTCCACCGATGACAAGGAGCGGAACCTCGAGGCCGCCGAGCGGCTCGTGCGCAACGCTGCGGGTGACGGCGCCGAGCTGATCGCGTTGCCCGAGAAGTGGAACCTGCTCGGCCCCGGCGAGGCGCTTCGCGCCGGAGCCGAGGACCTCGACGGCCCCACGATCTCCGCCGTGCGCTCGTGGGCTCGCGAGCTGGGCGTCCACGTCGTCGCGGGCAGCATCTCGGAGCGGGTCGCCGAGCGCGACAAGCTCTCCAACACCTCGGTCCTCGTCGGCGCCGGCGGTGAGGTGGAGGCCGCGTACCGCAAGATCCACATGTTCGACGTCGATGTGGGCGGAGTGGCGTACCGCGAGTCCGAGCACGAGGAGCCGGGCACCGAGATCGTAGTGGCGCACGCCGCGGACGTTCCGATCGGGCTCACCGTCTGCTACGACCTCCGCTTCCCGGAGCTGTACCGGATCCTCGCCGTGCGCGGGGCGCGCGTGATCACCGTCCCCGCCGCCTTCACGCTTCACACCGGCAAGGATCACTGGGAGCCGCTGCTCCGCGCGCGGGCGATCGAGAACCAGGCCTTCGTCCTCGCCCCGAACCAGATCGGCGAGGCGCCGCCCCACTACAACTCCTACGGGCGCTCGATGATCGTCGACCCGTGGGGAGTGCCGCTGGCCACCGCACCCGACGAGGAGTGTTTCGTGGCCGCGGAGCTCGACTTCGCCCTCCAGGACCGGATCCGCGAGTCGTTGCCGTCGCTCGCCAACCGGCGGCCCGAGTCATACCGCTGGCCAGAGATCTCGGAGGTGCCGGCGTGATGGCCCAGGCTCCGGCCCTCGACAAGCGCCGCATGATCCTCGACGCCGCGATCCGCGTTTTCGCCCGCCAGGGCTTCCACCGCTGCCGAGTCTCGGACATCGCCGACGAGGCGGGGGTCGCGTACGGGCTCGTCTACCACTACTTCAAGTCCAAGGACCAGGTTCTGAACGAGCTCTTCACGGAGCGCTGGTCGCTGCTCCTCGCGGCGACCGAGGAGGTCGACGCCCAGGACATTCCCGCGCGCGACAAGCTCGCCGCCGTCGCGACGTTCATCGTCGACTCCTACCGCCACGACCCCGAGTTGATGAAGGTGATCATCGTCGAGGTGACGCGCGCCGCGAACTCGTTTGGCCGAACCCACCTGCCCGAGATCCGCCGCGCCTACGACAAGATCGCCAAGATCGTCGCCGACGGCCAGAAGCGCGGCGAGTTCCGCCGCGACGTCGACCCGGAGTTCGCCGCGATGTGGTTCTACGGCGCGATCGAGCAGCTGCTCTCGGGGTGGGTGTTCGAGCTCATCCCCACCGCAGACGGCGACTTCGAGCACGCCAAGGAGATGGTCGTCGAGACGATCTGCGGTGGGCTCGAGCCACGCCCGCAGGCCGGCGACGGCGCGGCGCGCGACGGCGCCGATTGACCGTGTGGGAGTCGGTCGCCACCACGCGGCGCCAGGACCGCGTGCTGCACGGAGCGGCGAAGATCCTCAACGTCCTCGTCGGCGCACTGATCCTTCCCGTGTGGCTCGTCGGGCAGCGGCTCGGTGGGCCGTTCCGGCGCCTGCTCGCCCGCGCCGGCCGCGAACCCAACACCCTGCCGGTCCCCGCGCCTCGCGAGCGCTCGATGGATGCGTTGATGGGCGAGCTCGAAGCGATCCCTCACCGGCTCCATCCGTCCGAGACCGCCCAACTCCGCAAGGGGCTGCTCGACTGGGCGCCGTTCGTGCTCGCCCAGCACCGCCACACGGTGGGATGGGGCTACTCGTACCCGAGCCAGTTCCGCCACGACTACTTCGAGGGCGCCGACGGCGAGCGGATCGCCGCGATGGTGGCGCTTCACGAGCACGATCGTCCCGGCCTTATCGTCGTTCATGGGCTGTTCTCGAACCGGCTCTTCGACTACGTGCGCGAGATCGCCGTCCGCGCCTATTTCGATTGGGGCTTCAACGTCGCCGCCATCGACCTGCGCAGCTTCGGGCTCACGGAGCTGCTCAGCCACGCGCCCTCGAGCGCGGGGTGGAAGGAGGGGGAGGACATCGTGTTCGCCGGGCGTCACCTCAAGGAGCTTGGCGCCACGAGCGTCGGGGCGCTCGGGATATCGCTCGGCTCCGCCTCGACGCTGAACGCGACCCACCTACCAGGCGCGGAGGAGGCGCTCGACGGTGGTGTGCTTGCGATCTGCGGGGTCGCAGACACCCTGCGCGCGGCGGAGCGGCTCTCGCGCAAGGTCCCGCCCAGTCACCCCGCGTACGCGATCTCGAGCTTCTTCGCCGCGATGCTTCGCTCGCGGGTGCGCGCCGGCCGCTGGCCCGACGAGATCGACACGCTCGTCGAGCCGATCGAGGCGCTCGCGGCGCCCTACTACGGCGTCACCGCGGAGGAGATCTGGGAGCGCTCCTCGCCCCGGAACAACATCGCCGGCGCCCGCGTCCCGGTGCTGGTGCTGCACTCCGAGGACGACCTGATCATCCCGGTCGAGCACGCGCGGATCCTCGACGACGCGAAGGGCGACAACGAGCTCGTGCGCGTGTGGATCCTGCCAGGCGGGGCCCATGCGGCGTTCGACATCGTCGATCCGCGGTGGACGTACGCCGTCTACCGCACGTTCTTCGAGCGCTGGGCCGACTACGGCGACGCCCGGCCCCCACACGGGACCGCTCCCGCCGCCGCCGAGGTGGTTTACTCCCCCCGCCGCCGCGGGAATGTCAACACCGCGGGGGCGAGGACGTAGACAGGAATGGACAACAACGAAATCTTCAGACGCCTGCTGTGGAGCGGCCTGCTCGCCGCCACCGGCGCGCTGGCGAGCCTCGCCGCCCACCGGCTCTCGTCGGTGCTCTGGCATCGCCTGTTCCGCGAGGACCCGCCCGAGTGAGCGGGGTCGAGGGAGCGGTGGATGCCTGACGGCGCGCCCGGACCGCCGGAGACGAACTCGGACGAGCGGACGGTCGGCGAGCTCGTCATCGACATCTCCGAGCAGGCCTCCGGACTGATTCGGGAGGAGATCGAGCTCGCCAAGACCGAGGTCTCCGAGAAGGTCAACAAGATCCTTCGCGGCTCGGTGGCGGGAATCGTCGCGGGCGTGTTCGTGCTGATGGCGCTGGCGATGTTCATGCACGGCGTCGCGTGGCTGCTCAACGACCTCTTCTTCGAGGACAACGTGTGGCTGGGCTTCCTGGTCGAGGCGCTGTTCTGGCTCCTGGTGGGGATCGCGGCCGGGCTGTTCGCGTGGCGC
Source organism: uncultured Thermoleophilia bacterium (assembly GCA_963756745.1). Lineage (GTDB taxonomy): Bacteria > Actinomycetota > Thermoleophilia > Solirubrobacterales > 70-9 > DASPWW01. Next base: position 178,311 of record CAVWOU010000010.1, read on the forward strand.
TCGTTCAAGGCCGGGGCACCGCCCACCCCCGACATGGCGATCGAGGAGGCGAAGCTGACGAGGGACACCTTCGAGGCCGAGCTGCGGCAGCCGGCCGGCGAGCCAGCGCCGCCGTCCGGAGGCGCGCGGCCTCCCACCGGGGGCCCCGCGCCGTGAGCACGACGCCGCAACGCGTCGGCGGCGGGACGGCACCGGCCCAGCGGCTGCCCGCGCCGGGAGCGCCGGAGCGCACCTCCGACCAGATCCGCCGTGACGTCGAGGCGCGCCGCGGCCAGCTCGCCGGCTCGGTCGAGCTGCTTCGCGGTCGCGTCAACGAGCTCACCGACTGGCAGCGCCAGGTGCGCGAGCATCGCGACGAGCTGATCGCGGGCGCCGCGATCGCGGGGTTCGTCATCGGCGGTTTCCTCGCGTTGCGACGGCGCCGCCGGCGCGGCGATTAGAGGGCTCGGCGCGGAAGCTACCGCGGCAGCGGCGAGCCGGCGAAAAACGCGAACCACAGGAGCAGCACGAGCCCGGCTGCGATCGCCGTGGCGACGAGGATGGTGTCGAGGGCGGAAGTCGGCGCGTGCATGTTGCGCTCGTCGCGCATGCTGCGGCGCCACGGGGGCGGGACCGCCTTCGTCTCGATCACCGTGCCGGTGAGCGCCCGGTGAGCGGAGTCCACTCGACGCAGGAGAGTGAACAGCACAAGCATCGTCGCCGGGATGCCGATCGCGACCGCGACGTAGGCGCCGAAGCTCGGGTCGAGCGAGTTGTTGACCTTCGAGGCGGCCCACAACCACGCCAGAGGGACGGCAAGCCAAAGGGTCATGCTCCCCAGCACCATCACCACGATCAGGCCGAACGCGGCGATCTCTCTTCCGCGGGCTACGGACATATCAGCGTCATCGGCATCCACTCTCCCGGCGACAGCTTAGCGGCGCTGTTCAGGCTGCTTCGAGAACGCTCCGGGGAACGCTCCCGACGCCGATCAGGCCGGGCCCGGTGTGCGCGCCGATCACTGGGCCGACCTCCGAGACGAAGACCGGATCCGACCCGAATATCCCGCGGCACTCCTCGACCAGCCGCCCCGCTGTTTCGGGGTCCTGGACGTGCTGGACCACCCACGCGTCCGCGCCCGCCGCGTGGCGCTCGCGCATGCACTCCAGGAGCCGCTCGTATGCGCGCTTGCGCGTGCGCACGCGCTCGATCGGGGTGATCTCCTCCTCGAGGGTGAGGATCGGCTTGATCTTGAGCGCGGAGCCGAGCCACGCTCGCGCGGGGCCGATCCGGCCGCCGCGACGCAGGTACTCGAGCGTGTCGATCGCGAACCACATCAACAGCCCGTCACGCGCAGCGCGGGCCGCATCGAGCACGGTGTCCGGGTTGCCTCCCGCGTCGGCGGATCGTGCGGCGGCGATCGCCACCAGCCCCATGCCGCCGGCGCTCGAGCGGCTGTCGTAGACCCTGATCCGCTCGCCGCCGCGGTCCTCGTCGACCAACCGCTGGCGTGCCTGCGTCGCCGCCTCGTAGGTGCCGGAAATCCCCGCCGAGAGGTGAATCGACACGATCCCCTTTCCCTCGGCCAGGAGCGGCTCGTAGGTCGCGACGAAGTCGCCGACCGAGGGTTGCGACGTCGTCACGCCCTCCTCGCTTGCGCGCAGGCGGTCGTAGAACTCGTCGTAGTCCTCGATCTCGGCCTCGGCCCGTTGCTCGCCGGCGAGCGACACGTACAGGCTCACCTCGCGGATCCGAAGCTTGCGCAGGATCTCCGGCGGAAGGTACGTCGTCGTGTCGCAGACGATCGCCGTGTTAGTGCCGCCTGCCTCCACCGTGGGCGTTCTATCAGCTTGCGGGCCGCCCGGACTAGTGAGAGCCACCACTAGCATCACCCGCAGTGAGCAAGACACTCGTCACCGGCGGCACCGGGTTCCTCGGCTCGCATCTCGTCAATGCGCTTGCGGAGCGCGGCGACGAGTTGCGGCTGCTCGTTCGCGAATCGTCGCGGCTCGACGCGGTGTCGGGGATCGAGTTCGAAACCGCGCGCGGGGACGTCATGGACAAGGACTCCCTGGAGGGCGCGATGCAGGGGGTGCGGCGCGTCTTTCACGTTGCGGGCATCCCCTCGATGCGCCCGAGCGACCGCGAGAGGGTGTTCGATGTGAACGTCTCCGGCACGCGACACGTGCTCGAGGCGGCCCGGCAAGCCGGCGTGGAGCGCGTGGTCCACACTTCCTCGATCGCGGCGATCGGTCCCGCGGAGCGGGGGCAGACGGCCGATGAGACCCAGCGGTTCACCGGCGGGCGGCTCGGGATCACCTACATCAACTCCAAGCACGAGGCGGAGCTCGAGGCCCTGCGCTACGCCGAGCGCGGCGTGCCGGTCGTGATCGCCAACCCAACATTCGTGCTCGGCCCCGACGATCCGGCGGGGACCTCGAACCGCCTGGTGCGCCGGTTCCTGCAGCGCCAGATCCCGACCTACGTCGAAGGGGCGCTGAACATCGTCGATGTTCGCGATGTCGCGGCCGGCCATCTTCTCGTCGACGAGAAGGGCAAGGTGGGGGAGCGCTACATCCTCGGGGGACGCAACTTCACCCTCGACCGCCTGTTCGCCGATCTGGCGAGGATCTCCGGCGTGCGGCCGCCCCCGCTGAGGGTGCCGGGGCAGATCGCGCTCACCGGGGTCGAGATCGCGTCCCGGTTGGGGATTCCGATTCCGACAACCGGCGACGAGGTGCGCTCCGGGCTTGAGTGGTGGACGTACACCAGCGCCAAGGCCGAGCGCGAGCTCTCCTACTCGGCGCGTCCCCACGAGGAGACGCTCGAGGACACTGTGCGGTGGCAGATGGATGCGCTCGGCGACCGCGCCGACCCGGGACGGATCTACGACCTGCCGCTCGACGTCGCGGGCGGTGCCCTGCGGCTCGCGGGTAGGCTGCTGGGCCGTTGAGCACCGCGGACGGTCCGACACCGGGGCGACGGGTGGCGCTTTACCGGTGCCGCACCCCGACCAACGTCCTGTGCCCGTGCGGCGCCGTGGCGCGGCGCCTTCGCAAGCTGGGAATCGAGTACGAGACGCTGCGCGTCCCCTACCGGCGCGCCGATCGCCCCGAGATCGTCGAGCTGACGCGGCAGAGCCGCGTCCCGGTGCTCGTCGACGGCGACGAGGTCGTCCACGACTCGAAGCGCATCCTCGAGTACCTCGAGCACTCGCACGGCCGGGGCGAGCGGCTCGGTCGGTGAAGCCGTCTACAATTTGACCCATGGACACGCCCGACGCAGCGGTGACGCTGACCGACAAGGCAACCGAGAAGATCGAGGAGCTGCTCTCCGCCCAGGAGGATTCCGATCAGGCGCTCCGCGTCGCCGTACGCGGCGGCGGCTGCTCGGGCTTCCAGTACTCGCTCGCCTTCGACAAGGTCCGCGACGACGACCACGTCTTCAAGCACAACGGTGTGTCGGTCGCGGTCGACAAGGTCAGCATGCAGTTCGTGTTCGGCTCCGAGGTCGACTACGTCGACGGCCTCCAGGGCGCCGGGTTCGCGGTCAACAACCCGAACGTCGTCGCGGCCTGCGGCTGCGGCTCCTCCTTCCAGGTTCGCGAGGACGCCGCCGAGCAGGCGGCAAGCGTCTAGCTCGCGACCACCAGGGCCAGGCGGGTTACGCTGCCCGCCGAAAGTCCTCTCCCTGAAGGTGGGCCTTGCCCCTGCTCGTCAGCGCGTAGTTGACGCCGTGGTGAGTTGGCCCGTCGCGAACGAGGAAGTCCCTCTCTTTCAGTTCGTCCAGCACGGCGTTTAGGCCGTCGGCGGTGAAGCCGCCGCGGGCGCAGAACCGCCACGACAGGTGATCGTAGGGGACGTTTCCGCTCCAATCCCCGAACTCGTTGATGGCGTCGAGCACCCTGATCGGTGTCGGTCGCCTACCCATTCGCGGCCGCATGCCCATTCGCGGGCCAACCGTACGCCTCCGTCCGGACCAATCCTGCGGATCAACAACGGTTTCCTGATCCGGGGATGGCGACTACTCGATGTGAAGCGGCGGGCTCTGCCCGGCGGGCGGGTGGCCGTTGGGGCTCCGCCCGGCGGCCTCGGCCCGGGCGTCGGCTGGCTGCTCGACCTCGAGCAGCTCGGAGAGCTCGCCCGACTCGAACATCTCCTCGACGATGTCGGCGCCGCCGACGAGCTCGCCGTTGACGTAGAGCTGGGGGAAGGTGCGCCAGTCGGAGATCTCGCCCGTCGCCTCGCGCAGCGGATCGAGCGCGGGAAGGACGTCGATCGCGCCGTACTCGACGCCGAGCGAGTCGAGTACCTGCACGACGCGCATCGAGAACCCGCACCGGGGCGCATCGGGAGTTCCCTTCATGAACAGCAGAACGGGGTTCTCGCGAATCAGCTCCTCGACCTTGTCGCGCAGCGCTGGATCTGTCACCGGGTCAAACCTCCTGGTCGTCGGGTGGGCTTTCGGCGTCCACCTCAGAGGTTACGGAGTCCGGGCCGGAACCATGCTCACCCGACCCGCCTCCCGGCGCCGCCGGATAGGTCTTTACGGAAAGCGCGTGGATCGAGCCGTCGTCCATGCGCTCCTGAACCGCCGACTTGACGAGCCGGTGCTGCTCGATGCGGCTGAGGTCGACGAACTGCGGTGCGCGGACGATTGCCCGCAGGTGGTCGCCTCCACCCGTCTCGTCGGAGACCTCGACCTCGGCGCCGGGCAGCGCGGTGAGGATCATTTCGCGCACCTCGTCCAGGTCGATCGCCACGCGGCCGATTCTATGCGCTCGCTCAGCCGGGCTCGGCGGCTGGAACGGCCTCCGCCTCGCGCGACGCGACCTCGACCATCTCGTCGATCTCGCAGAACTTGACCCGCGGGCGGCCGAGGGGCTTGCCGCGCTCGACCTCGGCGCGGTCGATCGCCTGCCAGCCCTGGTAGGTCACGTGATCGGGGCGGCGATCGGTGACGAGCGCCTGGATCGAATCGCGTCCCGGGTCGGCCGGCTCCGGCATGTGGTCGGCCTCGAGGTCCTCGAACAGGCTGTCGATCGTGTCCTGGGCGTCCTTCTTGTTCGTCCCGATCACGCCGCTCGGCCCGCGCTTGATCCACCCGACCACGTACTGACCCGGCATGTGGCCACCGCGATCGCGATCGACCACGCGGCCGGCCTCGTTGGGGATCACGCCGCGGCGATCGTCGAACGGGATGCCGTCGACCGGCACGCCCCTGTAGCCGATCGAGCGCAGGACGAGCCCCGCCTCGACCGTCTCGCGCTCGCCGGTGTCGCGCGGCCGCAGCGCGCCCGTCTCGTCGCGATGGAGCTCGTTGCGCCCCACGACGACGCGCTCGACGCGGCCATCGCCCTGGACCTCGATCGGCGACGTGAGGAAGCGCAGCACGATTCGCCGCGGCTTGCCCTCGGGCTTCTTGCGGGCGAACTCGTTCAGGATCTCGACGTTCTTGCGCGCGGTGATGTCTGCCTCCGACTCGAGGTAGGAGCGGCTGAGCTCGTCGAGCTCGAGCTCCGCCGGGTCGACCTGGATGTCGGCGTCCACCATCTCGCCCAGCTCGCGCAGCTCGGGGTTCGTGAACGCGGCCTGCACCGGCCCGCGGCGACCGAGGACGACGATCTCCTTGATCGCGCAGTCGGCGAGCGGGTCGATCGCGTGATCCGCGGTGTCAGTGACCGCGAGCTCGTCGCGGGTGAGCGCGAGCATGCGCGTCACGTCCGCGGCGACGTTGCCGTTCCCAATCACGACCGCGCGCTCGCATGAGAGGTCGAACTCGAGGTGCGCGTAGTCGGGGTGGGCGTTGTACCAGCCGACGAAGGCGGTCGCGGGCCCGCTTCCGGGAAGGTCCTCGCCGGGGATCCCGAGGTGGCGGTCGGTTTCGGCGCCGTACGCGTAGATCACGGCGTGGTAGCGCTCGGCGAGCTCGGCGGGCGAGACGTCGCGCCCGAGCTGGACGTTGCCGAAGAACCGGTACCCGCCGCGCGCGGCGGTCTTCTCGTACACCCGGATCACCGACTTGATCTTCGGATGGTCGGGCGCGACGCCGCCGCGCACGAGTCCGAACGGGGTCGGGAGGCGGTCGAGCATGTCGACCTCGACGGCAACGCCCTCGCGGCGCAGCAGGTGGTCGGCGGCGTAGAAGCCGGCAGGGCCGGAGCCCACGATCGCGACCCGCAGCGGGCTGTCGGGAGTACCGGGCATGAAACCTAGGCTAGTGCCGGCTCGCTGCGTGCCGTCGCGGTGCCGTCGAGCGCGTCGAGCGCCCTCGCCACGGACATCGCGACGCAGGTGAAGATAGGCGTGTCGCGCAGCGTGTACGAGCTCGACTCGGAGGAGCGCAGCTCCTGGACCAGGTCGAGGAACCGGTCCGGTTCGTCGGCCTCGAACGAGACGACGAACTCCTGGTCGTCGAGTCCGAACGAGTACGCAGTGTTGATCGTGATCTCGGGGTAGCGCCGCCCGATCTCGATGTGGTCGCTCATGATCCGCTGGCGCTCGTCCGCCGGGAGCCGGTACCACTCGCGCTTCTTCCAGAACGGGTACACGAACAGGTACTTGCGCTCGGAGACGCAGATCTCGGTTCGCGCCTCGGCGTCGGAGTAGGGCGAGCGCTTGGTCATCGCGAGGTAGGAATGGGGAATCGAGGCCCACCTCGCGAGCCCGCTCTGGGCGAGCACAACGTGGAATGTGTGGATCTCGTCGAGCGCCGGCGCCTGCGTGAGCAGCAGCAGGTCGACGTCGCCGCGGGTGCCGACGGTCGAGTAGGCGCGCAGCGAGCGCTCCAGGGCGAAGTCGTCGCAGGCGGCCCTGAACTCGCGCTTGTCCTGGGCCCGTTGATCGGGATCCCGGCGCTGCCACGCAGGATCGACCTTGAAGAAGGTGAACTTCGCGAACGTGCGGCTTGAGTCGGCCACCGGTGCCTCTCGCGTCGAGATATCGAAAGCCGCCCCGGCGGGGCGGCGGGCCCGCGATTATAGGTGGGCGGAGACGCACGAAACGTGCCCAAAGACGCTGGTTAACCGTACTTCCGGCGCTGAGCGCATTGTTAGGATCGGTTGATGCGGATCGCCCTCGTGACGCCGTATTCCTGGACCTACGAAGGGGGCGTGAACCGCCACGTCGAGGCGATCGCAGACCAGTTCCTGGCCCGCGGTGACGACGTGCGAGTGCTCGCCCCGTGGGACCCGCCGGACCGCCTCAGCAGCGTGCTGCACCGCGCGCCGGCCTCGCAGCGGTCGCGCCCCGACTACCTGGTCCCGCTCGGCCGCACGATCGGCTTCGGCGCGAACGGCGCCGTCTCCAACCTGTCGCCGTCCCCCGGGGCAGTCACCACGATGCGTCGCGAGCTTCGCGCCGGACGCTTCGACGTGGTCCACGTTCACGAGCCGATCGCACCGCTTCTGGGCTGGGACGCCGTCTCGTTCCCCGACGCACCGGTGGTCGGGACGTTCCACGCGTACTCGACCAAGCTCGTTCCGAACCAGCTCGGGAACCTGCTCGGCGCGCGCCGCAAGGTGAACCAGCTCGAGGCGCGGATAGCGGTATCGAAGGCGGCCGCATGGACCGGCCGGCGGTGGTTCGGCGGCGATTACCGGATCATCCCCAACGGCGTCGACGTCGATGCGCCGCCCGCGGGCCCCAAGCCGGACGCGGAGGAGCTGCGGCTGATCTTCGTCGGACGCCCCGAGGAGCGCAAGGGCCTCCCGGTCCTGCTTTCGGCCTTCGAGGAGCTGGTCCGCCACCTTCCCGCGCGCCTCACCGTGATCGGCGCCGATCGAGACGACGTCTCGCGCTACCTCACCGACCCCGAGGTCACCTTGCACATCGATGCCCTCGGCCGGGTCTCGGGCGAAACGCTGTGGAGCTCCCTCCACGAGGCCGACGTCCTGTGTGCCCCCTCGCTCGACGGCGAGAGCTTCGGAATGGTCCTGATCGAGGGGTTCGCCGCCGGGACTCCCGTCGTGGCCTCCGAGATAGCCGGGTACTCCGAGGTCGTGCGCGACGGCGTCGACGGCGTCCTCGTTCCACCCGCCGATCCGCAGCGGCTCGCCGAGGAGCTCCAGCGCCTCCACCTCGAGCCGGAGCGCCGGACCGCGATGGGCGAGGCGGCTCGCGAGTCGGCGCAGCGCTTCGCGTGGCGGCATGTGGCGAACGAGGTCGCCGAGGTCTACGAGTCCGCCCGATCCGTGCCGGCGCCCAACCACGTCGCCTCGCGCGTCGCACGGCGGGCCGGGCTCGCGCCGGCGGACGGCGGGCCGTCCCGCCCGCCGCGGCGCCTTCCCTCGCTCGACCCCGCCCCAGCCCGCCAGACGGGGCAGCGATACCGGGTCGCACGGCGCATCGGGCTGGTGCTCGCCGGCGCGATCGGGATCGGGCTGACGGCGATAGCGGCGAACCGGATCGGCTTCGACAGCGTGGTCGCGAGCGCGGTGCGCTCGAACGCCGCCTGGGTGATCGTCGCCACGGCGCTGATGATGGGATCGCTATTCCTTCGCGCCGCCTCGTGGTACGCGATCGCCCGCTCGGCGCTGCCGCGCTACTCGATCCGGCGGCGAGACGTGACCTCGGCGACGATGATCGGGGTGCTGATGTCGGCGACGCTGCCCGCCCGGCTCGGCGAGCCGGCGCGCGCGATGGTGCTCGCGCGGCGCACCGGCCGGATGCGCGAGGCGCTTCCGGTCCTGCTCGGGACGCTGGTCTCGCAAACCGCGCTCAACGTCGTGGCGCTTGCCCTGCTGGGCTCGACCATCGTCCTCACCACCGACCTCTTCCACTCGAGCCAGGAGAAGCTCTTCATGGTCAGTCTCGCGCCGCTGGCGCTGCTGGTCGCGCTCGTCCTGGCGCCGACCGTGATGCGCGGGACCGGGTCCGGTCGAGTCGCCCGCGTGCTCGAGGCGATCCGCAACGCGTTGGTTCAGGTCCGAAGCGGCCTGAAGGTCTTCCGCGACCCCCGCCGCGGGTCGTTCGCCGCCGGGGCGCAGCTCGCCGCGTGGGGAGTCCAGCTCGCCTCCTGCTACGCGCTCTCGGTCGCGATGGGGCTCGAGGACCGGGCCGGGATCGGCGCCTGCGCCGCGGTCCTGTTCGCCGTCAACGTGACCGCCGTCGTTCCCGCCACCCCGTCGAACATCGGCGTGTTCCAGCTCGCCGTGATCAGCGTCCTCACGACCGGGTTCGGGGTCGGCGCATCCGACGCCCTCGCCTACGGGGTGATCCTCCAGGCGATCGAGATCGCCACGGCGGTCGCTCTCGGCCTCCCGGCGCTCGTCCGCGAGGGCGTGACGTGGAGCGACATGAGGCTGCGCGCGCTCAGCACCGCGCCGGTTCGCCTGTCCGGCAGCGAGCGCGGGACGGCCGGCGCGAAAACGACCTGAGCCGAGCCCCTGCGCGGGATCGAGGCCGCGCTCGGGGATCGGGCTCTCTTGTACTCTCAGCCACCGATGGCGCTCTCCAACATCTCAGGCTTCCCGCGAATAGGTCCCAACCGCGAGCTCAAGTTCGCGACCGAGGGCCACTGGAAGGGCGAGGTCTCGGCCGATGAGCTGCTCGCGGCCGGGCGTGCGATCCGGCTCGACAACTGGCGCTTCATGCAGGACGCCGGTGTCGACCTGATCCCGTCCAACGACTTCTCGCTCTACGACCAGGTGCTCGACGCGATCTGCCTCGTCGGCGCCGTCCCCGAGCGCTACGGACACGGCTCCGGCCCGGTCGACCTCGACACCTACTTCGCGATGGCGCGCGGGCGCCAGGACGGCGGCGTGGACGTGACCGCGATGGAGATGACGAAGTGGTTCGACACGAACTACCACTACCTCGTCCCCGAGCTCGGCCCCAAGACCGAGTTCGCGCTCTCATCCGAGAAGCCGTTCGAGGAGCACGCCGAGGCGATGGAGGAGCTCGGAATCGACACCGTGCCGGTGCTCGTCGGCCCGGTCTCGCTCCTGCTGCTCGGCAAGTCCGCCGATGGCGTCCCGGAGGACTTCGACCGCCTCCGCCTGGTCGAGCCGTTGATTGAGGTGTACGGAGAAGTGCTCGAGCGGCTGGCCGAGCAGGGAGCGACGTGGGTCCAGTTCGACGAGCCGTGCTTCGTCGAGGACCGCTCCGAGCGCGAGCTCGACGCGCTGCGGCTCGCCTACGAGGAGCTGGCCAAGGTCCAGGAGCGGACCCGGATCCTGGTGAAGACCTACTTCGATCACGCCGGCGACGTGTACGGCGTGTTGCGCGACCTCCCGGTCGAGGGGGTCGGGCTGGACTTCCATCGCGGGCGCAAGAACGTCGAGCTGATCGCCGAGCAGGGCGGGCTCACCGACCAGACCCTGTTCGCGGGCATAGTCGACGGGCGCAACGTGTGGATCTCCGACCTCGAGCACAGCCTCGACCTGCTCGAGGGGCTCGCCACCCACGCCGGCGAGGTCGTGGTCTCGACGTCGTGCTCGCTGCTGCACACGCCGATCGACCTCGATTCCGAGCCCGGCCTCGACGACGAGCTGCGCTCGTGGATGGCGTTCGCGAAGCAGAAGGTGGGCGAGGTCGTCACGCTCGGCCGCGGCCTGGCCGACCGTGAGGCGATCGCGGGTGAGCTCGACGCGAACGATCGCGCGCTCGAGGATCGCCGCAACTCGCACCGCACCCGCAACCCGCTCGTGCGGGAGCGCGTCGAGGCGCTGTCCGACGAGGACGCTCGCCGCGACGGCTCGTTCGAGGTGCGTCGCGAGGCGCAGCGCGAGCGGCTCGACCTGCCCCTGTTCCCGACCACGACGATCGGCTCCTACCCCCAGACCGCCGAGATCCGCAAGGCGCGGGCCGCGCTGCGGGCGGGAGAGATCGATCGCGCCGGCTACGAGCAGCGGATGAAGGCCGAGATCGAGAGGGTGATCTCGTTCCAGGAGGAGGTCGGGCTCGACGTTCTCGTCCACGGCGAGCCGGAGCGAAACGACATGGTCCAGTACTTCGCCGAGCAGATGGAGGGCTACGCGTTCACGCAGAACGCGTGGGTTCAGTCATACGGCTCGCGCTACGTGCGGCCGCCGGTCCTGTACGGGGACGTGAACAGGCCCGACCCGATGACCGTGGAGTGGACGCTCTACGCGCAGTCGCTGACCGGGAAGCCAGTCAAGGGCATGCTCACCGGGCCGGTGACGATGCTCCAGTGGTCGTTCGTGCGCGACGACCAGCCGCGCGCCGAGACCTGCGAGCAGCTCGCGCTGGCGATCCGCGACGAGGTGTCCGATCTCGAGGAGGCCGGCATCCGGATCATCCAGGTCGACGAGCCGGCGATTCGCGAGGGCCTGCCGCTGCGCCGCGACCGCTGGGACGAGTACCTGCGGTGGGCGGTGTACTGCTTCCGCGTCGCGACCTCGCCGGTGCGCGACGAAACCCAGGTCCAAACCCACATGTGCTACTCGGACTTCGGCGACATCATGGAGCGGATCCAGGAGATGGGCGCCGACGTCCTGTTGATCGAGGCGGCGCGCTCGCGGATGGAGCTGCTGCACGATTGGGAGCGCACCGGGTACGACAACGAGATCGGTCCCGGGGTCTACGACATCCACTCACCGCGGGTGCCACCCGCGGAGGAGATGGTCGAGCTGCTACACGCCGCCGCCCGGGTCCTGCGGCCCGAGCAGCTGTGGGTCAACCCGGACTGCGGGCTCAAGACCCGCGCGTGGGAGGAAGTCGACGCGAGCCTGCGCAACATGGTGCAGGCGGCAAAGCAGCTCCGCGAGGAGCTCGTGCCGGCAGGCTGACTGAGCCCCGGCGCTACTTCTGCTTGTCGGCGGTCCAGTCCGAGGTGCCGGAGCACATGGCGCCGGTCGTGGGAAGCACGCCGGAGGTCTCGATCTTGCCGGCCGCGTGTCTGCCCTTCACCTTGCCCGTTACCTCCGCCGTGATGTCGCCCGTGAACATGGCGTTGAAACGTCCACGGTGGCTGATCGGCGCCTTGGCGGGCTTCGTGGTCTTCAGCGGAACATTGCTCCCGTCGTCGCACGCAACGTCGATCGTGAAGGTCAACCTCTTCACCACTAGGTCCGTCACCTTGAAGTTGATCGAGTGACCCTGGGCGGTCCCCCCGCTGTACTTGCCGGTCTTGAAGCCCGCCACGGCGGGCGCCGCGATGACGAGCGACAGCACGAGCACCACGCTCGTGACGACGGCGATCCCCACCCCGGGTCTCTTCCTGCTCACGACACCCTCAACACGATCCGTCGCTTCAAGTATCGCGCAGCCGGATTCCGGCTAGCCGCGCAGCGCGCGCAGCCGTCCCCACAGCCCGCGCGCGTTGACGAACCGGGTAATCGCGCCGAGGATGCGGCCCTTGCCGGGCGAGTACGGGAACCACATCGGCTCGGCCTTCGTTCGCGCGAACCGCGTCACCACGATCGACTCGGTGCGGCAGTACTTCCGGATCCCCTCGGCCCCCCATCGCGTTCCGATCCCCGAGTCCTTCCATCCGCCCATCGGGACGTCGAGCGCGAGGTAGTTGACGAGAACGTCGTTCACGTTCGCGGCGCCGGACTCGAGCCGGCGCGCCACGGCCTCCGCGTGGTCGCGCTCGCCGAACACCGACGCCGACAACCCGTACTCGGAGTCGTTCGCCAGGCGCACCGCCTCGTCCTCGTCGCGAACCTTCATCACCGGGATCACCGGGCCGAAGGTCTCCTCTTGCATGATTCGCATCGAGTGGTCGACTCCGGTGAGCACCGTGGGCTCGAAGTAGTCACCGGCCCCCTCGCGGCGCTTGCCGCCGCACAGGACCGTGGCTCCACGCTCGACGGCGTCACGGACGTGGTCCTCGACGATCTCGATCTGGGCGGGCGTGGTCATCGCCCCGACCTCGTGCGTGTAGGCGGGACGGTCCGGCCCCTGGCGCAGGCTCGATACGCGCTTGGTGAGCGCGTCGAGGAATTGGTCGTAGACAGGCTCGGTCGCGTACACGCGCTCGACCGACTGGCAGATCTGGCCCGAGTTCGCGAGCCCTCCCCAGGCGGCCCCGTTGGCGGCCCGCTCGGGGTCGGCGTCGTCGAGCACGAGCAGGGGATCCTTGCCACCCAGCTCGAGGCTCACAGGCGTCAGCGTGTCGGCCGCCCGTGCCATCACCTTCTTCCCGGTCGCGACCGAGCCCGTGAAATGGACGTAGTCGACCTCGTCGACGAGCGTCGATCCAGTCTCTCCGAGCCCTGTCGCGACCTCGATCACACCTGGCCCGCCGACCTCGTCGGTCCATCCCCGCACCAGCTCGAGCAGCGACAACGGCGTGAACTCGGACGGCTTGATGACCACCGCGCAGCCCGCCGCCAGGGCTGGGATCGCGTCTCCGGCCGAGAGCAGCAACGGGAAGTTCCACGGTGCGATCACCCCGACGACGGGGTGCGGGCGGTAGGCGACCTTCAGCGCCTTGGCCTTGATCAGCGGGTTGTGGGCGCTCACCTGCTGGTCGGCGAGGAAGCGGCCGGAGTTCTCGCCGTAGAAGTTGATCGTGTCGGCGAGCCACGGAGCCTCGAGCGCGGCGTCGTTGCGGACCTTGCCCGTCTCGGCCTCCATCACATCCGCGATCGTGTCGCTGTTGGCGAGCATCCAATCGCGCCACCGCCCGAGCCACCGGTAGCGGCCCGCGGGTCCCACGGCTTGCCACTCGGGCTGGGCCGCGCGCACCCGCCCGACCGCCGCGCGAACCTCGTCCGGGCCGTGGATCGGGATCGTCGAGATCAGCGAGCCGTCGGCGGGGTTATGGACCTCGAACGTCGCTCGGGAGCGCGTCGAGGCCGGCCGCGCGCCGTCCCCGCCGTTGGCGGCCGCCTCGTCGGTGCCGGTGGGCTTGGTGCCGCTCTCCATTGACGTCCCGCCACCACTCTACCCGCGCACCGCGGTGGAGGCGGCCCTCATCCCGTCTGGACGATCCTGAAGACCTTCCCGGTGGACGCCGAAGCGAAGTACACGCGGCCGGCGGCGTCCTCGCCGAACGTGGTCAGGCCCTGCTCGCGCAGTCCCAGGCCGCGGTCGTCTCGCGCGCCGCCGAGCTCGGGGACCAGGCTGCGGATCTCGCCCGTGCATAGGTCCCCGTACACGTAGCGGCCTTCGAGCGCGGGCACCTGGGGATCGCGGACCACGTACCCGCCCGTGATCGAGCACCTTCCGCCCTCGTGGCCGTACTGCGCGATCGGGCGGTCGTGCTTCTTGGGCGGCGGGCTCGCGTCCGGTGAGCGGTAGCGAGCCGAGCCCTCGAACGCGTCCCAGCCGAAGTTGGCGCCGTTTGCGCCGTCGACGGTCTCGTAGTCGATCTCCTCCCGGCGGTCCTGGCCGACGTCGGCGATCACGATCCGGTTGCCGTCGAACGAGAATCGCCACGGGTTGCGCAGCCCGCGCGCGTAGATCTCGTTCGCGCCCTTGCCCTTCACGAACGGGTTCGAGCGCGGCACGGCGTGCCCGGGCCCGCTGTTGCGCGGCCTGGGGTCGATTCGGAGCAGCTTCCCGAGCAGGCTTCGCCGGCTCTGCGCGTTCTCGCGCGGGTCGCCCGCGCTGCCGCCGTCGCCGGTCGCGAGGTAGAGATGGCCGTCGGGGCCGAACTGAAGCTGACCGCCGTTGTGGTTCGAGAACGCGCGGTGGCGAATCTGGATCACCTTGCGCCGCGTGCCCGTTTCCGCGCGCAGCGGGTCCTCGGCGCTCCGCCGGTACTCCTCGACCCTGATGTCGCCCTGGCGGTCGGTGAAGTACACGTACAGGCGGCCCGAGGTCGCGTAGTCGGTCGCGAACGCGACCGAGAACAGCCCTCGCTCGCCCGCGCAGCACGACACCCGGCCCTCGATGTCGAGGAACGGACGGTCCTGGCGTCGGCCGTCCTGGATCACCTCGATCCTCCCCGCCCGCTCGACCACGAACAACGCGCCGCCGGCGCCGTCGGGGCCGTGGACGTACGTCGGTCGGTTGAAGTCCCCGACCTCCTTCGCGGAGATCGCGCCCGCGGCCGAACCAGGAGCCAGGATCGCGAGCGCGACGATCGTCGCCGCGAGGGCCCCGCCGCGCAAGCGCGCGGTCATTTCAGCTTCCAGACCCCGCCCCCGAGCGACGCGACGTAGATCCGGCCCTTGATTCCCTCGCCGAACGATGTCGGCGACGCGACGGCGGGCCCGAGGGCGCGATCCTTCCTGGCGCCGTCGAGGCCCGGGACGAAGCTCCGCAGCTCGCCGGCGCACAGGTCGGCGTACACGTAGCGGCCATTGAGGGAGCGCAGCTTGCGGTCGCGCACGACGTACCCGCCGACGACCGCGCAGTTCTCGGCGCCGTTCTCGTATTCGAAGATCGGCGGGTGGTGGCCCGATGGCGCGGGCGTCGTGGCCTCGAATCGGTGGGTCCCCTCGAACGCGTCCCAGCCGAAGTTTGCGCCGGCGAAACGGGACGGTGACGTGAAGTTGACCTCCTCCCAGCTGCCCTGCCCGACGTCCGCGATCGCGATCCGGTCGGTCTTGCGGTCGAACGAGAACCGCCACGGGTTGCGCAACCCGAGCGCGTAGATCTCGTCGAGCCCCGGGGTCGGGCCGGCGAACGGGTTGCCGGCCGGGATCCCGTACGCGCCTGCGTTGCCGGGCAGCGGATCGATGCGCAAAAGCTTGCCGAGCAGGCTGTTGACGTTCTGGCCATTGCCGTCCGGGTCCCCGCCCCCGCCGCCGTCGCCCGTCGCGATGTAGAGCTGCCCGTCGGGGCCGAACTGGAGCTGGCCGCCGTTGTGGTTTGCGAATTCTGAGTGCGAGAACTGGATCACGGGCCGCTCGGAGGCCGGATCCGCGGTCGTAGCTGTGGAACGGCGGAACTCCGACACGCGGTTGACGTCGCCGCCGCGAACCGTGTAGTAGACGTAGAGGAGACCCGATTGCTCGTAGTCGGAGGGGAAGGCGACGGACAGGAGTCCCTCCTCGCCGCCGGCCTCGACCCGATCGCGGATGTCCAGGAAGGGGTTGCCGAGCGTGTGGTTGCCGCGCAGGATGCGGATCGTGCCGCCTTGCTCGACCACGAACAGGAGGCGCTTGGAGCCGGGCGCGTTGTCGACGTGGACCGGGGTGTCGAAATCGCCGAGCTTGACGCAGCTCGACTCCGTCCGGTGCCGTCGCCGACCTTCGGCTTCGCCGAAGCCGCGGAAGGCAGCGCAGCGACCAGCATGAGCGCGAGGGCGAGGACCAGGACGAGCACGACTCCCCTAACACCCCGCCGTTCGGGAAGCTGCGCTCACCGCGGCGCGAGCCGGTACACCGGGCCGCTCAGCGACGTGGCGTAGATGCGACCGCGGTTGTCCTCGCCAAACGAGCTGAGCTGGGGGACCGTGGGGCCGAGCGGGCGGTCGTCGGCCGCCCGGCGACCGGGTCTGGCGGTGAAGCTTCGAAGCTCGCCGACGCAGAAGTCTCCGTACAGGTAGCGCCCGTTGAGCGAGCGCAGGGACTCGTCCCGAACGACATAGCCGCCGGTGACGGCGCACGTGTCGACCTGCGGATAGGCGAGCACCGGGGGGATCGCCCCCTCGGCCTCCTGGTCTTCGTTGAAGGGCTCGTCGCCCTCGAACGCCGACCAGCCGAAGTTGGCGCCGCGGCCCTGTCCGCGCCCAACCAGGTCGATCTCCTCGAACGTGTCCTGGCCGACGTCTCCGATCGAGAGCGCCCCGCCGACGCGGTCGAACGAGAATCGCCACGGGTTGCGCAGGCCGTACGAGTAGATCTCGCCGCGGGCGCCGGGCTCTGTCGACGAACGGGTTCGAGGAGGGGATCCGATACGGGCGGCCCCCGGCGGGGGTGGGGTCGATGCGCAGGATCTTGCCGAGCAGGGTCGAGAGGTCCTGGCCGTTGCGCATCGGGTCGCCGGCGGAGCCGCCGTCGCCGGTGCCGACGTACATCAGCTCGTCGGGCCCGAACAGGAGCAACCCACCGTTGTGGTTGTCGAACGGCTGATCGATGCGCAGCAGCTCGCGGCGGGTCGCCGGGTCGGCGCGGTCGGGGTCGTCCGGGTCGCGGCGGAACTCCTGGATCCGGGTGTCGCCCTCGGTGTCGGTGAAGTCGACGTAGAAGCGCCCCGATCGGGAGAAGTCGGGGGCGAAGGCCACCGAGAGCAGCCCCTGCTCGCTTCCCGTCGACACCTCGCCCCTGAGGTCGAGGAACGGCTCCGCCGCGACGGGTCGCCCGGCCCCGCCCTCGACGCGCATGATCCGCCCGGTCTTCTCGACGACGTACAGGTCGAGGTCTCCCGGCGCCTGGGTGACGTAGAGCGGTTGCTCGAACTCACCGATCTCGACCAGCCGCACCCCTCCGCGTCCGTCGCCGACCGGTGGCGCGTCGCGCCTGGGGCCCGCGTCGGCCGGCGTCGTCGTCGTCGTTGCGGCCGTGGTCGACTCGTCATCGCCGTCGCCGCACCCGGCGGCGATCGCCGTCGCGCACAGCAGGGCGACGGCCCCGGCGATCGCCGGGCGCCAGCTACTGCTCGATCTCGACCTTGCCTTCTTCGTTGACCCTGGCCTGGGGAGGCTTCGTGGAGATCGTGACGAGGAACTTCCCGCTCGGCTTGCTTCCGTCCGCTGTCACCGCCTTGGCCTTGCCAAACAGCCCCGCCGCGACCTCGTAGTTCACGGTGTAGGTGCCGCCGCGCACCGGCGTCACCTTCCAGATCATCTCACGCTCCTCGCCCGCCTCGAGCGGTCCGAACGCGTACGTGTTCGAGGCCGCGATGTCGGCGGGGGAGGAGCCCGGCGGGCGGCTCTCGCCGGCAAGGCGCGGGTACTTGTCCTCGAGCACCCACACGGGCCGGTTCGGGTTCGCGAGGCCGGGCTGGTCGAGCCGGATGTCGAACGAGCCCTGACCGCCGTCCTCGATGAAGATCGTCACCGCGAGGTCGGGGATCGTCTCCGTGCCGGTGTTCTCGACCCCGAGCCGCAGCTCGGTCGTCTCTGCGAGGCGTTGGCGGTTCGGGAACTTCGCCGTCGCGACGTCGACCGGGAACTTCGCCTCGGGCTCGCTCTCGTCCTGCCGCTCGCCACCGCCGCCGCACGCGGCGAGCACGAGAACGGTGACTCCCGTGGCGATCGTTGCCCCGACCCTCATCAAGCCTCGCCCTCGGGTGATTTGGCCTCTCTCCCCCAAGGCGCGAGGAACATACCACGGGACCCTCGGGCCACCCGAAGGGTTAGCGGTGGCGCAGGGAAGGGCGATGAAATACCCTGTCGCTTGCGGACCGGGGCGCCCCGGTCCGGGAGGAGACATGGTCAGAGGCTTTGCCGACAGGGCATTCTTGCCCGCCAAGTCGCTGTTCGAGCAGGTCGGGAACATGATGATCCTGACCGGGAAGACGATTGCCTCGACGGTCAGGCCGCCGTTCCCGTACGGCGGCGAGTTCATCGGCCAGTTCCTGTTCGCGCTCCAGCTGACCTGGTTCCCGATGCTGATCTCGACCGTGGCGTTCGGGTTCGGCGCGCCGGGGCTCCAGGCGGCCAACTTCCTGTCGCTGTTCGGCGCGCTGGACCGTCTCGGCGGGTTCTTCGTCCTCGCCTCGATCCGCGAGTTCGCGCCGTTCGTCACCGCGGTCGTCGTCGCGGGGGTGGCCGGCACGGCGATCACCGCCGATCTCGGCGCGCGGAAGATCCGCGAGGAGCTCGACGCCCTCCAGGTGCTCGGCGTCGATCCGATCAAGAACCTGGTCGTGCCGCGGTTCCTCGCGCTGATGCTGATCACCGGCCTGCTCGACATCTACGCGCTCATGTTCGGGATCGCCGGCGGGATCGGCGCCGAGCTGCTCTACGGCCAGCCGCTCGGAGGCTTCTTCGCCACCCTGCTCACCAACGCCTCGACGACCGACCTCTGGGGCTCGGTCGTGAAGACGACCTTATTCGGGGCGATCATCGCGATCGTGTCCTGCTACAAGGGCATGAACGCCTCCGGCGGCGCAGAGGGGGTCGGGAGGGCGGTCAACGAGTCGGTCGTGATCAGCTTCATGGGCGTGTTCGCGTTCAACTACGTGTTCACGCAAACGCTTCTGGCCACGCACCCCGAGCTGCTGGTGATCAAGTAATGCCCGGGTGGCTTGCGATACCGCGCGACTGGCTCGCCTCGCTCGGCGACATCGCGCGCTTCTGCTTCCGCGTCATGGGGCTCGTCTACTCGGGCCGCGTGCTGCAGTTCTTCGGCGAGTCGCTGCGCCAGGCCGGGATCCTGATCCTCGGCTCGACGATCGTTATCTGGGGGCTCGTGTTCATCCTCGGCCTCCAGTGCGGGATCGAGGGGGCGTACTTCAATCGCGCGGTCGGCGCGCCCGCTTACGCTGGGGTGTTCGCCGCGTGGTGCGACCTGCGCGAGGTGATCCCGTACGCGTTCGGGTACATGATGTCGGCGAAGGTCGGGACCGGGATCGTCGCCGAGCTCGGAGCGATGCGGATCTCGGACGAGATCGACGCGCTCGAGGTGATGGGCGTTCCCCCGGTGACGTTCCTTGCGGCGACGCGGCTGCTCGCGGCGTGGATGACGCTTCCGTTCATGTACCTCGCGGCGATCGGCGTCGGCTACTTCGCTTCCTGGCTCGCGGTCGTCGAGCAGATAGGGGAGGTGAGCGAGGGCGGCTACTTCCTGATCTTCTGGATGTTCCAGAACCCGGGCGACCTCTTATTCAGCCTCATCAAGGCGATGACGATGGCGACCGCCATCGTGCTGGTCGGCTGCTATTACGGCTACACCGCGTCCGGCGGGCCCGTCGGGGTGGGCACGGCGACCGCGAAGTCGATGGTGCTTAACATCGTCTTGGTTCACATCATCGGGATGATGGGAACCCTGATCTTCTGGGGCGCGAACCCAAGGGCCCCGATAGGCGGATAACAAGGAGAAGAACGCTTGCCCGAAGCCGACGAGCACAGAGGCGGGCCCGAGCCCGAGGAGCGCAGTGAGACGACCGTCGAGGGCGTCGTCGCCGACGAGGGCGCCGACGCGCCCGCCGAGGCGACCCCGGAGCCTGCGCCGGCGACAGAGCCGGAGCCCGAGCCCGGTGAGCCCGCGCGCGCACCCCGCGTCGCGAGCCGCGACTACGTCATCCCCGGGGTCGATCCGGACGACCCCAATCCCTACAAGTGGCACACGGGCGAGAAGCGCGATCACGGCGGCCGCGACGCGATCGAGGTGATCGACCTCGTGAAGCAGTTTGGCCGCATGCGGATCCTCAACGAGTGCAACCTCGGTCTGCCCGACAACCAGATCTCGATGGTGCTAGGTCCGTCGGGGACGGGGAAGAGCGTCTTGATCAAGCACATCGTCGGACTGCTCTACCCGGACTCGGGGGACGTGCTCGTCCACGGCGAATCGATCCCGAACATGTCCGACGACGAGCTGTTCGAGGTTCGCAAGAAGTTCGGCCTGCTGTTCCAGGACGGCGCACTGTTCGGGTCGATGAACGTGTACGACAACACCGCCTTCCCGCTCCGGCAGCACACGGACAAGAGCGAGGAGGAGATCGGCGAGATCGTCAACCGGCGTCTCAAGGAGGTCGGGCTTGCCGACGCGATCTACAAGATGCCGAACGAGCTCTCGGGCGGGATGCGCAAGCGCGCCGGGTTCGCGCGCGCGCTCGTGCTCGATCCTGCGATCGTGATGTTCGACGAGCCCGACTCAGGCCTCGACCCGGTGCGCACCGCGCTGCTGTGCGAGCTGATCCGCGAGGTGCACGAGGAGAACGGCGGGTGCTACCTGGTGATCAGCCACGACCTCGGCACCGCGAGGCGCGTCGCCGACTTCCTCGCGGTGCTGTGGAAGGGCAAGATCGTCGAGAGCGGACCGCAGGAGGAGCTGTTCAACTCGGACAACGAGTTCGTCCGCCAGTTCCTCAACGCCGAGACGCGCGGCCCCCTCGCCATGGACTGAGCCCGGTCGCGGGCCGATGAGCGGGTTCCTCGTCAGGCTTGCCGCCTGGGCGGTGCGGCGGCCGGTGCCGGTCGTCGTTGGCACGATGTTCCTGTGCCTGCTGGGAGCGGCGGGTGCGCTGCGCCTCGAGGCCGACGCGGGCACGGACACCCTCGTCGACCGCGACTCGGAGAGCTTCGCGGCGACCGAGGACTTCAAGCGTCAGTTCGGCGACGACCCCGTCGTGATCCTCGTCCGCGGCGACCTCGAGGAGCTCGTCCTGACCGAGAACCTCGGCCGGCTGCTCAACCTCGAGGGCTGCCTCTCGGGGAGCGTCCCGGAGGGCCAGCAGCCGCTCTCGGACACGTGCGCGAGGATCGCCGAGCTCGATCCCAGCCAGGTCACCTACGGGCCGGCGACCTTCCTCAACCAGTCGGCGATCCAGGCCGAGCGGTTTCTCGGCTCGCAGACCCAGGCCGCGACCGCGCGGGCGAGCGCCGCCGCCGAAGCCGCGGCGCGCGACGCCGCCCGGCGGGGGGCATCGGAGGCGGTTCAGCGCGAGGAGGCTCGCGCCGCCTCGCAGGAAGTGTTGAGGAAGTTCCAGTCGGGACTCGTCGACCTCGCGGCTCGCTCGGGGCTGACGGGCCCGCCCACGATCGACGACCCCCGGTTCGTGTCGCGGGTGGTGTGCGACTCACGCCAGCCGATGTGCACACCGAAGGAGCGTTTCGCCTACCTCTTCCCGAGCTCGGATGCGGCGCTGATCTCGGTCCGGCTCCGCCCCGAGCTCACCGAGAGCGAGCGCGCCGAGGCGATCGACCTGTTCCGGGAGGCCGTTGCCGACGAGCAATTCCGGCTCGATGGGGGCGCCTACGTGGTCAGCGGAGTGCCCGCCGTGGTGGACGGCCTTTCGGACGAGATTCGCAGCGAGATATTCATCCTGCTGGCGGCCGCGCTCGCGGTGATGGCGCTGACCCTGACGCTCGTGTTCGGAGGCCGGCTGAGGCTGCTTCCGCTCGGCGTCGCGGTGGTCGCGGCGGCGATCGCGTTCGGCGCCCTGGGCCTGTTCGGCGGCTCGCTCACGATGGCGTCGCTGGCGGTGCTGCCGGTCCTGATCGGCCTCGCGGTCGACTACGCGATTCAGTTCCAGGCCCGCTTTCGCGAGGCCGAATCGGCGGGCTTCGCCCCGGCAGTCGCCGCCCGGCGGGCGGCGGCGAGCGGCGGGCCCGTGATCGCGGCGGCTGGGATGGCCACGGCGGCGGGGTTCCTGGTCCTGCTGCTCTCGCCGGTGCCGATGGTGAGGGCGTTCGGGCTGCTGCTCGTGCTCGGGATCGGGATCGCGTTCGTGGTTGCCCTCACCTCGGGGTTCTCGGCCCTGGTGCTCGCGAAACCGGCCCAGCGGGCTCGAGGACGGCGCCACCGCGGGCCACGCCCTCGCGGCCGGCTCGCGGCGGCCCTTCGCCGCCCCGCGAAGCGCACACTGGCGCTCGCGATCGCGTCCCCGGGGGTGGTGCTGGCGGTGGCGTTGGTCATCGCGGTGTCCGGGTGGGTGGCGGGCACGCGCACCGAGGTGATCTCGGACATCACCGAGCTCGTTCCGGAAGATCTCCCCGCGCTGCGGGACGTCGACGAGCTCCAGGACGCAACCGGGGTGTCGGGGGAGCTCAACGTCGTCGTGCGCGCCGACGATGTCACCGACCCGGCGGTGATCGAATGGATGCAGGAGTACCGTCAGCGCGTGCTCGAGCGGCACGGAGCGAGCGGCGATCTGGAGCGCTGCGAGGACGCTGATCTGTGCCCGGCGATCGCCCTGCCGGACCTGTTTGAGGGTGGTGGCGAGTTGACGCGCGCTCGCGTCGACTCGGTTCTCGGTGCGGTCCCGCCCTACTTCTCGCAGGCCGTGATCGCGCGCGCCGCCTCGGAAGGGCCCCCCGACACCGCGAACATCGCGTTCGGTATCCCGGTGATGCCGCTCGACGAGCAGCAGGAGCTGATCGGCGACGTCCGCGAGCAGATCGACCCGCCGGGCGCGGGGGCGGCGCCGCCGCCCGGGGTCGAGGCCCAGGTCGCGGGACTCCCCGTGCTCGCCGCGGAGGCGAACGAGGACCTCTCGAGCAGCCGCTACTGGCTCACAGCGGTGGGGCTGCTCGCGGTCGCCGCGGTACTGCTTGCGGTGTACCGATCGGCGCGGCGGGCCCTGGTGCCGCTGATCCCGATCGTTCTGGCGACCGGATGGTCGGCGCTCGTGCTGTGGGCGATCGGGATACCGCTCAACCCGATGTCGGCGACGCTCGGGGTGCTCGTGATCGCGATCGCGACCGAGTTCAGCGTCATCCTCACGGCGCGGTTCGGTGAGGAGCGCGCCGCCGGGCGCTCGGTCGGAGAGGCCCTTCGCAACACCTATTCGCGCACGGGCGCCGCGGTGCTCGCCTCCGGGCTGACCGCGATCGCGGGCTTTGCGGCGCTGATCGCGACCGAGATCAGAATGCTGCGCGACTTCGGGATCGTGACGGTGGTGGATCTCGGGGTCGCCCTGCTGGGCGTAATGATCGTTCTGCCGGCGACGCTGGTGTGGGCCGAGGGCGGCTTCGAGCCGTTCCCGCGCATCGCGGCGTGGGCGCGGCGGCGTCTCGGAGCGCCGTCGCCTGCCGGGCGGGGCGCAGAACGATGAGCCCGGAGCCCGATCCCCCCAGGCGCGCGGGGCCGGGCAGGGTCTATTCGCTCGTCGTTGGGGCGGCTTTCGTCGCCCTGATCGCGTTTGCGCTCTTGAACACGATCCGCACGACCGAGGGGGGGCTGCTCGGCGCGGGTGGAGACCGCGGGACCGCGCTGTCCCAGTTCGCTGTGCCGGATGCCCTCGGGAGCGTGGAGGGGGACGCGAACGTGTACCAGGACGACTGCGAGAGCTCGGAGGTTCCCTGCCCCGAGGATCAACGGCGAACGCCGGCATGCGAGGTCGAGCTGCCCGAGGTCCTGCGCGTGTGCGACTTCTTCGACAAGCCGCTCGTCATCTCGTTCTGGTTCGGCCGCGGTGGCGATTGCCTGCCCTCCCAGGACCTCGTCGCCGAAGCCGCCTCGCGGTACCGTGGCCGGGTCAACTTCCTGAGCGTGAACGTTCGCGACGACCGCGATGAGGTGCGCGAGGTGATTCGCGAGCGCGGATGGCGGATCCCAGTCGGTTACGACGCCGACGGAGCCGTGAGCAACATCTACCGCGTCGGCGTATGTCCCACGGTCGCCTTCGCGTACCCGGGCGGCATCCTGAGGAGCGCGAGCGTGGGCAGCGAGGAGCTCGACGACGGGGCGCTCGAAGATCAGGTCGCGCGGCTGCTCCGGGAGTCGCGGCGCCGCGCCCGCACCGACCGCTGATGGCCCGGGCGACGCCGATCGCCACAGGGTCGGTGGCCGCGCCCCTGCGCGACGAGTTCCCGGGGCTCGCGCTGCGCTACCTGACCGTGGATCGGGGCTCCGGTCGCAGCCCGAGGGAGGTCAAGGAGCGGCTGCGGCAGCTCAGCAACCGCCTCACGGGGGGGGAGGCGGTCAACCTGCGCCACCGCCCGATTCCGTGGGCGTACCGTGTCTTCTACAGGCACATCGGGCTCGACCCCGATCGCACCCGGACGCCCGTGGAGCAGGCAGCCCTCGATCGCATGAAACACGGCGGCTTTCGGAGCCTGAACCTGCTCGACGACGCGCTCACGATCGCGATCGTCGAATCGGGTGTGGCGATGCGAGCGTTCGACGCCGACAAGGTCGAGGGCGCGGTCGGGTTGAGGGGCTCGGCGCCGGGAGAGGGGCTCGAGGGGAGACCCGGCGAGCTGCCGGCGGGGACGCTCGTGATCGCCGACGAGGCACGGCCGATCGCGCTCCTGTTCGGGGCGATCGCGAGCGGCCGCGGCGTGCGCTCCAAGACCCGCAACACGATGCTCGTGACCACCCAGGTCAAGGGCGTGCCCGACATCGCCGCCGAGGAGGCGTTGTGGCTCGCGTGTGAGGTGATGGGCGCGGAGCGCGCAGCCGGGGAGTAGAATCGGCACGTCGAGCCACGCTCGTCGAAGGGAGATATGCCCGAGCTGCTTGAGCAGAGCGTCCCGACGGGACCCGCACCGGCCGGCCCGCCGGTTTCACCGGCCGGCGGCGGCCGAGCGAGGGTACGAGAGGACGCCGAGCGGCTCGCCCGCGAGGACCTGCGGCGCCAGATCGGCGATCTGGAGCGCGAGCTCGGCGAGTTGTTCGCCACCGCGTTCCCGCGCGCCGGCATCGAGTTCGGCGTCCCGGCCGCGGGCGGCCCGCGCGTGCTCGGCGTCCGCGACCTCGAGCGGGTCCGCGATGCGCTCGCGGCCCGGCTCCAGACCGCCCGGGCGGAGCTCACGAGCCGCGTCGACGTCGAGGAGCAGAACCGTGAGCTGATCGAGCGCATGATCGTCGAGCCCGAGCGGCATCGCTGGATCCGCGTCTCCAACGAGGACATCGGCGAGCGAGGCTGCCGTCACTGGCACTCGCGACCTCGCTGGGGCCTGCTCGGGATGATCCTCGGGTGGTGGCGCGTCAAGCTCTCCTCCGGTTGTCCGTTAGCCGAGGGGCGCGGCACCGCCGCGCCCCGCCCCCGCCGAGGATCACGTAGTGGCTACCAAGGCCCGCAAGCGCCCGCGGCGTCCGGGACCCGACGATCCGCCGGCCGCGCCGTGGGGATCGTTCCCGCTCGTCGAGCTGGTGGTGCTGGTCGCGATCGTGATGTTGATCGGCGGCTTCATCGTCTCGGGGACGCAGGGGAACGTGATGATCGGTACCGGCCTGGCGCTCGGCTCACTCGCTGGCCTGGAGCTCTCCGCACGCGAGCACTTCGCCGGCTACCGCTCGCACACCCTGCTGCTCGCCGGGGCCGTCGCCCTCGTGGTTCTCGCCGCCCTGTTCTTCCTCGGTCCGTCCGGGTTGCCGCCGCTGGCGCGGATCGCGATCGCGGCGGCGGCGTTCGGGATTGCGGCCTGGTGGCTGACGACGATGTTCAGGCGGCGCTCTGGCGGGCTGCCGTTTCGACTCAGCGGCTTGGGCCGGCGGTAGGGGCCCGGAAACGCCGGAGCCCGGGGACCTCGGGCCCCGGGCTCTCAATTGGCGCTGGTGTTCTCGCTGGCCCGCGCTCAGCGGACGGACATTGCCATGAGCCTCTTTGCCAGCTCGTCCCGCTGGCGGAGGGTCAGCCTGCCAAGCTCGCGGTTCTCGTTCACCGCGAGCGGGATGAGGAACTTCCTGACACGCGTGCGACCCCAGCGGCGCTGGCTCCGCAGGAGCTCGCTCACGGTCATCGTCTCCACCTCCGAGGGGCAGTCACGGACAACGTCCGCCGCGCTCTCGTTGCCTGCGTTGATTTCCCGCTTCAGCGCCGCGCGGGCCAGACGAATCTCATTGGCGTGCGCGAGCGCCTGCATGTGCTGAGGCAATTGCGCAGGGACAGCTGTCGACGCAGCTTCCATCGTCACTCCTCCTCGAGTGGTAGCGAGTTTCCCAGGGGGACTATCGATCCGAAACGACCGGCGGCTCCGAGCCGGGAGGGCGTCTGGAGGGCTTCGGTCTCCGTCCCCATCCGCTCCCTGCCCCGGGTGCGTTCGGCGGGCGCTACGCTACTGCCGCGCGAACGCCCCCGTCAAGTTGATGCGCCCCCATTTCCCTCGGCGACGTTCGCTATGAGCACCTTTTTGTTGGGTGCTTCGTCTTGTGCACGGATGGACAAGACGAAACTCCCCTAACAGGGGGATAGAACAGTTCCGCCCGCGTGCTCCGCAGGGTCAGCGCTTCGGCAGGTCCGGGAACTGCTCGATCGTCTTGGCGAAGATCTCGAGCGCGCGGTCGAGGTGCTCGCGCTCGTGAGTCGCCATCAAGCTCGTCCTCAGCAGCGCGCCCCCCGGCGGGACAGCGGGATGCAGCGCGACGTTGGTGTAGACCCCGGAGTCGAACAGAGCCTTCCACAGCATCACGGCCTGCCAGTCCTCCCCGACGACGACGGGGACGACCGGCGTGATCGCCTCGGTGCCGTCCGGAAGCTTGGTCGGCTCGACGACCCGAAGGCCGAGATCGGTCAGGCCCTCGTGCAGATATGCGGCGTTTTGCAGCAACTTTGCGTACAGGGGGCCGCCCTGGCGTCGGCAGATCTTCACCGCCTCGAGCGCGGCACCGACCGCGGCCGGGACCGCGGCGGCCGTGAACACGAACGCCCGCGCGGCGATCCGAAGAAACTCGATCACCTCGGCGGGGCCGACCACGAAGCCGCCGCACGAGGCGAGGCTCTTCGAGAACGTCCCCATCCGGAGGTCGACGCGGTCCTCGAGCCCGAACAGCTCGCACGACCCCGTACCGCGCTCGCCGAGCACGCCGACCGCGTGGGCCTCGTCGACCATCAACCGCGCGCCGTGCCGCTCGCACAGCTCGACGATCTCCGGCAGTGGGGCGATGTCCCCCTCCATCGAGAACACGCCGTCGACGACGACGAGCACCCCGCCGCCGTCGAGCGCGGCGCGCTCGAGCATCCGCTCCAGCTTCTCCATTCGGTTGTGGCGAAACGGCCGCAGCCGCGCGCCCGACAGCCGGCATCCGTCGAGGATCGACGCGTGATCGCCCGAATCGCAGATCACGGTGTCCCCGGGCTCGAGGATCGTCCCGATCGTCCCGAGATTCGCCTGGTAGCCGGTGGTGAACACGATCGCGTCGTCCGCGCCCATCCACTCCGCGATCTCTCGCTCGAGCTCGGTGTGGAGGGGAATCGTGCCGTTCAGTAGTCGCGACCCCGTTAGCGCGGTCCCGTAGCGCTCGAGCGCGTCGCGGGCGGCGCCCTTGACCCGGTCGTCCCCGGTGAGGCCGAGGTAGTTGTTCGACCCCAGCATGATTGTCTCGTGGCCCTCCATCTCGACCACCGGGCCCGCGGCCGACTCGAGCACCCGGAAGTAGGGGACGAGGTCGGCCTCCTTGGCGGCAGCGAGCTGCTCGGCGCGGTCGTGCGTGCGGGCCTTTTCGAAGACGTCGGCTGGCGCGCTCGTCTCGGCCATGCGGGGAGTCTGGCATCAATCGCGGCGCCGCACGGACCGGATGTGCCGAGCGATTGAGATACCGTCCGGCCGTGGAGAGCAGCGCCCGGCAGCGTCGTGCGGCGCCCGCTGAGGCGCCGGCGACCGGGAAGCTGACCGTGCGGCCGGTTCGCGGCCGGCGTGACCTGACGCGGTTCATCAAGCTCCCGTTCCGCCTCCATCGGGACGAGGACAGGTGGGTCCCGCCGTTGATCTACGAGCGCCGGCGGTTTCTCGACCGCCGCCGCAATCCCTACTTCGAGCACGCCGAGGCGGAGTACTTCCTGTGTGAACGCGACGGCCGACCGGTCGGACGCATCACGGCTCAGATCGACTCGCGCTGGGACACCTACCAGGGCGGAAACGACGCGATGTTCGGGTTCTTCGAGTGCGAGAACGACCTCGCCGCGGCGCGGGCGCTGGTCGGGACGGCCGCGGAGTGGGCCCGCCAGCGGCGGCGCGCGCGGTTGCTCGGCCCGATGGACTTCACGACCAACGACGAGTGCGGAGTGCTGATCGAGGGCTACGACCGCACCCCGATGATCCTCGAGCCGTGGCAGCCGCCGTACTACCGCGAGTTGCTCGAGTCGCAGGGGCTCGACAAGCGGATCGACCTGCTGATGTGGTGGCTCGAGATGGGCGAGCTCCACGAAGGCACCGAGTTCCACCCGATGATCCACGCGGCCGCGGAGAAGGCGAAGACCGAGCACGGCGTCGTGCTGCGCAGCATGCACAAGGACGACCTTGAGGCCGAGGTCAACCGGTTCATGGACATATACAACGACGCGTGGGGCGACAACTGGGGCTTCGTCCCGATAACGGACGCGGAGGTCGCGTTCCAGGCGAAGAACCTGAAGCCGATCCTGAGCGAGGACTGGGCGATGATCGCGGAGCGGGACGGGGAGGTGCTCGGGGCCGCGCTGACCTTGCCCGACGTGAATCAGGTGCTCGCGAAGATGGGCGGGCGCCTGCTTCCGCTGGGGTGGCTGAAATTCCTGACCGGGCGCCGGAAGATCGACCTGATACGCGTCTTCGCGCTCGGAGTGAGGCCCGAGCATCAGCATCTCGGGGTGGCCGCGGCGCTGTTCGTGCGCCACCTCGAGGCCTCCGCGAAGACCGGGATCATGGCCGGCGAGATGGGGTGGATCCTGGAGACCAACGAGCCGATGAACCGGGCGATGGAGGGGATGGGCGGCAAGGTGGTCAAGAAGTACCGGCTGTATGAGCTGACTCTCTGATCGCGTCGATAGACTCGGCCGGGTGAGCGAGCAGCTACTCGAGGCGGAGGCGGTCGAGGAGCCGGTTCCGGAGGGCGATGCGCAGACCGCACCGGCGCGGCCGATCGCGACCCGACCGGATCGCGAGGAGCTCGAGGCGTGGAAGGGGGAGGTTCGGACCGCGGCGATCGCGGCGGCGGGCGGCATCGTCGCCGGCGTGGCCACGGTCGCCGCCGTGAATGCCGCGCGGGCCGTTGGCGCGCGGCGGCCGCGCCCGCGGCTGCGCAAGCGCCAATCGAAGCGCGAGCGCACGATCGATGTCGTCGCGAGCCGCTCGTTCCTGATCGACGTCCACGTCCTCGGCCGCTAGTTGCCGGCGGCGCCACTCGAGGTCGAGGTGCGGCCGCCATGGCCGCACCGACTGCCGAGGCGAACAAGCCAGGACGGAGTGACGCGCGTCCGCAATGGGATCCTCGCGCGGCTGCTTCACGTCGACGCGGCCCCGGTGATCGTGCACGCGTGGAGCCGCCGCGACGGAACGGTGAGGCTGCGGGCGACGCCGCGGGAGGAGGGGGTCGATCGCGAGGCGCTGGAGGTCGCGATCGAGCGGATCCGGTTCGCCGTCGGCGTCGACGAGAACTACCGCGAGTTCTACGACTGTTTTCGCGGCGACCGGCTGCTCGGCCCGGCGATCCGCCGCCGCCCGTGGGTCCGCCCGCGCCGCCACGCGTGGCCGTGGGAGGCGCTCGCGTGGGCGGTCACGAAGCAGCTCATCGAGTCCCCGCGCGCGGCCGCGATCCAGCGGCGGATCGTGTGGACGTGGGGCCCATCCCTCGCGGAACCCGGCCACGGCGGAGCACGTGGCCGGCTCTATGACGTGCCCGACGCCGCCACGATCGCCGGCGTCGCGCCGGCGGAGCTCGCCTCCATGGACCTGGCGCCGTCTCGCGCGCTCTCGCTGATCAAGGTGGCGAAGGACGTGGCGGCCAGACGCTGCGACGTGCGACGGGCCGACGCCGAGCGGCGCCTGCTCGCGATCCCGGGGATCGGCACATGGACCGTCCGATGCCTCGGCCTGTTCGGGCGCGGCGACCCGGACGCGCTGCCCTCGGGCGACCTCGGATACCTGAAGCTGATCGGGCGACTCGCGAACCTCGGGCGCCGCGCGGTGCCCGAGGAAGTCGAGGAGTTCTTCGCACCCTACGAGCCCTACCGCGGGCTCGCCGGGACCTTCGCGCTGGCGGAGTACCACCGTCTCGTCAAGAAGGGACGGCCGCTGCGCCGCGCCGCCTGAGCCCGCCGCGCCTCGCTCACTCAGGAATCTTCCCAGGCAGCAGCTCGTTCGTGAGCACGTCCTCCAATGCGGGCAGGGCGTCGAGCTGATCCTCGTCGACCAGGAACCCGGCGAACTCGCGCCACTCGTCGGGGTCCATGAAGCCGTAGTCCCGCCCGGCTGGACGTGGCAGCAGCACCGGCAAGGTCTCGGCGACCTGAGCGCGGGTCAGCTTCGGGTCGAGGTCCTCGTTCGCCTGCAGCAATGACTCGGTCGCGGCGGCGGGGTCGTCGACGGCATCGCGGGTCCCGCGCTCCAGAGCCGCGAGGAAGAGGCGAATCGCCTCCGGGTCCTCCGCCACCCGCTCGCCGCTCGCCACCAGTACGAGCTCGTCATAGGTCGGGATCCCGAGCTCGTCGACCGGCAGGATGGTCGGATCGTCGCCGCGACGGGCGAGCTCTACGCCCTCGATGTTCCAGAACATCCCGAGCGTCGCGTCGACCTTCCCCGCGATCAGCGGGGCGAGCAGGTTGAGGCCGACGTCGACCTGCTCGACGTCGTCTTCGTGGAGCCCCTCCTCCTCGAGGATCGCCCGCAGGTACGCGGCCTGGTAGGGGATGCCCGCGGTCGCGATCCGCTTTCCGTCGAGCCCGCGACCGTCCCGGACGGCGTCCTTGCCGAGCGAGATCACCGAGGTGAGCGGCTCCGGGACGAGGGCCCCGACCGCGACCACGTCCAGTCCCTGCTCGCGCGCGAGCAGCACCTCGGGCTCGTACGAGACGGCGAGATCGACGCGACCCGCGGCGACCTGCTTGATCGGCGCCGCGGGATCCGAGGGGATCTGGGGCTGCACGTCGAGCCCCGCCTCGTCGAAGTAGCCGCGGTCGAGCGCCTCGTAGATGCCGGCGTGGTCCGGGTTAGGGAACCAGTCGAGCGCGAGGTCGAACCGCTCGGGCTGGGAGCCGCCGCCGCTCGGCTCCTCGCGCTCGCCGCATCCGGCCGCGAGCGCGAGCGCGGCGACGAGGACGGCGACCCCGGCGCGTCTCACGGGCCCCACCACGCGACCCGCCGCTCGAGGAGCGATAGCAGCCCGAACAGCGCGATCGCGAACGCGGACAGCACTACCACCGCGGCGAACAGCCGCGCGGTTTCGAGTTGAGCCGACGCCTGGAGCATCAGGTGGCCGAGGCCGGAGTCCGCGCCTGACCACTCCCCGAACACGGCGCCGATCACCGCGACCGCGACCGCGACCTTGGCGCCGCTGAACGCGTACGGAAGCGCCGACGGCGCCTCGCCGCGCGTAAAGGTGCGCAGGCGGCTTGCGTCGAGGGTGCGCATGAGCTTGATCAAGTCGGGATCGACCGAACGCAGCCCGTCGAGCGCGTTGACGGTGATCGGGAAGAAGCAGATCAGGGCGATGATCACGAGCTTGGGGGTGATCCCGAACCCGAACCACACGACGAGGATCGGGGCGATGACGATGATCGGCACCGTCTGGGAGGCGACCAGCAGCGGATAGAAGGCCCGTCTGAGGGTGTCGGAGAGGTGGAGCGCGGTCGCGAACGCGAGCCCGGCGACGAGCGCGAGCCCGAACCCGAGCAAGATCTCGCGCAGCGTGACCCAGCCGTCCTCGGCGAGCAGCCCGCGGTCGTTCCACAGCGCCTCGGCGATGTCGCTCGGCGCGGGGATCAGGAACGGCTCGATGCTGAGCGCGTCGGCGATCAGCTCCCAGCGCGCCGCGAGCTCCCATGCGGCCAGCGCGACCACGACCACGCCGAGCGGCGCCAACATCATTTGGGTTCGCGCTCGGCCCAACATCAGCTTCCCTGCCCACCCCGACCTCTGGAGCGCCTCGCGCTCACCGACCCCTCCTTCAGCGCGGCAAGCGCATGCTGGCGGAGTCGCGCGAACTCGGGCGTCGTGATCGCGTCGGCTCGCGGCCTCGCGCGAGCCCCCGGGACGGCGAGCTCCGCGACGAGCCGCGCCGGGCGCGCGGACAGCACGGCGACCCGATCCGAGAGGTAGAGCGCCTCCTCGACGTCGTGGGTCACGAGGATCACTGCGCGCGGCTCGGCCACGAGCGCACCGGCCAGCCACTCCTGCATCTCGCCGCGGGTGATCGCGTCGAGACCCCCAAAGGGCTCGTCGAGCAGCAGCACAGGCTTGCCCGCCATCAGCGTGCGCAGGAAGGCGACGCGCTGGCGCATCCCACCCGACAGCTCGGCCGGCCGGGCGCCCTCGAAGCCCGCGAGCCCGAAGCGCTCGAACAGTGGCGCGGTCGCGCGCCGGGCCGCCTCCCGGCGCTCGCCGCGGTTGCGGAGCGCGAGCGATGCGTTGTCGATCGCCGACAGCCACGGGAACAGCAGGTCGCGCTGGGGCATGTACGCGCACCGCGCTAACCGCTCCTCGGCGCCGGTGGCGCCGCCGACCGCGATCTCGCCCTCCGCGGGATCGCGCAGGCCGGCGATCAGCTCGAGCAGCGTCGACTTCCCGCACCCCGACGGCCCCACGACCCCGAGCACCTCGTGGGGCACGACGCGGAGATCGAGCCCGTCGAGCACCCGCAACTCGCCGAACGAGTGCGAAAGCGCGCGCACTGTGGCGGCCGGGCCGCCGTTCGGCGTGCCGGGGTCCGAAATCGATTGAGGCTCCTCTACGGGAGCCTCTTTGGTCTTCTGCATGCTCCCTCCGCGCGAATTACCGCACAGGTTCAAAGGGTCAGCGCCGGGTGGCGGGAGCCAGAGGCGCTATCTCAGCCCGCTTACCTGCGAGCCCCCCTGTGTGTTCTCACATCGAGTGTAAAACCTACGGAGCCTCCGCGTAAGCGCGCATTCAGTCGACCGCCGGCTTGCCGCCTGCGACCACGTTGACGAAGTTCTCGAGGTGCTTCGTCGTCCAGCACTCGAACGCGCCGTCGCAGTAGCGCTCGTACGCAGCCATCACCGAGTCGCCGTAGTTCCAGTACAGGCGCGGCTCGGGGTTAAGCCAAAAGGTGCGGCCGGAGCGTTCGGCGACGCGCGCGAACGTCTCCGCGTGCGGCTCGCGCCCGTTGGTTCGCGCGTCCCCGAGCACGATCACGGTCGATCGCGGGTCGAGGTCCTCGGAGATCTCGGCCTCGAACTCGAGCCACACGCGACCGTAGTCGGTGTACCCGGAGACGTCGGCGACCCCGCCCTCGCGGCTCACCCGCTCTGACATGCGGCGGAAGTCGCGCTCGCGCTCGAACACGTCGGTGACCTCGGAGATCCGCTCGATGAACACGAAGCTGCGCAGCTTGCGGAACGAGTCGTGGAGCGCGTGCAGGACCGAGAGGAAGAAGACGCTCGCGGAGGTCACGGAGGTCGAGACGTCACACAGGACGTAGATCTCGGGACGGCGGGGACGGCGGGGTCGGTGCTTGAGTCGGAGCGGGACGCCGCCCGTCTCGAGCGAAGCGCGCATCGTTCGTCGCACGTCGACGATCGCGCCCCTGCGTCGCCCGCGCTGCTCATGGCCGAGCGTCGCGAGCCGGCGTTTGAGCTGGGCGACGGCGCGGTGAACAGCTGTCAGGTCCTGGGCGGGGCTCGTGGGCAGCGCGCGGTCGAGGTCCGCCAGGGGACGGCTGGGAGGGAGGCGCTCGGTGCGCTCGATCAACCCCCGCTCGAGCTCTCGGCGAAGGTGGCGCTCGAACTGGTTCAGGCTCTCGCGGTCCAGAGTCAGTACGTCGTCGTCCTCGCCTTCCGTCCGCCCCCCGACCTGGAGCCCGAGCGTGCGCCTGATCCGCTGAACGTCGACGCCGACCACCCCGGAGCCCTCGCCGCCGCGCCCGAAGGCGGCGATCGCGAGCCGCGCCAGGTCCCGCATCTCCCCGTCGCGACCCTCGGTGATCGCCTGGCGGACCGCTTCGCGGAGCTCGTCGAGGTCGAGTTGGCCGCCCGACTCGTAGCGCCCATGCTCACCGATCGCGTGCCGGAGCGCCTCGGCCTCGGCGCCGCGGAAGAAGAAGCGCTCGAAGAGGAGCTCGAACACCCGGCGGTCCTCCTGCGACTTCGCGAGCGTCGCCGCGAGCGCCTCGCGGAAATCGGCGGCCTCGGTCCACGGCACGCTCTCGAGCGCCTCGAAGGCGTCGAGGATCTCCGAGGTCCCGACGCTCAACCCCTCGTTGCGCAGCTCCTCGCAGAACGCGACCAGCCGGGGGCCGAAGCCGACCGGAAGCTGGATGAGAGCGCTCCCGCCCAGGCCGCCGGCCTCCATCAGGACTGGCCGCGGGCGGCGCCGAGGTCGAGCTTGCCCTCCTCGCCCAGCCGCACCCCGACGCGCTCGGCGACGACGTCGAGGTCCGTGCGGTGCTTGACGATGATGCTCATCGTGCGCTCGAACACCGAGCGGTCGATATCGTCGGCGCCAAGCAGCAGGACCGCTCGCGCCCAGTCGATCGACTCCGCGATCGAGGGCGGCTTCTTGAGGTCCAGCGAGCGAACCATGTGCACGACCTCGATCAGCCTGCGGGCGAGCTGTTCGTCGAGGTCGGGGGCGTGGAGCCGCACGATCTCCACCTCGCGCTCGACCGCCGGGTAGTCGAGCCACAGGTACAGGCAGCGGCGCTTCAGGGCCTCGGTCAGCTCGCGCGAGTTGTTCGAGGTGAGGACGACGAGGGGGCGAGTTCGAGCCTCGATCACGCCCAGCTCCGGGATCGAGATCTGGAAGTCCGACAGGACCTCGAGCAGCATCGCCTCGAACTCCTGGTCGGTCTTGTCGATCTCGTCGATCAGCAGGACTACCGGGTCCTCTGAGGCGATCGCAGCGAGCAGCGGGCGGGTGAGGATGAACTCCTCGCCGAAGATGTCCTCCTGAACGGCCTCCCAGCTCTCACGTCGCTCCTCGCCGGATTCGGCCTGGATCCGCAGAAGCTGCTTGCGGTAGTTCCACTCGTACAGCGCCTTCGCTTCGTCGAGCCCCTCGTAGCACTGCAGCCGGATTAGCTCGCGGCCGGATGCCCGCGAAAGCGCCTTGGCGAGCTCGGTCTTGCCGACCCCCGCGGGCCCCTCGACGAGCACCGGCTTGCCGAGCCGCTGGGCGAGATAGGACACGAGCGCCGCCGACTCGTCGGCGAGGTATCCGACCTCGCCGAGCGATGACTTGACGTCGTCAACGGACGCAGGTGTCCCGGTGGCTGCCATCGCCCGATGATAATGAGGCGATGGTCCCCGACGAGATGGGCCCCTACGTCGCCCTGCTGCTCGCCGGGTTCGCCGTCGGCGTCGCGGGGCACCTGTTCAGGCTCCGCTGGCTGGTCGCCGTCGGGATCCTGATGATCTTCCTCGCGACGTTCCTGCTCCCTGTCGCGATCAACATCCTCGAGGACGACCCGAATCCGCCCGGGCCGAACATTCCGACGCCGTACTGATCGCTCTCAGCGCCGTGCGTGTGATGGCTGTTACGGATGTCCTGAAGCTTCGGTAGTCTCGGCTCCTCGGACGTCCGACTGGGCCGGAGGGCTTTGACCGAGATGGCAGATCCACGAGGCGAGGAGTCAGGCGGGGCGGGTGGCCAGAGGGCCGAGAGGCGGCTGCGCGCCGTCGAGGAGCCTCGGCACGTGGCGGAGCCCCAGGACCCCCGCGCGAGCGCGGCCGAGGCTCGCGAGCTCGCCGAGCAGGTCGGGAGCGCCGCCGACGAGGCGCGTCGCGAGAGCGTCGCCGAGCTGACCGAGCAGGTCCGCAAGCTGAGCTCGGAGCTGACTAATGCGAGGCGGGCCGTCGCGGCCGCCGAGCAGGAAACCGAGAACGTCAAGCGCGCGGCCGGGCAGGAGGCGGAGAACGCCAAGCGCCGGGCTGCGGAGGAGGCTCAGCGGCGCGACGACGAGGCGCTGCGTGAGATGGAGCGCGTGCGGGCGGAGGGAGCCCGCGAGCTCACAGAGCTTCGCCAGCAGGTGGAGCGCGAGGCCGCCGGCCTTCGCGAGGCCGCCGTCCGCAAGGCGACCGCGGAGGCGCAGGCGCGGCTGCGCGCCGCGCGCGAGGACCTGCGCTCTCAGGCCCAGGAAAAGCTGCAGGCGCTTGCCCGCAAGCTGCGGGAGCAGGGAGAGGAGCGCGTCCGCGCGCTCGCGGCCGAGAACGAGGAACGCGCGAAAGCCGAGATCGCGAAGGCGGAGCGGACCGTGAGGCAGCGGACGAGGCAGGAGGTCGGGGACGAGCTGAGCGAGGCCGAGCAACGCCTGCGCGCCGAGATCGAGGGCCGCGCCCGCGCCGAGGAGGAGCTGGCGCAAACACGGGGTCGGCTGAACGCGCTGATCGACAGGTTGGGGCGGGAGGCGGAGCGACGCGCTCGCGACGAGGCCGAGGCCCGCAAGAAGAAGCAGATCGAGTCACTCGAGAAGGAGATCGAAGCCGAGGCGGAGCGAGCGCACACGGAGGCGATGGTGCGCTCGCGGGCGACGCTCGAGCTCCGCATCCGCGAGGAGCAGGCGCGGCTGCGCCAGCAGGCCGAGGATCGCGCCAAGGAGGAGGCGGAGCAGCGGATCAGCGCGCTCGAGACGCGCCTCAACCGCGAGGTCCAGGTCGAGGCCAGAGAGGCGGCTGAGGCCGCCCGGCGCGCCGCCAAGCAGCGCCGAGCCACGCTCACCGAGAAGGCGAACCAGGAGGTCGAGGAGCAGGTCCGCCTCGCGACGGAGCAGGCCCGCCGCGAGGCACTCGCGGCAGCCCGTCAGGAGGCCGAGGGCTAGCTAGGTTCGAGGGAGCTCGGGCGGGCCGCTCAGCTAGCCGCCAGCTCTCGAGCCGACCCTACCTCGAGCTCGGTCCGCTCGGCGGCGAGTTCGAGCCGATCCGCGCGGCCGCCAACCGCTTCCCAGCGCTCGAGCGCGGTATCGCGGAAGCCGTCGAGGAAGTCGTCGGTGTGCAACGGGTCGTGGTGAAACAGAACCAGCCGCTCGACCTCCGTGCGGCGCGCGAACGTGAGCGCATCGTGCAGAGGCGAGTGTCCCCACCCGATGTGCTCGGGATATTCCTCGTCGGTGTACTGGCAATCGTGGATCAGGAGATCCGCCCCGCGGGCGAGCCCGAACCCCGATAACCACTCCGGCTCGACGTCGTCGAGCGGCGCCCCCAGCCCGGGCTCGTGGTCGGGGATGTAGCAGAGGCTGGTATCGCCGTCGGTGACCCGGTAGCCGAGCGTCGGGCCTCGGTGCGTGACCGACTCTGCGCGGATCCGGGCCGAGCCGATCTCCCACTCGGTCGGCGGGGTGTCGCGAAAGGAGACGTCGCACGGCAGCTCGCGGACCTCGACGGGCGAGAGCGGGGCGGAGATGTACCGGGCGACGCGGTGCTCGAGCGACGCCTCGGGCGACGCAGGGCCCCAGATCGTGATCCGGGAGTCCGTCTTGAAACACGGCGGGAAGAACATCAGCCCCTGGATGTGGTCGAGATGGAGGTGCGTGAGCAGGATGTTGATGTTGGAGACCCCCGTGGCCAGGGCGAAGCCGAGCGTGCGGATCCCGGTTCCCGCGTCGAGGATCAGCGTCTCGGAGTCCGACAGCGTGACCTCCACGCACGACGTGTTGCCGCCGTAGCGGTTCATCTCTGGTCCGGGCGCCGGAACCGACCCTCGCGCGCCCCACACCTTGACCCTCATTCGTCGTCCCCGCCGTTCGCGCTGTCGTTGTGCCTCGGCCAGAAGATCGCGATCGCGCCCGAGATCTCCTCGGCGGAGATCGGGAGCGCGCTGACCTCGATGTCGTGCTCCTCGCCCGCGGCCGAGTGGATGCGAAAGTTCGCGTGGGCGGGTCTCCCCTCGCGCAGCGCAATCACCAGCGGGAGTTGATCGAACGGGATCGGCTCGCCATCGCTGCCGATCGGTCCGAACCTCGTCCCCCACTCCTGGGCCTCCATCCTGCCCGCCTCTTCGAACGGGATTCCGAGCAGCGTGCCGGCGGCCTCGTTGTAGAACAGCAGCAATCCGCGGTTGTCGACGAGGAACGCGGGGATGGAGATGCTCGTGAGGAGGTTGCGGGCCAGGATCAGCTCGAGGGGCTTCTGCGGGCGCTGGGTGCTCGAATCGCTCATCACGGCCATTCTCGCATCGAATTGCCGCTAAGAGCGTCGGGCGCGGCTAGGCTGCGATTCGCGATGCGAGCCCCAATCGCACAACTCGCGATCGCGCTCGCCGCGCTCGCCGCCCCGGCGGGTGCGTCGGCGCAGCAGCCGGGCATCCCACCGCTTCCGATCCCCGGCGACCCGCTGGCCGGGGACATCGACGAGTTCTCCGGCGACATCGCCGAGCCGCGACCCGTCCGGACGCCGCGCGTGCCGCGCCACCCGTTCATGGCCCCGAACGGCCGCAGCAACCTCCACAACGACGCCTACATGAGCGACGTCTACCCCGGGCTCGACGGCCCGCTCGGGCGCGACACGAGCACCGGCGCGGCGCTGTTCACCCGCGAGTGCGGGTCGGTGACCTTCGACAGCAAGGACCGGATCGTCACGATCTGCGTCGGCCTCGACCGCCCCGTCCTCGCGCTGCTCGACCCGCGCACGTTCGAGGTGCGCGCAAGGCTTGAGCTCCCGCCGCGAAATCTCGGTGGCGACCCGTTCACCGACTTCAGCGGCGGCGGGTACTTCTACCTAGACCACCGCGACCGCGCGGTTGTCCCGACCACCTCGCGCCACGTCCTCGTCGTCGGCCAGACGCCGCAGCCCGGATTCGCGATCGAGCGCGACCACGATCTCACCGACGTGGTCCCCGGGGGCGACGCGATCATCTCCGTGCTGCCCGACTGGGAGGGCCGGATCTGGTTCGCGACGCGGGCGGGACAGGTCGGATGGATCGAGCCGAAAAGCGGGACCGTGGTCTCGCGTGCGCTCGGCGAGCCGATCGGCAACTCGTTCGCGGTCGACCGGAGGGGCGTGTTCATCGTTACCGACGCGGCGCTCTACCGCTTCCAGGCGTTGGCGGGGCATGTGCGCACGATCTGGCGCGAGCCCTACGAGAACATCGGCATCCGCAAGCCGGGCCAGACGCAGACGGGATCCGGCACGACTCCGACGCTGATGGGGCGGCGGTACGTCTCGATCACCGACAATTCCGACCCGATGCAGGTCGTCGTCTACAAGCGGCGCCGCCAGGTGGAGGGCAAGCGGCGGGTGTGCCGCGAGCCCGTCTTCGAGTCGGGCGCGAGCGCCACCGACCAGTCGCTGATCGGCACGCGGCGCTCGATGGTGGTCGAGAACAACTTCGGCTACTCGGGGATCACCGCGACGAGCAACGGCGGGACCACCGCTCCGGGCCTCACGCGCGTCGCGATCGACCGCGACGGCCGTGGCTGCCACACGGTGTGGGAGAGCGAGGAGATGGCACCGTCCGTGGTGCCGAAGCTCGCGGCCGGGAGCGGGCTCGTGTTCACGTACACCAAGCCACGAGTGCCGAGCGGCGACGACGCGTGGTTCCTGACCGCGATCGACTACCGCTCCGGCCGCACCGTCTACCGGCGGCTCGCCGGCACCGGACTCGGGTACAACAACAACTTCGCCCCGGTCACGATCGGGCCGGACGACACGGCGTACGTCGGCGTCCTTGGCGGAATCACCGGGTTTGAGGACCGCTGATCCGGCTTCCGGAAGGCTCGGGCTCCTACATCCGGTAGCTTCCCGCCGGTCCCTCGACGACCCTCGGAGGTGGGAGATGCCGACCCGCAAGACCGACCTGCCTACACTCGAGCCCGACCCCCTCGAGCCTGAGCCGGAGGAGGTGGAGGAGTACGTCCGGGCGCTTCAGGGACTCAGGAAGACGGAGGCCGACCTGGCGCGCCGCGCGGCATGGAACCAGATCAGGCTCGCCGGCGCGCGCGCCGGGACCAGGCCGCGCGAGGTGCTAGCGACGCTCAACCTGATGTTCCGCCTCGGGAAGCCGCCCAAGGAGCCGCTTGTGGGCCCGTACGACGGGATCCTCGTCTCGCCGTCGCTGCGGCGGCCCGCCGATCGCGCGCTCAGCCTGCTGACCTCGGCGTGGATGCCGTGGGTTGGCAAGCGCTTCGACGCCGACGCCCAGCGGGGCGACAACCTTCTCCGGCCGAGCGCGCGCCTCCCGGCCCGCGCGCTGTGGCCCGGCTACCGGCCCCAGGAGGGCCCCGCCGGACTGCTCGCGGCGTTCCGGTTCCGCACCTACACCGCGGCGGGGATGGTCGATCCCGACCGCGAGACGCTGAAGATCGACTACGACTCCGACGAGAACCCTCGGTTGCTGATCCGCGACATGCTCGATGAGCTGGTCGAGATCGTCCCCGGCGCGTACCTCGGCAAGGTCCTGATCCGCCGCGGGGACGCGGACGCGCCCCGGTGGCAGCTCGTGGGCTACTTCGCGCTCGAGCCACCGGCCACGGCTCCGCAGCCCGAGCGGGCCGAGGTGGCCGAGCCCGAGCGCGCAGCCGCGCCTGGACCCGCGACCGGGTAGGCCACGGGCGGTGCGGTTCGAGGGGACTAGAGCTTGCCGATCCTGAAGATCTTCGTCCCGCAGTCGGGGCACGTGCCCTGGATCGCCGGACGACCGTTCTTCATCGTCACCTGCTGCGGGTTCTGGATTTCGACCTTCTTGCGCTCTTTGACGCAGTAACCCTCTGGCATCTTGCGACGTCTCCTTTCAGGCGCCGGACCCTCACGGGGGCCGACGATTGCCGCGTCCTAGCCGAAGGCGAACGCGCGAGAAAACCTCTCCTCACACCCACGCCTACAGGCGACCGTAGCGCACCCATCAGACGCCGTTGGGCGGATCCGTGCCTGAAATGCCCAAATTCGTGCGTAATCGCGCTAGTTAGGCGACCCTAAATCGGGCGAGTTTCGTGCCTGGGGGCGGGATTCGGGCGGGTTTCGCGTCTGAGAATCGTCGCGAAGTCTTCCTAGGGAGTGCCGCCTGTGGCGCCGGTGCCGCCTGTGGCGCCGGTGCCGCCTGTGTCGAGCTCCGAGATCTGCTTGCGCAGGTCGTCGATGTCATCCTGGACGACCGACAGCTCGTCCGCCCGCGAGCGCTGCTGCGTCCGGAGTCGCCTGATCTGATCCTCGAGGTCGGTGACCGACTTGTTGATCGACCGCACGTCCTCCTGCGCCGCCTCTGCCGCCGTCTGCTCCACGCCGGTCAGCTCTTCGCGCAGGTTCTCGACGTCCGCGTCGGTGGCGGCGTCCCGCTCGACTTGAAGCGCGAGGAATATGCCGGCGCCACCCGCCGCCAGCGCGAGCGCCGCCAGCGCGGCACCTATGTACGTGCGCACCCCGAGCTTGCGCTCGAGCTGCGCGATCCAGCTCCGCAGGCCGTCGATCCGCTGCTGCGGGTCGGCCGGCGCGGGCGGAGGCGGCGGTCCCGACGGGGGCGTCGGCGGCTTAGGTGGAGTGGGCGGTTTTGGCGGCTTGGCTTCCATCGGCCGGCCAGACTAACTGGTGCTCAGGCCCCCTCGATGTGCCCGCCCTCGGGCTCGAGCGGCAGGCCCTGCTCCTCCCACGCTCGCAGGCCGCCCTCCATGTTGTGCGCGTCCCAGCCCGACTCGCGGAACGCGGCCGCGACCATCTCCGAGCGGGAGCCGCCGCGGCACTGGAAGACCACCGGACGGTCCTTCTCGATCTCCTCGGCCCGCGCCGAGACCTCCTCTAACACGATCTGCCGCGCCCCCGGGGCGTGGCCAGCTTCCCACTCGGAGTCCTCGCGCACGTCGATCACCGCAGCCTCGCCGCGATCGAGCATCCCGGCGACCTGTCGTGCCGGGAGTGAGACCTGGGGATCGGCGGAGGTGTCGGCCTCCATGGCGCAGAGGGTAGTCGCCGTCCGTAGCATTCGGGCCCCCCACAGCCCGGAACCGACCCAGGAGGTCGCTATGCCCGAAGCAGTCATCGTCGACGTCGTGCGCACCCCGATAGGCCGTGCGTTCAAAGGCTCGCTCGCAGGGCTCCGCCCCGACGAGACCGGCGCCTTCCTCGTCGACCAGCTGCTGAATCGAAACCCGGACGTGCGGCCCGAGGACGTCGAGGAGCTGATGTGTGGGTGCGGGATGCCCCAGGGGCTGCAGGCGTTCAACATCGGGCGGATCATGGTCCTGCTGTCCGAGAAGCTCCCCGAGACCGTGAACGGGGTGACGATCTCACGCTACTGCGCCTCGAGCCTCGAGTCGATCCGCCAGGCGGCGAACTCGGTCGCCACCGGCCAGGGCGACACCTATATCGCCGCCGGGGTCGAGTGGGTGAGCCGCTACAACGAGCGCACCGAGCCGGCCGGTGAGGCGGACCAGAACGAGATGCTTCAGGGCAGGGACGGCCAGCCCGACGCGTACATCGAGATGGGACTCACCGCGGAGAACGTCGCCGAGCGCTACGAGGTCAGCCGGGCGGACATGGACAAGTACGCGCAGCGCTCGCAGGAGCTCGCCGTCGCGTCGCAGGAGTCGGGCTTCTTCGACCGCGAGATCGTCCCCGTGACGCTCCCCGACGGAACCGAGGTCGCCAAGGACGACGGCCCCCGCCCGAGCTCGACGCTCGAGAAGCTGTCTCAGCTCGAACCGGCGTTCAAGGAGGGCGGAAAGGTGACCGCTGGGAACTCATGCCCGCTCAACGACGGCGCCGCGGCGGCGCTCGTGATGTCCGCCGACCGGGCCAACGAGCTCGGGCTGAAGCCGCGCGCCCGGATCGTGACCGCGGCGACGCACGGCGTCGAGCCCGAGTTCATGGGCATCGGCCCGATCGGGGCGATCAAGAAGGTGCTCGATCGAGCCGAGATGAAGATCGACGACGTCGACGTCGTGGAGTTGAACGAGGCGTTCGCCGCCCAGGTGATCCCGATCATGGACGAGTGCGACATCCCGCTCGAAAAGCTCAACACTCACGGCGGGGCGATCGCGCTCGGTCACCCGTTCGGGATGACGGGAGCGCGGATCATGGCGACGCTGCTCAACGCGATGGAGACCGACGACCACTCGGTCGGCCTCGAGACGATGTGCGTCGCCGGCGGCCAGGGCGAGGCGATGATCGTCGAGCGGTTGAACTGAGCGCCGAGCTCGCAAGCGAGCTCGGCGGTTTCCGCCCGGCTAGCTCGAGAACACCCGGTACGTCACGAGGCCCTTCGCGACGGGTGAGCCGTCGCCGTCGGTGACATCGACCTCGAGGAACGAGATCGCCTTCCCGCGGCGGATCACGCGGGCGCGAGCGCGCAGGTCCGAGCCGCGCGCGGCGGCGAGCAGGCTCACCGAGAGGTCGACCGTCGTCCCGCCCGCGAGCGTGTCGCCCTCGGCGGCCGATACCGCCGCCGCGGCCGCCGCGGCGTCGATCAGCGAGCTGATCGCGCCGCCGTGGACGACGTCTCCCATCGTCGCAAGCTTGTCGTCGTAGGGGAGGCACAGCTCGGCCTCCCCCTCGCGCAGCGACTCGAGCCTGATGCCGAGATGCGAAGCGAACGGGGAGTTCTCGAGCCACCCGCGAACAAGCGCGACGGGGTCCGCAGCTGTGCCGTCCTCGCCCACGCCACTTAGTCCGCCACGGCGGCGGGCTCGCGCACGAACCCCGCGATCAGCTCGGACAGGCGCTCCGGGTTGTCCTCCATCGAAAACGTCCGCGCATCCTCCACGAGCTCGAACCGGGCCTTCGGCAGGTCGGCGGCCAGCCGCCGGCCGTCCGACTGCGGGAACGCCTTGTCCTCGGCCGACCACGCAATCAGCGCCGGGCGGTCGAACTCGCCCAGCCGGTCCGCGGCGGCGACGGTCTGCGACGGGTCCGACCCGCGGATGAACCCTCGGGCATCGCGGCGGATCGCGGCGTCCGTGATCGAGGGGTAGAGGTAGGAATCCTCGGCCGCCCGGTCGATCGGGCGCTTCGTGAGCCACCCGAAGGCGATCGGCGTGCGGCGCGGCAATCCGAGGCGCATCGGCTGGAGCAGCGCCCACATCAGCCCCGGCACGATCGCCGCCGGCTTGAAGTAGGCGAACAGCTTCGGCGGGAAGTTCTCTCGGTAATCGCACGAGGTCAGCGCGAGTCGCCCAACGCGCTCGGGCCGGGTCGTGACGACGATCTGGGAGATCGCGCCGCCGGAGTCGTTTCCGACCAGCGTCACCTGGTCGAGGTCGAGCGCGTCGAGGGCATCGGCGACAAGCGTCGCCGCCGCCGGTGCTCCGGCGGGGGCGCCCTCGGGCATCGCGAGCTCGTGCGACCCGAGCGGCATGTCGAGTGCCACGCAGCGGAAGTCGGGCGCGAGGCGCGGAACGACCTTGCGCCACAGGTTCGCGTTCACGAGTAGGCCGTGAACGAACACGATCGCGGGGCCCGAACCGCGCTCGAAGACGCGCAGGGGGCCGCCGGGCAGGTCGAGCTCACGTGGCTCGCCGAGTGCCGGGTCGCGCCAGAAGGTCCTCGTTTCGGTCATCTCGTGCTCCTCTGTTTACATGCAGCTTGTATGTATCGGGTGGGAGCGTAACATACATCCTGTATGTATGCGGAGGGAGCAGAGTGAGCCGCCAGGCGGAGCGCTCCGACGCGACTCGGGCGAGGCTCGTGCGCGCCGCTCGCGGGCCGTTCGCGAAGCGCGGCTACGCCGCCGTCGGCACCGAGGAGATCGTGCGGCGCGCGAAGG
This sequence comes from uncultured Thermoleophilia bacterium, assembly GCA_963756745.1. Classification (GTDB taxonomy): domain Bacteria; phylum Actinomycetota; class Thermoleophilia; order Solirubrobacterales; family 70-9; genus DASPWW01. The sequence continues at coordinate 223,248 of CAVWOU010000010.1, forward strand.
TGACGCGCGGCGCGCTGTACCACCACTTCGAGGACAAGCGCGACCTGTTCCGGGCCGTGCACGAGCAGATCGAGGCCGAGGTCACGAACGCGATCGCCGCCGATCTCGCCGGCGCCGGGGCCGACGATCCGGTCGAGGCGCTGACGAGGGCGGTGCGTGCGTTCCTCGACGCGTGCACGAGGCCGGAGATCGCGCGGATCACGCTGCTCGAGGCCCCCTCGGTGCTGGGTTGGGAGGAGTGGCGAAGGATCGATGAGCAGTACGGCCTCGGCCTCACGATCGCCGGCCTGACGGCTGGGATGGAGGCCGGTCGCCTCCGCCGCCAGCCGGTGCGTCCGCTCGCGCACCTGCTGCTCGCGGCGCTGGGGGAGGCGGGGATGGTGATCGCCAACGCCGAGGACGCGAGGGTCGCCAGGGCGGAGGTCGAGCCGGCGCTCCTGTCGCTCCTCGAGGGGCTCCAGGAGCCCCGCGCGTGAGAGAGGCCCACCCATCCGGGCGGGCCTCTCGGGGACCGACGAAAGCGTGGGTCTAGCCCGCGGCCTCGGCGCGGCGCAGCCCCCCGACCGCCCACAGGAAGAGGACGGCGGCGAGCGCCGCGGCGGCGGCGAATGCGAGCGCGACGTGGAAGGGATCGCCTGCCATCAGGCTGCGCCCTGACTCGATGATCGCGGTCATCGGGTTGAACTCGGAGACGGTCGCGATCCACCCGCCGAGCAGGTCGCGCGGGACGTAGACCGGTGCGGTCATCAGGATCAGGAACACGGGGAGCTGCATCGCGGGGGCCGCCTGAAGGGTTCGCATTCGGGTCATCATCCCTGCGGCGAACAGGAAGAACGCGATGTTGATGATCAACGCGAGGCCGATCAGCCCCGTCAGGTCGACGGCCCCGCCGTCGACCTTCAACCCGGTCGCCAGCGCAATTCCGAACACCAGCGCCCACACGAACACGGTCCGGATCAGCGCCGCCACCCCGAACCCGGCGATCACGGCCGAGCGGTCCCGCGCCGCAAGGAAAAGGCGGCGCGTGAAGCCCGAGTCGAAGTCCGCGGCGATCGAGAAGCCGATGAACACGCCGCCGAACGCGGCCGACTGGAGCAGCACGAACACGAACTGAAAGGCGTTGTAGTCGTAGTAGTCGAACCCGGGCAGGCCGGCGACCGCCGACAGCCCGCCCGCGAATGCCATGTAGAAGAACAGCGGGAAGATCAAGGCCGGCAGCAGTAGCGCCGGGCTGCGAATCGCCGAGTGGATGTTGCGCCACGCCACGGTGCGCACCACCGCGAGGTAGCGCGATCGCGGGCTCACGTCCGCACCAGCCTCTCGCGGAGCGCCGCGGTTGAAGCGGCGAGGCCACCGACGAAAATCGCGAGCGCGACGCCGAACCCGAGCGCCAGTGCCTCCGCGTCCCAGCCGATGATGATCAGGCTTCGCAGCCCCTCGATCAAGTAGCTGACAGGGTTGATCGTGGCCACCGTCTGGAACCAGTCCTGCGCGATCAGGTCACGGGGGAGCGCCGCCGAGCTGAGGAACAGGAGGATGAACATGAGCGGGAACAGTCCCTGGACTCCCTCGCCGGACCCGGTCCGCAGGCCAACGAACAGCCCGATCGTGCCGAACGCGGCGCAAATCAGGAGCGAGAGCACGAACAGAACGAGCGCGCCCGCGACGCCTGACGCGATCTCGACCCCCGCGGCGAGGCCGACGCCGAGGAACGCCACCGCCTGGAGGGTGCCGATCAGCAGCACCCCGGTGAGCTGGCCGGCGAGCAGCGAGGGGCCGCGCATCGGGGTAAGCGACAGACGATTGAAGAATCCCGTGCCGATGTCCTCGGCGATGTTGGTCCCGGCGGTGTTCGTCGCGAAGATCGCGCCCTGCATGAATGGGAACGCGAGCGCGAACGCCACGTAGGTGTCGGCCGGGAAGCCGGGGATGCTCGTCGCGGAGTCGAGCCCGGAGGCGTTGATCGCGAGCAGGAACAGCGGGAAGACGAGCGGCGGGACGATGATGATCGGCTGGCGGGCGGTGCGCACGACCGATCGCCAGGCGAGATAGAGCGCCTGCCGGGCGAGAGGGCGTGTCGTCGCGACTGTGGACAAGTTCCTACGCCTCGGCCGGCGCGAGCTCGCCGTGTGGGGCGATCGTCTCCTCGACCTCGTCGTCGCCGGCGCCCTCGAGCCGCCGACCCGTCTTCTGGAGGAAAACGTCGTCGAGGCTTGGTGCGTGGAGCTCGAGGTTCTGAATCCGAAGGCTCTCGGCGTCGAGCGCACGCACGACGTCGGCGAGCTCCTGGGTGCCGTCGGCGAGCCTCACGGCGACCTCGCCGGGCGGGGCGGGGGTGCGCTCGCCGAACCGCGCCAGCACGGCACCGACCCGCTCGCCCTCGGCATCGTTCGCCGCCGCGGCCTGGACGGTCGGGCGCCCGATCTCGGCCTTGAGGGACTCCGGCGTGCCCTCGGCCACGATCCGGCCGAGGTCGATGATCCCGACCCGGTGGGCAAGCGAGTCCGCCTCCTCGAGGTACTGCGTGGTGAGGAACACGGTCACGCCGTGCTGGCCGGACAGGCGTGCGACCTCGTCCCACATCGCCGCGCGGCTCTGGACGTCGAGGCCTGTGGTCGGCTCGTCGAGGAACAGGATGCGCGGCTCGTGGACGAGCGCGAGTGCGAGGTCGAGTCGGCGCTTCATCCCGCCCGAGTACCCGCCGACCCGACGGTCGGCGGCCTCGGCGAGCCCGACGCGCTCGAGGAGGTCGTCCCCGCGCCGCTTGATCTCGGCGGGGCCGAGCCCGTGAAGGCCGCCCTGGAGCTTCATGTGCTCGCGACCGGTGAGCAAGGGGTCGAGCGCGGCATCCTGGAGCGCGACGCCAATCGCGTCACGCACGGCCGGGCCCTCGCGGATGATGTCGTGCCCGGCGACCCGCGCGGAGCCCGCGGTGGGCGGCAAGAGCGTCGTCAGCATGTGGACGGTCGTCGACTTCCCGGCGCCGTTGGGGCCCAGAAAGCCGTAGATCTCGCCGGGTGAGACGCTTAAATCGATCCCGTCAACTGCGCGCGGCCCCTTCTTGAACTCTCGCACGAGGCCTTCGACCTCGATTCCGTTGCCTGTCGAGTCGCCGCTCGGGCCGTCGCCGTTCTGGAGCGCGAAGCGGTCTGTCGTTGCCATGGAGCCTCCGTCGTGCCTCTCTGATCCGGTTGAGGTAGTCGATCTCAGATGCCCTAGATAGTTTAGTTAGTCAACTGTCGATACGGTAGAGTATCATCCTCCTCAAATGAACGCGCCCCCATCCGCGCAAGCAGCCAAGGACGTCGGGGAGACCTCGCAGCGACGACCGTCGCTGGCCGAGGCGCTCGACATCGCCGAGTACGCCTCGGGCACCGCCGGCGAGGCCTGGGCCCTGCTTGCCAGGGTCCTGTTCCTGCACGGCAAGCCCCGCTTCCCGGCGATCGCTCAGGAGCTCGGGCTTCACCCGGGCCAGGCGATCGTGGTGCGACTGCTCGCCGAGCCGCGCCCGATGGGGGAGCTCGCCGAGGCGATGCACTGCGACAACTCGAACATAACCGGGATCGTCGATCGCCTCGAGGAGCGCGGTCTCGTCGAGCGCCAGCCGGCCGACTACGACCGCCGCGTGAAGCTGATCGCGCTGACCCCGGACGGCACGCGCCTCCGGGAAGAGCTCAACACGCGGGTCGCCGAGCCGCCCGAGGCATTGACGAGGCTCTCGGCGGAGGACCAGCGGACGCTGCGCGACATCCTGAGGCGCGCGGTCGCGGAGCCCGAAGCCACGCGTTGAGGGGCGCGAGCTCCGAGCGGCAAGACGAAGTAGCAGTCCCTAGTCCTCGAACAGCGCGTAGCCGTACTCGCCGCGCTTGTACGCGTTGGACGGACCTTGAGAGAGACGCCGCGGAGCGCGCGGGGGCTACCAGCCGTCACCTTTCGGACCTCTCGTTCGTTTAAGAACGAGGGCCATGTGACCAGTCTCACACTTCATTGATCATGGTAGAAGATTGACAGGCACCAATCATTTGCTAGGGTACATGCACCGATGCAACAACCGTCCGCAAGACACTCGTAACGGACCTGAGCCCCTCGCTTCAGCGATCGATCACGGTGCGACTCGGGGCGGGCTTGAGCCGCATGGGGGAACAGGATGCGAGCGCCCTCCAGCCACGGAACATGGGACTGGTCCCCGTCGACGTCTGCGATCAGCCGAAACGCGATCGCCGCCGCCGGCTCCTGGTCGCTAGCGCGTTCCTGCTCGTCGGTCGGTCACGCCGTCCGGACGGGGGCCGGGCGGACCAGCTTCAGCGCGATCAACGCGGCGAGGGCGCCGATGCACGCTCGAGCAGCGCTCCGGCGACGACGTCGGCCGGGAAGTGAACGCGCAGGTAAACGCGCGACAGAGCGATCGCGGCGGCGAGGGCGAGCGCGAAGGGCCGCATTCGAGGGCTGAGGATCGCGATCGCGGTCGCGGCGGCGAACGCGGTCGCGCTGTGCCCGGACGGGAACGAGGCGTTGTCCGGGAGCGGGACCCCGATCGAGCTCGGGCTCGGCGGCCGGAGGTCGCGTGCGCCCGAACAGCTCCTTGAGCGGAGCGACGACGAGCGACGCCGTGAGGGTCGCGGCTCCGGCGGCGAGGAACGCCACCGGCGCGCGGCGGCGCCACAGATCGCACCCGAGGCCCAGCGCGACGAGCAACGGCCTTCACCCACCACGCGGACAGCAGAACGAAGACCGCCGTCAGCACGGGGTGCTCGAAGGCGGGCGCGGCCTCGATAAGCAGCTCGTCGAGCTCGACGAGCGAGTGCAAGATCACCACAAGGACGCTAGCAACCCTACCCGGCTTCTCCTCGCCGTGAACGGCGCGCGAGCGGGGTAGACGATCCTCGCCGCACAGCCGCCGAGCTGGTCGCGATCCTCGAAGAGCTCGAGGCGGCGGCGGACGCTGTCGTCACCTCGACCGAGGACGAGCTGTTCGAGGCTCTCCGCAGCGCGGTCGCGACGCGGCGCCGGCTGGTGCTCGTCGGCGGCGACGGCTCCCTGCACGCCGCCGCCAACGCTCGCATCGGGCGGCTGCCGACCTCGCGCTGGTGCCTCAGGGGCGCGCGAACAATGTCGCGCGCGCGCTCGGGATCCCGACGGATCGCGTCGGCGCGCTTGCGGTCGCGGCCCACGCTCCGCCGCCCCCTCGATGCCTGCGCGTGGACACGCCGACGGAATCGCTGTATGCGGTCGAGGCCGTGAGCGCCGGCTTCAGGCCGAGGCGAGGTCGGGATACGACGCGGAGAACTCGGCCGACCTGCGACAGGGCTGCGCGCTCTCGTCGAAGCGGTCCGCGACTTCGCGCCTACCGGGTGCACACCCGGTTCGACCACGCCGAGGTCGCCTCGCGCACGGGCGCGCAGCTCTTTTCTCGAACCTGCCCTACTTCGGCTTCGGGTTCGAGGTCGACCCGGCGCCGACCCGTCCGACGGCCGGTTCGAGGCGATTCTCGTCGAGGCGTCCAGGCGGCGGGAGCTGATGCGACTTCTCGCGGCGAGCTACCGCGGCCACCATCTCGAGCATCCCGGCGTCCACCGGATCTCCACGCGGCATGCCGAGCTGAGCGAGCCCCTTCCCCTGGTCGCCGATGCGGTTTCGCTCGGGACCACGACGGCGACCGTGAGCGTCGAGCGCGACCGCCTCCGTGTCGCCGCTCCCGATCCCGGGGGCGCGGACATGAGTTCCACCGGCGACCGAGTTCGGCTGGCGGCCCCGCGGCTGCTGTTCGCGTTCTCGCTCGCCGCCGTTGGCGCCGGGACCGCCCGCGCGCTGACGACCAGCTACCTCCCGGTCCTGCTCGACAGCATCGACGACGCCCCGGCCTGATTGGAGCGGTGATGTCGGTAAACGCGGTCTCGGCTTCGCCGTGCCGCTCGCCGTCGGGTTGTGGTCCGATCGTCGCGAGGCGACGGGGCTCGGCCGTCGCCTCCCGTTCATGATCGGCGGAATGGTTTTGGGGGCCGGTGGCCTCGTCGCATCGGGCTCGGCAATGGCACCTCGTACATCGCGCTCGGCCTTGCCGCGGGGGTCGCCTACACAGGCTTGAACGCTCTCACGACCGCCACCGCGCGGTGGTGGCCGACGACCTCACGGACGCGCGGCGACCGGCGGCGACCAGCGCCAGGAGATCGGGGCTGCGTTGGGCGCCGGCGCGGCGGTCGGGATCGGCGGCGCGCTGATCGAGCCGGCGCCGGAGTCGCTTTCGCCCTCGCGGCTGTCGTGCTCGGCGCCCCGCCTGCCGACGTGATCGTACCCGTCGCCTCGGCCTGGGCTCCGCCGAGCGCCCCCGGCCGAGCGGAGGAGTCCGCAGCTCTCTGGTCGACGCTCTCCGCAGGCCCGGAGCCCGCGAGGTCCTCCTCGCTCAGACGCTGTGGGTGTTCGCTTACGCCGCGCTGCCGGCGTTTTTCGTTCTCTACGCGGTCGAGGAGCTAGACCTCGAGCTCGGCGTCGCCGGCATCCTGCCGCTCGCGTTCGGGATCTTCATCGCGGTCGGGATGGCGCTCGCCGCCCGCACGCGACCCGAGCGCGTGCACCGGACTTTGCTTGCGGGCGCCGCTCTGCTTGGCGCGGGACTGCTCGCGCGGGGATGACGACTAGTCTCGGGCCCGTGGCCGCCCTGCTCGCACCGGCGGCGCTCGGCGCCGGGATAGTGACCTCGCTCGGCTTCCCGTACTTCGCGCGATTCGTCCCCGAGGGCGAGGCGGGCGGCTACAGCGGCGTGTTCTTCGCTGGGCGCGGTGTCGCCTCGGCCGCGGCGCTGCCGCTCGCGGGATTCGCGATCGAGCTCTCGGGCACGTACCGGAGCGTGCTGCTGCTAGGCGGCACCGCGCTCGTCGCGATCGTGCCGCTGGCGATAGCTCAGCGTCGCCGCCCCGCCGAGCTCGTTCCGCGGATGCGCCCCGCGACGGTCGTCGCCGTGATCCCCGTTTTCGCCTCACCCCGAGCCGCGGATGTCGCGCGTGCCACCCTCCGGCACGTCGACGAGGTCGTGCTGGTCGACGACGGCGCACCGCCAGAAATAGCGCGCTCGCTCGCTCCCCTCGCCGCGGACGACCGCGTGCGCGTGCTGACCCTCCGCGACAACGGAGGCAAGGGCACGGCTGTCGCCGCCGGGGTGCGCCTGCTCCTCGACGAGGGCCGGTGGCCGGACGCGGTCGTCGTGCTGGACTCCGACGGGCAGCACGACCCCGACCGGATCCCGGCCCTGATCGAGGCGACGGACACCTCCGACGCCGTGATCGGGTGGCGCCGAGACCGAGCGGGGATGCCGCTCCTGCGGCGCATCGGCAATCGGGCGGCGAGCCTCGCGCTGCTCGCGTCGTCGGGCTCCTGGGTCCCCGACACGCAGAATGGGATGCGCCTCTTCCGCACCGACGCGCTCCGCGGCGTCCCGCTGCCTGACGGGGGCTATGACGCAGAGAGCCATCACCTGCGCGCGCTTCTTGCGGACGGACGTCGCGTCGGCTCGGTCGAGGTCCCGACGATCTACGACGGCGAGCCCAGCCACTTCCGTCCCTTCGCCGACTCGATGGCGGTGCTGCACGCACTGCTGTTCCGATCCGAACCGGGCGAGGAGGCGGCCGTGTCTTCGCAGGGGCGGTTTGCGGTGCTGCGGGATGGGCGCCGCGGCTCGGCGTGCTGGTGGCCGCGGCGATCGCGATCGGGTTGGTGCTCCGGTGATCCAGCCGATCGACCACGCCCTCTTCCGTGAGATCAACGGGCTCGGCGACGGCCCGGAATGGCTGTACCAAGCGCTCGATCCACACGCGCGCAACTACGCACTGCTGTTCGCCGTTGCCGTGCTCGCGAGCGCCGTCGTCCTCCGAAGGCTCCGCTACATCGTGGGCGCCGCGCTCGCGTGGTTCTGGCGGGGTACCTCGCCGGCGTCGCGCCGAGCTGGTGAAGGTGTTCGTTGAGCGCGCCCGTCCCGAGGAAGTGCTCGGTTCAGAGGTACTGCTCTCGGAACGCGGACCTGGTCGCACCTGGCCTCGTACCCCTCTGGACACATGATCGTCACGGCCGCGCTCGCGACGGTGGCCGGCGCGATTGCGCCCCGGCTCCGCGGCCCGCTCGCGCTGTACGTCGGCGCGGTCGGGTTCGCGCGTCCTGTTCGGGTCCCACTTCCCGCTCGACGTCGTCGTCGGAACCGTGCTCGGCTACGAGTTCGGTCTGTTCACCGTTGCGATGGTGGCCAGCGCCCGCCTGCTTCCCGCCGGCCTCGCCCGGGTTACCCCGCTGCCCGTCCTCCGCTCGCCGTCGGCCGCGCCACATGTGGTGCGGCCATGACCCCGAATCGACCCCTCGGTGGGCGACCTCGAGATCGTTAATAGGTCGTTACCGATGATTTATTTCCGTCAATTATATGTAGTATCCTTTGAATCATGAGCGCGACGAAGACAAAGCCTGTGGAGCCGGATCGCGACGTCCTCGCCCGTCCGGTGTTCCTGCTCGCCCGTGTGGGCCGGATCGCGGCGCGGCGGCTCGACGACTACCTCGCGGTCACCGGGTTGAAGCGGCCGCACGCGGGGGTCCTGATGGAGCTGCGCAACGTCGGCCCCATGAGCCAGCAGTCGCTGGGGGAGCGCCTGCACATCGATCCGAGCAACCTGGTCCGTTCCTCAACGCGCTCGAAGGAGAGGGGCTGCTGGTGCGCCGGCGTGACCCCGCGGACCGGCGGCGGCACATCGTCGAGATCACGCCGGAGGGCTCGGAGCGCATCCCGGTCTGCGACGAGCCGCTGGACCAACTCGAGGATCAACTGTTCGCAGGACTCAGCGCCGACGAACGCCGCCGGCTTCGCGACCTGCTCGAGGCACTTGACGGAGATGTCGATCGAAGAGCCCTGCTGAGGATCAATCCTCGAACAGCGCGTAGCCGTACTCGCCGCGCTTGTACGCCAGCTTCGCGATCGCCGACATCCGCTCGTCGTCGTTGTGCTCGACCTGGTCGAAGCGGCCATGAACGCGGTCGGCGGCCCGCGTGCAGAACGTCTCGGCGATGTAGCGCTCCTGGCCCGATGGCTCGACGCCCTGCTCCTCGAAGATCGAGCTCACCCGCGACAGCACCGCGACCTGCCCGTAGACGTCGGCGAGTGCGTCGGCGATGCGCTTGTGCTGGAACCCGCGCCGGACGATGTTCTGCCCGTTGCGGCGCAGGAGCGACTCGCTGACGTCGCGGAGTCGCTTGACCTGATCCGAGACCGCGTCGGCGCGCTCGGAGAGCTCGGGGTGGGCGCGGGTGACCCTGCCGGGGCGGACCTCGCGCTGGATCCGGCCGCCGACGTAGTCGATCGAGCACCCCGAGCGACCCGATCGGGTCGCCGAGGTCGAGCTCCGCCAGCCCGGAGAGCTGTTCGCCGAGCGGCTTCATCCCCGACAGCGCGATGAACGAGCGCAGGACGTCGTTGGCGCCCTCGAAGATCGGGAAGATGCGGATGTCGCGCAGGACGCGCTCGTAGGGCTGGTCGCGCAGGTAGCCCTCGCCGCCCTTGAGCTGGAGCACGCGGTTGGCCGCGTACCACAGGAACTCGGTGCCCGACACCTTGCAGACCGCGGACTCGAGCGAGTAGTCGCTGACGCCCCGGTCGACCAGCCCGCAGGTGAGGTAGGCCATCGACTCGAGCCCGAACAGGTAGGAAACCATCCACCCGATCTTGTCCTGCACGAGCTCGAGGTCGGCGAGCGGGCCGCCGAACTGCCGGCGCTCCTTGACGTGGTCGATGATCCGGTCGAGCAGCCCCTTGGCGGCGCCGACCGACCCGGTGCCGAGCCCGATCCGGCCGTTGTTGAGGATCTCCATCGCGATCCTGAAGCCCTCTCCGGGCTCCCCGAGCACGTTCTCGGCCGGGACCTTGACGTCGCGGAAGTAGAGGCGGCGGAGATCGTTGCCCCGCAGGCCCATCGTGTCGTAGCGCTCCCCGACCTCGAACCCCTTCATCCCCTTCTCGACGATGAGTGCAATGTGGCGGTCCTTCCCGTCGATCTCGCAGCGCGCGAAGGTCGTGAAAACCGACCCCTTGCCGCCGTTGCCGATGAACCGCTTCTCGCCGTTCAGCCGCCACGACCCGTCGGCCTCGAGCACCGCGCGCGACTCGATGTCGTAGGCGTCCGAGCCGGCGTTCGGCTCCGTGAGCGCGAAGCCCGCGAGCTTGCGGCCCGCGGCGAGATCCGGGAGGAAGCGCTGCTTCTGCTCGTCGGTGCCGAACATCACGATCCCCTTGAAGCCGATCGACTGGTGGACGCCCATCACGATGGACAGCGTGGCGTCCACCTGGGTGAAGGCCTCGAACACCCGCGCGTAGCCGGTCTGGGAGAGCCCCTGCCCGCCGTACTCCTCGGGCACGTACAGGCCGCACAGCCCGCGCTCGCCGAGCTCGCGCACGAGCTTGTCTCCGATCCAGCGCTTCTCCTCGATCTCGGCGGGGTCGATCGTGGCTCCAAGCTCGCGGACCGACGCGATCAGCGCGCGAATCCGGTCCTGCTCGGCGGGATCGGGCTGGGGCCACGGAAACGCCAGTCCCTCGTGGATCTCGCCGAGGAACAGCGCCTTGGAGAACGACGAGCAGTCCGCGGTTTCCTTCGGACGCACTGCGGTCGCCGTCTCCATCAACACTCCGAGCCTAATGCTTGAATGAGCTGATGGCCGGGACATCCCCGGGTCGCCCTGGACGCGGCGATACCCCCGCCATCTACCAGCGGCGGCGACTCCTCGCCGGCGCGGTCGTTCTCGTCCTGCTCGTCGTGATCGGTCTCGCGTTCTGGGACGGCGAGGACGCGAACGTCGCCGACGCGCCTCGCGATCCCGACGAGGTGCTCGCGGGCCAGCGAGAGGAGAAGCCGGTCCGGTTCACGGTCTCGGTGAGCGGCGACCTGCTGATCCACTCGCCGGTGTTCGAGCAGGCGCTCGCGATCGGCGGCGGGAGGCAGTACGACTTCACGCCGATGTTCGGGCAGGTGAGGCGGTACGTGCACGACGTCGACCTCGCGTTCTGTCACGTCGAGACATCGATGGGGCCGGGCCCCCCGCAGGGCTACCCGATCTTCAACACGCCGCCGGAGCTGGCGCAGGCGATCGCGCGAACGGGGTGGGAGGCGTGCTCCACCGCATCCAATCACGCGATCGACCAGGGGCAGGAAGGGATCGACGGGACCATCGAGGCGCTCGACCGCGCTGGGGTCAAGCACACGGGCACCTACGCATCCAAGAAGAAGAGCCGCAAGCCCCTGATCCTGGGGGTCAAGGGAGTCCGGGTGGCGTACATCGCCTACACGACCGACACCAATGGCATCCCGCTGCCCCATCCGTGGTCGGTCGACCTCGCCGAGAGCCCCAAGCCGATCATCGCCGCGGCCCGCCGGGCACGGAAGAAGGGCGCCGACGCGGTAATCGTCAACGTCCACTGGGGAATCGACCAGACGCCGGAGTTCGTCGGCGAGCCGAGCTCGAAGCAGCGCGCGTTCGTGAAGCCGCTCGTCGACGCGCGTTCGATCACCGCGATCGTCGGGCAGGGGCCGCACGTCGTCCAGTCGATCGATCGCATCGACCGCAAATACGTGGTGTTCAGCGAGGGCAACCTGGTCTCCAACCAGGGCACCGCCGCTGGCCTCTCGGCCGCGAGCCAGGACGGGCTGATTGGCCTGCTCGACCTGGTCGTCGACGGCGACGGCGCGCGCGTGGAGCGCGTCCGTTACGTGCCGACGTGGGTCCAGCAGCCGGACTACACGGTGCTCCCCGTCGGCCCGGCGCTCGAGGCCGGCGACGCCGACGCGGGCGCGTTGCGCGCGTCGTACGAGCGCACCGTGGACGTCGCCGGCCGCGGCAACGGCATCGCGCCCGAGCCGCCGAAGCTGCCCTAATTCAGGCCCGGGTCCTGCTCCACCATGTCGGCGATCCGGGCAGCGAGCGCGAGCGCCGAGGTGGCGGCCGGGGAGGGGGCGTTGCGGACGTGCAGCGCGCGCTCGGTCCGGGAGATGACGAAGTCGTCGATCAGCGAGCCGTCGCGGCCGAGCGCCTGGGCGCGCACGCCGACGTGGCCGGGATCGACATGGGCGGCGCGGAGCTCGGGCACATAGCGGCGCATCTGCTCGACGAAGGCGCGGCCGCTGATCGCGCGGCGCAGCTCGGCGATGCCGCTGCGCCAGTGGCGGCCGAGGAGTCGCCAAGTTCCCGGCCACGCGAGCGTCTCGGCGAGATCGCGGGGGCGCACGCGGCGAAGCCGGTACGCGTCTCGGGCGCCGACCAGCAGCGCCGATGGCCCGAGCTGGACATCTCCGTCGAGCCCGCGGGTGAGGTGCATGCCGAGGAACGGGAGCTCGGGGTCGGGGACGGGGTAGATGCTCGTTCGGACGAGCTCGCGGCGCTCGGGGCGAAGCCGCAGGTAGGCGCCGCGGAACGGGACGATGCGCGGGCCGGCCGATGCGCCCGCTGCCACCGCGAGGCGATCCGACCATGCTCCGGCGCACAGCACCGCGGCGCCGGCGCGGGTCTCGCCGCGACCGTGGACGAGTGCGATCCGGCCGCCGGCGGTCGAGATCTCGCGCACACCGCATCCGGTTGCGACGCTCCCGCCCGCGCCGGTGAGATCGGCGGCGAACGCGCGCGCGATCAGCGAGAAGTCGACGATGCCGGTCGCCGGCGAGTGCAGCGCGGCGATCCCGCAGGCGTGGGGTTCGATCTCGCACAGCTCGTCGGAGTCGATGCGGCGAAGGCCGGGAACCCCGTTGGCGCGCCCGCGGCGCTCGAGCTCGTCGAGGCGCGAAAGCTCATCCGGCTCGGTGGCGACGATCACCTTGCCCGCGCGCTCGGCGCGGATCCCCCGCTCGTCGCAGTACTCGTACAGGGCCCGGGCGCCCGCGACGCAGAGCTCGGCCTTCAGGGATCCGGGGCGGTAGTAGATCCCCGCGTGGATGACGCCGCTGGAGTGGCCGGTCTGGTGCGACGCGATCTCGGGCGCGCGCTCGAGCACGGCGACGCTCGCGTCCGGATGGCGAAGGGCGAGCTCCCTGGCCGCGGCAAGCCCGACGATGCCGGCGCCGACGACGGCGAGGTCGCACTCGCGCGGTGGCGCGCCCGCCGCGATCGCTGCGCTTGGCATTGGGTCAGTCTAGGATCGCGTGACTTGGCGTTTCCACTCAAGCCCCCGGTCAAGCCGCAGCTCGCGCTGTCGCGCAAGACCCTGCCGGAGGGCGACGAATGGGCGTACGAGCCGAAGTACGACGGATTCCGCGCACTCGCCTTCGTCGACGGCGACGAGGTCTTCCTCCAGTCGCGCAACGGGCGACCGCTTCGGCGCTACTTCCCCGAGCTCGAGCTCCCGAGTGGCCGCTATGTCCTCGATGGCGAGCTGGTGATCCTCGACGACGATGGCCGCGAGGTGTTCGACGCGCTCCAGAACCGCCTCCATCCCGCGGAGTCGCGCGTGCGGATGCTCGCCGAGCAGACCCCGGCGCTGTTTCGCGCCTTCGACCTCCTGGCCCGTGATCGGTCCAAGCTGATGGCGAAGCCGTTCAGCGAGCGCCGGGCCGCGCTCGAGGAGATGATCGGGAAGGGGAAGGGCTCGGTCGAGCTAACCCCGCTCACGGAGTCCCCGAAGAAGGCGCAGCCGTGGCTCCAGGGTGGCGAGGGGGTGATCGCGAAGCAGCTCGACGCGCGCTACAAGCCCGGCGAGCGCAAGGGGATGGTGAAGGTGAAACGCGTGCGGACGATCGACTGCGTGGTCGCCGGGTGGCGGCCGGGGAAGGAGGAGGGGACCGTCGGCTCGCTGATGCTCGGCCTGTACGACAAGAAGGGGGAGCTGCACGTGATCGGGCACACGTCGGGCTTCAAGGCGAAGGAGAAGCGAGCGCTGCTAAAGCAGCTCGAGCCCTACGAGACCGGCGAGCGCGGCTCCGCGGACCCGAGCCGGTGGAGCGCCGACCGCGACCTCGAGTGGGTGAGCCTGCGCCCCGAGCTTGTCGTCGAGGTGAGCTTCGACCACGTGAGCGCGGGCCGGATCCGCCACGGGGCGAAGATCGAGCGCTGGCGCGAGGACAAGGACCCGCGCAGCTGCACGCTCGATCAGCTCAAGTAGTCAGTCGGGCTCGAGCCGCTCGGCGAGCCGGTTCATTCCCCGCTCGCGGGCGGCGCGGGCGGCCCCTGCGCGGTCGAGCTTGCGGTTCCGAGGTCGCTTCACCTTCGCGTCGCGGAGCGTCGCGATCTCGCGAAACGTCAGGAGCTCCTCGCGGCCCTCGACAAGCGCGGTGCGAAGCCGCGGCTTGGTGATCCCGATCGCGTTCTCGAGCACGGCATCGAGCGAGCCGTGCTCGCGGAGCAGCTCGGCCGCCGTCTTTTCTCCGACACCCTTCGCGCCCGGTATCCCGTCCGAGGGATCTCCGCGCAGGGCGATGAAGTCCGGGACGAGGTCGGGCGGGATCCCGTAGCGACGCTCCACCTCGGCCGGGCCGATCTCCTCGGCCCCCTGCTGACCCGTCCGGATGTATAGGACCGCCACCCGATCGGTCGCGCACTGGAACATGTCGCGGTCGCCGGTCATCACGAGGGCGCGCCCGCCGGCCTCCTCCTCGACGCGCGCGTAGCTTCCGAGCAGGTCGTCGGCCTCGAGCGTCTCCGAGACCGCGATCACCCAGCCGAACGAGCCGAAGAAGTCACCCGCGTCGTCGAACTGCGGGGCGAGCTCGTCTGGAGGCTCGTCGCGGTCCACGTGGTAGCCGGAGAACAGCTCCACCCGATAGTCGGCGGCGTCGGGGCCGAAGCACAGCACCACGGTGCGCGGCTCGTGGCGCTCGACCTCGCGCAGGATCAGGTTCGCGGTCCCGAGCAGCGCGTTGACCGGTCGCCCGTCGGCGCCCTTGATCGACTTCGGCAGCGCGTAGAACGCGCGGAACAGCATCGAGGGGGCGTCGACGGCGAGCAGCGGGGCGCTCATCGGGTCAGCCTAACCGGCTGGTTGAATACGGCCATGGCTCAGGAGGTGAGGCGGGTTGGGGCCCGGCGGACGGCCTCGCTGGTGCTGGTTGTGCTCGGGACGGTGATCCTGTTCGTGGGCGGGATCGCGCTGTACGCGCGCGAGGAGATCTTCGATCCCGACGCGTTCGCTCAGCACGCGAGCGAGTCGCTACGCGACGATCGCGTCGACAACGCGGTGGCGAACCCGATCGTCGACAAGGTGATCGAGTTTGGCCCTGACCAGCTGATCAACGCCAGGCCGCTGCTCGCGGCGGGCACGCGCGGCGTGCTCGCGAGCCAGCAGTTCCGCGACGCGTTTCGGGACGCGGCAGCGCGCGTGCACCGGCAGTTGTTCAGCCGCGAGCGCGACAAGCTGATCCTCAACATCGCCGACGCGGGCGCGATCGTGATCGACGGCGTGAAGTCGATCTCGCCGCAGACCGCGAAGAAGATCCCCAAGGACCTCGAGCCGGGGTTGATCAAGCTCACGAAGAGCGACTTCGCGATCACCACGGTGAGGACCGCGGAGAAGGTGCGATTCCTCGGCCTGTTCCTGCCCTTCCTCGGCATCGCCCTGCTCGCGGGGGCGGTCGTCGTCGCGCCCGATCGCCGGCGGGGGGTAGTTGCGGTCTCGGCGGCTGTCGCAATTGCCTGCGCGGTCGGCTTCATCGCGCTCGTGATCGGGCGCTCGGTGCTGTTGAGCCACTTCGACGGAGACGTCACCAGAGAGGCGATCGGCGCAGTGTTCGACAATTTCCTCGGCGGGCTACGCGGCTGGTTCATCGTCGTGGGCGTCGGAGCGATCGTCCTCGCCGCCGCGGCGTCGACCGTCGGCGAGGTCGAGCCGACGGCTCCGGTTCGTCGCATGTGGGAGAGGGTCATTCGTACGCCGGAGTCGACCGCGTGGAGGGCGATCCGTGCGGTCGTCCTGCTCCTGGCGAGCGTGTTCGTGGTGGTCAGCCCGGACCTCGCTCTGAACGTCGTCGCCGTGGTGCTCGGGGCCTACGCGCTGTTCTTCGCAATGAGCGAGATCCTGTTCCTGATCGCGCCGCCCCCTCCCGAGGCCGAGCGCGTTCCGCTTCAAAAGCGGGTCCGTCCGCGCGCCGCGATCATCGCCGGCGGAGCCCTCGTTGCCCTGCTTGTGTTGGTGATTGTGCTCCTGGTTGGCGGCGACCGCGAGGTCAAGCGCCCCGGCGGACCCGTCGAGGCATGCAACGGGTACCCGGAGCTGTGCGATCGCCAGCTCAACGAGGTCGCGTTCCCGGGCGCGCACAACGCGATGTCGGCCGCGAACGCCGACTTCATCACCCCCAACCAGGAGACGAAGATCCAGGACCAGCTCGACGCCGGGATCAGGGTGCTGCTGGTCGACGCCTACTACGGGATCAAGCGCTCCAGCGGCCCGGTGCTGACGGATCTGAAGCGAGAGCAGGACCGGACCAAGGCCAACGAGGCGATCAGCGAGCAGTTCGGCAAGGAGGCCGTGAAGCGGGTACAGAGCATCCAGGAGCGGGTGGCAGACACCGGCGGAGAGGGCGAGCAGGGCACCTACTTCTGCCACATCGTGTGCGAGCTGGGCGCGATACGTATTACCGAGACGCTGACCGACGTGCGGGAGTTCCTCGACACCCACCCGGACGAGTTCCTGATCATGGTGATCGAGGACTACATCGACCCCGAGGACGTCGAGGCGGCGTTCAAGGACAGCGGCCTGGTCCGCTACGCGTACGTCCACGAGCGAGACACGGCGTTCCCGACGATGCAGGAGCTGATCCAGCAGGACAAGCGCATCCTCGTGATGGCGGAGAACGACAACGGAGCGGGCTCGATCCCCTGGTACCACGACGGCTTCGAGCTGATGCAGGAGACCCCGTACACGTTCAAGTCGGCGCAGGAGCTGAGCGACGCAAAGAGCTGCCAGCCGAACCGCGGCGGCACCGACGGCCCGCTGTTCCAGTTCAACCACTGGGTCGAGAAGCTGCCTCGCTCGCCCAAGCTCGGGGCGGAGGTGAACGCGTATGACTTCCTGATCGAGCGCGCCCGCGAGTGCCGGCGCCGCCGCGGCCTGCTGCCCAACCTCGTCGCGGTCGACTTCTACGACGAGGGCGACATGTTCGAGGCCACGAGGAAGCTCAACCGCCTCGGCCGCGACGCGGAACCGCAGGTGCGCGAGACCGGGTGACCGTGCCCGACCTCACCACGATGACGTACGAGCGCGACGGACGGGTGGCGCGGATCACGCTGGACCGGCCAGAGCGCGGGAACGGGATCACGCTCGAGATGCCGCGCGAGCTCGCAGCGTGCGTGGAGCGCGCCAACCTCGACCCCGAGGTCCACGTCATCGCCCTGGCCGGGAACGGCTCCGGATTCTGCGGCGGCTACGACCTCGTGGCGTCGGCGGAGAAAATGGGGCGTCCCGGCACAGACCCGGCCGCCCCCGGACGCGAAGCGGAGGAGGCGGCCGGCCTTGATGTGGCGGCGGGATCCCCTCTGGATCCCGCCGCCGTGGCCGCAAACCACGATCCCGAGCAAGTGTGGGACCCGGTCGTCGACTTCCAGATGATGAGCCGCAACGTGCGCGGGTTCATGACCCTGTTCCTTTCCGACAAGCCCGTGCTGTGCAAGGTGCACGGGTACTGCGTCGCCGGCGGCACCGACATGGCGCTGTGCTCCGACCTGCTCGTGATCGCCGAGGACGCGAAGATCGGCTACCCGCCCTCGCGGGCGTGGGGCGTTCCGACGACCGCCATCTGGGCCCACCGGATCGGGGTCGAGAAGGCGAAGCGCCTCCTGTTCACCGGCGACTCGCTGTCCGGGCTGGAGGCGGTGGAGTGGGGACTGGCGACCGAGGCGGCGCCGGCCGACCGACTCGACGAGCGGTTCGAAGCGTTGCTCGAGAGGGTCTCGCGCCTCCCGGTCAACCAGCTAGTGATGATGAAGCTGCTCGTGAACTCGACCGTCCACGCGCAGGGGCTGCACACGACTCAGGTGCTGGGCACCGTGTTCGACGGAATCGCACGCCATACGCCCGAGGGTTACGAGTTCCAGCGCCGCGCCGCGGAGGCGGGCTTCAAGCAGGCGGTGCGCGAGCGCGACGAGCCGTTCGGCGACTTCGGACGCTCGTCCTTCAAGGGCTGATGTCCGACTCGAATCCCGACGTCACCGTGGAGTCGATCGGCGAGCGAATACGGGACAGCTTCCCGGGCGAGCTCGGCGTCGAGCCGACCGAGGTCACCGACGAGTACTTCCGCGGCCGCATGGTCGTCGATCGCCGCCACTTGCATCCCGGCGGCCTCGTCCACGGCGGCGCCTGGGTGGCGCTCGCCGACTCGGTCGGCGCGTGGCAGACGTTCCGCCACCTCCCGCCGGGTCACGACTTCACGACTATCGAGATGAAGCTCAACGTGTTCGGCGCCGCCGGACCGGGCGATGAGCTGGTCGCGACTGCGGAGCACCTCCACTCCGGCCGCTCGACCCACGTCGTCGAGGTCCGAGTGACGAAGAACGGCGAGCGAATCGTCGCGAACCTCGTGATCACCCAGTTCGTGCTCGCGTCTCCGCAGGAGTGAGCCCGGCGCCGAGCTCTCAGGCGGCCTCGCCGTCGGGGCTCGCCAGCACGACGGTGTAGCCGTCGGGATCGCGCAACCAGCGGCTGCTGGCTTCAACGTCGGTCACGGCGATGAGGGGTTGGGGTCGAATCACGGGACCCGATGCACCTCGAACAGGTTCGTCCCGAGATCCTGGTCGGGGAGCCCGGCGGTGACTCCGATCAGCTCGGCCGAGGCGGCGATGCCGTGCTCGCGCGCGAGGCGCGCGCAGTCGTGGAGCAGCTCGTGAAAGTCCTCCCGCATCGGGCTCTGCGCGCACTGCACCCCGAACAGGAGGTTGAGCCGGCGCACGGTCTCGAGCCGTGGCGACACCGCGAGCACCGGGACCTGGGGCCGGTGCGCCGATACCAGCCGCGCGGTGCGCCCGCTGTTCGTCGGGACGACGAGCGCGGCGAGCCCCAGGGTGTAGGTGGAGCCCACGGCCGCCCGGGCGACCGAACCGGCGACGTCGCCCGGGTCCGTCGCGACGCGGTTGAACACCCAATCCCCGTACGGCAGCTCGGGCTCGGTCTCGTACGCGATCCTGTCCATCGTCCGAACCGCCTCGACCGGGTGCTCGCCCACCGCCGTCTCCTCGGAGAGCATCACTGCGTCTGTCCCGTCGAAGATCGCGTTCGCGACGTCGGTGACCTCTGCCCGCGTGGGGCTGGGGGAGCTCACCATCGAGGCCAGCATCTGGGTCGCGGTGATCACGGGCTTGGAGCGCCGCCCGGCGAGTGCGATCAGCCGCTTCTGGAGCACCGGCACCTGCGCGATCGGGATCTCGATCCCGAGATCGCCTCGGGCAACCATGATCCCGCTGTGACACGCCTCGACGATCTCCTCGGCGTTGTCGGCCGCCTGGGGCTTCTCGATCTTGGCGATCAGCGGGATGTCCGCACCGCGCTCGCGCAGCCGCTCCTCGACCGGAACCAGGTCCGCGCGCGAGCGCACGAACGAGACCGCGAGCAGGTCGACGCCGTTCTCGCACGCGAAGTCAACCCAGGTCAGGTCCTCCTCGCCTGCGGCGGGAAGGGGGACGTGCGACTCCGGCAGGTTGATCCCCTGGTGCGAGGAGACGCTGCCGCCCGCCTCTACGGCGGCGCGGATCTCCGTCGGCGAGGCCTCCAGCACCCGCATCCGGACCCTGCCATCCGCGAGGTAGATCGGCTCGCCGCGCTTCACCGCCGCGGGGAGCCCGTCCCAGCTGACCGACAGATGACCGGCGTCGCCGAGCCGCTCCTTGGTGGTCAGGGTCATCTCGCTCCCGGAGTGAACTGTGACCACGCCCCCCTCGACCTCGTCGATTCGCAGCTTCGGGCCGGGCAGGTCGCCGAGGATCCCGACCTCGATCCCGGCCCGCTCGGACACTTCGCGAATCCGGCGTGCGTTCTCCGTGTGCTCCTCGCGTGTTCCGTGCGAGAAGTTGAGCCGCATCACGTCCGCCCCGGCGTCGATCAGCTCGCGCAGCGTGTCGGGATCACGCGACGCGGGTCCGATCGTCGCGACGATCTTCGTGCGGCGCCGCTGGGTCTCCGACCAGGCCATCACGCTCCTCGCGGTCCGACGCGCGGCGCCGCCTGCTCCTCGGTGACCGGCGTGTGGGTCGGCTTCGGTCCCCCCTCGCGGTCCTCCGGCTCGTCGGCGGCCTCGTCGGGGCCTTCGAGGCGCTGCATGATGGGCAGCCGCCACACCACGCTCGCGAGGACGAGCCCGCCGGCGGCGGACAGCATCGCGAGGAACCACTGCCCGGCGCTCAGGATTACGAGGTCGAAGAACTCGCGCACCGGCGTCGCGGCGAGGACGAGCGCGAACAGCGCCCCCAGCCCGGCGACCATGGCGAGCATGTAGCTCTGGATCGCGATGTGCTCGCGTCCGGGGCCACGCTCGAGCAGCAGGATGAAGCCGAGCCCGAGGATGATCAGCGTCGTCGTCGCGGCGGTGCGGCCCTCCTCGACGGTGCCGCCGAATACGAGGTCGACGAGGAAGAAGCAGACCAGGGACCCCGCGCCGATCGCGAGCCCGGCCGGGACCGAGAACGCCGCCAGGGCCCGCAGCAGCCGCCCGCGGTAGAGCGGTCCCTCGCTGGGCGCCAGCGCGAGAACGAACGACGGGATCCCGATCGTGAGCGCGGCGGCGATCGTCAGCTGACGGGGCAGGAACGGGAACGTGAAGCCGAAGATCGCGGCAGTGAGGATCAGGAAGGCCGCGTAGATCGTCTTCGTCGTGTACAGGCGGGCGAGGCGGTGGATGTTGCGCGCGATTCGGCGCCCCTCCGCCACCGCGCGGGGCAGCATCGAGAACTGGTCGCGCAGCAGCACGATGTCCGCGATCCCCTTGGTGATCTGGGCGCCGGAGCCCATCGCCACCGCGAGGCTGGCCTGCTTGAGCGCCGGGGCGTCGTTGACCCCGTCGCCGATCATCGCAGTGAACCGCCCACGTTCCGACAGCGCCGCCACCAATGACTTCTTCTGCTCCGGCCGGATGCGGCAGAAGATCGTGTTTGCCTCCGCCGCGTCCGCCAGTTCGCCCCTGGTGTCGGGCAGCGCGGGACCCTCGATCACCGCGGCGTCCTGGGGGACGCCGACTGCACGCGCGACGGCGGTCACGGTTTGGCGCGCGTCGCCCGAGATCAGCTTCAGGTCGACCTGCTGCTCGCGCATGAACTCGATCGTCTCCGCGGCGTCGGAGCGCAGCTTCTCCTCGAGCACGACGAGCGCGCGGGCCTCGAGCCGGGGGGGCGGCTGGTTCGAGGGATCGGCCGGCAGGGTTCCGGGCGCCTCCCCGAACACGACCACCCGGCGACCGGCGCCCGTATGTACCTCGAGCGTCCTCCGGAGCTCGGGCGGGAGCTCCATGACTCCCGCCTGCTCGAGGACGTCGGGAGCACCGAGGACGTAGCTGGGCGGCGGTGCGCCGCGCCCGTCCAGCGTCACGCCGCTCCACTTCCAATCGGACGAGAACGGGACCTCGGCGACCACCCGCTCGGGCGCGCCCGGATAGCGATCGGCGATCGTCTGAAGCGTGCGGTTGCGCTCGCCGGCGCTGGCCGCGAATCCCGCGAGCGCCCGCTCCGCCACTGCCGGCTCGGCGGAGTCCGCGACCTCGAGCGCGACGAGCTCGAGCGTGCCATCGGTCAGCGTCCCGGTCTTGTCGATGCACACCGTGTCGACCGCGGCGAGCGACTCCGTCGCCGCCATCTGCTGGACCAGTGTGTTCATTCGCGCCAGCCGCACGGCGGCGATCGCGAGCGTGACGCTCATCAACAGCACGAGGCCTTCGGGGATCAGCGTGATCAACCCCGCCGTCGAGGTCTGGGCCGCCTCCTCGAAGGCAACGCTGCGCAGCGCCAGCGCGAGCAGCAGGAGCACGGCGAGCGGGACCATCAGGATCGTGGTGGCGCTGAGGATCCGGTTGACCTCGAGCTGTAGGGGGGAGGGTGGATGACGGAACCCCCGGGCCTCGCCGGCGATCTTCTCCGCATAGCTCTGCTCGCGAACGGCGTCGACCTCGTAGTAGCCCGACCCGCTGATGCAGAAAGCGCCCGACAGGACCCGATCGCCCTCGCGCTTTCGCACTCCGTCGGCCTCCCCGGTGAGCATCGACTCATCGAGGGTGAGGCCGCGCGCCTGGACCACCACGCCGTCCGCGACGAGCTGGTCGCCGGGCTCGACCCGCACGATGTCTCCGGGCACGACCTCGTCGGCGTGCAGCTCGGCGGGCCGGCCGTCGCGGATCACCTTCGCTTTCGGGGCCACCAGCAACGCGAGCCGGTCGAGGGTCTCCTTCGCCTTCAGCTCCTGGCGTATCCCGATCGCGCTGTTGATGATCGCGATCACGCCGAACAGCGCGTCCGCGAACAGCCCCAGCGACAGGATCAGCACGAAGAAGCCCGCGATGATCGCGTTGAAGAGCGTGAAGACGTTCCCCGCGACGATGCTGGCCACCGAGCGGCTGGTGGTCTGCTCTCGCGGCCCCAGCCTTGCGAGCCGCTGCGCGGCCTCGGCGCGTGAGAGGCCCTCCGGACGTGCGCGCTCGTTCACGGTGTCCATTGATACACGAGCACGACCGCGTTCATGTCAAGGCCGGTAGGGTTCGCCGCGATGTCGCTGAAGCTCGGCCTCGGCCTCGGGTACTGGGGGATCGGTCCCCAGGGAGACGACGCGGTCGAGTACGTGCAGGCCGCCGAGCGCGCCGGGTTCGACTCGGTGTGGGCCGCGGAGTCGTACGGCTCCGATGCCGTCAGCGTGCTCGCGTGGCTTGCCCCCCAGACCGAGTCGATCAAGCTCGGGGCGTCGATCATGCAGGTCCCCGCGCGGGCCCCCGCAGCCGCGGCGATGGCCGGGTGCACGATCGACGCGCTGTCGGGCGGGCGCTTCATCTTCGGCTTCGGCCCGTCGGGTCCACAGGTCTCGGAGGGGTGGTACGGCGTGCCGTACGCGAAGCCGTGGGGACGCACGCGGGAGTACGTCGAGATCGTGCGCGAGATCGTCGCACGCGAGGGGCGGCTCACCTACGAGGGCGAGCACTACCGGCTGCCGCTGCCCGGAGGCGAGGGCAAGGCGCTGAAGCTCAACATCCATCCCGTGCGCGACCGGATCCCGATCTTCCTCGGCGCGATTGGCCGCAAGTCCGTTGAGCTCACGGCCGAGATCGCCGACGGCTGGATCCCGATCTTCTCCAGCCCCGACGCCTTCAAGGACACGTGGGCGGAGCATGTCGAGGCGGGGCTCGCGAAGGGCGGCCGCGCGCGCGAGGACCTCGAGATATCCCCGACCCTCCAGGTTGCGATCGACGGTGACCTCGAGACGGCGCGAAACGTCGTGAAGGCGGGACTTCTGCTCTACCTCGGGGGGATGGGGAGCCGCAAGACGAACTTCTACGTCGACCTCGCCTCCCGGATCGGGTTCGAAAAGGAAGCGCACGAGGTCCAGTCGCTGTACCTCGACGGCAAGCGCGAGGAGGCGTACGCGGCGATCCCCGACGCGCTCGTCGACGAGACTTCGCTGGTCGGCACCGAGCAGGAGGTTGCCGAGCGCGTGGAACGCTATGCGGACGCCGGCGCCGACCGGTTGATCATCTCGCCGATCCACCTCGACGCCGGCGAGCGCATGCTGACGCTCGAGCGCCTTGCCGCGCTGGCCGGCGTCGCCGCACCCGCTTAGAGGTAGGCTCTCGCCCACTTGAAGGTCGGCGTTCCCAAGGAATCCGCCGAGGGTGAGCGCCGCGTGGCGCTGATCCCCGACGCGGTGCGCGACTTGGCCGACGGGGAGCTGGAGGTAGCGGTCGAGGCGGGAGCCGGCGAGGACTCCGGTCATCCCGACTCGGAGTACGCGGAGGCCGGGGCGAGCGTAGCGTCGGTTGACGATGCCTGGAGCGCCGACGCAGTCGTCAAGGTCGCGCCGCCGACCGCCGAGGAGATCGGCCGCCTGCGACGCGGCCAGGTGCTGATCGGCCATCTCGCCCCGCTCACCTCTCCGGACACGAACCGCGCGCTCGCGGATGCCGGCGTGACGAGCTTCGCGATGGAGGCGATCCCGCGGATCACCCGCGCGCAATCGATGGACGCGCTGTCCTCGCAGGCGAACGTCGCCGGCTACGCGGCGACGCTGCTCGCGGCGCGGGAGGCGGGCCGCTTCTTCCCGATGATGACGACGGCCGCTGGCACGGTGGCGCCGGCCCGCGTGCTCGTGCTGGGAGCGGGCGTGGCGGGCCTCCAGGCGATCGCGACGGCGAAGCGGCTCGGCGCGGTGGTGACCGGATTCGACATTCGCCGCGCGGCGTGGGAGCAAATCGCGAGCCTCGGGGGACGCCCGCTCGAGCTCGATTTCATCCCCGACGCCGAGGCGGAGGGCGGGTACGCGCGGCCGCTCACCGACGAGGAGAACGAAAAGGTTCGCGACGCGCTCGCCGAGAACGCCGCTCGCCAGGACGTGATCATCACGACGGCGCTGATCCCCGGGCGCCCCGCGCCGCTGCTGATCACGGCCGAGGCGGTCCGCGGCATGTCGCCGGGGTCGGTGATCGTCGACCTCGCGGGCGAGGCGGGCGGGAACTGCGAGCTCAGCGAGCCCGGCCGCACCGTAATCGAGACCGGCGTCAAGGTGATTGCCCCGCTCAACCTCCCGAGCGAGATGGCGACCCACGCCTCACAGCTGTACTCGAAGAACGTCGAGAACCTGCTCGGCCTGCTGGTCGACGACGGGGGGAACCTGGCGCTCGACTTTGAGGACGAGATCGTCGCCGGGGCGTGCATCACCCGCGAGGGAGAGATCGTGAGTGAAAGGGCAAAGGAGGTAGCTCGTGGCTCGTAGCTCGTTGTTCGAGCGACGAGCAACCAGCAACGAGCCACCGGTATGGACCTGATCGTCGAGATAACGATCTTCGTGCTCGCCGCGTTCGTCGGCTTCGAGGTGATCTCGAAGGTTCCGACCACCCTTCACACGCCGCTGATGTCGCAGACCAACGCGATCCACGGGATCGTGATGCTCGGCGGCCTGATCGTGATCGGGCTCGCCGACGACCCGCTCGAGAAGACGATCGGGGTGATCGCGATCGCGTTCGGGACGATCAACATCGTCGGCGGCTTCATGGTCACCGACCGAATGCTGAGCATGTTCGCTCGACGTCCGAAACAAAAAGCCGAGGACGAGGGGGACACCTAGTGCCGCTCGCGGTAATCGAGCCCGGCGGCGACCTTGCTACCGGGCTCTACATCGTCTCGTTTTCGCTGTTCATCCTCGGCGTCCGCCGCGGCACGCACCCGACGACCGCCAGGCAGGGCAACCTGATCGCGGCCACGGGGATGGCGATCGCTGTCAGCACGACACTGCTGCTCGACGGGATCGGGAACTGGGGGCTGCTGATCGCCGGGCTCGCGATCGGCACCGCCGTCGGAGTGGTCGCGTCCCTGCGCGTGCAGATGACCGCGATGCCGCAGATGGTCGCGCTCTACAACGGCGTCGGCGGCGGCGCGGTGGCGCTGATCTCGTGGGCGGAGTTCCGCCACGGCCTCGAGCTCGGCGGCGAGATCCCGCTCGACGAGATGGTGCCGATCCTGCTCTCGACGGTGATCGGCTCGGTGTCCTTCTGGGGCTCGAACATCGCGTTCGGAAAGCTCCAGGGGCTGATCCCCGGACGGCCGATCAAGGTCCCCGGGCAGCAGATACTCAACGCGGTGCTGCTGGTCGGGATCATCGCGGCCTGCATCGTGCTCGGCGTGACCAACGACGATCCCTCGCAGGGCCTGTTCATCGCCGTCCTGATCGCCGCCGCACTGCTCGGCAACCTGGTCGTGCTGCCGATCGGCGGCGCCGACATGCCGGTGGTGATCTCGCTGCTGAACGCGTTCACGGGCCTGGCCGCGGCGGGGGCCGGCTTCACGCTCGACAACGTCGCGCTGATCGTCGCCGGGACGCTGGTCGGCTCCTCGGGAACGATCCTCACGCTCGAGATGGCGACCGCGATGAACCGCTCCGTCCCCAACATCCTGTTCGCGGGCTTCGGCGCTCTGCCGGAGGCCGCCGCGGGGAGTGGCGAGGAGCGGCCGCACCGCTCGATCTCCGCCCAGGATGCCGCGATCTCGCTCTCGTATGCGGACTCGGTTGTGATCGTTCCCGGGTACGGGATGGCGGTCGCCCAGGCCCAGCACGCCGTCAAGGAGATGGCCGACGAGCTGGAGCGGCGCGGGGTGGAGGTGAACTACGCGATCCACCCGGTCGCCGGGCGGATGCCGGGACACATGAACGTCCTGCTGGCGGAGGCGGACGTCCCGTACGAGAAGCTCAAGGAGATGGACGAGATCAACCCCGAGATGCCGCGCACCGACGTCGCGGTGGTGATCGGCGCGAACGACGTCACCAACCCAGCGGCCAAGAACGACCCCAACAGCCCGATCGCGGGGATGCCGATCATCGAGGTCGACGAGGCCCAACAGGTGATCGTGATCAAGCGGAGCCTCAGCCCGGGATTCGCCGGGATCGACAACGACCTCTTCTACCACGAGAAGACCTCGATGCTCTTCAGCGACGCGAAGGCGGCCGCGCAGGACATCGCCGCGGAGGTTCAGGAGCTGTAGGAGATCGAGCTGTGTCCGAGCGCAACAAGGAGATCGCGCGCGCCGGGACAGCTCGGCGACACGCCCGCGACGGGCAGGCGCGTCACCCTGCGGGGATCACGATCGAGCGCTTCGAGGATGGAAGGTCGTCGAGGCGTGGCGGAGCATGGACACAACTCGCCCTCCTGCGAGATCGGGGCGATTCCGGAGGCCTAGTCCTAGCGGCGATTCCCGACGGAGTCCGGCGCCACGCCGTGCGCGATGCGACCCTCGGCCGCCAGCGCCGCGAGCTCGGTGCGCGAGTGGATGCCGAGCTTGCGGTAGACGCGCCCGAGGTGAAACTCGATCGTCTTCGGGCTCAGGAAGAGCTCCGCCGCGACCTCGCGGTTGGTCGCGCCGCGGGCAACGGCCATCGCGACCCGCACCTCCTGAGCTGTGAGCTCGTCGGGGTCGCCGGCCCGCTCGCGTTTGATCGCTCCCGCCGCGCGCAGCTCGGCCCGTGTCCGCTCGACCCACGGCTCGGCACCGAGCCACTCGAACGCCTCGAGCGCCTCGCGCAGCCGGTCGCGTGCATTGGTACGCCGGCGGGCGCGGTGCAGCCGGGAGCCGAACGCGAGCAGGGTGCGCGCACGCTCGAACGGTGAGCCGGCCAGATCGTGAAGCCGCAGTGCGCGTTCGAATGCATCCTCCTCGCCGGTCACGAGGCCCTCGCAGCGTGCCGCGAAGGCCCCGGCGTGGGGCGTGCCGCTTCGCGCGGCGCGGTCGGCGAGCGCCGTGGCGATGCGCTGGGCGTCGTCGTGGCGGCCGGCCCGCGTGTACGCCTCGACGAGGTCGGGGGCCCATGGGACGACCACGGGGTCCTCGAGGCCGGCGAGCTCGAGCAACTGCTCGGCCTGCTCGAGCGCGGCGATCGCCTCCGGGACGCGATCGAGTCCAAGCTCGAGGAAGCCGAGCGCCGCCTTGCCCCACCCGACCGGGCTCCCGTAGCCCGGCGGCGCCGAGACCTCGAACGCCCGCTCGAGCGCCGCGCGGGCGGCGTGCTCCTCGCCTCTCGCTGCGTGGGCGCGGGCCGCGATCACCAGTGCGATCGACAGTGGCCCGAGCTGCGCCGACTCCTCCGCGCTCTCAACGGACTCGGCGATGTCCCGCTCCGCCGCGTCCCAGTCACCGGTTCGGTACGCGGCGTCGGCGACGAGCAGCTCGTAGTAGGGGAATATGCCGATTGCCCCGGCCTCGCGCGCGGCCGCCGCCAGCGTCTCCGCCTCCTCGCGAAGCACGTCCTCCTGGCCCGTGCAGAATCGGCCGCCGAGCGCGAGCGAGATCGACTGCGCGGCCGGTGTGAGCGGATCCACTTCGCCGAGCAGCCGGCCGGCTTCGTCGAGCGCCTTGCGTCCCTCGTCGGTTCGCCCGCGCA
Source organism: uncultured Thermoleophilia bacterium (assembly GCA_963756745.1). GTDB lineage: Bacteria > Actinomycetota > Thermoleophilia > Solirubrobacterales > 70-9 > DASPWW01. Next base: position 251,287 of record CAVWOU010000010.1, read on the forward strand.
GGGCAAGGCCCATCCCGAGGATCGATCGCACCTGGCAGCGAACTGTCGGCGGCGCGTCGTCGGGCAGGATGGCCGCGGCACGCTCGGCGGAATCGAGGACGAGGTTGCAGTTCCCGAGCACCGCCGCGGTCACCCCGGCGTCGGCGTGCATCGCGGCCGCCTCGCTCGGGTCGATCTCGGCGATGCGCTCGGCCTCCTCCGTGAGCATGCGATGGTTGTCCAGCGCGCTGCGCACGCCGCCGTTGAGCGTCACCAGCGCGACCAGGTGGCGGACGGACGCCCTCATGAGCGGGTCGTCGATCTCGGCGGCCGGCTCGAGCAGCGCGAGGCCGCGATCGTAGGCGCCGCCCATCGCCGCCGCGAGGCCGGCCGCGAGCAGCCGCCTTGAGCGCTCGCCGCGATCCTCGCTCATCCGCGCTGCCCGCTCGAGCGCATCCGCGGACGCGGCGTGGGCGCCGCGTGCAGCGGCACGGTGCGCGGTCGCCTCGAGGGCATCGGCGACGTCGGCGTCGAGCTCGAGCGTCGCAGCGGCGAGATGCCACGCTCGGCTGTCCTCGTCGGTGTGGTCTGACAGCGCCCGGTGCGCCCGCCTGCGCTCCGCGGCGGGCGCCCCCCGGTAGACGGCGCCGCGCATCAGCGGGTGGCCGAACTCGATCCGCTCCGAGGAGAGTCGCACGATGCCCTGCGCTTCGGCCGGCTCGAGCGCCTCCGGCTCGATGCCGAGGGCTCCGCACGCGGCCAGGATCGGCTCCAGCGAGGGAGTGAAAGCCGTGGCGGCGACGAGCAGGGCGTCCCGCGTGCGCGAGGGCAGTCGTCCGATGCGGCCCTCGAACGCCCGCTGCAGGCTCTCGCCCGGGGGGAGCGGCTCGTCGAGCGCGATCACTCCTCCACGCTGTTCGGGCGTGAGCAGCGCCGGCAGCTCGATCAGCGCGAGGGGATTGCCGGCGGCGGCGTCGACGAGGGACTCGGCGACGTCCGAGGGGAGCGCCGGGTCGACGTCCCTGAGCAGGTCGCGAGCGGCCTCACGGTCGAGCCCGGGCAGTGGGAGCAGGTCGATCCCGGGGCGGTCGAACGCGTGCGGCTCTCCCGTGCGTGCCGCGGCGAGCATGACGATCGGCTTGTCGTCGAGGCGGCGCGCAGCGAACCCGAGGCACTCGGCGGACGCCGGGTCCAGCCAGTGGGCGTCGTCGACGATCAGCAGCAGCGGCCGGTCGCGGGCCGCGTTCGACAGCAGCCCGAGGAATCCGGCGCAGGCGGCGAAGCGCTCGCCCTGGGTGGGAGGCCCGAGCGCCAGCGCACCTTCGATCGCCGCCGACTGGGGCTCGGGCAGGTCCGAGATGCCGTCGAGCAGGCGCTCGCCGAACTCGGCGAGCGCCGAGAATGGCAGGCTCGACTCGGCCTCGAGGCCGGATGTCCGCAGCTGCCGCATGCCCGTGGCTTCCCTCGCCACGGCGTCGAGCAGCGCGGTCTTGCCAGCCCCGGCGTCGCCGTGCACCAGCATCGCGCCGCCCTTGCCCTCGCCTGCGCCGGCCAGCAGCGCCTCGATCCGCCTGACCTCCGCTTCCCTTCCGTGCAGCACGCCTGGCCGAGATTACGCCACGACGGCGCTGCGGGTGGCTGCGCTGGAACTAGGGAGATGCCCGGTGCCATATCGGGCTCGGCGATCTACCTTCGGTGGCATCCGCAAACGCGAGGTTTGGAGCACACACATGAGGCACACCCTGATCGCCACGTTCCAGTCCGGCGCCCTCAGCGCGTCACGCACCCAGCGCCCGCCGGACCGTTCGCAGCGGCCGACCCGCGCTCGTCGCGCGCTCTGGCGGAGACGCCGCTAGTCGCGGCGGCGAACCCGGGGCGCCAGCCACCCGATCAGCGCGCCGAGCAGCGCCGAGAACACCAGCGCGAGGATCAGCGGCGTACTGACGCTGGTGAAGAACAGGAAGTCGATGTCGACCTCCTGCGAGTTCTGGAGCACGAACACGATCAGGAGGACGACCGCGACCAGCATCGCCCAGCCCTTCCAGTTCGTCCCCTGCCGCGCCCCCTGCCGCCCGACCGCGCCCGGCTGCTCCCGATCGCCCACGGCGCGACTCTAACACCGGGGCGGGCGAACGAATAGTTCGAGTTCCGACACCGCCTCCGCCTTCCGGCTCCTCCACCACATCGACGATTTCTGCACCGAGGCGGGTGCCGTGGTCGGCCAACTTGCGTGAGAGCCCCGGCGCGGGCCCTTGACGATCCGCGCCACACACGTGGCGCGGGCCCACCTAGCGTCGCGGCGTGGGCGCGGGCCAGCCGCCGCGCGGCGAGAGAGGTCAAGGGACGGTCGAGTGGATCGGCCTCGTGGTGCTCGTCTCGTTGCTCGTGCTGGCGCTGCTCGCTGCGGCGGGGTCGCGGATCCCCGGCGGCTCGCTGGCGCGAGCGATCGCGGAGCGAATCGTATGCGCCGCGCGGCTCTCGACCGCCTGCGGCACGGGCGATGCCGAGCTCGTCGCGGCGTACGGCACGGAGCTCGCCGGGCTTGTCCGTGACCATGCGCCGCGACTCCGCTACGAGCGCGGGATGCGCGCGCTCCCCGTCGACTACCGCCGCTGCCGCGAAGACGCCTGCGCCGAGGGTGCCCCGTCGGGGCAGATCTGGCGGTCGCTAACCGGCGAGCCCGTGGTGGCGTTCGTGCATGTCGTCGACTGCCGCGCCGCCTCGGCGGCCCGTACCGAGCGCGGCGGGATGGACTGCTCAGCGGACCGCGCCGGCAACCTCTACCTCCAGTACTGGTTCTACTACCCCGGCAGCGCAACGGCCGAGGGACGGGTGTTCGGCGAGGCGATTCGGGAGGTGAGCACCGCGATCGGCAAGCCTTCGTATCACCCCGACGACTGGGAGAGCTACCAGGTGCGGATCCGCCCCGGCGCGGCGGACTCCCGCGCGAGCTCCCACCACGGCTACGTGTACGACATCGACGGCGGGGTGAGACCGCGCGTCGGCTCCCGCGACGACGGATCGCTGAAGGTCAAGCCGCCCTGGCCGAAGGAGGGCTGGGGACCCGAGACGCGCACCGTGTACGTGTCGGGCGGAAGCCATGCCGGCAACGCCCGGGCGATCCGCGGCGTCGCGCGCACGACCCCGCGCGAGCGCCTCGCCCTGATCCCGCTCGAGTCGATCGTCCGCCGCCGCCGTGGCGACCGCTTCGCGATCGTCCCGCCCTGGCTGAAGGACGTCTGGACCGACCCGGAGGCGGAGGGGACGGAATAGACTCGCGCCGATGCCTTTGGCTCGCTTGAGACATATGGGCGCAGCACTGGGCGGATCCCTGGTTTTGATCCTCTGCTTGATGTTGTGGTCGCCCGACGACGCCCTGGCGCGCAAGCCCTGCGGAACGATCTCGAGCACCTCGGGCTTCGACAAGGCCAAGGTCATTGCGATCAGAGGGGTCGGGTGCTCCAAGGCCCGCAAGGTCGCGCGCCGCTATGACCACGACGCGAAGCAATCTGGGTCCTGGCAGTGCTTTCTTGCGCACGGCGACCCCCGTCGCCTCTTTTCCTGCGGTCGCGGGGGCGAGTCCGGCGATGTCAGGGAATGGCCTCACGCACTTGTCGTAAAGGGCGTCGGGCCGTCGCCGTACCGATAGGGCATTCCGACATCGACTGGTCGTTTTGGTAGCCCATGGGCTACCAAAGAGACCACTCGTTCGACTCCGGCTCCTCCGACTAGCGCGGCGCCATCCGCAGCGCGCCGTCGAGGCGCAGCGTCGCGCCGTTCAGCATCGGGTTCTCGATTACCTGCTCGACGAGTTGGGCGTACTCCTCGGGCGTGCCGAGACGGGGCGGGAACGGCGCCTGCTTGCCGAGTTCGGTGCGTGCCTCCTCTGGAAGAGCCCCGAGCAGCGGGGTGTCGAAGAGGCCCGGGGCGATCGTGGCGACGCGGACGCCGCGGCTCGCGAGGTCGCGCGCCGCCGGCAGCGTCATCCCGACGATCCCGCCCTTCGACGCCGAGTACGCGACCTGTCCGATCTGGCCCTCGAACGCGGCGTCGGAGGAGGTGTTCACGCACACGCCCCGCTCGCCGCCCGGATCGGGGTCGTTCTCGTTCATCGCGGTCGCAGCGAGGCGCAGGACGTTGAACGTGCCGATCAGGTTGACCTTGATCACGTTCGAGAACACCTCGAGGTCGTGGGGTCCCTGCTTGCCGGTGGTGCGCTGCGCCCACCCGATTCCCGCGCAGCACACCGAGATCCGCAGACCGCCCTCTGCGCCGGCCGCTGCCTCGACTGCCGCGCCCACGGCATCCTCGTCCGTGACATCCGCCGCGACGAACGCAGCCCGATCTGCGAGCTCCGCGGCCAGCGCCTCGCCCCGCTCGGCGTTCAGGTCGGCGATCACGACCGACGCGCCGCCCTCGTGGAGCCGGTGTGCCGTCGCAGCGCCGAGGCCCGAAGCCCCGCCCGCGACGAGCGCGCTTGATCCCTCGATTCGCACGGGCGCGGCAGGTTATCTGGCGCAATCTCCGGGCGCCTTAAGGAGCCCGCAACCGCCACCCGTTAGGGTTCCTCCATCACGGGCCCCGCCGAGGCAACGAGCACGCGGGATCGGATCGCCGAGCGGCTGGCGGAGGCGCGCGAGCGAACACTTCTTCTGATCGAGCCGCTCACCGAGGAGCAGCTCAACCGGGCCTACTCGCCGATCCTCAGCCCCTTGATCTGGGACCTCGGCCACATCGCGAACTTCGAGGAGCTGTGGCTCGTGCAGCGGATCGGCGGCCGCGAGCCGCTGCGCGGCGAGCTCGGCCGCTTCTACGACGCGATCGAGAACCCGCGTTCGACGCGCGGCGAGCTGCCGATCCTGAAGGGAGACGAGGTCATCCCCTACCTCGAGCAGGTCCGTGAGCGGACGCTCGAGGTGCTCGATGAGGTCGATCTCTCCTCCGAGGACGCGCTTGTACGAGACGGGTTCGTCTACGAGATGCTGCTCGCCCACGAGCACCAGCACAACGAGACGATGCTCCAGCTCATCCAGATGGTGGAGTCCTACGAGCCGGTCGAGCGCGACGACGGCCCGGGCGCGGACCCGGCGCCGGACGGCTCCGAGATGGTGCCGGTCGAGGGAGGCGAGGTCGAGATCGGCGCAGGGCCGGAGGGGTTCGCGTACGACAACGAGCGTCCCCGGCACACGGTCGAGCTCGAGCCGTTCTCGATCGACCGCACTCCGGTCACCAACGCGTCGTTCGCGGAGTTCATCGCCGACACCGGCGCCGACCCGCCGATGTACTGGGAGCCCGACGGCGAGGGTGGCTGGGCGCGCACCACCATGGGTCGGACGGACGCCGTCGACGCGGCCCAGCCGGTGATCCACGTGTCGTGGCACCAGGCCGACGCGTTCGCGCGCTGGGCTGGGAAGCGCCTGCCGACCGAGTTCGAGTGGGAGGCGGCCGCGCGCGGCGCGGACCGCGATCGCGCCAACCTCGACCAGCTCGCGTTCGGCTGCGCTCCCGCCGGCGCGTACGCCGACGCGCCCTCCGAGTGCGGCGCGACGCAGATGCTCGGCGACGTGTGGGAGTGGACCTCGTCGGACTTCCTCGGCTACCCCGGCTTCCAGCCGTTCCCCTACCCGGAGTACTCCGAGGTGTTCTTCGGCGACGAGTACAAGGTGCTGCGCGGTGGCGCGTGGGCGACGCGGCGCAACGTGATCCGGCCTTCGTTCCGGAACTGGGACTACGCCAAGCGGAGCCAGATCTTCGCCGGCTTTCGGTGCGCCAAGGACGACTGATCGTGGTCGAGCCGCCCGCCGTAACGGAGGGAATCGCCGTCGACGTCCACCTGCCCGAGGGCGGTCCGCTGTCGGGGATCGCGGCGGACGTGCGAATGGGCCTGTCTGCGCCGTTCAAGGAGCTGCCGCCGAAGTACTTCTACGACGAGCGCGGCTCGCAGCTCTTCGAGCGGATCACCGAGCTCCCCGAGTACTACCCGACGCGCGCCGAGCGCGCGATTCTCGACGCGCGCGCTGAGGAGATCATCGAGACCGCCGGCACCTCGATCCTGATCGAGCTCGGATCCGGCTCGGCGGCCAAGACCCGCTGCCTGTTCGACGCGATGAGCGCTGCCGGGGCGCTCGAGGCCTACGTCCCGGTCGACATATCCGAGGAGATAACCCGCGAGACGGCGGCCCGGCTGAAGGGCGAGTACGACGGGCTTCGGGTACACGGCGTCGTGTGCGACTACGAGACCCACCTCGAGCGACTCCCTCGCGAGCCGGGTGGCCTGATCGCGTTCCTCGGGGGCACGATCGGGAACTTCCACCCCAACGTGCGGCGCTCGTTTCTCGCCCGGATCGCATCGCTGATGTACCCCGAGGATCGCTTCCTGCTCGGAACCGACTTGGTGAAGGACCGCGCGCGACTCGAGGCCGCCTACAACGACTCGGCCGGGGTCACCTCGGAGTTCAACAAGAACGTGCTCCTGGTGCTCAACCGCGAGCTCGACGCCGACTTCGATCCATCCGCGTTCGCCCATCGGGCGTTCTGGGACGACGTGAACTTGTGGATCGACGTAAGGCTGCGCTCACTCACCGACCAGACTGTGACGATTCCCGCGATCGCGATGGAGGTCGAGTTCGCGGCGGGTGAGGAGATGCGGACCGAGATATCGGCGAAGTTCACGCGCGAGCAACTCGAGGCGATCTACTGCGAGGCAGGGCTCGAGATCGTCGAATGGTGGACCGACCCCGAGGACCTGTTCGCGCTCAGCCTCGCCCGAGCGCTCTAGGGCGCAAGCGCGTCGATCAACTCGGCGAACCGATCCGGGCTCGTGACCGGGGTGAGTATCGGGAGCGTGATGCCGCCGTCGACGAACCGGCCGAGCCGCTCCTTCATCTCACCCGGCTCGCCGAAGATGAAGATGTCCTCGATCACGTCCCAAGGGGCGGCGGCGGTAGCGGCGTCCCGGTCCTTGCGATTCCACGCCGCGACCATCTCGTCGATCTGCTCGCCGTACCCGAGCCAGCGGAAGAACGCCTCGTAGAACGGCACCGTCGCATAGGACGCGAACATCCACCGCGCCACAGGCTCGACCTGCTCGCGGGGGCCGGGGAGGCAGAAGAACCGGCATAGGAGCTCGAAGCCCTCGGGCGCCCCGGCAAGCGCTTCCTTGACCTTTGGCAGGGCGGCCAGCGGGAGGAAGTTGGTGAAAGCGCCGTCGCCCTTCTCGACCGCGAGCGCGAGCATCCTCCCGCGCAGCGCGGCGACGATGATCGGGATCGGCTCCGCAGGCGGCCGCTCGAGCTTGAATCCGCCGTCCGCGCGACCTCCAGCGAACACCGCGCGCATGAAGTCGATCGTCTCGGACATCTTGCTGACCGGTCGCTCCAGCGTCATCCGGTTCCAGCCCTCGACGATCCGATCCGACGAGGCCCCGATCCCGAGCGCAAACCGGCCCCCGCTCGCGTCGGCGAGCGCCGCGGCCTGCTGGGCGAGCAGCGCCGGGCCGCGCGTGTAGACGCCGACGACGCCCGTCCCCAACCGCACGCGCTCGGTCCACGCGGCGGCGAGCGCGAGTGGAGTGAACCCGTCGGGGCCCTGCGTCTCGCCAGACCACAGGTCGGTGTATCCGGCCGCCTCGGCGTGCCGCACGTGCTCCTCGTGCTCGGCCAGCGAGAGCATCGGAAGCGGCACAGTGAGGCCCCAGCGGCGATCGCTCATCGCATCAATTTGTTTCGTGCGCGGCCCAGCATCAACTTCCCCGCCCGCCCACACCCGTGTTGAGCCGCGCACTCACTTGGCGCGCGACCCTACCAGGGCCAGTGGAATGCACGCGTGAGCTGGGATAAGCTCGCCGCGATGGACTTCTCCCGCCTCGATCAGCGGAGGACGATCATCGGCGGGATCGCGGCGATCCTGCTCGTGGTCAGCGTCCTGTTCCTTCCCTGGTTCTCCCTCACCGACGTCCCGGAGCGTGCGGAGCAGGGGGCGTGGTTGTGCGGCGAGAACGAGTTCAGCTGCACCGGCTTCGAGACCTTCCCGATCCTCCGCTGGCTGCTGCTCGCCTCCGCGCTGGCGCCGGCGATCCTCGCCTGGGTCATCGTTCGCGGCCACGAGCTCAGCTGGCAGCCCGGCGAGCTGACGATGGTCGTCGGGTTCGCGGCGATGGTCCTGATCTTCTACAACGGCATCATCGATCGCCCGTCGCCCGACCAGGGACTTGAGTTCGGGATCGGCCTCGACTACGGGTACTGGATCGCGCTTCTCAGCTCGGTTGTGATCGCGGGCGTCGCCTTCATGCGCTCGCTGGTCACCGCCAACCGCGAGCGCAAGGCGCCAGGGACCGTCGGCTAGGGCGCTCGCCATGGCCGACGATCCCGGCAGCGGGGTGATCTCCCACGAGGTTCGCTCGGGAGAGAAGCCCGACCGAAACCTCGCGCTCGAGCTCGTTCGTGTGACCGAGGCGGCCGCCCTCGCCTCGGCGCGGTGGGTCGGCCGCGGCGAGAAGGAGTCGGCGGACCAGGCGGCCGTCGACGCGATGCGGCTGATGCTCGACACAGTGCCGATGGACGGAATCGTCGTGATCGGGGAGGGAGAGAAGGACGAGGCCCCGATGCTCTACAACGGCGAGCGGATCGGCGACGGGAGCCCGCCCGAGGTCGACATCGCGGTCGACCCGCTCGAGGGCACTCGGCTCACGGCGCAGGGCCAGCCGGCGGCGCTGTCGGTGATCGCGCTCGCCGAGCGCGGGACGATGTTCGACCCCGGCCCGTGCGTGTACATGGAGAAGATCGCCGGCGGGCCCGCGATCGCCGACTGCCTCAGCCTCGAGGATCCGCTGTCGGAGGTGATCCGGCGCGTCGCAGATCGCAAGCGGACCGATCCCGGCGACGTGACGATCATCATGCTCGACCGATCGCGCCACGAGGACGCCGTGAAGGAGATTCGCGAGGCCGGCGCGCGGATCCGGTTCATCACCGACGGCGACGTGTCGGCCGCGCTGCTCGCCGTGTCCGAGAGCGGGAGCGTGGACATGCTGTGGGGGATCGGCGGGACCCCGGAAGGCGTGCTGTCGGCGGCGTCGATCAAGTGCCTCGGCGGGCAGCTGCTGGGCCGGCTGTGGCCGCGCGACGACGACGAGCGCCGGGCGGCGATCGACGCCGGCTACGACCTCGACAAGGTGCTCGATGTCGACGACCTGGTCGGCGGCAACGACGTCTTCTTCGCGGCCACCGGGGTAACCGACGGCGACGCGCTACAGGGCGTCCGCTACCTCGGCGACGGCCACGCGACGACCGACTCGCTGGTGATGCGCTCGCGGTCGGGGACCGTCCGCGAGGTGAAAGCCCGCCACGACCGCCCCAAGCTGCGGGAGGTCACGGGCGGGCGGTACGGGTAGGCCCGCAGGGGCTATCGGCTCCTAAACGGCGGCAAGGAGGGAGGAGGACCGGAAGGCCCTGCAAACCCCCCATTGGTGGCGGTTCGCTTCGGCGGATGGGGAGTTTGCAGCGAATACGGCCGTTAAGTCCCCACTGGAGCTCCGGCGACAATCGATTGGGAACTGTGCAGGATCTGCGTCCTACCCAGCCGTCGTTGCATCGGCGCCTTGCGAACCGGCCTGAACCTCCCCCAGTGTCCCCGTGTCGTGCAGCTCGTAGCGCAACGCGTTGATCACCGCGCCCGCGAGCAGTGCGAGGCTGAGGAGGTAGAACCAGATCAGCGCGATGACGAGGAAGCCGATCGCGCCACCGAACTCGTTGATCCCGGAGATCTCGTGCAAGTAGATCGGGAACGCGAAGTTGGCGATCCCCGCGGTAGCGGTGAGAAAGAGCGCTCCGGGCCACACGCCCCGCCACGGCAGGTGCCCCTTGGGGACGAGCCAGTAGATCGCGCACGCGAGCAGGAACGTGACCGCGACGGCGACCGCGACCAGGATCGCGTTCTCGAGCCCGCCGAGCCCGCCGAGCCCGAACGGCAGGTTCTCGGCGCTCGAGATCAGCATTCCCTCGAACGTCGGGAGCGCGATCGTGGCGGCCAGGAACAGCACCGACACGACGAGCATCCCGAGCGCCCACCGCTTCTGCTCGACCCATCCGCGGCATTCGACGTGGTAGATGCGGCAGAAGGCGGTGTCCATCGCGCCCCAGAACGAGGTCCCGACCCACAGCGCGCCGATCGCGGCGGCGACGCCGATCGTGGTCGAGCTCTCGCGGATACGGTCGAGGATCCGCTCCAGCGTCGCCTCCTCGGCGGCCGGGAACAGCCGCTGGAGATCGAGCAGGATGTTCGTCTGCGCGTCGGGGCTCGCGAGGACCTGCCCGACGATGAACAGGATCAGGAGCGCGAACGGGAACAGCGCGAACAGCAGGTTGTACGCGACCATTCCCGCGAGCCCGGTGACGTTCTCGCGATACGCGCGATCCCAGAACGCCCGCAGGTAGCCCGTCCCCGAGACCCCGTTCGGTCGCGCAGTCGCCGTCAACGGAGTGTGGGCCTGCTCACACAACCGCAACTCACACCGCCGCACACGGTTTTGCAGCGTACGGAGTCTCCCTGCTTGACTTCAAAAAATATAGCGACTAACATGGCCTCAGGATTCCGAACAGGCGTTTGAACGAGCCTTACGCCGGGCAGCACCCCGGCAACAGCGGAGACTCGCGGACCCGAGGGTCCGCGTTTTGTCGCCGCGGGACGGCCGGCAGGGCGGTGGGGGCTCAAGTTATCGCGCCCCACGCACCGATAACAGCACTGGACACAACCGAGACGAGGACGAGAACAGCGGATGCTAGTTGGTGAGCTACAGGAGCTCGAAGAGGTAAAGACCCTGCTGACGAAGGGTCAGCAGGTCGGAGTACTGGCGTATGGCGAGGTCGCCTCGGCGCTCTCCGAGGTCGACGTCGACGAATCCGACATCGAGGAGCTCTACGGGCACTTCGAGCGCTCCGGCATCGAGCTCGTGGAGGACGTCGACCCGGCCCAGACCTCGCACCCCGAGGCCGCCCCAGAGCCCGCCGGCAAGCGCGGGCGGCGTCGCAAGCAGGCGACGGCGCTCGACCTGAAGCCGGACATGACGACCGACTCCTTGCAGCTCTTCCTCAAGGACATCGGCAAGGTGCGGCTTGCTGACCGCGCAGGAGGAGGTCGACCTCGCGAAGCGGATCGAGCGCGGCGATCTCGACGCGAAGCAGAAGATGGTCGAGTCGAACCTGCGGCTCGTGGTCTCGATCGCGAAGAACTACCGCAACCAGGGCCTGCCGTTCCTCGACCTGATCCAGGAGGGGACGCTGGGCCTGGTCCGCGCGGCGGAGAAGTTCGACTACCGCAAGGGGTTCAAGTTCTCCACCTACGCGACGTGGTGGATCCGCCAGGCGATCGCGCGCGCCCTCGCCGACAAGGCGCGCACGATCCGGATCCCCGTCCATGTCGTCGAGAAGCTGAACAAGATCGGCCGCGCCGAGCGCAAGCTCGTCACCGAGCTGGGCCGCGAGCCCACCCCGGATGAGATCGCCGAGGTGACCGGGATCGAGCCCGACGAGGTCGACTCGATCAAGCGCTCCGCGCAGGCGCCCGTCTCGCTCGAGAAGCCGGTCGGCGACGAGGAGGAGTCGGAGTTCGGCCAGTTCATCGCCGACGAGAAGGCGGAGTCGCCCTACGAGCGCGCGGCGGACATCCTCACCAAGGAGGCGCTGCGCGAGGCGCTCGAGAACCTCTCCTACCGCGAGCGGCGTGTGCTCGAGCTGCGCTACGGGCTCGGCGGCGAGCATCCGCGCACGCTCGACGAGGTCGGCAGGACCTTCAACGTCACCCGCGAGCGAATCCGTCAGATCGAGAACCAGTCCCTGAAGAAGCTTCAGTCGCTCGCCGAAGCTCAGAAGCTGCGCGAAGTCGCGTAGCGAGGAATCCGAGATAGACACCGCGACCAAAGCAGGATCGGCGGCGCAGTGGACCTGCGCCCGCTGCAAGATGACCAGCAGGTGGGTCAACGGCCTCGTCGACGACGCCGCGGCGCCGCCCAACTGGCTCACCGATGAAGACGGGAACCATTTCTGCCTCGCCTGCCGCCGCGAGCGCGCCGTCGAGATGGCGCTTGCCGAGGCCGGCGAGCTCGGGACCGAAGCGCGCGCCAAGCTGCGCTCCGCCGCGGTGGTCGAGTTCGAGATCGAGCGTAACCCGGAGCGCCCCGAAGGTGAGATCGCGCGCGCCGCGCACACCTCGATCGGCGCCGTGCGCAAGGTGCGCAGGCAGCTCCAGGACTCCTCGGCCGGCTGAGCGCCGGCGCCCGAATCAGCGCTTAAGCCCCTCCTCGGGGGTCGAAAACAGGCGCTCCGCGTTGTCGTTTAGGTGGTCGAATCCATCCACGAGCTGGGCGGCGACGCGCCATTCGGGCTTGCCAGCGGATCGGCGCAGGATCCAAGTGTGAAACGTCCAGCCGGTGAACTCGTCGCTCGTCGGCGACGGTGGCTCCCAGCGTCTGAGGAAGAACTCGAGCCGCGTCTTCACCTCGACCCCGTCGTCCGAGCGCGCGGCGACGTCGAGCACGTCCTTGACCTCGTGGCGCTCGTCGAAGAAGCCCTCGCGCTGGGAGAGGAAATCGCGCAGCCCGTCGAGGCCCTTCCAAATGTGTCCTCCGACGAACCCGGTCTCGAAGTCGTCGGTGAGGATCTGCGACATCATCTCCTCGGCACTCACGTGCCTTTGCAACAGGCCGAGGTACGCGGCGAGCGTGTCTCGGATCTGCTCCTGGCTCGGGGGTGCATCGCTCACGGCGGACTCCTTCCCGGGATCGCGGGTCGAGGGGGCGGCGACACGCTAGCGGCGAATCGCGTCCCGCCTATGCTTCAGTTCGTAAAGCTTTGGCTATACTGGCCTCTGCGGCTTTCGGCACGTCCGCCGGAGGGCGTTTGAAGGCAACAGCTTGACCATGGATTCCGATTGCCCCGTCTGTCGTTGCTCGGAGATCATCTCCGGCAAGTGGACGCTTCTCGTTATTCGCGATCTCGCCGACGGGGCGCGGCGCTTCTGCGAGCTAGAGCGCTCGCTCGACGGGATCAGCCCGCGAACGCTCTCGCTCCGCCTTCGCGCGCTCGAGGAGCACGGCGTCGTGGTACGGGACACCTACCCCGAGGTGCCGCCGCGCGTCGAGTACGCCCTGACCGAGAAGGGGCGGGCGTTGGTGCCGCTGATCGAGGACATGCGCGCCTACGGACGGGAGTGGCTGACCGACGACGCCGCCGCTCGGCCCCAGGTTCAGGCCGCGGCCTGAATCATTCCCGCGACGTGCGCTTGATCACTGGACCTGCCTGTCGCGGCGACGTTCGTCGCCACGCCCCATCACTTGTCCGCCGTCGCGGGGTGGGCGACGGTTACATCAGCCCCACGCGTCTCGGGTAACCCGCGCAGCAGCAGGATCACGGGGGCGGCCAGCAGCCCCCCGACGACCAGCTGGAGCGAGGTGTCGACCGCTCCGGCCAGGGCGCCGATCACGAGCAGGCCAATCGACCCGCCTGCGATCTGGGCCGCGACCACGACCGAGGTGAGCGTGGCCCGCAGCTCGGTCGGGAACAGCTCCGAGAGGTACGCGTAGCCGACCGCCAGCACGGCCGCGTTGGCGCTTGCCGCGACCCAGAAGCCCGGCACGAACAGCGGCCGAACCTCGCTGAACATCATCAGGTTGGAGATAACGCCGAGCACGAGCGCGGCTGCGAGCACCGGGCGGCGACCGATGCGGTCGCTTCCGGGCCCGCCGAGCAGGAACCCGGCGAGCGCGAAAGGGCCGGCGGTGAGGATCGTCGCCGTGTAGAGGGCGTTCCACCCGTACTCGTCCTGTGCCAGGGCGGAGGAGTAGAAGAACGCGGCGGTCTGGATCGCCCCGGCGACGCCGAGCACGGTCGCGATCCGACGCAGCCGCGTTGCGTACAGCTCCGGCACGCGTGGGATCAGCCTCGGCTGAAGCCGGTCCTCGGTCTCGGCGACCGAGAACGCCGTTGTCTCCCCGAGGTTGCGGCGCAGATACGCGATCACGAGCAGCGGCGGGAGGGCGATCACGTAGAAGATCCGCCAGTCCAGCGGAGTCAGCGGGACAGCGAGAATCGCCAGAGCTGTGAGGCCGGGCCCCAGGAAGCTGATCACGCCGACAAGAGACAGCGCCGCGCCTCGGCGCTCCTTTCGCACCTCCTCCGAGATCACGACGGCGCCCAGCGAGCTCTCCGTGGCCAGAAAGACGCGGGCGACGATCTGGATCGCGACGAACGCGACGAGCCCCCACGCAAGCGCCGTCAGGGCGGTCGCTGCGGTGAACGCCGCGATCGAGAGCAGCAACATCGTCCGCCGTCCGATCCGGTCGGCGGCGCGAAGGAGCGGGATGCTTCCAAGTGCCGCGAGGCGGATCACCGCCACGCCGACGCCGAAGAGGCCGATCGAGACCCCGAGCCCGTCGGCGATCTGCGGCGCCCCGATCGTCAGTACCGTCAGGTCGTAGACCTCGAAGAACCCGACGAACATGAGCGGCGCGAGAATGCGCCACTCGTGCGGGTTGAAGTCCGACAGCGCGCGTAGCCCGCCGCGGAGCCGGGCGAGCCCCGCGGCGCCGAGCTCGCGCGGCCCCAGCGTCGGCTCGACCGGCTCCACCGCTCCGGGGTCTGCTCCTCCACCCGCCACGATCAGCCCACGCTATCTGCCGCGACGCTCCTGCAACTCGGCCTGCACCCGCAGGAGCACGCCGCGGCCACGAGAAGCGGAAGATCCAGTGCGCGAGGTCATCGTCAGAGAGAGGCTCGGGGCGCTCGCCCGCGATGCGGCCGAGTGCCTCCGAGAGCTGGTTCGCTCCGGCGAGGAGATCCCGTTCGCGGTCGCCGGGCCCGGTGACGGGTCGCCGTTCGCGCAGTACGTTCCGCAGACCGATCGCTTCGTGCGCGAGCACTGGGCGGCGGTCGCCGAGCTCGACGCGTTCGGCGAGGCATGCGCCGCGATCGGCACCCACTCGCTGGCCGCGCCGTATCTCGACTCGCTCGGGGAGCCTGTGCCGCCGAGCGGGGACCGCTGCTGCGAGGCGGCCGCGATCGCCTTCCTCGCGCGCCTCTGGGAGGGCTCACCGGACTTCTCGTTCGACGACGAGCGCATGGGGGCGTCGCTGGACGAGATCGACGGCCGCGTCGAGGCATCGGAGAGCGAGGCCGAGATCATCGCCCCGCTCGTCGGCTTCCAGATGCCCGCGAAGCGCCTCGCCCTTGCCTCGGCGACGATCGTCCGCGCCGACCTCGTCGCGGTCCCGGACGAGGTCCGTCGCTCCGAGGGAACGGGGCTTAGCGGCTTCGAGCCGCAGTTTCTCGCGGTCGTCCAGGGATCGGTCCCGCCGCACGGCGATCCCGACACGGACGGCCGGCCCAGCGGCGGGAACGCGCCCGGCGCCGCGCTCCGTGAGCTCGTATCCACTCTGCGGCTGTTCAAGCCCGGGAGTGTCGGGCTCGGCCCGTACGCATGGGCGCACACTCCCGGCGATCGCTGGCGACGTCTCGGGACCGGCTCGGCGCCGCCGCGGCGCGGCCGCTACCGGCTGACCGAGCATGAGCTCGGCGACCTCGCGTCGCTCTCGCGCGCGATCGGGAGCAGCCCGACCCAGCTCCGCGACTCCCCGGTGGACCGACCCGGCGCGGCCGGGACGCTCCCCAGAGCGATCTCGCGCTTCGAGGCGGGTCTCGAGCGCCAGACGCCGCTCGAGGCGATGAGCGACTACATCCTCACCCTGCGCTGCCTGCTCGAGGGTGCCGGCGCGGCCGATGTCGGTGTGCCCATGCGGGTCGCGGCCCTGTGCGCCGAGCCCGCCGAACGCCCGGCCGTCAAGGATCAGATCGCGCGCGCGGTCGACCTCGAACGCGCCGTGGTACGCGGCGAGCTGCCGGGCGAAGAGAACGGCGCGCGGCCGCTCGAGCTCGTCGCCGAGATCGAGGACCGCGCGCGGTCGCTGCTCAGGATGCTCGCCCGAGGGGAGCTGGGAGCCGACCCGCGCGCCGCCGCGGACGAGGCGCTGCTCGCGGATGGGCTCTCGGTCGGCGAGGGCGCATCCGACGTGCGCGGATCCACGGCAGAGTGGGGGGAAATCGAGCTTTCAGTCGATGTGCCCGCCCCAGACCCGGTCGCCCCCGGACGCGAAGCGGAGGAGGCGACCGGCATTCATTTGCAGGAGACGCCGGACGAACCGCCAACCAGGGTCCTCATGGGCACTGAAACCAACACTCAGCACGAACCGCCGGCCGCGAACGATGCCGACGCTCAGCCCCCCGATTGGCTCAGCGAGGTCGACTCACGCGGCGACACGCTCGACTGGCCCGAACGCCCCGAGGCGCTAAAGCTGCTCGACCGGCGGCCCGCCGAGCGCGAGCGCGCCCGCAAGCGCGTCCGCCATCTATTCCCGCGCCCCGAGACGACCGAGTGGCGCGTCGCCGAGCTCCAGTACGAGCGGCGCCGCGCAAGCCGCGTCTAGCGGGACGCTGCGAGCGCTTCGCGCTCGGGCTCGGTGGCGAACAGGTAGCGGTTGATCTCCATCAACCCGGGGAGGTCGTGCACGTCCTCGTCGAGGTAGGGGACCTGGATCACCGGCCTCGCGCGGAGCTCGGCCCGGAGCCGCTCGATGTTGCGACGGTCGCGCCGCGCCAGTGCCCTGTGGTCGGCGAGGCTCGCGGCGGCGCGGGTCGCGAGGTCCTCGTCCCCGAGCGCCTCGATCAGCTCGCCGACGACGTCCTCGTCCGGACCGATCTCGTACTCGCTTTCGAAATGGACCTTGTTGACGACGACTCCCTCGAACGGGAGCTTCGCCTCGATGAGCTTGCGATGGAAGTACACGGCCTCCTCGATCGGCTCCCCCTGCGGCCCGCACACAACTAGAAACGCGGTCTGCCGGTCGGCAAGTAGCTCGTTGACCCGCTTCGCGCGCTCCTGGAAGCCGCCCACCATTCCGCTGAACGCCTGGAAGAACTCGGAGATGTCCTCGAGCAGGTCGACGCCCGTGAGGCGGCGCAGGATCGAGAACATCATCGAAGTGCCGCGGCCGAACAGCTTCATCCCGAGCCCGGTCGGGCGCATGAAGACTTGGAGCGAGCGCCCTTCGATGAACTGGGTGAGGCGGCGCGGCGCGTCGAGGAAGTCGAGCGCGTCGCGGGTCGGAGGCGTGTCGAGGACGAGCAGGTCGTAGCGGTCCTCCTGGTGGAGCTCGAACAGCCTCTCCATCGCCATGTACTCCTGAGAGCCCGCGAG
Organism: uncultured Thermoleophilia bacterium; assembly: GCA_963756745.1. GTDB lineage: Bacteria > Actinomycetota > Thermoleophilia > Solirubrobacterales > 70-9 > DASPWW01. The sequence continues at coordinate 268,504 of CAVWOU010000010.1, forward strand.
CGCGTTCGAGAGCTGCTTGTAGATCCGGTTCTCGAGGATGCGGTCCCGTGTCTCTTCGTCGGGGGCGTGCTTCGCGATCACCTCGTCGAATGTCGCCTTCGCGTCGAGCATCATCGCCCACAGCTCGCCGCCACCTTCGCGGCCCCCGTTCTCGAGCGCGGTGTCCACGCGCCGCTCGACGTTGCCGAGCTCGGGCAGTCCGAGCGAGTCGGCGAGCCGCTTCGCCGGGTCGATCGTCAGCACGGCGACCTTCTTGCCGCGCGCGGCCATCCCCGCCGCGATCGCCGCCGAGGCGGTCGTCTTGCCGACCCCGCCGGATCCCGCGCAGATGCACACTTTCTTGCCCTCGAGGAGATCGGCGACGCCGGCCACCGTCACGCCACCTCCGCCGCCAGGCGCTCGAGCCCGACCACGCCGAGCTGTGGCTCGAAGATGAAGGGGAGAGCCTCGACTGGAGTCCTCACGAGCTCTTCGAGGCGCGCTAGCTGCGCGCGGTGAGCGGTCGCGCGGCGTCGCTCGCTGAGCGCAGCCCGCACGGCGCCGCGCGCGCCGCCCTCGACGGACGCAGAGACACCTCGCAGGCGCTCGGCTTCGTCGTCGGAGATGCGCTCGGGGTACATGCCGTTCATGTACACGCGGTCGACGGCGACCCCGACCTCCTCGGTGAGCTCGCGCTCGAGCAGCTCCGACTCGTTCACCGCCATCTCCTCGGGAAGCGAGACGATCGCGGCGCCAGTCTGCCTGGCGTCCGTGATGAATGCGCCGATCGCCTCGGCCTGGGCGTGGATCGGTCCGACGCGCGCGATCGAGGCGAATGTGCGCGGCGTTTGCATGAAGCCGATCCCGTGGCCGGTGGCCGGGGCATCGACGAGGACCAGGTCGTACTTGCGCGCCCTGCGAACCTTGCGGTCGAGCTGAGCGAGCTCCCAGATCTTCCCGATCGTGAGTAGCTCCTTGAGCCCGGGCGTCGCGGCGGTCAGGTAGGTGAACACGCGGCTGCGCGACACCATCTCACCCATCGCCCGGACCGGCGCCTGAATCATCAGGTACTCGCGCAGGGCGCGGTCGGGATCGATCGAGATCGTCCACAGGTTCTCCCGCATCTCGACCTCGTGGAAGCCGACCTCGGCGCGTCTGAAGACCCGCGACGCGTGCTCCTGCAGGCCGACCTCGCACACGATCGTCCGCATTCCGCGCTCCGACGCCGCGAGGCCGAGCGCGAGCGCGACGGTCGACTTGCCGACCCCGCCCTTTCCGGTCACGAACAGCAGGCGTTTGTCCAGCAGCTCCATCCAGACATTATTCCCGCGATCTGCTCCGCTCCCGCTGGGGGAGGCGCCGCGAAGCGACGCCGAGGGGGCGAAGCCCCCGTGCACTCACACAACCGGCAGCCTTGCTCGCTCGCTCCCGCGTCCGCGATCGCGGGTTGGGTTTGTCCGGCGGGCTTGCAAGGCTGGCCGGGCGGGAGGAAACCGAGCGCGGCGTGCGAATACGCCTCATCAGATGGGAATTTCGCTGTTTGGATACGGCTCGGCCGTGAAGCGCGGCCGGGAGCGCGTCGCCCAAAGCGACGGAGCCGCCGCCGTGGAGGAGGCCGAGCGCCTGACCCCCGAGGAGGCGATCGCGCCGACCCGCGATTCCGACCAGCAGTTCGAAGAAGGGCAAGCAAGGAGGAGGGCAAGGGAGGCGCCTCGGGGAAGGGCGGAGGGGCGACGACGATCGCGTTCGCGAACCAGAAGGGCGGCGTGGCGAAGACGACCACCACGTTGAACCTCGCGGTCGCGTTCAAGGAGTCAGGACACAGCGTTCTCGCGGTCGACCTCGACCCCCAGGGAAACCTCACGATGAGCCAGGGGGTCGACCCCGACAAGGTCGAAAAGAGCATGTTCGACGTGCTCGTCGAGCGCATCCCGATCAGCGAGGTGATCCAGTCGCGTGAGATCGACCTCGCGGTCGCCTCGATCGACCTCGCCGGCGCCGAGATCGCGATGAGCACGCAGATCGGGCGCGAGCGGGCGCTTCAGAAGGCTCTCGCGGAGGTCGAGGGCAACTACGACTTCGTGTGCATCGACACCCCGCCGAGCCTCGGCTTGCTGACGATCAACGCTCTTACCGCCGCCGACAAGGTCATTGTTCCGGTCCAGTGCGAGTACCTGTCGATGCGTGGGCTCGTCCAGCTGCAGAACACCCTCCAGATGATCCGCGAGAACCTCAACCCCGACGTGAAGCTCGAGGGCATCCTGCCGACGATGCTCGATTCCCGGACCGTGCACGCCAAGGAGGCGGTCGAGATCCTCGAGGAGAACTTCGGCGACCTGGTCTTCAAGTCCCGCATCCGCAAGACGATCAAGTTCGCCGAGGCCCCTGTCCGTGGTACCTCCGTGCTGAAATACGATCCGAAGGGGAATGCCGCCCAGTACTACAGGGACCTTGCGAAGGAGGTCCTGAAAAATGGCGCGTAGCAAGCGCGCGAGCATGCGCGAGGGACCGCTTGCGGACCTCTTCCGGTCGACCGTGGACGATGGAGCCGAGCCCGAGACCCAGCAGGTGGACCCTGCCGCCAACGGGGAGGTCCCCGACGCATCCGTCGACGGGGTCGACGTCGAGCCCCAGGAGCCCGCGGCCCCGGACGACGTGACGGTGTACCGGGTGGAGGACGCCGTGGAGGATGAGCGCCCCGATACCCCCGAGCCGCCCGGCAAGGAGCGGCTGCGCGACATCCTGATCGAGAACGAGGAGGACAACAAGCCGGCCTACGGTCGGCGCGATCCCCAGCCCGGGTCCGGGCCCGGACGCGGCTTTGCTTCGCTCGACGCCCCGGTTCCCGTGATCCGCGTGATTGGCGTCGGGGGGGCGGGCGTGAACGCGGTCAACCGGATGATCGACGCCGGGATCTCGGGCGCCGAGTTCCTCGCCATCAACACGGACCTTCAGTCGCTGCAGCAGAGCACCGCAGACGTCACCGTCCACATCGGCGGCGAGGTGACCCGTGGGCTCGGGTCGGGCTCCGACCCCACGCTCGGCTACAAGGCGGCGTTCGAGGAGCAGGACAAGATCAAGCGCCTGCTCAAGGGCTCCGACATGGTGTTCGTGACCGCCGGCGTGGGCGGAGGGACCGGAACCGGCGCGGCGCCCGTCATCTCCCGCCTCGCCAAGACGATCGGCGCGCTCACCGTCGGAATCGTGACGCGGCCGTTCGCGTTCGAGGGAACGCGGCGCGCGAACCAGGCCGAGGAGGGGATCGAGGCGCTCGGCAACGAGGTCGACACGCTGATCGTGATTCCCAACGAGCGCCTCCTGTCGGTCCTGTCGCGCAATACGTCGATGATCGAGGCCTTCCGGGTCGCCGACGACGTGCTTCGGCAGGGCGTGCAGGGGATCGCCGATCTGGTCACGCTCCCGGCGCTGATCAACCTCGACTTCGCCGACGTCCGCACCACGATGCGCGACGCCGGCAACGCGATCCTCGGGATCGGGATGGGTACGGGCGACGGCCGCGCGGTGTACGCGGCCGAGCGGGCGATCTCGTCGCCGATCCTCGACCAGTCCGTCGACGGGGCGCGGTCGATCCTGCTCTCGATCACGGGTGGCGACGACCTCTCGCTGGTCGAGGTCAGCGAGGCCGCGCGCGTGGTCCAGGAGGCCGCCCACCCGGACGCCAACATCATCTTCGGCGCCAACATCGACGAGGAGCTTCAGGAGCAGGTCTGGGTGACGGTGATCGCGACGCGGTTCGACGGCCGCGGCCGGCGTGCCGACCGGAGCGCGACCGGATCGAGTCGCGGAACCGGGGGTCCCAGGCCGAGCCTCGAGAGCAAGCGCGACCGTCCGCCCTCCCCCGACGAGGTCCGCCCGCGCGATCTCGACATCGACGCTCCGGAGTTCGAACCGAGCAGATAGCGACCAGGGGGGCGATAGCAGCGGGGCACCCCCTCACCGCCGGGGCCGGGGCGGGGGTGCTGCGGGAGGGCGGCAACGCGGTCGACGCCGCGGTGTGCGCCGTGCTCACGTCGTTCGTGGTCGAAAGCCCGCTCACGGGCCTCGGCGCGGGCGGCTTCATGCTCGTCCACACCGGAGACGAGGACGTCCTGCTCGACTTCTTCGTCGAAGTGCCGGGGCGCGGGGGGGCCGAGTTTGGCGCGGAGCTGGTCCCGGTCCCCGTGCAGTTCGACGAGACACCGCAGGTCTTCAACGTCGGCGCCGCTTCGTGCGGCGTCCCCGGAACGCCGGCCGGGCTCGCGTACGCGCTGCGCCGCTTCGGATCGATGCCGATGGCCGAGCTGATCCGGCCGGCGGTCGCGCACGCGCGCGACGGGGTGCGGATCAACACCCAGCAGGCCTACCTGCTCGAGATCCTCGACCCGATCCTGACCCGCTCCGCCGAGGGACGGGCCGTGTACGCTCCCGAGGGCCGCATCCTGCGCGAGGGCGAGGCGTTTCGATTCGGTGATCTCGCCGCCGCGCTCGAGCGCTATGGCGCCGAGGGGCCGGAGCCGTTCTACCGCGGCGACATAGCCCAGCGGATCGCCGAGTGGGTGACCGAGCGCGGAGGCGTGCTGGGCGCCGAGGATCTCGCCGCGTACGCTCCGGTCGCCCGCGAGCCGGTCCAGGCCGCGTTCCGCGGGCGGGAGATCCACACCAACCCGCCGCCATCGGCGGGCGGCATCCTCGTAGCGCTGTGCCTCGCTTTGCTCGAGCGGCTGGGGAGCGATGGCGTGGAGGACGTGGTCGCGACGATGTATGAGGCGAACCAGGCTCGAACGGAGGAGTTCCACGCCGGTCTCTACGACCCGGCGTTCACCGAGTCCTTCCTCGCTCCCGACCGGCTCGGTCGGCTCGCCGAGCGGATTCGCTCGGGTGTAGGTCCGGGTGACGGGCGCGCGCCCGGTGGACCGCTCGGCTCCACGACCCACATCACCGCGGTCGACGGGGACGGACGCTGCGCGGCGGTCACGTGCTCGAACGGCACCGGCTCAGGACTGGTGGTACCCGGAACCGGCGTGCACGTCAACAACATGCTCGGCGAGCAGGACCTGAACCCGCTCGGCTACCACGAGCTTCCACCCGGCCGCCGGATGCCGTCGATGATGGCCCCGACCGTGGTGCTGCGCGACGGCGAGCTCGAGGTGGGGCTCGGGAGCGGCGGGTCGAACCGGATCCGCTCCGCGATCCTTCAGGTGATCCTGCGGATGATCGCGGACGGGATGCCGGCGCAGGACGCGGTCGAGGCGGGCCGTGTCCATTTCGAGGACGGCGTCGTTCAGGCGGAGCCCGGCGTCGACCCCGATGCACTGTCGCGGCTCGAGCGCCGGATGCCGGTGGTGCGGTGGCGGCGCCGCAACCTGTTCTTCGGGGGCGTCCACGCGGTCGCCCGCGACCCCGACACCGGCGAGCTCCGCGGCGGGGGGGATCCGAGGCGGGGAGGAGCGGTGGTGGTGCTGTAGGGGCCGTTCGACTCGCGTCCGCGGATGATCGAAAGGGGATCCCTACCGGCTGGGGAAGGAGCCGTTGCCCTTCGCCGCCTCGGCGATCTCCTGCGAGCGGCGGACCGCTTCGGCGACCGTGCGCAGCGCCCGCTCGAGCAGGCGCATGCGCTCGTCCTCGGATCGCAGCTCGAGCAGCCGCTGCTTGGTGTCGACGGGGAGCTCGATCCGCCCAGCGAGCTCATACGAGCCCTCGTCGCCGACCTGCTCGAGCCCGCTCTCTTCGTCGGAGACCTGCTCGAAGAGCTGGGCGAACGCCGCTCGCGCGCCACGCGCCGCGGCGGCGTCGTCGGGCTCGGGCTCGTCCTCGATGTCGATCAGCTCGATCTCGCCGACCGGGAACTCGGCGGCGTCAGCGCGGTCGAGGACCCGGAACGGAGACTCTCCCGCGATCAGCACGTTCATGCGGCCGTCGTCGAATCGCTCGAGCACGTCGGTGACCTGAGCGGTGCAGCCGATGCTCCGCGCGGCCCCGCTCTCGTCGCGGAACACGATCCCGAACGGCTCACCGCTGTCGAGCGAATTGCCGATCATTCGCTTGTAGCGGTCCTCGAAGATGTGGAGCGGCAGCAGCTCGCCGGGGAGCAGCACGACCGGCAGCTCGAAGATCGGAAGCTCGCTTGCGTCCATGCTCGCCACGGGCTGATTCTAGGGCCGGCCCCCCGGATGCAGACGGTGGCCGAGTTCAACCCCGGTCAACTGGGCGGTCGAAGCCTCGCGCAGCTCGGTGTTGCGCCCCGAACCGTGGGAGGCGCGCCAGTTAACCGCTTCTTAAGCACTCGCTGAGAGGCTGGCGGACGTGGTCCTTCTGATGGGGTTCGCGTTCGTCGCCGGGGCGGGAACGGCACTCTCCCCGTGCGTGCTCCCGGTGTTGCCCGCCGTGCTGTCCGCGGGCGTCACCGGGGGCCGCCGGCGCCCGGCTGGTGTGATCGTCGGGCTCGTGATCTCGTTCACGTTTGCGATCGTCGCGCTCGTGTACGTGATCGACGCCATCGGCCTGCCAAACGACTTCCTCCGCACGCTCGCCATAGCCGTGCTCCTCGGGTTCGGCATCTCGCTGCTGATCCCGTCCGTGTCGGCGCGGATCGAGGCATGGATCTCGAGGCTGGTGCCCGCGCGGGCCGCTTCCAGCGGCGAAGGCTTCGCATCGGGGCTCGTTCTTGGGGCGAGCCTCGGCCTCGTGTACGCGCCTTGCGCGGGTCCGGTGCTCGCGGGAGTGATCACCGTGTCGGCCTCACAGGACTTCACGGTCGGCCGCCTCGCGGTGGCGCTCGCGTACGCGCTCGGCTCTGCGGTTGTGCTGTACGCCCTGATGGTCGGGGGCCGGCGGCTGTCGGACCGGCTTGCGGCGCACAGGGGTCAGGTCCAGGCGGCGCTCGGAGTGGTGATGATCGCCGTGGCCGGCCTCATGCTCGCCGACGTCGACCTGCGCTTCCAGCGCACGGTCGCCGAGGACCTGCCGGCCTTCCTGCGGAGCCCCGCCGACCCGCTCGAGGAGAGCGAGGCGGTCGCCGACGAGCTAGCCGCCGTGAGCGGCGGACACGGCGCGCCCGAGGCCGGCGCCGAGCAGGCGCGAAGCGGCGAGGCGCTGCCGGTTCTCGGCGAGGCGCCGGAGTTCACGGACACGCAGCAGTGGTTCAACACGCCGGGCGGGCGGCCGCTGTCGGCGAGCGAGCTCTCCGAGCGCGGGAGGGTGGTCCTGATCGACTTCTGGACCTACACGTGCATCAACTGCATCCGCACGCTCCCCGAGCTGCGGTCATGGGACTCGGAGTACCGCGACGACGGGCTGACGATCGTGGGCGTTCACACCCCCGAGTTCCCGTTCGAGCGTGAGGCCGACAACGTCGAGCAGGCAATCGAGGACTACGACCTGTCGTACCCCGTCGCGCAGGACAACGAGTTCGGCACCTGGGACGCATACGCGAACCGGTACTGGCCCGCGAAGTACCTGATCGACGCCCAGGGGCGGATCCGGTACACGCACTTCGGCGAGGGGGACTATGAGACGACCGAGCGCGCGATTCGCTCGCTGCTCGCCGAGGCGGGGCAGCGCAGGCTTGGGGATCGCGCTCGGGCCAAGGCCGAGACGGCCGACCCGCGAGTCTCGACCCCCGAGACGTATCTGGGCGCGGAGCGCGCCCAGGGGTTCGTCAACGGGCCGATCTTCCCCGGAGCGCAGGACTTCGGCGCCAGCGATGCCGGCCCGCACCTCGCGCGCCGGCTGCCCCCGAACGCATTGGCCTACCGCGGCCGATGGCGGATCGAGCGCGAGTCCGCGACCGCGGGGCGCGGCGCAGCGATCGACCTCAGCTTCGGAGCGCGGGAGGTGTTCCTCGTCCTCGGCTCGGAGAATGGACCGCGCCGGATGCGAGTCCTGCTCGACGGCAAGCCGATCCCGGACCGTCTCGCCGGGCCGGACGTCAGCGATGGATTCGCGACGATCTCGGAGCAGCGCCTCTACCGGCTCGTCGAGCTCCCCGAGGCCGGGCGCCACACGCTGACGCTCGAGCCCGAGCCGGGCATCGAGGGCTACGCGTTCACGTTCGGCTAGCGCTGCGTTCGCGCATCAGGGGCGAGGCGAACCAGGTCCACAGCAAAGCGAGGCCGACGACGAGCGTGGAGATGATCGTGGTGGCGGTCCCGAACAGGAAGTCGCTCACGAGCAGGATCGCCCCGACCATTCCCAATGCGAGAAAGGCGAGGCCGGCGATAGTCAGCCAGTTGGCCGTGAACACGACGTATGCCTTGTCGTCCTTGCGAAACCGGAGCCGGTGGCGGGCGGAGGGCGCGATCAGCAGCGCGGAGGCCAGGGCGACACAGAGCAGAGTCCCGAAGTAGACCTTCTCCTGGAAGTCGGTGACGTCGGGGAAGCCGCTCTGGAACGGGAGCACTAGAAGGAACGCGAACAGCACCTGAACGCCGGTGATCGCGACCCGGAGGCCCTGGAGGAGCTCCTCGAGGTTGCGATCGAGCCGCTCCTTCTCGCTCTCGTCGCGCTCCCAGTCGCGGCGAGCGTCAGACTCGGACATGCACCGAAGCGTCGCTAGCGTGCGCCGTCGCTGCCGACGCCGGCGGGGGCGAGCCCGTCGAGCGCGTCCTGCGAGGTCTCGAACACGGGTATCCGTTGGTCGAGCCCGGTCATCCTGAGTACGCGGAGGGGTTGCGCTTCGGCCACGACCGCAAATCGCGGCTGGTCGGAGTTCCCGCTCTTGGCACGGAGCTGGATCAGTGCGGCGAGCACTGACGAGTCGATGAACCGGCAGCCGCTGAGGTCGATCATGATCCGCCGCTGGCGTCCGTCGAGCGCGCGCGCGACGCGCGCCTCGAACTCGCCGACTGTGGCGAGGTCGAGCTCGCCCTCGACGCGGATCGCCTCAACTCCCGGCTCGATCTGATCCTCGCTTAGCTTCGAGTGGTTCAGGGTCGTCCCGTCGTTGGTAGGTGTCATTGGCTCCAAGTTCCGAACGGGCCGCTCAATGGGCGACGCATCAGCTCTTCGAGGCTCTGAGGTACGAGGGGAACTTGCCCCCCGGAGGGTCGCCCGCTCACCTCGCTACGTGCAGGATAACCGGTGCACCTAACGGGCCGGTTCTCAGTCCGGCTCACTTCGGTGCCAGTCGGAAGATCTCGACAGCGAATCGAGGCGGATCGAGGTGCGCGTGGCTCGAGAAGGCGACGACACGGCGTCCCAGCGCCCGCTCGACCGCGGCGCGGAACGTCGGCTCGATCGCCCGATGGTAGGAGACCCGAAGCTGCGCGACCGCGTCCTCGCGCCCGTTCTCGACCAGGAACTCCTCGTAGGGGAGAAGCTCGAGGCCGTCGAGGATCACGATCAGCGTGTCGCCGACGAGGTGACTCGCCACGGCCTGGGCGGCGCGGCCGTAGGAGTTGTGGTGAATGTGGAGCAGCTCGGCGGCAACCGCTTCCGCAATCTCGCTGGGCGGCGGTCCGGCCTCGCGCTCGCTGCGCTCGATCGGATCCAGCGGACCCGGGCGCTCGGGTGGGTTCTCCATCGGTCCAGACCCCTTCGGTCAGGTGGTTGGGGAAAGTCCGGTGAGACCCGCGAGAAGCAGACCGCGCCGTCCAATCGGCTCACGCCGGAGCTTGCTCGCGTCGCGCCCGCTCGCGCCCGCGCGCGCCGCTCGCTCTCCGAAGCGCATCGTAGCGCGGCGGTCGACTCGCGGCGCTGCGTCACCGTCGCGGCGAGCCACCAGCCGTAGTACCCTGGCAACACGCTCGGCGAGTTCTCTGCGCCTCTTCTCTCGGGTGGCCTCCCACAGAGACGCCAGGAAGGATTCCCCTTGGGGGAAGCGGAGAGGACCGGATTCCTCGCCGATGTGTCCACCGGGCTGGTACAGCTTCACCACCGGTACTACGGCAAGGGCCCGAACAAAGCCAAGACGTACATGATCAACGACACCCTCGCCTCGATCCTCGAGGGCGGTTTCACGATCGTGGAGCGGACGCTGATCGACAACGGCAACGCCGGCGCCGTGCACGACACGCGTCTCAGCTTCAATCGCGCGATGGAGGACGAGTTCAGGAGCATCGTCGAGAAGGCCACCGGGCGCAAGGTGATCGCGTACATGAGCCAGATACATCACGACCCGGATCTGGTGGTCGACCTGTTCGTTCTCGAGCCCGGCGCCGAGCCCTTGGTCGGCGAGCACGTGCAGGAGCTGGAGGAAAGCTGATGGAGAGCTCGCGGACCGAGCACTCGACAGGTGAGCGTCTGGCGTCGATCTCGACCGGGCTTGTCCAGCTGCACAGCCGCTACTACGGCAAGGGCCCGACGAAGGCGAAGACCCATCTCGTCAATGACACGGTGATCTGCATGCTGCGGGGTGGGTTCACCCGCGTCGAGCGGACGCTCATCGAGCAGGGGATGCCGGGGCCGGTCCACGAGATGCGCCGCAGCTTCCAGCAGGCGATGGAGGTGGAGTTCACGAGGGTCGTCGAGGACGCCATCGGCCGCCGGGTGATCGCGTACATGAGCCAGGTCCACGAGGGACCCGACATGGCGGCGGAGATCTTCGTGCTCGAGCCAGAAGACCCGGCGCCCTAGCCGGCGGTCGTCCGGCCTGCGGCCGAGCGCCGCTCGGCGGACACGGCGTATGCGTGTGGCCTGCGCCGCGAGGATCTCGTCGTCGCTGGCCTCGATCCCGTCGGTGAGCTTCATCGGGTCGAACACGATCAACTCGTCGCCGCGCTCGGCGTCGGCGGCCACCTCGGTCAGCTCCAACGCGCCGAGCGTGAGCTCCGGTCGTTCCTCGGGCCACGGGACGGTCGGGTCGTCGAGCGGGTCGCCGTCCTCCGCTAGACGCACCCGCAGTGTGAAGCCGACGCGCCCGGCACCGAGTCGATCGGCGATCTCCTCCTGGAGGTACTCGGGGCCGCTCGCTTCGATCTCCTCGTCCGAGAGCGCCCTGGCGCCGGCGTCGGGCTCCCAGCGGTAGCGCCCGAACCGCCGCTCGCCGGCGTCGTTGGAGAACGCGAACGCGTGCAGGCCGTTGTACGCGCACTCCGCGTAGCTCGCGGGTGGAGCCAGGGTCGGCAGGATCAGCTCGAGAGCCGCCTGGGTCTCGGGGTGCGCGGCGACGAACGCGCCGACCTTCTCCATGTCCATCTCGCCCGTATCGGGGTCGGGCTTTCGCGCGCGCACGAACTCGAGGAAGTCCTCGGCGGTGCGGACGAAGAACACCGGGATCGAGATCGCGACGATGTCGGTGCGCTCGCCGTCGGGGAGGCTAAAGCTGGTCGCCAGGCCGCGGCCCTCGCGCCGGTAGGTGTCCGGGTCCTCCGGATTGCCGCTCCCGTTCGAGAACCGCGCGAGCACGTCGACCGGCTCGCCCTGCATGTGGGCGGCTCGAGTCAGCTCGCGCGCCTGGGGCGCCGCGGTGAACGTCCCGCGGCAGAAGACCCCCTTCGCGTGGACGGCCCGGTAGCCGGGATGGACGCCGTGCAGGTCGCCCAGCGCGTCGACGATCTCCTCGTACATACTCGCCACGGGCTCACCCTACCCCCGGCGGGCCGACAATACGAGGTTGTAGAACAGCGACGGCGGGAGGTTGGGCTCGAGCAGCGCCGCGTCGACACGCTGAAGCGCGAGATAGCTGCGGAACGCGAAGCTCTGCCACGCCCACGGCACGCGGTCGGGATCCGCGGTGGACTCCCAGGCGCGCAGGACCCATCCGTACATGTTCGCGAGCAGCTCCTCGCCGCGGATCCGCACGTCCTCGAACCCCGCGCCCGCGAGCAGCTCGCGCAACCGTCCCGGCGTGAACGAGTGCACGTCAACCTCGCGCTCGAGGCTGCCCGTCCGCGTCGCGCTTGCGCCCGCGTCGGACTTCGGCGAGGCGCCCACCGCCCGACGCCACACCGGCGCTACCGCATGAGCACAACGCTTCGGGGCGGCCGCGAACAGGTCCCCGTAGCGCGACGGCTCGCCGCAGAACGCGAGCGTTCCGCCGGCCCGAAGCACGCGATGCATCTCCCCGAACGCCGAGCTCGAGCCCGGGTATGTGGTGCAGCACGGCGTGACCGAAGACGAGATCGAAGCTGTCGCTGGCGAACGGGAGCCGCTCGGCGTCGGTCTCCACGGTGCTCACCTCGAGTCCGAGGCGGCTCGCCGAGGCGCCGAGCTCGGCGAGCATCCCGGCGGAGATGTCGGTGGCCGTCGCGCGCTCGATGAGCCCCAGCTGGAGCAGGTTGAGCGAGAAGTACCCCGTCCCCGCCCCGATCTCGAGCGCGTCGCCGAACGGGCGCTCGGGCCACCGTCCGAGCGCCTTGCCGAGCTTGGCGCGGACCTGCGCCCGGCCGGTCGGCCCGAAGTCGATCCCCCACTTCGCGTCGTACGAGGACGCCGCGGCGTCGTGATAGCGCACGTTGACGTCCTTGATGTGCTCGACCGTGTGCGGGTCCGGCGCGGCCACGCGCGAACTGTAGTCGCAGTAGAACTGCCTGCTGACGGTGAACCACGTGCAGAGAAACCAGCCCCCGGGCGTGCCGCCGCTCGAGCTGACCGGCGAGCGGACGCTGCCCGACGTGCCGCAGGAGAACTACTGGTTCCGTCGGCACCTCGCCGTCTACGAGTGGATCGCGGCGCGCTGCCGGGCGCTTCGGGTGGCGGACCTCGCGTGCGGCGAGGGATACGGATCGGACGTGCTCGCGCGCACGGCCGCGGACGTGGTGGGGATCGACGCGAACCCGGAGGCGTACGAGCACGCCAGGCTCCGCTACCGGCGGCCCAACCTCCGCTTCGAGCGCGGGCTGATCGAGGCCTTCGAGGGGCCGTGCGACGCGCTCGTCTTCCTGCAGACGATCGAGCACGTCGCCGATCCCGACGCGCTGCTTGCGCGGCTCGCCGGGGCGGCGCCGATCGCGTACGTCTCCACCCCGAATCGACTCACGCTCGCTCCACCCGGCGCCGAGAGTTCGGGCAATCCGTGGCACGTGCGGGAGTACGCACTCGAGGAGTACCGCGCGCTGCTCGAGCCGCATTACGCCGCGGTGGAGATCGTGGGCGTCTTCCACGCCCGCAAGCTGCGCGCGCACGAGCTCGCGCTGCGCGCCGGCTGGGACCGCGTCCACGCCCGGCTCGGGATCACACGCCCGTTCTACGACCGCTTCGTCCCCGCGATCTCGTCATCGGACTTCGGGCTCCGTGGCACCGGGCTGGAATCGGCGCTCGACTTCCTCGCTATCTGTCATGCGTGAGGTCGGCGACCTCGCGGTCGTGCTGCACACGCACATGCCCTACGTCGAGGGGTTCGGGACCTACCCGTTCGGCGAGGAGTGGCTGTTCGATGCATACGCGCGCTCCCACCTGCCGGTGCTCGAGGTGGCGCGCGACCTGACGATGTCGGTCACGCCGGTGCTCGCCGACCAGCTCGAGGCGCCGGGCGTCGCGGGCCGCATGCGGACGCTTCCTGCGCGATCACCGGCTCGCCGCGGCCGAGCGCGACGCCGGGTCGGCCGACGTCGCACCCGCCGCCGGCGCCGAGGCGGAGCTCTACGCCGGCGCGCTCGCGCGGCTCGATGCGATCGCCGGCGACCTGCTGGCGCCGTTCCGGGCCGCGCAGCGTGAGCGCGGGGTGGAGCTGATCGCGTCAGCCGCCACGCACGCCGTGCTTCCGCTCGTCGCCACGACCCCGGGCCGCCGGCTCCAGCTCGACGCCGGGCTGCGCTCGCACCGCAGGCGGTTTGGGGCTACGAGCGGATTCTGGCTGCCCGAATGCGCGTACTCGGCCGGCATCGAGAACCTGCTCGCCGAGCGCGAGCTGCGACTGTTCTGCGTCGATCAGAGCGCCAACGAGCCGTCGCTCGCATCGCTCGCCCCGGTCCGGACGCGCTCCGGTCCGCTCGCGTTCACGATCGACTGGGAGGCCATCTCGCTCGTGTGGGCCCCGCGAGGCTACCCCTCGCACCTGGACTACCTCGAGTTTCATCGCACCTCCGCGAACGGGATCCGGCTATGGGCGATCGGCGGCGCGCCGTGGGACCCGCGTAGTGCCGCGCGACGTGCCGAGCACGACGCGGAGAGGTTCCTCGAGCGCGTCGCAGCGCGCCTGCGCGAGTTCGAGGCAGTCCGCGGGCGCAAGGGTCTCGTCACCTTCGCGATCGACACCGAGCTCCTCGGGCACTGGTGGACCGAGGGCCCGCTGTGGCTGGATGCGGTGCTGCGGCTCGCGCCGCGCCACGGCATCCGGCCGCTCACGCTCGCGCGCGCCGCCGAGCGCCACGAGGGCGAGGAACGCCCGCTGCGCGGCGCGAGCTGGGGGGACGGCAAGGACCTCGACACCTGGGACTCGCCGCCAGTCGCCGACCTCGCGTGGGCGGCCCGCAGGCTCGAGCTGCGGCTCCTCGGCGCCGTGAGCGCGGGCCGGATCTCGCGCCGGGCCGCCGAGCGCGCGGCGCGCGAGCTGCTCGGCGTCCAGGCGAGCGATTGGGCGTTCCTCGACTCCAAGCGGCAGGCGGGCGACTATCCGTTTGCCCGCGCGGTGAGCCACGCCGAGCGCCTGCTCGAGGCCATAGACTCCGGCGAGCCGCCAGACCCGCGCATGCGCAATCTCGCCCCCGACCTCAGCCTCGCCCCGCTTCTCGAGCCATAGAGCCCACGGACCGCGCGGCCAACGTGAACCGAGCGCTGATCCTCTCCTGGGAGTACCCGCCCCTGATCGAGGGAGGCCTTGCGCGCCACGTCCGCAAGCTCGCCGAGTGCCTCGCCGAGCTCGGGGTGGATGTCCACGTGTTGACCCGTGGCGGAGAGGAGTCCCCGGCCGAGGACGTTGCCGGGGGCGTCGCGATTCACCGCGTCCGCGAGCCGACCCGGCCGCGCGATCTCGGTGAGTTCGTCGCCTGGGTCGAGCGGATGAACTCCGACATGCTGGCCGCCGGGGTGGAGCTGGGTGACCGCTACGACTTCGACGTCGTGCACGGCCACGACTGGCTCGTCGCCGCGGCGTGCGATCACCTGGCGCGGCGCTTCGCCTCGCCGCTGGTGACAACGATCCACGCCACCGAGCACGGGCGCCACCAGGGGTGGGTCGACGAGCACCCGCAGTCCTACATCCACGGCGTCGAGCGCTGGATCACTAATCGCTCCGACCGCGTGATCGCGTGCTCGTACTACATGCGCGAGCAGATCGCCGACATCTTCGGGGTCGAGGAGCACCGGGTCACGGTGATTCCGAACGGGATCGACCCCGACGAGCTTCAGCCGCACGACGCGCCGGAGCTGGAGCGCCTGCGCTCCCAGTTCGCCGCCCCGCACGAGCGGCTCGTGCTGCTGGTCGGCCGGCTCGTGTACGAGAAGGGCTTTCAGATCGCTCTCGAGGCGATGCCCGCGCTGATCGAGCGCGTCCCGCGGACACGCTTCATCGTCGCCGGGTCGGGCACGCATGAGGAGCAGCTGCGCGCTCAGGCGGAGGAGCTCGGGCTCGGCGCGGAGGGCACCTTCCTCGGCTGGATCGGCGATGACGTCCTGCATTCGCTGTACCGGATCGCCGACGTGTGCGTTGTCCCGTCGATCTACGAGCCGTTCGGGCTCGTGGCGCTCGAGGCAATGGCGTCCGGCTGCCCGTGCATCGTCGCGGACACCGGCGGACTGCGCGAGGTCGTGCCGCACGACGAGGTGGGCCTGCGATTCCGGGCCCGCGATCCCGACGACCTGATCGACGTCACCGCCCGCGTGCTCTCGCAGCCTGAGCTCGGGCGCCGACTCGTCGCCGAGGCGCACGAGCACGTGCGCCGGTTCGACTGGCTGGACGTCGCCGAGCGCACGGTCGCGACGTACGACTCGCTGCTCGCGGAACACTCGCCGGCGGGTTCGCCGCCGGCCCTTTAACCCGTCGCGGCGGTGACATAGGCTGCGAGCCCGAGCGCGGCCAGGTTGCTAGCCCTGATCGACACCCGCGATGAGTTCGATGACCTTCTCGGTCTTTATCTCCCAATCGGTGTCGCCGTCGCCGCGGTCGTCTTCGCCCTCACGCTGTTCGCGATCGTGCGATACCGGCGGCGCGGCGACGAGATCCCCAGCCAGCGCGAGGGCCTTCCGTGGGCGGAGGCGAGCTACGCCGTCGTGCTCGCGGGAATCGTCGCGGTCCTGCTCACATCGACGTTCGCGACCACGGATCGCGTCGACGAGCTGTCCGCCGATCCCGGGCTCGAGTTAGACGTCACCGCGTTCCAGTGGGGGTGGAGGTTCACCTACGCCGGCGAGGACGTGACGGTCGTCGGCGACGATCGACGCCCTCCGACGCTGGTTGTCCCCACCGACACGACGGTGCGCTTCAACGTCGAGTCGCGCGACGTGATCCACGCATTCTGGATTCCGGAGCTGAGGTTCAAGAAGGACGTGTTCCCGGACCACGTGAACAGCTTCGACCTCGCCTTCGGTGATGAGGAGACGGTTGGTCGCTGCGCCGAGTTCTGCGGCCTCGCCCATGGCGAGATGACGTTCGACGTAATCGCGATGTCGCCGACCGAGTTCGATGACTGGCTGCGGACGCAGCGGCGCGCCGGCGAGATCCAGCATCGGGGGGCTCAATGAGGGGTGCTGAGATCGGCGCCGGCGCGGCGGTCGCCGAGCGGGCTCCGGCCGGCGGGCTTCTGGCGTGGGTCGCCACCACCGACCACAAGCGGATCGCGCTGCGGATGGCCGCCGTCGCGCTCGCGTTCTTCGTGATCGGGGGGCTGTTCGCGCTCGTGATGCGCTCCGAGCTCGCCGACCCGGGCATCCAGCTGGTCGGCCGCGACACCTACAACCAGCTGTTCTCGATGCACGGCACGACGATGATCTTCCTCGTCATGACGCCGCTGGCGGTCGCGCTCGGCGTGTACATGGTCCCGCTCCAGGTCGGCGCCGCGGAGATCGCCGCGCCGCGGATCGCGCTCGGCGGCCACTGGCTCGTGCTGGCGGGCGGCCTGACGATGTACTCGGGCTTCCTCACCGACCACGGCGCCGGTAAGGCCGGCTGGACGGCCTACTACCCGTTGTCGGGCGACTCCGCGACGCCGGGGACCGGGATGGACCTGTGGGTCGCCGGGGTGATCCTGGTCGGCGTCGGGTTGACGCTCCTGGCCACCTGCATCCTCGCAACGATCATCGGCCTGCGGGCTCCGGGGATGACGATGCTGCGGCTGCCGGTGTTCACGTGGACGATGCTCGCGGCCACGCTGATGATCGTGATGACGGTCCCGGTTCTGGGTGTGGGGATGGCGCTCCTGCTCGCGGAGCGCCTCGGCGCCGACATCTTCAACACCGAGGGCGGCCCGATCGCGTACCAGAACCTGTTCTGGTTCTTCGGGCACCCGGCCGTGTACATCATGTTCTTCCCCTTCCTCGGGATCACGGCGGAGGTGGTGTCGACGTTCTCGCGCCGGCGCTTCGTCGGGTACAAGCCGCTGATCCTCGCCCTGCTCGCGTTCACCGGCCTGTCGATGAGCGTGTGGGCGCACCACATGTTCACCACCGGCCAGACGGTGAACAAGTACTTCTCGCTCACCTCGACCGCGCTCGTTGTGCCCGCCGGGATGGAGTACTTCGCCGTGATCGCGACGCTGATCGGCGGCGCGATCGTGCTCCGGACGCCGATGCTGTTCGCGCTCGGGTTCTTCTTGCAGTTCCTGATCGGCGGGCTGAGCGGCGTGATCGTGGCGTCGCCGCCGCTCGACTACCACCTGCACGACAGCTACTTCATCGTCGCCCACTTCCACTACACGCTGTTCGCGGGCAGCCTCTTCGCCGGCTTCGCGGCCGCCTACTACTGGTTCCCGAAGTTCACCGGGGCGATGCTGCGCGACGGGCTCGGGAAGGTCCAGTTCGCGCTGATCGTGATCGGGACGAACCTGACCTTCTTCCCGATGTTCCTGCTCGGCTACGACGGGATGCCGCGCCGCGTCGCCGACTACGCGCCGACGCGGGCTTCACCGACCTCAACCGCCTCTCGACGCTGGGCTCGTACTTCATCGCGCTCGGCGTCGCAGTGTTCCTGGTGAACCTGTACGTCTCGCTGCGCAACCGCGAGCCGGCGGGGAACGACCCCTGGGAGGGGCAGACCCTCGAGTGGGCGACCACCTCGCCGCCGCCGCGCTACAACTTCCGCTCGCTGCCGAAGATCACCTCGTACGCGCCGGTGCTCGACAGCCGGATCGCGAAGGCGCGGCGCGAGCAGGGAGGCGGCGGATGAGGGTCGGGGCGCTGTGGATGGGCGGGCTCGCGGTGTGGATCGGGGCTGCTGTCGCTCTTGCTGTGGCTGTGGACGGGCGACGAGCTCGCTCCGGCGCTGCTGACCGGCGCCGCGGTCGCGCTCGCCCTGATCGCGCTCTACGCGGCCGTGCGCAGCGAGGAGCGTTGCCGGCTCGCGAAGGCTCGCGGAGTCGAGCCTGCCGACCGTCGTGATCGCGTTCGGGGTGGCGATGGCGCTGAACGGACTCGCGTTCGGGCTGTTCCTGATCCTGATCGGGGCCGAGGTGGCGGCGCTCGGGATCGCCGGGCTCGTGATCGAGCACCTCGAGGACCGGAGGGCGCGGTGAGCGCGGGCCACATGGTCGAGCACTCCGTTCTCGCGATGGTCGTCGCGCCGCTGATCGTGCTCGCGTGGGTGCGCCTGGGGCTACCTCGCGTCCGGCTCGGCCATCCCGCCTTCGCGTGGGTGGCGTTCGTGGTCGTCCAGTGGGCGTTCCACCTCACCCCGGTGGTCGAGGAATCCCAGGGCGCTCCGCTGTTGCACTCGCTCGAGCACCTCGTCTTTCTCGCCGTCGGCGTGTGGTTCTGGGTGCCGGTGCTCGGGTGGGGGCTCGGCGATCCCGGCCGCTCGCTGTACCTGTTCGGCGCCGCGCCGGCGATCGACCTCGTGGGCGCCGCCCTGATCGCGCGCGGGGACGAGGCCGAGGGGGTTGCGATGCTCGCCGGCGGCCTCCCGGTGATCGTCGCGGCGGTGTGGGTGACGTGGGCGTGGCTCGCGCGCGAGGAGCGCGAGACAGCGATGACGGAGCGTGCGGGTGGCGCCGCGCGCTAGGCGCTGGGTTCTCGCCGCGCTCGCCGCGCTGTGCGGCGCCGGCGCGGTGCTCGGGTTCGCGGGCGGGTCGAGCGGGCAGGTCAACATCGGCGGCGGGCCGAGCCAGCCGGGCGGCGCCACCGACGCGGCCCCGCCGCCCGCGCCGGACCCAGCGCAGGTCGCGCGGGGCAGGGAGCTGTTCCTCGAGGGATGCTCCTCGTGTCACGGCCTCGACGCCCGCGGGATCGAGGGGACCGCGCCGTCGCTGCGCGGCGCCGGAGCCGCGGCGGCCGACTTCTACCTCTCGACCGGGCGGATGCCGCTCGACAAGCCCGGGGACGAGCCGATCCGGACGCAGCCTCGATACCCCCGCGACCAGATCGACGCGATCGTCGCCTACATCGGCTCGTTCGGCGGACCGCCGATACCCGAGGTGCATCCCGGAGCGCGGCGAGCTCAACGAGGGCTTCGAGCTCTTCAACGAGAACTGCGCGGGGTGTCACCAGGCGGTCGCGAAGGGGGGCGTGGTCACCGGCGCCTTCGCGCCCGATCTCGGCGAGGCGAGCCCGACCGAGGTCGCCGAGGCGATGCGGGTCGGCCCCTACGTGATGCCGGTCTTCGGCCACCGCGAGATCGACCGCGACGAGCTGAACTCGATCGCGCGCTACGTCGAGCTGACCAAGGCGCCGGTCAACGAGGGCGGGTGGGGGATCGGGAACCTCGGCCCGGTCCCGGAGGGCATGATCGCGTGGCTGCTTGCGCTCGCCTCGCTGCTGCTTGTGGCCCGGGTGATCGGGATAAGGGGGAAGGAATGAACAAGGGGGACGGGATGAAGCGCGCGGAGGGAGCGGTGCTCGTGATGCTCGCGCTCGCCGCGGCGGCCGCGGCGCTGTTCGTGGTCGCGTACGCGCTCGAGTGGTCGACCCAGATCCTCGGGCTCGCGCTCGGCGGCGTCGTTCGTGTTCGTCGCCGTGGCGCTGATCGTCGCCGGCAAGCGCGTCGCGCCGGGGGAGGTGGTCGCCGAGGAGCGCCCGACGCTCGGCGACGAGGGCGAGCAGCTGGCCCTGGAGCAGGACATCGAGGAGGGTGGGAAGGGCGTGTCGCGCCGCGGCGTCCTGCTGGGCGGGGCGGCGGCGACCGGGACCGCGCTGGGCGCCGCGCTGGTGATTCCCGCCGCGTCACTCGGCCCGGCGCCGGGAGACGCGATCGGAGCGTCGCCGTGGCGGCGCGGGACGCGCGTGACCGACGAGGAGGGCAACCCGATCGGGCCCGATGACATCAGCCTCGGCGGGTTTGCCACCGGCTACCCGCAGGGCTCGGATCCGCGCGAGCTCGGGTCCCAGATCCTGCTGATCAAGATCCGACCCGAGGAGCTCGACCCCCCGCCTGATCGCGCCGGCTGGGACGTCGAGGGCGTGCTCGCGTTCTCGAAGATCTGCACCCACGCGGGGTGCACGATCAACCTCTTCCGCTACCCGCTGTACGAGCCCACCTCTCCGGGCCCGGCGCTCGTGTGCCCGTGTCACTACTCGACCTTCGACGTGACGACAGGCGGCAACGTGATCTTCGGGCCCGCGGGACGCGACCTCCCGCAGCTGCCGCTCGCGCTGGACTCGGGCCGGCGGCTGATCGCCGACGGCGAGATGTCGGGTGCGATCGGGCCGTCGTGGTGGGGTGTGAGGAAGTAGTGGGCCACTCGTGATCCGCGCGGCGATCCGGTACCTGGACGAGCGCACCGGCTCGGCTCCGCTGCTGCGCAAGGCGCTGCGCTACGCGTTCCCCGACCACTGGGCGTTCCTGTTCGGGGAGATCGCGCTGTATTCGTTCGTGGTCCTCGTCGGCACCGGCATCTTCCTGACCCTGTTCTTCGAGCCGAGCCTCGCCACCACGACCTACGACGGCATGTACGACCCGCTCCGCGGGGCCGAGATGTCGGTCGCCTACGACTCCGCGATACGGATCTCGTTCGACGTCAACGGCGGTCTGCTGATGCGCCAGACCCACCACTGGGCGGCGCTCGTCTTCGTCGCCGCGATCTCCGTCCACCTGATGCGGATCTTCTTCACGGGCGCATTCCGCAAGCCCCGCGAGATCAACTACTACATCGGGCTCACGATGCTCGTCCTCGCCCTGGTCGAGGGCTTCGCCGGATACTCGATGGTCGACGACCTGCTCTCCGGCATGGGCCTCGCGATCGCCTACGCGACCACGCTATCGATCCCCGTGGTCGGCGGCGATCTCGGCTTCCTGATCTGGGGGGGTGAGTTCCCGGGCTCCACGGACTTCATCTCGCGGCTGTACATCGTCCACGTGCTGATCCTGCCGGTGATCATCGGGGGGTTGATTGCAGTCCACCTGCTGCTGGTCGCGGTGCCGCACCATGCGCAGTTCCGCGGCGGGGGGGCGACCGAGCGAAACGTCGTCGGCACTCCGATGTGGCCCGGCTACGCGCTGCGCTCGCTCGGTCTGCTGTTCGCAACCGCCGGATTTCTGTTCCTTCTCGGGGGGCTCGTGCAGATCAATCCGATCTGGCAGTGGGGCCCGTTCGAGCTCGAGGACGGCACCAACGGGGTGCAGCCCGACTGGTACATGGGATGGCTGATCGGCGCGCTGCGGATCATGCCGCCGATCGAGCCGGTGATCTTCGGCTACACGGTGTTCCCGAACCCGTTCTTCGGCGGCCTGCTGGTTCCGTCGGTGGTGTTCGGCCTGCTGTACACGTGGCCGCACATCGAGCGCCGCGTGACCGGCGACAAGGCGGTCCACAACCTGCTCGATCGTCCCCGCGACAACCCGTGGCGCACCGCGGTGGGCGCCGCGGTGTTCACGTTCATCTTCCTGATCTTCCTCGCCGCGTCCGCGGACCGGGTCTTCGTCTCGTTCGGGATCGACTACGGGACCCAGGTGTGGATCTTCCGCATCGCCGTGTTCGTCCTCCCGGCGGCCGTGTATTTCCTCACCAAGCGGATCTGCGAGGAGCTTCGGGACTCGAACTGGCATCCGCTGCGCGGCCCGGCGACGACGGAGGTCTCGCGCACCCGCGCCGGCGGCTACGCGCCCGGCACGCGACGGCCGGACTAGGCGCTTTCTCGCCGCCCCGCGCGTAGAGTCGGTACGTGCTCGAGGAGCTCGTCAGCCAGTCGGTCGAGCTGCCCAGTGGTGATATCCGCCTCTTGCAGCCCCAGGAGGCCGCCGCGCTTCCGGACACGGGCGCCGTCGAATGGGCGCCGGTCGCTCCGTACTGGTCCGTTCTATGGCGCAGCGGTACGGCTCTCGCGCGCGTGCTCGACGGCGAAGACCTCCGCGGGCGGCGTGTCGTCGAGCTCGGCTGCGGTCTTGCGGTACCGAGCATCGCCGCGGCGCGCGGCGGCGCCGCCGTGCTCGCCACGGACGCATCGGGCGAAGCGCTCACGCTGGTGGAGCGGAACGCCCGCGGGAACGGCGTGCGAATCGAGACGGCGACCATCGACTGGGCGGACCCCGACGAGCTCGTCGGCCGGGCGCCGTTCGACCTCGTGCTCGCCGCCGACGTCCTCTACGAGCGCTCCAGCGTGGCCCCGCTGCTGTCGCTGCTTCCGCGCCTCGCGCCGGAGGCGTGGCTCGCCGATCCCGGCCGGCCCGCGGCCGGCGCGTTCGCCGAGCAGGCGGGCCACCGGTGGCCGGTCGAGACCCGCATTCGGGGCGTCGTCACGCTTCGCCGGCTGCGGCTGGGCTGACGCGGTCGCTCAGCCGACCGGGTCCATCGAGTGTCGGGCTACCCCGGGTCGGGCTCGACCGGAGCGTCCCAGCGCAGGGTCGCCGGAGCCTCGCGCATGCGAATGATGCGCGCCGGCGCCCCGGCGACGACGGCGTTCGCCGGCACGTCGTGGGTGACGACGGCGTTGGCGCCGATGATCGAGTTGTCGCCGACCCGCACCCCTCGCAGGACGCACGCGTTGTAGCCGATCCATACGTTTGATCCGACGTCGACGTCGCGCTTGTAGATCCCCTGCTCGCGGATCGGCCGCTCGACGTCGACGACGCCGTGGTCGAAGTCGATGAACATCGCGCGGTCCGCGATCACGCACTGCTCGCCGAACCGCACGTGCTTATACGCAGAGATCGTGCACTCCTGGCCGAACACGGTCTTCGCCCCGATCACCACCTCGCCTTCATGGCAGCGGATCTTGGTGCCGTCGCCGATCCACGCGAAGCGTCCAAAGCGCACCGTTCCGCGCTGTCCGATCTGGATCTCGAGCCTCCGCCCAAGGAACAGGGGCCCGTCGGTCCGCCAACGCCACCCCGCGACCGTGAGCACCCGCCGCCGGGCGTAACGGACCGCAAGCCGTGCGTACTTCGGGGTCAGCATCCGGTTGCGAGCAAGGAAGCGCACGAGCGCGAACGGCCCGGATCGCGGGGGCGGGGTTAGCGTTGCGGGCTCCGCGGCGGCGCGCGGCGCCCCCGGGGCCTCGGGGAGGGTCGTCTGCGGGCTCACGAGAGCGGATCATAGGAAGCGTGGGCGCCGGCCCGGTGGCGTGGTCAGCGTGACCTAGACTCAGCGATCCGATGGCGTCCAGCGCTGCAAGAGATCCCAAACCGCGCGATTTGCTTGCAAATCGCGCGTCTGATTCCTTAGCCGAGCGGCTTCTGTCCGGGGACAAGCGCGCCCTGGCGCGCGCGATCACGCTGATCGAGAACGGCGACCCCGCGGGCTGGGAGCTCGTCGGCGAGGTGTTCCCGAGCACCGGCCGAGCGCGGATCGTGGGCCTGACCGGGCCGCCCGGAGTCGGCAAGAGCACCCTGATCGGGGCGCTGACGAAGGCGCTTCGCGAGTCCGACCGCGAGGTCGGGGTGCTATCGATCGACCCCTCGAGCCCGTTTACGCGCGGAGCGCTGCTCGGCGACCGGATCAGGCTCTCGGAGCACTTCCTCGATCCCGGGGTGTTCATCCGCTCGATGGCGAGCCGGGGTGCCCTCGGCGGGCTCGCCGAGGCCGCTCTGCAGGCGGCGCTCGTGATGGACGCCTCCGGCAAGGAGGACATCCTGCTCGAGACGGTCGGCGTCGGTCAGGCGGAGATCGACGTCGTCGACCACGCCGACACCGTGGTGCTGGTGCTGATGCCCGGCTCCGGGGACTCGATTCAGGCGCTCAAGGCCGGCGTAATGGAGATCCCGGACGTGATCGTGATCAACAAGTCCGATCACCCGCTCACCGACACGATGGAGCGCGAGGTGCGGACGGTGCTCTCGCTGGGGCCGCCGGGCTCGTGGAAGGTGCCGGTGCTGCGCACCGAGGCCGCGAGGGGGGAGGGGGTGGCCGAGCTGCTCGCGAGGATCGACGAGCACAGGCGCCACATCGAGGCCGAGGGAACGCTCGAGCAGCGCCGCGAGCGCAACCTGCGCAACGAAGTGCTGGGTCTCGCCGCCGCGCGGTTGCGCCGCGAGCTCGAGGCTCGCGCGGAGGGCGATCCGGAGGTCTCCGAGCTGCTCGCGCGCGTCACGAGGCGAGAGATCGACCCTGCCTCGGCGGCACGCGAGCTGTTGAGCCGGAGCGACGATGGCTGAGCCGACCGTCGAGGAAGCCCAGGGATGGGCGGGATCGCGCCTCGACGAGATCGGCGGCGCCGGCGTGGGGAAGATCGAGGGCGTGTACGTCGACGCCGTGACCGGCGAGGCCGAGTGGCTGCTCGCGAGGATCGGTCGTTTCGGGCGTCACGCGCTGGTGCCGGCGCGCTACGCCGCGGCCGCAGCCGGGCGAGTGTGGGTGCCGTGGGAGCGCGAGGTGCTGCGCGGCGCTCCCCGCGTCGAGCCCGGCCAGCCGCTCGATCACGAGCGGGAGGCCGAGCTCTGCGCTCACTACGACCTCGAGCGCGCGAATGAGCTCTCCGAGCGTCCGGCGTCGGCGCCGACGTCCCGCCCCGCCGGCTAGCGAACCGCTACGCCCCCAGCTCGCGCGCGATCACCATCTGCTGCACCTCGTCGGTGCCCTCGCCGATCGTGAGGATCTTCGCGTCGCGGTAGAAGCGGCACACGGGGTACTCCTCGATGTACCCGTAGCCGCCGTGGATCTGGACAGCCTCCTCGGCGGCCCGGACCGCCAGCCGTCCGGTCTTGAGCTTGGCCTGCGCGGCGACGAGGGTGAACGGCTCCCCGCGGTCCTTGAGCATCGCCGCCTTGTAGGTCAGCAGCCTCGCGGCCTCGATTTCCGCCGACACGTCGGCGAGCTTCCCCTGTATCGCCTGGAACTTCGAGATCGGCTGGCCGAAAGCGCGGCGCTCCTTCGCGTAAGCGAGTGCCTCGTCGAGCGCGCCCTGCGCAAGGCCGACGGCCATCGCCGAGACGCCGATCCGGCCTCCGTCGAGGATGTGGAGGAAGTTCTTGAAGCCGTCGCCGCGCCGGCCGAGCAGGCTCGACTCGGGCACCCGGCAACCGTCGAACGCGAGCGGCCGGGTGTCCGAGGCGTTCCAGCCCATCTTCCGGTAGGGCTCGCCCTGTTCGTAGCCCGGCGTGCCGTTGGGGACAATGATGTTCGAGATCTCGTTCTCGCCGGTTCGGGCGGTGATCGTCACGCAGCCGCTGATTTCCGTCCCGGCGTTGGTGATGAACTGCTTCGCGCCGTCGATCACCCACTCGCCGTCCTCGAGCCGGGCCCGCGTGCGCGTGTTGCCGGCGTCGGAGCCCGCCTCCGGCTCGGTTAGCCCGAACGCCGCGAGCCGGCGCCCGGCGCACAGCTCCGGCAGCCACTCGCCCTTCTGCTCGTTCGTGCCCCAGAGGTGGATCGGCATCGTCCCCAGCGAGGTGTGCGCCGCCATCGTGATGCAGACCGACGAGTCGACCCGCGCGAGCTCCTCGACCGCGAGCGCGTAGGACAGCGTGTCGGCGCCGCCGCCCCCGTACTCCTCGGGGAACGGGATCCCCATCAGCCCCAGCTCTCCCATCTTCGCGACGATCTCGTAGGGGAAGCGCTTGTCGCGGTCGAGCTCCTCGGCGACCGGCGCGATCTCCTCACGCGCGAACTCCCGCACGGTGCGCTGGAGCAGCCGCTGCTCGTCGCCGAGGTCGAAGTCCACGGCGCCGGAGCCTAGATGAGTAATTCCACGACCGCGCATCCGCCTCTCGGCGCCCCGGCGCGGGTGCTTAGGAGGACAGCCCGCGTGCAAGCGCGACGAGCAGTCGCACCCCGTACCCGGTTGCGCCCTTGCCGACGTACTCCCGTCCCACGTCCCACGCGGTGCCCGCGATGTCGAGATGCACCCATGGCACCTCCCCGACGAACTCCTCGAGGAACGACGCGGCGTAGATCGGTCCCGCCTTGCGCTTCTCGGACGCGTTGACGAGCTCCGTCACGGTGCCCTTCGTGAGCTCCTTGTACTCCGGATGCAGCGGCAGGCGCCACGCCAGCTCGCCCGTCTCCTCCGCGGCGGACCGGACCCGTTCGGCCCACTCGTCGTCGTTCGAGATCAAGCCGGCGTAGGTCGAGCCGAGCGCCGTGAGCACCGCCCCCGTGAGCGTCGCGAGGTCGATCATCCGGTCGGCGCCCTGCTCCTGGCACCAGCTCAGGGCGTCGGCGAGGATCAGCCGGCCCTCGGCGTCGGTGTTGATGATCTCGACCGTCTTACGGTTGTGCTGGGTGATGATGTCGCCGGGCTTGATCGCGTGACCGCTGGGCATGTTCTCGGTCGCGGGTATCGCCGCGAGCACGTTCACGGCCAGGCCGAGCTCGGCGATCGCCGCCACCGCCTCGATGACCGCCGCGCCGCCCGACATGTCCATCTTCATCTCATTCATGTGCGAGGCGGGCTTGATCGAGATCCCGCCCGAGTCGAACGTCACGGCCTTTCCGACGAGCGCGAGCGTCTCGGCGCCGTCGGCCCCGCCCTGGTAGCGGAGCACGATGAAGCGCGGCTCCTCGTGGGTTCCCTTGGACACCGCGACGATGCCGCCCATCTCGAGCCCCGCGATCTCCTCGCGGCCGAGGACCTCGACCGATACGCGGTCGTAGCCGGCGGCGATCTCCCCGGCCCGGTCCGCGAGGTAGGAAGGGGTCACGACGTTGGATGGGAGGTTCTGAAGCTCGCGCGCACGGTTCTCGGCCTCGGCCGCGACCCGCGCTTCACGTGCCGGGGCCGACAGCTCATCGCCGCCGAGGAGCGTGAGAGTCTCGATCCGCGTCGGCGACTCGTCGTCCTCCGCCGGGCTCTTGTAGCGATCGAACCTGTATGCGGCGAGGACCGTTCCCTCGACCAGCGCCGCGGCGACGGCCGACGCGTTGCCCTGTGCCGGTGGTACCCAGGCGATCGAGCGTGC
Source organism: uncultured Thermoleophilia bacterium (assembly GCA_963756745.1). Taxonomy (GTDB): domain Bacteria; phylum Actinomycetota; class Thermoleophilia; order Solirubrobacterales; family 70-9; genus DASPWW01. The sequence continues at coordinate 295,775 of CAVWOU010000010.1, forward strand.
CTCGTACGAGCCGGCCTCACGGGTGGCGAGCGCCGCGGCGACCCGGGCTCGCTCGGGCTCGAACTCGTTGCGGCGACCAAGGCCGACGACCGCCACGCGCGCGGAGCCCTCCGGCCGCAGCATCTCGAGCTTTCGGTATCCGGACTTGGCGTCCGCGGCGCCGGGGGCGTCTGCGAGCTGCGCCGGCAGCTCCTCGCTCTCGAACAGCCCGACGCACACCAAGTCGGCGTCGACCTGCTCCGGCGACGTGTCGGCGACATGGACGTCGATTGGGGTGTTCTAGCATTGGACACCGGCCGCCGCCCCCGACCTGGAAGGGACAGATGCCAGCCACAGTCATCCTCGGCACCGCGCGCACCCCGTTCGGAAAGATGGGCGGGGCGCTTGCTTCTCAGGACGCCACCGAGCTCGGCGCGACCGCGATCGGCGCCGCGCTCGAGCGCTCGGAGGTGAAGCCGGACGAGGTCCAGCAGGTCGTCTACGGCCAGGTTCTCCAGGCGGGCCAGGGCCAGATCCCCTCGCGCCAGGCGCAGATCAAGGCCGACATCCCGCGCGAGGTGCCCTCGGAGACGGTGAACAAGGTGTGCGCCTCGGGAATGCGCACGATCGGCCTCGTCGACCAGGCCGTGCGCGCCGGCGACCTCGAGATCGCGGTCGCAGGCGGCATGGAGTCGATGAGCGGCGCCCCTTATCTGCTGCCCAACGCTCGCTTCGGCTTCCGGATGGGCGACGTGAAGGCGATCGACGAGATGACCCACGACGGGCTCACCAACCCGTTCACCGGCAAGGAGATGATCGCCGAGGCGAGCGAGGTCGCCGACGAGCTGGAGCTGACCCGCCCGGACATGGACCGGTGGGCGGAGCGTTCGCACCGGCTCGCCGCCAAGGCCACCGACGAAGGCCGGATGGCCGAGGAGATCGTCGGCGTGACCGTGAAGACGAAAAGAGACGAGAATCTCATCGAGGCCGACGAGGCGATCCGTCCCGACACGACGGTCGAGGTGCTCGCGAAGCTGCGGCCCGTCGGCTCGCCGGACGGCTCGCACACCGCGGGCAACTCCCCCGGGGTCAACGACGGCGCCGGCGCGGTCGTCGCAGCGTCCGAGGAATGGGCGACGCAACAGGGGCGCACCCCCGTGGCAAAGGTTCTCTCGTATGGAACCGTGGCCGACGACTTCCCGTACCTGGCGCGCACGCCCGCCAAGGCCGCGAAGCAGGCGCTCGACAAGATCGGCAAGGACCCCGACGACGTCGACCTGTGGGAGATCAACGAGGCGTTCGCGTCGGTGGCGATCAATTCGGTCCGGATGCTGGGTGTGGACGAGGACAAGGTGAACGTGAACGGCGGCGCGATCGCGCTCGGCCACCCGATCGGCGCCTCCGGCGCGCGCATCGTCGGCGCGCTGATCCACGAGCTGCGGCGCCGCGGCGGAGGGCTCGGCTGCGCGGCGATCTGCTCCGGCGGCGGCCAGGGCGACGCAATCGTTCTCGAAGTCAACGGCTCCTAGCGCCGTCGAGGCGTCTCACCCGACACCCGGCCGCGCCGCGGCGTTCTTCGACCTCGACCGCACTCTGATGGCGGGGTCGAGCGCGATGCACTTCGGGCGCGCGGCGTACCGCTCCGGGATGGTGCGCCGCCGCCAGCTCGCGGCGTGGGGCTTCGACCATCTGCGGTTTCGGCTTCGCGGCTCGACCGACGAGAGCACGCAGGCGGTGCTCGTGCTGGTCAAGGACCTGCTCGAAGGCGTGCGCGAGCGGGACGTCGCGCGAATGGCACCCGACCTGCTCGCCGGGATCCTGCCGCGGATCTACCCACAGATGATGGACGAGGTTCACGCGCACCAGGACGCGGGACGCCCGGCGTTCATCGTCAGCGCCGCGTCGAACCCGCTAGTCGAGCTGCTTGCCACGGTGCTCGGGTTGGAAGGTGGGATCGGCACGCGCTATGGGGTCGCCCCCGACGGGACCCTCACGGGCGACATCGACGGCCCGTTCATCTACGGAGAGGGCAAAGTAGAAGCGATGCAGCGGTTCGCGGACGAGCACGGGATCGACCTCGAGGTGTCGTGGGCGTACAGCGACTCGGTCTCCGATCTCCCGATGCTTCGCGCCGTCGGGAACCCCGTGGCGGTCAATCCGGACGCCGAGCTCGCCGCGATCGCCGCGAGCGAGGGGTGGCGGATCATGCGGTTCGAGAAGCTGGGTCGGCGGCTCGCGATCGCCGGGGCCACGGTTATCGCGGCCGCGGTCGGCGGCAGCGGCACGTGGCTCGCGGCACGCCGCAGGGCGAGCCGGGGATGGGGCCGGACCGCGTCACTGCGACGCAGGTGAGCGCGCCGCGAGACGATCTCCCTTCGCCTCGATCAGCTCGATCGTGAGGACGACCGCCGCGACCGCGTACAGCGGAGTCACGAGGATGTTCGCGCTCGTCCCTCCGAGCCAGTCCGCGAGCAGGGAGTGACCGAGCACCGCGTTGATCAACGCCTGGTCCGCTTGGGCAAGCAGCTCGATGACCACCGTGATCGGAAGCAGGATCGCGAGCACGGTCCAGAAGCTTCCGCGCACCAGCTCGCGGCTGCGCCGGAAGGCCGCCCGGATTCCCCGCTCCTCGATCTCGACCACCGGCGCCGTGAGCGCGTAGTAGGTGAAGAAGAGGACGCCCGGAACGATCAGCAGGATGAAGAACACGGCCACCCCGAGGCTGTACAGGAGGTCGACGGATACGAGGCGCACGTACGGCAGCTCGCGGGCCACGTCTCTGAGCCTGCGTTCGACTCCGGTGCGCTCGCCGACGAGAAGCGCCGCCACGGCGCCGGCGTAGAACACCTCGCCCACCAGCGAGGATGCGACCTGGAACAGCCATGCCACGCTGAGCGCCCCGGCCTCGAAGGCCGTGAGGTCCTCCAAGTCCAGCTCGAGCGCCCTGTCGCCCAGCGCCTCGAACAGGCTCAGCGGCACGAACACGACAACCGCGACGACGAGCAGCGGCCCAGCGTGCGCGCGGACGGTGGCGAGGATCCGACCGTAGAGCTGCGCTGTGCCGGGCCTGCCATTCACCAGGCGGGCAGCCTAATTTGGTCTAGCCTCGGGCGCTCGAATGGACGCCACGGAGCTCGCGTACGCGGGAATCGCCCGCCAGGCGGAGATGATCGCGAACGGAGAAGTGGCCTCGCGGGAGCTGGTCGAGCTTTACCTTGACCGCATTGCCCGCCTCGACCCGCGGCTCAACGCGTTCCGGGTCGTGTGGGGGGAGCGGGCGCTCGAGGAAGCCGACGACGCCGATCGCCGCCGCGCGGCCGGGGAGCGGGCGCGCCTTCTCGGCGTCCCGGTCGCGGTCAAGGACGTGTCCGATGTCGCCGGAGACGTCACCGGCTTCGGGACGGGCGGGTTCGACCGTCCGGCGCCGGCGGACTCGGAGATCGTCGCCCGGCTGCGCGCCGCGGGCGCGGTCCTGATCGGCAAGCTCAACCTCTCCGAGCTCGCGATCTACGGCTTCACCGAGTCGAGGACGTGGGGTGCGACCCGCAACCCGTGGGACCTGAGCCGGACGCCCGGAGGCTCGAGCGGCGGTAGCGGCGCGGCGGTCGCGGCCGGGCTCGTCGGTGCCGCCACTGGCTCCGACGGAGCCGGCTCGATCCGGATCCCGGCCGCCAACTGCGGGATCTTCGGGCTGAAGCCGCAGCGCGGCCGCATCTCCCTCGCGCCGCTCTCCGAGCACTGGTACGGAATGTCGGTCAACGGATGCCTGACACGCACCGTGCGCGACACGGCTCTGTTCCTCGATGCGACGGCGGGTGGGGCCCCCGGCGACGCGGACACGCCGCCCCCTCCGGATCGGTCGTTCCTCGAGGCCGCCGCCGACCCGCCCGACCGGCTTCGGATCGCGTTCTCGAGCCGCCCGCCAAGACTCGTCGTACCGGCGATCGTCGACGACACCGCGCGCGAAGCGGTCGAGGGCAGCGCACGGCTGCTCCGCTCGCTGGGTCACGACGTCCGCGAGCACGACCCCGACTACGGCCTGATCGGAAACGGCGTCGCCGCGCTGTATCTGCGCGGGATCCACGACGACGTGCGCGCCGTCCCACGACCCGAACTGCTGGAGGCGCGAACCCGCGGGTTCGGGCGGCTCGGCGCCCTCGTCACGCCTGGCGCCCTGAGACGGGAGCGCGCTGCGATTCCCAAGCACGCCGCGCGGGTCAACCGGGTGTTCGAGCAGCACGACGTGCTGGTGGTCCCGACCGTGGGGCGGCCGCCGGTGGAGATCGCGCGGTGGGAGGGGCGATGGGCGCTTCGGACCCTGCTCGGGATGAGCCGCGTGTATCCGTTCACGGGGGCGTGGAACTACACCGGGCAGCCCGCCGCCGCCGTGCCGGCGGGGTTCACCGCCGACGGCCTCCCGCTCTCGGTGCAGCTCGTCGGCCGGCCGAACGACGAGGCGACACTGCTTTCGCTCGCGGCACAGATCGAGGCCGAGCGGCCGTGGGCCGAGCGGATCCCTCCGCTCGATTAGTTCGCCTCGGACCCTCGTTCTAGACTTTCGGGCATGGCCACCGAACCCCGCGCGCCCCGGCGCTCGCTCGAGTGGCTCGAGGAGTACGCGCGCAATCCAGAGCGGGACGCGCTCTTCGACACGATCTCCGGGCACCCCGTGCGCCCGCTGTACACGGAGGAGGATCGCGCCGAGACCGACTCCGAGCGCGAGCTCGGCTTTCCGGGCGAGTATCCCTATACGCGAGGGATCTATCCGTCGATGTACCGGGGCCGGCTATGGACGATGCGCCAGTTCGCCGGCTACGGGACCGCCGAGGAGACGAACGAGCGCTTCCACTACCTGCTCGAGCACGGCCAGACGGGCCTCTCGACCGCGTTCGACATGCCGACCCTGATGGGGCTCGACTCGGACGAGGACCGCAGCCTCGGCGAGGTCGGCGTCGAGGGCGTCGCGATCGACAGCCTCGACGACATGCTCGACCTGTTCGCCGGGATCCCGCTCGGCGAGGTCACCACCTCGCTGACGATCAACGGGCCGGCGCCGATCCTGCTCGCGTTCTACGTCTGCGTCGGGGAGGAGCAGGGGCTCGCCCCCGACCGGCTCGGCGGCACGATCCAGACCGACATCCTCAAGGAGTACATCGCGCAAAAGGAGTGGTGCTTCCCGATCGAGCCGGCGATGCGACTCGTCACCGACATGATCGAGTGGTGCTCGCCCAACATGCCGCGCTGGCACCCGATCTCGATCTCGGGATACCACATCCGCGAGGCGGGCTCGACGGCCCAGCAGGAGCTCGCGTTCACGCTCAAGGACGGCTTCACCTACGTCGAGCGGGCGCTCGAGCGCGGCCTCGACATCGACGAGTTCGCGCCGCGCCTGTCTTTCTTCTTCAACGCCCACATCGACTTCTTCGAGGAGATCGCGAAGTACCGCGCGGCGCGGCGGATCTGGGCGCGAGAGATGAAGGAGACCTACGGCGCGAGCGATCCGCGCTCGATGATGATGCGCTTCCACACCCAGACCGCGGGCGTTTCGCTGACCGCGCAACAGCCGCTGGTCAACATCGTTCGCACGACGCTCGAGGCGCTCGCGGGAGTGCTCGGTGGAACCCAGTCGCTGCACACCAACTCCTTCGACGAGGCGCTCGCGCTTCCGACCGAGAACGCCGTGCGGCTGGCGCTGCGCACCCAGCAGGTGATCGCGCACGAGTCCGGTGTCCCGAACACGGTCGACCCGCTCGGGGGCTCCTACTTCGTCGAGACGCTCACGGACGAGATGGAGCGGGCCGCGTACGAGTACTTCGCCCGGATCGACGAGCTGGGCGGGATGGTCGAGGCGATCAAGCAGAGCTTCCCGCAGCGGGAGATCGCCGACGCATCATTCCGCTACCAGGAGGAGATCGACGACCGCAGACGGATCGTCGTCGGCGTCAACGAGTACCGGAGCGAGGACGAGGACGAGATCCCGATCCTGCGGATCGACCCGGCGCTCGAGCGCAAGCAGGTCGGGCGCCTCGGCGCCACCCGTGCCCGCCGAGACGCGGCGGCTGTGGAGCGCACGCTGAGCGAGCTGAAGCAGGCGGCGGCGAGCCCCGACCGCAACCTGATGCCCTGCCTGATCGAGGCGGCGAGGGCGCGCGCCACCGAGGGCGAGATGATCGCCGCCCTCCAGGAGGTCTTCGGCACCTACAGGGAGACGCCGATCTTCTAGGAGGTTTCGATGGCCGAGTCAACGCACGACGCGCTGGGAATCGAGTCTCAGAACTTCTCCGAGGGATCGTTCTGCGCGATCCCCGAAAGGGAGCGGGTCGCTACGTAGCCTCTGGCGGGCGGGCCGCTACGCGGCCTTGCGATGAGACTCGACGATCAGCACGAGCTCCCCGCGCGGCGAGGGCTCGGAGCCGGCGAGGAACATGCGACCGACGCGGCGCCGGCGAGCTTCAGCCCGCGCGACCGTGACGGCGGAGTCCCGACCCAGCCCCGCCGCGATCACCCGCGAGTGGCTTGTCTGGTCGAGGTAGAGAACGTCGTACACGCTTCCCTCCTGATCCCGGTATCCGCGCGGAACAATGGCGTCCGCGTCGGACCGACGTGTGACATACGTGTGACTGCGTGGTTCGACCCCGGCGGGCGAATTCATGCCCCTGGCGGCGTGCTTGCGTGGCGTGTGGCCGGGTACCCGGCACCTACCGATGGCTAGGCGTACACGCGACAGGAAGATTGGCGCGTAGCTCGCGCGCGACATGCAACTGAACGATTCGGTACCCCAGGGGCTACCGAATGCTTCAGTTGGCGGGGCCGGGTAGATTTTCGCCGCATGGAGGCAACAGCCGAGAACGCTGCAGGCGCGGGCACGGGCGATCGCAAGATCCGCGTCGTGGTCGCGAAGCCGGGCCTCGACGGGCACGACCGCGGCGCCAAGATCATTGCTCGGGCGCTCCGCGACGCCGGGATGGAGGTGATCTACACCGGCCTCCACCAGACGCCGGAGCAGATCGCTGCGACGGTGATCCAGGAGGACGCCGACGCGATCGGCCTCTCGATCCTCTCCGGCGCCCACATGACGCTCGTGCCACGCGTGGTCGAGCTGCTGCGCGAGCAGGGCGCCGACGACGTGGTCCTGACGGTGGGAGGCACGATTCCTAACGACGACATCCCCGAGCTGAAGAGGCTCGGGGTGGCGGAGATCTTCACCCCGGGCGCCTCGACCGACGAGATCGTCGAGTTCATTCGCGGCGCGGTCGCGGGCCGCGAGTCGTGAGCGGCGTTCGGGATCGTCGCGATCGGGTATAAAGAAGGCGATTGACTGGTCAGTCAACCAGTCGTGCCAATGGCTAGAATGCCCCGCCGCCACCCCCGCAAACCCGACCGCAAGGGAGTCCCGACTTGAAGATCTGCTGCCTGTGCAAGGAGGTCCCGGACGCCTCGGTCCAGAAGCGGATCGACCCCGAGACGAAGCGCCTCGACCGCAGCGGCGAGAAGAACCTCAATCCCTTCGACACACACGCCCTCGAGGCGGCGATGCAGATCAAGGAGGGGGGGCAGGACGTCGAGGAGATCGTCGCCGTGACGATGGGCCCCGAGAGCGCCGTGCGCGCGCTGCACAAGGCCGTCGCGCTCGGCGCCGACCGCTCCGTGCACCTGACCGACCCGGCGCTGACCGGCTCCGACGTGTGCGCGACGGGCTACGCCCTCGCCAGGGTGCTCGAGGCGGAGAGCCCGGACCTCGTGCTGCTCGGCCAGCAGTCGGACGACGGCGAGTGCTACACGATCGGCGCGGTCGTCGCCGACCACCTGAAGATGCCGTCGCTGACCCAGGTGATCAAGATGGACGTCACCGACGGCAAGCTTCGCTGCGAGCGCCAGGCCGAGTACGGCTACGACACGGTCGACGTCGAGATGCCCGCCGTGATCAGCGTCGGCGACGCGATCAACGAGCCCCGCTACCCGTCGCTGAAGGCGATCATGGGTGCCAAGAAGAAGCCGCTCGACACGAAGTCCGCCTCCGACGTCGCGATCGAGGCCGACCGCGTCGGCGAGGGCGGCTCGAGGACGACGGTGCTGGCGATCAACCCGCCGCCCCAGAAGGAGGCCGGCGAGATCATCGAGGACGAGGACACCAACGAGACCGTCGAGAAGATCGTCGCGTGGCTCGAGGAAAGGAAGCTGATCTGATGCCGGGGATACTCGTCTACGCACTTCACAGCGACGAGGGAGAGTTCAACAAGAACTCGCTCGGCGCGATCTCCGAGGCCGCGAAGCTCGCCGGGGAGCTGGGAGGTGAGGCGGCGGCCGTGGTCGTCGGCGACGTTCCCGACGAAGCGTGCCAGGGCCTCGGCGCGTACGGCGCGTCGAAGGTGTGGCGCGCCAAGGGCGCGCCCGAGGGCCTCGCCCAGCCGATCGTCGACGTGATGGCGAAGCTGATCTCCGACGAGGGCTACTCGTACGCGCTGTTCGGCGGCGGCCTGCTCGGGTTCGAGATCGGGGCCGGCCTGACCGCGCGGCTGGGCGCCGGCGTGACGATGGAGGTCACCGAGGTGAAGGTCTCAGACGGCGAGCTCGTTGCGGAGCGCCCGGTGCTGCAGGACTCCTCGATCGTCGACGTCGGATACGTCGGCGAGCCCGGGATCATCATCGGACGGCTGAACGCCTTCGACGCGACCGAGCGCGACGGCGGCTCCGCCGAGGTGGCGGACGTCGAGGTCGAGCTGTCCGAGTGGTCCACGAAGGCGACGATGGTCACTCGCGGTGAGGCACGCGGCGAGGACGTGAACATCGAGGACGCCGAGCTGCTCGTCGGCGGCGGGCGCGGGCTCGGCGAGGCCGAGAGCTTCAAGCTCGCCGAGGAGCTGGCCGACGCGCTCGGCGGAGCAGTGGCGGCGACGCGCGCCGTCGTCGACGCGGGCTGGTACCCGTACGCCGCCCAGATCGGCCAGACCGGGAAGACGGTAGCGCCGCGGCTCTACCTCGCTGCCGGGATCTCGGGGGCGATCCAGCACAAGGTCGGGATGCAGAGCTCGGAGAACATCCTTGCGATCAACAAGGACCCGAACGCGCCGATCTTCGAGTTCGCCGACCTCGGGGTCGTCGGCGACCTGCACAAGATCCTCCCCAAGCTCACGGAAGCCGTAAAGGCGAAGAAGGGAGGCTGATGCCTCCCGTCGCGCCGGAGGAGTTCCCGCCTCCGGTAAAGCCGGCCGAGGAGTTCATCGGGCCTCCGACGGATCCCGAGGAAGAGCGGATCGAGGTCGGGGTCGCGATCGTCGGCGGCGGTCCGGCCGGGCTCGCGTGCGCGATCCGGGTCATGCAGCTGCTCGAGGACGAGCCCGAGCTCGCGGAGAAGCTCGGGGAGGTCCCGGTCGCGGTGATCGAGAAAGGCAAGACAACGGGCGCCCATCTGCTCTCGGGGGCCAACATGCGCCCGTCGGCGATGCGCGAGCTGTTCCCCGACCTCGAGCCGTCCGAGTGGCCGGTGTACCAGGAGGTGACCAAGGACGCCGTCTACCTGCTGACCAAGCGGCGCGCGCTGCCGCTCAAGCCGATGCCGCCGAACTTCCGCAACCACGGCAACTACGTCACCTCGGTGGCGAAGCTGGGGCGGTTCCTCGGCGAGAAGGCGGAGGAGGCCGGCGTGTACGTGCTCGCGGAGACCGCCGCCGACAAGCTCGTGGTCGAGGATCGGATCGTCAAGGGCGTGCGCTCGGGCGACAAGGGTCGCGGCCGCGACGGCGAGGAGCTCTCGAACTTCGAGCCCGGCTCGGACGTGATCGCGAAGGCGACCGTGCTCGCCGAGGGGACCCTCGGCCACCTCACGATGGCGGCACTCGACTACTACGACCTCCACGGCCGCGACCCGCAGCGCTGGGAGCTCGGCGTGAAGGAGGTGTGGAAGGTCGAGCGGCCGCTCGACCGCGTGATCCACACGATGGGCTGGCCGCTGCGCAAGCGCGCGAGGTGGAACGAGTTCGGTGGCAGCTTCATCTACCCGATGGGCGAGGACGAGGTCTGCATCGGGCTCGTCGTCGGACTCGACTACACGGACGCCACGTTCTCGGTCCACGATGCGCTCCAGGAGCTCAAGACCCACCCGTTCGTGCGCAAGATCCTCGACGGCGGCGAGCGCGTCGCGTGGGGCGCCAAGTCGATTCCCTCAGGCGGCTACTGGTCGATGCCGTCGCGGCTCTCCGTCCCCGGGATGGTGATCGCGGGAGACGCGGCCGGGATGGTCAACATCCCGGAGCTGAAGGGCATCCACTACGCGATGCACGCCGGGATGTACGCGGCCGAGGCGATCGTCGACGCCCTGAAGCAGGACTCGATCAACTTCGAGGCCTACGACGAGAAGGTCCGCGACAGCGTGATCGAGGAGGACATGTACCGGTCGCGCAACATGCGTCAGCCGTTCGAGCATGGGTTCTTCGTCGGGGGCGCGATGGCCAGCCTGATGACGATCACGCGCGGCGCGTTCCCGGGCGGCCACTGGCGCAACGAGCCCGACGCCGAGCACGCGATGTCGATCGACGGCGCTGCGAAGGCCTATCCCAAGCCCGACAACAAGTACATCTTCGACAAGCTGTCGTCGGTGTTCGCGTCCGGCAACGCGACGCGCGACGACGCGCCCAACCACATCCGGCTCCAGACGAAGGTGCCGCGCGAGATCGCCCAGACCTGGGTCTCGATGTGCCCCGCCCAGGTGTACGAGATCCCCGACGACCAGCTCACCTCCGGCGCGGAGACGATCGAGCTCCAGGTGACGCCGTCGAACTGCGTCCAGTGTGGGGCGATCACCGCGAAGGGCGGCCGGCTCACCCTCCCCGAGGGGGGCGACGGGCCGCTTTACCAGGAGACCTAGGCGGCTATTTACACTGCGCCCGTGAGCCGAGCGGGATCGATCATGTCGGCGCTGCGGCCCGTGACCTTGATCGCGGGCGGGGCGTTTGCGGTCCACGAGCTGAGCTATCTCGCCGGATTCGGCGCTGCCGGCTCGCACGCGCCGGCGGACCACTCGTACGTGGCCGCGCTGCTTCCGGCGCTCGCGATCCTGGCGGCGTTGGCGCTCTTCGCCACCGTGGAACGCGGCGTTGCGGGGAGGCGCGCTCCACCGGCGTCGCCGCCGGCGCGGGTGCTCACCCACGCCGCCGCGATCCTGGCCCTCTTCTTCGGCCAGGAACTCGTCGAAGGCCTACTCGCCGGCGCCGATGTGGTCCAGATTGGGCCGGTTCTCGCGGCGCACGGCGTCGTTGCGATCCCGCTCGCGCTCGCGCTTGGATCTGTCACCTGGCTCGCGATGCGCGGCATCGAGACGGTCGAGGCCCGGATCGCCACTCGCTTCGATCAATCGACACCGCGACGCGCGGCCCGCCTGGGCCTGCGCCCCCGGTGGCTCGACGTCGTCCTCTCGCCGGCGATGCTCGCCGGCAGCGCCGCCCCGCGCGCTCCTCCGGCGATCTGAGACCGACGGATCGTCACTGACCAGCCCCGAGCGGGGCGGGAGATCGCGCGGTCGTCCGCGCGATGAAAGGAGCAACTATGCAATCGAGAGCGATCAGCGCGGTTGTCGTAGTCGCGCTCGTCGCTGCGGCCGCGGTCCTGTTCGTCGTCCTCAGCGACGACGACGGCGACTCCGACCAGGCAGCGTCGGGTACGACCACGACCGCGACTACCACTACCACCAAAGAGAAGAAGGAGAAGCCGAAGCCGAAGCCCGACGTCACGACGATCGTCGTCAAGGGCGGCGAGCCCGTCGGGGGCGTGCAGGAGCTGACCTACACAGCCGGCGACGAGGTCCGCTTCGACGTCCAGTCCGACGTCGCCGAGGAGGTGCACGTCCATGGCTACGACATCATCAAGGAGGTCGAGCCGGGCAAGCCGGCGAGCTTCGCCTTCCCGGCCGACATCGAGGGCGGGTTCGAGGTCGAGCTCGAGGGCGCGCACCTGCAGATCGCCGAGCTCACGGTGCAGCCCGGGTGATCCTGCCGCTCGCGCACGCGCTCGTCGGGCGCGAGGATCTTCCGATCCCGGCGTGGCTGTTCGCGTGGGGCGCCTCGGTCGTGCTGATCGTCTCGTTCGCCGCGCTCGCGCTCGCGTGGCGCACGCCGCGGTTCGAGAAGGATCTGTGGCGGCCGGCCCCGGCGTGGCTGTCGCGCATCACCGTCAACGCGGTGACGGAGACGCTCGCGGCGGTCGTCGGCGTCGGCCTGCTCGGGGTCGTCGTGTGGTCCGGGTTGGCCGGCACCGATCAGCCGAACGCCAACTTCTCGATCACGTTCGTGTTCGTCACGTTCTGGCTCGGCCTCGTGCTCCTGAGCGTTGTGTTCGGCGACGTGTTCAGGGCGTTCAACCCGTGGCGCGCAGTCGCGCGCGCCACGGGTGCCCTGTACGGGCTCGTGACTCGCCGGCCGCGGCCCGAGCCGATTCCCTACCCGGAGTGGCTCGGGCGCTGGCCCGCCGTGATCGGGCTGCTGGCGTTCCTGTGGCTCGAGCTCGTGTTCCCGAGCGGAACAGCGGCCGGCGGCGTCGTGCCACAGGACGTCGCCATCGCGACGATCGCCTACACCGGGATCACGCTGTTTGCGATGGCCTCCTTCGGCACCGAGCGGTGGCTCGATCGGGGCGAGACGTTCTCCGTCTATTTCGGGATGTTCTCGCGGCTCTCCCCGCTCGAGGTGCGCGGCGGGCGCCTCGGCGTCCGACGCGTGCTCTCGGCCGCCGGGCGGTGGGCGACCGTCCCGGGCTCGGTCGCGCTCGTGCTGGTTGCGATCGGCGGCACGAGCTTCGACGGCGCTCAGGAGGGCGCATTGGTCGACGCGATCGAGAGCGTGTTCGACTGGCTGACCGAGCGCGGTCTCGACTTCGCCACCGCGCTGCGGATCACGGACACGCTGTTCTTCGCCCTCACCCTTGCGGCCGTCGCGGCGCTGTTCGCGCTCGGGATCCGGGGGATGCGAACGGTCCCCGGCTCGCCCTCGCTCTCGAGGCTGCGGCAGGCGTTCGGCCACACCCTGATCCCGATCGCACTCGCGTACCTGGTCGCACACTACTTCAGCCTCTTCCTGTTCCAGGAACAGGCGCAGTTCGGGTTCCTGCTCTCCGATCCGCTCGGCGACGGGTCCGACTACTTCGGGACCGCGAGCGCCGGGATCGACTTCGGATTGATAGGCGCGACCGAGGTGTGGTACGTGCAGGTCGCGGCGCTGGTGATCGGCCACGTCGCCGGGCTGACCCTGGCGCACGATCGGGCGCTGTCTCTGTACAGGGACCCGCGGTCCGCGGCCCAGTCCCAGTACTGGATGCTGGCCGTGATGATCGCCTTCACATGCCTGGGGCTGTTTCTGCTCTCGCAGGCGAACCAGTAGGCGCGGCACCGCCGGGCGGCGGTTTGTGCCCACCGATGTGCGGGTACGCGGCTCGGGCGGTCGCCGAGCTCCCGCAGCCCGAGCAGAACGTGGTCCGGCTTCGGTACGGGATCAACGGTGACCAGCCGACGCCGCGCGCCGAGGTCAGCCGCCGTCTCGACATGCCCGAGCGCGAGCTGCGCCGGGTCGAGGAGCGAGCCCTTGCGCGTCTGGCCGAGCGGCGCGAGATCGACGCGCTGCGCGAGGCCGCCTGAGCTTCGATCCGGGCAGACCGGCCGCCGCTAGAATCGTTCGGGATGAAGGCTGAGATCCACCCCGAGTACGTACTTTCCCACGTCCGCTGCTCGTGCGGGAACGAGTTCTACACCCGCTCGAGTAGCCCGGAGCTGCACGTGGAGATCTGCTCGGCCTGCCATCCGTTCTACACCGGCAAGCAGAAGCTGGTCGACACGGGCGGGCGCGTGGAGCGCTTCAAGCGCCGGGCCGCCAGACGGGCCAGGCAGGGCTAGGCCTCCCGCCGATGCAATCCGGCCCGGACGGCCACCGCCCGCGACCTGAGGCGGACTTCGAGCCGGCGATGCCCGACGGCATGCCGGTCGCCGGCCGCGACGCGCCAATCGGCGGCCAGGCGGTCCTCGAGGGCGTGATGATGCGCGGCGTCTCGACCTGGTCGGTCGCCGTTCGCAAGCCGGAGGGCGATATCGAGGTGACCTCGGAGCCGCTGGTCTCGTGGGCGAAGCGCCACCGCGTGCTCCGCCTGCCCGTGATCCGTGGTGTCGTCGCGCTCGCCGAGTCGCTGAAGATCGGCTTCCGCGCGCTGGCGATCTCGGCCAACGCCCAGCTCGCCGAGGAGGACGAGCAGGAGCCGATCGGCGGGTTCACGTGGGGGATCACGATCGCACTGTCGCTCGTCCTGGCGATCGGGCTGTTCTTCGTGATCCCGGTCGGTGCGACGAGCCTGATCAAGGACGAGCTCGGCTCCGCGCTGCTGTTCTGGCTCGTCGAGGGCGTGCTTCGAACCGCGATCTTCATCGGTTACATCCTGTTGATCAGCCGCCTGCCCGACCTGCGGCGGGTGTTCGAGTACCACGGCGCGGAGCACAAGACGATCTCCGCCTTCGAGGCCGGCGACGAGCTCACCCCCGAGCGCGCAGCGCGCTACTCCCGCCTGCACCCGCGCTGCGGCACGAGCTTCCTGCTGATCGTGATGGTGATCGCGATCTTCGTCTTCGCGCCGATCGGGTTGCCCGAGTGGTACTGGCTGCTGCTGTCGCGGATCCTCGGCATTCCGCTGATCGCCGGGCTGTCCTACGAGGTGATCAAGTGGGCGGGGAAGAACCGCTACAGGCGCTGGGTGCGCACATTGATGTGGCCCGGGCTGATGCTCCAGAACCTGACCACGCGCGAGCCCGACCACGAGGAGCTCGAGGTCGCGATCCGCGCCCTAGAGGCGGTGCTCGCGGTCGAGAAGCCCGAAGAGGCTGCGAAGGAAGGCGAGATCGAGATCGTCGCGTAGCCCGGGCTCCCCGCCCGGCTGCTCGCTACGGTTCGCAGTTGAGGATCGCGCCGGCGCCCGGCGCCCTGGTCGCAGGTGTCGGTCCCCAGGCCACCGTCGAGGTCGTCGTTTCCGGCGTTTCCAAACAGCATGTCGTTGTCCTCGTCGCCGAACAGCCGATCGTCGGCTGCGTCGCCGTTGAGCTGGTCGAGCCCAGCGCCGCCGTGGATCTCGTTCTCCGAGCCGCCCCCGTCGCCGTAGACGACGTCGTTTCCGGGACCGGCGAGGATCGTGTCGGGATGGCTGTCGCTGACGTGGCCGTCGGCGTAGATCTGGTCGTTCCCGGGCCCCCCGTCGGCGCGCTCTCCGCCCTGGAGGTAGTCGTCGCCGGGGCCGGCGTCAAGCTTGTCCTTGAGCTCGCCCCGAGTGCCGTCGAGGAAGTCATCGCCTTCGCCGCCAATGATCTTGTCCCCGTCCCCGGGGTCGCGACGCCCGCTGAAGCCCCCGCCATGCATCTCGTCGTTGCCGTCGTCCCCGTCGATCTTGTCGAAGCCGCGGCTGGTCCCGGCGAAGTCGTCGCCGGCGCCGAGGCACACCCTGTCGTCGTTCGACTTGGCCTGCACCACGTCGTCGCCGCCCAGGGCAACGATGACGTCCTTGCGGGGACTCCCGGTGAGCCTGTCGGCCCCGTTCGTGCCGACCTTGGTCGCCTTCTTGCCGAAGCAGCGGGGCTTGGCCTCGGCGTCCGGAGCCGCGACCAGCAGCAGCCAAGCGATGCCGATTGCGATCACGCCGGCAAGCGCTGCGCCGGGCCGACGGACGGTGTGTGTCGATTCCAGGTTCACGTTGGCTCCTTGATCACGGGCAGTTGAGAATGGATCCAATCCCCGGACCCTGGTCGCAGATGTCGATGCCGGGACCGCCGTCGAGGTCGTCGTCGCCGTCATTGCCGATCAGTTCGTCGTCGTTCTCGTCTCCGAACAGTTCGTCGTCGCCCTCGCCTCCGCTGACGATGTCGTTGCCGGGGCCGGCGTGGACGACGATCGGAGCGGCGCGCCCGTTGGAGACCTGATCGTTGCCGGCGCCAGCGTCGACGACCCCCGCGTAGCTGGCGATCTCGTCGTTGCCGGGCCCGCCGGAGACGTCCGTCCCGCCGTACAGGATGTCGTCGCCGGGACCGCAAGCGAGCTTGTCGTTGAGGCCGCGCTGTCCGTCGCAGAAGTCGTCGCCCTTGCCGCCCTTGACGAGCAGGTCGCTGTTGTTGGCGCCGTGGACCTCGTCGTCCCCGCTGCCTCCATCGAGCTTGTCCGCGTCGTGGCCCGACCGCAGCAGATCGTCGCCGGCGCCGCCACACAGGTAGTCGGTCCCGGGACCGCTGCTGACGCTGTCATTCCCGCCCCGGGCGACGATCACATCGCGCCCAGGCGATCCCTTGAGGCGGTCCTTTCCGTTCGTCCCCACCACGGTCGCCTTCTTGCCGAAGCAGCGGGGCTTGGCCTCGGCGCTCGCGGAGGCGACGAGCATGGACGCTGCACACAGCGCGACGAGCACGACGGTAACACGCGGGATCCGTGCGGTCATACCCGTTACAACACTTGCGCACGCCTGGAGTCGCGCGGACCGGCGCTGCGGTCACAATCAAGGGTGTGATCGACGAGCTTGTCGAGCAGATAGAGACGCGCTTCGGAGAGCTGGAGCGCCACATGTCCGACCCCGCGGTGATCGCGGACCGGGAGCGATACGCCGAGGTCGGGCGTGAGTACCGGGAGCTCGAACCCGTGCACGAGCTCGCGCTCGAGTACCGGAAGCTCTACGACGATCTCGAGGGCGCGCGGGAGCTGCTCGCCGAGGACGGCGAGGATCCCGAGCTGCGCCGGGTGGTGAGCGAGGCGCCGCGGCGGCTCGAGCAACTCGAGGACGAGATACGGCTCGCGATGGTCGAGCGCGATCCGAACGACGACAAGAACGTGCTGATCGAGATCCGGGCGGGCACGGGCGGCGACGAGGCGGCGCTGTTCGCCGGCGACCTCTTCAAGATGCTGACGCGCTACGCCGAGCGCCTCGGCTTCAAGACCGAGGTGCTGTCGCAGTCGCCCGCCGACGTCGGGGGGTTCAAGGAGATCACGTTCGCGATCAAGGGTGACGGCGCGTACTCGGTGTTCAAGTACGAGGGCGGGACGCACCGCGTGCAGCGGGTCCCGAAGACCGAGTCCCAGGGCCGGATCCACACCTCCACCGCGACCGTCGCCGTCCTACCCGAGGCCGAGGACGTCGAGGTCGAGGTCGATCCCAACGAGCTCGAGCTCGAGACCTTTCGTTCCACGGGGCCCGGCGGGCAGTCGGTCAACACGACCGACTCGGCGGTGCGGATCACGCACATCCCGACCGGCACCGCGGTCTCGATGCAAGACGAGAAGTCCCAGCTCCAGAACCGCCAGAAGGCGATGCGGGTGCTGCGCGCACGGCTTTACGAGCGTGCGCTAGCCGAGCAGCGTGCCGAGATCGAGTCCGAGCGGCGGGCGCAGGTCGGGACCGGGGAGCGCTCGGAGAAGGTACGCACCTACAACTTCCCCCAGGGCCGTGTCACGGACCACCGCGTGAAGCACACCTCGCACAACCTCGACGAGGTGCTGAATGGGGATCTCGGCGAGTTCACGAACGCCCTCGCGGCCGAGGAGCGCCGCCGCCGGCTCGAGGCACAGACCGCCGACGCGTGATGTCGACCGCAGACCTCGTGGTGCAGTGAGCGCGTCGACGGCGGCGGGGCTCGTCCGCGAGGCGCTGGCCGCGGCAACGGACGCGTTGGCGGCAGCCGGTGTTGAGACCCCGCGCCTCGACGCGGAGCTCCTGCTGGCTGAGGCAACCGGGCGCGAGCGCGCCGAGCTCGCCGCTCACCCCGAAGGCGGGGTGGCGCCAACCGAGGCGCGCGCGTTCGGCGGGATGGTTCGTCGCCGGGTACGGCGCGAGCCGGTCGCCTACATCATCGGGCGCAAGGGGTTCCGCGGCATAGAGCTCGCGGTGGACCCTCGCGTGCTGATCCCGCGCCCCGAGACCGAGCTGCTGGTCGAGGTGGCTCTCGAGTTGCGGCCGCACACCGTGCTCGACGTCGGAACCGGCTCCGGCGCCGTCGCCCTCGCGGTGGCCGACGAGCTCCCCCAGGTGCGGGTCACCGCGACGGATCTCTCGGAGCCTGCGCTCCAGGTTGCGCGCGGCAACGCCGCGCGGCTCGGGCTGTCCGACCGCGTTCGCTTCCTCAGCGGATCGCACCGCGACGGGGGGCACCACGCCCTGACGCTCGCCAACCTTCCCTACGTGAGCGACGACGAGTGGAGGCTCCTCGAGCCCGAGATCACGGCATACGAGCCGCGCGAGGCGCTCGTGGCCGGGCCCACGGGACTCGAGGCGATCGAGGCGCTGATCCCGACGGTGGGCCGAGGCGTGCTAGCGCTGGAGGTGGGGGCCGGCCAGGCGCCCGGGGTCACGTCGCTAATGCGGGAGGCTGGATTCGACGTGGTCGAGACCCGCCGGGACCTGGCGGGAATCGAGCGCGTGGTGGTGGGGCGGAGATGAACGGACCGGCCCGGTCCGTCGAAGCGGGCGACGCGGCGCGCTCGGCGCTCGATCGGTGCATCGCCGCGGGAGGCGTCGCGCTCTTTCCGGCCGACACGCTGTACGGGCTCGCATGCGACCCGCAGAACGCCGCCGCGATCGAGCGGGTCCATGCGCTGAAGGGACGCGACGAGGGCAAGCCGTCGGCGGTGATGTTCTTCTCGCCGCTCGCGATGCGCGAGCTCGTGGCGACGCTCGGGTCGCGCACGCGCGACGCGCTTGGCGCGCTGCTCCCGGGTCCGGTGACGCTCGTCGTCCACAACCCCGAGCGGCGCTTTCCGCTCGCCTGCCGCGAGGACCCGGAGCGGCTCGGGTTGAGGCTGATCGACGGGCCGCTTGCGGGCGCGGCCTCGGCGCTGTTCCAGACCAGCGCGAACCGCAGCGGCGAGCCCGCGCCGCACCGGTTCGAGGACATCGACCCGGCGATCCTCGCCGGGGTGGACGTGGCGATCGACGGCGGCGAGCTCGGCGGCCAACCGTCGACCGTCGTCGACCTCACCCGGATCGAGTCGGGCGGTGGCTGGGAGGTGCTCAGGGAGGGCGCGTTGCCGCGCGCCGAGCTGGAGCGATCCCTGGCGCGGATCGGGGCGTAGCCCGCCACCGCCGCTGGTATCGTCGCCGCGATGGGGATCCCGTCAGATGACATTCGCTCTGCCCCGCTCGCCGAGGTCGATCCGGCGATCGCGGAGGTGCTGGGACGCGAGCTCCAGCGCCAGCAGAACACGCTGGAGATGATCGCGTCCGAGAACTTCGTCCCCCGCGCCGTGCTCGAGGCGACGGGGTCGGTGCTCACGAACAAGTACGCCGAGGGGTATCCGGGGCGGCGCTACTACGGCGGCTGCGAGGAGGTCGACGTCGCCGAGCAGCTCGCGATCGATCGCGCGACGTCGCTGTTCGGCGCCGAGCACGTCAACGTCCAGCCGCACGCCGGCGCGCAGGCGAACAACGCCACGTACATGGCGCTGCTCGACCCCGGCGACACGATCATGGGGATGGCGCTCGACCACGGGGGGCATCTCACGCACGGGATGAAGCTGAACGTGTCGGGGAAGCTGTACGAGGTCGTCGCCTACCACGTGCGCCGCGACGACCATCTCGTGGACATGGACGAGGTCGAGCGGCTCGCGCGCGAGCACCGGCCGAAGGTGATCGTCGCCGGGTGGTCCGCATACCCGCGCCAGCTCGACTTCGCGGCCTTCAGAGAGATAGCCGACGCCGTCGACGCGCGCCTGATGGTCGACATGGCCCACTTCGCGGGGCTCGTCGCTGCGGGCGAGCACCCGAACCCGGTCGAGCATGCCGACGTCGTCACGACCACGATCCACAAGACGCTGTGCGGACCCCGCAGCGGGATGATCCTGTGCCGCGAAGAGCTCGCGAAGGAGATCGACCGCTCGGTGTTCCCCGGCCAGCAGGGCGGCCCGCTGATGCACGTGATCGCCGCAAAGGCGGTCGCGCTCGGGATCGCCGACACGGACGGGTTCCGCGCCAGCCAGCGCCAGACGATCGCCAACGCGAAGGCGCTCGGGGATGAGCTTCAAGCCGGTGGGATCGACGTGCTGACCGGCGGAACCGACGTCCACCTCGTGCTCGTCGATCTCACTCCGACCGGCCTCGACGGAAAGACGGCCGAGAAGCGCCTCGAGGAGGTCGGGATCACCGTTAACCGCAATGCGATCCCGTTCGACGAGCGCCCCCCGATGAACCCTTCCGGGCTGCGTATCGGGACGCCGGCACTCACGACCCGGGGGCTGGTAGAGGACGACCTGCGAGAGATCGCCCGCGTCATCTGCGCCGCGCTGTCGGACCGCTTCGAGGCCGAGCGCGACGAGCTGCTGGAGCGAAGCCGGGCGCTGATGGAGCGCTATCCCCTTTATCCGCAGCTGTCGGCCGCACCGGTCTAACGCGTCGGACAAGGTCGCGAGCGCGAAGGAGCAGCGCCTGACGGCCGTTCTATCGGGCCCGCCCGCCCAGTGCCGCCTCGACCTCGCGGCAGATCGCGTCGCGCCGCCTCTCGTACGGGAACTTCTCCAGGACCCTGCGGCGGGCGCGCTCGCCCGCGTCGGGGCCGAGCGCTAAGGCGCGGCGGACGCCGTCGGCGACCTGGGCCGGCTGCGGTGCAGCGATCAGCACCCCGGTGTCGCCGACCACCTCGAGCAGGGCGCCTGCGTCGGTGACGACCGGGACGCAGCGCGCCAGCATCGCCTCCGCGACCGCCAGCCCGAAGCCCTCGTGACGCGAGGGCTGCACGTACACCGCCGCCCGCCGGAAGCAGCCGTCGAGCGTGTCGTCGTCGAGGTAGCCGGTGAAGGTGACGTTCGGTCCGGCCACGGCGCGCAGCTCCTCGATCGCGTCGTCCAGCCACTCTCCCGCAAGCACGAACCCGACGTCGGGCAGATGTCGCGCCGCCTCCACGAATGGGCGATGGCCCTTGCGCGCGAGGTTGAGGCGGTACACGACCCCGACGCTCAACGCCATCTGATCGCCTTCCCGGGCCCCGGCGGGATCGGCGAATCGATCGGGAATCCCGTGGTAGATCAGCGCTACCCGATCGGGGCCGAGGCCGAGGTTGGCCTCGATCTCCCGCAGGGAGTACTCGGAGTTGGTGATCAGGCGCGTGGCGGCGGCGATCGTCCGGCGCGCCACCCACCTGCGCGGGCCGGGGCGTTGCGCGCCGTAGCCGATCTCCGGCATCCGCGCCGTGTCGACGCCGCCGATCACGAGCACCGACGGCTTGCGCATCAGGCGTGCGAGGCTCAGCGCGAGGAACGTGTGCGAGGTGGCGTGCCAGCCGAACACCACGTCCGCGTGGCGCAGCTTGCCGATCAGCTCCAGCGGCCGGGGACGCTGCCCCGGCTGGTAGTGGTCGATGATCTCGAAGCGCTCCGCGAGCGCCGCCCGGTCGATGTCGGTGAAGGTGGTCTTTCGGCTGTGGACGTAGAGGACGCGCGTCAACTGCGGGTACCGGTGGGCGCCAGCAGACCGGGCCGGCTCATCGCCTCGAGCCAGACCGCGCGGGCGCTCTCCCGGCTGGCCTTCTCGGGCAAGCGCTCCACCACCCACGCCGCTCCGGCGGTGGGGATCTCGCCCTCGATCACCGAGATCCCCTGATGGGGCTCGCCGCTCAGCTCCTCTCCGGGCCTCGTAAGCACCTCGCTCATGGTTTCGCCGCGCCGGATGCCGACGAGGTTCAGCTCCGCGTCACCGTCGCCGCCCGCCTGCGTCCAGATCCGCGCGGCGAGCTCGCCGACCGTCAGCATGGCCGGGTCGGCGGGGGCCGCAAGCACGGCGCCGTCGCGAGCCACCAGCGCACCATGGGCAAGCAGCGCGACCGCGTGCGCCATCGTGATCCAGTAGCGCACCATCCCGACCTCGGTTACGGTGAGGGGGACCCCGGCTCTCGCCTGCTCCAGGAAGAGCTCGGACGCGCTCCCCGCGCTGCCGAGCACGTTGACGAGGCGAACGGCGGCCCGTTGAGTCCCCTCGCGCCGGGCAACGAAGGCAGTCAACTCCTCCATGAACCGCTTCGTCCGCGCGTAGAAGCTCGCCGCCAGCGCCGCCTTGTCGGTCGACGCCACGACGACTGTCTCCACGCCGGCCGACTCCGCCGCCCGGAGCACGTTCCACGTTCCGTGCAGGTTCGTGTCCACGAACTCCTCCGGGAACAGCTCCGCCCGGTCCACGTGTTTGTATGCGGCGAGGTGGAACACGACGTCGGGCCGGGCTCGGGCGAACTCGGCCTCGAGGCGTTGACCCTCGCGCACGTCGCACAGCACGTGCGAGATCCGCTCCAGCGACCTGGGGTCTCGGTTGCGCTGATCCGCGCTGAGCGAAGCCTCGTGCGTGTCGAGCAGGGTGATCCGCTCGGGACGGAACCCGGTCAGGAAGGTGGCCAGCGCCCTTCCGATCGAGCCGGCTCCTCCGGTCACCAGCACGCCTCGCCCACCGAGCGTCTCCTGGAGCTCGAGCAGCGACGGGAGCGGGTCGCGGCGCTCGAGCGCCGCCTGCCAGTCGAACTCCTCGCTCGCCGGGCGGCGAGGCGTCGGAGGCAGCGGCCCGCCGCGCCCACGGAGCGCGCGCTCGATCCTCGCGTATCCCGCCTTCATCTCCAGTGACGTCGAGCTGTCGGCCTCGTTGATCTCGGCGACGATGAACGGCACCAGCTCGCCGAGACGGCGAACGATCGGATCGAGGTCGAGCTCGCCCGCACCGTACGGGAGACCCTCCCCGAGCAGACCGTGAGCGTCGGAGATGTGGGCGACCTCGGCCTCGGGACCGAGCTCCTCTACGAACCGCTCCAGCTCCAGGTCGTGCGGGGAGTCCAGCCGGAACGGCGTCGGGTACGCAGCGGCGAACGAGCGGAACAGCGCCGCGTGCGAGACGTCGATCGTGAAGCCCAGCTCGGGAACCCGCTCGCGCCACCGCTTCAGGTCGCGCCAGTGGCCACCGATCGGCGACAGGAAGATCCCCCCGACTCGCATTCGCAGCACTGGCGGCACGTTCTCGATCAGCGGCTTGACTCCGTGGGCGAGGCAAGTCTCAGCGTAGAAGCGAAGGAAGCGCTCGACATCGTGATCCGCGGGGACGAATCCGGCCCGGTACTGGCCTGGATCGACCGGAGTGAACAGGTGGATCGTGAGCACCGGGGAGCCGATCGCGGCCGCGAACCTGGCGCTGCGCTCGATGCCGTCGCGGGCCTCCGCATCGAGATGGTCCACTCGCACGTGGGCGCCGCTCGGCCAACTCACCGGTGCCTCGGCGGTCACGCCCAGGCCAATCCCCTCCAGCTTCTCGCGGGTGATCTCGATCGCGCGGGACAGTGCCTCGTCGTCGTTGACGTGGCCGGGGAGCAGGCAGATCTCGAGCCCGCTCCACGGGCCACCCTCGAGCCGGTCGGCTAGCTGGTCGGCTTCAGGAGCGGCCTTGAGCAGCGGGATGGCCGCGGAGCCAGTCGACATACAGTCGGACGCCCTCCTCCAGAGAGCGGGTGGGAAAGTGTAGCCGCGGGGCATCGGTGACGCCCTCATAGCTCGTGTTCTCGCCGGGCGGGAGGTCTCCTCCCGGGGTCTCGATCGGCGACGACGATCCAGCCGCCTCGCGAACCAGCTCGGCGGCACGCAGCAGCGGAGTCGAGACGCCGCTCGCCATCGCGAGGACCTCGTTCCAGCGCCGCTCCGAGACGATCCGCTCCAGGCACGCCACCACGTCATCCACGTAGAGGAAGTCCCTGGCACGCTCGGGGTTGCCAGGGATCACGATCGATGCCCCCTCTACGGCGCGAGCCGCGAACATGGCGATGGCCCCAGTGGCGCCCTCCCAGGCGACCTGGCCCGGACCGTATACCGAGGTCAGTCGCACGACCGTGGCCGGAGCGGGATGCAGGCGGCACAGCTCCTCGCCAAGCCGCTTCGAGAGCGCATAGGGATCCGGAGGACTCTCCGCGGCGGCCCGGACGGTGGAGGGGTAGATCAGTCCCGCGCCGTGCTCGGCGCAGGCCTCGAGCAGATTGAGGGTGGTTCCGACGTTCTCGCGCACGGATCGCGCGGGGTCGGCGCGGGCGCCGGCCGGACTCGGGACGCCCGCGAAGTGAAGCACCGCCTGCGACCCGGAGACCAGCGACCGAATGCCGGGGTCACCCGCGTCCACCCTCTCCGCGCCGAGCTCCTTCCCCAGCGCGCGGCTCGATCCGCCCGGCCGAGCTACGGGGACGACGTCGTGGCCGCGCTCCCTCAACAGCACGGTGGAGCGCCAGCCGAGGAAGCCGGTCGCTCCCGTGACCAGCAGCCTCATCGACGAGGCCCGCGCGGGCTCGCGACCCGGAGGTAGTCCGCGACCCCGTGCTCATACCGGAGCCGCGAGCGAAACGTGCACGCCCGGTCCCCCGCGGGCCGATCGCCCCGGGCGAGCGCCGCGACGTCGGCGACGGTGAGCGTCTCGGCGACGACGTTGTCGATCGAGGTCCCGCTTCGCGTGGGCGACTCGAGCATGATCCGGGCCACGTCGCCGACGTGGACCACACCGATTGTCGCCTGGCCCCCGTCGTCGAGCGGCAGCGGCGCCCCTTCGGCCGCGAGGCGGCGGAACTTGTCGACCACGGTCTGGGACTCGGGCCGCTCGTGCTCGACCGGGCTCGGGCCATACACGATCCCCAGCCGCAGGATGGCGAGCCGAAACCGGGCTCGCTCGGCGTGCATCCGCAGGCAGAGCTCAGCGTAGACCTTCGACAGGTGGACGAGGTCGTGCTGGGGTCCGTAGGGGTGGTCGGCGTCCACGTCTCCCCGGGGCGAGCCGTAGACGTGCAGCGAGCTCGCGTAGACGAGCGCCGGGATGCCCGCGCGGGACGCCGCCTCGGCCACCCGGCGCGCGCCGGTCACGTTGGTCTCCTCCGTGTAGTCGGGCTCGCGCTCCGCGAGCGGCCGGCTGGCCTGTGCAGCGAGCAGGTAGACGCGCGCAACCCCGCCCCCGAGGAGGCGATCGAGCTCCTCCGGGCGGCGTATGTCCGCCTGCTCGACCACCGCGCCGCCGGACTTCAGCTCGGCGAGCTGCGCGGGCTCGGTCGCGTGCCAGTTGTCGGCGAGGATCACCTCCTCCCCGGCCGCCAGGGCGCGCTCCGCGAGGGCGGCTCCGAGATAGCCGGCCCCGAGGATCAGCAGCCGGGCCAAGCTACAGTCGGTGAACGTTCGGCGCCTCGGGGACCACGTCGCGCGTGTCGACGATCAGCGAGGCTTCGTCCCAAAGCGGTTCCGAGAGGAACTTGCGGTGCGGGGTGAGCAACACGACGCAGTCGGCCTCGCGCACGCGCTCCGGTGACCACTCGACGCCCACGTGGCGGGTGCCGTCGAGCTCGACCTCCTCCACCCAGGGGTCGCAGTAGCGCACCTCGGCGTGACGCTCGAGCAGCTGTCGCATGACCTCGAGGCTGGGGGACTCCCTGGTGTCGTGGATGTCGGGCTTGTAGGCCATGCCGAGGAGCAGCACCCGCGAGCCGTTGACGGGCCGGCCGGTCTCGTTGAGCGCGTCCACCACCTTGTGGACCACGAACACGGGCATCTGCGCGTTTACCTCGTGCGCGGCCTCGATCAGCTGCGGCGAGTAGCCGTACTCGCGCAGCCGCCAGGCGAGGAAGTGCGGCACGACCGGGATGCAGTCCCCGCCCAACCCGGGGCCCGGGTAGTGGGGGAGGAACCCGAACGGCTTCGTGGACGCCGCCTCGATCACCTCCCACGAGGAGATCCCAAGCCGGCTGCACATCAGGGCGAGCTCGTTGGCGAGCGCGATATTGACGGCGCGAAACGTGTTCTCGTGCAGCTTCGCCGTCTCGGCGACCATCGTGCTCGAGACCGGGATCACGTCGTCGACGATCTGGCGATACAGGAGTTCGGTGCGCCTGCGGCACTCGTCGGTGACCCCCGCGACGAGCTTGGGCGTGTTGCGGATCGTGTACCGCTCGTTGCCCGGGTCCACGCGCTCGGGCGCGTAGCCGAGAAAGAAGTCGCGCCCGGCCGTAAGCCCGCTGCGCTCCAGGATCGGCAGGACGATCTCCTCGGTCGTGCCCGGGTACGTCGTCGATTGAAGGACGACGAGCTGACCCGGCGCGAGGTTCTCGGCGACCGACTCGGCGGCGGAGACGACGTGGGAGATGTCCGGCGTGCGCGTCTTCGACAGCGGGGTCGGCACGCAGATCGTCACCGCGTCCAGCTCTGACATGGCTGCGTAGTCGCTCGTGGCCTGGAGGTGTCCGTCGAGGCGCTCGTAGCGCTCGCCGGGCACGTCGACCAGATAGGACCGCCCCTGGCGGATCGCATCGACCCGGTCCTGGTTCAGGTCGACTCCCACGACATCGAAGCCGGCCTCGGCAAAGGTCATCGCCAGCGGAAGTCCGGCGTAGCCGAGTCCGACGATCCCAAGCGTTGCCTCGCGCGTGGCGATCTGGTGGTCGAACGTCCTGGGGGCCGAGCTGACGACGTCGCTCATTCGGCGGGCGATGCTAGCAGGGGAGTTTGCGCCCACCGCTCTGCTATACAGCATCCGCGGGATGTCCCTCACCGAGTCGCTAGACGCCCTGCTCGGCAACGGGGATGCGGTGTGGGGCTTCGTGCTCGCGGCGGCGATCGTGATAGTGCTCACGCCGGCGACGGCGTGGCTCGCTCCTCGCATCGGCGCGCTCGACGTGCCCACCGACCGCCCCCGGGTGCACAGCGTCCCGATGCCGCGGATCGGCGGCGTCGCGATCGTGGCGGGCATCCTGATCCCCGCCGCACTGCTGATCCAGCCGGGCGGCCCCTACGCCGGGATCCTGATCGGCACGCTGTGCGTTGCCGCCCTCGGGCTGCTCGACGACATCCGTGGCATCAGCCCCGCGGCGAAGCTGGTCGGGGTGGCGGCGATAGCACTGATTCCGGTCGTCGGCTACGACGTGACGATCGATCACATCACCCTGCCGCTTATCGGCGACCACGACATCGGCTTCGCCGAGTACCCGCTGACCGTGCTCTGGATCGTGGTGCTGGCCAACCTGATCAACCTGATCGACGGCATGGATGCGCTCGCGGCGGGGCTGGTGGGAATCGCGGCCGCCTCGTTCGCCGTCCTCGGCGCCTCCTTCAACCGCGTCAACTCGGCCGCGCTCGCGATGATCGTCTGTGGCGCGACGCTCGCCTTCCTCCGCCACAACTACCACCCGGCGCGGATCTTCATGGGCGATACCGGCGCGCTCGCGCTCGGCTTCCTGCTCGCCGCGGTCGCCGTCCAGGGCGTGCTCAAGACGGCCGCGACGATCGCCCTGATGGCACCCTTGCTGGTGGTCGCCGTGCCGATCCTCGATACCGGGTTTGTGGTCCTGAAGCGCCTCAAGTACCGCCGGGCGCCGTGGGGCGCGGACCACAACCATTTCTACCACCGCTTCATGAGGATCGGCTTCTCGCAGAGGCGCACCGCTGCGTACCTCCACGTGTGGGCGGCGCTGCTGGCGGCGTTCGCGCTGCTGGCCAGGTTCGTGCCGCCGCGCCCCGGCGGGGAATGGGACCCTTCGAACACGGTGATCGTGCTCGCAGCCGGCTTGTTCGTCGCCGGGGCGTCGGTGTGGATGGTCTACACGCTCGAGATCCTCAAGGCGCGCCACCTCCAGGCGCTCGGCCTGAGGCGATTCGTCGAGGGGCGGCTCGGCGAGCAGGATGCGAGGCGGATTACCGAGGAGTTCGAGGCGATCGAGCCCGGCGCAGCGCCGGCGGAAGAGGAGGAGGACACGCTCGAGCACGCGCTCACGGCGCGGCTCCCCGCAACCACGGAAGCGCCAGACCCAGAAGCTCCGCCGGATCGCGCCTCCGACGGGCACCAAGCGCCCCGGAGGCCTTCTTCTCGAGCCTGACCTCCGCGGGATCCCGCAGCAGGTGGAGCCTGCCTTCCCGGATCAGCATCTCGTCGACGGCGCCCAACCTTCCCTCGAAGATCGACCACGCGGGGGTTCCCAGCACCGCGGCCTCGCGGTTCATGGTGCCGCCGCCCGAGACGAGCACGTCCGCGAACGCCACCAGGCTACGTCCGTCGACCGCGCGCGGCGGGACTATCAGGCGGTCGAGGCCGAGCCCCGCAACCGAGTCGGCCTGCTCAGGGGTTCTCGCGAGCACGACGGTCTGCACGTCGGCCTCGTTTAGCCGGCTCAGCACCCGCGGCAGCAACGTGTCCGGCGAGCCACGCAGGTACATCGCGTACGAGGGGGCGGTCCGCACGACACAGAGCACCCGCTCCCGGTCGATACCGAGGTCGTCGAGCACGCGCGGATCGGGCTCGAACTCGGCCAGGTAGTACTCCTCCTTCAGCCCCGGGTAAGGGACGAGCTTCGGTGGACGGGCCCCGTAGCGCGCAAGCCGCTCGGGCGGGATCGCATCGGGGGCGAGGACGCGCGTGGCCAGCCGGCAGTTGACGTGATGCTGGAGAGTCGCCCACTCGTAGTCGAGCATCGTCGTGTTCGGGATCCCGAGCATGCGGCACGCTGCGGGCAGATCGGTGGATCCGTGAGCGATCGCGCAATCGAACCCGCGGTTTCGCCCGAAGCGGGTCAGTCTCGCGACTCGATCGGCGGCCGCCAGGGCCTTGCCGGCCCGCCGGCCGCCGCCGTAGCGTCCCAGCACCACGTGGGGATGGCCCCAGTCCGCCAGCAGCTCGACCGTGTGCGAGAGCGGACGCGCGGTCAGCGTCACCTCGTGGCCGTCGCGCTCCAGGATCTCGACCAGCGGCCGGAGCACGAGGACGTGAGCGGTGTTCGTGAGGTCGACCCAGACGCGCATGAGGATCCGTGCGGCCGCGACGCCCGGTCGAGAATAGAGACTCGGTGCGAATACACTTCCGGCCGCCTGATGACCGATCGGGGCCCGGACCGCGCAGAGGGGATGATCGTCGGGTGAAGACCCTGGTCACGGGGGGCGCCGGCTTCATCGGCTCACACATCGTCGACGCCGTGCTCGGGCGCGGGGACGAGGTGATGGTCGTCGACGATCTCTCCACCGGGCGCGAGGAGAATGTCCGCGACGCGATCGGGCGGGGGATGACCATGTTCGCCGGCGACATCCGCGACGCTGGGTTCGTCGACGCGCTGCTTCGCAGGGAACGGCCCGAGCTCGTATTCCACCTCGCCGCGCAGATCGACGTTCGCGTCTCGGTGAGCAAGCCCGCCCTGGATGCGGAGGTGAACGTGGCGGGAACCATCAACCTGCTCGAGGCGGCGCGCTCGTCGGGTGTGCGGCGGTTCGTGTACGCGTCCACCGGTGGCGCGATCTACGGCGAGGGCGATCCGCCCTTCGCGGAGGATGCTCCGATCCGCCCGCTGTCGCCCTACGGGCAGGCCAAGTACGCGGCCGAGGGCTACTGCGACCTGTACCGGCGCCTGCATGGCGTCTCCACGATCAATCTGCGACTCGCGAACATCTACGGGCCGAGGCAGGATCCGCTCGGCGAAGGCGGGGTTATCGCGATCTTCTGCGGAAAGCTGCTCCGCGGCGAGCGGCCGGTCGTGTACGGCGACGGCCGTCAGACCCGCGATTACGTCTACGTCGGCGACGTCGCCAAGGCGGCGCTGGTGGCTTCCGAGAGCGAAGCCCACGGCGCCTACAACGTCGGCCGCGGCGAGGAGACCTCCGTGCTGGAGCTCACCGAGTGGCTGCGGCGGCTTGGCCGCGAGCTCGGCGTGCTCCGCGGCTCGAGCTTCGAGCCCAACTTCGCCCCGACGCGGCAGGGCGAGGTTCGGCGCAACAGCCTCGATCCAGCGAAGGCGCGCTCTGAGCTCGGCTTCGAGGCCGATACCGCCCTGGACGATGGTCTCAGGCGGACGCTTCGTAGCCTGGGTTAGAGACCAGCAAGGACGTCCCCCCTGATCCGCCTCGATTCGACCTACACAGACCCATTACGGGGTGGAGCCTTCCCGGAAGGTGCGCTGGATGTAGACCTGGCGTAGGCGCCAGATAGGGCTGCGGCGGACGAGCCCAAGCGCGATGTGCCAGAGCGCGATCCGCGCCTCGAGCAATCCCCGCTGGAGCAGCGCCCGGGCGCGCACGGTCGTTGACGGCTCCGGATGAGCTCGCTCGTACCCTAGCTCGGCCATGAGTTCGCCTGCGATCGCCTCGAAGCACTCGGCATCGTCCGGCGCCATCTGCTCCTGCCAGCGCCGCCCGGAGGTCGGCGGCTGCATGAGCCGGGCGTGATCGGGCAGGGCCCTGGCGCCCTGACTTCGGTGGTAGCCCAGCATCTCGGGATCGAACTCGAGCCCGAGGAACCCGCACACCTGGCGCAGCGTCAACTCCGGATCGGCAAGGAGATCCTCATAACGCAACTCGTGGTAGCGACCCGCGGCCCGCTCGCGGCCAAAGCGTCGCGCGCCTTCGACCTCGCGCCGCCACTGGGCGGCGAAGGCGGCCAAACCACGCGGACGGGACCAGTTGAAACGCGGTCGGCGGCGCATCTCGATGAATGAGAGGCCCGCGTCCCGCCCGTCCCGGACGAGGTGGACGTACTGGGCGCCGGGGAACGCTCGCTCGAGGACATCCAGCCGCTGCATATAGGCCGGGGTCTTGTCGCCGAAGCGAGGCTTCCGGCGCCTATCCGCGTAGGCTCGGTAAACGGCCTGGATCGCATCGGCAAAGACCGGCCGGTCCGATATCCGTTCACGCACATCCGCAGGCGTCACTCCCCACTCCCGGACCCGTGCAAGCCGGCCGATGTCGCTCACGAACCTCTGGGGGTCCGGCCACTCGCCGTGTCGATCCCAGAGCTGGGGGATGAAGTACGACTCGGGCGGGATCGCCACACTCGGGTGCTGGTCGAGCATCTCCTTGAGCAACGTGGTGCCGCTCCGCGAGACGCCGAGTAGGACCACCGGGGGATCTCGCGGCGATCCCTTCGGCGGGCGATCGACGCCCGCGGAGCGCTCCGACGAGTAAGTGCGACGTGTCATGGCTGGTGTGCGTATGAGGCCGGCCCGCACGATACGCAAGCAGGTGGGACTAGGATTTCGGCGCTTCGGATATAGTCGCCAGTCCGCTGGAGTGCCGGGTCTCCCCGCACGAGACACCAACCGCGACGGCGGCTCTTCGTCCCCTTTCGTGCCCGAAGCGACCGCAATTGCCAGGCCGTCCCGCTCGACATCCCCATGAATCGGCGTCCCCCAACAAGGGTCGACGCGGCGACCGCGGGCTTCACCCTGATCGGCTCGATGCTCACTTGCGCGGCGGCTGGATTTGGCCTCGGGTCGCTGTTCGGACTCGGCGTTCCGCTCGGCCTCGCGGGGCTGTTCGCAGGCCTGGCGGTGGGGTTCTTCCTTGTCTACTCTCGCTATAGACGGATCTGATCCGCACATAGACGGGTCCGATCCGGTTCCGGGGCACCGGCTCGCGACCGCGGTCCGATTCGCCGACCTGGCGGTGCTCGCCGCGGCGTTGCCGGTCTTCCTGCTGGCCGACCTGCCGATGGTCGGCTACGCAGTCTGTGCCGCCGCCTGGATCGCGGTCTCGGGGATGCAGCTCGCCGCCGATCGCCACGTCAAGCGTTCGCTTGCCCGCGGGAATCGCAACTCGGCGCTCGGGACGCTCGCGGCCGCCACTCTGGGCAGGGTGTGGCTGGTCGCGCTCGCGATCCTGCTGGTCGGGCTGTCGGACCGCGAGGCGGGCCTCGCCGCCGCGGTGCTCGCCGCGCGCGCTGGTGACCGTCCACCTCGCCGGGATGGCGATCGGCCGCCTGATGACAGCAGACGACGGTTAGGGCGTTCGCGATGAGCTGGGTCGCTCAGCTGAGCACGAGGGCGAAGGTCCTGCTCGGCCTCGGCCTCTACTTCGCGACCTTCATCGCGTTCCTGCTGATCTTCGGGGACGACGGGCAGGAACGAGGAGTTCCAGCCCCAGGACGAGTTCAAGCTCGACGCCTGGATCCCGATCGAGATCGGCGCCGTCGACCTGAGCATCAACCGCGCGGTGCTCTACCTGGTGCTGACAAGCGCGCTGACGATCTGGGTGCTGGTGTGGATCTCGCGCCGTATGTCGATCGAGCCGAACCGGGTGCAGACCGCGATGGAGGTCGCCTACGACCTCACCAGGAACAACATCGTCGGCAACAACCTGAAGGGAAATCTCGCCCTGAAGTGGTTCCCATTCATCGCCACGCTCTTCTTCTTCCTCTGGTTCGCGAACATGATCGGCTACCTCCCGCTGCCCACCAACTCGCAGGAGACGATCGACATCTTCGGGATCGACTTCCCGGCCTTCGGCGATCTACGCCGCGACCGCGAACATCTCGATTCCGCTCGCGCTGACGCTGGTGGTCTGGTTCTCCTACCACCTCGAGGGCATCCGCACGAAGGGCTTCTTCAAGTACCTGGCCAGCTGGCTGCCGCCGGGGCTGGAGAACATGAACCCGATCGGCAAGGGGGCGATCTTCGTGATCGAGGTGATCTCGCACTTCGTGCGCCTGATCTCGCTCTCGGTTCGACTCTTCGCCAACATCCTCGCCGGCCACCTGCTGCTGCTGTTCATGGGCGGCGGGCTGGCGGTCCTGCTCGGGTTGGCGGCGATCGGGGCGCTCACATTCCCGGTGGCCTTCGCCTTCTTCGTCTTCGAGGTCGGACTGGTCGCCACGCTTCAGGCATTTATCTTCTCCATCCTCACCTCGATCTACATCGGCGGCGCGGTCGCCGAGACTCACTAGGAAAAGGAGCTCACATGGATCCATTGCTTCCGATCGCCCAAGTCACCGACACCGGCGTCACCGACGCCGGCAAGGCGATCGCGCTCGGCGTGGGAGCGGGCCTCGGCTCGATCGGAGCCGGCATCGGCATCGGCATCATCTTCGGCAAGGAGATCGAGTCGGTCGCCCGCCAGCCCGAGATGAGGGACGAGCTGCAGGCTATTCGCTGGCTCGGCTTCGCGCTCACCGAGGCGGTCGCCTTCTACACGTTCATCTTCGGACTGATCGCCTTCTTCCTCTAGGCCTTTGGAGCAGCTCGCCGACATAGCCGGGCTCTTCGTCCTCGCCCAGGAGGGTGGGGGCGGAGGGGGTGACGAGGGCGGCAGCTTCCTCGTCTCTCCCAGCCTTGGGCTGATGATCTGGACCCTCGCCCTGTTCGGGTTCACGTTGTGGGTCCTCAACAAGGTCGCGTTCCCGCGCATCCAGGAGGCGCTCGACAGGCGGGCCCAGGCGATCCGGGAGAGCGTCGAGGCCGCGGAGCGGCAGCGGAAGGAGGCCGACGAGCTGCTCGAGGAGTACCGCACACCGGCTCACCGAGGCGCGCGAACAGGCCGACGACATCATCGCCCGGGCGCGAAAGGCGGCCGACACGGTCAAGGCTCAGGCCGCCGAAGAGGGGCACGCCAGGCGCGAGGAGCTGGTCGCCGCCGCGCGCAAGGACATCGAGATCGAGACACGGCGCTCGCTGGAGCGGATCCGCAACGAGGTCGCGGACCTGACGGTGATGGCGACCGAGAAGGTGACGCGCAAGTCGCTCGACGCCGAGCGACCATCGGCGCCTGATCCAGGAGGCGCTGGAGGAGACCGACTTCTCCGCGCTGGTCCCCGAGGGTCCAACGGGAGGCGGTCGGCCCTAATGGAAGAGATCGCTCGCGTCTACGCCGAGGCCCTGTTCGAGGTCGCGAAGGAGAAGGGCAAGCTCGACGCGATCCGCGACCAGCTCGGGCGCGTCGCCGACGCGCTCGAACGAGGATCGCGAGCTCGCCGTGTTCTTCTTCAGTCCCTACTTCTCCTCGGCCGAGAAGCGCGACGGGATCGAACGCGCCGTCATCGACGCCGAGCCCGAGCTGACCAACTTCCTCGAGCTGCTGGTCGAGAAGCACCGGATGCCGGTGATCTTCCGAATCAGGCGGCTGTTCGACGAGATGTGGGCGGAGGAGAACAAGCTGCTCGAGGTGACGCTGACGAGCGCCGTCGAGCTGGACCCGGAGATCGTGCGGCGGGTTGGAGAGGAGATCGAGAGGCAGACCGACCGAAAGGTGCAGTTGCAAAGCCGCGTCGACGATCAGCTGGTCGGCGGGCTCGTGCTCCAGGTCGGCAACATGGTGCTGGACGGGAGCATCCGCAACAGGCTCGAGAAACTTAGAAAGGAAGTCGCCCAGGCCGTTTAGGCGGTTCCGCCGACCCAGG
The DNA here is from genome assembly GCA_963756745.1 of uncultured Thermoleophilia bacterium. Taxonomy (GTDB): domain Bacteria; phylum Actinomycetota; class Thermoleophilia; order Solirubrobacterales; family 70-9; genus DASPWW01. The sequence continues at coordinate 329,861 of CAVWOU010000010.1, forward strand.
CTAGGAGGAATTCCCACCACATGGAGATCAAGCCGGACGAGATAACCAAGATCCTGCGCGAGCGGATCGAGGGGCTGGAAGCGGAGTCGGCCGACCTGTCGGAGGTCGGGACGGTGCTTTCCATAGGCGACGGGATCGCGCGCATCCACGGGCTCGACAACTGCATGTCCCTGGAGATGCTCGAGCTGCCCCACGACGTCGTCGGGCTGGCGCTGAACCTGGAGGCCGACAACGTCGGCGCGGTGCTGTTCGGCGAGTGGGAGGAGATCGTCGAAGGCGACACGGTGAAGCGCACCGGCAGGCTGCTCGAGATCCCGGTCGGGGACGCGCTGCTCGGCCGCCTCGTCGACCCGCTCGGGCGACCGCTCGACGACAAGGGAGAGGTGAAGACGACGGAGACCCGTCCCGCGGAATTCAAGGCTCCCGGCGTCGTGCAGCGCCAGCAGGTGAACGAGCCGATGCAGACCGGGCTCAAGGCGATCGACTCCATGATCCCGATCGGGCGGGGCCAGCGCGAGCTGATCATCGGCGATCGCCAGACCGGGAAAACGGCGATCGCGATCGACACGATAATCAACAACAAGGACTCCGACCTGATCTGCATCTACGTGGCGATCGGCCAGCGGATGTCGACCGTCGTCCAGTTCCAGGAGACCCTGGAGCAGGAAGGGGCGATGGACAACACGATCATCGTCGCGGCCCCCGCCGACGAGGCGGCGCCGATCAAGTACATGGCGCCGTACGCAGGCTGTGCGATGGGAGAGCACTTTCTCTACAACGGAAAGCACGCTCTCTGCATCTACGACGACCTCACCAAGCACGCGTTCGCGTACCGCCAGATGTCGCTGTTGCTTCGCCGGCCGCCCGGCCGCGAGGCGTATCCCGGCGACGTGTTCTATCTCCACTCCCGCCTGCTCGAGCGCGCGGTGAAGCTCAGCGCGGAGCTCGGCTCGGGATCGCTCACGGCGCTGCCGGTGATCGAGACCCAGGCGGGTGACGTGTCGGCGTACATCCCGACGAACGTGATCTCGATCACCGACGGGCAGATATTCCTCGAGTCGGACCTGTTCCACTCCGGAATCCGTCCGGCGATCAACGTCGGGATCTCGGTCTCGCGGGTCGGGGGTAACGCCCAGACACCGGCGATGAAGCGCGTGGCGGGGAAGCTGCGGCTCGACCTCTCGCAGTACCGCGAGCTCGAGGCGTTCGCGCAGTTCGGCTCGGAGCTCGACCCCGAGACGCAGCGGACGCTCGCCCGCGGCGAGCGCCTCGTCGCAGCGCTCAACCAGCGCGAGCGCAACCCGCTCTCGGTCGCCGACCAGGTGATTTCGATATACGCCGGGACCGGCGGGTACCTCGATCGGATCAAGACCGATCGGGTGCAGGGCTTCCTCGAGGACCTGATCACGCGCATGCGGGCCGAGCAAGAAGACCTGCTCGCGCGGATCAACGACACCGGCGAGCTCTCCGACGAGGACGAAGCCGCGCTCGGGGACGCGATCGCCGACATGGTCGACGACTTCGGGCCCGACTTCGACGCGGAGGGCAACCCGCTCGAGGCCGGCGAGTCCGACCGCATCCGCTCCGAGGAAGAGCACGCGGCGCCGCCACGGGCTGCGGAGCCCGGGGAGCCCGAGAGGGAGGAGCCCGAGCGGGAAGAAGAGGAGGTCCCCGCTTAGGTGCCGACCCAGAAGGACGTCAAGAACCGCATCTCCAGCGTCAAGAACATTCACAAGATCACGCGCGCGATGGAGATGGTCGCGGCAGCTCGCTTGAGGCGTGCCGAGCAGCGGATCGACAACCTGCGACCGTACGCGCAGGCGATCCGCAAGATGGCGCGGCGAGTCGCCGAGGCCGCCGAGGGCGTGCCTCGGGTCCCGGTGCTCGAGGAGCGCGAGGAGGAGCGAAGCGTCGGAATCCTGCTCGTGACCGGGGATCGCGGGCTCGCCGGTGCGTTCAACACGAACATCGTTCGCGCCGGCGGCCAGCTGCGACGCGAGCTTCGCGCCGACGGGATCGACTCGACGTTCTACGTCGTCGGGCGGCGCGGGACCTCGACGCTGCGGTTCCGCGGCGATCCGGTGGAGAAGTCCTACGTCGGCTTCACCGACCGCCCCGGCTTTGCCAACGCGCGCGAGATCTCATCCGACCTCACCGCGGCGTACGTCGACGGGAAGCTCGACCGGGTCGAGGCGATCTACAACCGCTACGTGTCGCCGCTGACCCAGTACGTTCGGCGCCAGACGCTGCTGCCCGTCCAGCAGGCGGCGGTGTTCGGCGAGGGAGTGCCCGACGATGTGCGCGCCGCCCAGGAGGAGGAGCCGGCCGAGGACGAGACCCGGGCGCTGTGGGACTACGAACCCGATCCCGAGGAGCTGTTGCCCGACCTGTTCTCCGAGTACGTCGACCTGTCGGTGTATCGCGCTCTGCTCGAGTCCACAGCCTCGGAGCACGGTGCGCGCATGACCGCTATGCGCAGCGCAGCGGAGAACGCACAGGAGATGATCGACGACCTGACCTTGGAGATGAACAGGGCCCGCCAGGCCGAAATTACGCAGGAAATACTGGAAGTGGTTGCAGGAGCAGAAGCTCTTGGATGACGGGTTGCTCGATGCTCGTTGCTCGTTGTTCGAGCTACGAGCTACGAGCTACGAGCAACGAGAAACGGAGACGAATGGCTGACCAGAACGGAAACGTTGGGCGCGTCGAGGAGGTCCGTGGCGTGGTCGTGGACATCGGCTTCCCCGACAAGCTCCCCGAGATCTATCACGCGCTACGGATCGACGTTCCCCCCGAGGAGTCGCGGACCGAGCTGTCGCTGGTGTGCGAGGTTCAGCAGCACCTCGGCGACGATCGAGTCAGGGCCGTGGCGATGGACTCGACCGACGGCCTGCGTCGCGGCGACAAGGTGTTCGATACCGGCAGCCCGATCACTGTTCCCGTCGGGGACAAGACGCTCGGTCGGATCTTCAACCTGCTCGGCGAGCCGATCGACGAAGGGGACCCGGTGGAGACCGAGGAGCGGTGGCCGATCCACCGGCCCGCGCCGGAGCCCGAGGAGCTCACTCCCACCCAAGAGATGCTCGAGACAGGTGTCAAGGTCCTCGATCTCCTCGAGCCCTACGCGAGGGGCGGAAAGGTGGGGCTGTTCGGGGGCGCCGGTGTCGGCAAGACCGTGATCATCCTCGAGCTGATCCACAACATCGCCACCAAACACGGCGGGCTGTCGGCGTTCTGCGGCGTGGGGGAGCGGACCCGCGAGGGCAACGAGCTCTACACCGAGATGCAGGAGTCCGGAGTCATCGACAAGACGATGATGGTCTTCGGCCAGATGAACGAGCCGCCGGGAGCGCGGCTTCGCGTCGGCCTCTCGGGGCTGACGATGGCCGAGTACTACCGCGAGGCCGGTGGCCAGGACGTGCTGCTGTTCATCGACAACATCTTCCGCTTCGTCCAGGCGGGGTCCGAGGTCTCCGCCCTGCTCGGGCGAATGCCCTCGGCTGTGGGCTACCAGCCGACGCTCGAGACCGAGATGGGCGAGCTCCAGGAGCGGATCACCTCGACTGCCCGCGGCTCGGTCACCTCGGTTCAGGCGATCTTCGTGCCGGCAGACGACTTCACCGATCCCGCGCCGGCCTCGGTGTTCGCGCACCTCAACGCGACCACCGTGCTGTCGCGCTCGATCTCGGAGCAGGGGATCTATCCGGCGGTAGACCCGCTCGACTCGACCTCGACGATCCTCAAGCCGGAGATCCTCGGCCAGGAGCACTACGAGACCGCCACCCGGGTCCAGGAGGTCCTCCAGCGCTACAAGGAGCTCCAGGACATCATCGCGATCCTCGGGATCGACGAACTCGCCGACGAGGACAAGCTGACGGTCAACCGGGCGCGGAAGATCCAGCGCTTCCTCTCGCAGCCGTTCTTCGTCGCCTCGCAGTTCACCGGCCGCGACGGCGAGTACGTCTCGGTCGAGGACACCGTGCGCGGCTTCAAGGAGATCGTCGACGGCGAGCACGACGACATCCCGGAGCGCGCCTTCTACATGAAGGGGACGATCGAGCAGGTCGTCGAGGACGCCCGCGGGGAGTCGGAGAGCCCCGAGGAAGCGGCCGAGCGCGAGCAGGACGACGCCCGAGAGGAGGCGGAGGAGTCCGAGGGTTCGGACACCTAGCCACCGGTGGCCGACGACGACCACAAGCTCCAGGTCGAGGTCCTCACGCCCGAGGGACCGGTGTTCGACGGCGAGGTCGTCCAGCTCTCGACCCGGACGGTGATCGGCGAGATCGGGGTACTCGCCAACCACGCCCCGGTGGTCGGCCGGCTCGTGCCGGCCCCGCTGCGGCTCCACCTGTCGGAGAACGAGACGCTGCGCTGGGCCGGGGCCGAGGGCTGGCTGGAGGTGTTCGCGAACAAGGCGGTGGTGCTCATCGGAGAGGCGATCCCGCCCGAGCAGCTCGACGCGGCCGAGCTCAAGCAGCGGCTCGACGACGCCGAGCAGCGCCTCCGCGAGGCGGACGAAGGCAGCGCGACCTACGAGCAGGCCGAGCGCGACAAGGCGCGGGCCGAGGCGTTCCTCGAGGTCGCCGAGGGCGAGTAGCCGCGCGTTCATGGAGGAACGCGCCCTCACCGAGAAGCTGATTGCGTACGACTCCTCCGGCGGCGAGGGTGTGAGGCTCGCCGCTGGTTTCGTGAAGGGTTGGCTGGAAGCGCGCGACATCGAGGCGCGCCAGCTCGATGTCCGGGGCCTGCCGATCACGGTTGCGGAGGTCGGCCCGCCGGGGGCGACGACGGTGCTGTTTCATGGCCATCTCGACGTGGTCCCGGGGCGTCCCGGTCAGTTCGAGCCGCACGCCGATGGCGAGCGCCTGATCGGTCGTGGCGCCTACGACATGAAGGGGGCGCTGGCCGCGATGCTGCTCGCTCTGCACGACTTGCGCGACACGACGAAGGTGCGGATCCGGCTCGGGGTCGTACCCGACGAGGAATCGGAGGAGGAGGCGGAGCGGGGCAGTGACCAGCTCGTACGGGACGGCTTCGTGGGTGATTTCGTGATCACGGGCGAGCCGACGAACATGCACATAGGCGTGGAGGCAAAGGGCGTGCTCGCGATGCGGCTCGAGGTCAGCGGGCGTGCGGCGCACGGCGCCACCCCGTGGCTGGGCGACAACGCGATCGTCAAGGCTCTCGAGGTGTTTCGGCGCATCGAGTCGCTACCTTTTGCACAGCAGAGCTCCGAGCTTTTCGACCGCCCGTCGATCAATCTCGGACGAATACTCGGTGGGGACGCGCTCAACAAGGTGCCCGACACTTGCGTGATCGATGTGGACATCCGCTACCTGCCTACGCAGGACCCAGCCGCGATCCTCGAGGAGGTTCGTGACTTGCTGGGGGTCGAGGTGATCTCGACCTTCTCGCGCCCGCCCGCGAGCGTGGACCGGGACTCGGTATTCGTGCGCACGCTTGTCGAGGCGGCGGCCCCGCACCTCGGCGGGGAGCCGCTGAGCGTTGGACGCGACGGAGCGTCGGACGCGGTCTCTTTCCTGCGCGCCGGGATCCCGGCGGTCGAGTTTGGGCCGGTGGGTAGCGGGCACCACGGTCCCGAGGAGTGGGTGTCGATCCCGTCGCTCGCCGACTACCGCCGCGCGCTGACCGACTTCGTCCTGGGGCTCCCCGATCGAGTGAGCCGGGAGGCCGGCGCGAATTGAGCCCGTATCCGGACGATCCACGCGAGCCGCCCCGCGAGGAAGAGGGCGGCGACGGTCTGACCGAGGAGTTCGAGGCGGAGTTCGGCGACGAGTTCGGCGCCGACGTCGAGGACGAGCTGGTCAACGAAGAAGAACCAGAAGCTCAGGCTGACGAGGAGGTCTCGCCCGAGACCGCAGATCGTGAAGCCCTGGAGGTTCTCTCCCAGGAGACTGTCGAAGCGGACGTGCTCGCGCTCGGCGACGCCGAGGAGGAGCGCGAGCGGTCGGAGCGAGAGGCCGCCGAGGCGAGTGCAGCCGCCGAGGAGGAAGAGGACGACCAGGCCGATGAGGAGGAGGCCGACGAGGACGAGGCTGAGGAAGCGCCCGAGGAGGGAGCCGCGGTTGCCGCCGCGGTTGGGGCGCCGAGCGAAGAGGAGCCGCAGGACGACAAGGCGCCGAAGGTCGGCCTGTGGGCGCGCTTCCTGGCCGCGTCACTAGTGATCGTGGTCGCGATGGCGACGGCGACCTCGGTCAGCATCCTGCTCTACCTGACCGACATCGCGAAGGGACTCGGCGGCATCAAGGGAGTGCAGGGGCAGCTCGAGGAGTTCACCGGTGGCCCCCAGACGATCCTCGTCCTCGGCTCCGACAAGCGCCCCGATCTCGAAGATGCAGGGCGCTCCGACACCACCATGCTTCTCCGGATCGACCCGGACCAGGACGCGATTGCGCTGCTCTCGCTGCCGCGCGACCTCAGGGTGAACATCCCTGGGTACGGGGTCGGCAAGCTCAACGACGCCTACACCGTGGGGGGTCCCAAGAAGACGCTCGAAGTCGTCAAGCAAATCACCGGGCTGAAGATCAACCACGTCGTCAACGTCGACTTCCAGGGGTTCGAGCAGGCGATCAACGCGATCGACTGTGTGTACGTCGACGTCGATCGCGATTACTTCCACGCCAACGAGGGCCTGGCGGTGTCGGACTACTACTCGGAGATCGACATCAACGCGGGTTACCAGATGCTGTGCGGCGACCGGGCGCTCCAGTACGTGCGCTACCGGCACACCGACAACGACATCGTGCGTGCCGCCCGCCAACAGGACTTCCTCCGCGAGGCTCGCCAGAAGATCGGTCCCTCGCGCCTGTTCAACGACCGGGACGACTTGCTGAAGATCTTCACCAGGTACACCACGTCGGACATCGATGACCCGATCTCGCTGAAGCAGGTGCTGGAGACCTTCCTGGGCGCGGCGGACGCACCGGTCAAGCAGATCCACTTCCAGGGCACGCTGGGGGAGTCGTACGTGACCGCCTCGAATGAGCAGGTCAAGACGGCCGTGGAGCAGTTCCTCGGCATCCAGGACACGCCCGGCTCGCTCGAGGACGAGGGCAAGGGCGGAGGCGGCGGAGGCAAGAAGCCGAAGAAGAAGGGGGATAAGAAGCCCCAGGGCGAGATCGCACCGGAGCTGATCGACTCGGCCGGCGCCGGTGTGGCGTTCGCGGACAGGTTCGCGCCGGCGGTCGGGTTCCCCGTCTTCTACCCGACCAAGCTGGTGCCCGGATCGCAGATCATCGACGAGTCGCGCGAGTACAAGATCGCCGACGAGGACAAGCATGTCCACACCGCCTACAAGCTGGTGTTCTCGATACCCGGCGCATCCGTGCCGTTGGAGTTCTACGGCCTCATGGGCACCACCTGGCTCGATCCTCCGATCCTCGAGAACCCGACGGAGACGCGCGAGATCGGCGGGCGCGAGTACATGTTGTTCTACGACGGGGATCGGCTGCGACTGGTCGCCTGGAAGACTGACGAGGCCGCCTACTGGCTCAACAACACCCTCACTCAGACGCTGGAGGAGGACGAGATGATCGCCATCATTGACTCGATGGCCGAGGTCGCTCCCCCGAAAGAGAAGAAGAAGAAGAAGTGACGAGGGCCCGGCCCCTTGTCGCCAGGCTGATTCGGGGACGCAGTGAGTGAGCGAGAGCCGATCGGGGTGATCGGGGTCGGGTGGGTCGGCCTCGTGACGGCGACCTGCTTCGCCGAGCTCGGTCATCCGGTCGTCGCAGTGGACGTCGACGAGACCAGGATCGAGGCACTGCGCGGCGGCCGGGTCCCGATGCACGAGCCCGGGATCGACGCGCTGCTGGAGCGAAATCACCAGCGGCTCACCTTCACGACCGAGATCGGGGCCGCCCTCGCGGCGGCGAGGCTGCTGTTCGTGTGCGTGGACACGCCGCCGACCTACTCGGGGGACGCCGATCTCTCCAGCGTCAATGCGGTCGTCGCGGAGATGCAAGACGGGGGCGAGCACGCGCTGGTGATGAAGAGCACCGTCCCGGCGGGGACCGGTCACGCGATCCGCCGCGAGCTGACGAGCATCGCGTACGTCTCCTGCCCGGAGTTCCTCAAGGAGGGCACCGCGGTCGACGACTTCATGCACCCGGACCGCGTCGTGATCGGCGCCGATCCCGGCGACCAATGGGCCGCGGACGCCGTGGCCGCCGTCTACGAACCACTCGGTGGCGAGATGGTGCGGACCGACGTGGCGAGCGCCGAGATGGTCAAGCTGGCCTCAAACGCCTTCCTCGCCACCAAGATCTCGTTCATCAACGAGATCGCGAACGTGTCCGAAGAGGTCGGCGCCGACGTCTCCGAGATTGCCCGCGGCATGGGACTGGACCCGCGGATCGGGTCGTCGTTCCTGCAGCCGGGGATTGGTTACGGGGGCTCATGTTTCCCGAAGGACCTGAAGTCACTCAAGCAGCTCGCGGGCAACACCGGCTACCACTTCCAGCTGCTCACCGCGGTGATCGAGGTCAACGAGCTGCAGAAGCGGCGGGTGTTGAAGAAGCTCGAGAAGCACCTGGGCTCGCTGGCGGGCCGCAAGGTGGCCCTGCTGGGGCTGGCATTCAAGCCGGACACGGACGACATGCGGGAGGCGTCGAGTCTGGTTCTCGCCTCGCGGCTCAAGGGGGAGGGCGCGACGGTGACGGGTTACGACCCCGTGGCGGAGCAGGCGGCGCGGGATCTGCTGCCCGACGTGGAGTTCTGCGCCTCCGCCGAGGACGCGCTGGATGGCGCCGACGCGGCGGTCCTCGTCACCGAGTGGCCGGAGTTCGCCGAGCTCGACTGGCGGGCGCTACGAGAGCGCATGGCCACGCCGGTGCTGATCGACGGGCGCAACTTCCTCGACCCCGCCGCGCTTCGCGACGCCGGCTTCACGTACGAGGGGATCGGGCGGGCGAACGCCCGGGCCGGCGGAGAGCCAGAGAGCTGATGCAGGCGCTGATCCTGGTGGGCGGCGAGGGGACCCGCCTTCGGCCGCTGACCCTGACCGTGCCGAAGCCCGTTCATTCCGCTCGTCGACCGCCCGTTCATCCGCTACATGATCGACTGGCTTTCCCGGCACGGGGTGGACGACATCGTGATGGCGTGCGGGTTCCTCGCCGCGGGCGTTCGCGACGTCCTCGGAGAGGGAGGTGACGGCGGCCCGCGGCTCCGCTACGTCGAGGAACCCGAGGCGCGCGGCACGGCCGGCGCGATCAGGTTCGCCGAGCGGTTCCTCGACGAGCGCTTTCTTGCGCTGAACGGCGACGTTCTCACCGACCTCGACCTCACCGCGCTGATCGAGCTGCATGAGGCGCGGGACGCCGTCGCGACGCTCGCGCTCTACCCGGTCGACGACCCGTCGGCGTACGGGCTCGTGCGGCGCAGGGACGACGGCGAGATCGTCGAGTTCGTCGAGAAGCCGGACCCGGACCAGGTCGACACCGACGAGATCAGCGCCGGGGCGTACGTGCTTCAACGCTCGGTGCTCGACCTCGTTCCGGAGGACCGCGAGGTCTCGATCGAGCGCGAGGTCTTCCCCGAGCTCGTGGGCGAGGGCCTGTACGGGCTCCGCCTGCCCGGCTACTGGATGGACATCGGCACTCCGGAGCGATACCTGGAGGCGAGCTGGGACATCCTCGAGCGCCGGGTCGAGACCGAGGTCGGAGAGCGCATCGGAGACGGCGGTCTGCTGATCGAGGACGACGCGCGGCTCGCGGATGACGCGGAGGTCGCACCACCTGCGTTCGTCGAGCCGCGGGCGAGCCTCGCGGACCGAGCGCGAGTCGGCCCGCGAGCGGTGCTCGGTCGGGGCTGCGAGATCGGCGATCGCGCCGCCGTAAAAGGATCGGTTCTCCACCGGGGATGCCGGATCGGCTCGCAGGCGCGGGTTGAGGGGGCGATCGTCGCGGCCGGCGTCGAGGTCGGCGAGGCGGCCAGGGTGCGGGAGGGCGCCGTGGTCGGAGAGGGCGCGCGGATCGCACCGGGCGCCGAGGTGCCCAAAGGTGCTCGTGTCGAGCCGGCGGCGACCGTCGAGTGAGCGAGTTGAGCGACATCCGGTCCGTCGACTCCGGTGACCAGCTCGGCGCCGTGCTCGCGCTCCCGGACCACCTGCGGGACGCGCTGTGGCGGGTCGACTCGGTCGGCCTCGAGGAGTGGGGCAGCTCGGGCCTCGTGGTATGCGGCGTCGGCGGATCGGCGATCGGCGGCGACCTCGCCGCCGCGGCGCTCGGCGACCGGCTCAGCCTCCCGCTGACGACGGTCCGAGGCTACGGGCTGCCCCCGTGGACGCCTCCCGACCGCACAGTCTTGTGCTCGAGCTACTCGGGTGACACGGAGGAGACGTTGGCGTGCTACGAGGCAGCCGAAGCGCTCGGCGCCCGCCGGGTTGTCGTGTCGACCGGCGGGCGGCTGTCGGCCTCGGCACGCCGCGACGGGGTTCCGGTCATCGGTCTGCCCGCGGGCCTCCAGCCGAGGGCCGCCGTCGGCTACATGTTCACCGTCGCCGTAGAGCTCGCGGCGCTGTGCGGCGCCGGGGTGCCGATCCGCCCCGAAGTCGATACCGCGGCCGCACACCTCGACGCGCGCAAGGACGATCTCGCCGAGCGCGCCGGCGAGATCGCCGACACGGTGGCGGGCACCACTCCGGTGATCTACGGGAGCGGGCTCACGAGCCCGGTCGCGTACCGCTGGAAGACGGAGATCAACGAGAACGCGAAGATGCCGGCGTTCTCCCACGAGCTGCCGGAGCTCGATCACAACGAGATCGTCGGGTGGGCAGGCGCCGGCGAGCGGGAGTTCAGCGCGGTGTTCCTCGAGGATTGCGGTCAGCATCCGCGCGAGCGACAACGCATCGAGCTGACGGCGAAGCTGATCGAGGATCGCGCCGCGTCCGTGATCCGCACGGAGACCGACGGCGACGGGCCGACGGAGCGGCTGCTGGGGGCGGTGATGCTGGGCGACCTGGTTTCGCTCGAGCTCGCCGCGCGCAGAGGCGTCGACCCCACCCCGATCGAGGTGATCGACCGGCTCAAGGACGAGCTCGGCGAGCCGTGAGCCCGTCCCGGTCGCCCAGCGGCGGCGGCGCGAAGGGAAAGCGCACTGAGCGCAAGCGGCGTCCGGCGGCGATCAGGGCCCGCCAGCTGACGAAGGTCTACGGCGAGGGCGAGACCGCGGTACACGCACTGGCCGGCGTCGACCTCGAGGTGGCGCGCGGCGAGATGGTCGCGATCATGGGACCGTCCGGATCCGGCAAGAGCACGCTGCTTCACCTGATGGGGGCGCTCGACACGCCCACGAAGGGCACCGTATCGATCGCCCGCCGCCGCTTCGACAACCTCGGCGACACCGAGCTCGCGCTGCTGCGCCGCGAGAAGATCGGCTTCGTGTTCCAGTTCTTCAACTTGCTGCCCGCGCTGAGCGCCGAGGAGAACGTCCTGCTGCCGGCGCTGATCTCGGGCAGGCGCGACGCCGCGACTCGCGACCGCGCTCACGGCTTGCTTGAGCGGGTCGGGCTTGGCGAACGCGCGAACCACCTTCCCGCCGAGCTATCGGGCGGCGAGCAGCAGCGGGTGTCGATCGCCCGCGCTCTGCTGATGAACCCGGAGCTCGTGCTTGCCGACGAGCCGACGGGGAACCTCGACACGACGTCGAGCGGGGAGGTGCTCTCGTTGCTGCGCGAGCTCAACCGCAAGGACCGCCACACGATCGTGCTCGTCACCCACGACCCCGACGCCGCCTCGAAGGCGGGCCGCGTCGTGTTCCTCCGCGACGGGAAGATCGCGGGGGAGATCATGGGTGGCTCGACGAGGCGCGTGAGCGAGCGCTTCGCGGCACTCGAGTGACTGACCGTGAGATGACTCTTCGGTGGGTCCACGTGGCGAGCGCGGCGCCCCTCGCATACAAATCACGGCGTCGCATCGAGGTCCGAGGTGCAGGGCGGATGCGGCAATGTACGGTCTCCAACGTGCTGAGATGAACGCGAACGAGCGGCTCATAATCGACGAGCGGTACAGCGGGTTCCCCGACGTCGCGCACGGCGGCTACGTCGGCGGGCTGCTGGCCAGATCTCTCGGCGACGGGGCCGAGGTGGTGCTCCGAAAGCCGCCGCCGATCGGACGCCCGCTCGAGATCGAGCGGCATGGCCCGGACAGCGTCGTCCTGCGCGAGGGGAAGGCAGTGGTCGCCGAGGCGAGGCGCGCCGAGCTGATGATGGAACCGCCGCGCGCGGTGACGTTCGACGAGGCGGAGGCGGCGTCACAGACATATCCGGGGTACTCCGCGCATCCGTATCCGTCCTGCTTCTGCTGCGGGCCCGACCGGGCGAGCGGCGATGGGTTGCGAATCTTCCCCGGCCGGCTTCCCGGCACAGAGATCGCCGCCGCCGCGTTCGTCCCGGACGCGGCGCTCGCGGGCGACAGCGGAGTGCTGCCATCGGAGCTGGCCTGGGCGGCGGTGGATTGTCCACAGCTCTGGGCGCTGATGCTCGCGGCGCCACCCGACTCCACCGAGCGGGTGGTCACCAACGGGATCGCCGCGACTCTTCACGCTCCTCTTCGCGCCGGCCAGCGATACACCGTGATCGCGTGGCCAGCCGGGCGCGCGGGCAACAGGCTGTACGCCGACGCGACGGTCCTGTCCGACCAGGGCGACTCGATCGCGGTCGCGCGGCAGACCGCCGCCGTCGTCGGTCAGGACTGGGGAGTGCCGCTCGGCCAGGACGCCTGGCCCTCGCTGTGAGCCCGCCTCCGGGCTCAGCCGCGGGTGAGGCCCGGTGAGCCGTGCCTACCGGATCGTGCCGAAGGCCGATCCCCGCTTCTACCGCCTCCGTCGCGCGTGATCCGGGCCACTAAATTGAGAGGGCGATGAAGCCCGAGCCCGTTCCGGACCTCAACTGGGATCCCAGCCGGGCCCGCGAGCTCGGCGAGGGCGCGCTCGACATCTGGACGGAGATGCTGGAGCGGCTCCATGACCTCCCGGTGAGCCGGTACGAGGGGGTGGACAGAGTCCGCGACGCGGTCGCGCTCGAGGTGCCGGAGGAGCCGATGCCGCCGGACGAGTTGATCGAGCACCTGCGCGAGGTGATCCTCGAGCGCTCGATGTACACGGGGCACCCTCGGTTCATGGCCTACATCACCGGCTCGGGCACCGTGCCCGGGGCGGCGGCCGATCTGCTGGCCGCGGGGCTGAACGCGAACCTCGGCGGGTGGCGTCTCTCGCCTGCGGCGTCGGAGATCGAGCACCACGTGACACGGTGGTTCGCGCGCCGGTTCGGACTCCCCGAGGGGTCGGGCGGGATCGTGGTGTCTGGTGGCGCGATGGCCGGCTTCGTGGGTTTGAAGCTGGCGCGCGACCGCAAGGCCGGCTGGGACGTTCGCGCCGAGGGCGTCCGAGGCGGACCGCAGCTGGTGATCTACGGCTCCGAGGAGGTCCACGGCGTCAACGCGCGGGCGGCGGACATGCTCGGGCTCGGCCGCGAGGCAGTGAGGAAGGTTCCGATCGACGACGCCTACCGGATCGACACGGGCGCGCTGCGGGCCGCGATCGAGGAGGACCGCGCCGCGGGCCGCCAGCCGATCGCGGTGGTCGGTTCGGCGGGCACGGTGGCCACCGGCGCGATCGATCCACTGGACGAGCTAGCTGGGATCTGCGACGAGCAAGGGCTGTGGTTCCACGTCGACGGTGCGTACGGCGCGCCAGCAGTCCTCGCGGACGAGCTGCGTCCTCGGTTTGCCGGGATCGAGCGCGCCGACTCGATCGCGTTCGATCCCCACAAGTGGCTGTACACGCCGCACTCCGGTGGATGCATCCTGGTCCGCGATTTCGAGGACCTGCCGCGGTCGTTTTCGATCGCCGAGCACGCGGACTACTTGCACGAGGACAAGGGGCGCACGGGCAGCGGGGTCGACGGGCTCGACCTCGGACCGCAGTTCTCGCGCGGGTTCTGGGCGCTCAAGGTGTGGGTGTCGCTGCTGGCGCACGGCCGGCGCGCGTACGCGCGGCGGATCGCGCACGACGCCGAGCTCGCCCGCTACCTGCACCAGCGCGCCACGGAGCGCGACGAGTTCGAGCCCATGGCGCCGGTCGAGCTCTCGATCTGCTGCTTCCGCTACGTGCCGCCCGAGCTGCCGGAGCACGGACGGGAGGAATACCTCGACGATCTCAACGAGCGGCTGATGACCGAGCTTCAGATGAGCGGTCGGGTGTATCCGTCGAACGCGGTGCTCGGCGGCCGGTTCGTGATCCGCGCGTGCATCGTCAACTTCCGCACCGAGGCCGAGGACGTCGACGCGCTCCTCGACATCGCGGCGGAGCTGGGGGCCAGGCTCGACGCTGAGTTGCGACTGAGTCAGCGGCTGGTGTCTAAGGCGAGGCAGACACTGCCGTAGCGTAGGAGCGTGCGCTCGTTTGGCTCGCTCGCGTTCCGCCAGGTCCGCGCTCGGAGGCTCCGCGCGCTGCTGACCGCCACGGGGATCGTGCTCGGCGTGGGCATGATCGTCGGGGTGCTGGTGCTGGCGGCGACGATCCAGCGCACCTTCACCGACCTCTTCGACTCCGTTTACGGGAAGACCGACGTGGTCGTCTCGGGCACGGACCAGACGGCGCTCCCGGGCTCGACGCTGCGCGCGGTGCGCCGCACACGCGACGTCGAGGACGCCGAGGGGAGGCTCACCTCGGTGTTCACGCTCGTCGACCGCTTCGGCCGTGCCGAGAGCGATCCGGGCTCGCAGGTCAACGTCGGCGGCGAGGCCCCCGGCGCCGACAACCTCACCGACGCAGAGACCGTCGCCGGCCGCCGTCCCCAGGGCGGCCCCGAGATCATGCTCCAGCAGAGCTGGGCCGACGCTCAGGACCTCGAGGTGGGCGACCGGGTCCGGTTCGCCACACCCTCGGGCCTCGCGCGGCTTCGGGTCGTGGGGCTGTTCCAGTTCGCCACCGGGCTCGACTTCGGCGGCGAGGGGTTCGCCACCGTCGCGCTCGGCGAGGCGCGGGAGTTGATGGAGAAGCCGCGGAGGCTCGACGAGGTCAACGTGGTCGTCGACGGCGGGGAGAACACGATCGACGAGGTCCGCGGCCGGCTCAAGGAAGAGCTGGGGAAGGGGGTCCGGGTTCTCACCCCGTCCGCGAAGAGCAACGAGGTCGAGGCCCAGCTCCAGGGGTTCAACGCGGTGCTCTACTTCTTCGCCGCGATGGCGCTGTTCGTCGGCGGGTTTTTGATCTTCAACTCCTTCAACATGACCGTCTTCCAGCGCACGCGGGAGATCGGGATGCTGCGCGCGCTGGGCGCTACCCGGAGCATGATCACCCGCTCGGTGCTCACCGAGGCGGCTCTGCTCGGGATCATCGGCGCCATCCTCGGCGTCGGAATCGGCGTCCTGCTCGCGCTCGGCCTCGCGTGGCTGATGCGGGAGGCCCTCGACTTCCCGGTCGGCGATCTCAGGTTCACCTGGCTCGCGCCTGTTGCCGCGGTCGCCACCGGGCTGGGGACCGCGCTGCTGGGCGCGCTCAACCCGGCGCGCCGGGCGGGGCGGACCTCCCCGATCCGGGCCGTGCTCGGCACCGAGGGGCTGCGCTCGCGGCCGCGCGCTCCCAGAGCTGTCCTCGGGATCGTGCTGATCGTGCTCGGCCTCGCCGGCGCGTTCTGGCTCGGCGCCGCCGACGAGACGACGACGCTCGTCGCGGCGGCGGGAATGGCGGGCACGATCGCGATCTTCTTCGGCATCGCGATGATCGCGCCGTTCGCCGTCGTTCCGATGGTGAGCGTGCTGTCGTGGCCGGTGCGCCGGGTTGCGCCCGTCGAGGGCAGGATCGCGGCGGACTCCGCGCGCTCGGACCCCTCGCGCACCGCCGCCACCGCCACCGGTCTGATGATCGGGCTCGCGCTCGTGGTTGCGGTCAACAGCCTCGGCGCGAGCTTCTTGAGCTCGATCTCCGACGAGTTCGACCGTAGCTTCGCCCGCGACCTGACCGTCCAGCCGACGGGGTTCGCCCCCGGCGAGGGTCCGCAGCAGACGATCGCGAACCGGCTGCGCGACCGGCTCGCGCGGATGCCCGAGGCCGAGGTCGTGGCGCGCGAGCGGATCCTGTTCGTCCCCGGGCTTCCGGGGCCGCGGGGAAGGACGAAGAGCGACGGGCTGCTGCTCGCCTTTCAGCCGCGCCAGTACGAGCAGGTCGACACCACCGACATCGAAGGCGCATCGCGCGAGGAGGCCTTCGCGCGTCTTGAGCGCGGCTGGGTGACGATCGGAAACGGCCACGCCGACGAGCAGGGCCTCGAGGTGGGCGACCGCATCGAGCTCGACGGGCCGTCCGGGTCCGAGCGCACGCGGGTGGCCGGGATCGTCGAGACGGTCGTGTTCGGCGGCCAGACGGTCGGTATGTCGCTGAAGACCCTGCGCGACGTGTACGGCGTGACCGGTGACTCGGAGCTGGCGCTGAAGGCGACGTCCGAGGAAGCTCGCCCGGTGCTCGAGCGCAAGGTGGAGCGGATCGTCGAGCGCGATTACCCGAACCTCAGCGTGCTATCGAACCAGGAGCTGAAGTCCGACGTCGAGGACCAGGTCAACCAGCAGTTCGGGATCTTCTACGCGATCGTCGGGGTCGCGATCTTCGCCAGCCTGTTCGGGATCGTCAACACGCTGTCGATGTCGGTGATCGAGCGTACGCGCGAGATCGGGGTGCTGCGCGCGCTCGGGTCGACGCGGTGGCAGGTGCGCCGGCAGATCGGCGACGAGAGCCTCGTGATCGGGCTGATCGGCGCACTGCTCGGCATCGCGGTCGGCGCGCTGCTCGGGTGGGCGTTGCTCGAGGGTCTTTCGTCGGGGATCCCGGGCGTGGAGTACCGGCCGCCGGTCATGACGATGGTGTGGGTCGCGGCGGCGGGCCTCGTCCTCGGGCTGATCGCCTCGATCGTGCCCGCGCGCCGCGCCGCGCGGCTCGACGTGATTCGCGCGCTGAGCTACGAGTAGATTCGTTTCTCGTTCCTCGTTGCTCGTTTCTCGAGCAACCAGCAACGAGCGACGAGCAACCAGGACTCCGCTTATTCTTTTGCCCTCCGAGGAAAGGAACGTTTTTGGCAACCGCCGAGAAGAGCTACGACATCGCCGACATCGCGCTCGCCGACGACGGACAGCGGCGGGTCGAGTGGGCCGACCGCCACATGCCGGTCGTCCGCCAGATCCGCGAGCGGTTCGAGCGCGAGCGGCCCCTCGACGGGATCCGAATGGCGTGCTGCCTGCACGTCACGACCGAGACCGCGAACCTCGCCCGGACGCTGACCGCCGGCGGCGCCGAGGTGACGCTGTGCGCGTCGAACCCGCTGTCCACCCAGGACGACGTCGCCGCAGCACTGGTCGATCGCTACGGCGCCCAGGTGTACGCGATCAACGGCGAGGACAACGACACCTACTACCGGCACATCAACGCGGCCGTCGACAGCCACCCCCAGATCACGATGGACGACGGCGCCGATGTCGTCGGGGTCCTGCACGGGGAACGACCGGAGCAGCTCTCCGAGGTGCTCGGAGGCACGGAGGAAACGACCACCGGCGTGATCCGCCTCAAGGCGCTCGAGGCCGAGGGCAGGCTCGGCTACCCGATCGTCGCGGTCAACGACGCGGTGACCAAGCACTTCTTCGACAACCGCTACGGGACCGGCCAGTCGACGCTCGACGGGATCATCCGGGCCACGAACGTCCTGATTGCTGGCCTGCGCCTCGTCGTCATCGGGTACGGGATGTGCGGCAAGGGCGTCGCGATGCGGGCAAAGGGCCACGGCGCGCACGTGATCGTGTGCGAGGTCGACCCGCTGCGAGCGCTCGAGGCGCTGATGGACGGTTTCGAGGTGATGCCGGCTGTCGACGCCGCTCGCGTGGGAGACGTGTTCGTGTCCGTGACCGGGAACCGCGACGCGATCAACGGGCGGATGTTCGAGGTGATGAAGTCGGGCGCGATCGTGTGCAACTCGGGCCACTTCGACGTCGAGGTGAACAAGGACGAGCTCGACGCGATCACCGAGAAGACGTTCGAGGTGCGGCCTTTCGTCGAGGGCCACCGCACCAAGGACGGGCGCGAGATCTTCCTGCTCGCGGACGGGCGGCTCGTGAACCTCGCCGCCGCCGAGGGTCATCCCGCCGCCGTGATGGACATGAGCTTCGCCAACCAGGCGCTGTGCGCCGAGCACGTGGTGCGCAATCACGCCTCGCTCGAGAAGCGGGTGTACACGGTGCCGGAGGAGATCGATCGTGAGATCGCGCGGTTGAAGCTCGCCTCGCGCGGCGTCGAGATCGACAACCTCACCGAGATCCAGCAGAAGTACCTCGCGAGCTGGGACCAGGGAACCTGAGCAACCGGGCCATGGTCCTGGCCGCCGGGCTCGGCACGCGCCTGCGGCCGCTCACTTACGAAATGCCGAAGCCGATGGTCCCGGTGCTCAACCGGCCGATCATGGATCACATACTCGAGTTGCTGAAGCGGCACGGGTTCGAGGAGCTGATCGCCAACCTGTCCTACCTCCCCGAGCAGCTCCGCGAGCGGTTCGGCGACGGCTCGGCGTACGGCGTGTCGCTCGAGTGGAGCTTCGAGGAGGAGCTGCTCGGCACCGCCGGCGGGGTGAGGAACGTGGGTGAGTTCTTCGGCGACTCGCCGTTCCTGGTGATGGCGGCGGACGCGCTCACCGACGTGGACCTCAGCGCGCTGCGCGCGGCGCACGAGTCGAACGGCGGGATCGCGACGCTGACCGTGAAGCAGGTCGCGGACACGAGCGAATACGGCGTCGTCGTCACGGGATCCGATGGCCGCGTCCAGGGATTCCAGGAGAAGCCCGATCCCGCCGAGGCGCTCTCGAACCTCGCGAGCTGCATGATCTACATGCTCGAGCCCGAGATCTTCGAGTACTTCCCCGACGAGCCGAAGGTCGACTTCGCGCTGGACGTGTTCCCCGCTCTGCTTGAGAACGACGTGCCGTTCCACGTCCACGAAACCAGCGCGTACTGGAACGACGTCGGGTCGCTGGGTGAGTTCCGGCAGGGCAATTTCGACGCGCTCGCCGGCGAGGTCGAGATCGATCACGGCGCCGAGCCGGCGGGCGACGGCGTCCTGCGCGCGCCGGGCGCCGTCCTCCCCGACGGAGCCGAGATCGAGGCACCGGTGCTGATCGGCACCGGCGCCCAGATCGACGCGGACGTGGTCCTCGAGGGTCCCGTAGTGATCGGGGACGGCTGCCGGATCGGCCGCGGGGCGCGGTTGAAGCGCACCGTGCTGCTGCCGGAAACCGAGGTCGTCGGGGGGACGATCCTCGTCGAGGCGATCGGCGCGCGGCGCGGCTAGAGCAGTTAGCCCGACCGTTCAGCCGGATGCGAGCGCGGCGGCGGCCGCGCCTCGACCCGTTCGCACCGCTCCCTCCATGTAGCCGCACACCCACTGGTCGGAGCCGCAGACGTAGAACGGCGGCTCGTGTGTGCCGTGCAGGGGACCGACGGCCATCACGTCGCCGGGACGCCACGACGTGATGTAGCCGAGCGTGAACGGATCGACGCCCCAGCGCCGCAGGAAGAAGGCGTCCGGGTCGCCGGCGTCGTCCCCGAACGCGGCGACCATCTCGCGGGTCAGCTCCGCCTGGACCAGCTCGTCCGGCGTGGCGATCAGCGGCGCGAGCCGCTCCGGCGGCACCAGGGTCGAGAGGATCCCGGCGACCTGGGCCCACACTCCGCCGATCAGGCCGGTCTCCGAGTAGAGCTCCCCGTTCTGTCCGTTGTCCTCCCAGAAGCTGGTGTCGTAGGCGAACACCGGCTTCGCGGCGAGCGCATGGTGCTGGCGGTGCAGCGAGCCGAGGCGCTCGTCGGAAACGCCGTCGATCTGGATTTCGCGCAGCGGACCCACTGGGACCGCGGAGACGACGGCCTCGGCCTCGAACCGCTCGCCCATCGAGCCGGTGACGACGCAGCCATCCGCGCCGACCCGGATGCGCGCGACCGGAGTCGCGTAGCGGATCCGGGGGCCGAGCTCGTCGGCCATCCGCAGCGCGACGGTCGCCGACCCCTCCGCGACGCGCTCGCTCTCCCACGACTCGTACTCGTAGAAGCCGGTGGCGCCCGCCACCGCCTGCTTTCGCAGCTCCGAGAGCAGCGAGGTCCGCTCGATCGACTCCGACGAGAGGGCGAGCGCGAACAACTCCCGCGCGCGGACGGCATTCCGCGTCGCGCCGACGTCTCGCATCCACGCCGCGATCGAGACGCGGTCGAGGCGCTCCGCCTCCGGGTGCGACCAGGGATCGTCGGGATCGACCGTCTTGGTGAGGCGGATGAACTGCTCCTCGACCGCGTCGTAGCTCGCGCGGTCCTCGTCGCTCATCCACGGATACGCGTCGCCGACGAACCGCCCCTCGGCCAGCACGTAGGTCTCCTCCCCCCGCGCGGCGACGAACGAGGTCTCGAGCGTCAGGCCGAGCTCGTCGACGAGGTCGTGGTAGGCCTCCTGGAACGGGCCGACCAGCTCGCCGCCGAGCTGCACGAGGCGGCCGTCGGGAAGCTGGGTCTGCTCGACGCGGCCGCCGGGCCGCCCGCGTGCCTCCACCACGACGACGTCGGCTCCCGCCGCGACCAGATCGCGGGCCGCGGACAGCCCCGCCAGCCCGGCTCCCACCACAACGGCGTCATATGCCATGCGCTCGCTCCTCCTCTAACCGCGGAGGCAGAACCGTACTTCGACCGCCGCTGTGGTGCTGGGTAGTCCGGGCTACCGTCCGACATCGCTACGTTTAACTCATGCGCGAAGCGCCGCGAATCGAGCTTCTGTGGTGGCGAGAGTGTCCCTCCTGGGACCGTGCGCTCGCCGAGTTGCGCGAAGAGATGAGTGTGCTCGGCCTCGATCCCGACTCGGTCGAGGTTCGCGAGGTCGCCGCCGTCCAGGATGCCGAACGCGAGCGGTTCGTCGGTTCGCCGACGATCAGGATCGACGGTCGCGACATCCAGCCCACCGACGAGCCGGCGGGGCTCACCTGCCGCGTCTACCGGCTGCGCGATGGCCGTATCTCCCCGCTTCCCGACCGCGCCGAAGTCCGCGCCGCCCTGGAGTCCGCGGTTCTCGAAGGAGGGCGGACGCAGTGAGCGGTTTCACAATCGGTGAGCGGGCTCCCGGGTTCGATCTCCCCGACACCGAGGGCGCGTCTCACTCGCTCGCGGACGTCGAGGGCGCGCCGGCAACCGTAGTCCTGTGGACGTGCAATCACTGCCCCTACGCACTCGCGTGGCACGACCGGCTCGTGGAGGCGGCCCGCGACTACCAGCCGCGCGGGGTGAGGTTCTTCGCCGTCAACTCGAACGATGCCGACCGCTATCCCCGCGACTCCTACGAGGCGATGCGCGAGCGGGTCTCGCGGGAGGAGTGGCCGTTTCCCTACCTCCACGACCCCAGCCAGGAGGCTGCGCGCGCCTGGGAGGCGAAGGTGACGCCGCACGTCTACGTGCTCGACCCCGAGCTCCGGCTTCGCTACCAGGGCGCGCCCGATCCCGACTACCAGGAGCCGGCGCACAATGCGACCTGGCTGCGCGAAGCGGTGGACGCGGTCCTCGCCGGGGACGAGGTTGCCCGCCCCGAGACCGACCCCGTAGGGTGCTCGGTCAAGTGGAAGCCATAGCCGCAAGCGTTTGACCGAGCGCCGCAGGCTGGTCCGCGTCCCGGCGACCTCGGCGAACCTCGGTCCCGGATACGACGTGCTCGCCGCGGCGCTCTCGATGCACCTCGAGCTCGAGGTGACCGAAGGGGGGGAGTTCCGTGTCGACGCGGGCGGGGCCGCCGTCCCCGAGGACCGGTCGAACCTGGGCGTGCGCGCATTCGAGCGCCTGCACTCCGCCGACGGCCTCCGGTTCGAGATCCGCAGCGAGATCCCGGTCGCGTCCGGACTGGGCTCGAGCGCCGCCGCGATCGTCGCCGGGCTGATGGCGGCCGAGCACCTCTACGAGCTGGCGCTCGACCACGAGGCGCTGCTCGCCCACGCCGTCGAGCTCGAGGGGCACCCCGACAACGTCGCCGCGGCGCTCTACGGGGGGTTCGTGATCAGCTCGCGCGACGACGACGCTCCGCGCGCGACCCGCTTTGATCCGCCAGAGGGGGTGGAGGCCGTGATCGTGGTCCCGGACGAACAGATTCCCACCGAGCAGGCCCGGCGCGCGATCCCCGAGGAGATCCCGCTCGCCGACGCGGTCGCCAACGTGGCCGCGGCGTCGCTCCTCGTGCTCGGCGTGCAGCGCTCCGACCTCACGTTGATCGAGCGTGGCCTCATAGATCGCGTGCACCAGCCGCGCCGTGCCCACCTCTATCCGCGCTCGATCGAGCTCGTCGAGCAGGCTCGCGAGCTCGGCGCGATCGGCGCGACGATCTCGGGCGCCGGTCCGAGCGTGCTGGTGTGGACCTTCTGGCAGAGCACCGGCAAAGTGGTGGACGCGCTTCGCGAGCGCACCGAGGGCTGGGCGGAGGTCCACCGGGCGCCGTTCTCGCCGCTCGGAGCGGACGTTCCGGAGTTGTAGGGGGAGGCCTTGCGCCGCGTCGCGCGCTCGCTGCAACTACCGGAGCTGTAGGGTCGGGCTCCATGGAGGCGGTCGGGTTCACGCGCATGGCCGACGGTACGGCCGAGGACTACGCGCTGCTCGAGCGGCTCGAGGGCGAGTACATCCAGCACCTGCCAGATCGACTGCTCGCGGCGGTCCGGGCCCTCGAGCACTCGCTCGGCGGCTATCAGGTCACCCGCTGCGAGCACTCGCTCCAGTCGGCGACCCGCGCGCACCGCGACGGGCGCTCGGAGGAGTACGTGGTAGCGGCGCTCCTGCACGACATCGGAGACGAGCTCGCCCCCCACACGCACGGTGAGATGGTCGCCGCGATCCTGAGGCCGTACGCGGAGCCGCGGATCTGCTGGATCGTCCAGCACCACGGCGTCTTCCAGCAGCACTACTACGGCCGCCAGACCGGCGTCGACCCCGACGTCCGGGAGCGCTACCGCGGCCACGAGTGGTTCGACGACTGCGCCGAGTTCTGCGAGCGCTACGACCAGAACTGCTTCGACCCCGCATACGACTCGCTCCCGATCGAGGCGTTCGAGCCGATGGTCCGGCGAGTGTTCGCAGAGCCGCGGTACCTCGACGGCTGAGGGCTCAGTCGAGCAGCCCGACCTGGCGCAGGATCGACACCGAGTCCGAGTACACGTCCTTGCGCTTCACAAGCCCGTCCTCGAACGGGATCACGTCCACGCCGCGCCACTCGACCCGCTTGCCGGTCGGCGCCGCTTCCAGATCGCCGCGGCGCATCGCGTTCGCGTGGGTTGCGGTCGCGGTCCACTCCTGGACGACGAGGCCGTCACGCGCGTACGTGCGCCGGGCCTCGAAGCGGATGTCGGGCCACGTCTCGAAGATCGACCCGATGTGCTCCCGGACCGCCGCGCCCTCCGCCGCCTCTCCGGCGGTGTGGTTCTCGAACACCATGTCGGAGGCGTGCATGGCCATGATCGCGTCGAGGTCGTGCGCGTTCCAGGCGTCGTTGTAACGGGCGATCGCCTGCTCGAGGGCCTCGGGTGAGTCGTCGCCTCCCATCGTCCGCGCGGGCCAGCGTATCGGGGTGCGCGCCGGTTGCGCCACCCTCGCCCGTATAATTTCGCGTCCGTCGGTCCAGCCCCGTCGCGCGCCCGCTCGAAGAAGGCGCGGATCCCGGGAGGTCAGATGACAACTCGATACTCGCCGGAGCGCCCCTACCGGCCCCGCGTTTCCCCGCCGAGCGTGGAAGACCGCGACGCATGCGCGTTGTTCGCTGCGGTGCGCAAGGACGGCACCCCGAGCCGCGAGCTCGTCGTGAGCGCGCTCGAATCGCTTCAGAAGATGCTGCATCGGGCCGGAAACGTCGACGGCGAGGGCGACGGGTGCGGGATCCTCGTCGACGTCCCGCGCCGGATCTGGGCCGAGGAGGTCAGAGCCGGCGGTCACAACCCCGCCCTTGCGCTCGACCCGGCGTTCGCGGTCGGGCACGTTTTCGTCGACCGCACCGAGGACCTCGAGCGCACGATGCACGGTGCCCACGAGATTCTCGGGCGGGGCAGCTTCCGCGTGCTCGCCGAGCGGCTCGGGGCCGTGGACTCCGCTGCGCTCGCCCCGACCGCCCGCGAGGAGGAGCCACACTTCTGGCAGTTCTGCGGGTTGGTGGCGGATCCCGAGCACCGCGATCGCGTCCTGTTCGATCTCATGATCGAGCTCGAACAGGAGCTCGGGCTGCACGTCCCGTCGCTGTCCCCGACCACGTGCGTCTACAAGGTCATGGGCGCGCCCAAGGTGCTCGGCGCCTACTACCCCGACCTGACCGACGAGCGATTCGAGACGGCGGCGTGCTTTGGCCACAACCGGTACTCGACCAACACGTGGCCGTCGTTCCGGCGCGTGCAGCCGTTCTCGGTCCTCGGCCACAACGGCGAGATCAACACGATCGAGCAGCTTCGGCAGGAGGCGCGCATGCTCGGGGTCCCGATCGAGCCCGGCTGCTCGGACTCCCAGGACCTCAACCGGGCGATCGAGGCGCTCGTCAAGCGCGACGGCCTCAGCCTCGCCGAGGCGATGGAGATGTTCGTCCCGCCGATCGTCGATGAGATCCGCGGGCTGCCGCCCGAGCTTCACGGCTTCTACATGTACCTGCGCCAGGCCATGGGCCCGGTCGCGCAAGGACCGGTCGCGCTGATCTCCCGCCACGACGACGAGTGCGTGTTCTCGGCCGACGCGCTCGGCCTGCGCCCGCTGTGGGCGCTGGAGACCGTCGAGGAGTTCGTGTTCAGCTCCGAGCCAGGGGTGGTGTCGATCCACGACCTCGCCGGCGAGCCGAAGCCGCTCGCGCCGGGCGAGAAGGCGATGGTCTCGATCAACCGCGAGCAGCACTCCGCGAGGCTGTGGGCGCACGACGAGCTCCAGCGCCTCGTCGCCCGCCGGTGGGTCGAGCGAACGAACGCGTCCGAGTACGACGCCTTCACCCGGGCGCTTGAGACCGGCGGCCCGCTCGAGGGAGAGGAGATTCCCGGCTACACGAGCGCCGGCCCGTCGGAGCCGGTCAAGGTCTCCGAGAGCCTGCTCGCAGCGTTCGGATGGCAGCGCGAGGACACCAAGCTCGTGCAGCAGATGGCGTCTAACGGGGCCGAGCCGATCGGCTCGCTGGGCTACGACGGGCCGCTCGCGGCGCTCTCGCCCGAGCGCCACAACCTCGCCGACTACTTCAAGGAGACGGTTGCCGTGGTCACCAACCCGGCGATCGACCGCGAGCGCGAGATCGAGCACTTCTCGACCCGCGCCGTGTTCGGGCGCCGACCATCGGCATTCGACCCGTCCGACACCCGCACCATCGAGACGGCCTTCCCGGTCCTGCTGGGCGGGCACCACGATCTCGCTCCGCTGTCCGACGAGACGTACCGCGAGATCGCGCGCGAGCACCGCACCTACCTGCTCGAGGACCTGTGGGAGGAGTTCCGCGGGCGCGCGGCGGCGATAGACGTCTCGCTGCTCGAATCCGAGACGACCAAAGGAGCGATCGAGCGGATCAAGCAGGAGGCGGTCAAGGCGGCCCGCGACGGCGCCGAGTTGCTCGTGCTCACGGATCGCACGGTGTACGACGGTGATCGGCGCTACCTCGATCCGCACCTCGCCACCTCCGCGGTCGATCAGGCGCTGAAGCAGTTCCGGTGCGAGCCCGGCGAGGAGAACCTCCGTCGCCGCTGCTCGGTCGTGCTGCGCTCGGCCGCGCTGCGAAACGTCCACGACGTCGTGCTCGCGCTCGGTCTCGGCGCGAACGGCGTGTGCCCGTACGTGCTCGTCGAGGTGATCTGCGTCGACGACTACAAGCAGGACGTCGACAACATCTGCAGCGCGCTGCGCAAGGGCGTCGAGAAGGTGATCTCCACGATCGGGATCCACGAGGTCCGCGGCTACGCGCGCCAGTTCTCCTCGATCGGCGTCAAGCCCGAGCTGGCGGAGATCTTCCAGGCCGAGCATTTCTGCGCCTCGGAGCGCGGCGGGATCGGTTTCTCCGAGCTCGACGTCGACACCGACGCGCGCCAGAGGATCCTCGTCGACGGCGAGGGGGCGAAGCCGGCGAAGACCTTCCACTTCTACCCCAAGGTCTACAAGGCCGCCGTCGCGGCATCGAACGGGAGCGGCTCGTACCAGGAGTACTCGGAGAAGGTCCGCGAGCTCGAGGGCGAGCACCCGATCTCGATGCGCCACATCATGAAGCTGCGCTCGGATCGCCAGCCAATCGCACCGGAGGACGTCGATCCCGGCGTCGGTGCGCACGACTACCCGCTCGTGATCTCCTCGATGAGCTTCGGGTCCCAGTCGGAGCCGGCGTTCCGCGCCTACGCCGAAGCCGCGAAGGCGATCAACATCCTGTGCATCAACGGGGAGGGCGGCGAGATCCCCGACATGTTCGGCGATTACCGCAAGTGGCGCGGACAGCAGGTCGCCTCGGGCCGCTTCGGCGTCTCCGCCGAGATGCTCAACTCCTCCTACGTCGCCGAGATCAAGATCGGCCAGGGGGCGAAGCCGGGCGAGGGCGGCCATCTGCCGGGCAAGAAGGTCTCCGAGAAGGTGGCGGCCGCGCGAAACGCGTCGCCCGGGACCGACCTGATCTCTCCCTCGAACAACCACGACCTGTACTCGATCGAGGACCTCGCCGAGCTGATCGACGAGCTGAAGACAGTGAACCCCGACGTCCGGGTCTCGGTGAAGGTCCCGGTGGTTCCCAACGTCGGCACGATCGGGCTGGGGATCGCGAAGGCGGGAGCGGACATCATCACCCTGTCCGGGTTCGAGGGCGGGACCGGGGCGGCCCGCCAGCACGCGCTGCGCCACGTGGGCCTCCCGTCCGACATCGGGACGCGCGCCGTGCATCGCGCGCTAATGGAAGCCGGGATCCGCAACCGGGTCGAGATCTGGGCCGACGGCGGCTACCGGCACGCGTACGACGTCGTGAAGCTGCACTGCATGGGCGCCAACCGGGTCGCGTTCGGGACGCTGGCGATGGTCTCGCTCGGCTGCACGATCTGCCGCGGTTGCCAGCTCGACACGTGCCACGTGGGGATCGCGACCTCGATCGAGACGGTCGAGGAGGCCCAGGAGCACGGGCTGAAGAAGTTCACCCCCCAGCACGTCGACGGCGCCGCGGAGAGCTGCGCGCGGTTCTTCCAGGCGATGGGCGAGGAGGTGCGACGCGTCGTCGCCGAGCTCGGATACGACCGCGCGCAGGACCTGGTCGGACGCTACGACCTCCTGGAGCAGGCCTCGCACGCCGATCGGGTGGACCTCGCGCAGCTGATCACCCCGCTCGAGGAGTACCTCGACCTCGAGCCCGCCGACCTGCCGATCCCAGCGGAGGTCGAGGCGGAGCAGCGCGGCGAGCCGGGGCTCGTGGTCGCGAAGCCGATCCGGATGGCGGCGAAGGAGGCGTCGGCGAGGATCGCCGCTCTCGCAGACTCGGTGTTCTCGGGCCGACCCGTGCACGAGGAGTTCCCGCGCGCCACCGACGCGCACGACCGCGTGCTCGGGACCGAGCTCGCCGGCGCGATGTCCCGCGCGCGCATCTACGAGGGCGCCCCCGAGGGCACCGAGGACGTGCTCGCGGAGCTGAACTTCAACGGGGGCTCGGTGGCGGGCCAGGGATTCGGGGCCTTCAATGCCTGGGGCCTCGCCGTGCGGGTCGAGGGCGGCGCTCAGGACGGGGTTGGCAAGACGATGCTCGGCGGGGTCGTCTCGATCATGAAGGGCCGCAATCGCGACGGGCGGCGCCTCAACGGATCGGTCGGCAAGTCGTTCGCCTACGGCGCCCAGCGAGGACGGCTGTTCGTCCAGGGCTCAGCAGACTCACGGTTCTGCATCCGCCTCTCGGGCGCGGACGTGGTGCTTGGCGGAGAGCCCGCCGAGCCGCTCGACGACTCGCGTGGCGGCATCGTCGATCGCTCGAACGCGAAAGGGTTCGCGTTCGAGTACATGACCTCGGGCCGCGCCGTCGTGCTCGGCGACATCGGCCCGTGGGCATGCGCCGGGATGACCGGCGGGCGCGTGTACGTGCGCGTCGACCCCGAGATGAACCTCACCCGGGAGGCGATCGCCAGGCGCCTCGGCGAGGGGGCGAAGGTCGAGCTCGAGACGCTCGACGCCGAGGGGGTGCTCGACGTCGACGTGCTCCTCGGCCACTACGCGGATGAGCTCCGCGTCACCGGCCAGGACGCCGAGGCGGAGCGGATCCGGGAGCTGGCCGGGCGCGCCAAGGACAACTTCCTGATGATCGTCCCACACCGGGTTCAGGCCGATCCGTCGATCTCGACGGAGTGACCTAGCCGTTCAGCGCGGGAGAGGGGTTCCCGGCGCCAGCCGGTGAGCCCACGGTGTCGATCACGTGGAGGTGGTAGCGGCCGATCCCGATCTCATCGCCGTCGACCAGGCGGCTCCACTCGACCGACTCGCCGTTGACGAAGACGCCGTTGAGGCTACGGTCGTCGAGCACCCTCAACTCGCCCTTAGGCGTCCGGACCAGAACCGCGTGGCGGCGGGAGACGGTGGGGTCGTCGAGCCGAATCTCCGCCGTGGCGCTGCGGCCGATCCGGGTCCATCCCTCGGAAACGGGGAGGACTTGGGCGCCCTGCTCGGACTCGAACGCGATGAACTGATCTTGGTGTCCCTGCTCGTTGAGAACCTCGCGGGTTCTGGACAGCCACCCGGGCTCTGTCTCGACCGCGGTGGTGAGGTCGTCCGTGGTCGGCTGCTCGAACAGCGACGCGCGCCGAAACCGGGACCCTCCGCAGCTGCACTCGGGCACCGCATCAAGCGCCGCGAGCGAGACGCTCGCGCCGCACTCCACGCATATGAAAGACCCCCCGCCCACAGCCCTGCCGGTCTCGACGACTCTAGCTCCCAGGTGGGGCACCAACGTCTCTCCTTACACGACGTTCTGACGAGCATATCGCCGTGGTCAAACCGGTATCCGATCTGTCAAACGAATTGCCGGAAAGTGCGACATTTCGAACAATTCCGCCAGAATGCTCCGCTCCCGCTCGCTCGCGACTCGAAGCACCGGTAATGACGCTCGCTCGCTGGGGGAGCCGCCCGAATGGGCGGCGAGGGGGCGAAGCCCCCATGTCCGCTTCTGGCGGGTGGTCTCGGGTTCGTGCACCCATAGACTGCGCGCCGAAATGCTGCCGGTGACCGTGAGCATCAGGATCGACGCTCCCCGCGAGCGGGTCTTCGCCCTCATCGGCGACCTCGCGAACCGCCCGGCCTTCACCGACCACTTCATCGAGCAGTTTCGCCTCGAGCGCATACCGTCGACCGGGGTCGGCGCCGCGGCGCGGTTTCGCACCGGGCCCCCCGGGAGGCGGCTATGGATGGAGACCGTGATCGAGGAGCTCGAGCCTCCGCACCGAATCCTGGAGGGCGGCCACGGGGGCCGATGGGACCGGATCCCGGTCGGAACCGGGTGGGAGCTGGTCGCCGGCCCCGGGTCCACAACCGACGCATCGCTGACCTTCTGGACGGAGCCGTCGCATCCCATCGATCGACTGAAGGAGCACCCCGGAGCGAGGGGCTGGTACCGACGGCGGTGGTCGCGCGCGCTCCGCCGGATGCGGGATCTGCTCGAGTCGGACAGCCCAGTCGAGCCGCTCGCGGTCGCGGGCGAAGACCCGATCCCCGCCCTGCCACCCGCGGTCCGGCACTAACGCGCAATGTCGGCCGTCGTCCGCGACTAGACTGCCGCCGTGCATCGCCTCTCGAGATTGGCGCTCGTCGCCGCGTTGCTCGCGGGCGCGCTCGCCGTCGCGGGCTGCGGGGAGGACGAGGAAGAGCTCGACGTGATCGAGGGGGAGCCCGTGGAGCTCGGCGAGCTCCGCTACAACGTCCAGATCACGCGGTTCCTCAATCCGAGCGACCCCGAGGACGAGGCATATCTCGTAGGCCAGCCCGGTCCCAGCCCCGACGAGGAGTACCTCGGGGTATTCATGACGATCGAGAACGAGGGTGACTCCTCGGAGCAGCTTCCGGATGAGATGACGGTCGTCGACACGAGGGACAACACCTACGAGCCGCTCGAGAGCGAGAGCGTGTACGCGCTCGATCTCGGCGCGACGCTCGACGGCGGCGACGAGCTCCCGGCGCCCGACACGCCGGCCGCGACCGGGCCGATCAACGGCGCGATGGTGCTGTTCCTGGTCAACCGCAGCGTGACCGAGAACCGCCCGATCGAGCTCGAGATCCCGTCCTCCATCGGCGAGGAGGCCCGGGTCGAGCTCGACATCTGACGCTCGCTCCGGCGCCTACAGCAGCCCGGCCGACAGCACCTCGCGCGCGATCGGAGCGGCCACGGCCCCGCCGCCCCCCTGCACGTTCACGACCAGCACGGCCACGGCGATCTTGGGATTGTTCGCCGGCGCGAAGGAGGTGAACCACGCGTCCTCCTCGGGCTCGGCGCCGGCGCCCTGGTCGGCAGACGCCGGCGCCGGGCCGAGCTCGGCCGTCCCGGTCTTGCCGGCGACCTCGATTCCGGGCAGCGCGGCGGCTGTGCCGGTTCCGTTGGACACGACGCCCACCATCAGGTCGCGCAGCGTGGCCGCGATCGCCCCCGAGGTGACCCTCACGGGCTCGGCGTCGGGGCCCAGCCGGGGCTCTGAGACGATCGACGTCGGGCTCCGCATTCCGCGTGCGGCGATCGTCTGCGACACCGAGGCCATCGAGAGCGGCGTCGCGAGCACCTCCCCCTGGCCGATGGCGCTGACCGCCAGATCGAGGTCGTCGCCGATCGACGTGGGGATCGTGCTCTCGGGCGGCATGATCGCGGCGGTCGCCTGGGCGTTGAAAAGGGTCGGCTCGGAGTTCCACCCGAAGCGCTCGGCCGTGGCAACCAGCTTGTCGTTGCCGATCTCCGGCCCGAGCGGCGCGAACACCGTGTTGCAGGAGTTGGCGAAGCTCTGAACGAACGTGCCCCCGCACGCCGCATCGCCCGCGTTCGTGATCTCCCGACCCTCGACGAACGTGGATGACTCGACGGGAAATGTGTCGTTGAGCTTCACGACGTCCGACTCGAGCGCGGCAACCGTCGTGACGACCTTGAACGTCGACCCCGGGGGCTGGGGCGAGGAGTATGCGATCCCGGCGACTCCCAACACCGAGCCGTCCTTGGCGTCGAGCACCGCCACCCCTCCGAACGCGCTTCCCAGCGCGGTTACCGCCGCCTCCTGCAACAGCGGGTCGATCGTCGTGCGGACCGGCTCGCCCTTGACCGGGTCGGCGCTGGCGAGCACGCGGCTCTGGCTCCCGCCCCCGGCGTCGCTCGAGGCGAGCAACTCGCCCCCCGGCTGACCGGCGAGCCGCGTGTTGAACGCCTTCTCGAGCCCGCTCTTCCCCGCCAGCGCGCCGTCGGGGAACCCGCGCTGCTCGAGCTTGGCTTCCTCGGCGCCCTTCGGGACCCCGAGCTCGCCGGCCACGTTGATCGTCGCGCCGCTGATCGGCGAGCTGCGTGCCGAGGACGGTCCCTCGGCCAGCGGCGTGCCGTTCTCGGCGAGGATCGGCGCGCGCTCGGGGAGATCGATGCGACGGGAAAGGCTCTCACCCTCGGATAGCCCCGGGAACACGAGATGGGGCGCCCACGCGATCTCGCCGTCGGCGACCGGGATCGCCAGCGTCCCACCCACGTCCCCGAACGCGTGGGTGCGCACGTCGACCGGCACCGTCACCGCCTCCTGGCCCGAAACCGTCTCGATGCCGTCAGGATCGTGTGGCTCGACCGACTCGATCGTCGCGGTTCGCTCGGCCTCGTCGTACAGCGTGGTGAAGCGGTCGATGGGATACCTGGCCGCCATGTCCTCGGTCAGCTCCCCGTGCATCGCCTCGTAGTCCTGACGGGCCCAGGCCTCGGTGAAGCGCTGCGCCGCCTCCTCGGAGGCCGACCGACCTCCGACGATCACCCCGAGCACGAAGGCCGCAAGCCCGAGCACAGCCACGGGCATGGCGCGGGTTAGGATGCGCCGACGGCGCTCCGCCTGGGGACTGATCGCGCTCAACCGGTGAAACGCCGCCCTACGCGCAGCGTCCAGGTGCGTGACGTCTTGCCCTCGAACATAGTGTCGATATCCAGTGGTCGCTAACCCCGCCGGACAAGCCGGTTGGTCCCACGGGCGACAGGCTATCCGGTCAGCCCGTCGGCGCAACACCCGTACATTCGCAGTGAGCGCCGCACGGACGGACTCGGACTCGTGACCTCGATCGACTGGCTGATCATCCTCTTCGTCGCGGCTCTCGCCGTGTTGGGCTA
This sequence comes from uncultured Thermoleophilia bacterium, assembly GCA_963756745.1. GTDB lineage: Bacteria > Actinomycetota > Thermoleophilia > Solirubrobacterales > 70-9 > DASPWW01. The sequence continues at coordinate 362,192 of CAVWOU010000010.1, forward strand.
CCGGCAGGGCCTCGTCGTCGGCGCGCTCTCGCTGGCGGGGTTTGCCGCCGGCGCCGTGCTCGGGGCACGATTCGGCCCCGAGCTGCTGTCGGAAGGGTCCGAGTCTCCTTACGCCCCCGCGACGGCGTTGCTCGGCGGTCTCCTGCTCGGCGGCATCGCGGCCGTCGCGCTCGAGGGAGTCGCGCGCGTGGCGCGCACGAGGTGGGTTCGGGAGGGACTCGGGGCGTCGGTGGACGGAGTGGGCGGCGCCGCCCTGCTCGCCGCGCTCGCGCTCGCGCTCGCCTGGGTGCTCGGTGCCGTCGCCCTGCACACCCCGGGCGCCCGCGAGCTCCGCTCCGACATCCAGCGCTCGGTGATCCTCCAGGAGCTGAACGAGCTCCTCCCGCCCTCCGGGCCGGTGCTGAGGGTGCTGAACCGGATCGACCCGACCCCGACCGTGCCCGGCCCCGAGGCCCGAGTCCCGGCGCCCGACATGGCGATCGCCCGCGACCCGGACGTCGAGCGTGCCGGGGAGAGCGTGGTGCGCGTCCTGGGAACCGCGTGTGGGTTGGGGATCTCGGGCTCGGGATGGGTCGCCGCGCCGGAGCTCGTCGTGACGAACGCTCACGTGGTCGCCGGCCAGCAGGACACCACGGTGACGACTCGCAGCGGCGCGGAGGTGGGCGCCACCCCCGTTCACTTCGATCCCCGAAACGATGTCGCCGTGCTTCAGGTCGATGGCCTTGTCGAGCCGCCGCTGCCCCTCGCCGAGACCCAGCGCCCCGGGACGCGTGCGGCGGTGCTCGGCTACCCGGAGGACGGTTCGTTCACGGTCACGCCGGCGAGGCTCGGCGCCGCCGGCGAGGTCGTGAGCGAGGACGCGTACGGGCGCGGGCCGGTGACCCGGAAGATGGTCTCGTTCCGCGGCGACGTTCGGCAGGGAAACTCCGGCGGGCCCGCCGTAGATGCCGGCGGGAGCGTCCTGACGACGGTGTTCGCCGCTTCGGTCGGCGCGGTGCCCGACGGCGGCCTCGGTGTTCCGGATGGGATCGTCGAGCGGGCACTTGCCGAAGCGGATCAGCCGGTCGACACGGGACCGTGCGTGACGTGACGAAACGCCCGGGGGCCAGGGGTACGGTTCTGTACTCTGGGTTCGTGGGAGCAATCTCTGCCGAGAGCAGGGCGGGCGCGCGTGCGGCACGCGTGTGCCCGGACTTTCACGCAGCAGTCGAGTTGATCGGCAAGCGATGGACCGGCGCGATCCTGTGGGCGCTCACGGAGCGCCCGCACTACTTCGCGGAGCTCTCGTTCGCGATACCCGGGCTCTCGGACCGACTCCTGTCGAGCCGGCTTCGGGAGCTCGAGGCAGAGGGCCTGGTGGAGCGCTCCGTCCACGCGGGCACGCCCGCGAGGGTCTCCTACGCGCTGACCGAGAAGGGAAGGGCGCTCGAGCCCGCCATCCGTCAGCTTCGCGCATGGGCGAAGCGCTGGAACGGCGAGACTTCGAACGGAAGCCGAGCCGGAGCCACCCGACGCGCATCGGCGCGCGACGCCGCCTGATATCTAGCCGGGTCGGGCGGCCCCGGAGTCCGCGGCCAGGCGGCCGGTGAGCAGCTGGCGGTACGTGCCTGCCCAGACCTCGCGGTGCCACACCGGGAGATCCGTAGCGAGGCTGTCGTTGCTCAGGTGGGCGCGGTAGAAGTCGTCCGACCGGAGGCCGTAGTTCCTCTCGAACATCTCCAGCACGCGCTCGAGGTCCATGGCGTCATCCCCTGCGGGGCTCGCCTTCATGCATGGCCTTCGCTGCTGCCCTCCACGGAAGCCAGAAATACCCCGTGAGCCGGCTCTCCAAACCTGCCGGGGCCGACGGAACCGGCTACCCCTTCGACGCCGGTCGCCCGATGAGGCGATGGAGCGCCCGCGGGTCACCACTCGCGGGGGTTACCAGGCCGGATCCGATCGCGAACGAGCACCGCTTCCACGACCTCGACCGGCGGCGGGCCGGTGGTCTCGCGGTAGAGCCGAAGCTGGTCGTCGCCGAGCGCCGCGAACGCCGCCTCGACCTGGTCGAGGTACGCGGCAATCACGACCGCGCCGGAGGGCGGCTGCGGGGCGCGGTGGGCCGGCTTCGCGCGGTAAGCGAAGACTCGCTCGAATCCCCCCATCGCGGGCACCTCGATGCGGTCGTAGCGAATCTCCCGAACATCGAGGCGCAGCAGTTCCTCCTCGCTCACCTCGACCAGGCCCCCGTTCGGGGCCTCGGCCTCGTCGTCCGAGGACTCGATCGTCAGCCCGAGCACGTGCGGGGGAATGCTTCCGTCGGCCCGACGCGCGAACGTCTTCTCAAGCGCGCGGTTGTCGCGGAACTGGGACCACCGCCTCCGCCAGCCCGCGAGACGCGCCGGGGTCGGCTCCGGCACGGCTCGGCCGAGCGTTCGCGCCGCGCTCTCGGGACTGACCAGCGAGCCGTACGCGAACATGGCGACGCGCCCCAGCATGTGCCCTCATCCCGAGCTTGCGGCCGGTCAGGTCCTTGGGATGCGAGCACAGGCGCTCGCGCGCGGGGCAGTCGTTGCACAGCGCCCAGTGCGGGGATGCGGTCACCTCGAACCGCCCCTCGCCGACCCCGGCTACGAGCTCATCGAGGTGCGCTCTCGCGGCCTCCAGCTCCTCTCGGCCGAACTCCGATGCCACCACGCCGCCACCCCGGTCAAGGAAGGCGTACGCGGTCCTCACCGACGTCGCGGATCCGGCCGACGCCGCGAGCGCATAGATCTCGCGCTGCACGGCGTAGCGATCCACCAGCTCGTCCGGCGTCGCCTCGGCGAGCGAGTCGGTCTTGTAATCGATCACCAGCGGTCCGCGCTCGGTGTCCGCGAGCATGTCGATCGTGCCGCGCACGATCGAGCCCCCGACGGGCAACAGGAACGGCATCTCGGGATGCACGCGGGCCTCGCTGTGGCGGAGCTCGGCACACAGCTCGGAGTCGAGCCACGCCGAGACCATCGCCCCGGCGCGCTCCACCTCTGTCTCTGCGGCGTCGAGCCGCTCGCGGCGCAGCAGCTCGGCCGACAGTGCTTGCGGAGGGGGGCGCCACCCGTGGCGGGCGCTCCACTCGAGCATTCCGTGCACCGCGGTGCCGAATCCAAACCGTCGCGCCGCTCCGCTCGCCTCGCCGCCCGCGCCGTCGTCGCCATCGCCGCCGACGTCGCCTCGCGGGGGGAGCGTGAGAATCCGCTCGGCGTAGAACCGGTATCCGCAGCGCCCGTACGCGGCGAGCGCCGAGTACGAGAGATGCCCGGGCGCGGGCTGGGGTCGGCGGTCGGGGCGGGCGATCGGGGGAGCGCCTCGGGCCGGAAGAGCCGCCTCTGCGGGAACCGACGGTTCGGGGGCGAGTGCCTCGAACAACGCCGGAACGGGTCGGTTGACGCGAACGGCGATCTGCCCCGGGCCGAAGCGGGCGTCGAGCCCCGGACGCGGCTGCGGAGCGGGTACCGGGATGACGCCGTCGTCCGGCTCCTCGATGCCGAGCCCGGCGAGCAGGCGCTCGCTGACCGGGGTCGTAGCGGGGGGTCCGTCGTCCGGGATCGACCTCCCGGGCCGGTATGAGCCGCTGAGGATCAGGTGGTCCTGAGCGCGGGTCGCCGCCACGTAGGCGAGCCGGCAGCTCTCGGCCACCTCGTCGCGCTCCGCCTTCTCGGTGAGGTCGTCGTAGTCGTACAGCCGGATCGCCTTGGCGCCGAATCGCGCAAGCTGGATTCCGATCCGCGGCGGTGCTGCTTCCTCGTCGTCTGCGTTCATCTCATCGCCGTTCGCGCGGTCGATACGCACCGCGGGCGGCCGCCCGCCCGCCATCAGATGGCGGCCGAGATCGGCGACCGCGACGACCGGGAACTCGAGGCCCTTCGCCGCGTGGACCGTCATCACGCGGACGCCCTCGTGCTGCTCGGCCTCGGTCGCGGCCTCGCCCTCTCGGGCCGGGCCTCCCGCCGACTCCTCGACGAAGTCCAGGAAGCCCCGTAGGTCGCGTCCGTCGGCCGCCTCGTAGGCCCGCGCCATTCGCATCAGCTTGCGCACGTTGGCGAGCCGGCGCGTTCCGCCTGGCAGCATCAGGGCCGCGAGGTCGTAGCCGAGTGCGGTGATCGCGCGGTCGATCAGCTCCTCGAGCCCGAGCCGCGGGGAGTCTTCGCGCAGCCCCTCCACGGTGTCGCAAAAGCGGCGCAGCCGTTCAGCGTCGTGGTCTGGAATCGCATCGAGCCACTCACGGGCCTTCTCGTCGAGACCTCCCTCCCGCGATCCGAAGCGCTTCTCGATCGTCGGCCACAGGTGCATGCGGTCGCCGGCCGCGCGGCGCAGCAGCCACAGCGTGTCGGGAAGCACGCCGCACGCCGGAGAGGAGAGCGCGCCGAGCACGCAGTGGTCGTCGAGCGGGTTCGCGATCACCCCGAGGATGCGTCGCGCGTCGTCGACCTGCTGGTGCGACCAGTAGCCGCGGCCGCCGACGACGTAGGGCGCCAACCCCGCCCGCTCCAGCTCCGCTTCGTACGCGGCGACGTGCGTGTAGGCGCGCAGCAGCACGACCATGTCGCCTGCCGGGACCCCGTGCTCGTCTCGCAGCGAGCGCAACCGCGATGTCAGGAACCGGGCCTCCGCGATCCTGTCGGGAGCGGAGGGGTAGTCACCCGTTACGGTGATCCCGAGCTCGTCGGCCTTCCACTCGCTGCCGGCCGGCGTCAGCAGGAGCTCCACGGGTGGGATTTCTCGACTGGGGCGGTCGGCTCCGACCGTCAGCGGCTTGAACCCCTCGAGGAGCGCGTCCCCGACGGCGTTCGTCGCGGCGACGATCTCCGCGACCGCGCGGAAGCTGCCGCTCAGGGGCAGCACCTCCGCGCAATCGTCGGGTTGAGCCCGGATCCGGTCGCGCTCGTGCTGGAACACGCGGAGGTCGGCGTGGCGGAACCCGTAGATGGACTGGAACTCGTCGCCGACCGCGAACACGTGGGTGTCGGGCCCCTTCAGGAGGCGCACGAGCGCGAGCTGGAGCTCGTTCGTGTCCTGGAACTCGTCGACCATCACGTGGCGGAAGCGCTCCCGGTATGCATCCCCGATAGCCGGGCGCTCGCGGAGCAAGCGCACCGCCTCGAGCTCGAGATCGGAGAAGTCGAGCCCCGAGCGCTCCTCCTTGAGCGTCGCGAAGCGCTCCCCGAAGCCGCGAACGAGCTCGGACAGGTGTCCGTACAGCTCGGCCGTGTCGCGCTCCACGACCGCGCGGCGGGCGGCCCTCCATGCCTCGCGGTAGCGCCCGCACGCGGGCCCGGCAAACGCCTTCGCGCCCGAGTTGAGCTCGAGCGCGGCGAGCTCGGACTCGTCCGGGGGCGAGCTCGGGTCGAGCTCGGCGGCCGTGGCGATCCGGTTGAGGTTGTCGCGACCCGCGGGCGATTCCGTCGTCTCGTCGAGCGCGGCCCTGGCCGCCGCCACGAGCTCGCCCACCGCCGCCCCGGGGTCCGACGGCCGCGGGTCGGGCAGCGCCACGCCCGGCTGACCGAGGCTTCGAAGCTCGTCGTGGGCGGTCCGCACCAGCTCGCGGAGCGGTCCGATGCGAACCGCCGCGACGAGCCGGGCGATCTCGTGGTCCGCGGCCGAGAGCAGGGTGTCGAGGGCCTCCTCGAACGCCTTCGCGGCCACGCGATCGGCCTCCGGCTCGTCGAGCACCCGGAACCGCGGGTCGAGGCCCACCGCCACCGGGTGGGAGGCGAGGAGCCGCCGGCAGAAGCCGTGGATCGTCGAGATCCACGCTCGCTCGCTGTCGCGGCTCAGCTTCGCGAGCAGCTCCGCCCGCTCACCCTCGGCGCGCGCTGCACGGGCCGCGAGCTCGGTCCTCACACGGTGTCGAAGCTCAGCGGCCGCCCGCTCGGTGAACGTGAAGGCGAGGATCCCGTCGACTCCCTCGAGCTCCTGGGCGGCGGCGCAGTAGCGCTCGACGAGCACCCGGGTCTTGCCGGTCCCTGCGCCGGCCTCGAGCAGCACGTCGCGGTCGCGCGCCTCGATCGCGCGCCGCTGCTCCGGCGTCGGCCCCGCCCCCTGCTCGGGCGCCGGCGCCACCTTAGCGAGCTCGAGCTGAACGGCTCTCACCGCTCCTCCTCGTCCTCTTCCGCGGCCACGCTGGGCTCGGGACCGACGGCGCGCTCTCGCCGGCAGATCGCCTGGAAGGTGCAGAAGCTAGGGCAGCGGTCGTCGATCGGGTCGCGCTGGATCCTCCCGGCTCGCATCCCGGCGACGATCTCGGCCGCCCTCGTTGCTGCGGCGTCCAGCGCGGCCTCGAACTCATCGGGGTCGAGAAAGTCCCTGTCGACCGCGTTGACTCCGTCGAGGGCGGCGCCGCGCTCGTCCTTGCGCAGGATGCCGCGCGCGCGGGCGTCGTCGGTGGCCGCGAGCGGCTCGTACACGCCGCCCAGCGGCTCGATCCCCCACTGCCGTGAGAGCGCTCGAGCGTAGAGCTGGAGCTGGAGCTTGCCCTCGTCGAGGAGCTTGGCGCCCGACGTGACCCTCCGCGAGCCCTTGTAGTCCCGGATCAGACCGGCGCGCCCGTCACGAGCCACGTCAACGCGGTCGATCTTCCCGTGAATGCCGAAGCCGCCCAGGTCCAGCGCGGGCCGCGCATCGTCCTTTTCGTCGCCGAAGCTCGCCTCGAGCAGCTCCGGGTGGGGCGCCAGCGGGCTGCTCGCGCGCGACTCACGCTCGAGAAACCCGCCGACCAGCGCCTCGATGCGTGCCCGGGACGTCGCCGACCGGGCGTCCTCGCCGCCGAGCCCCGACTCCGCGGCGAGCTCGTTCGCGAGCTCACCCGCGCGCCGCCGCCACGCCGCGACGGTGCCCGGCCGCGGCACGGGGTCCGGCCCGGGCGGGGAGCGGTAGAGCTCCTCCAGGACCCGGTGGATGATCGACCCCTGAACGAGGGGATCGGGATCGGGATCGAGCCCCCGCGGGTCGAGCTCGTGATCGACGAACCACCGGTACGAGCACAGCGCGTACTCCTCGAGCGTCGAGGCCCCGAAGAGCCGCCGCTCGGCGAGCGCTTCGACGACAGCGGGCGTCTGGAGCGGTCCCGGGTATCGCGAGCGCCAAGCGGTCGCTTCGGCGGCGTTCTCGAGGCGGCGCCCGAGCGACTCGCGCAGCTCGACGGATATCTCGAGCCCGTCGGGGACCTCGATCCCGTTTCGCCGCGGCGCGGCCGCGAGCGAGCGCGCGAGCTGGTCGGCGCTCGGCGCGGCGGCGGGGCTCACGGTGACCTCGGCGAGCGAGCGCCGCCGCACCACGTCGTGCACCGGGTCTTGCTCGCCGGAGGCCGGAGGCGAGGGCGCTATTAGGTCACGCACGTCGTCGAGCAGCGGAGAGCGCGAGGCCGTCGCGCCCTCGTCGTCGCAGCTTCGCCAGCACAGATAGAGACGCTCGGTGGGGCGGGAGATGCAGACGTAGAACAGGTAACGCTCCTCGTCCTCGGGCTCGGCCCGAGCCGGCAGGCCCAGCTCCGCCCGGGCGTCCTCGGAGACCAGCGGCTCTCCCGGATCGTGGCGCGGAAACTCTCCCTCCTGCAGCGAGGCCACGAACAGGTGGCGAACCCGACGAGCCCTGATCCGGTAGGGGCCGGTGACCCGAACACGGCCGTCGCTCGGCCCTCGCCACAGATCGACGTCGAGGGCCTCGAGGCAAGCCATCGCCTCCCCGGGCCCGTCCGCGATCCCGGGGATCTCGGCGAGCTCCTCGAGCGCGGTTGCCGCGGCGGCCGCCGCGCGCAGCTCCAGGAGGCGCTCGCGCACGGGCTGTGGCGCCTGACGATCGTAGGGGTACTCGGCGATGTTGCGCGCGAGGCGCGCGATGGTCCGAAGCAAATCGCTCGCCCCCTCGGCGCCCCGCAGCTCGTCGAGCTCGAACAGCGACCGCCCCTGCCACGCCTCGATCGACTCCGCGGCGGTCCGAAGCCGTCCGCGACGGATCGCCCGCTCCAGCCAGTCCGCCTGGTCGGGCCACGCCCGCCCCGGGGTACGAAGGAAGGCGAGCACATCGTCCGCGCTTCGCGATCCGAATTCGGCGCGAAGCAGCGCGAGCAGCCCCCGGCCGACCGCGGTGCGCTGAAACGGGAGCCTTGCCTCGACCGCGACCGGGATCCCGAATCCCTCCAGCACCTCCTCGTACATGGGGCCGTGGCGATCCGGCTGGCGCAGGACGACCCCGATCTCGTCCGGGTCGACTCCCGTGGCGATCAGACGAGCGATCTCGGTCCCGATCTGTTCTGCCTGCCCGCGCTCGCCAGCCGCCTCCATCAGGACGAGGCCGGGATCGAGCCCGGCCGGCTCGACCCCGTCCACCAGAAAGCCCCGCTCGAGGTGGAACAGGAACTCGCTCGAGGTGTTCGCCGGATCCGGCTCCCGCCGCTCGGCGATCTCGCCGCCTCGCTCGAGCAGCTCCGCGCGAAGCCTCGCCCTGGCCTCGAGCGCAGCCCGGTCCTCGAACGTGACGCTGACCGTCGCGTCGGTCACCGCGCCCAGCGCCGCGACAAGCTCGAGCTGCTCGACCGTCATGTCGTCGAAGCCGTAGAAGACGGCCGGTCGGGGGCCCCACGCGTCCGGCTGGGCCCTTACCGCGGCTGTCGCCTCGGCCGCGGCGGCGTGGGAGTCGCCGAGCCCGAGCTCGTCGCGCAGGCTCACGTACGCGCCATACAGGGCCGCCAGCTCGGCGAGGTATCGCGAGCTCTCGGCGCTCTCCGCCGCACCGTGTTCGACGGTCGCGGGATCGAGCCCGCTCGACTGGAACTCCTCGATCAGCGCGGCGAGCGCCGTCGCGAAACCGGGGCGGCGCCCCGACCGCGCCAGGACTCCGAGGTCCGTCGTCGCGATCGCGCGTCGGACCAGGTGCAGCCGCTGGGCCCTTGTCAGCGCCGGGCGCGTCGACGCTCCGGTCGCCCGGACGACCTCCTCGAACAGCCGCTCGAACGTGAGTATCGATACGCCGAGGACGGGTCCATCCTGCTCACACAACTCCCGCTCGAAGCGGGACGCGTCGTCGAGCGTGGGGACGACGAGCACGGGGTCGCGACCGAGCCCGGCCTCCAGGCGCTCGCGAACGGCGCCCGCACGCCCCGAGTTCGGCGGCCCGACGATCAGCGACAGGGACATGAGCTCAGAATAGATTTCCGTCGGACGGCGACACTATCTTTGGCTGCGCGATGCCCTTGTGCTTCATCGACCCCGCCGACGCGATTCGCGCCATCGCCGACTCGGTCGGGCGCGAGGCGCGCCGCCAGCTCCTCGGCGAGGCGGTACGCGCGTGGGTCGACGAGATCCCCGACGACGAGCTCGAGGCGCACTACGCGAAGGCGATCGCCGAGCTCGACGAGCACGACATCTCGATGCTTGCCGCCTGGCACGCCTCGCTCGAGGTCGGCCACCCAGTTCCGAACAGGGACTTCCTGATGGGCGCGTTCCCGACGCTCGGCGAGCATCGGCGCGAGGCGCTCAAGCTCGCGGCCGGCTTCCGGGGCGAGGAGGCGGTGGACCGCGGAGTGACCGAGGAGCGGGCGCTGGAGACCGTGCTGGGCTGGCTCTCGGGACCGCGGCTGATGGAGCTCGCCGTCGAGGCGGTCGAGCTCTACGTCTGGGACCGCGGCGGATCCGAGAACTAGCCGGCGCTATTTCGCCAGCGCCTCCTCGATCTCGCCGATCGCCTGCTCGTTCGACTTGAAGTTCACGGCGCTCATGCCAAGCTCGCGGGCCGCGTCGCAGTTGACGTCGGTGTCGTCGATGAAGATGCACTCGGCCGGGGTCACACCGCCCAGCCGCTCGACGGTCAGCTCGTAGATCTCCCGCTCCGGCTTGCGCATCCCCACGAATGCCGAGTCCACGATCAGCTCGAAGATCTCGTCGACGGGCAGCATCGAGCGCCACAGCGGCTCCCACTCGCGCACGTTGTTGGTCAGCAGCGCCATCCTGTACTCGCGCCGCTTCAAGTCGCGCATCAGCCCGACCATCGGCTCGTTGGGGTCGAGGGCCTCGAAGTAGATGTCGCGGAACCGGTGGAGCTCCGGCCGGTGGCCGAGCTCCGCCTCGAGATTGTCGCGGAGCAGCTCGAGGAACTCGTCCTCGGTGAGGTTCCCCTTCTCGAGCTCGAACAGCGGGTACGCGCCGTTCTCCTCGGCCGCCCGCTGCATCGCCTTCCCGAGCGTGGCGAACGAGATTCCGGTCTCGTCCTGGAACGCCGCGAACGACCGCAGCAGCGGCGTCGTCAACACCCCGCCAAAGTCGGAGATCACCGCGCGGATCGTCACTGCGCCGCCCGCATGAGCTCATATCTTGCCGTTCCCGGCGTGCCGTCGAAGCGGAAGCGCAGGAACGCGGTGTCCTCGTGCCCCGCGATCAGGGTGCCGGCGCCGCGCAGCGCGGGGGCGTCGTCGTCGGCGCCCCACAGCTCCAGCCCCGCGCGGCGCGGCCACCCCGCGGAGTCGTATTCGGTTGACAGAAGCGGCTCCTCGAAACGGGTGAGCGACCCTGCCGAGTCGAGAAAGACCGCGCTCGCCGCCTCCTCGCCGTGGCCGGACGCGCCGACCGCGCGTGCCGACGCGAAGGCGAGAAGCGAGCCGTCCTCGAGCACCGCCGTCAGTGAGCGGATCAGCTCGACCGCGGTCCAGTCGATCGCTCCGGAGCTGCGCAGGACGCCCCCGAACGCGTCCACGACACCCGATGATCCGCCCGCATGCCACTCGCCGTCGAGACGCGCCGCCCACGCCTCGTGCGTGAGGCCGGAGGCGTCGGAGAACGCAGAGCCCGGCTCGAACGCCACCCCGCCGAGCCGGGTTGCGTCGATCGCGACCCGGACCGCGTCGGTCTCGAATGCGATCCGCGCGCGCTCGCCGTCATCCGAGATCCGAACTCCGCCGAGGTCGACCGAACCCCAGTCGTTCGGAGCGCCTCCGGCCGGGACGCCCGCGCGCGAGGGCGCCGTCGCGCTGGCCGCGTCGGCGCGGATCAGGATCGCTTCCCCGTCGGCGCGATCCTCGGCGGCCCGTACGACGACCCGGACGAGCCCCGCCACCCCGCGCGCGAGATCAGCGAAGTCGAAGCTCAGCGAGTCGTGGAACCTATCGCCGTCCCGGCGCACCGGGTGGCTCACGGCGGGAGCGTGCCACCGGTGCCTTTGCCGGGTCCCGGCTCGTCGGGCATCTCGTTCGCTGTGCCCTCCACGTCATAGTCCCGGCGCCGGAACCGCGCTCGCCCCGCGGCGCGATCGGCCGTCCAGAACATGACCCGCTGTCCCATGCTGAAGCGCCGCAGCGCGATCACGGTCAACGCGCCGCGGATCACCGCGCGAGTCGGCGGGATGAGCAGCAGCAGGCCGAACACGTCGGTGATGAAGCCGGGCGTGAGCAGGAGCGCACCGCCGAAGATCACCATCGCACCGTCGAACGTCTCGCGGTGCGGAACGCGCCCCTCGCTCAATGCGAGGTTGAAGCGTCGCCACGCCGCCCGCCCCTGGTGGCGCAGCAGCACTGCGCCGAGGATGCTGTCGAGCAGCAGCAGCGCGATCGTAGGCCCGGCGCCGATCCACTGGCCGACCTGGATGATCACGTACAGCTCGACGAGCGGGACGGCGATGAAGAGGATCACGAGCAGGAACATGCGATAAGCGTACCCGCGCAAACCGCCCACCCCCACTAGCCAAGGGGCGCGCGAGGCGTTCTGGCTACGATTGAGGCATGGCCACCGAAGAGGACGTGAACGAGGCGCTCGAGGAGGTGATCGACCCCGAGCTGGGGCTCGATTTCGTCTCGCTTGGTCTCGTGTACGACGTCGAGATCGAAAACGGCGAGGTGTTCATCACCTTCACGCTCACGACTCCCGCGTGCCCGATCGGCCCCCAGGTCACCGAGCAGATGCGCGAGTTCGTGGGTGAGCTCGACGGGGTCGAAAAGGTCCACCCGAAGATGGTCTTCGACCCCCCGTGGTCCCCGGAGATGATGACCGAGGACGCGAAGTTCGCGCTGGGGTTCTGACGCCCGAATAGAGGATCATTCGGGGTCACTCGGGGTCACTCCCGTACCCAACCCGTACCCACGGCCGTACCCACGGAGAGACGCCGCGCTACCGCACGGCGGGGAGCCAGGCAGACCGCGTGAGCCCGCGCCGCCCTAGGAAATCTGCAGGCGTTTGAGCGCGGCCCGAATCTGCTCCTGGCTCTCCGTGTCCAGGACCGGCTCGTGCTCGAGCCACAGGACGAAGGCGTGAAGCCACAAAAGCCGCACGTCCATGTCGAGCTCGGACGCGTAGGCCATCAGCACCTCCTCGGGGTGCCGCGGCCACGCGTGCCGTCCTCAAACCGCGCGATCGTCGCCTGGTTGACCTCGATCGCCGCCGCGATCTTGACCTGCACGACTTCCGCTCCTCGCGCGCCACCGACACGCGCGCCCCAGCCACGGGAGCAGGGGACGCGTTTCCTCCTCGGCCTTCATGCCCGCAGTTCTATCCGACCACCGCGTCACGGGCTGTCCGGCCCATATGCGTTGCGTATCTTCGTCCTAACATATGCACAACCTTACACATCTACCATCGATGTGATACAACAGCAAACGTGAAAGCGCCGACGAAGCACGCATTCCGTGCCAGATCCCGAGGCGATAGCCGGACACGTGGCGGCGAGAGTCGCTCCGGGCCGGGCAATCCGCAGACTGCGAGTTGATCGCAAGCGATGTCGACCACATCGTCCCCTCCCAGGAGGGGGAGACAGATGGAGCGCGGCGAATCTCCAATCCATCTGCGCTTCCCACCATTCACAGAAGACGAAACGAGAGCAGCAGACGAGCGGCGTCGGCTGGCCGGAATGAGCTTGAAGACCTCGAACGAAGGAGAGAAGTGGTGAAGATGTCGACGGTAACGAGGATTACGGCGGCGATAGTTGCGGGGGCTTTCTTCCTAGGACTGGCGAGTATCGCTAACGCAGCGAACTTCCAGCGGATGTTCCCCGGTGAGGTCGACGACCCGTCCACGGACGAGGCCATCATCGAATTGACGCGCCTCGATGACCCGGACACCCCGGCGGCGAATGACGGGCCGATGGTGGACGACAACGCCGAGGCCAAGCAAAACTGTGACCAGCCGCTCCTCCAGCCGCCGCTCGGCTGCACGCCGGCGGGCTTCACCTACCTTGGGCAGTTCCTCGACCACGACGTGACCCTCGACGTCGCGCCCTTCCCAGACCAGGGGCAGATCGTCGACCCGACGACGCTCAACAACGTGCGCACCACCGAAATCGACCTCGACTCGGTGTACAACGTTGGGGCGGAGGCATTCGTCGGCCCCAAGTTCAAGCTCGGCGCGGGCGGGCGCGACCTCCCACGTCGCCCACCGTCCACCGATCCGCAGTCCGGCCGCACCGTCGAGCAGGCGATCATCGCCGACCCGCGCAACGACGAGAACCAGGTCATCGCGCAGATTCACCTTGCGTTTCTCCGCTTGCACAACGCTTTCGTGGATAGCCTTCCCGCCCAGGTCCCCCCGGCCACCAAGTTCACGGTCGCCCGCAACCGCACCATCGAGCAGTGGCAGCGGGTGGTTTTCAACGACCTCCTGCCCCGGTTTGTGGGCCAGGCGGCGGTCGACAACGCGGTGAGGAGGGCGCCCCAGTTCTGGACCCCAGGCAGTCCCGCGCGCATGCCAGCGGAGTTCTCAAATGCCTGTTGGCGCGTGGGGCACTCCAACTTCCGCCTCGCGTATCGGCTCGCTCCCGTCAACAACCTGACGGCGGCGAACATCCAGGTGTTCAATGGGACGTTCGGCGCCAACGACCTGACCGGCAACGTGGCAATCCCGCCCGCGCGGTTCATCAACTGGCCCAACTTTTTCCAATTCCCCGGCCAGGCCGAGCCGGTGAATGCGGGCCGCAAGTTCGACACGTTCCTCTCCAGGGGCGCTTTCCAACTGCCGGTGCCCGCCGCGATCCCCGGTGGCACGGGCTCGCTCCCGGAGCGCAACCTGGTCCGCGCACGGGCCTACGAAATCCCGTCCTACGAGGACGTGGCGGAGAGGGTCGGGACCAACCCCGTCCCCAACCCGCTCGACCCCGAGGGCCACGGCACTGAGATGCCGCTGTGGTACGGCATGCTCCTGGAGTCGCAGCTAGAGGGTGGCCGACAGGTCGGCCCCACCTGCGGCAAGGTCATCGCGGACGTGTTCGTCGGAGTTCTCAAACAGCAAATCGGCGGCAACCTCAACGCGAAGCTGCCCCCGCTCCAGGTGCACGAGCTGCTGACGAAGGCGGGGGTTGGGCCGTAGTAGGGAGGGTCGGCCAGCCGTGGCGCCATTTCAAAAGACCGTCGGACCACCGGCACTCACGCACACGAAACGCGCAGAGAGAAGCAGCTAAAACGGTCGGGCACCACGCCGCACGTTCGCCAGTCGTTCGCCAGTGAGACGCCGGCCGTGCCGATCGCGTGCGTGGCTACGCGCCTTACCGACGCGCATCGCAGGCGTGGCACAGATCAAGCTCATCTGCGGGGACAGCCCGCGTCCGGACATCTTCCGTTCGTCCTGACACTGAGGCGGCCAATGTCCGTGCACGGAGTCCCGAACGTCCGGACACATCGAGGCGGATCCTGTCCTGACAGAGCGCTTGGTCAAGCGGTCCGGACCTGACCCACGGATAGCGAATCCGTGGAGTTCCCCGTGTCCGCGGGGTCAACGTAGGGTTAAGCATCCCGTATCCCTCCGCGCCGGCTCGGCTGCTCGAGCGACGGGCCGAGGAGGCTAGCCGGCTCGAGGTCGTTCGCCTGCGAACCCCCGAATCGCCAGGCCCGGGGGCGCGGCCACGCGTGCCGGCACCCCGCCCCCGGGGGGAGTGGGGGGAGGGGGCCAGGGGTCAGGGTCACTAAGTACCCACCCACCGCTGACAATGTACGCACGCGTAGTCAGGTTCACGGACGTCGATCCCGATCACCTGGCCGGGCGCTTGGCCGAGGCCGAGAGCGAGGGACCGCCCGTGGACACTCCCGCCAACGGAATCCAGATTCTCCACGACGCGGACCAGGGCACCGCGGTCGTGATCCAGCTCTTTGAGACGGCCGACGACATGGCGGCGGCGGAGGGCGCCTTGGACGCGATGGACCCGGCGGACACGCCGGGGACACGCGCCTCGGTCGACTACTGATCGGGATTGTGCGGGACTTGCGCGACTGATCCCTCCCCGTACCCACCGCCGTACCCGCACGTGCCGGAATATGGCTTGCTTGCAGGTGAAACGGGCTTAGGCTCCGCGATGATGATGACCGAGGACGCGAAATTCGCTTTGGGGTTCTAAGCGGCTTGCTAGAGCGGTTTCCGGGATCGGTCGCAGCGCCGCTGGAACCCAAACTGCACCCTAGGCGCTGATTCTCAGACCCGCCGGCTTGTGGTCGTTCGGCTCGGCGCGGCGCTTCTTTGCCTGTTCGAGAGCGTTTTGCGGCATGGCTCTCCCGCAACAGGCCGAGGACAAGTATCCCGACGTACAACCCAAAGGCGGCGAAAACGAGCGGGGCGGAGAAGATCGTCCCCAATATGGAGAGCGATGTGGACCACCACGCGTCCCGCGGGCACTTACCTCTGGGCGGAGGATTTGTCTTTAGGTAGGTCATCCCTCGAGCAGCGCCGCGATCTTGGCTGCCGCGTTGGCGGACTCTCGACGCGGTCGACACAGTCGCAACCGCCGACGCTGGTACGAGACGCTCGAGGACCGGGCGACAGCTGAGGTGCGCCGGCGCGGCTGCGGCGGCCGCCCCGAGGGGCGCCTAGCGGGAGTAGTGGTGCAGGAGATGTAGCTCGACCCGCTCGGGTGGGCTTGCCAGCAGCGGCCCGATCCGGTCGTTGTAGGACGCGAACTCGGGGTCGCTGTTGACGGCGTCCGCCGCCTCGCGATCCGTGTACACGGCGATGCCGCGCACCACGCCGCTCGCCTCGTCACCGAGGACCAGCACCGTCTGGAGCGCGGGATGGTCGCTGAGGAAGTCGGCCGCGAACTGGGAGTGGATCTCCGCGACTTGCTCGAAGTGGCCGGGCTTCGCGTGCAGGGTGAACTCGGCGACGTACATGGTTGAGACCTCCCTCGGCGTTCTCCTCGCGCCTCCGGGTGAAGGCGGAGCGCAATCCTAGTCGCCCATTGCCGGACGGAGCGCGCGCCGTCCAGCCGGCTTGCTTATCCGGTGCCGATCGGAACCCGGATCACCTGGCCGGGGAAGATCAGGTCCGGGTCGTCGATCTGGTGCGCGTTCGCGCGCACCAGGGGCTGGACGTCGGGCGTGCCGTAGTGCTCTTGCGCGATCGCCGAGAGGGTGTCGCCCGTCTCAACGACATGCTCGCGGTAGCCGATGTAGTCCCCGTCGACCATCCGCGTGCCGAGCAGTACCGGCTTCGAGACCTTGTGGATCTCGCTGCCGTCCTGGGCACTGACCTCGAACACCTCGACGAAGAGACGGTCTAGCTGGAAGGCCGCATTGCTGACGTTCGCCTTTACCTGGAACTGCGCGTGCTCGCCCGTGCCGCCGCCAACGTTGATCGAGCCGGTGACCTCGTCGTGGCCCTCGTGGACGCGGTAGTTGATCGTCGCCTCGAACCCGGTTCCGATCCCGGCGATCATCACCCGATCACCGACGAGGTCAAACCGCTTCGGCTGATCCATCCTGATGGTCATGGCCTACCTCCTCCTTCGGAGCCTTGGCCCACGCTACCTCATCGCGCTTGCCGAGCAGCTTGTGAACCGGCAACGTGACCGTGGGGAACTGCAACCCTCCGCTCACGCACGGTAAGGACCGACCCGACACCGTATCGGCCGTTTCGCCTGCACACGCGAACACAGCGCGACACGGGAGCTACCGGGGCGCCACGGTGCTCCGCGATGATGATGTCCGAGGACGCCAAGTTTGCCTTGGAGTTATGAGCGGCCTGCCAGCTATCCGAGGCCGCTGCGGTTTTGCGCTCCAGACGGCCAGCCGGGATCGGATCACGGGATGCTCGTCGTCTCCTCGCAGCTCAGATGGCCCTGGTCCTTGTCGCCCCCGCCGCCACCCTTGCACATGTCCCGCCCTGGCCCCGCCCTGAAGCGATCCGGGCCGGCGCCACCGCGGATCTTGTCCGGGCCACCGCCGTAACCGCCGTCCTCGTGGTCGCCCCACATCATGTCTCCCTCGTGACCCCCCTGCATGTTGTCGCGGCCGCCCGCCCCGCTCACCCTGCCCCCTGCGGAGCTGTCGCCGATCATCTTGTCACGCGCCTTGCCGCCGCCGACCTCGTCATTGGCGGCGCCGGATGCATCACCCGAGTCGGACAGGTTGTCGCCGATCGCGTAGTCCTTGTCGTCGTCGCCGATCACGGTGTCCGGCGCCGCCCCGGACGCGATGCCGCCGCCGAGGGCATGGCTGTCGCCGATCATCAGGTCCTGGCCGTACTCGCCTCGCATGTAGTCGCGACCCCCGCCCGTGGTGTTGAGCTGGGCACGCGCGTCGCCGACGATCTCGTCTTTGTCGCCGCCGCCGTGGACCTCGTCCGCGCCGGTCCCGGTCGCGTTCAGCGCCGAGCTCGCGTCGCCGATGACAAGGTCGCCGTTCCCGCCCCCATGCGCATCGTCACGCCCGCTGCCCGCTGCGTCGGAGACCTCGGACACGACATCGCCGACGATCAGGTCGTGGCCCCCGCCGCCGCGCAGGAAGTCGTCTCCGGTGCCAGTCTGCGTCGTGTCGCGGAAGTCCCCGATCAGCTCGTCGTCGCCCTTGCTGCCGAGAATTCGGTCGTTGCCGCCGCCTCCCGCGACGAGGTCCTTCCCCACGCCGGTGCAGATCCGGTCGTTGCCGCCCGCCCCGTCAACGGTGTCGTTGCCCCCGTAGGTATTGATCACGTCGTTGCCCGCGGTCCCGACGATGTCGTCTTTTCTCTTGTCGTTGCCGAGGATCGTCGTGCGCTCGCCGAAGCATCGCCGGCCCCCGCCCTCGGCCGCCGGCGTCACCAGGGCGATTCCAAGAAGCGCGATCGATACCGCGACCAGCCCGCGCAGCCGGCAGTGCGCGAGATGGGCCCCTGGAGAAACTGAGGTCCCCGCTGCCATGAAAGCGGGGAAGCTTAGTAGTCCGCGAGGATGGTCCGCTGCGAACGCCTAAGTGAAGCTCGACCTCGTGCCCTCAGCCGCTCCTCGCCTGGGCGACCCCCGGCCTCTGTGCCGGGGCCGGCCGCGGTCGGCAGCTAACGCGTAGCTAACGAACGACGCCGGACGGGCCGATACGCGACGGTACGGAGCGGACGTAGAACCGCTCTAGAAAGCCCGTTCCCGCACAGGACGATACGGGCCGGACGCCGCGCCCCTGAGATGATGACCGAGGACGCGAAGTTCGCGCTGGGTTTCTGAACCCCCTCGGCAAGCGGTTTCCACCGAGCTGTTGCGGCGCACGACCCCGCGTCCAGTCGTTTGCACGGCCGCGCGGCTAGGGTGAGAACTGCGCGGAGACCGCAACCGATAGGAGGTGTACATGCATGCTCGTATGACGCGCTACGAGGGCGCTGCGCCCCACGCCATAGAGGCCAAGAAGGGAGTCTTGCCGACCGAGTTCGGTCAGACCGAGGGGATGAAGGGCGTCGTTTTCCTCGTCGACCGGCAGGGCGGAACGGTCGTCGTCATCTCCCTGTGGCAGGACGAGGAGGCGATGCGGGGGAGCGAGGATGAGGCGACGCGTGTCCGCGAGGAAGTCACGAGCCCTGGCGAGACGGCGTCGGTAGAACGTTACGAAGTAGCACTACTGAGCGTCGAACAGGCAGGCCAGGTCAGCTGAGCCGCCGCTGGATGGCCGGCTAGTCAGGGATTGCAGCTTCGTAGAGTGTCGCTCCCGGCGCCGCCCTTGCAGCGGTCGCGGCCCTTGCCGCCGGCCAACAGGTCGTTGTCCCGGCCGCCCTTCAGGTTGTCGGGGCCACGGTTCCCCTTCAGGGTGTCGCCCCCGAGCTGGCCTTTGGCCGTGTCGCTACCGCCCTCGCCCTTGGCGAAGTCGTTGTCGCCTCCGGCCCGGATCAGATCGTTGCCGTCGCCGGCGCAGATCAGGTCCTTGCCGTCACCGGCGTTGACCTGATCGTCGCCACCGCGAGCCAGGATCACGTCCTTGCCGTCGGTTCCGGTGAGGGCCTCACTGGCGTCGGTCCCCTCGATCGTGGCCGCCTTCTTCTTGCACGTCGCCGCCTCGTCGGTCGAGCAGTCGTCGACGACCACGATCTCGGTCGGCGGGAGCGTCTGCCGCCGCAGCGAGCGCAGGGTGTCCGCCAGCGTCTCGGCCTCGTTGTAGGCCGGGACGACAGCTGTCAGTCGATCCTCGAGGTCCCTTGTCACTGGCCTTTGACGGCGTTTCGCGCCGTGGGCCCACGTCCCTGCGCACCTGTAGGCACGAATGGAAACTGTCAGGAGTTCTAGCCGGACGTAGCGAACTGGCGGAGGTCACACGCCGGCACGGCCTGACGCCGGCGCCACCCGCCAGCTGACGCGCTACGCCGCGCTCGGCGGCGGCGATCCGCCGCCGCCTGAGTCCGGGCCGTGCCGCTCCTCGCCGAGCTCGCGCTCGAACTCGTGGTCGAGCTGGATTGCGCGGATCGCGTGCTCGTCGGGGAGTTTCTCGAGCACCTCGTGGATGACCCGCAGCACGTCGGACTGCTCGTGCCCGAAGTCGTCGCGCAGCGAGTGCAGCGCGGTGTAGGTGAGCTTGAGCTGCGCCGGAGTCAGCTCGAGGTGGTAGTGGAACTGGGTCGCAGGACCCTGTTGGTCTTCGTCGCTCACGCCCATCCTTTCGCGACGGTGTTTGCGCCGCTCATGGTACGGCGGAAGGCGGCTGCGACCGCGCTGCCCGCCGGTCGTTTCGCTCCGTAGGCTTGTCGGGTGTCAAGGACCAGGCGCCGAGCGCGCTGGATCGCGCTTGCGGGACTGGCCGCCCTGGTCGCGGCGCTTTGCGCGATCCCGGCCTCGAGCATCGCCGACTCGTCGCTCTCGCTCGGGCGGGAGCCCGATCGCCCACGACCCACCGGGCGCGCGATCGTGCTCCTCGATCGACCCGGGGAGCGGATCGGGCCCGTGCTGAATAGATCCGGGCTGCGTCCCGAGGTGGCGATCCCGCAGGTCGGGGTGGCCGCCGTGGAGCCGGCCGGCGACCGTGGGGTGGCCTCCGTGCGGCGCGAGCTTCGCGGGGACCCCGCCGTCGCTCGCGTCGAACCCGAATACCGCCGCACGCCGCGGCTGGTCCCCGATGACCCCGCGTTCTCGGCCCCAGACGCCTTCGCCCCGTCGGGAGACACCTACCAGTGGCATCTGCGCGACGAGCGCTTTCCGAGGGCCTGGAATCGCTCCACTGGCGAAGGCGCGAGGCTCGCGGTGATCGACTCGGGGGTCGACGGCGGCAACCCCGACCTCGGCAACCGGATCGTCGCCGCCGTGGACCAGGATGGCCGGGTCGACAGCGGGCCCGCCACGGTCGACGAGGACGGCCACGGCACGCACGTCGCGGGGCTTGCGTGCGCGACGGGTGACAACGGCTACGGCGGAGCTTCGAGCGGGTTCGGCTGCGAGCTGGTCGTCGAGAAGACGGATCTCAGCGACGCCTCGATCGTCAACTCGATCATCGACGCGGCGCGGCGAGGCGCCGACGTGATCAACATGAGCTTCGGCGGGCCGGGCGCCTCGGAGGCGATCGAGGACGCGGTCAGGTTTGCGTGGGAGCGCGACGTCGTGATGGTCGCGGCGGCGAGCAACGAGAACACGATCCACCAGGGGCTTCCGGCTCGCGCGCTGCAGCCGAAGGGGACGGGTCCAATGATCCACCGCGGAAAGGGGCTCGTGGTGACGGCGGCCGAGTACGGCGGCTCCCGCGCCTGGTTCAGACCCGGAAAGGGAAAGGGCGTATCGCTCGCCGCCTACGGCGCGGCGTCAGCGAGCCCGGCGAACCCGGGGCTGTTCTCGAACTTCCCCTCGAACCTGACACTGCTGGACACCGGGATCCCGCCGCGCGTGCCTCCGTGTCACTGCCGCACGAGCTTCGAGGGTGACATCCGATTCGCCTACATCGAGGGGACGAGCATGGCGGCGCCCCAGGTGGCGGGCGCCGCGGCGTTGATCCGCGCCCGCCGGCCCGGCATCGACGCAAAGCGCGTGATCGAGATCCTCAAGCAGAAGGCCGCGGGGAACGGGTTCCGGCGAGGCCTCGGGTGGGGGATTCTCGACGCCGGCGCGGCTACCCGCGTTGCACTGAAATAAGGCGCCAAGTTCGCAAGCGAACTTGGCGGTGGTTTTGGGTTCGCAAGCGAACTTTGCCGGCCGGCTACGTCCGTGCCGCCGTGGCGGCCCGCTCGCCGCTCGCCTTGTCGGCCTCGCGGAGAAGCTCGGCGATCGCGCTCTCGATCCCCTCGGCGATCACGCCGACGTCGTCCATCGCGTCGTAGTCGGCGAGCAGCCCAAAGTCGATGCCGCCGTTGTAGCTCATGATCGCGACCGCGAGTGCGTGGTGCTCGGGAAGGAATGCGACGGGGAACACGTCCTCGAGCTCGCGCCCGAGCACGTAGAGCGGAATCTGGGGGCCCGGGACATTGGTGACGATCAGGTTGAAGAGGCGGGTGGAGAAGTTGAGCCGCGATGCTTGCGCGAGCAGCGTGGGCGGGGCGAAGTCGTTGAACCGAGCGATCACCTCCGCGCCCAGCGCCTGCTTGCCTGACTTGACGCCGTCCATCGCCTGGCGAACCGTCTCGAGGCGGCGGACGGGATCCTCGATGTAGACCGGAAGCGGACCGCGAACGGCGGCGATGCGATTGCCGAGGTGACCGTGCTCGTCCTCGGCCCGGATGCTGACCGGGACGAGTGCTCTCAGCTCCAGTCCCTGCGTTCTGACTCCACGCGAGTGAAGCCAGCGGCGAAGCGCGCCGGCGACGACGGCGAGCACGACGTCGTTGACGGTACCCCCGAAGACGTTCTTGATCCGCTTCAGATCGCCGAGCTCGGCCCGAACCCAGGTGAAGCGGCGATGGGAGCCGATCTGTGTGTTCAGCGGGACGTCGGGCGCCGGGTTCGCGAGCGCCCAGCCGACCTCACTCAGGGCCTCGACCGACTCGGCCACCTGGTCGATCGCGGGCCGCGGATGCTGGATCGCGTTCTCGAGCCTGCGCGCCAGCTTGAGCGGCGTCGTCGCGATCTCCCCGATGCCGCGCGCGACGAGGTCGGCCTGGGAAGGCTCGGGCTCCGGCACCCACTCGTGGTCGGGCTCGGCGGGCTCGGGCACCGGCGTGACGTCGAACAGCACGGTCGCGAGGTCGATCCCCGCGACGCCGTCGACAAGGGCGTGGTGTGTCTTCGTGAGCAGGGCGAAGCGCCTTCGCTCCAGACCCTGGACGAGCCACATCTCCCAAAGCGGCTTCGAGCGGTCGAGCTGCTGCGAGAACAGGCGCCCAGTGAGGCGCTTGAGCTGGTCCTCGGAGCCGGGCTGGGGGAGCGCCGAGTGGCGGACGTGATATTCGAGGTTGAAGCTCGGATCGTCGACCCAGAAAGGCCTCCCCATCTGGATCGGCGGGAAAGCGAGCTTCTGCCGGAAGCGCGGGACGAGATGGAGGCGCGAGCGAATTTGCGCGAGCAGGTCCTCGTAGCTGGGCGGCGGCCCCTCGAAGATCAGCACCGCCCCGACGTGCATGTGGCTGGCAGAGCCCTCCTGCGTCAGGAAGGACGCGTCGATGGAGGTGAGGCGATCGAGGTGCCCTTGAGCCATCGATGAGACCCTACCGCGCGGATTGTCGATACGAGGGAAATCGCTGGCGGCACTCGCACTCGTGCCCGTCGTGGCGCTCGCCGCACTCGGCTGCGGCGAGAAGGAGGAGCCGCCCGCGCCGGCGGATCCGGCGGCGGCCGAGCGCGCCGCGGGCTTCGACGAGCGGAGGGCGTTCGCGGACCTCGAGGCCCAGGTCAGGATCGGCCCGCGCCCCGCGGGCTCCGCGGCGAACCGCCGCCTGACCGGAATGCTCGCGGCGCGCCTGCGTGAGGCCGGCGTGAATGGCGTCCGCGTGCAGCGGCCGCACCGCAACGTCGTCGGCGCGATCCCGGGGCGAGAGCCGGGCGCGATCGTGATCGGGGCCCACCACGACACCAAGGACGGCATCCCGGGTTTCGTGGGGGCGAACGACGGCGCATCGGGGGTCGCGGTCGTGCTCGAGCTAGCGCGCGCCCTGCCGGCGCGCCTCGACGGCCCCTCGATCCACATCGCTCTGTTCGACGCCGAGGAGGCGCGTGGGGACCGGCCGTTCACGGAGGACGGGACGCGGGGGAGCGGCCAGTACGTGCGCTACGCGGGCGCCGGGGGGCGGCAGGGCGCGCCCCCGCTCGACGACGTCCGAGCACATGGTGCTGTTCGATTTCGTCGGCGACTGCGATCTCGCGATCCCCCGGGAGTCGAACTCCGACGAGGCGCTCTACGAGCGCTTCCACGACGCGGCGCTCGAGCTCGACCCGGAAGGGGGAGGGGCGCCGTTCGTCGGCGAGACCGACCCGGTCCTCGACGACCACATCCCGTTCGCCTAAGCCGGGGTGCCGGCGGTCGACCTGATCGACTTCACGTTCGGGCCCGGCCCGTCCCCCGGTGAGTGGTTCCACACGACCGAGGACGACCTCGACAAGGTGTGTCCCGAGAGCCTCGCCGCGGTCGGCCGGCCGGCCCTGATCGCGCTGGAGGAGCTGCGCTAGAGCGAGTCCTTCAGGCGCCCGATCCGAACGAGCGACCGCTCGAGGGCGGCACGATCGAGCTCCCCCTTCCTCAGCGCCTCTCGCAGCGCTGCCTCTGCGGGGGCGGCGTCCTCGGTCCCCGCGTACAGAAGGACGTCGATCCCGGCGCCGGCCGCCGCGACCGCCGCGTCCCGCTCGGACGCCGCGGCCTGGACGGCGCCCGCACCGAGGTCGTCGCTGATCACCACGCCATCGAAACCGAGCTCGCCCCGCAGCAGCTCGCCGACGATCGCCTCCGACAGCGTTGCCGGGTTGTCGCGATCCAGCGCCGTGTAGATGGCGTGCCCGACCATGACCATCGGGATCTTGCGCGCGATCGCCTCCCGGAACGGGGCGAGGTCGACGTCGAGGTTGCCTCGCGGCGCGTCGATTTCGCTCGGGCCGAAGTCGGTGTTCGCGACCGCCCGGCCGAGGCCAGGGAAGTGCTTGACCGCCGGGATCACTCCCGCTCTGGAGAGGCCCTCGGCGAACGCGACTCCGTTCGCCGCCACAACCTTGGGATCGGTCCCGAACGTGCGCGCGGCGACGAACGACAACGAGGACGAGGGGACGTCGAGCACGGGGGCGAGATCGACGTTGATCCCGATCCGGGCCAGGTAGCGGCCCGTTTCGCGCCCTGCCCGCCGCGCCGCGGCCTCATCGCCCGGTGCCGAGAGCTCCGGCGGCGAGCGGTCGGGCGGTCCGTCGGGCAGCCGTTTGACCTCGCCGCCCTCCTGGTCGATCGACACCAGCAATTCGGGCAGGCCACCGTCGCGGGCGGCCTCCTGGAGCCGCGAGATCTGATCGCGCAGCTCGCCGGGGGGCTGGTCCGGCGGCGGGAACAGGATCACCCCTCCGATCTCACCATCGCGCGCCGCCCGGATCAGACCGCGTGTCGCGGTTCCCTCCATGCGGACCATGAGCTTCTGGCCGATCAGCGTGCGCTCGGGCACGGCGTCGAGCGCTCGACGCTCGAACGCGGCGGAATTCGGGCCGACCTCGCCGTCGGCGAGCGCGGCGTCCAGGCTCACGCAGATCGCGACGGCGACCGCAGCGAGGATCGTGGCGGCGACCGCCCGCCGCCTCCGAAAGACCCGCTGATCGCGTCCTCTCACGGCTGCGGGCGCAGGGTACTGGCGGCTACCCTTACCGGTGATGGCAGCGGTCGCCACGCACACCCCGAAGCGGGTACTGCTCGCCGCGCCGCGCGGATACTGCGCCGGCGTCGATCGCGCCGTGCAGACGGTCGAGCACGCGCTCGACCTGCACGGCCCGCCCGTCTACGTGCGCAAGGAGATCGTCCACAACAAGCACGTCGTCCAGCAGCTCGAGAAGCGCGGCGCGATCTTCGTCGAGGAGGAGTCCGAGGTTCCGGAGGGGAAGCTCGTCGTGTTCTCCGCCCACGGTGTGGCGCCCAGCGTGCACGAGAACTCGGCCGCCCGCCGGCTGCGGACGATCGACGCGACCTGCCCGCTGGTCACCAAGGTGCACGTCGAGGCACGGAAGTTCGCGGCGCAGGGGTACACGATCGTCCTCATCGGGCACGAGGGCCACGAGGAAGTCGAGGGAACCACAGGAGAGGCGCCCGACAACATCGTCCTCGTGCAGACGGTCGGCGATGTCGACGACCTCGAGCTGCCGGACCCGAATCGGGTCGCGTACATCACCCAGACCACGCTCTCGGTGGACGAGACCACGGAGATCATCGCGCGCCTGAAGGAGAAGTTCCCGGCGATCGTGGGTCCGAAGACCGACGACATCTGCTACGCGACGACCAACCGCCAGTGGGCGGTGAAGGAGTTGGCGCGACAGTGCGACCTGGTGCTCGTGATCGGCTCCACGAACTCATCGAACTCGAACCGCCTCGTCGAGGTCGCGCGCGAGCACGGCTCACGGTCCCATCTGATCGACAACTCGCTCCAGGTCGACGAGGAGTGGCTGGACGGTGTGGAGACCGTGGGGATCACGTCGGGCGCGAGCGCGCCCGAGGAGCTGGTCGAGCAGCTCGTCGATTTCTTCCGCGAGCTCGGCGCGGAGGACGTATCCGAGGTGCGCACGGTCGACGAGGACGTCCGCTTCATGCTTCCGGGGAAGATTCGCGAGGGTCTCGCCGCGAGCGCCCAGGCCTAGAGGGCTGATGTGGGTTATCCCCGCACGCGGATGACCCCATCAACCCTCTAGGGCACGCCCGCGGCGAAGCTGATCGCCCACACGCGGACGCCCGAGGTGGGCCGCACGGCCAGCCGGTGCTCCTCGTGGCGCGGATGGCTCGCGAGCTCGAACAAGCCGGGATGATCGACGGCGATCGGCTCGCGCTCGCGGCCGTCGATCGCGTGCTCCACGGAGCCCTCGCCGTCGGCGGCGACGTACGCTCCCCCGCCCCCGTACTCGAGCACGAGCTCGGCCCCGGCGCCGCCGGGATCCCACGGCTCGGCCACCGACCCGCCGGGGAACAGCTCCTCGGTCGGCGGCCTTACAAGCGCGCCTTCAGCGTCCGTCGGGCGCAGCGGCGGCAATGGGTCGGGAAGCGGGGATTCCGGCCGCGCCTCGCGGATCACGCCCGCGATCGCCTCCTCGGTCGCGACGTACTCGCCCTCGCCGAAGTGGAACCAGCGCAGCGCGCCGCCGACGCCCCACACGAACAGCGACGGCCACCCCTCGCAGCCGTACAAGCGCCACGCCCGAAAGCCCGAGTCGACGGCGACGGGGTAGCCGATCCCGAGCCGATCGACCGCGGCCGCCACGGCATCCTCGGGGGCTGTGAACGGGAACCGCGGCGTGTGGACGCCGAGCACCGCGAGCCCGTGAGGCGCGTAGCGCTCGTGCCAGCGCCGCAGGTAGGGGAGGGTCCGGACGCTGTTGAGCTGGGCGAAGTCGAAGAAGTGCACGAGGATCGGGCGCTGGGCCGCGAGCCGCTCGATCCGGGCCGGCGCCTGGCCGATCCAGGGAAGGTCCGCGGGCAGCGGCGGAATCGCGATGTCGGCCGCCTCGGGGCGCACCGCGCGAGGATGGCAGAGGGTCGGGGTCGGTATGCTGCGCGCTCGGCGCACATTTCGACACAGACCGCGCGATCTGCGTCAAGGAACAACAGACCGCACGATCTGCTTGCAGATCGGGCGCTTGATATGGAGGGAGCAGGCGTGAGCACCGAGATTTGGGACCGCATCGAGCACAGCCGCAGCCGCTGGAACGTCCTCGAGCACCCGTTCTACCAGCGGTGGTCGGCGGGAGAGCTCAGCCGCGAGGAGCTGGCCCGCTACTCGGGTCAGTATCGCCACGCCGTCGAGGCGATCGCCACGATGAGCTCGGCCGCCGCCACCGAGGCTCCCGACCGGGACGAGCTGCGCGACCACGCCGCCGAAGAGGCCGCCCACGTCGAGATGTGGGACGGCTTCGTCGAGGCGGTCGGCGGCAGCCCCAGCGCCACGGCGACCGTCGAGACGGCGGACTGCGTGCGCGAGTGGACCGCCGCGGACGGGCTTCTGCCCACCCTCGCGAAGCTGTACGCGGTCGAGAGCGGGCAGCCCGAGATCTCGCGCGTCAAGCGCCACGGCCTCGTCGAGCTCTACGGGGTAGAGGACGGCGAGGGAACCGAGTACTTCCGGGTTCACGAGGGTCGCGACGACGGCCACGCCGCCGAGGTTCGCGAGCTGATCGAGGAGCGCCTCTCGCCCGCCGACGAGGATGAGCTCGTTGCGGCCGCCGAGTCGGCCTTCCGGGCCAACTGGCGGCTCCTCGACGGCGTCTAGCGCGCTTCGCCGGCCTCGCCGGCCGGAGGCGGAATCAGGAGGGCCCGGACGCCGTGAGCTTCGAGCGCGTGATCGGGATTCTGCTCGGGATCGTGCTCGGAATCGTCGTCGTGATCATCTTCGTCTTCTACGGAAGCGAACAGACGATCGACGCCCCGTCGATCGACGAGAACCCGCCGGCGGAGCGCCAGGCCGAGCCCCCGCAGCGGCGCTAGCGCTCGCGGGCGAGCAGCGCAGGCCGGCGGCCGGCACGCAGGGAGTCCGCGATCAGCTCCGCGTCGCGGAGCAGCATCTCCTCGTAGCTGCCGGCGCTCGAGGGGGACTCGACGAGGAGCCCGTACTCGACTTCGACGCCGGTCTCCTCACCGACCAGACGTAGCGTCTCGGGGTCGTCGCCCTCCTGGGCGAAGATCGCCGGGACGCCCGACTCCCGCACGGCGTCCTCGACCGCGTGGATCTGCTCGGCGCTGGCCTCGGCCTCGGCCCCGGTCGACGGGAACGCCGTCGCGGCGACTTCGTACCCGTACCGGTCGGCTAGGTAGCCGAGCGAGTCGTGGGAGGTCACCAGCCCGCGATCGCGCGCGGGAACCGTGTCGAGCGTGCGCGCCATCTCGCGGTCGAGGTGGCGCAGCTCCGTCGCGTACTCGCGCGCCCGCTCGCGATACGCCGCGGCGTGGTCGGGATCGGCGTCCGCGAGCGCGTCCGCGAGCGACGGGAGGGCGTCGGCGACGCGGGTCGGGTCCATCCACACGTGGGGATCGTCGCCACCTTCCTCGAACGGGGAGAGCTCTCCCACGTGCTCGGTCAGCATCCAGCTCGGCGCATCGACCTCGTCGAGCGGGATGCCCGCCTCGAGACCGGCGCCGTTCGCGACCACGACATCGGCCTCCTCGAGCTTCTGGCGATCCTGGGCGCTCAGCTCGTAGTCGTGCGGGCTGGCGCCGTCGGGGACGATCTGCTCGACGTCGGCGTCCGGGCCCGCGACCCGCTCGGCGAGGTCGGCGGTGATCCCGGTCGTGGCGGCGATCGTCTGCCCCTCGTTGTCGCCGGAGCCGCCGCACGCGGATATTCCGGCGACGGCGGCGAGAAGCGCCGCGGCGACGATTATTCTGGGCACGGCCGAGGCCACGAGAATGAGAATCATTATCATATTGCGGCGATGCGCACCGGCGAAGCGATGAGCGCCG
Organism: uncultured Thermoleophilia bacterium; assembly: GCA_963756745.1. Classification (GTDB taxonomy): domain Bacteria; phylum Actinomycetota; class Thermoleophilia; order Solirubrobacterales; family 70-9; genus DASPWW01. The sequence continues at coordinate 390,870 of CAVWOU010000010.1, forward strand.
ACTGGAGGGCACGCGCCGCGCGGGCGATGGAGGACTCGGGCCACCGCCTCGGCGGGGCCCGCAAGGCGGTCGTCACCCTGCTGTCGCGCCAGGACTGCTGCCTGTCGGCGCAGGAGATCCGCGACGAGCTGCGCTCCGAGGGAGCGGCGGTCGGGATCGCGAGCGTGTATCGCACGATCGAGCTTCTGCTCGCCCTTGGGCTGGTGCAGCGCGTCGACGTCGGCGAGGGCGGGCAGCGTTACGAGGCCATCGTCCCCGGGGGCGAGCATCACCATCACGCGGTGTGCGAGTCCTGTGGCCGGGTGACCGCGTTCGAGGATCCGCGACTCGAGCAGGCGATCGAACAGGTGTCGGGCCGGCTCGGCCAATCGGTGAGCGGTCACGACGTGCTGCTGCGCGGAACCTGCGCCCGCTGCGAACGGACGGCCGTGGCTTCCGGCCGCTCCAAGTCGTGAGCGACGCCCCCGCGCTCACCGCGAGGGGCCTCACCGTGAGCTTCGGCGGCGCGCACGCCCTGTCGGACGTCAGCCTCGACGTCCCCTCAGGGGCGAGCGTCGCCATGCTGGGGCCGAACGGGGCGGGCAAGAGCACCCTGTTCGCCGCCGCGATCGGCCTCGTCGCTCCGACGCGGGGCTCAATCGAGCTGCACAGCCGCCGGGTCGCGTACGTGCCTCAGCATCTCGACGTCGACCAGACGTTTCCCGTCACCGTCGGCGACGTCGTGCGGATGGGCCGGTACGGCGATCTGGGGTGGTTCCGCCGGCTCGGGGAGCGCGACCGCGCGCTCGTCACCGATGCCCTCGAGACACTCGGGATCGAGCTCCTGGAGCGGCGACGCTTCGGCTCCCTCTCTGGCGGCGAGCGCCAGCGCGCGCTGCTCGCGCAGGCGGTGGCCCAGGACGCCGAGATCGTGCTTCTCGACGAGCCGCTGACAGGCGTAGACGCTCCCACCCAGCTCGCGATCCGTACGCTCCTGGCCCGGTGGCGCGACGCCGGCAGGACGGTGATCGTCGCGACGCACGACCTCGCGAGCGCGACCCACGACTACGACCTTGTGCTGTGTCTCAACCGCCGCGTGGTCGGGTTCGGCCCTCCCGAGGTGGCGTGTACGGAGGACGTGCTCCGCGAGACCTTCGCCGGGCGGATCGTGCGCGTCGGGAGCCTGATGGTCGACGTCTCCGAGCACCACGAGGTGCACTAGCGGATGGAGTTCCTCGTCGAGCCGTTCGAGGCCGACTTCGTTCGCACCGGTGCGATCGCGGCGGCGCTGGTCGGCGTGCTGTGTGGCGTGGTCGGCTGCTACGTGATCCTGCGGGGAATGGCGCTGATGGCGGACAGCCTCGCGCACGGCGTGCTCCCCGGGATCGCGATCGCGTTCGCGCTCACCGCGGGCGCGGCGGGCGACGAGCCCGATCGGGCGGCGATCGCCGCCGGCGCTCTGGTGGCCGGCCTGCTCACGGCGGGCGCGACCAGCCTCGTGCTGCGACGCAGCCGGGTGCGCCAGGAGACTGCGGCGGCGGTCGTGTTCGTGTTCATGCTCGCGCTGGGGGTGGTGCTGATCTCGCGCGTGGACGGCTACTCGGTGGACCTCACCACGTTCCTGTTCGGCGACGTGCTCGGCGTCGGCGACGGCGAGGTCATCGCGAGCGCGATCGCGGCGGCGGCCGTCCTCGTCCTCGTGGCCGCGCTGTACCGGCCGTTCCTGCTCGTCTCCTTCGACCGCCAGCGCGCCGCCGCTCTGGGGCTGCCTGTCGACAGGCTCGACCTGCTGTTGCTCGTCGTCGTCACGATCGCCGTCGTGATCGGCTTTCAGATCGTCGGCGCGCTGCTCGTGCTCGGCCTGCTGATGGCCCCGCCCGCCGCCGCAGCGCTGCTCACCAAGCGGCTCCCGGCGATGATGCTGACGTCGGCGACGATCGCTGCCGCGAGCGCGCCGATCGGCCTGCTCGCCTCGTGGCACCTCGACCTCGCCGCGGGGGCCTCGATCGTGCTCGTGGCCGTCAGCGTGTTCGTGGTGCTGCTCGCCGTGCGCCCGGCTCCCGCGGGTTGATCCGGGCCGTGAGGCGGTTCGCAATACTCAGGGCATGGACCTCCCGCTCGCCCACCTCGGCCACTGGGCCTTCTACGTGCTCTACGCGGTCCCGGTCCTGATCGTGCTCGCGTCGATCGTGGTGACGATGGTTCGGCAGCGCCGCGAACGCCGCGGGGGCTAACCTCTCGCGCAGGGTTGGGTCCGCCGCGAAGGGTGCATCTTCAGGTGGGATCGCTCCTCACCCTCGTGCACGCCAGCGGCGCAGGCGCGGCGTCCCGAGGTGGGCCGGGTCGAATGGGGGAGGGCTGGCGTCGCGCCACGATCGGCGCGGTCGCTCAGGGCCGCGGGCGAGCACCGCCATCAGCCACCGCCACGCGATCCCGCGCACCAGCACCCACTCCATGCCGAGCGTGTCATCGCGGCCCAGCAGGCGGCGGAGCGGTCGGGCGGCGAGCCAGGCAAGCGCGAACGGGGAATGCTCCGCCGCGAGCACTCTCCGCAAACCCCGCCGCTGGCGGGGCGTGAGGCGGTCCCCGCACCGCACGAGCAGCACCCGGGCCCACACCGCGACCGGCAGATAGGCGCGATGGTAGGACCCGCGCCACCTCGTCCACGCCCGACGGGCTCGCGCGCCCCATCCGAGCGACCCGTCGGGCGCTCTCGGCCCCTCGCCGCGCTCGAGCGCGACCCGGCCCTGGACCGCCCGGCGATGTTGGATGTAGTCGTACAGCGGTCGATTCACGTAGGCAATCCGACCCGTGGCGAGTGCCGCGGTGGCGATCCAGTGATCGTGGAACTGCATGCCGGGGCCGGATGGGAACGGCAACGCGGCGTCGAGCAGCCGCCGCCGGAACAGGGTGGCGGCACCAGGGACGCTGTTGACTAACAGCAGCGAGACGATGTCATCGACGTTGTTGGTTCGCCCGCTCCACAGCGTCTCCGACAGCACCTCTCCACCCGCGTCGACCAGGCGGGTGTCGCTGCACACCAGCTCGGCGTCCCCGAGGGTGGCGCGAAGGGTCGCCAGCTTGTCTGGGTACCAGCGGTCGTCCTGGTCGCACAGGGCCACCAGCTCCGCCTCCGGCGGCACCGCCTCGAGGAGACGCTCGAAGTTGCGGTAGAAGCCGAGCCGTTCTTCTCCGCGGATGATCCGAAACCGCGGGTCGTCGCCGACCACCTCCTCGATCGCCGCGTATCGCTCCGGTCGCGAGCCGTCGTCCCGCACCACGCAGATCCACTCCCGGTCGGTCTGACCGCGGAGCGTCTCTACCTGGACCCGCAACAGGTCGGGCTCGGGATCGAACGTCGCCACGCAGACCGCGATCAGCCCGGGGCGGGCGACGGACGAAGCCGCGTCTGCGACGACCTCGACGCTCCCCAGCGGGGCGCGGTGCACGGAGCCGTCCGCGAGCCGCGCCTCGACCGCGAACTCGATCCCGCCTGGGCTCGCGTGCCCCTCGACCGGGACGATCGCCCAGAACCCGCTGCGGTAGCAGCGCAGGTCGGGATCGTTCGGTGAGTCGGGGTCTCGCCGTGCCCGGGCCAGCGCCGCCGCGGGCAGCCCGGGATGCAGCGCCGTCAGGCGATCCATCCGGGGCATGCCCCACGCGTCGGGGCGGTATCGCCTGCCGTCGACCACGATCTCCAGCCGCCGAACGGCGGCGCGCGGATGGTGGCAGGCGCCGGACACCAGCACGGCAGTGCCCGTGCCGATGGGGACGCGCTCAGGAAGCTCGAGGTCGAGCACGGCCTCCAGGCTGTCGGCTGAGCGGTCCACGCTATGTTTGCTGCCTGCGCCGGCGTCCCGGCCGACGATCGCATGATGTCATCGCAGATATCTAATCCGACCTCGCACGCCGGGTGGCGCGCCCGCCTTGTGGACAGTGGCTGAGGAGCGGGAACGGAGCGGCGACGCGACGACGGAGACCCCGACGCTCTGGCGGCCCGGCGACGTACGCGACATCCGGGCATTGCGACCGGGGGCGAGCCAGGATGCGCTACGGGCCGCCTACCTGGAGCTGCTGAAGCTCTGCCTCTGTGACCTGGCCGGCGCCGGCACGATCTCGGTCGGCCGGCTGGAGGGGGGAGAGGCGTACGCGCGCGAGCTGCCCGAGGACCAGCGGCAGATCCGCGCCCAGGGAATCGACTGGCCGCTCACAGGCCTCACGATGACGGGGCTCGCGCGGCTCGACGACCTCCAGTCCTGTGTCGAGTCCGTGGTTGCGGACGGAATCGCCGGAGACATGATCGAGGCGGGCGTATGGCGCGGCGGGGCATCGATCCTGATGCGAGCGACGCTCGATTCGCTGGACGACGAGCGGACCGTATGGGCCGCCGACTCGTTTCAGGGATTTCGTCCCCAGGACGCCGAGGCGACCGGCGGCGAGGGCGAGGGCGAGGATCTGCCGCTGTACAGCTTCCTCTCGGTCTCGCTGGCGAACGTAAGGGCTCACTTCGCGCGGCTCGGGCTCGACCGCGGAGTGCGGTTCCTGCCGGGGTTCTTCGAGGACACGCTGCCCGCGCTGCGCGGCCACAGGTGGTCCCTCGTACGCCTCGACGGGGACACGTACCGCTCGACGCGGGTCAGCCTCGACTGCCTGTACCGGGGTCTCAGCCAAGGCGGCTACCTCGTCGTCGACGACTACGGGGCGTTGGACGAGTGCCGCCGTGCCGTCGACGACTTCAGGCAGGAGCACGGCATCGAGGACCCGCTCGAGCGAATCGACTGGACCTGCGTGCGATGGAAGCGGACCAGCGAGCGCGGCCCGACGCCGGAGGAGAGGAGGCCGCTCGCCCTCGAGGCCGACGAGGGATCCGACACCGGCTCCGACCCGCGCGCGGGCCTTGCGCACATCCCCACCGAGCGCGAGCTGGCGCTGGAGCGCGAGCTGGAGACGGTACGGCGGCGCTGCCAGGCGGTGGAGGCAGCCCTTCGGCGCCTCGAGCGGCGCCCGCTCGCTGGATTCGCCCGGCGCGTGGCCGGCCGCCTTCGGGGGAGCCGCTGAGTGTCTGCGGACCGCTTCTTCTTCGTTCACCTCGTGAAGACGGCCGGGACCAGCGTTCGCACGCGCTTGCAGCATCACTTCGGGGAAAGGGCGATCTACCCGGACGCGTCCGACGCCGGCCAGACCCAGTACTTCTCTATCGCGCACCTGCGTGAACGCGTGAGGGCGCGCGGAGACGAGATCCGCATGGTGACGGGCCATTTTCCGCTCTGCACGGCCGAGATCCTGGGCGGCGAGTTCACCACCCTTATGGTCCTTCGCGAGCCGACGGAGCGGACTCTCTCGCACCTCAGCCATCATCGAGCGTGGTCGCGGAAGGATCGGGGCAAGCGCCTCGAGGACGTCTACTCGGACCCGCTGGTTTTCCACGGGATGCTCCACAACCACATGGTCAAGATGCTCTCGCTCACGCCGGAGGAGGCGCAACAGGTCGACGATGTCCGGATGAACGGGATGCTGACGCGCGTCGAGTTCACCGAGGAACGGCTCGAGCGCGCCAAAGCGGGGCTCGCATCCGTCGACGCGGTCGGGCTGTACGAGCGGATCGACGAGTTCTTCGACGAGCTGACGTTGCGTTTCGGATGGGACCTCGGGCCCCCGCAGCACCAGATGCGGGTCAATCCGCTCGCAAAGAGCGAGGCCGGTGCGGAGGTGTCGGATTCGTTCCGCGCGCGCGTTGCCGAAGACAACGCAATCGACATCGAGCTGTACCGGTTCGCGCAGCGACTCTGCGATCGACGTCAGGCGGACGCTGCCCGCGGCCGGGTTGCCGGCTGAGCAGCCGAGGGCGGCAGCTCGGATCAGTCGAGGACCTCGGCGAGCCGCTCCTCGAGCGCGCTCGAGAGCGCATCGCGGACGGGCCCTCCGGGAGTGCGCTCGACGAGCGCATGGAGGAACCCGTCGATGATCAGCCGCTTCGCGGCCGACCTCGGGCAGCCCGTGGGCGCGCAGGTAGTGGAGCTGCTCGCGATCGATCTGGGCGACGGCGGCGGCGTGCGTGCAGCGGACGTCGTTGGCCTCGATCTCGAGCCCAGGGATCGCGTCGGCGTGGGCCCGCTTCGAGAGCAGCAGGTTGCGGCTCTCCTGGAAGGCGTCGGTCTGCTGCGCGCCCGGTCGACCCTGATCATCCCGCGCCACACCGCGGTCGCGCGGTCGGCGAGCACGCCGCGGAAGGCGAGGTCGGAGGTCGTGTGGGGAGCGGCGTGCTCCTGGGTCGTGTCGAAGTCGAGGTGCTGGCGGCCCGCCCCTGCGTAGGCGCCCGTCACCTTCGCGCTCGCGCCGCGGCCGTCGAGCTTGGTCTCCATACGCACCTTGCCGCGCGCCGAGCCGAACCCGAGCGCGACCCACTCCAGCGGCGCGTCGCGGCGAGCTCGGCGCGCTGGGTCGCGAACACCCAGCTCTCGTCGGGCAGGTCCTGCCTGCACACGTAGCGCAGGTTGGCGCCCGCGCCGACGACGATCTCGGTGACGCCGTTGAACAGCCCCGCGCCGCCCCCGGAGCCGTACTCCTCCCAGACCTCGGCTTCCGCGCCCTCCTCGAGCACGATCAGGGTGCGCCAGTGCGAGCCGCGTTCCCCCGGCGCCGGGCTCGACCGAAAGCCGGACCGGCTCCTCAGATCGCCCGCCCGGCGGGCACGTGGACGAGCGCGCCCTGCCGCCACTCGGCCTCGTTGCGGGCGACGAACGGGTCGTCCCTGAGACGACCGAGCCGAGGCGCTCCCGGATGAGATCCGGATCGCTCGTGACGCCGCGTCGGGCCACAGCCCCGCGGCGCGCCGTCCTCGCCGATCGCTGCGGAGCCGGGCGCCGGGGCGTACGCGTCGAGGTCGAGCCCCGAGAGGTCGGTGAACTCCCACCCCTTCGCCTTCGGGTCGGGAAGCGCGAGCTCCTGCGCGAGAGAGGCGCCCTCGCGGCGCCTCTCGACGAGCCAATCCGGCTCCGCTTGCGCCGTCGCGGAGCTAGCCAATCGATCCTTCCATCTGCAGCTCGATCAGCCGGTTCATCTCGACCGCGTACTCCATCGGGAGCTCCTTGGTGATCGGCTCGATGAACCCGTTGACGATCGTCTTCGAGGCCTCCTCCTCGCTCAGGCCGTGGGCCTGGAGGTAGAAGAGCTGCTCCTCGCCGATCTTCGACACCGAGGCCTCGTGGCCGACGTTGGCGTCGTTCTCGTCGATGCGGATCGTCGGGTAGGTGTCGGAGCGCGACTCCTCGTCGAGCAGCAGCGCGTCGCATACGACCTTCGAGCGGGCCTCGGTCGCGCCCTTGGCGACCTCGAGCAGGCCGCGGTAGGTGCCGCGGCCGCCGTCCTTGGAGATCGACTTGGCGAAGATCGACGAGGTCGTCTTCGGGGCTCCGTGGATGATCTTGCCGCCCGCGTCCTGGTGCTGGCCGTTCCCGGCGAAGGCGATCGAGAGGATCTCGCCGTGGGCCTCCGGCCCGAGCAGGTAGATCGACGGGTACTTCATCGTCAGCTTCGAGCCCAGGTTGCAGTCGACCCACTCCATCGTCGCGCCCTCCTGGGCCATGGCGCGCTTGGTGACGAGGTTGTAGACGTTCTGGGACCAGTTCTGGATCGTCGTGTAGCGGACCCGGGCGCCGGGCTTGACGACGATCTCGACCACCGCCGAGTGCAGCGAGTCGGTCGAGTAGACCGGCGCCGTGCAGCCCTCGATGTAGTGCACGTCCGAGCCCTCCTCGGCGATGATCAGCGTGCGCTCGAACTGGCCCATGTTCTCGGTGTTGATCCGGAAGTAGGCCTGAAGCGGCATCTCGACCTTGGCGCCCTTCGGCACGTAGACGAACGAGCCGCCCGACCACACGGCGGAGTTGAGCGCGGCGAGCTTGTTGTCGTTCGGCGGGATGACGGTGGCCCAGTGCTCGCGCACGATGTCCTCGTACTCGCGCAGGCCCGAGTCCATGTCGAGGAACACGACGCCCTGCTTCTCGAGGTCCTCGCGGATCTGGTGGTACACGACCTCGGACTCGTACTGGGCGCCGACGCCGGCGAGGAAGTCGCGCTCCGCCTCGGGGATCCCGAGGCGGTCGAAGGTCTTCTTGATGTCCTCGGGGACCTCGTCCCAGCTTCGGCTCTGCTTCTCGGACGCGCGGACGAAGTAGTGGATGTTGTTCCAGTCGATCTGGCCGAGGTTGCCGCCCCAGGTCGGAGTCGGGCGCGCCTCGAAGTGCTCCAGCGCCTTGAGCCGGAACTCGCGCATCCACTCGGGCTCGTCCTTGTACTCGGAGATCGCCTCGACGACCTCGCGCGAGAGGCCCTTCGGCGCCTTGTAGATGTAGTCGCTCTCGGGATCGTGGAAGCCGAAGCGCTCCTCGTAGTCGGCGCCGATGTCCTTGAGCGCCTCCTGCTCGGCCCGCTTCGGGTCCAGCTCCTTGATCTTCGTCTCGGGTGTCGCCATTTCAGTCGACCTCCAGCTTCACGTCGCCGTTCTCGACCCTGGCCTCGAAGGTCTCCACTGGAACGTAGGCGGGGAGGGTCTTCGGCCTTCCGGTGCGCACGTCGAACAGCGATCCGTGGCGGGGGCACTCAACTGTACACGCGTCGGGATCGAACTCCCCCTCGGCGAGCGGGCCGTCGTCGTGCGAGCAGCGATCCTCGATCGCGTACAGCTCGCCGTCCTCGGCGTGGAACACGCCGATCTTGCGCCCGTCGGCCTCCACCAGGCGCATCTCGCCGGCGGGAAGCTCCTCGAGCCTGCATACGGTCAGCGTTTCGTTCAATTGGCTGGTTGTGTCCGTCGTCACGTTATTCCTACTCCGGAAGTCGGATTTTAGCGAGGTACCCGGCCGAAGGCGCCGGCCCGCCACGACGATCCGCGGGGTGTCGGATCCGGAGCTCGACGTACGCGCAGACACTCCGGTGCCCCGCAGCCTTCCCGCGGGCAGCCGAACGGCGATCTTCGTGCTCGGGTCGTGCTTCCACCGCCGGCTGGGCGTGCGAGACATCGAGTTAGTGGTCGGCGGCGCCGCGACGGAGGCGACGGCGCAGGGGATGCCTCGCCTCGACCGCTACCGGGCCCTGCCCGACGCCCACAGCTACAGAAGCGGGTTCTGGGCGATCGTTCCCGTCGAGGCTCCGCCCGCGGGCGAGATCGAGGTGGCGGTCAGGGCGACGCTCGCGGACGGAACCACCGCCGTGGCGCCCGTGGGCCGGATCCCGGTGTCCGATCTGCCCTCGATGGAGCCGGAGGCGATCGCCCGAGCGGGGAGCGGCGCTCGCGTCGCGATCGCGATGGCCACCTTCGACCCGGACCCCGAGCTGTTCCGAAACCAGGTCGAGTCGATCCGGGCGCAGACGATCGACGACTGGATCTGCGTCGTCAGCGACGACTGCACGCCGCCGCCGGCCTTCGAGCGGATGCGCGCGGTGCTCGACGGGGATCGACGGTTCGTGCTCTCGCGCTCGGGCAGGCGGCTCGGCTTCTATAAGAACTTCGAGCGCGCGCTCGCGCTCGTGCGGTCCTCGACGCCGTACGTGGCGCTCGCCGACCAGGACGACCGCTGGTACCCGGAGAAGCTTCAGACGCTGCTCGATTCGCTGGGCGACGCCCAGCTCGTCTACAGCGACCAGCGCGTCGTCGACACCGGCGGGAGGGTGGTGGCGGAGGGCTACTGGACGGACCAGCGCCGCAACAACTACACGAACCTCGCCTCGCTTTTGATCGCCAACACGGTGACCGGCGCGGCATCGCTGTTCCGGCGCGAGCTGCTCGACGTCGCGCTTCCGTTCCCCGAGCCACCGGGCGACCAGTTCCACGACCACTGGCTCGGGCTGGTGGCGCTGTCCACGGGAGGATCGCCTACGTGGACCGTCCGCTGTACGACTACGTCCAGCACGAGGGCGCCGCGCTCGGACACATCGCCGCCAACGTCGGCGTCAACAGGGGCGTGTTCGTGTCGCGGCTGTTGCGGCGCGGTGGAAGGGGCTCTTTTCGGGGTGGCGGGCGGCCTACTTCCTCGCCTACTGCCGCCTGCGGCTCCTCGCCGAGGTGCTGCTGATGCGTGCGGCGACGCGATGGTGCCCGCTCGCGGCGGACGCTCCGCCGCTTCGCCCGCAGCGAGCGCTCTCCGGTGGGATTCGCGTGGCTCGCGGCGCGCGCGCGCGGCGCTGGTTCGGCAGGACGGAGACGCTCGGCGCCGAGCGCCTGCTGGTGCAGGGAATACTGTGGCGCCACCTCGTCACGGCCCTCGTCGCGGGCCGCCGGCGCCCGTCCGGCGGTTGCCGGTCGACGCGAGCCTCCGGGCGGCTGAGCGGTCTACACTGCGCGACTCCATGCCCTCGCGGCTCGAAGCCGATCCGTACGAGAACGACCCAGGTCACTGGGGCGCGTCGCTCGTCAACGCGGCCGAGATCCTCTTTCCGTGCCTCGACGCCGCCGGCGCGAAGTCGGTCGCCGAGGTCGGCGCGTACGCGGGCGATCTCACGGGCGAGCTGATCAAGTGGGCCGATCGCAGCGGCGCGCGGGTGATCGCGATCGATCCCACGCCCGAGCCGCAGCTCGTCGAGCTCGCCGAGGAGCGCGCCGACCTGGAGCTGATCCGGGAGACGAGCCACGAGGCGCTCCGCCAACTCGAGCTCCCGGACGCGGTGATCATCGACGGCGACCACAACTACTACACGGTCAGCGAGGAGCTGCGGCTGATCGGCGAGAAGGCGCCGGGGGCCGAGCTCCCGCTGCTGATGTTCCACGACGTCGGCTGGCCCCATGCCCGCCGGGACACCTACTTCGCGCCCGAGCAGATCCCCGAGGAGCACCGCCAGCCGATCGCCGAGCCCGCCGGGCTGTTCCCGGGCGACCCGGGAGTCGTCGAGGGCGCGCTCCTGTTCCACTACGGCGCCGAGCGGGAGGGCGGTCCGCGCAACGGAGTGCTGACCGCGATCGAGGACTTCATCGAAGGGCCAGCGAGGGCGTCCGGCTCGCGACGATCCCCGTGTTCTTCGGCTTCGGGGTCCTGTGGCATACCGAGGCGCCGTGGGCGGGCGCCGTGGCGCGAGATCGTCGAGCCGTGGGACCACAACCCGCTCCTCGCGAGGCTGGAGGCGAACCGCGTCTTCACCTGGCGACGGTGCACGCGAGATCGTGCGAACGCGAGGCTCGAGTGGCGCCTCGCGAGGATCGAGTCGCGCCTCGCTCGCCAGGAGCAGCTCCTCAACGCGCTGCTTGACTCGGGGGCGCTCGCCATGGCCGACCGGTCGCCGCGCTGCGCCACCCGAGCGGGCGACCTCGTGGCGCGATCAGGTCAGCAAGTCGTGGGCGAGAACGGCTCGGCCTGACGTCGCTCAGGCGCCCTGCTGACGCGCGCGCTCGCGGCTATGCCGCAGCCGTGAGAGCAACGCCCGAGCCATGCGCAGGGGCGCGGTCAGCCGCCAGCTCTTGCTGTGCACGAGCCGTTCGTGCTGCGCCTCCATCGCCGCGAACTTCAGATGCTCGGATACGGCCTCACCCTTGGCCGCGCCGCCTCCGCCTCGGCACGCAGCGCTCGTTCCTCCAGTCGGCACGCCGGCCGGCGTTCGGCAGCCGGCCGTCCCACTTCTCCGCCAGCCTGATGTAGGCCTCGATCCACGCGTCGGGGTCGCTGATCAGCTCCAGCGAGTGATGGTGGATCGCCCGGAAGTCGGGTGACGACCTTCTTCCCGGCCGCGCGCGCCTGCATGCAGAAGTCGAAGTCGTAGCCGTGAAGCGTTCCCGAGCGACTCGTCGAAGCGCAGCTCCCGAACCGCCCACGGCGACAGCACCATCACGAACCCGTCGATCGAGTCGACCTCGCCCGTCGCCGCGATCGACGGGCTGGTCGTCCGGATTCCACGACTCGACCGGAACTCTCCCCCCCCCCGAACTCCTGGTACCGGTGGGTGAACGACGCCCAGGTAACGGCGCCCTCCCACCACGCGATCCCCTGCACGCCGATCGCGCCGGCGCAGCCGACGACGGCCACGTCGGGGTCGTCGAGCGCCTCCCGCACCTTGTCGCAGAAGTCGGTGTCGATGATCTCGGCGTCCTGGTGAACGAGCGCCAGCGCCTCGAGCTCATCGTAGTCGCCGGCCAGGTCGAGCAGCAGGTTGTAGTTGCGAAACAGCGACCCGGCGCTCTGGTGCGCGAGCACTTGGAGTGGGCTCCGCCACCAGCCGGATTCCGGGTGCCGCGTAGCGCTCGTAGACTTTCAGGTCCGTGACCGCGCTGCCGAAGACGATCATTGCTCGGTGCCTCCACGGCGACCTGCGCGGCGTCGCAGGCGGGCAATCCACGACCGGCAAGCTGGACCCGTGAGCCGCGATCCCCCTCGAGGAGAAACTGCGGGCGGGCCCGGAGCTGCGAAAGCTCGGCCTCCATTTCCAGCTCGCGCGCGGTGGGGAGCGGCGCCCGCCCCGGTTCGCTCGACGGCCCGCTCGATGTGGCGGTCACGAAAGCGGCTGCTGGCGTCGGGCGTGCGTACGGTCGCGTCAGCGTCGGCCTGCGGCTCGGTCGCACGCCGCCAGCGGACGCCGTTCCAATCGATCTCCTCGATCGGCTCCGTGATCCCGTGCTGCCGCCGGAACTCGTCCACCGCCTGGCGGCACTCCTCGATCAGCTGGTAGTCGTCGATGATCACGTAGCCGCCGCGGGACAGGCTCGGGTAGAGCGCCTCCAGCGCAAGCCAGGTCGATTCGTAGGTGTCGCCGTCGAGGCGAACAACCGACCACCGATGTCCCAGCAGGGCCGGCAGCGTCTCGGTGGAAGAAGCCGGCGACGAACTCGACGCCGCGCTCGCACCCGAAACGGGCGAAGTATCCCTGCACCTCTTTGAGTGGAACGGCGAGGAAGTCGACGTGGCTGAGGTCGAGCTCGCGGTCCTGCGGAAACGCCTCCCCATTGGGGGGCGGCAGGCCCTGGAAGGAGTCCGCGACCCACACCGTTCGGCCATCCTCGCCGAGCGAGTCGAGCGTCGCGCGCATCAGGATCGACGCCCCGCCTCGCCACGCCCCGGCCTCGATCAGGTCGCCGTCGACGCCGTCCGCGACGACGGACTCGACGCACGACTGAAGATCGTCTAGCCGCGGCAGTCCGATCATGCTCAGCCCGCTGAACGGCCAGTCCGCGCCCCGTACGCGGAGGGCGATCTCGTCCTCGGTCAGCTCCCGCGAGAACACCTGGCTGCTGGGGTTCCTGCCGTTGCCCACGCGGCTCACCGACTGCGTGCGAGCCCCGGCGAGGTCGCACAGCGCAAGCTTCAGGAGGCCAAGGTACGCCGCGCGAAGCCCGTCACGGTCTGGCCGCACGCCCGGGGTGCGCACCTCACGGTCGGCCCCGCGCTCGATGTGCGCGGTCCGAAGCGCCTCCTCGCTGATGCGGGGACGCGACGGAGCACCCTCGTCCGCCGACGCAGGTGTGTTGCCTTCGGACCACATCGTCAGCCTGGCCGGTGGAGAACATAGCGTCATGCCGGCACCGCCGAGCGGCTCCCCATGCGCGCCGCAGAGGCTAGCCTACACTCGCCAGCCCCCGGGCTTCCCGGGCGACAAGGCCTTCCATCTTGGCGACAAGGCGCTCTCCACCTTGGCAAGCGGGACATCAATCGATCGCGAACCGTGCAGCCGGCCGGGCCCGTCACCCCGCTCCGGTCGTGATCGAGGCGCGCGACCTGGACAAGACGTTCAGGATCCCGAGCCACCGCATCGACTCGCTCAAAGAGCGGGCGGTGCGTCCGTTCGCGCGGATGGAGTACCGCGAGCTTCAGGCGCTGCAGGGGGTCTCGTTCGACATCCACCGGGGCGAGTTCTTCGGCATCGTGGGGCGCAACGGCTCGGGCAAGAGCACGCTGCTGAAGATCCTCGCGAGCATCTACAAGGCCGATGCGGGGACGATCAGGATGGCGGTCGGCGTCGCCCCGTTCATCGAGCTCGGCGTCGGGTTCAATCCCGACCTCACGGCGCGGGAGAACATCGTCCTCAACGGGGTGATGATGGGCCTCTCGCAGCGGGAGGCGCGGCGCAGGCTCGACCCGATCCTGGAGTTCGCGGAGCTTCAGGACTTCGCCGAGTTGAAGCTCAAGAACTACTCCTCGGGAATGATGGTCCGGCTCGCGTTCTCGGTGATGATCCAGTCCGACGCGGACATCCTGCTGATCGACGAGGTGCTCGCGGTCGGGGACGCGGCCTTCCAGCAGAAGTGCACGGACGTCTTCCAGGAGATGCGCGACTCCGGACGAACAATGGTGCTGGTCACCCACGACATGGCTGCGGTGCAGGACTTCTGCCACCGCGCGATGTTGCTCGACGACGGGGAGCAAGCCTACACGGGCGAGCCAGAGGAGGTGGCGCGCCGCTACATGCAGATCAACTTCGCCGGGGACGGGAGCGGACGCCGAGCGCAACAGCCAAAGGCCGAGGTTCACACCAAGCTCGTCGAAGCGTGGCTCGAGAACGGAGCCGGCGAACGTGTGGAGAACGTTGAGGCCGGGGAGCCGATTCGCCTCCATGCGGTGATGGAGGCCCTGCGCGACCTCGAGCGTCCCAGGTTCGCGCTCCAGTTCGTCAGCGCGGACGGGATCAACCTCTTCAGCCTCGAGCGCAGGCTGACCGTGCCCGAGGGGCGGTCCGACCGCCTCGCGGAAGGAGAACGGGTCCGAATCACCGGGACGATCGACAACCCGCTCACACCGGGGCGTTACTTCGTCAAGTGCTGGGTCGCGCGTGCCCGCAATCCGGGCGATCACGGGGTGCACGGAATGAACGTCCTCGACTTCGTCGTCTTCGGCACGGCTCAGGAGCGGGGGCTGGTGTCCGTCGAGGCCGACGTGGAGGCCGTCGCGGAGAACGAGGCGGGCGGGCCGTGAACGGGGTGACGGCTGACGCCGAGCTGCGGGTTGTCAGCGGGCCTTCCGCCCTCGGCGGCGGCTGGCGCCGCTTCTTCGAGCTCCTCTACCTGATCTCGGTCACAGAGTTCAAGAAGACCTACTTCGGCACGGTGCTCGGGTACGTGTGGTCCCTGGCTCGGCCTCTGATCATGTACGCGGTGCTTCTGTTCGTGTTCACGCAGATCTTCCGGATCGGGTCGGGCGTCCCCAACTATCCGGTGATGTTGCTCTTCAACATCGTCCTGTTCTCGTTCTTCCAGGAGGCGACGACGCAGTCCGTGACCTCGGTCGTCGGCCAGGAGCCCATCGTCCGCAAGACCCAGTTTCCCCGCCTCGTGATCCCCATGGCCACCGTGCTCACGGCAGCGTTCAATCTCGGCATGAACATGATCGCCGTGGTGATCTTCATGCTCGCGTTCGGGGTCGACCCCCTCACGACATGGCTGTTCTTCCCGATCATCCTCTTGGCGCTGTTCGCGCTGACAGCAGCGCTTTCCATGCTGCTGTCCTCGCTCTAC
Source organism: uncultured Thermoleophilia bacterium (assembly GCA_963756745.1). Classification (GTDB taxonomy): domain Bacteria; phylum Actinomycetota; class Thermoleophilia; order Solirubrobacterales; family 70-9; genus DASPWW01. The sequence goes on from CAVWOU010000010.1 coordinate 406,276, forward strand.
GTGCGCTTTCGAGACGTCGCAATCATCTGGGGAGTGGCCGCGACGACCTTGTTCTACGCCAGCCCGATCCTGTACCCGTTTGAGCCGGAGATAGTCCCGGAGAAGTTCAACGACATCCTGCTCGTCAATCCGCTCACGATCCTGTTCGTGCAGGCGCGGCACTGGATAATCGATTCCTCGGCGCCGAACGCGGTCGAGCTCGCAGGTGGGTGGTTGGAGCTGCTGCCGGCAGCGGCGGTCTTTGGGCTCACCTGCTTCCTCGGGGTATGGATCTTCAACCGCGAGGCGCCTAGGGTCGCCGAGGAGCTTTGATTGTTGCCGTTGCCGCCTCGGAACTTGACGAACAGGGAGCCTGATGGTCTTTCGCAAGCGCCCCCAGCAGCCCCCGCCGTCGCCGATCGGCCGTCGATGGGCGACTCCCTGAACGGGAGCGTCGACGCGATCCTTGACCACATCGACGCGCTTTCCGCCGAGGCTCAGAGTGGCGACGGCAACGGCGTCGACCGCCGCCTCCTGAAGCTGCGGTACGCCGCAGCGCTGAAGCTGGTCGACCAGCATCACGGACGGCCGGAGTACCCAACGCCCGATGCCGACGCGCTCCCCGAGGGACTGGGCCTGCCGGAGTTCGCCCCTGAGGAACTGACACCTGAGCTGATGCGGGCGGCGATGCTGCGCGACGGGTGCGTGCTCGTCCGTGGGCTGATCGAGGCCGACCAGGCGGCGCGGCTCCAGGAGGAGATCGACCGCGCCTTCGACGCGCGAGAGGCGTGCCGATCCGGCGACGCGGGACCGGGCCCCTACTACGAGGACTTCGAGCCCGACCCTCGGTTCAATCTCGGACAAGACCGCTTCGTGGCGGGAGACGCGTCCAACCTCTGGGGTCCGGACTCCCCCATGGTGATGGAGGAACTGTTCGCCACCTTTCGCCGCAGTGGTTCCGACGCGCTTGCCTCGGGCTACCTCGGTGAGCGTCCCGCGATCTCGGTGAACAAGTGCACGCTGCGCCGCGTGTTCCCCGACAAGTTCACCGACAAGACGCCCAGCTTCTGGCATCAGGACGGTGCCTTCCTGGGCGATGTGCGCGCGCTGAACCTGTGGCTGTCGTTGTCGCGCTGCGGCGATACGGCGCCGGGCCTCGACATCGTTCCGCGCCGGCTCGAGGAGATCGTGCCGACCGGGACCGAGGGCGCCACGTTCGACTGGTCGGTATCGCGCCAGGTGGTCGACAGCGTGGCCGGCGCAACCGAGGTGGTCAGGCCGGTGTTCAACCCGGGCGACGCGCTGCTGTTCGACGAGCTCTTCCTTCATGCGACCGGGGCCGATCCGGGAATGCCGAACACCCGCTACGCGGTCGAGTGCTGGTTCTTCGGTACGTCGGCGTTCCCCACTGAGTACGCACCGTTGGTCGCCTAGGCGCGGATCGGCGCACGCGACGCCGTCGGGGATGCGTACGTCACTGCGGGTCCGTATCGCCGCTACCGGGAATGGCGTCGCCGCTTCGCGCACGCGAAGCTCGCGCCGCGGCTGCAGAGATGGTGGCAGACGCTCACGTTCGCGCCGACGGTGCTGCACCTGTTGATCCTCAACCCCCGAATCCATCCCGCGTATGGGCTCAGCTGGCCGAAGAGGGTGCGGCTCGCCCTTCGGATGCTACGTACGACCCGTGGCGTCCAAACGGCGACGTCGTACAAGGCGCACGTCGTGATGGCGGCCAAGCTACTCGAGATCCCGCACGAGGTGGAGGGTGTGGTGGTTGAGTGCGGATGCTTCCTGGGAGGGTCGACCGCGAACCTGTCGCTCGCGTGCGAGGCGGTCGGCCGCGACCTGATCGCCTACGACTCGTTCGAGGGCCTGCCCAGCCCGCGGGAGGGAGACAAGTACGGCCGGGCCGAGGCCGGGTTCCTCCGTGGCGATCTCGACGTCGTAAAGGAGAACGTGCGCAGGTTCGGGGCGATCGACAGGTGCACGTTCAGGAAGGGCTGGTACAGCGACACACTGCCAGCGCATACGGAGCCGGTGGTGCTGCTCTTCTTGGATGTCGATTACCAGGCAAGCCTGGACGCCTGCGTTCTGGTCCGAGCGTTACTGGCGCACTCACTTCGACGCCACGCCTCCCGGGTTGATCGGCGCGGGCTCCGGGTCGGGGTAGGCCAGTACTACCTCGGCCCGGTTGAGGAGTGGGTCGCGCCGCAGGACCCCGCGAGCGTCGCCTACACCCGCAAAGACTTCTCGGGTCGCTGGGATTACTACCCCGAGGGCTCGTAGCAGTTCAGCTGCGACGCAGCGTCAGCACGACCTGGTGCAGGTCCTCGCTAAGCAGGCTGACGTCGACCAGCTCGAACAGCGGCGCCCAACGCTCCTGGACGTACGCCAGGCTGATCACGGTTTCGCCGTAGGTCATCTCGCCGCCGTCGTACTGGGGATGCTCCGGGCGCGCCGCGTGGGGCGCGAACAGGTAGCGGGGCTCGGCCAGCGCCGCGAGCGGGTCAGGGCCGAGGGACGCGAGCAGCGGGTGCATCGCCTCGCTGTAGCTCAGGTAGGCGGGTGAGCGGATGGTGACGATCAGGATGCCCCCCGGGTCGAGCGACGCATGGATCGCGCGCAGGCTGGCGTCGTGCGCTGCCTCGGAGATGTGGGTGAAGACCGAAAACGCGAACACGAGGTCGAACCGCTCCGCGAACGGCAGCCGCAGAGGCACGAAGTCGCAGCGGGCCAGGACCGCGGGCACACGCAGCCTCCTGGACACCTCGAGGATGTCCTCCACGGGGTCGCAGCCGTACAGCTTCCCCGGGGTGACGTCACGGGCGAAGAACCTGGTCAGCCGCCCCCACCCGCACCCGAAGTCGAGAACCCGCGCGTCGCTCAGGGGGAGCGTCGAGTGTGTGGAGAACCGCTGCCTCGCCTTGGCGTAGAACGCCTGTCCCTGGTTGAGGAGCGTAAGTCCCGCCGCGCCGTTCCAGCGCACCTGGAGCGATTCGTCCGGTAGCTCGGGCAGTAGCGCTCGGATGTTCGGGTAGCGCTCGTAGCGCCGGCTGAGCAGCACCGTCCACAGGTCGTCGTCCAGGTCGCGAAAGAGGGCGAACGCATCGGGGCCGGCGCCCGCACACTGACGGTCGAGCCGTTGCAGACGCTCGTCGAAGTAGTGGGCGAGCCACTCGTCCAGCGGCGCCTCCCCCCAAGTCGGCTGCTCGCGCATCGCCTCGATCAGCCGCCGACCGGGGCGCGAGCGCGCCAGCCTCCTCGCCAGGGCCACGCCCCTCGATGACAGACCGCCGGTGCTCAACGCTCGAGGCCCAGGAGCCGTTCGACCTCCTGGAGGAGTCCCGGCGACAGCGCCTCGTCCCAGCTCGTGGGCCAGTCGATGTGCGACCCGGCGGCCCGTTCGTCGAGCCGGGAGGAGCGGGTCTCGGCCTCAGCGAGGGCCTCGGCGACGCCGTCCACCGAGGGCTCGGCCGCGATCAGGTTGGGCGAGATCCGCCCCAGCGCGGCGGCGTCCTTGTTCTCGAACGTGTTCGTGACAGTCGACATCCCCGCCGCGCACATCTCGATCGGGACCAGGCTCGGGTGCGGGGTGTACATCAGCGCCAAGCCTACGTCGAACGAGCGCAGCAGCCGGGCGTAGTCGGCCTGCGCGCTGCGCGGGATCAGGCGCACCGATGCGCCCGACCGGGGCAGAGCGAGGTCGCTCGCCCCGCCCTCGACCCCGCCGATCCCGGCGAGCTCCCAGCCCTGGAGGTGACCCCCCGACACCGCCGCGTCGAGCGCCGCCGCGCCGATCTCGAACAGGTTCCTCTGCGCGTGCTCCTCGGGACGCGCGTAGAACAGGAGCCGGCGCGGTGGCCCGCGCTTGACGTCCTCCGGCCCCACGGGTCCGACCGGGGTGATGGCGTTGCGGAAGCTGGCCGAGTCGCGATCGCCGGTCGACCGACCCTTCGCGAACACGCCGATCTCGCGGGCGGCGAAGAAATCGCGCAGCAGCTCCGGTGGAGAACAGGGCGGTGTGGGGCAGGTCGTAGCTGGCGCGGGCGAGCGCGGCGGCGCTTCCCATCGGGAAGGTGAACGGCTCGTACTCCTGGATCAGGTACAGGAAGCGCTCTCGCCGCAGCGATCCGAGCGCCGCGTGGGCGATGTGCGCCGTCCACCATGTCGTGGCGATGACGGCGTCGTCGCGGTTGAGCTCGAGCGGGCCGTCCTCGCGGCCGAACGCCACCTCGACGTGCTCGAACATGCCGTCCAACCCGGCGTAGCCCTCGACCCGCTCGCGCCACCCGCGCGGAAGCGGCGGGCGTGGGGTCGACGGTGACGATCCGGGTGCGCACGCCCTGCTCGGACAGCCGGCGGGCGAGGTTGAACTTCGCGATGTAGCCGCCGAACAGGTGCTTGAGGTCGATCGTCGGGACGAGCAGGTTGACCCGTCGCGGGGCGCCGTCGCTGACCTCGAGGCGCAGCGGCGCGACCTTGTCGGCGAGCCAGAACCCGGTTTGGACCCGCTGCACCGAGCGCGCCGCGCGGACGATCGCCCACCCGGCGAGCCCGCCGCCCAGCAGCGCCAGCGGGACCGAGACGAGGATCGCGGCAATGCCCCAGCCGCCGCTCTCGGCGGCGATCCCGAGGCCGGTCCCCGCGACGAACGCCGCGGCGAGGGGCAACGCCACGAGCGCGGCCGTGGTCCGGCGGCGCCCGGCGGTGCTGGCCAGCCCGCGGCGGGCCAAGCGAGACACCAAGCTCATGGCCGGGGAGACTAGATAGCCGCAGCCTCGGCGGGGTCCCCCTGCTCTCCCTCGTCCTCCCAGTCCGCCGCCTCGCCGAGGCCGGCGCTCTTCACGACCTTGAGCCCGAGCAGGGCGCACTTCATCCGCGTCGCGGAGATCTCGATCCCGAGCAGGTCGAGGACGCGCTCCTTCGGCAGCGCCACCAGCTCCTCGCGCGTCATCCCCGCGAGCTCCTCGGTCAGCAGCGAGGTCGCGGCGGTGGAGATCGCGCAGCCCTTGCCCTCGAAGCTCACCTCCGCGACCCGGCCGTCGCCGTCGAGCCCGATCCACACATGCTGCTCGTCGCCGCAGAACGGGTTCGAGTCCTCGTACTCGAGGTCGAACTCGTCGAGCCGCCCGAAGTTCTGCGGGTGCTTGTAGTGCTCGAGGATCTGTTCGCGGTAGAGCTGCTCGTCCACGTTCAGTCGAGCTGGAAAACGCGGCGGGCGTCGTGAAGGGCGTCGACGAGCCGGTCGATGTCGTTGGCGTCGTTGTAGACCCCGAAGCTGGCCCGGGTCGTCGCGGGGACGCCGAGGCGGTCCATCAGCACCTGGGCGCAGTGATGTCCGGCCCGGACGCAGACGGCGTGGCGGTCGAGGATCTCGGACACGTCGTGGGCGTGGACGCCCTCGAGCTCGAACGAGACGATGCCGCCCCGGCCCTCGCCGGAAGGAGGCCCGAAGATCCGCAGCCCCGGGACCTCGGCGAGCCGCTCGAGCGCCAGCGACGCGAGCTCGGCGTCCCTGGCGTGGACCGCGTCGAGCCCGACGCCGTCGAGCCACTCGATAGCGGCGGCGAGCCCGATCGCCTCCCCGATCGGGGGCGTGCCGGCCTCGAACTTCGCCGGCAGGTCGGCCCACGTGATCTCATCGCGAGTCACCCTCCGGATCATCGATCCGCCGCCCATGAACGGCCCCATCGCCTCGAGCAGGTCGCGGCGGCCGCGCAGCACCCCGATCCCGGTCGGCCCGTATGCCTTGTGGCCGGTGAAGGCGTAGAAGTCGGCCCCCAGCTCGGTGACGTCAATCGCCATCTTCGGGGCCGCCTGGGCGCCGTCAACGAGCACGAGCGCGCCGGCGTCGTGCGCCACGCGCGGCGATCTCGGCGATCGGGTTCACGGTCCCGAGCACGTTGGAGACGTGGGCCACGGCGACCAGCTTCGGACCGCGCTCCAGCAGCAAGCGGAACGCGTCCATGTCGAGCCGACCCTCGTCGGTGAGCGGCGCCCAGTCGAGCTCGGCGCCGCGCTCGCGGGCGATCAGGTACCAGGGGACGATGTTCGAGTGGTGCTCCAGCTCGGTGAGCAGCACGCGGTCGCCGGGGCCGAGGTTGGCGCGTCCCCACGAGTTGGCGACGAGGTTGATCGCCTCGGTCGCATTCCGGGTGAAGATCACCTCGCGCGGCTCGGCGCCGATGCGGCGGGCGACGGTGTGCCGGGCACGCTCGTAGAGCGCGGTCGCCTCCTCGGACAGCGTGTAGACGCCGCGGTGGACGTTCGCGTTCTCGGTGCGCCAGAAGCGGTCCAGCGCCTCGATCACGGCGAGCGGCTTCTGCGCCGTGGCGCCGCTGTCGAGGTAGGCAATCGGCTTGCCGTGGACTCGTCGCGACAGGATCGGGAACTCGTCGCGGATCTCGTCGAAGGGGCGCGAGGGGGCGGAGGTGACAGGCGCGGCCGTGGCGGTGGTTGCGACCGGTTCCACTACGCCGCCGCCTCGACCTCGTCGCGGATCCATCCGTAGCCCTTCTCCTCGAGCTGCTCGACGAGCTCCGGGCCCCCTTCCTTGACGATCCGGCCGTCGTACATCACGTGTACGAACGACGGCTCGACGAGGTGAAGGATCCGCTGGTAGTGGGTGATGATCAGCGTGCCCAGGTCGGGGCCCGCGAGCGTGTTGACGCCGTTCGCGACCGTGCGCAGCGCGTCGATGTCGAGACCCGAGTCGGTCTCGTCGAGCACCGCGAGCTGAGGCTTCAGCACCGCGAGCTGGAGGATCTCCATCCGCTTCTTCTCGCCGCCGGAGAAGCCGTCGTTCAGGTAGCGGCTCGAGAACTCCTTCGGGATGTTCATCAACTCCATCGCCGCCTCCGTCTCGCGGCGGAAGTCCTTCAGCTTGACCTGATCCTCGCCGCGTGTCTCGCGCTGTGCGTTGATCACCATTCGCAGATACTTGGACACTGTCACGCCCGGGATCGCGACGGGGTACTGGAAGGCCATGAACAGGCCCATCCGCGCGCGCTCGTCCGGGGCGGCGTCGGTGATGTCATCCCCCTGGTAGGTGATCTGGCCCTCGGTGATCTCGAGCCCGGGGTGGCCCATGATCGCGTTGGCGAGCGTCGACTTGCCCGAGCCGTTGGGGCCCATCAACGCGTGCGTCTCGCCCTTGCTGACCTCGAGGTCGAGGCCGCGCAGGATCTCCTTGCCCTCGGCGCGTACGTGCAGGTTGCTGATCTCCAGATCGGCCATGTTCTCCGTTTCGTTCCCGGCGGCGGCGCCCTAGATGCGGCCGACCACCGTGTCTTTTCGCTCGTGCTGGTTCGCGAACTTGACGAGCTCCGCGAGCGACGTGCCCGCGAGCGCCTTGGTCACGCCCCCCTGGACCCGGGTCCACAGCACCTTGGTCGCGCACGCGCGGCCGCCGTCGGTCTCGTGCGAGCACAGGACCTTCCCCTCGCGCTCCTCGTGAAAGCACTCCATCGGGGCGATCGGTCCCTCGAGCGCCTGGACGACGTCGAGCATGTCGATCTCCTCCGGTGGGCGGGCGAGCTGGTAGCCGCCGTGCGCGCCGCGCGTGGAGCTCACCAGTCCCGCCTCGCGAAGCTTCGCAACCAGGTGCTCGAGGTAGGCGAGCGGGAGCAGCTCGGCGTCGGCGACGCTCGTCGAGCGAGACCGGCGCGCTGTCCGCCGTCCGCCCGAGCTCCACCATCAACCGGATCCCGTACTCCGCCTTTGTCGAGAAGAGCATCGTCGAGTGCGTCCTTCCTCGCTAAATCCTACCTCAATGGTCGGTTATCCAGGCCCCGCACGTCAGCGGCTCCCGCCGATCCGCTCGCGGATCAGGTACCAGGGGTTGGCGTGGAGGACGCCCCGCGCGGCGGCCCTCAGCGCCCGGCCGAGCCGCGACTCCGCGGTGGAGACGCCCGGCTCCGGGAGGTCGATGACGAGCTCGAGATGGCCGGAAGCGCTTCGCCGGTGCTCGGACCCCGACGGGGCCAGGTGCTCGAAGAGCTCGATCGCGTCCTCGTTCTCGGTCAGCACGAGCGCGAGGAAGTGCGTGATCCCCTCGTCGCGGGCGCGTACGACGAGTCGATCGAGGAGCTCGGTGGCGGCGCCGCGACCCTGCCAGTCGTCGACCACGGTGACCGCCACCTCGGCCTCGGTGGGAACGTCACTGCGGATGTACCGCGCCACCCCCACTGGGTCCCCCGTCGCGGCATCGAACCCGATCACGGCCTCGTGGTCGTGGTGGTCGACCTCCGTGAGGTATTCGAGGTCGCGCACGGTCAAGCGCTGGAGTGGCGCGAAGAAGCGCCGGTAGCGCGACTCGGGGCTGAGCCGCTCGAATCCGGCGACGATCGCGTCCTTGTCGTCCGGGCGGACCGGCCTGATCGCGAGCTCCGAGCCGTCGCGAAGGGTGACTGCGGAGGCCACTGCCGCGTCAGGCGCCGAGCAGGCGGCGCGTCAGCGCGTCGAACGCGCGGTCGGGGAGCACGCCGGCGAGTGCGATTTGGATTCTCGCCTGGGTGCCGACGACGTAGCGCGTCCGTGGGCGTCGCGCCGTGAGGGCGTGGGCGATCCGTTCCGCGACCTTCTCCGGCGGCAGCCCTTGCTCGTCCATCCGCCGCGCCATCTTGCGGACCGCCGTGACCAGGTCCGCGTACAGCGCTCGCTTCTCAGCGGGGACGCGGTCGAGTGTCGTGTCCGCGGCTTCGCCGCCTCTTCGCCAGATCTCGGTGCTGATCGCTCCCGGCTCGACCACGGAGACCTGGATCCCCCACGGATGCAGCTCCTTTCGCAGCGAGTCGGAGAGCCCTTCGAGGGCGAACTTCGACGCCGCGTACGCTCCGAGCGCCGGACCCGCCACGCGACCCCCGACCGAGCCGACGTTGACGATCCGTCCCCGCGCTCGGCGAAGCAGCGGCAGCATCGCCTGGGTGACGGCGACCTGCCCGACGAGGTTCACCTCGAGCTGATTCCGAAAGTCGTCGATCGGGATGATCTCGATCGGCGCCGGCTGCGCGATCCCCGCGTTGTTGACGAGGCCGTGCAGCCCCGCGTCCCCGAGCTCACCCGTCAGGCGCTGCGCCACGGCGTCGATCGCTGCCTGGTCGGTGATGTCACAGAGCACCGGAACGCACCGCCCCGAGGAGTCCGCGGCGACGCGCTCGCCATCCTCCTCCCGGCGGACCCCGGCGAAGACGTCGAATCCGAGCGTCTCGAGATGGAGCGCGGTCGCACGGCCGATGCCCGTCGAGGCGCCGGTGACGAGCACCGCCCCGCGGCCGCGCGCCCGCCCTTTCCCGTGCGGAGTCGGCCATCCCGGCATGCTACGGCTCGATCAGTCCGCGGCGCACCGCGTAGCGGACGAGCTCGACGCGATCGCGCATCCCGAGCTTGCGCATCGCGTTGGCGCGATGGCTCTCGACCGTCTTCTCGGATAGGTGGAGGATCTCCGCGATCTCGCGGTTGGTGTGCGCTTCCGCGACGAGCTTCACGACCTCCTGCTCCCGCGGCGTGAGCTCGTCGGCCTGATCGGGCCCTCTCTCGAGCACGTCCTTGATCAGCGCCCGCTGGGCGTCGGGCGTGAGGAACGGCTCGCCGCGCTGCACGGCTCGCACCGCGTCGAGCAGGTCCTCGTCCGCTTGGCGCTTGAGCACGTACCCGGACGCGCCGGCCTTCAGCGCCTCGAACAGGTAGCGCTCGTCGTCGTGCATCGAGAGGATCAGCACGGCGACATCGGGGGCCTGCTCGCGAATCTCCCGCGTCGCCTGGAGCCCCGTGAGCTTCGGCATCTTGACGTCGAGAATGGCCAGGTCCGGCCGCTCGCCGATCGCGAGGTCGCGCGCCTCGGCGCCGTCCGATGCCTCCCCGACGACCTCGATGTCGGGCTGCTGCTCGAGCAGCAGCCGAAGTCCCGAGCGCACGATCCCGTGGTCGTCGGCGATCACGACGCGCATCATGCGACCTACACCACGAGCCTCACGGTCGTGCCCGACGGTCGCGACTCGATTCCCAGCTCGCCGCCCACGAGCAGCGCCCGCTCGCGCATCCCGAGGATCCCGAGCCCGCCGCCCGCCTCGTCGAACGAGAACCCGCGCCCGTTGTCCGACACGGTCAACTCCACCCCGCCACCGGCGCGGCGTACCCGCACGCCGATCCGGTCGGCGCCGGAGTGGCGGACCGCGTTGGAGAGCGCTTCCTGGGCGACGCGGTAGAGCACGAGCTGAACCTCCGGTTGCAGCTCGCGCAGATCGCCGTCGGCCTCGAAGCTCGCGGTGATCCCGGACCGCCGCTCCAGGTCCTCGACGTGCGCGGTCAGCGCCGCCTCGAGGCCGAGGTCGTCGAGCGCGGTGGGGCGGAGCTGGCGCGCGACCGAGAGCAGCTCGTCCATCGCCCGGTTGGCGAGCGCCTTCGTCTCCGTGAGCTCCGGGATCAGCCCGGGCGGGGCGGCCTGGCGCGCGGCTTCGAGGTGCAGCAGGAGCCCCGTGAGCGACTGGTTGACCTCGTCGTGGAGATCGCGGGCGACCCGTCGCGCGCTCGTCCTCCTGCGCCTCGAGCGCCGCGCTCGCCGATCGCCGGCGCTCTGCCTCGAGCCGCTCGAGCATGCGTCTGAACGCGACCTCGAGGCGCGCCACCTCCTCGGTCTCGGCGCGCCCGTCGGTCGCCGCCGTACCGAGGTTCGTCCCGGGGCGCGAGAGGTCGGCGCGCTCCATCGCGTCGATCAGCCGCTCGAGCGGAGCGAAACGTCGCGTGAGGAGCAGCGCGTTGAACACCACCGTCGCGGCGATCGCGACCGTGAGGATCACCAGTCGCGCTCGCGAGGTCGAGGTCGTCGCTGGCCGCGAGCAGGCCCGCGGCGCCGACCGCGAGCGAGATCACGACGAGGTTGGCGACCAGCACCTGGGTCAGGAGCGCGCGCGTTCGCATCGCCGTTCAAGCGTAGATAGTGAAGCCGCGAGTCAGGGCACCCCGTGTGCCGGATCGGGTCCGGATCGCACCCAAATGGGGTCTGGACCCGATGGTTTGACGGCACCCCCTCGGCAATACTTGTGTTGCTGAAATCTCGCTCTCCGAAAGGACTGAAAGACCGATGACAACCACTAAGAGATCCAACTGGGCCGCGACGCTGCGGACCACCATCCTGCTGGCTTCGCTTACCGGCTTGCTGGTGGTCATCGGCGCGCTGATCGGCGGCCCGCAGACGGCGCTGATCTTCCTCGGCATCGCGCTGCTGTTCAACCTCGGCACGTACTGGTTCAGCGACAAGATCGCGCTGAAGATGTCGCGCGCGAAGCCGATCGAGGAGTCCGAGGCTCCGCGCCTGTACCAGATCGTGCGCGAGCTGACGACCCGCGCCGACCTCCCGATGCCGCGGCTTTACATGATCCCGCAGGACCAGCCGAACGCGTTCGCGACGGGGCGCAGCCCGAAGCACGCGGCGGTCGCCGTCACCCGCGGGATCACCAAGCTGCTGTCCGAGGACGAGCTGCGCGGCGTGCTCGCGCACGAGCTCGCGCACGTTCGAAACCGCGACATCCTGACTCACGTCGGTCGCGTCGGCGATCGGCGGCGCGATCACCTACCTCGGCTACATGCTGCTGTGGTTCGGCGGCGAGGACGACGAGTCCCCGCTCGGGTTGATCGGCACGCTCGGCCTCGTGATCCTGGCTCCGATCGCCGCGACGATCATCCAGCTCGCGATCTCGCGCCAGCGCGAGTACTCGGCTGACGCGACGGGCGCCGAGATCTCCGGCAACCCGGAGTCTCTGGCGAGCGCCCTGCTGCGGCTCGAGGAGGGCGCGAAGGCGATCCCGATGCAGGTCAACCAGGCCGCCGAGCCTCTGTACATCGTGAAGCCGTTCTCGGGCGGCGGGCTGGCGAGCCTGTTCTCGACCCACCCTCCGATCGAGGAGCGCGTGCGGCGTCTGCGCCAGATGCGCCCCGCGCTCGTGTAGCGAAACGTCGCTACACTTTGTGAAGTAATGGCGTCGGCCGAACCGATCGAGTTGGTCCGGAGCCGGATCGAGGAGATCGATCCGGCCGACGCCCGTGAGGAGCTCGCGGCGGGCGACGCGGTCCTGGTCGACACCCGCGAGCCGAACGAGTGGGACGAGGCGCATCTCGAGGGAGCGACACTCGTGCCGCCCGCCACCGTCGCGGACCGGATCGAGGAGGTCGCGCCGGACCGCTCCCAGAGGGTCGTGCTCTACTGCCGGGTCGGCAACCGCTCGGCGCGGGCCGCCGACCTGCTGGAGAGCGAGCTCGGGTACGAGGACGTCGCATCGATCGCGGGCGGGATCGAGGCCTGGCAGCAGGCCGGTCTCCCGGTCGTCGCTCCCGAGGGCCTGAGCGCCGAGCAGCGGATGCGCTACTCGCGCCACACCCTGCTCCCCGAGGTCGGCGTCGAGGGTCAGATCAAGCTCCTGAACGCGAACGTCCTGCTCGTCGGGGCCGGCGGGCTCGGGTCCCCGGCGGCGCTCTACCTCGCCGCGTGCAGGGATCGGAACGCTCGGCCTCGTCGACGACGACGTGGTCGACGAGTCGAACCTCCAGCGCCAGGTGATCCACACGACCGACAGGGTCGGAGTGCCCAAGACCGAGTCCGCCCGGATCACGATCTCGGAGCTCAACCCCGACGTCGAGGTCGTCGAGCACCGAACCCGGCTCGACGCCGACAACATCCTCGAGATCATCGAGGACTACGACGTGATCGTCGACGGAGCCGACAACTTCCCCACCCGGTACCTGCTCAACGACGCCTCCGTGCGGCTGCGAAAGCCGGTCGTGTCGGCGTCGATCCTCGCCTTCGACGGCCAGATCTCGACCTTCGTGCCCTACGAGGGGCCGTGCTACCGCTGCCTGTATCCGACCCCGCCGCCGGCCGAGCTCGCGCCGAGCTGCGGGGCCGCGGGCGTGCTCGGCGTGATGGCCGGGGTGATGGGACTGCTGCAGGCGAACGAGGTGATCAAGCTCGTCGCCGGGATCGGCGAGCCGCTGATCGGTCGCCTGCTGCTCTACGACTCGCTCGGCACGCGGTTCACCGAGCTGAAGGTGAAGCGCGACCCCGAGTGCCCGGTGTGCGGGGAGAACGCGCCCGAGATCCCCGAGTCCGAGATCGGGAAAGTTCCCCGACTACGACGCGTTCTGCGCCGGCACGGCCGTCGGCTAGGCACCGGTAGTCTGCCGCTGCGATGGCGACGGTGAAGATTCCGCCCGTGCTGCGGGCGCAGACCGACGGGGCGGCCGAGGTAAGCGCCGGTGGCGCCACGGTCGGAGAGGTGCTGAGCGGCCTCGCGGAGGCTCACCCCGGCACGCGGACGCAGCTCTTCTCGGCCGAGGGCGACCTGAACCGCTACGTCAACGTGTATCTCAACGACGAGGACGTCCGCGTCCTCGACGGGCTGCACACGCCGGCGTCGGAGGCCGACACGGTCGTGATCCTGCCGGCGATGGCCGGCGGGGCGCTCAGGACCCGCCGGTAAAGCGGACGAACTTCTTCCACGCGGGCGTTGCGACCGAAACGACGGCGGGGAGCGCCGTCAGCGCGGCGAGCCGCGCGCAGCTCAGCCGGCTTGCCCGCTCAATGTCCGGCGCTGGCGAAGCACGCGCCATGCGCCCGCTCCGGTGATCACCAGCAGGGCGGCGAGGATCGGAAGCATCGCGCCGTCGGTCAGCGTGTCGGCGACAACCTCCGGCGCGCTGCGGGAGCTGGGTCGAGCGAGCCGTTTGCGCTCGTGCTCCCGTGCCGTCGTGGGATGGATTGAGCCTTCGATCTCATCGCCCTGCGCTGTGCCGCCGGCGCCGCTCCCGGACTCGGTGTCCCCGGCGCCACTCTCGGTCGATTGCGAGGACCCACCGCCGCCACCGCCTGCGTCGCCGCCCGCTGAAGCGACTCCTGCGCTGCCGCCCGCGATGCGACTCCCGGGATCGATGCACCGGGATCGGCGGAGTCTCCGCCGCCCCCGCCGCCCGGGATGTCGAGCGTGTACTCGTCGACCGCCGGCTGCGCGCTCGCCGCCGCGGGTGCCGCCGCGACGAGCGCCGCGGACACGCAGACGAGCAACCGCGCGATCCGACCTGACCTGCTTCTGCGTCGGATCATCGAGTGCGGCACCTTAGCGAATGTTTGGGATTGATTGCAAATCATGGACCACGCTCTTCCCGTCTGAGCGTCACGACGCTCCCGCGAAGCTTCGAAACTGGTCGAACGCGGGCTTCGGGTCACGGTCGATCTCCAGCAGACCCGCCGACCCACACCAACCGCACACCACTCCTACCGGGTCGGTTCCAGTCCGCCAGATCGCGCCAGGTAAACCACAACACACGCCTGATCTTCCACTTGCCGCGCCGGTCGAGCAGCAGGTTGAACGACTTGCGAAGCAGCTTCTTCTGGCCCTTGGGCGACTTGCTCAGCGGCTGGCCCGGCGTCCCGGCGGAGCCCCACCCGATCTCGGTGATCCAGATCGGCGTGCGTCCGTCACCCGCCTTCTTGAGCTTCTCGCGGGCGAGCTCGATCTGGGCCCGTATCCCGGCCAGGTTGGGCGAATACGGGTGCAGCGCGATCGCCTCGAAGTGGTTCTCGATGCCGTCGACCGCGTAAAGGCGCTTGAGGAACTTCCACGCGTAGATCCCCTTGTTGCGGCTCGGGGTCCCGAACATCCCTCCGAGCAGGACGTCGGCGCCCTCGTCGACGCCGTCGATCGCACTGTCGGAGATCCGCACGAGCTCGGCGTACTTCTTCGGCGACGGCTTCGGCTCCCAGTAGGTGGGTGAGTTCTGCTCGTTCCAGACCTGCCACGCCTCCGGCGGGTGCGGCTGGAGGTCGGGGTTCTCCTGCCAGAAGTCCCCTCCCGAGCCGTATCGCTCGACCGCCGCCGCCACGAAGTCCTTCCACGCCTGTTTGTCCTCGTCGGAGCCAAGAGGCGGCTCGCGGTGACTGCCCGACGCGTAGTCGGGGGATCCGTAGAAGATCGGGAGCAGCTCGATTCCGTTACGCGGCCGCGTTCTCGAACTGCGGGTCGACCGAGGACCAGTCGTACGGTCCGCCCTGGGTCGGCTGGACGTTCCTCCAGTCGAGCTGGAACCGGAACGTGCCGACCCTCGCGTCGCCCATCGTCTGGAAGTCCGCCGCGTCAGGGTGATTGGCCGCCACGATGCCAAAGAACGAGCGACTGACCGCGCCCGCCGGCGAGGCCCCGACGAGCAGGACCCCGGCCACGAGGGCTGCGGCGAACAGCCGACCGCGCCGGATCACGTCGATCATGTCGCTTCTGCCGTGCATCATGTCGCCGTTTCCGGAACCGGCCTGCCCCCGCCGGCGCACCTAGACTTCGCGTGATCTTGGTTCATGTGGCCGATCGAAACCTAGCCCACCTCTACCCCGCGGGTGACGGACGCCAAACGGATGCTCCCCGCGGGACGCCTCCGGACCGGGTGAACGAGCGCTTGCCGATGAAACACGCCCTCCTCGTCGCAGTTGCGGTCGTATACGTGGTCGTTTCGCTGGCCGACGGCGGATACCCCCCCGAAGCGATCGCCGCGGGCACGCTGCTGATCTGGTGGGCGGTGGTCGTCGGGCTCGCCGTCGGCGCCCTGCCGCGCTCGGGCATCCCACGGCCCGCGATCGTCGCCGGGTTGTGCATCGTCGGCCTCGGAGCGCTCACGGGATTGTCGCTCGGGTGGGCCAGCGACGATGGGCTGGCGTTCATCGAGTTGGTTCGGACGGCGGGCTACGCGGGACTCTTCGTGCTCGTCGTCCTCGCGTCGCCGGCGGGCAGCGCTCGAACCTGGATGATCGGGCTCACAATCGGCCTCGTCGCGGTTGCGGCGCTAGCGCTCGGAAACCGCTTCGAGCCCGCGCTCCCGGGTAGCGAGGCTGAGATCGGCAGGTTCATTCCAGGCTCGGAGGGACGGCTCAGCTATCCGATCGGGTATTGGAACGGGCTTGGCTCATGCATGGCGCTAGCGACGGTGTTGCTCGTATGGCTCGGCGCGCGGGCGGATACACGGCTCGCTCGATCGCTCGCGGTCGGCGCACTCCCCGCCGTGCTGCTGGCGCTGTGGCTCACCTCGTCGCGCGGAGCGGCGATCGCGGCCGGGATCGGGCTGGCGGTCCTGCTTGCGCTCGGTCCCGAGCGCATGCGGCTGGCGGGAGGGGGCGTGCTCGGGCTCGCCGGAGGCACGGCGCTGGTGGGCCTGACCGAGCTTCGCTCGCCACTGGTCGATCATCCGGAGACGACGCTGGCTCGAAACGCGGGCGACGAGATCCTGCTCGCGACGCTTGATCGTATGCGCAATGGTGGGCGTCGCGCGCCATCTCGCGGACCGATCGATCGCCAACTTGACGCCAATCGCCGTCCGGCGGACCACGGTGAGGATCGCGCTCGTCGTGCTCGCGTTCGTCGTCCTCGCCGGCGTCGCGGCGGCGGACCCCGCGGCTCGCTACGACGAGTTCCGCAGCGAGCCGACGGAGGCGGATGTCTCGTCGCATGTGGCGAGCGGAAGCGGCAGCGGCCGGTACCAGTTCTGGTCGGCGGCGACGGATGCGTTCGCCGACGAGCCGATCACCGGAATCGGCGCCGGCGGCTACGAGGCGTGGTGGAACCAGCACGGTTCGATCGTGTGAATCCTCCGCAGCGCGCACTCGCTTTTCTTCGAGACGCTCGCGGAATTGGGGGTGCGCCGGCGTGCTGCTGGTCGTCTCCTTCCTCGGTATGGGCGCCGTGTACGGGTGGCGGCGCCGGGCAGGAGGCTCGCCGGGTGGCGCGACGGAGGTCGCGCTCGCGCTGCTCGCCGCGGGGGTGTTCTCGGCCGCCACCGATTGGACCTGGGAGATTCCGGCGGTGTTCGCCCCAGTGGTCGTTGCGGTCGCGGTGCTCACCGGCCCCGCGACGTTGCGCCGCGAGGGCGATCCGGCGACCTCCGGGGCGAATCGAGCGGAGCAGGGCGCGACCACCGAGCGATCGTTCGGCTGGGGCGTCGCGACCCTGCTCGCCGGGTGGGTCGCGGTGTGGGTCGCGGGGCTGCTGTTCCTGACCGAGATCAAGCTCGACGACAGCCGCGCGGCCGTCGACCGCGGAGATCTTGCGAGCGCCGCGCAGGACGCGAGAGACGCATCCACGCTGCAGCCGTGGGCGGCGGACCCGCGGTTGCAGCTCGCGCTCGTGGAGGAGCGGGCAACCGACTGGACCGCTGCGCGGGCCGAGATCGCCGAGGCGATCGACCGCGCACCCGAGGACTGGGCGCTGTGGTACGCCGCGGCGCGGATCGAGTACAAGGCGGGCAACCGCGACGCGTACGCGGCCGCGTACGAGCGCGCCCGGGCGTTGAACCCCCGGGCGCCGATCTTCGCCGGCGGCGGCGGCGCGAGGGGAGCCGAGCCGCTCCCGGCGCCCGGGGACGAGTCCGACGAAACCAGCCGGCGGGCGGCGCCGCACGCGCCAGCGACGCCCCGATAGCCGTGACCCAGGCTCGACTCGCGGCGCCCGGTGGCATATCCTCCGGTCGCCCATACCGGGAAGCACCCGAGAGGGCCAGGTCATGAGCATTTCTGGAGGGCCTTAGGGAGCAGGAGGCGGCTGCACCCGTGCAGGACCGCCGGCAGGGGACGTCGCTCGAGCCCGAGCGTGCGGCTGAGCAGCGCCGCCGCGCCGCCGCAGCGCGGTCGGCCGCCCCGCGGTGGTGGCGCGACGTGCTTCGCCGCAGGATGCTCGCGCTCGCCGACACGATCAGCACCGCGATCGCCGTCGCGGGCGCCGGGCTGTCGGTCGCCGAAGCCCCGTGGGCGCTCGTCTTCCTCCCCCTGTGGCTGCTGCTCGCGAAGCTCGTGGGGCAGTACGACCGCGATCACGAGGCGATTCGCCATCTCACGGTCGACGAGGTTCCGAGGATCGTCGCGTGGGCGGCCGGCGGCACGGCCGCGGTCGCCTTGCTGCTGCCGTTGACTCCGGCGGAGGCGCTCACGGCCGCCGGTGCGGGGCGCATGTTCCTCGTCGCCGCGCTGTCGGCGTTCGTGCTCCGTGGCACGGCGAGGTGGGTGTGGCGCCATGTGACGCCGCCCGAGCGCACCGCGGTGATCGGCGAGGGCGAGCTGGCGGACGCGATCGAGCGCAAGGCCGAGCTGTACAAGGACATGCACCTGAGGGTGGTCGATGGTCCGATGCCGACCTCCGGCGACGGGTTAGTGCCGATCGCCTCGAGGAGCTGATCACCCGCGTCGACCGCGTCGTGCTCGCGTCGGAGCGCGTCGACCCGGACGTGATCGGCCACCTGGTGGTGTTGTGCCGCGGCCACCAGGTGAAGCTGAGCGTCGTGTCGCCGCTGCGGGGGCGGGCGCTTCCGGTGCTTCGGATCTCGCAGGTCGCCGACCTTCCGGTGTTCGACTACGAGACGTGGGACGTGTCGCGATCGACGCTGATGCTGAAGCGGGTGTTCGACGTCGTTTTCTCCGTGGCGGGGCTGGTGGTCCTGGCGCCGCTGTTCCCGCTCGTCGCCGCGGCGATCCGCCTCGACAGCCGCGGTCGGGTGATCTTCACGCAGTTCCGCGCGGGGACCGGCGGCCGCCCGTTCAGGATGTACAAGCTCCGCACGATGACCGCCGACGCCGAGGAGTCGCTGTCCGAGATCGTTCGACTCGAGGATCTTCGCGAGCCGATGTTCAAGCTCCCCAACGATCCGCGGGTGACGAGGGTTGGCCGCCTGCTGCGGCGGTTCAGCTTCGACGAGCTGCCGCAGCTCGTCAACGTGCTGCGGGGCCAGATGAGCATCGTCGGCCCGCGTCCCGAGCAGGTCGAGCTCGTCGAGCGGTACGCGCCCGAGCATCGCTTCCGTCTCGAGGTCAAGCCCGGGATGACCGGGCCGATGCAGGTCTTCGGACGTGGGGAGCTGAGCTTCGGGGAGCGCCTCGCGGTCGAGCTCGACTACGTGGAGAACATGTCCTTGGGTCGCGACCTGCGGATCCTCTTCCAGACTGCCCCGGCGATCATTCGCGGCACCGGGCGCGTTCTAGCCGACCCTTTCCCCGTCGTCGCTCTCGACGCGACGCCCCGGCCGCATCGTCTCGGACACCAGCTCCCGCATTCGCGAGACGAAGCGCACGCGCGAGAACCGCCGCGCGCGTGCTGCGAGCGCCTCAGGGTCCCAGCCTCGGTCGACGACCTGCTGCACCGCAGCGGCGATCGCCGTCACGCTCGGCTCCGCGATCAGCACACCGTCGACGCCGTCGCGGACGATGTCGCGGGCGCCCCCCGCGTCGAGTGCGATGACCGGGGCCCCGCCCGCGAGCGCCTCGACCATCGTGATCCCGAAGTCCTCCTCGCCGACATGAACGAAGCCGAGCGACTCGCGGTAGAGGCGGGCCAGCTCCTCGCGTGGTATCCAGCCGCGCAGCTCGACGTTATCGGGGAGGCGGCTCCGGAGCGCCGCCTCCCGTGGCCCTATTCCGACCATCACAAGCCTGTGGGGGAGGTTGCGGAATGCCTCGGCGACGAGCTCGGGACGCTTGTACGGGACCAGCCGCCCCACCCACAGAAAGTGGCCGCGCGCCCCGTCCCGGGCGCGTTGCTCGTCGTCGAGCTCGACCGGCGGATGGACGACATCCGCCCGGCGACCGTAGAAGCGCCGGATGCGCTGCCGGACGGCGGTCGAGTTGGCGACGAGGCGATCAGGTCGCCGGGCCGCGGCCCGATCCCCGCGGCGGAGCCATCCGGACGACAGTCTCAGTGCGGAGCCCCGGAGCCCGGACGCGCGGCCGCGGTCGGTCTCGGTTAGCCACGCGTACCGCATCGGGGTGTGGCAGTAGCACACGTACGGAACTCTCTCGGGAGGCCTGGCGCGGAGGGCGCAGGCATGCGAGGAGGCGACGACGAGCTCGTACTCGCTCAGGTCCAGGGAGCGGAAGTAGTGGGGCATCCAGGGGAGCAGGTAGCGCCACCGTCCGGGATCGTGTTCGACCTGCCGCACGCCCGGCAGCCGGGCGAGCCGCGACTCGCGCACGATCCGCGCATCGAGGTCCGCCGGGAGCAGCTCTCGCGCCGCATGGAAGGTGAGCACGTCGACGCGGCTCGCCTCCGCGAATACATGGTCGGCCAGGACCTCGACCACGCGCTCCGAGCCGTGGTATCCCTGGAACCAGTCGTGGACCACGGCAACCGGTCGTCCCGACCACGGTACGGCGTGCGCATACATCATCAAAGTGCTCGCGCTCGGCCCACGATCAAATTCCCCTCCCGCCCCCACCTTTGCAGAGCCTCGCGCTCATGACGCGAGCTTAGTGCTCCGAAGGAGCCCGATCTGCGAAGCTCGCGCCCGCGATGGCGCCCGACCGACCGGCGGTGACCGTGCTCATCGGCGCGTACGACAGCCAGGCCACGCTGCCGCGGGCGATTTCCTCGATCCTCGGGCAGACGGAGTCGCGCCTGGAGCTGGTGGTGATCGACGACGGCTCCCGCGACCAATCCGCCGCGGTGGCGCGCGAGATCATCGGGTCGGACCCGCGAGGCCGGGTGATGAGGCTCGAGCGCAACCTCGGCATCGCCAGGTCGCTGAACAAGGGGCTCCACGCGGCCGCGGCGCCGATCGTGGCGATCCAGGACGCCGACGACTATTCGGAGGCGCGCCGTCTGGAGCGCCAACTCGCGGTGCTCGACTCCGACCCGGGGATCGCCGTCGTAGGCAGCCGGACGCGCGAGGTCGACGCGAGCGGACGCACGCTTCGGCCCCGGACGAGCTTCGCCCCGGGTGACGTCGGCGAGGTCCTGCTGCGGTTCAACCCGATCCCGAATACCTGCGCGATGTTCCGACGCGAGCCGGCCCTCGAGCTGAGCGGCTACGACCCGCGGTATCGCTACGCCGCGGACTGGGACCTGTGGCTCCGGTTTGGCGAGCGCCACCGGGTGGTGACTCTCGACGAGGAGCTCGCCACCCGGGTGATGGGCGCCGCCAACGTCGCTGCGCGGGCCGAGCGGGCGCAGATCGCGGAGGGAATCGCCATGCGGATTCGGGCGCTGCGTCGTCGTCGCACGCTTCGTGGCGCCACGGGCCTGGCGCGGCCGACGCTCTCGTTCGGGATCCCGATCGGCGCCAAGCGGGCGCTGCGCCGGCGTCGCGGGCAGGCGCCGTGAATCGTCTACCCGGCCCTCTCGCGCTCGACGGCTTCGTACAGCGTCCGCATCCGATCGAGGAAGCGGTTCGCGCGGTGCTCGGATCGAACCCGCTCGCGCGCCGCGGCCCCGAGCCGGTCCCGGGCCGCCGGCTGCGCGGCGAGCTCGAGCAGGCGCGCGGACAGGGCCTCGGCGTCGGCTGCGGGGAACAGGACGCCCGCCTCGCCCACCGCTTCCGTATTGCCCGGTCCGTCCGACACGACCGGCACCAGGCCGTGGGACATCGCTTCCAGCAGGGCGAACGACATGCCCTCCCGCAGCGAGGGCGCCACGAACACGTCGGCAGCCGCGTACAGTGCCTCGACGTCGTTACAGTGACCGAGCGGGCGGATCGCGTCGCCGCCGTGGGACGCGACCCGGGCCTGGAGCGGCCCAGCTCCAGCGACCAGGAGCACCACTGGCGCCCCGCGAGCACGCGCGTCCTCGGTCGCGGCGATCGCGGTGAGGGGATCCTTGCGGGGCTCCAGCCGACCGACGAACAGCGCCGCGAGCTCGTCCTCGCCAAGCCGGAGCGCCCGGCGCGCCTGCAGGCGCCGCGCTTGATCGCTTGGTGGCGGGAACGGGATGCCGTTCGGGACGAGGACGAGCCGGGGATGCAGGCTGGCTGGGAGGACCGCCGCGAGGTCGTCGCGCTCCGAGCGAGCGCTACAGGCCGTCCGTGCCGCCGCGCCCACAGCTGCGCGCAGCCCCCGGCGCGCAGCGACCGCGCCCAGACCACTGACGCGGCGCAAGCGGTGCAGGCCCTGCGGGGTGATGACCGAAGGACGCCCACGGAGCAGTGAAGAAGCGAGGATCGCGGCGCTGTCTCCGTGGACGTGGACGAGATCGGCCTGGCGAGCGCGGCGCGCCAGGGCTGGCCAGCGGGCGAGCACCTCGGCCGCGCCCCGCCTCCGCGCCCTCGTCCCGCTCAGCGGGAACCGATCGTGGCGATAGCCCTCGAGGCCCTCGAGCACGTCGATGTAGGTCTCCGCCCCTCCTCCGGGGTGGGGAAGGACGTGTAGCACGGTCCGCATCAGTGCTCCCGCCGGCGCGCGCTCGCGGCCGCCAGCCTGCGCCACGCCAGCGCGGCGAGGAGCGAGAGCTCGATGCCCATCGTCTCGTTGCGCCCACCGAGCCTCCGCAGCGATCGTGCGGCGAGCCACGCGAACGGCTCCGACGCGGTGGCGAGGCGGCCCACGCGGCGGATCGCCCTCGCCTTCCTGGCGCTGACCTCTCCGGCGATCCGCAGCTCGAGCGTTCGGGCGGCGAGCGCGACGCGGAGCGCGTTCGTCAGATACGAGCGCCGGCCGTGGGCCGCGATGTCCCGCGCGGTCCCACGCGGATCGCGCCACCTGATCAGCCGCCGCGGGTCGTAGTCCCGCAACGCGGCGGCGTGGCCGAGCGAGGCCGAGCCGTGCTGGACGTAGTCGTACAGGGGTCGGTCGACGTACGCCAGGCTCCCCGTGGCCAACGCGACCGATGCGATCCACTGGTCGTGAAAGGCGCGCCCGACCTGCGGGGGAAACGGGAGCACGAGTTCGAGCAGCTCGCGGCGAAACAGTGACGCCGCGCCCGTGACAGTGTTCGTGAGCAGCAGGGATGCGAGGCTCGTGTAGTTGTTCCGCCTCCCGCTCCAGAACGTGTCGGAGATCGTGCGACCCGTCTCGTCGGTCACACGCATGTCGCTGTAGGCCAGCCGCGCATCGCCGAGGTCGTCGAGCAGCGTCGCCAGCTTGTCGGGATGCCAGCGGTCGTCCTGGTCGGCCAGGGCGACGAATCCCGCCTCGCGCGGCGTCATCGCAAGCGCTCGCTCGAAGTTGCGGTAGAAGCCGAGCCGCTCCGCGGAGCGCGAGATCGCGAAGCGCGGATCGTCAGCGGTCAGCGAGCGCAGGTCCCTGAGGCGAGCCACGGACGACCCGCCGTCGCTGATCACACACACCCACGCCCCGTGTGTCTGATCGCGAAGCGATGCGATCTGGCGTTCCAGCAGCGCGGGCTCGGGATCGAACGTGGTCATGCAGATCGCGACGACCGAACCGTCACCGGGTGCGCGCGGCGTCGGCGCGTCGGGTCGCGGCACGTCCGGAGTGAGCGCGATCCGGGCAACGGTCTCGCGGACCCGCCGGCAGTCGCGCCCGAGCTCGAGGCTCAGGACCGCGGTGCGGGCCTCGCTCACCGGTGGCACGGAGACCAGTCCGGCGAACCCGATCGCCGGACCGCCGGCGCCGCCCGACGCGATCCCGGTCGCGACGGTGGGGTGCGCCTCCCCGTCGAGCAGCAGCGTGGGGGGGAGGCGACCGTGCCGCGCGTCCACGCTCCCGCTCACGGGCAGGCACGTGCCCGCGCCGACCGCCAGCGCACGCGGAGTCTCGCCGTCGAGCCGGATGCCCAGCGGGGGGTCCACCGCTAGCGGACGCGGCAGCGCGCGATCAACCACGGGAACGCCACCGCCACGTCGGCGACATCGACCTGCGCCCGCAGGAAGGCCGGCAGGCTCCGGCGGTTCCAGTGGTTCACATGGTCCGGATGGTTGCCGAATCCGCGCACGTACTTCCCGCGCATCAGGCTGCCGAGCCGGAAGTAGGGCTCGTACGGCACCGACACGACGAGGTTCCCCCGGCAGACGCGGCTCAGCTCGCGCAGGGCCTCGGCCGGCCGATCCAGGTGCTCCATCACCTCGAGGCAGACGACTAGGTCGAACGAGCGGTCCTCGAACGGAAGCTCGTACACGCTGGCCATCGATACGTCGACGTGGGGGAACCGCTGCTTCGTGTACGCGACGCACTTGTCGAGGACGTCGATTGCCGCAACCCGCTCACCCAGCACGTCTTCCAGCCGCGCGAGCGTCTCGCCCTCGCCGCACCCGGCATCGAGGACGCTCTCGGCGCCCAGCGGCTCGACGATCTCTCTCATGCGCTCGAAGAATCGATCGATGAGGCGCCGGACGATCGGGTTGCGGGTCTGGAACTTCGCGAAGTTTGTCGTCTCTACGGAGTTCGAGGCGGTCCTCCGCCCACGACGCGTTCGACCTGCGCGTCGCTCGTGCGAACGGCGCTCTGCTCCGGCCGCATGGCGACAAACATCTGGCTCAGGAGCCCGAAGGTGAGCAGCTGGATCCCGACCACGATCAGGAGTGCGCCGAGCAGCAGGAGCGGCCGGTCGCCGATCGCCTCGCCGCCGAACCGAAGCGCCGCGAGGTAGGTGGAGATCACGACGCCGACAAGGATCAGCGCGAAGCCCAAGCCCCCGAACAGATGCAACGGGCGGTACTGGTAGCGGCCGATGAACAGGACCGTGAGCAGGTCGAACGGCCCGCGCGCGTAGCGCTCGAAGCCGAACTTCGAGCGCCCGTGGCGGCGCACTCGGTGGTTGACCGGAAGCTCCGTCACGCGCCAGCCGCGCTGGACGGCGAGCACGGGGATGTAGCGATGTAGCTCGCCGTAGATCTCGAGCGCGCGCGCGCACTCTCCGTCGTAGGCTTTCAGGCCGCAGTTGAAGTCGTGCAGCCTCACCCCCGACAGGCGCGCGGTGACCCCGTTGAACAGGCGCGACGCCCAACGTCGCAGCCGCGGATCGTGGCGCCCCCGCTTCCATCCCGAGACGAGCTGGTAGCCCTCGCCGAGCCTGCGCACCAGCGCCGGGATCTCGGCGGGGTCGTCCTGGCCGTCTCCGTCGAGGGTGACGACGGTGTGCCCGGACGTCTGCGCGAACCCCGCGGCCAATGCCGCCGATTTGCCGAAGTTGCGCCGCAGCCGCACCACACGGATCTGCGGATGCTCATCGCCGAGCTCTCGGAGTACCCCGTGGGTGCCGTCGGTGGAGCCATCGTCGACGACGATCAGCTCCCACGGGAGTCCGATCGAGTCGCACGCCGACTCGATCTCCCGGTACAGGTCGTGCAGGCCGTCGCGCTCGTTGAACACGGGCACGACGACCGAGAGCTTCGCCGCTCGGGTCTCCGTCTGGTCCGGCGCGGGCTGCTCGCCCACCACCCCCGTCACGCCCATGGCCGGGGCAAGGATAGCCGCAGGCGCCCGTGCCGCCCGAGCGCCGGGCCCTTCAGCTCAGCGCGCACACCACGACCGCTCGCGCCTCCGCGAACTTCGCCCGCCACGGCCTGGGTGACGAGTCCGGAGGGATCCGCAGCGTGGCAGCCTCGCCCGATGGGAGGCTTCCGACGTCGGCGGTCTCATCACCGGCGAAGCGTCCGACCGTCACCGGCACCGCACTGACTCCCTCGGCGCGGACGCTAGCTCCGCCGGGCGGAAGCTTGGCCGCGATCGTCCCCCCGCGTCCGGGACTGCGCAGCCGTGCGCACCTTCGCGGCTCCGTCGGGGGCGCTCCGGGCTCGAGCCGGAGGCCCAGCGCCGCCGCCAGCACCCGGTCGGCATATGCGCGCACCCCCTCCGACTCCCCCTCGAGCACGGGCAGCGACGGTGCGAGCGAGCCATATCGATCGACGATCGTGAAGTAATCAGCCGCGGGTGCATCGACCAGGGCGGCGGGCGAGTCATTGCCCGGTACGTCCGCGGGCGTGAAAGCCGGGTCCACCTCGGCCCGTGCCAGCTCGAGCATCGCGAACTCCGCCTCTAACGTGGCTGACGTACCACGGAAGAACTCGGCGCCGTCGCGAAGCAAGCCGATGTTCGTCGCAAGGCTGATCGCACATGCTCCAAACAGGACCGCGAGTCCGAGCCTGGAGAAACGGACCGCGCCGGCGGCCGCGGCTGCGACGAGGAGGACCCCCACCGAGCCCATGTAGACGTAGCGGACGGAGTCGGGTGGTCGCGCCTCGTAGTAGGCCAAGGCCCCGAGCGCCCACCAGGTGAAGACGATCGCGAGCGCGACCCACAGACTGGCGGGCATGTCGCCGCGCCGTATGCACAGCACGAGCGCGACGACTACGGGGACGGCCAGAGCTCGGCCCCATGCCGGGTCGATGGTGGATACGTCCCCGTTGCTGAAGGAGAAGTCGAGTCCGAAGAGGGCGGCGGTCACGGCGGCAAGCGACTCCGCCGACCAAGCGGGGATGAGAAGCACGTTGGAGAGCTTCGTCTCCTCCCCTGACGAGACGCCCGTCGACTCCGCCCACAGCCACCAGGCTGCATAGAGCGCGAGGGGGACTAGGAAGATCCACGACCGCCGCCACGGGTCGTCTCTCATGAGCACCGAAACCGCAACCCCGACGAGGAACGGCAGGCCCGTCGTGTAGGTGGCGACCGCGGCGATCAGCAGTGCGCAAGCAGCCGCATCGCCAGCTCGGCCCCCTCGCTCCAACGCCAGCAGTGCCGCGAGTCCGAGGGCGATGCCGAAGATCGGGGTGAACCCAATCGGCGCGACGACGTGCTGCCACGCCGAGCCGAACAGCAGCAGCACGAACGTCGGGGCGAGCGCCGGGAGCGCACCGATCCTGCGCTTGATCAGGGCGTAGAAAAGACCGGCGGAGAGCAGGACCGCGCCGACGGCGAGCAGTCGGAAGGCTAGGTAGTCCGCTCCGACGGTTTCCAGGACCAGCTTGTACGCCATGCGGGTGGTGGCGATCAGGTGCCCGTTGTGAGGCTCGAACACCTCCCGCGGGCCGAGCGTAGGAGTCTCATAGAGGAAGGTCAGCTCGTCCAGGAAGAACGTCGTGCCGCGATTGAGGTAGAGGATCAACCCCGCGGCGGCCGCCATCGCCACGCCGAGAGCTCCCCAGCACAGCCGATCGTCGAGGACCAGTCCCCGGCTGGTGATCGGGAGCACGATCCGGGGTCCGGTGGCCCGATCCTCCCCCAGCCTTTGAGGCACGCTCGCCAAGGCGTGCACGTTAGCGTGGCGCCGAGGCTAGACTGCCGCCCGTGGAAGGGGTCGGGGAGGCTTTGACGCGGCGGAGGATGGTGCCCGCCAGCTGGGCCTCGCCGGCTGTGCTCATCGCGGCCGCGCTGACGGGCCTCGGCCTCGTCCTCGCCTCGTCTACCTCGACCAGCAGAGCCTGTACGCGGACGATCTGTCGACGGCGTTGATCGTCACCGGGCAGGGGCTCGGCGAGGTGATCGATCGCGTCCCAGACGGACCAGGTGATCACCCCGCCGCTCTTCTTCGTGGTCAGCTGGCTGACGGCGAAGCTGCGAGACTCGACGTCGTGGCTACAGGTGCCGTCGCTTCTGGCCGGCACCGCCACCATCCCGCTCGTCTACCTCCTCGGCGCGAAGACCATCGGCCGGCCGGCGGGTCTCGTCGGCGCCGCGCTCACGGCGTTGAGCCCGTACCTGATCTTTTACTCGACCGAGGCGCGTGCGTACGCGTTGGTCTTGCTGCTGGTTCTGCTGTCGACCCTCGCCCTCCTCACCGCCCTCGACACCGGCCGGCGCCGCTGGTTGGGGCGCCTATGCAGCGTTGTCCTGCGCGGTCATGTACACGCATTACTCGGGCGCCTATCGCTACGACACCGCCGTCCGGGATCGTGGCGTCGTGGGGTTACAACCTGCTCGTGCGCCTGCTGTTCAGGGTCAAGATCCGCGACGTGGATTGCTCGTTCAAGGTCTTCAGGCGGGAGGTGCTCGACAAGATCACGATCGAGTGCGACGACTTCTTCGTCGACACGGAGCTGATCGCCAAGGCGCGGAAGTGGAACTTCCGCATCGCCGAGAAGGGCGTGCGCCACTATCCCCGGGTTGCCGGGGAGACGAGCGTCAACCCGGGCGACGTTCCGCGAACCCTGCGAACCGTTCTGCGCATGTGGCAACGTATCCACTATCCGACCCGACGTCAGGTCGAGGCGACAGCGCACGCTGCGGCCCGGCGGCATGCTGCTGCTAAGCGTGCCGGCGTACCGGTACCCGCCTGTCCTACTTCAACACGATCCTGTTTGCGCCGATCGCGGTCGTGCGCCTCTTGCGTCGGGTCCAGACTCGGCCACCAGAGCTGCAAGAGAGCCTGGCTTCACCCGCGGTGCGATGCTGTCGATCGCCGGCGCAACAGCCACGCCGCCGCAGCACAGACAGCGAGCGCGCCGCCCACGACGGCCCACGTCGGAGGCCGGTTGTCGTCGCTTCCCTCCACGTCATGGCCAGTGGGGGTGCCGGTGCTCAGCGCGGAGTATGCCGTCCACGCAGGCCTCGGGTTCCCGCCGGCATCGAACAGCCCGGCGGTGCGGCACCACGAGCATGCCGGCTGGCTGGCGGGCGGATCACGCCACGCGTACCACAGCAGCCGCGCGACGTTCCACTCTTCCCGCTTGGCCTCGAGGAGTTCGAAAGCCCCGCGGAGCATTTCGGCCTGGCCGTTGATCGTTTCGACAAGCCTCCCATCGCCGCTCGGGGTCGCGCCCCAACCGAGCTCGGTGACCCAGATCGGCGTCCCGCGATCCTGATGCGAGGCGAGCACTTCCCGAAAGGCGACGAGCTGACTCCGCACCCCGGCGAGATGCGGGGCGTACGTGTGGACCGCGACGGCGTCGAAGTCGGGGCGTGCCCCGGTCCAGTACAGGCCGTCGAGGAACTCGGGTCCCTGGATCGCGCCAGGCTTGTCGGGGTCGCCCGACAGACCCCCGACCAGGATCGTCGCGCCGGGATCGGCCATCGTGATCGCCCGCGCCGAGATCTGCAGCAGCTCGGCGTAACCATCCACCGAGGGTTTCGGCGCGTAGAACTGAGGCACGTTCGGCTCGTTCCAGATCTCCCACACTCTCACGGGGCGCCGAGGGACCGAGGGATTGTCGTTCCAAAAGCTCCCGCCCGGCCCGTAGCGGCCGGCGACCTCGTTCAGAAACGCGGCCCACGCAAGCTTTGCGGGACCCGAGCCGAGCGGTGGCAGGGGGCTCGGCTGCCCGCGGTCGCCCGCGTCGCACTGGACCACGAAACACGGCGTGCCGTACACGACTGGGAGCGGCTCGATCCCGTTCTCCACCAGGCCTCGGACGAGCCGATCGCTCGCAGTCCAGTCAAGTGGTGCGCCGCGGCTCAGCTGCATCGAGGGCCACGAGATTGCCAGCCGGTAGGTCCGCACGCCCCCCTCGCGCATCAGGGCGAACTCCCGCTCGCCCAGCTCGGTCGAGGCGACGACGCCGAAGAAGCGAGGACGCTCGGTCGAGGCGCCTGCCGAGCCGGCCGCGAACAGGACGCAGAGCAGTGCGGCGGCCGTGGCACGGCAGAGCATGGGCCAGGCGGGACTAGTGCTCGAGCACCAGCCCGAGGAAGCGCTGCGTGCGCTCGTTCTTCGGGTGCTCGAGGACCTCGTGCGGCGCTCCCTGCTCGACGACCACGCCCTGGTCCATGAAGACGACCTGGTCGGCCGACGTCGCGGGCGAAGCCCATCTCGTGGGTGACGACGATCATCGTCATCCCCTCGTCGGCGAGCTCGCGCATCACGTCGAGCACCTCCTTGATCAGCTCCGGGTCGAGCGCGCTCGTCACCTCGTCGAAGAGCATCACGTGCGGGTCCATCGCCAGCGCCCGCGCGATCGCGACGCGCTGCTGCTGGCCGCCCGAGAGCCGCTCGGGGTACTCGTCGACCTTGTCGGCGAGCCCCACCCGCGTCGAGCAGCGCCTCGGCCTTCTCCTCGCGCCTCGCTCGCCGGAGCGCCCGAGCACCTTCTTCTGCGCGAGGACGACGTTCTCGAGCGCGCGTCTTGTGCGGGAACAGGTTGAACTGCTGGAACACGATCCCGACCCGGCGGCGCACGAAGTCGACTCCCGTCGCGCGCGTCGTTGCCCGTGATCTCGCTGGCCCTCGAGCAGGATCCGGCCCTCGTCGGGCGGCTCGAGCAGGTTGATGCAGCGCAGCAGCGTGCACTTGCCCGACCCGCTGGGGCCGATCACGCAGACGACCTGGCCGCGCTCGACGTCCATGTCGACCCCGCGCAGGACGTGCAGCTCGCCGAAGCGCTTGTGCACGCCCTCGAGGCGCAGCATCGCCCCGGGCGCCCGGCATCGC
The DNA here is from genome assembly GCA_963756745.1 of uncultured Thermoleophilia bacterium. GTDB lineage: Bacteria > Actinomycetota > Thermoleophilia > Solirubrobacterales > 70-9 > DASPWW01. The sequence continues at coordinate 436,296 of CAVWOU010000010.1, forward strand.
TCTGCGAGCGTCGGTGCTCGCCTCCACCGCCATCATCCTAGGCCCCCGCCATGCCCGGTCGGCGGCTGGCGTCGGCTGGCGCCTCGTCGCCGCCGCCTCCGCCGCGCTCGGTCTTGCGCTGCTGGCGCGCGATCAGCCAGTCGACCAGCCGCGCGAGCGGGATCGTGACGACGAGGAACAACAGCGCCCCGAGCGTCAGCGCCGAGCTGTTGAACTACTCCGCCTGGACGTCGCGCCCAACCTGGACCACCTCGAGCGAGCCCGAGGACGCTGACCAGCGAGGTGTCCTTCATCAGCGCGATGAAGTCGTTGAGCAGCGGCGGGATCACGGTGCGGACCGCCTGCGGGACGATCACGTAGCGCATCGACTGGCCGTGGCTCATCCCGAGCGAGCGCGCGGCCTCCATCTGGCCGTGCGGGACCGCCTCGATCCCCGCCCGGTAGACCTCGGCCATGTAGGCGCCGTAGGTGATCGTCAGCCCCATCACGCCGTACCAGAAGGGGTCCGGCTGGCCGAAGGAGCGTGGGGATGCCGATCGCCTCGCGGGATCACGCCCTCGAGCGCGAGCGCGCCGAAGCCGCCGGAGATGAGCAGGAGCACCAGCAGCAGCGGGATGCCGCGGAAGGCGTCGATGTAGGCGATCGTGAGCGCAGCGGACCGGCGCCAGGGCTCTGCCGGGGAGCTGGCGCAGCACCGCGAGCACCAGGCCCCAGAGCAGCGACAGGACGCCGCCGAAGATCGAGAGCAGGATCGTCTGCTGGAAGCCGTCGAAGACCGGATCGAACTCGTCGAGCATCAGGCCGACGTCGAAGTACTGCTCGATGATTACGTCCATCTCTCCTCCTCTGTTTCCGGTGCGGCCGGGTTCGGCACGGCTCTATATACGACGAAGGGGCGCCGCGCGGCGCCCCTTCGCATCACTCCTCCCCGAGTCGGGCCCGGAGTGCTGCTCGGCTAGCTGGGCTCGTGCGTGCCCTCCAGGACCTCCGAGGGCGGCTCGGTCTTGAAGTACTTCTCGTACAGCTCGTCGATCGTGCCGTCGTCCTTGATCTCGGCGAGCGCCTCGTTCACCTGCCTCGCGCAGCCGTCGTTGTCCTGCGCGAAGGCGAAGCCGTACAGCTCGCCGGTCGGGATCTGCGCGATCTCGAGGTCGCCGAGCTTCTCGACCGCGTCCTCGGCGACCGGCTCGTCGATGACCACCGCGTCGACCTGACCCGCGCGGAGCGCGTTGAGCGCGTCGGGGCCCTCCGGGAACCCGCGCACCTCGCTGGCGTCGGTCTCGTCCTCGGCGTACGCCTCGCCGGTGGTCCCGTCCTGGGCGCCCACGATCGTGCCGCCGAGGTCGTCGGTCGGCTGCGATGTCCGAGCCCTCGGGCACGATCAGCGCCTGGTTCGCCTCGGTAGTAGGGATCCGAGAAGTCGACCGTCCGCTCGCGGCCCTCGGTGATCGTCGACGCCGCCACCGCGACGTCGAACTTGCCCTGGGCGGTGTCGCGGAAGATCGTGTCGAAGGACGTGTCCTGGTACTCGACGTGGCAGGCCGATCCTCTCGGCGACCTCGTTGAACACCTCGGGGTCGTAGCCGGTGAAGTTGTCGGGCGGCTGCCCGATCTCGAACGGCGGGAACGGGGTGTCCGTGCCCGCCGAGGAGCTCGCCCTCCTTGATCAGGCTGCGGCTCGCCGCCGCCGTCGACCTCGTCGTCGTCGTCCCCGCCGCACCCGGCCGCGAGCAGCCCGACCGCCAGCAGGGACGCGAACGCGAGGACGATCCAAATCCTTGTCCTGCTCATTCCGGTTACTCCCTTCTCCTCTCGATCAGCACCCCTGTAGCCACGCGGGGACATTATCCCTCCATGACCCGCGCGGTCGGCCGGCGGGTTGGGCCGCAGCACTACACTTTCGGAAGCGATGGTGGAGGACGGCCTCCTCAACCGCCCCTGCGGCGGGCGCTTCTCGAACCTGGTCGAGGCGATCGGGTACACGCCGCTGGTCGAGCTCCCGCGGCTGTCCCCGAAGCCCGAAGTCCGCATCTACGCGAAGCTCGAAGGCCGCAACCCCACCGGCTCCGTCAAGGACCGGATCGCGAGGGCGATGATCGAGGACGCCGAGGAGGAAGGCCTGATCTCGCCCGGGCAGACGATCCTCGAGCCGACCTCGGGCAACACCGGGATCGCGCTTGCGATGGTCTGCCGGCGCAAGGGATATCCGCTCGAGGTCGTGCTCCCCGAGAACGTGACCGAGGAGCGGATCCAGCTGCTGCGCATGTACGGCGCCGAGATCGTGTTCTCGGAGGGGGCGAAGGGATCGAACGGGGCGGTCGAGAAGGCGCTCGAGATGGCGGAGGCGGACGCCTCCTACTACATGCCCTACCAGTACGGGAACGACGCCAACCCCAGAGCACACTACGAGGGCACCGCGCCGGAGATCCTCGAGGAGCTCGACGAGGTCACGGCCTTCGTGGCCGGGCTCGGGACCGGCGGCACGTTGATGGGCGTCGGGCGGAGGCTGAAGGAGGAGGACCCGGACACGAAGGTGGTCGCCGTCGAGCCGATGCAGGGCGAGGACGTGTTCGGCCTGCGGTCCCTCGACGACGGCTTCATCCCGCCGATCCTCGACCTCTCGCTGCTCGACCGCAAGATCATGGTGTCCAACCGCGACGCGATCGTGTGGACCCAGCGGCTGCTCCACGAGGAGGGCGTGTTCGCCGGCGTCTCGGCGGGTGCGATCGCCTCCGTGGCGGTGCGGATCGGCGCCGAGCTCGACGGGGGCAACGTCGTCTTCCTGATCCCCGACGACGGCTGGAAGTACCTCTCCTCCGGCGTCTACACGAAGCCGATCGAGGAGCTCGAGGGGATCGAGTCCACCTTCTGGTGGTAGCCGGCCTCCCTCACGACCCGAGGTAGAAGTTCGTCTCGAGCTGCTCGCGGACGGGTAGTCGAGGAACTCGCGACCGTAGGGGCGAACCTTCTCGAAGTCGAGGAAGATCCCCGACGCCATCGTCGGCAGCGCGCGGGCGAGCGGCTTCGCCGCGAACGGCGGGAACGGATAGAAGTTGGCGCCGCGAAACTCCCGCAGGCGGTAGCCGCGGGGGAACCCCGCCTCGAGCAGCGCGTCGACGTCCCCCTTCGTGAATCCCCGCACGTGGGCGAGGCGGTTCCGGATCGAGGTCGGCTGGCGCCCGATCAGCAGCAGGATCCGGTTGTGGAGCGAGGCGAGGTTCGGCACGCCGATCAGCAGGCGACCGCCTTCGCGCAGCGTCGCGCTGACCTGGTGAAGGATCCAGAACACCTCCTTGGTGTGCTCGATGATCTGGTTCGCGATGATCACGTCGACCGATTCCGGCGGGAACGGGAAGGGCTCGCGCTCGATGTCGACCGCGTGCACCTCGACGCCCCGTTCGCGCAGCACCGCGACGCTTGGAGCGAATGCCTCGAGCGCCAGCAGCCGAGCCGCGGGCTCGACCTCCCGGGCGATCTGCAGGTCGTAGCCTCTCCCGGCGCCGATGTCGAGCACGTCGCGGTACGGACGCGCCCGCTCGAGGAAGAGACGCATGCATGAACGGCCATAGTTGAGCGAGCGGTCGATCACGCCTTCACCCGGACAACAGCGCCACCCTATCGTCGTCGCGCGAGTGCGGGAGCTCGCTGCGGGGTACACACCGCCTGACTTCGCCGAGGTTCCGAGCGCGGACGCAGCGTTGTTCCTCTGCGCGATCGACCACCGGACGGCATACGAGCGGCCTCATCTGGTCGAGGGTGAGGGCCCGTACACCGGCAGCGCATTGCTCTGGGCGCTGGGACTCGATGCCGAGCGGCGCCGGCCCGGGTTCCTGAGCGCGTCCCGCCTCGCGACGATCGGCGCGGACGAGGTCGCCGAGGCGTTCGGCATCGGCGGGGAGACCGTGGCGGGCCCGGACTTGCGCGCCCGCCTGTGGCGCGACCTCGCGGGGGCACTCGAGCGCGAGTACGGCGGCGATGCCGGCACGCTCCTGGCGGCGGCCGATGCGCGGCTCGGAGGGGCTGGCGGGCTGCTCGCCCGGCTCGCCGAGTTCGAGGCCTACTCGGACCCGCTCCAGAAGAAGAGCTTCCTGTTCGCGAAGATCGCAGCGCGCCGCGGATGGTTCGATCCTTTCGACCCCGAGAGCTGGGAGGTGTGCGCGGACAACGTGCTGATGCGCCTCGCGCTGCGCGCCGGCCTGATCGAGCAGGGGCCGCTCGACGAGGTGCGCGCGGCGACGCGCGATGCGTGGAAACGGGTCGCGGTCGATTCCGGGATCCCGCCGCCCGTCCTCGACGACCTGCTGTGGGAGCTCGGGCGCGAGGATCCCGACCTGCTCGGGACGGAGGGCGGCGACGTTCGCGAGCCGCCGCGCGATCCGGGCTCGCACTGGTATTGACACGCTAGCCTCGCCTCGTGCGCATCCCAAGCGAGATGGTCGACGAGATGGTTGCCCACGCGCGGGCCGAGGCGCCCAACGAGTGCTGCGGGATGATCGCGGGCCGCGACGGCACCGCGACGAGCATCCACCGCGCCCGCAACGCGGAGGAGAGCCCGCTTCGGTACGTCATCCATCCCACAGACCAGCTCCGGATCATGGAAGAGATCGAGGAGCGCGGGGAGGAGCTCGCGGCGATCTACCACTCGCACACCGGCAGCCCGGCGTACCCGTCGCAGACGGACATCAACCTGGCGGAGAACTGGCCCGATCCGCTGTACGTGATCTGCTCGCTCGCCGATCGCGAGCCCGAGGTGCGCGCGTTCGCGATCCGCGACGGCGAGGTCGAGGAAGTGGCGCTTGAACTCGAGTGAGGGACCCCTCGCGTGCCCGCGCTGCGCGACCAAGCACTCGCTCGACGAGCGGTTCTGCCCCGAATGCGGGATGCCGCTCGTCTACGCGGGCCACGGCGAGCGCAAGCCGATCACGGACAGGCACGAGCGCGCGCGGAAGATCAAGCCGCAGTACACGGAGGGCGAGCTGGTGCGGGTCGCCGGCGGCCGCAACCAGGCCGAGGCGGAGATGATCCAGGGCATGCTGCTCGAGGAGGGAATCCCGAGCATGCTGCGGCGCACGCGCGGCTTCGACGTCCCCGACTTCCTCGCCGCCGGTCCCCGCGACGTGATGGTCCCCGCGGCGGGATACGAGCCCGCGCGTCAGCTGCTGCTCGACGCCGAGATGGTCTCGAACGGCGGAGAGCCCGAGCGGCTTCCCGGGATCGGCTCGCCGGCGCGGCTGCTGACGTGGGTGCTGATAGCGGTGGCCGGTGCCGCCGTGCTGGTGTGGGCGCTCTACCAGCTGTCGGGCTAGGCTGACCGGCTCGCGGGCCGCGGCGCGACCTCGCGGAGGTGGTGGCGCCACGCGGCGTCGATCTCGTCGAGCGGAGCCTCGAACGCGAGCTCGAGGTTGCCCTGGGCGCCGTCCTTGCGCAGGCGCGAGACGAGCTGCTCGCACGCCGCGGGACCCGCCTGGCGGTCGAGAAGGTCGAAGATCGTCCCGCCGAGGATGATCGCGTCGCGCGGCGAGGGGGGAAGCGAGGGGGAGGGCCCTCGCGCATGCGCCGCACGACGGCGGCCCGGAACAGGGGGATCTGAGCGGCGAAGTACTGGGCCGCTCCCTCGACCAACCACGCCCAGCGCAGGTAGCGGCCGAACCGGCGCGGCCCCCACGGGGGCGGGAGCCGGGGGTTGTTGGCGCCGAGCACGATCTGGACGTAGAGGCGTTCGGCGGTCCCGCGAAGCGCGCGGCGCGAGTCCTCGCCCGCGGCGCGGCGGTCGGCGTGCTCGTCGCTGAGGATGTGTACCTCGTTCGCCATCGCCCACCCGGCCAGGTACCGGCGCCCGGCGGGAGCGGCGGCCCAGCGTGCCGCGGGCAGAAACGGATGTGCGGCGGCGAGCCACGTCGGCGCCGGGTGGACGATCACCGTGACCTCGCCCGGGACTTGCTCGAAACGATCCTCGAGCCGCAGCCGCAGGTCCTCGAGGCGGTCGAGCGTGCGCTGGGCCGTGTCCTCGTCGTCACTCTCGTGACGAGAGGTGAAGCTCAGCGATTCGGTCTCGACCCAGGCCATTAGCCGAGGTTACTCGCGGGCTGGCGCCCGATTTCCACCGCTTGCCGGAAAGTCGGGCGGTTTATCAACTGAATCGGAGGCTGGGTGACCACGCCGCGCGGCCCGCAAAGCCGATCTATCCCGCGCTCGGTGGCGGCGGGCCGCACGCCAGGAGCGCGCTCTGCCCGGTGACCGAGGCTCGCCACGGGGTGGGCGATGAGTCGGTCGGGATCCGCAGCATCGCGCTCCGACCAGGCTGCAGGGCGCCGACGTCGACCGTGGCCGCGGTGGCGAACCGTCCCACCGTCACCTCCCCGGGAGCGTCACCCCTCGTCGTCAGCGTCGCGCCGCCGGGCGGAAGCGGGAACGCGATCGCCCCGTCCGGGCTACCGCTTTTGACCAGTTCGCACTCGCGGGTGCCTGTCCGCGAGCGGGAGGGCTCGAGGCCGACCCCAAGCGCTCTCGCGAGGGTCCGGTCTGCCCGCTGGCGAATCGGTTCCGGTTGTGCGGTGAGCTCGGGGAGCGAGAACGCCAGCGAGCCGTAGCGGTCGCTCGCCGCCAGGTACTCGGTGGCTGAGAGCGCGCTGCTTATTGAGAGCGCCGGAACGCCAGCCCGGGGGTTGAAGCCGGCCGGGACCTGATCGCGAGCGAGCTCGACCATCGCCAGGTTGGCACGCAACGGAGCGGTGTAGGCGTTCCTGAACTCGTTAGCCCCGTCCCGCAACAGCACGAGGTTGGTCGCCAGGCTCACGGCGGCCGCGGTGAAGAGCGCGGCCACGCCCGCTCTCGTGAACCGGACGCCGGATGCCGCCGCGGCGGCAACCAGCAGCACACCGACCGCTCCCGTGTACAGGTAGCGGATCTCCCCGGGCGGGCGGAACTCGTTGCGCGCGAGCGCGCTCAGGGTCCAGAACGCAAGCACGATCGCGAGCGAGACCCAGAGAAACCGGGGGACGCTGCCCTGCCTGATCCGAAGCGCGAGGGCGACCGTCGCCATGATCGCCAGGACGATGCCCCATTGCGTCACCGCGCCCTCCGTCGTCTCCGGGCTGAACTCGAACGACAGCCCGGCGAGCGAGCTCAAGACCGCCGCGAGCGACTCGGCAATGTAGCTCGGAATCAGGAACACGTTCGAGGCCTCCGCGCCTGTTCCCGCCGGGTCGGCCGCCGACTGCCCCCATACCCACCACACCGCGTACAGTGCGCCCGGGAGGAGGAAGATCCACGCCCGCCTGCGGCGATCCCGTCCCAGGAGGACAGAGATGGCGACCCCGACCAGGAACGCGAGTCCGATCGACAGGGTCGAGACCGAGACGACCAGCAGCACACACGCCAGCGCGTCGCCCAACCGGTCCTGGCGCTCCAGCGCGAGCAGCGCTCCCAGGCCCATCGCGACGCTGAACACGACGTTGAAGCCCAGTCCCGTGATGATCATCTGCCATGACGAGCCGAAGAACAGCAGCACGAGCGTCGGCGCGAGCGCCGGCAGCGCGCCGATCCGCCGTTTGACGAGGACGTAGAAGAGGCCGGTCGTGAGCAGGACGCAGGACACGATCAGCACTCGAAACGGCACGTAGTGGGCGCCGACCGTCTCCAGGATCGCCTTGTAGACGAGGTTCGATGTCGCGGTCAGATGCCCTGCGTGCGGCTCGATCACGTCCGCGGGCCCGAGCGTGGGACCGTTCTGAAAGCGCTCTAGCTCGTCGACGAAGAAGACAGTTCCTCGGTTGAGGTAGAGGATCAGCGCAGCGGCGACGACCATTGCCGCGCCTAGCATCGCCCAGCACACCCGGTCGGTGAGCTCGAGGCCGCCGCTGCGGATCGGCAGCACGATGCGGGGCACCGTCGCCTGCTCAGTCCCCAGCCTGCTTTGCGCGCTCGCCAAGGCGTGCACGATACGGGAAGCCTCTCCGGGCGATGCGGCACCGACAGCCGGCGGCGGAGTCGCCAGGAGCCCGCGCCGACCGTGCGCGGTACGTGGCCCCAGGCGCGCGCTAGACGTTGTATCCGAGCTCGACTAGCTTTGGTCCGATGACCTCCTCGATCGCCCGCCTCTCCTCCGGGCTCATGTGCTCGCGCCACAGGCCCGGGGTTGCGGCCCTCCACTGGGTCCCGGGACCCTTGTCCGCAGGTGGAATCGCCTCGAACGCGTTGTCGGCGATCGCCGTCCGTAGCTCGGCGCCGGATCGTCGAATACCGAGCCAGTCCACGAGCGGGCGCAAGGTCCCGACCGTATCCCTTCGCAGGTCCTCGTAGCGCAGCTTCCAGCGCAGCCCCGGATCGTGTGCGTCGAAGGCTCGCTCGACGGCCCTGGTGCGCTCGAGCCAGACGCGGGCCTCCGAGCGCGCGAACGCCAGGCGCTGCTCGGGTGTATCCAGGCGCCCCATGTACGGCTCGTCCAGCCAGCCACCGCTCATCGCGTCCATCAACGAATCGATCACATCTCGCGCGTCCCGCACCAGGAAGATAAGACGAGCCCGCGGAAGCAGCGCCATGATCAGGTCTGCACCGTGGGAGCCGTTCGGCTCCTTGATGACTACCGCCGGGTCGGCGAGCGCATGCTCGCGTTCGGCGCGCTCGACCTGGGCCGCGAGGCGGGTCAGGATCAGGCGCCGCAGTTCGGGCCGCCAGGCGCTCTCGTACTCGGTTGCGAAGAAGTAGTGCGAATCGGCTCCGCGTGTCTCGTTCAGGGTCGTTGCCGCGCGGCTGCTCGGATCCTCCGGATCGAACCGGATGCCCATGAGTGGGATCAGGTGCTGGGGCAGGTACGGCTCGTTGATCGCGACCGCCTCGGGCTGCAACCGCATGAGCGGGTGCCGAAGGCGTCGCTTGAGGGTCGCTCTCCGGCCCGGTCTTAGCATCCCCGTCGGGTGACCCGGGGTCGTCTTCAGCGGAAAGCACAGCAGATCGAGCAGCCACGTGCTGCCGCAGCGCGGCGAGCCAAAGATCCACGCCAGCCGCTCCTCGGTCGCGCCCAGACGCTCCGCACTATCGGGGCCGGTGCCGTGCGCGATCGCGTGCGGCTGACGGATGTCGGCGTCCACGGCTGTACGGTACCCGCACCCCGGGCCCCGCATCCGCATGGGATGAGCTTCTAGGGCCGTTCGCGGGCGCGGGCGCGCTCGTAGTCGAGCTCGGTGCGAATCCCGAGCCCCGCCAGAGCGTCGCGCGCGGCTTCGAGGTCGCGCGCGCCGGCTACCGCGCGTGCGAGAGGCGCGACGTGCTCGTGCGCGATCCCGACGTCGTAGAAGAACATGAGCGCGCCCACCGGGTCGAGCGTCACGCGCCGGCGCCCACCGCGGATCTCGACCTCGCCGGTCTCGCCGCGCGCGCAGCGCACCGCCTGGAGGCTTGCCTCGGTCGGGACCGCCCGCGCGGCTTCGGCGATCTCGGCGGCCGCAGCGGGAGTCAGCCCCCACGTCCCGAGCCAGCCTCCCGCGGCGCCGAGCTCGGCGATCCGATCGAGCACCTCGCGGGGGGTCAGCTCGCCGTCGCACCCCGGGCCGAACACCGCGCCCACCGAGCCGATGCGCTCGGAAGCCTCGACCGCGCCGGCGAGCATCACGGCGTCGCACAGCGGACTCGCGAGGCCCGGCTCGTCGCCGCGCGCGAGGACGTCGCCCCCGACGTCGACATAGATCGCGAGGTCGCATGCAAGCTCATCCGCCGCCGCGGCGATCCCCGCGGCCACCGCATGAGGACCGCCGGTGACATCGATCAGCACCGTTGCGCGCCCGAGGTGCGCCGCCACGCCCGCCTCGGCGAACCGGGTCCCGTCGGGCGTCGTCGTGCGCTCGTCCGCCAGCAGGGCGGAGTCGCCGATCGGGCGCCCGCCGCGGATCTCCTCGATGCGCCTCGGGCCGGGGTGGGGGTCGATGTCGAAGCGCTCCCAGGCGACCCCACCGAGCTCGAACTCGATGCCGAGCGACTCGCACAGCCGCGCCGTCGCGAGCGCGCCCACCACGTCGCCGCCACCCCCGATGCCGATTACGAGCGCGCGCCGTGTGTTGCGGATGAGATCGATCACAGAGCCCATCCTGGCAGCGACCGCGCGACGGCGGACGCGAAGCGGAGCACGTCGCGCGAGTTGTTCTGGTTCAGGCGGGAACCGGCTCGGGCTGGCCGGCGATCATGCCGATCGAGCCGGCGGCGCGGGTGAATTCCTCGTCCGCCATCACGGGCGTGCCCTCGAACGGCAGCTCGCGGTCGATCTCGACCCAAGAGCGACACCCGTGGTACTCGTCCCTCACGCGCACGGTCACCGGCCGCGGGATCCGGTGCACCCGCAGGACGAGCACGTGCAGCGGGTGGCGCGGCTTCCACAGCAGGCGCTTCGTCGCGTAGTCGGCGGTCCAGACGTGGAACGGCGACAGCGCCTCGACGACGCGCGGATCCTCGGTCGTGAAGTGTGCCGCGACCTCGGCCCAGGCGCGGATCCGGACGCGATCGGGCTGCGGAATGCCGCCCTCCTGGAGAAGCGCCCGGGGCGGCGGCTCCTCGTCCGGCCACACGCCCTCCTCGAGCGCGCGGCGCAGCTCGGGATGGTGCGACTCGCGCACGAGGTCGTTTCGCTGGTGGTCGAAGGTCGGGTAGAGGAAGAACTGCTCGTGCTCGAGCTCGAAATGCTTGTTCTCCTCGCGGATTCCACCCTTGCGGAGGGTGACGAGCTGCTCGCCCTCGGACAGGGCGCGCACCGTTACAGCCCACTCTTTGAAGGCGATAGGCATGGATTCAGTGGCTCGTCGCTTCGCTACTCGGGAAAAGTGAACGTTTTCGGAGTTTGGTACCCGCTCCGAGGGGCGCTCAAGCCCGCTTGAGGGCGCGGATTGTAGACCAGGATCGCGGTAATCCCAAATTTGTGAGAGATGTTGCTAAGCGGACGCTAACCCGCCGCCACCGGGGGTCTCGAGCCTGAGGCGATCGCCCGGTCGCAGCTCGCCCGCGGCCTTCGAGGCGAGGGACTCACCGTTGAGGGTGTTGCGCCCCCGGGCGCCGTCCTCGCCGCCCTCGCGACCGCGCGGAGCGTGCCTGCGCCGCTCGGTGATCAGGCCGAAGCGCATCGGCTCGAGCGCCTCGAGCTCGCGCACGACCCCGTCGCCGCCCCTCATGCGCCCCGCGCCGCCGCTCCCCCGGCGCACCGACAGCTCGCGCACCCGGACCGGAAACTCGCTCTCGAGCGCCTCGACGGGGGTGTTGAGGGTGTTCGACATCGCGACGTGGATCGCGCTCGGGCCGTCGGCGCCGGGGCACGCGCCCTGGCCGCCCCCCGTCGTCTCGTAGTACGTGAATCCCTCCCCCGCGAGGGTGAGGTTGTTCATCGTCCCCTGACCCTGTGCGGGCGGCCGCGCCGCCTGGCCGAGCGCCCCGAGCACGAGGTCGGCGACGCGGCTCGACGTCTCGACGTTCCCGGCCGCGACGGCAGCCGGAAAGCGGGCGTTGAGCAGGCATCCGTCGGGCGCACGGACCTCGATCGGGCGGTGCGCGCCGGCCGACGGAGGCGCGTCGGGATCCGTCAGCACCCGGACGGCGAAGAACGACGCCGACTTGGTCACCGAGAGCGGGCAGTTCAGGTTCCCGTCCACCTGCGGATCGGTGCCCGAGAAGTCGAGCACGAGGCGGTCGCCCTCGAGGACGGCGGCGACGTGCAGCGAAACGTCGGCGTCGCGGAGGTCGTCCTCGAGCACGTCGTCCGCCTCGTAGCGGCCGTCCGGGAGCTCGGCGAGCGCAGCGCGAGTTCGGCGCTCCGCGTAGTCGAGGATCTCGCTCATCCCGTCGCGCAGAAGCTCGAGCCCGCGCCGCGCGGCGATCTCGTGCATGCGGCGCTCGCCGACCAGGTTCGCCGCGCGCTGGGCGAGCAGGTCGGCGAGCCGCTGACGGGGGCTGCGCATGCGCTGCGCGAACCCCTCGAGCTCCTCGATCCCGTGGATCGGGGTGGGGGGGATGACGACGCCCTCCTCGTCGAGGCGCCGCGAGTCGACGGGCATGCCCGCCGGGGTCGGTCCGCCGATGTCGGCGTGGTGGGCGCGGCTGGCCGCGAACCCGAGCAGCTGCTCGTCCGCGAACACCGGCGCGATCAGGGTGATGTCGGGGAGATGGGTTCCGCCCCGGTAGGGGTCGTTGAGGATCCATTGCCGTCCCGGGACCTGCTCCTCGTCGAGCACCGCGAGCACCGCGTCCGGCATCGACCCGAGGTGCACCGGAATGTGCTCCGCCTGCATCACGAGCTCGCCCGCGGGGTCGAACAGCGCGGTCGAGCAGTCGTGGCGCTCCTTGATGTTCGCGGAGTGCGCGGCGCGGATCAGCACCGCCCCCATCTCGTCGCACGCCGAGCGCAGCGCGCCCACGAGCACCTGGAGCGTCACCGGGTCGAGCCGATCCCGTGCTCATCCCGCCTCCGACCGCGCAATGAGCTTGCTCATTGCGCGCCTTGCTTCGATGGTCCCGCGCTCGTCGACCTCGGCCTCCCAGCCCGGCGGGAGCACGAGCGTCGCCTCGGGAAGCTCGAATATGCACGGCCCGGTTGCCCGGCGCCCCGCCTCGGGCTCGCCGCGCAGGACGCGAGCCTCGACCCACTCGCCGTCGAACCGCGCCCGGCGGCTCCCCTCCTCGAGCCGGCCGGGGGGCGCCGCCGCCGGCTCGGGGTCGCCTCCCGGAACGACCATCGCGAGCCGGATGTTGACGAGCTCAACCTCCGCGGCCGGGTCGCGATAGCCGTTGCGGCGCTCGTGGGCGTCGGCGAAGCGCTCGACGAGCTCCGCGGGGTCCGGCTCGACGCTCCCGGCGACGTCGAGCTCGAACGCCTGGCCCCGGTAGCGCATCCCGTAAGTCGCCTCGGGCTCGGCGCCCTCGAGCCCCGCGCCGAGCGACTCGCGCAGCGCGCGCACCTCGCGCGCGACCCGCTCCGCGGTCAACTCATCGCCTCGGAGCAGGACGGTGCGGGCGGTGTCGCGGCGGCGATCGGATGCGATCAACCCCAGCGCCGACAGCACGCCGCTCGCTCGCGGGCACAGGATCCGCGCCACATCGAGCTCGCGGGCGAGCGCGGCCGCGTGCATCGGGCCCGCGCCGCCGAACGGCATCAGCGCGTACTCGCGCGGGTCGACCCCGCGCTCGACCGTGACCACCCGCAGCGCGCGGACCATCTCCTGGTTCGCGACGCGCACGATCCCCTCCGCGGTCTCCAGCTCGTCGAGGCCGAGCTCCGCGCCGAGCCTTCCGAGCGCCTCCCGGGCGCGATCCGGGTCGAGCTCGACGCCGCCGGCGAGGGTCGAGTCCGCCGCGAGGTAGCCGAGGAGTAGGTTCGCGTCGGTCACCGTCGGCTCGCTCCCTCCGCGCCCGTAGCTCGCCGGTCCGGGCTCGGCCCCCGCCGAGTGCGGCCCCACCCGAAGGGCGCCCCCGGAGTCCCGCCACCCGATCGAACCCCCGCCCGCCCCGACGGTGTGGACGTCGACCATCGGGAGCTGGAGCACGCGGCCCTCGATCTCGCGGGAGTCGGTCCGCCTCACGCGACCGTCGTCGACGACGCAGACGTCGCACGAGGTCCCGCCCATGTCGATCCCGAGTGCGTCCCCGGCGCCCGAGATGCGCGCGAGCAGCCCCGCGCCGACCGCGCCGCCCGCGGGCCCCGACAGAACGCTCCACGCGCCCGCCCGGGCCGCCTCGTCCGCGGGCACGACCCCGCCCGAGGACTGCATCACCTGCGGCTCCGGGAGCCCGCGCTCGGTCGCCGTCGCCACGAGCCTGCCGAGGTAGCGGTCGAGCAAAGGGGAGAGATAGGCGTCGATCACGGTCGTGGAGCAGCGCTCGTACTCGCGGAACTGCGGCAGGACCTCGTGCGACGCCGAGACGTGGACCCCGGGGATCGCCTTGCGTATTCGCGCCGCGAGCGCCGCCTCGTGCCCGGGGTCGAGATAGGAGAACAGGAGGCATACCGCCACTGCCTCAGGGTCAGCCTCGCGGAGGCGGTCGACGGCGCCGTCGATGGCAGAGTCGTCGAGAGGCTCGATCACGCCCCGCGGCCCGGTCCTCTCGGCGACCCCGACCCTGAGATCCGCCGGAGCGAGCGGCTCGGGCGTCGGCGTGCAGAGGTGGTACAGGCGCGGGCGTGTCTGGCGGCCGATCTCGAGCAGATCAGTGAAGCCCTCGGTCGCGACCAGCGCGGTGCGCGCGCCCCGCTTCTCGAGCAGCGCGTTGGTCCCCACGGTCATCCCGTGCGCGAACGACTCGACGTCGGCTGCGTCCGCGCCGGAGCGCTCGAGCACCGACTCGATCGCGGCGATCACCCCGCGCGACTGATCGTCCGGCGTCGTCGGGGCCTTGGCGGTGTGGAGCCCGTGCCCGTCGTAGAGCACGGCGTCGGTGAACGTCCCGCCCACGTCGACGCCGAGCAGCATCGACCGAACCTACCGCGATACCGTGGTCCCAGTGAGCGCGATCGACGTAAATGCGGCGCTCGGGAAGGTCGGGTTGCCCGCGCCGATCGGCGAGCTCTCGGCGCGCGACTGGGATGCGATCGTCGTCGGCGGAGGCCACAACGGACTCACCGCCGCGGCGTACCTGGCGCGGGCCGGGAAGTCGGTGCTGGTGCTGGAGCGTCGAGACCACCTCGGCGGCGCGTGCACGCTGGAGCAGCCGTTCCCGGAGCCCGACTACCTGGTGAGCCCGTGCGCGTACGTGGTCGGGATGCTCGACGAGCTCGTGGTGGGTGAGCTCGACCTGCGCCGACACGGGTACGAGGTCCTGCTCACGGACCCGAACGCGTGGTGCCCGTTCCCCGACGGCACCTCGTTCGCGCAGTTCCCCGACGACGAGCGAACCGTCGCCCACATGCGCGAGAACGGGTTCTCGGAGCAGGACATCCGCGGCGCCTTTGCCTACGAGGAGACCTTCGACCGCGCCCGGAGCCTGCTTCGCGAAGGCCCCCTCGGCGACACCTGGAAGCGCCCCTCCCCGACCCGGGCGGAGATCGAGGAGCTGCTGGGGGACGAGGAGCTGATCTCGATCGTGTTCGAGGAGTCGATCGCGGACACGATCGACCGCTACGTCGACGACCAGCGGCTCAGGGACGCGCTGTTCGGCCAGGGCGTGATCGGCGCCTACGCGGGACCTCGCGATCCGGGGACTGCGTCGGTGCACCTGATGCACTCCCAGGGCGAGGTCGAGGGACGGGCATCGGAATGGGGCTACGTCGTGGGCGGGATGGGCCGTGTTTCGTTCGCGATCGCTGAGGCGGCCCGCGAGGCGGGAGCGACGCTCGCGACCGGGGTCCCGGTCGCTCGGATCGTCCCGGGCGAGGGTGTCGAGCTCGAAAGCGGCGACAGGCTCCGCGCGGCGGTCGTGGTCTCGAACGCCGACCCGAAGCGCAACCTGGACATGCTCGAGCCCGACGCGGTGCCGGCCGAGTACCGCGAGCGGCTCGAGCGCTGGAAGGTCCGATCCTCGGTCGTGAAGCTGAACGCCGCCCTCACCCGGCTTCCGACGTTCACGGCGGCGGGCGACCTCGATCCGCTCCGGGCGATGATCTCGATCCAGCACGGGCTCGACGCGGCGCAGGAGGGGTTCGAGGCGTGCGAGCGGGGCGAGCCCGCGATCGGGTTCTGCGAGCTGTACTGCCAGACGGCGTACGACCCCTCGGTCGCGCCGCCGGGGCGCCACACGATGAGCGCGTTCTGCCACTACGCGCCGTACGAGCTCGCGGAGGGAGATTGGGAGAGCAGGCGGGAGGAGATCGGCGGGATGATCCTCGACTCGATCGCCGCCTACGCGCCGGACGTGCACGAGTGCGTCGAGCACATGCAGGTCCTCGGGCCCCCCGACATCGAGGCCGGCATCGGGCTCACCGGCGGCCAGATCTTCCAGGGCGAGGCGATGCCCGACCAGATGTGGGACCGGCGGCTCACGTGGCGCACCCCGATCGAGGGCTTCTACATGTGCGGTGCGGCCACCCACCCCGCGGGCTCGGTGATCGCGCTCAACGGCCGCAACGCCGCGATGGCGGTGCTCGAGGACGTGGAGGAGGCGGTCCCGGCCGCGCCTCTATCCTGAGCCGCGGGAGACGATGAAGCTCGAGGGCATCCACCACATCACGGCGATCACCGCGGAGGCGCAGCGAAACGTCGACTTCTACGCGGGCCTGATGGGGCTGCGGCTGGTGAAGAAGACGGTCAACCAGGACCAGCCCTCCGTCTACCACCTCTTCTACGCCGACGAGGAGGGCGATCCCGGCTCGGACCTGACGTTCTTCGAGTTCCCCGGGACGCCCCGCGGCCGGGCGGGCGCGGGAATGGTGCACCGAATCGGCTGGCGCGTCGCGTCGACCGAGGCGCTCGACTTCTGGGAGAAGCGCCTCGGGGCCGCCGGGTACGAATCGCGGCGCGAGGCCGAGAGCCTGCGCTTCGCCGACTTCGAGGGCCTCGAGCACGAGCTGCGGGTCTCCGACGTCGACGACCCGCCTCTGATCGCCGATCATCCCGAGGTGCCCGCGGAGCTCGCTCTCCAGGGCTTCGACTTCGCGCGCGCCTACAGCGCCGATCCCGAGCGCAGCCGCCCCTATCTCGAGGACACGCTCGAGTTCGCGCCGCGCGATAACGGCTGGGAAGCTCGCGGCGAGACGCGCGGCGGGCTGTGGTTCTACGACGAGCCCCCCGCCGAGTCGGGCCTCCAGGGCGCCGGCACGGTGCACCACATCGCGTGGGCCTCGCACATGGACGATCACGAGGCGTGGCGCGAGCGCGTGGCGGACGCCGGGCTCCACCCGACGCCGATCATCGACCGCTTCTACTTCCGCTCGATCTACTTCCGCGAGCCCTCGGGCGTGCTGTTCGAGATCGCGACGATCGGCCCCGGGTTCGCGGTCGACGAGCCCGCCGAACACCTCGGCGAGGAGCTCGCGCTGCCGCCGTTCCTCGAGGACATGCGCGAGCAGATCGAGCCGATCCTGACCCCGATCGAGAACCCGCGCACCAAGACCCGGGCGTGACCCGGGCATGACGCTCGATCATCTCGTCCGCGAGCCGGCGGGGGAGCCGGCGGGGGCGTTGATCCTCAACCACGGTCGCGGCACCGACGAGCGCGACCTCTACGACCTCATCGACGTGCTCGACCCCGAGCGGCGCCTGGTCGGGATCACGCCGGGGGCGCCGTTGACGAACATCCCGCCTGGCGGGCGGCACTGGTACGTCGTCCCGCGGGTGGGGTATCCCGACCCCGAGACCTTCCACACGAGCTACCGCCTGCTGAGCGAGTTCCTCGACGAGACGCTCGCGGCCCGCGGGCTGTCGTGGGACCGGGCGCTGCTCGGCGGGTTCTCGATGGGCGCCGTGATGTCGTACGCGGTCGGCCTCGGAGAGGGGCGGCCGTCGCCGGCCGGGATCCTGGCGATGAGCGGGTTCATCCCGACCGTCGAGGGATGGAGCGCCGACCTCGACGGGCGCCGTGGGCTCCCGGTCATGATCCACCACGGCACCCAGGACCCGATCATCGAGGTCGGGTTCGGCCGCGCCGCCAACGAGACGCTCACGCGCGGCGGCCTCGACGTCACCTACTACGAGACCGACGCCGGGCACTGGGTTCCGCCCGAGCTGCTCGACGAGTTCGCGCGGTTCGTCAGCCGCGTCGTTCCCGGCAAATAGACTCGGGGCCGTGCGGGGCGGCATAGACCTCGGCGGCACCAAGATCCAGGCCGCGATCGTGGACGACGGCAAGGTGGTCGCCGACGCGCGGCGGCCGACGCCGACGAAGGGCGGCCCGGAGGACGTCGCGGCGCAGATGGTCGAGGCCATGAAGGAGGCGGCCGAGGCGGCGAAGCTCGAGACCGGCTCGCTCGAGGGCATCGGCGTCGGCTCCCCGGGCGACGTCGACGAGAAGACGGGCACGGTGTCGGGCGCGCGCAACCTGCCCGGGTGGGAGGGATCGTTTCCGCTCGCGGACTGGCTCTCGGACGCGCTCGGCGCACCCGTGAGGGTCGGCAACGACGTCCAGGTCGCCGTCAACGCGGAGAAGAAGCTCGGCGCCGGACGTCCCTATGACTCGTTCATCGGCGTGTTCTGGGGAACCGGCGTCGGCGGCGGAGTGATTCTCGACGGCAAGGAGTGGCTCGGCCGCGGCGCCGCCGGCGAGATCGGCCACATGGTGGTGAAGCTCGGTGGCGCCCGCTGCACGTGCGGGCGGCGCGGCTGCCTCGAGGCATACGCCGGCCGCGGCGCGATGGAGATCGAGGCCCGCCGAGAGCACGAGAAGGGCACCAAGACCGACCTGTTCAAGATCATGAAGAAGAAGGGCCACGTTCGGCTGACGAGCGGGATCTGGGAGCGGGCGCTGAACGAAGGCGACAAGCTAGCCGAGAAGCTGATCGACCGTGCGGTGAAGGCGCTCGCCGCGGGCATCGCGTCGGCGGTGAACCTGCTCGACGTCGAGGCCGTCGTAATCGGCGGCGGGCTCGGGGTGCGGTTCGGTGAGCCCTACGTGAAGAAGATCTCGAAGCAGATGCACAAGCACCTGTTCGTCGACGACAACCCGCCGGCGATGCACGTCGCGCAGCTCGGCGACTTCGGCGGCGCGATCGGCGCGTCGCTGCTGTTCGACCAGAGCTAGGACCGCCGCGCGCGCGGGCGGCGCTCGCGCGCGCGGTCGCGAACAGGGACATGCACGCCGACCGAGCGCTTCAGCTGCTGGTTGCCCTGCGAAGGCGTTGTGGCGTTCGCGTTCAGATCAGGGGAGCCAGGGCTTTCGCCATCCGCCGTGGCCGGTCAGCAGGTGGCGTGCTCCGTCGGGCCCCCACGTCCCCTTCTCGTACTTCTCGACGCCGCCGGGATGGTCGAGCAGCGGCTGCACGATCCGCCACGTCTCCTCGATCGCCTCCTCCCTCGGGAAGAGCTCCGGATTGCCCTCGAGCGCGTCGTGCAGGAGCCGCTCGTACGGCTCGGGCTGATCGCCGACCTGCGCCTCGAACAGCAGGTCGAGGTGAACGGGCTGCAGCGTCGTCCTCGCCGGCCTTCTTCGCCAGCAGGCGGACGTCCGAGCCGGGCTCGGGCTCAATCCGGATCACCATCTCGTTGGGCTCGGGCCGCTTGCGCCCGCCGATCCCGAGCGGGGGCGGCTCCTGGAAGATCACCCGCACCTCGGTCTGCTTGACCGGCAGCGCCTTCCCCGCCCGGATGAAGAACGGGACACCGGCCCAGCGCCAGTTCTCGACGTCGAGGCGCAGCGCCGCGAAGGTCTCGGTCTTGGAGTCCTTCGCGACGCCGTCGACGTCGAGGTATCCGTCGTACTGGCCACGCACGTAGTGCCGCGGGTCGGCGTCGGGGATCGACCTGAACAGGTCGAGCTTGCGGTCGCGGATGGGGTCGGGCTCCGCGGGGCTCGCGGACGGCGGCTCCATCGCGACGAGCGCCATCACCTGGAGGAGATGGTTCTGGACGACGTCGCGCAGCGCACCCACCGGGTCGTAGAAAGCCCCCCTGTCCTCGACTCCGAAGTTCTCCGCCATCGTGATCTGGACGCAGTCCACGTAGCGGCGGTTCCACACCGGCTCGAGGATCGCGTTCGCGAACCGCAGGTAGATGATGTCCATCACCGGCTCCTTGCCGAGGAAGTGGTCGATGCGCATGATCTGCGACTCCTCGAGCACCTCGTGCAGCTCGTTGTTGAGCTCGCGCGCCGAGGCGAGATCGTGGCCGAAGGGCTTCTCGATCACGAAGCGGGCGCTCTCGGCGACGCCGGCCTTGGCGAGCCCATGGACGACGATCGCGAACAGCGACGGCGGGATCTCGAGATAGAACACGATCTGCTTCGAGCCCTCCACCGCCTTGGCGACGCGCTTGTAGGTGTCGGGCTTCGAGTAGTCGCCGGCGATGTAGCTGAGCCGGTTCAGCAGCCGGTCGAGCACCTTGGCGTCGACGTCATCGATCTCCGCCTCGATCGCCTGTTTCGCGTGGTTGCGAAGGTCGTCGTCGCTCCAGTCGTCGATCGCGACGCCGATGATCTGGCAGTCGATCTCGCCGCGCCGCTCCATCCGGTACAGAGACTGGAAGGTCATCTTGCGGGCGAGGTTCCCGCTGATCCCGAAGATGACGAGCTTGTCCGCCTTCGCCGCCACGCGTGCCGGCCGCAGCCTAATAGGATCACCGCAATGCAGCTGGGGATGGTCGGACTCGGACGGATGGGGGCGAACATCGTGCGCCGCCTGATGCGAGCCGATCACGATTGCGTCGTCTACGACGTCAGTGCGGACGCGGTCAAGGGAGTGGCCGGCGAGGGCGCGACCGGCACCGACTCGCTGGACGACTTCGTCTCCAAGCTGACCAAGCCGCGCACCGCATGGGTGATGGTGCCCGCCGGCGAGATCACCGAGACCACGGTCCACGCCCTCATCGACCGGCTCGAGTCGGGCGACGCGATCATCGACGGCGGCAACTCGTACTACCGCGACGACATCCGGCGCGCTGCCGAGGCCGCGGAGAAGGGGATCGACTACATCGACTGCGGCACGAGCGGCGGCGTATTCGGGCTCGAGCGCGGCTACTGCCTGATGATCGGCGGCCCCGACGAGTCCGTGGAGCGGCTCGACCCGATCTTCGCCACGCTGGCGCCCGGCGTCGAGGCCGCCGAGCGGACCCCGGGGCGGACGGGCGACCCGACGCCGGCCGAGCACGGCTACCTCCACTGCGGCCCGAACGGCGCCGGCCACTTCGTGAAGATGGTCCACAACGGGATCGAGTACGGCGTGATGGCAGCGTACGCCGAGGGGCTGAACATCCTTCGCAACGCCGACGTCGGCGAGCGGAAGCGCGAGGCCGACGCCGAGACCGCGCCGCTCGAGCATCCCGAGTTCTACCGCTACAAGCTCGACATTCCCGACATCGCCGAGGTGTGGCGTCGCGGGAGCGTGATCGGTTCCTGGCTGCTCGACCTGACGGCTGCCTCGCTTCAGGAATCGCCCGATCTCGCGGATTACGAAGGTCGCGTGTCCGACTCGGGCGAGGGGCGCTGGACCTCGATCGCGGCGATCGAGGAAGGGGTGCCGGCGCCGGTGCTCAGCGAGGCCTGTACTCGCGCTTCGCCTCGCGCGGCCTCGACGACTATGCCGACAAGGTCCTGTCCGCGATGCGTAGGCAGTTCGGCGGCCACGAGGAGAAGAAGGACTGAGGACGGAGACCTTCGCGGACGCCGAGGCGGCCGCGCGGGCCGGGGCGGATCTGGTCGCGGCCGCGGCACGAGACGCGATCGGGGAGACGGGCCGCTTCTCGCTCGCGGTCAGCGGCGGCAAGACGCCGTGGCCGATGTTCGCCCGGCTCGGCGAGATGGACCTCGACTGGGACCACATCGACGTGTTCCAGGTCGACGAGCGCGTCGCGCCGGACGGCGATCCCGATCGCAACCTCACCCAGATCCGCGCGAACCTTCCGGAGGCGGCGCTCGCGCGCCTCCGCCCGATGCCCGTCACCGAGGAGGACCTGGACGCCGCCGCCATGCGCTACGAGGCCGAGCTGCCGAAGCCGCTCGACCTCGTCCACCTCGGGATCGGACCCGATGGCCACACCGCGTCGCTCGTTCCCGGCGACCCCGTGCTCGAGGTCACCGACCGGCTCGTCGCCCTGACCGGCGGCGAGTACCAGGGCCGCCGCCGGATGACCCTGACCTATCCCGCGCTCGCCGAGGCACGCAAGGTCTTCTGGCTCATCGCCGGCGAGGACAAGCGCGACGCGCTCGCGAAGCTTCTCGCTGGCGACCCGTCGATCCCCGCCGGTCGCGTCGAGGCCGCCGACGCGACCGTCCTCGCCGACGAGGCCGCGGCCGGCTGAGAGCTAGAAGCTGAGCCGTTCCACCTTGTCGCCGCGCGCAACAAGCACGTCGCTCACCAGCGCCGGTGGGAACAGGCCGTGCTCGACCACGCCGGGGATCGCGGCGAAGCGTTCGGCCAGCTCGGCCGGGTCGCCGACGTCGCCCTCGTAGTCGGCGATCACGCCCAGGTCGGGCGAAGGGGGCCAGTCGCGAAGGCGCACGTCGCCGAGCTCGAACAGGCTCGCGCGCAGTCCGAACGGGTGGAGCTCGAGCGGAATCGGCGCGGCGATCGCGTCGACCGGCTTCGACGAGTCGGCGATCACGACGAAGCGCTCCGACGCCGCGGCGACGATCTTCTCACGCGTGTGGGCGCCGCCGCCACCCTTCACCAGCCACCCGTCCGGCGCCACCTGGTCGGCGCCGTCGATCGCGATGTCGAGGCGCTCGAGGCGCTCGAACGCCTCGACCGGGATCCCGAGATCGCGCGCCGCGGCCTCGGTGCGCGGGGACGTCGCCACGCATCGCAGGTCGAGCTTGCGCTCGGCTAGCGCCGGCAGCAGGTAGGCGACCGTCGATCCGGTCCCGAGGCCGACGGTCATGCCGCTCTCCACGAGCTGCGCTGCGGCCTCCGCCGCGCGCCGCTTCTCGTCCTCGATGCCCGAGCCCGCTGTGATGACGGGAATCTATGGCCACAGCCCGGTAACAGCGAGCTCCGCCCCGGAGCTAGGATGCGACTTGGGGATATGGCCGTCGCAGCACAGCCTCAGACCGACATCGACACGCTCTGCGTGAACACGATCCGGACGCTGAGCATCGACGCGATCCAGAAGGCCAGCTCGGGCCACCCCGGTGCGGTGATGGGAATGGCGCCCGCGGCCTACACGCTGTGGCAGGAGTTCCTTCGCTTCGATCCCCAGGAGCCGATCTGGCCCAACCGCGATCGGTTCGTGCTCTCGAACGGCCACGCCTCGATGCTCCTGTACTCGCTGCTCCACCTGACCAAGGTGCGGGCGGTGGACCCCGACTACGAGATCCTCGGCGATCCCTCGGTGAGCCTCGGAGGACATCGAGCGCTTCCGCCAGCTCGGCTCGAAGTGCCCGGGACACCCCGAGTACCGCCTGACGTCGGGCGTCGAGACCACTACCGGGACCGCTCGGGCAGGGGGTCGCGACCTCGGTCGGGATGGCGATCGCGGGCGAAGTGGATGGCGGCGCACTTCAACCGCCCCGGGTTCGAGCTGTTCGACTTCGACGTGTACGCGTTCTGCGGCGACGGCTGACCTGATGGAGGGCGTGTCGGGCGAGGCCGGCTCGCTCGCCGGCCACCAGCGGCTCGACAACCTGTGCTGGATCTACGACAACAACCACATCACGATCGACGGCCGCACCGGGCTCACCTACGACGACGACGTCGCGGCGCGGTTCATCGGCTACGGCTGGAACGTGACCCGGGTCGGCGACGCGAACGACCGCCAGCTTCTCACCCGCGCCTACGAGCGCTTCCATCAGGAGCACGAACGCCCCACGCTGATCATCGTCGACAGCCACATCGGCTACGGCGCGCCGCACCTCCAGGACACGGCGAAGGTGCACGGCGAGCCGCTCGGGGAGGAGGAGGCGCGCGAGACGAAGCGCGTCTACGGGTGGCCCGAGGACGCCCAGTTCCTCGTCCCCGATGGCGTGTACGAGCACTTCGCGGACGGGATCGGCGCCCGCGGCAAGCGGCTCCGCGAGGAGTGGGAGCAGCTGTTCGAGGAGTACCGCGCCGATGCCCCCGAGCTGGCGTCGCAGGTCGACGAGATGCAACGACGCGAGCTTCCGGACGGGTGGGACGCCGAGATCCCGAGCTTCGACCCGAGCGACGGTGACATGGCGACTCGCAAGGCGTCGAACGCCGTCGAGAACGCCGTCGCGGAGAGGATCCCGTGGATGCTCGCCGGCTCGGCGGACCTCACCGACTCGACCTCGGTGCGGCTCAAGTTCGAGGGCGCGACCGACTTCCAGCCGGGCCAGCGCGGCGGGCGCCAGCTCCATCTCGGGATCCGCGAGCACGAGTCGGCCGCGATCTCGAACGGGCTCTCGCTGTCCAAGCTGCGCCCGCTGTGGTCCACCTACCTCACCTTCTCCGACTACGCGAAGCCGGCGATCCGGCTCTCGTCGCTGATGGAGCTCCCGGTGATCCACGTCTTCACCCACGACTCGATCGGGCTCGGCGAGGACGGCCCCACCCACCAGCCGGTCGAGCACCTCGCGGGGCTGCGCGCGATCCCCGGTCTCAACGTGATCCGTCCGTGCGACGCGAACGAGGTCGCCGAGGCATGGCGGGTGGCCGTCGACCGCACCCACGGGCCGGTCGCGCTCGTGCTCACGCGCCAGAACGTCCCGATCCTCGATCGCTCGCGCTACGCGTCCGCGGAGGGGCTTCGGCGCGGCGGTTATGTCCTCGCGGACACCGAGGGTGGACGATCCTGAGCTGATCCTGATCGCGACCGGGAGCGAGGTCGCGCTCGCCGCCGACGCCTACGAGGAGCTCACGAAGGACGGCGTGCGCGCGCGCGTCGTCAGCCTCCCGTCCTGGTTCCTGTTCGACCAGCAGCCGGAGGAGTACCGCGAGGAGGTGCTGCCGTCGAGCGTGGCGGCACGCGTCTCGATCGAGGAGGCCTCGACGATCGGCTGGGACCGCTACGTCGGTCCCGCCGGGGCGACGATCGGCATGCACACCTTCGGCTCCTCGGCGCCGCTCAAGGACGTGCAGTCGGAGTTCGGGTTCACGCCGCAGAAGGTGGTGGAGCGGGCGCGCGAGGTCCTCGAGCGGGCGGGCGACCGAGGCAGCTCGTGAAGCCGACGCAGCAGCTCCACGAGCTCGGCCAGAGCCTGTGGGTGGACAACATCACGCGCGACATGCTCGACGAGGGCACGATCGCCCGCTTCATCGACGAGTTCTCGGTGACCGGCCTGACCTCGAACCCGACGATCTTCGACAACGCGATCAGCGGGGGCGAGGACTACGACGAGCAGATCTCCGAGCTGCGGGAGCGCGGCCTCGAGGCCGGAGCAGGTCTTCTTCGAACTCGCGCTGACCGATCTGCGCCGCGCCGCGAAGCTGTTCGAGCCGATCCACGAGCGCACCGACGGGGTCGACGGCTGGGTCTCGCTCGAGGTCTCGCCGCTGCTCGCCGACGACGCCGCGGCGACGATCGAACAGGTCAAGGACCTCCACTCGCGCGCCGAGTGCAACATCTTCATCAAGATCCCCGGCAGCGAAGCCGGTCTCGAGGCGATCGAGCAATCGATCTTCGATGGCACCCCGATCAATGTCACGCTGCTGTTCTCGACCGACCAGTACCTCGCTGCAGCCGACGCGTACATGCGCGGTCTCGAGCGCCGGATCGACGCCGGCCTCAGCCCCGACGTCCCGTCTGTCGCGTCGCTGTTCATCAGTCGCTGGGACAAGGCGGTGATGAACGAGGTCCCCGACGAGCTTCGCGACAAGCTCGGGATCGCGGTCGCGAAGCGCACCTACCGCGCCTACCGCGAGCTGCTCGACTCGGAGCGCTTCCACCGCCTCGCCAACGAGGGCGCGAGGCCGCAGCGTCTGCTGTGGGCGAGCACGGGCACGAAGGACCCCGAGGCCTCGGACGTGCTCTACGTGGAGGCGCTCGCGGCACCGTTCACGATCAACACGATGCCCGACAAGACCCTGCTCGCTTTCGCCGACCACGGCCAGGTGCGCGAGCCGCTTCCGCCCGACGGCGGGGATGCCGACGAGATCCTCGCCGCATTCAACGAGGCCGGGATCGACACCGACGCGCTCGCGGTGCGGCTCCAGGAGGAGGGCAAGGAGACGTTCGACAAGTCGTGGCACGAGCTGCTCGACACGATCGCCTCGGAGGGCGAGAAGCTGGTGGCTTCGCGGTAGCGTGGCCACGACCGAGATCGCGCCGCTGAAGCAGCGCCCCGCCTGGGCCGAGCTCGAGCGCCACCACTCCGAGATCGCCGACCGCCACCTGCGCGACCTGTTCGCCGCCGATCCCACCCGGGGCGAGCGCCTCACCGCCGAGGGCGCCGGGCTGTACCTCGACTACTCGAAGAACCGGATCACCGACGACACGATCGACCTGCTGGTGGGGCTCGCCGACCAGTCGGGGCTCGCCGAGCGTCGCGACGCGATGTTCCGGGGCGAGCACATCAACGTGTCCGAGGACCGGGCCGTGCTCCACGTCGCGCTGCGGATGCCGCGCGACCGCTCGTTGATCGTCGACGGCGAGGACGTCGTCAAGCAGGTCCACGAGGTGCTCGACCGGATGGGGTCCCTCGCCGACCGGCTGCGCGGCGGCGAGTGGAAGGGCCACTCGGGGAAGCCGATCCGCAATGTGATCAACATCGGGATCGGCGGCTCCGACCTGGGCCCAGTGATGGCCTACGAGGCGCTGAAGCACTACTCGGATCGCGAGATGACGTTCCGCTTCGTGTCCAACGTCGACGCCACCGATTTCGTCGAGGCCACCCGCGACCTGTCGCCGGAGGAGACATTGTTCATCGTCTCCTCGAAGACGTTCACGACGCTCGAGACGATGACCAACGCCCGCACCGCGCGCGACTGGGTTCTCGACGGCCTCGGCGGGGACGAGGCGGCGACCGCGAAGCACTTCGTCGCCGTGTCGACCAACGCCGAAGGGGTGTCGGAGTTCGGGATCGACACCGACAACATGTTCGAGTTCTGGGACTGGGTCGGCGGCCGCTACTCGATGGACTCGGCGATCGGCCTATCGACGATGATCGCGATCGGGCCCGAGCGGTTCTCGGAGATGCTCGCCGGGTTCCACGCCGTCGACGAGCACTTCCGCGAGACCCCGACCGAGAGCAACCTGCCCGCGTTGATGGGGCTGCTGGCGGTGTGGTACGGCGACTTCTTCGGCGCCGAGACCGTCGCGGTGCTGCCTTATGACCAGTACCTCAAGAGATTCCCGGCGTACCTCCAGCAGCTGACGATGGAGTCGAACGGCAAGCACGTGACGCTCGCCGGCACCCGCGTCGACTACGACACGGGAGCGATCTACTGGGGCGAGCCGGGGACCAACGGGCAGCACTCCTTCTACCAGCTGATCCACCAGGGAACGCGGATGGTCCCGTGCGACTTCATCGGCTTCA
This sequence comes from uncultured Thermoleophilia bacterium, assembly GCA_963756745.1. Classification (GTDB taxonomy): domain Bacteria; phylum Actinomycetota; class Thermoleophilia; order Solirubrobacterales; family 70-9; genus DASPWW01. Next base: position 463,272 of record CAVWOU010000010.1, read on the forward strand.
ACCAGGCTCTCAACCCGCTCGGCGATCACCACGACCTGCTGATGGCGAACGTGTTCGCCCAGCCCGAGGCGCTCGCGTTCGGCAAGACCGCCGAGGAGGTCCGCGAGGAAGGGACGCCCGAGGACGTCGTCCCGCACCGGGTGATGGAGGGAAATCGCCCCTCGAACACGATCCTCGCCGACCGGCTCACGCCGGAGACCCTCGGCAAGCTCGTGGCGCTCTACGAGCACAGCGTGTTCACCCAGGGGACCGTGTGGAGCATCGACTCCTTCGACCAGTGGGGCGTCGAGCTCGGAAAGGTGCTCGCGCGCAAGATCGTGCCGCAGCTCCAGAGCGCCGACGAGCCCGAGCTCGATCACGACAGCTCTACCAACGCGCTCATCCGCCGCTACCGGGCCGGGCGATGAACGGACCTTCGACCGAGGGCGTTCTGTTTGACATCGACGGCACGCTGATCACGACGGGCGGCGCCGGCGGGGAGGCGTGGCGGCGCGCGTTCGAGGAGATCTACGACACCCAGGTCGACATCCGCAAGGTGACCGAGTCGGGGATGACCGATCCCGACGTCGGTCGGACCGCGCTGCGCCACGTGCTCGACCGCGAGCCCGAGCAGCGCGAGCTCGCGCTCGCGATGGCGAAGTACATGAAGTACCTCGCGGCGGCGGTCGAGGAGTCGAAGGGCTACGAGCTGATGCCCGGCGTGGTTCCGCGGCTGCGCCAGCTCGTCGACGACGGGTACCTGGTGGGCCTGATCACGGGCAACGTCGAGGCCGCCGCCCACATCAAGCTCTCGCGCGCGGCGCTGAACCGGTTCTTCTCCTTCGGCGGCTACGGCTCGGACGCGAGCGATCGCGCCGAGGTCACGAAGAAGGCACTCGAGCGCGGCCAGCTCGTGTCCGGCGGGACACTCGACGTGAAGTCGTGCGTGGGGGTGGGCGACACGCCGCGCGACGTCAGCGGCGCGCACGGCGCCGGGATCGCATGCATCGCGGTCGCGACCGGCAACTACAGCGCGGATGAGCTCCGCGAGGCCGGCGCCGACCACGTGGTCGCGACGCTCGAGGAGGAGTTGCCACTGTGAGCGCGAGGCTCACCTCAGGATCCCGCCCTGGGCGGGGAATTTGATGTTGGGCCGAGCGCGAACATTCTGACGCTCGCGAGCTAGCGGATGCGATCGGGCCGGGATGCCGCGTGTCGGTGATCAACCACATGGAGGCGAACGCGTGGGGCATCGGGTGGCTCGGCCCCGACGACCTCGCGTGATCCTCAACGAGCTCACCGCGCTGCTCGGCGCGGCGCGCCACGCCGAGACTATGCGCGCCGGCTGAGCTCCTTCGGCTTCACGAACGACACCAGCTCCGAGACCCCCGGCGCGAGGTCCCTCCAACCGCCTCCGAACTCGAGCGTCGCGAGCGCCGCGGTCGGGAACTTCTCCCGCATCCGGTCGAGCTCGTCGCCGCCGGCCGCGAGCTCGAACGCCAGCCTCTCAATGCCCGGGTTGTGACCGATCACCATCACCGACTCGACCTCGTCGGGCACCTCGTGGAGCACGTCGAGCAGCTCGCCCGCCGAGGCGGCGTAGAGCTCGTCCTCGATCCGTAGCTCGGTGCCGTTCCCCAGACCGAGCCGGTCCAGGGTCTCGCGGGTGCGCTTCGACGGCGAGCACAGCACGAGCTCCGGGGCGATGCCCTCGTCCCGCAGGTGCTTCGCCATCACCTTCGAGGCTCGCTCGCCGCGCGGGGCCAGTGGCCGGTCGCGATCGGCGAGCCCGGGCTCGTCCCAGCTCGACTTCGCGTGGCGCAGGAGGTAGAGCCGCTTCACGACCGGCATGATGGCGCTACGCTCGTCGCGATGGGTGCGTCGCGGGCGCAGATCATGCTCGAGGAGCCCGGCCTCGAGATCGTGCTGGGGAGCCCGGACCCGCGGTTGCGCGGCTGCGTGCGGCGCTACTTCGGCTACTTCGAGCGCAGCTCCGGGTTCTCGCATACGCGTGAGCTCCCCAGCGCCGACGTCACCCTGATCATCGGATTCGGGCCGCCGATTGGCGTCGCGTACCCCCGCAACAACGGCGGGACGTCCACGCGCCACACTTCGTTCGTCGCCGGGCTCCACGACTCCTACGTCATCGTCGAGGCGGGCGAGTGGCAGTCCGGGATCGAGGTCAACCTGACCCCGCTCGGGACATTCCTGCTTTTCGGGGTCCCGATGGAGGCGCTATCGAACCGCGTCGTCGCGCTGGACGAGTTGCTCGGCGGTCCGGAGGCGCGCCTGCTCACCGAGCGGCTCTACGAGGCCGGGGGCTGGGAGGCTCGCTTCGAGCTGATCGACGGGTTCGTCGCCTCCCGTCTCGCGCGCGTCGGGGCGCCGTCGCCGGATGTCACGTGGGCGTGGCGGCGGCTGAGCGACAGCCGCGGCGGTGTGGAGATCGGCGCGCTCGCCGGCGAGCTCGGATGCAGCCGCAAGCATCTGATCGCGCGGTTCCGCGAGCAGGTCGGGCTGCCGCCGAAGACGATCGCGCGAATCCTTCGCTTCCGCGGGGCGCTCGCGAGCCTCGAGAACGGCAACGGGGATCGCCTCGCCGAGATCGCGCAGGACTGCGGCTATTACGACCAGGCGCACCTGAACAGGGACTTCCGCGAGTTCGCCGGTCTCACGCCGACCGAGTTCCTGGACCGGCGGTTGCCGGGCGGCGAGGGCTCAGCCGTCGCCGGCTGACGCGCGCGCAGGTCAAATCCGTCCAAGGCGCCGGCGCCGGCGCCACGTACTCTGCTCCCATGCACGTGATTCCCTTCATCTATTACGAGGATTCGTCGGCCGCGATCGAGTGGCTGAAGGAGGCGTTCGGGTTCGAGGAGCACGTCGTCCACAGGGGCGACGACGGGACGATCGAGCACGCAGAGCTGCGGCTCGGCTCGGGGATGATCATGCCCGGGGCGCCGCAGAGCTACAACATGAAGAGCGTGCGCGAGCTCGGTGGGTCGAACCAGGGCAACTACGTCGTGATCGAGGACACAGATGCGCACTACGAGCGCGCCAAGGCCGCAGGAGCCGAGATCCTCGAGGAGCCGCACGACAAGGACTACGGCTCGCGCGACTACACGGCGCGCGACCTCGAGGGCAACGTCTGGGTGTTCGGCACCTACGACCCGTTTGCCACGACGTGAGGAGGCCCCGGCCTCGGCCGGGGCCTCCCTTGCCGCGCTCGGCGGCGAAGCTGCTCAGCCAGCCGCGCCCGCGCCTTTAGGCGCACCTGCCGATCCACTCAGAGCCATCGCTCCGTGTGCACCTCCCCACGCGCGCCGCACACGAAGTGCACGCCGTCGAGCTCGGGATCGGCTCGCGGGTAGTCGGTGCGGCGATGCACGCCGCGCGATTCGCGCCGCGCCAGCGCGCTCGCGGCGATCATCCGCGTCAGCGGATAGGGGTCGTCGAGCAGGCGCTCGAGCGTCGTCCCCTCGCGTCGGGGCCCGGCGCACCGCCACAGCGCCGCGCGCGTCGCGGTCGTCGGGGGCTCGAAGCGGAACTCGGGGCCCGGGACGGCGACGTCTCGCGGGCTGTCGCCGGCCGCCGCGGCCGCGGCACGGGCGCCGAACACGAAGCACTCGCTGAGCGAGTTCGAAGCGAGGCGGTTGGCGCCGTGGAGGCCGGTGCAGGCGCACTCGCCGACGGCGAGCAGGCCGGGGACGCTCGTCCGCGCGTCGAGGTCCGTCGCGACGCCCCCGATCAGGTAGTGAGCCGCGGGAGCCACCGGGACCGGCTCCCGGGTGGGGTCGATCCCGGCCTCGCCGAGGGTCGTCACCACGTTGGAGAACCTTTCGGGATCGACCCCGCGCATGTCGAGCAGGACGTGTCGGGTGCCGTCGGCGTCCATGCGATCGAGGATCGCCTCCGTCACCTCGTCGCGCGGGGCAAGCTCGTCCGTGAACCGCCGGCCGGTCGCGTCGAGCAAGGTCGCGCCCTCGCCGCGGATCGCCTCCGTCAGCAGCGCCCCGTCCCTGGGATCGCCCGGGAGAGCGAGGGCGGTGGGGTGGAACTGGCACAGCTCGAGGTCCGCAAGCGCGGCGCCGCCCTCGTGCGCGAGCACCGCTCCGGCCGCGATCGCGCCCCACGGGTTGGTCGTACGCTCCCACAGCGCCGCGCCTCCACCCGTGGCGAGCACCGTGGCGGAGGAGGCGATCGCGCCACGATCGGTCACGACGCCCGCACACCGCTCGCCGTTGCTCCACAACGCCGTCGCCGAGGTCTCCTCCAGCGCCTCGATGGCGTCGTGCGCGTCGACGAGCTCCGCCAGCCTGCCCGTGATCGCCCGGCCGGTCTGGCTCCCACCCGCGTGCACGATGCGACGCGCCGAGTGTCCGCCTTCGAGCCCGAGAGCGAGCCGCCCGTCTCCGTCGGTGTCGAAGCGCACCCCGAGCCGGCGCAGCTCCTCGACCGCACCGGGCGCCTCGCGCGCGAGGATGTCGACGGCCGCCGGGCGGCACGCGCCGCGGCCTGCCCTCAGGGTGTCATCGGCGTGGCGCTCGGGTGAGTCGTCGTCGGTGAGCGCCGCCGCGAGTCCCCCCTGGGCGCGGAAGCTCGCGCTCTCCGAGAGCGGCTTTCTCGACACCACGCACACACGCGCGCCGGCGTCGGCCGCGGCGAGCGCCGTGTACAGGCCCGCGGCGCCGCCGCCGACCACGGCGACGTCCCAACTCGATGCGGGCTGTGGGGCGGGCAAGGCGCGGGTACGGTACAGCCGTGGGCCTCTACATCCGCCATCCGTCTTCGTTCGCGCATGAAACCGGCGTCCATCCGGAGAACGCTCAGCGGCTGCGGGCGATCGAGGCCGCGCTCGAACCGCGCGAGTGGCTGGGGCTGAAGCTGGTCGAGGCGCCGCGCGCGAGCAGGGATCAGATCCTGCGCGTGCACTCGCCGGCCCATGTGGACGCGATCGAGGAGCTGTGCCGCCGCGGCGGCGGGATGATCGACATGGACACCGTCGCGGTGGAGGCCTCCTTCGAAGCCGCGCTCCATGCCGCGGGAGGGGCGGTTCACGCGGTCGACAGGATGCTCGCGGACGGCGAGCGGCTCGCGTTCTGCGGGCTGCGACCGCCCGGCCACCACGCGGAGACAGCGCGCTCGATGGGCTTTTGCCTTTTCAACAACGTCGCCGTGGCCGCGGCGCACGCACTCGAGGAGCGGGGCGCCGAACGGGTGCTGATCCTCGACTGGGACGTTCACCACGGCAACGGCACGGACGAGATATTCGCCGAGTCCGATCGCGTCGTGTACGCGAGCATCCACCAGAGCCCGCTCTATCCGGGCACTGGCGATGCGGACGAGATAGGGACCGGGGCGGGGGAGGGCTACACGATCAATCTTCCGGTTCCCCCGGGGTCGGGCCCCGACGATTTCCTCTCGCTCGTCCAGCGGATCGTCGTCCCGGTCGCCCGCGAGCACGAGCCGGATCTGCTCGTGATCTCGGCCGGGTACGACGCACACCGATCCGACCCGCTCGCGCAGTGCACGCTCGACGCGGCGGCGTTCGCAGACATGGCCGCGACCGTCAGGAAGCTCGCCGCCGAGCTCGAGGTGCCCGTGCTGGTGTGCCTCGAGGGCGGCTACGACCTCGACGCGCTCGCCGAGTCGGTCGGCGCGACGATCGAGGCTCTGACCGACTCGCGCGAGCCGCGCGCGGCCCCCGGCGCGCCGGCGGAGCGGTACCTCGATCGGGTTCGCCGCTCCTGGCCGGGGCTCTAGCCGCGGCTACGGGGCTACTCGGCTCTTCAGCTCGACGAGCAGCGAGCGCTCGAAGCCTGGGACCGAATCGAGCTCGTCGAGCGAGTTGAAGCCGTCGTTCGCCTCCCGGTACTCGATCACACGCTGCGTCTGTGTCACCGACAGCCCCACCGCGCGCAGCTCCTCGAACGACGCGGTGCTGAGGCTCAGCTTCTTCTCGGTCGGCGCCTCCTGGAGCGCGCCGGCGGTCCACTCGTGGGTGTCCGAGATCGCGGAGCCGCGCGCGGTCTTCTCCGCGGCCCCGGCGCGCTCGGTCGCCTCGCCGATTCGATCTTCGACCTCCTGACGGGGCTCCCGCTCGCGCGCGATCTCCTCGCGCGCGCTGGCCTCGCCCTCCTGGCGCAATGCGTCGGCGCGGCCGCGAAGCCAGTCCGCCGCGGCGGCGCGCATCTCGGACGACCGCTTCGCCGTGTCCGCCTGGATGGCCTCGAGCTGCTCCTCGGCGACGAGCGCCCTCCGCTCGGACTCGACCGCCCGTTGCCCGGCCTCCTCCTCGATCTCCCGCCGAGCCTCCTCGGTCTTTTGGGCGATGCGGGCCTCCGCGTCGGCGCTAAGCCGCTCGGTCTCCTCGAGAAGCTGCCGTTCGGCGTCGCCGACCCGCTCCGCCGCCGCGAGACGGCCTGCTCTTCGATCTCCTTCAGGCGGCGGTCGTTCCGCTCGATCAACTCCGCCTTGGCCAGCCGCTCTTGCTCGAGCTCGTCCTCGCGCGCCCGCAGCTCCTTCGCGAGGCGTCCGGCGTCGCCCGGGGGCCAGTCCTTGGGCAGCTCGCGCGATCTCTCGAGCTCGCTGCGGAGCTCATCGGCCTCCTGCCGGGCGCGCTCGACGTCCTTCTCGAGCGCGAGCACCTCGTCGACCATCCGCTCCTCGGCGGCTTCGGCGGCCAACCTCACACGCTCCTCGGTGTCGCCGCCGGAGCCCTGGGTCTCCGCCGCGTCGCCGTCGTCCGGGGAGAGTTGGTACTCCTGAGTCGCGTCCCCGCCGTCCTCGCCGTCGGGCTTTGGATCCCGTCGAAAGAACCACTTTCTCTTCGCCATCGACCATCGGACATTACGGAAAATGCGCGCTTCGCTCGCAGTCGCGCCGAGGCCGCGGCGCGCAGCTAAATGGGCTTGACCGGGACCTCGGCCTCGACCCCTGCCTCCGGCGTGACCAGAATGGCGCCCTCGCCGGTCGAGTACGCCTCCTCGCCATGCTGGACGACGTCCATCCCGAGCGTTTCGTCGCGCTCCGACGCGCGCAGAGGCATCACCGCGCCGATCACCCGCAGCAGCAAGTAGGTGACTCCGAAGGCGTACGCGGGGGCGGCGAGGGCCGCGAGCACCTGGTCGCCGAGTTGGGCCGCATTGCCGTACAGGAGGCCGTCGGCGACGTCGTTCCAGGCGAGCTGGGCAACGAACCCGATGAACAGGATGCCCGGTCAGACCGGCTATCCCGTGGGCGGCGAGCACGTCGAGTGTCTCGTCCACCCGAGTCCGCGGTCGAAGCACGATCACCGCGTAGCACGGCAGCGCGCCGACCGCGCCGAGCAGCATCGCCCACCCGGGCGCGATGAACCCGCCCGCCGGCGTGATCAGCACGCAGCCGACGATGATCGCGGTCGCCGCCCCGATCGCCGTCACCTTCCTGCCTCGGATCAGGTCGAGCACGAACCACATAAGGAGGCTGCAGGCCGGGGTGAGAAGGGTGTTGGTGAACGCGAGCACGCTGGCGTTCCCGGTCGAGAACCCGCTGCCGCCGTTGAAGCCGAACCAGCCGAACCACAGAAGCCCCGCGCCGATCAGCACGTAGACGCCGTTGTGGGGAAGCAGCGCCTGGCGCCCGTAGTCCTTCCGCGCGCCGACCACCAGCGCGGCGGCGAGCGCCGAGAACCCCGATGCCATCTCGACCGGGACGCCGCCGGCGAAGTCGAGCGTCCCGCCCGCGATGAGCCATCCACCGCCGAACGCCCAATGCGCGAGCACGGCGTATACGAGCACCGACCACAGCGCCGCGAACACCAGGAACGCCCCGAACCGCATCCGCTCCACCACCGCGCCCGAGACCAGCGCGACCGTGATGATGCAGAAGGTCGCCTGGAAGACCATGAACACCAGGTGGGGGATGGTCGTCCCCTCGCGCGGCTCGAAGCCCACGTCGTGGAGGCCGACGTAGTCGAGGCCCCCGATCAGCGGGGCGTCGCCGTCGAACGCGAGCGAGTAGCCGATCAGCGCCCACGTCACGGCGGCGACCGCGATCGCCGCGACGCACATCATGAAAGTGTTGAGGGTGTTCTTCGATCGGACCAGCCCGGCGTAGAAGAGCCCCAGCGCGGGGGTCATCAGCAACACGAGCGCGGTGGCCACCAGCATCCACGCGGTGTCGCCGGTGTCGACCTTCGCGGCCGCCGCCAGGATCGGGAGGTCCATCACTCGCCAACCGGGGTAACGGCGCCGACGTCCGTTTCCCCGGTGCGGATGCGGACCGCCCGCTCGAGCGGCACGACGAAGATCTTGCCGTCGCCGACCTCCCCGGTGCGTGCGCCCTCGCGAAGCGCGTCGATCGTCGGCTCGACGAAGGGATCGGAGACCGCGATCTCGAACCGGACCTTCTCGGCGAGGCCGACCTTCACGGTCGTGCCGCGGTAGGTCTCGACGCGGTCGAGCTCTCCGCCGTGCCCCTCGACCCGGCTCATCGAGAGCCCGCGCACCTCCGCCCGGTACAGGGCCTCCAACACGTCGTTCGCCTTCTCCGGCCGCACGATTCCGATCACGAGCTTCACGGCCTCACCTCCTCTCGAGCGGATGCGAGGCTACTGCCGCCCGGGGACGGCTTCGCTACCCCCTGGGGCGGATAATGGCCGCGCGTGTATGAGCGCTACATCGACCTCGTCCGGGGGTGTCCATCTCCCCGTTTGTCGTTCGTCTTACACGCGACCAATCCCCAAAGGAGGAGGTAGCGATGAAGTACATGCTGTTGATCCATCAGGGCACGACCCCGCTCCCGGGCACCGACGAGTGGGCGAGCCTCTCGAAGGACGAGCAGAAGGCCGTCTACTCCGACTACCAGTCGATCAACCAGACCCCGGGCGTCACCTCCGGCGTCCAGCTCGATTCCCCCGAGTCCGCCACCACCGTGAGGGTGGAGAACGGCGAGGCGCTGACCACGGACGGACCGTTCGTGGCCATCAAGGAGGCGCTCGGCGGGTATCTGTTCCTCGAGGCTGACGACATCGACGCCGCGATCGAGCTCGCGTCGCGCATTCCGGCGGCCCGCATGGGCGGCGCGATCGAGGTGCGCCCGATCGTGGAGCGGTAGCGATCCTCGAGCAGGTCTTCCGCGAGGAGTGGAGCCGCGTCCTCGCAAGCCTGATCGGCTTCCTCGGCGACTTCGAGCTCGCCGAGGAGGCCGTTCAGGAATCCTTCGCGATCGCGGCCGAGCGCTGGCCCCGCGACGGGGAGCCCGACAACCCGCGCGCCTGGCTGGTGACCACCGCGCGTAACCGCGCGATCGACCGCATCCGCCGCGAGCGGACGCTGGCCGCGAAGACCAAGCTGCTCGAGCTCCCGGAGACCAGGGAGGAAATCGTGGACGAGACGACGATCCCGGACGAGCGCCTCGAGCTCATGTTCACGTGCTGCCATCCGGCGCTCGCGATCGACGCACAGGTCGTGCTCACGCTGCGGACGCTGGGCGGGCTGAGGACCGAGGAGATCGCCCGCGCGTTCCTCGTCCCCGAGGCGACGATGGCGAAGCGGCTCGTCCGCGCGAAGCACAAGATCAAGGCCGCCGGGATCCCGTTTCGGGTTCCGCCGGACCACCTGCTCCCCGACCGCCTCGCCGCCGTGCTCGCGGTCACCTACCTGATCTTCAACGAGGGCTACGGCGGCCGCGCGGATCTCGCGGCCGAGGCGATCCGGCTCGGGCGGGCGCTGGCTGAGCTGATGCCCGACGAGCCCGAGGTCCACGGACTGCTCGCGCTGATGCTGGTGAACGACGCCCGGCGCGAGGCCCGGTTCGCCGACGGCGCGGTGGTGCTTCTCCAGCGACCAGGATCGTTCGCTGTGGGACCACGACCAGATCACGGAGGGGCGCACGGCGCTCGATCGGGCGCTGGCACTCGGCGGCCGCGGCTCCTACGTCCTGCAGGCGGCGATCGCGGACCTGCACGCCGAAGAGCCGCCCGACTGGCCGCAGCTCGCGGCGCTGTACGGCGAGCTCGCCCGGCTCACCGGCTCGTCGGTCGTGGAGCTCAACCGGGCCGTCGCGATCGCCGAAGCGGGCGACGTCGAGACGGCGCTCGGCATGGTCGAGGACCTCGAGCTCGACCGCTACCAGTACCTGCACTCGACGCGCGCGGAGCTGCTGCGCCGGCTCGACCGCATGTCCGACGCTCGCGCGGCCTACGAGCGCGCACTCGAGCTCGTTCACTCGGATGCCGAGCGGCGCTTTCTCGAGCGGCGGCTGGCAGAGCTCGCGGGCTGACGGGGTGTGAGACGGCCGGTGTGGCTCATCACCGCTTGGGGATGAGCCACTCCTCGAACGTCGGGCCGGCGAGGGTGGCGTCGGGGCCGGGCAGCAGGCCGTCCGTCTCGAACAGCTCGCGGTCCGGGTCGTCTGGGTCGCTCACGCCCTCGATCTTCAACGGCTCAGCTCGCCGCGACGCGAGCAGCCTCGCCATCTCAACGAGGCCCTCCACCCGTGGACCGGCGATCTCCGGGATCGGCGCTCCGGATCCTGGCGCGGGCTCCGATGCGGGATCCGTGGCCAGGTCGGCGAGCGCCTGCGCGACGGTCTGGGAGGCGACCAGCTGTGTTCGCATCTTCGGCACGTAGCTGACCTCTCCCTGAGTGCCCCACTCAACGAGCTGCTCGACGAACTCGTGGAACTGCGCCGCGCGCAGCAGGCGCACCGGGATCGGGCCTGACAATGCGGCCCGCTCGTGGGCGACCTTCGCGGCGTTGTACCCGCCGGTGAACCGGTCGCATCCGATGATCGACACCACGACCATCCGCCGCACGCCGGCTCGCTCGCCGGCCTCGTGCAGGTTCCGAGAAGCCGCGGTGAAGAACTCCGTCGCCGCCTCCATGTCGGGCGACGGCCCGGTGGCGACGTCGACCACGCATTCGACGCCTGACAGTGCCTCCGCCAGGCCGTCGCCGGTGACCACGTCCACGCCGCTCGAACGCGACATCGCGACGACGTCGTGCCCGTCGCCCTCCAGCGCCTCGACGAGGTGACGGCCGACTCTCCCGGTCGCTCCCGCGACAGCAATCTTCGTAGGTGCCATGACTATTCGCCTCCTCGACTCTGGGTTCGTTGGTCTTTTCGGAGAAAAGACGAACGGCGCCAGCCGATCAGGACACCTCCCACGAGAGCCTTTGAGCTAGTTCAGCCGCCAGCTCAGGGTAACGTTGCGCCCCGCAGGCTGGAGGGGAGATACTGCGGGCAATGTCGCAGGAGGAGTACCTGCTGGCCAACCAACCCTCGGAGTTGGAGCGCCTGCGGCTGCAGTCGCGCGTGTGGGAGCCCACCGGGCGGCAGCTCCTCTCGAAGGTCGGCGACGGATCCGGCCGACACGCCCTGGACGTCGGCTGCGGAGCCATGGGCTGGCTTCGGATCCTCGGCGAGTGGGTCGGCCCCTCCGGCCAGGTCGTAGGCACGGACATAGACGAGAGCCTGCTCGATGCCGCTCGTTCATTTCTGGAGACAGAAGGGATCTCCAACGTAGAGCTAGTCGTCGATGATCTGTTCGACAGCAAGCTGGAGCCGCAATCTTTCGATCTCGTCCATGCCCGCTATCAGATCGCTCCGCTCGGACGCGGCCCCGAGCAGGTTGCCTCGTACCGGCGGTTGGTCAGGCCGGGTGGCTCACTGGTTCTGGAGGAGTGGGACCTGGGCTCGTGGCACTTCAATCCCCCTGCCCCCGCGGCCGAGCGACTGATCCGATTGCTCTCCGAGATCTTTGCCAGCCTGGGCGGCGAGGCGGGCCGCGGACTTCCTGAACTGCTCCGCGAAGTCGGTGTTGAGGAGCCAGAGATCGACGCACACGTGATCGCGCTCAAACCAGGCCACCCCTATTTGCGTCTGCCGCTTCAGTTCAGCGCCGCGCTCGAGTCGCGGCTGCTTGAGACACTGACCGAGGACGAGCTCGCCTCGCTACGCCGCGAGGCCGAGACCGAGTTGGCCGAGCCGGGCAGATGGGGCACGACCTTCACCCTGATCCAGTGTTGGGGGACGCTTGAAGGTTGAGAGGTAGCGGCGCCTGCCTCCGAACTAGTCCCGATCGCTCCTGCTTGGCTCAAGTTCGGGCGGACATGAGACGCTCGAGCTTGTCGAAGCTGTCCGTCCAACCGTCCCGGTGAAGCGCACGGCGCGCCTCGGTCTTGAACTGGCCCTGGGTGAGGGCGAGCTCCGTCGACCCGCCGAGATCCCGGAACGACAGCTCGACCGCGGTCTCGACGTCGTCGGGATCGGGGTCCTCCCACCTGAACGTGAAGGCGAGGCGCGCGGGCGGGTCGACTTCGCGGAACTCCCCGATCAGATAGAAGGGGTCACCTTCCGGTGGCTGCATCTCGATCCGGTAGGTCGCTCCGACGCGGGGATCGAAGTCAATGCTCGGGATGGTGAAGCCCTGCGGCCCCCACCACTTCGCCAGCTCCTTCGGCTCGCTGAAGGCCGCGAATGCGACCGGAGGCGCTGCGGGGAGGAGGCGCTTCATCTCGAGGGTCAGCTCAGCGGATTGCGCCGCCACGCCTGGATCCTACGTAGAGCCGGCTTGACTCGCTCTCCTCAGGCCAATCGGGACTGCAAGCGCGAGTGCGGCGTTGTGTGTAGCTCCCGCTGCGCGCGATAAGCGGCCGCGACCCGATTGCCTAGGCCTCGACCGCCTGCTCGGGCCCGCGCCTGCCGATCTCGACGTGCGCGCGGCTGTCGCGGCCGCGGATCAGCACCAGCGTGAGCACGAGGCCGAGGGCCGCGATCGCGGCGCCGCCCAGGAACGCGGCCTGGAATCCCTCGGTGAGCGCGTTCGTCAGCGCGGAGGGATCGCCCCCGGAGCTCGCGACGACGTCATCGGTCCGCGAGTTGGCGATCGTCGCCAGCACCGCGAGCCCGAGCGCTCCGCCGATCTGCTGCGAGGTGTTGATCAACCCGCTCGCGAGCCCCGACTCCTGATCGCGAATGCCGGACACCGCCGCGATCGTCGTGGTCACGAAGGCGAACCCGAGCCCGGTCGCCGCGAGGAGCGATGGGCCGAGGATGTCGGTGACGAAGCCGCCGCCCACGGAGACCTGCGAGAACCACACGAGCGCGACGGCGATGAAAGCCATCCCGGCCGTGAGCACGGGCTTGAAGCCGATCCGGGTGACGAGCTGGGACGCGATCCCCGACGCGACGATGATCATCAACGCGAGCGGGAGGTAGGAGAGCCCCGCCTTGATCGCGCTGTAGCCGAGCACCTGCTGCATGTACAGGGTGATGAAGAAGAACATCGAGAACAACGACGCGCCGACGAGCAGCCCGACGACGTTGGCGCCGGTCAGGGTCCGGAGGCGGAAGATCCGGAACGGCACCAGCGGCGCCTGCGAGCGGAGCTCGATCGCGACGAACGCCGCGAGAAGCGCCGCCGACAGCGCGAGGAGTCCCAGCGTCTGGGTCGATCCCCAGCCGGCTTCGGTTGCGTCGACGAGCGCGTAGACGAGCACCGAGAGCCCGGCGGTGACGCTCACCGCCCCGGCGGCGTCGAAGTGGCGTGTCTCCGACTCGGAGCGGCTCTCGGCGACCAACGGCGGGGTGAGCGCGGCGACGACCAGCGCGACCGGCACGTTGATCCACAGCACCCATTCCCAGCCGAGCCCGTCGGTGAGGATGCCGCCGAACAGCACGCCCGCGGCGCCACCCAATCCGGCGACCGCCCCCCAGGCCCCGAGCGCCCTGTTGCGCTCGGCGCCGTCGCTGAAGGTCGTGGTGATGATGGAGAGCGCCGACGGCGAGATGATCGCCGCGCCGAGGCCCTGGGCGGCGCGGGCGGCGATCAGCTGCCCGTCGTTCGCGGAAAATCCGGCCGCGAGCGATGCCACCGCGACGAGCAGCCAAGCCGGCGATGAACACGCGCCGGCGCCCGAGCAGATCGGCCATCCGCCCCCCGAGCAGCAGGAAGCCGCCGAACGTGAGCACGTAGGCGTTGACGACCCACGCGAGGTTCTCCTGCGAGAACCCGAGGCCCTCGCCGATCGACGGCAGCGCCACGTTCACGATCGCGGCGTCGATGACGACGATGAACTGCGCGAAGCAGAGGAGGATCAGGGCGAACCAGCGACGTTCTCTGTACTGGGCGGCTTCGGTCATCCTCGCGCTCCTCTCCTTGCTGTCGTCGGTGGCGTCTGCGATACTCCGTAGCGGAAGCTGAGTTCCGGTTCCGGTTTCATGGCACTATACGGAATGCCCATTCCGGTTGCAACCTAAACCCGGCTCATGACCCAAGGACGAACGGCAAGGGAAGAAATGGACACAACGACCACCGCGACGATCGACGGCGAGCGGACGGCCACGGCGGCGACCGACGGCAAGCCCCCGCTGCGCGCCGACGCTCGGCGCAACCGCGAGGCGGTGCTTGCGGCGGCGCGCGAGCGGTTCGGCGAGTGCGGGCTCGACTGCCAGATGGACGACATCGCCCGCACGGCGGGGGTCGGTGTCGGCACGGTGTACCGCCACTTTCCGACCAAGGAAGAACTCATCGCGGCCCTTGTCGCCGATCGCTTCGAGCGCCTCGCGGAGCGCGCCGAGCAGGCGCTTCGCCAGCCCGATCCGTGGCAGGCGTTCTGCGACCTCATCCGGCACTCCGCGGCGGTCACGATCCGGGACCGCGCACTGTCGGAGTTCATCAGCTGGCATCCCGAGCTCGGTCAGCACGAAGCCGTCAGGAGTGGCCTCGCCGACCTGACGGCGCAGCTGATGGCCAACGCCCAGCGGGTGGGCGGGATGCGCGAGGACGCGGTGGTCGAGGACGTGCCGACGCTGATCTGCGCGCTTGGCGCGGTCACCGCGGGGGCCTCCGGCAAGATGCCGGAGCTGAACTGGGAGCGCTACGTCGAGATCATGCTCGATGGTCTGCGCGCGCCCGGCGTCAACAAGCTCCCGCCGCCGCGGGCGCACATTCCGCGCTAGCTCGGGGCGCCAGCGCTCAGGCCGTGGGAGCCGCCGGCGGAGGCGGCTCGGAAGGCTCCGTCGGTGCAGCCGGGGCGCGGCCACCGCCGAGGTCGAAGTAGATCACGGTGACCGCGATCGCGAAGATCGGAGCCGTGATCACGCTGGAGATGATCGACGCGACCACGGTGGCGCCGTCGCTGATCGCGGTGGCGATGGCACCGAGGACGAACCCGATCGCGATCACGATCACCAGGACAACCAGAAGCGCCAGGAACACCGACCAGGCATCGCCGCGAACCAGGCGCCAGCTGCGAGCGAAGGCCTCGAGCGGGCCCGCGCCCTCGGCCACGATCGCGGGTGCCCCGACCGACCAGAAGGTGATCAGGATCAGGCCGGGGACGATCAGCAGGATGAAGCCGATCGTGACCCCGATCCCGAACAGAATCGAGAACACGATCAGCGGGAGGATCGCGGGTGCCGCCGCTGAGAACAGGTCGCCGACGGTCTGATCGCGCCTGCCGTCGCGAACGTCCTGCACGAGCTGGACGACGAACCCGATGTAAAGCGCCTGCCCCACCAAGCGGATGATCGCGGCGAGGAGCCCGAGGATCAGCCCACCCTCGTTCTGGAGCAGGCCCGCCGCCACGCCTACGATCACGAAGACCACGATCGCGCTTCCGAGCAATGGCAGCGCGTGCTGGCCGTAGATCGAGAACGTCTCGTTGAGGACGCCGCCGACCGTGATTCGCTTTGCTGGCGCGGAAGCGGACTCCATGCGGGCGATCCTATGCGCGCCGATCTGCGCACGTCAACCCTGTCTCCGGGGGATGCGTTCTCGGGGCCGCGCTCATACGATGAGCGAACGAGTGACCGGTTGTGGAGGAGGTGATCGGTGGCGACGGTGATTCCGATCGAGGACCTGCGGCAGGACCGCGACGGCGGCGCTGTTCGAGGGCGGCGATGACGTCACGGTCTCGATCTTCGTCACCGAGTACGAGCGCGGGCAAGGCCCCGCGCTGCATCTGCACCCCTACCCGGAGGTGTTCGTCGTCCAGACCGGCACCGCCGCGTTCACGGTCGGCGACGAGGAGCTCACCGTCACCGCAGGCCACATCGTGGTCGCACCGGCGCAGACGCCCCACCGCTTCATCGGCACCGGCGACGACAAGCTGCGGGTGATCGGCGTCCATCCGAGCGGCGCCGTCGAGCAGACGGACCTCTAGGAGACCGGCAATGTCGCGGGAGAACGTCGAGTTCGTGGCCGGGATCTTCGAGGCGGCGGAGGGCATGGACAAGGAGGCGCTGCTTGCCGCGCTGCCCGACCTGGTGCCTCAGCTCTGCGATCCGGATGTGGAGTGGATCGAGGACCCACAGCGCGCCGACGCGCGCGTCTACAGGGGCCACCAGGGCGTCATTGACTCATGGCGCCAGTGGCTCGAGCAGTTCGGGGACTACGGCTTCGACGTAGAACGGATAGCCGACTGCGGCGGCGATGACGTCTTCGTCGTCGCGCGCGAGCACGGCACCGGCGCGCTGAAGCGATGCGCCGGTCGGCGCGAGGATCTACCAGGTCGTCACGGTCATAGACGGCAAGGTCCGCCGCTACCGCGAGTTCTACGACGAGAGGGCTGCGCTCGAAGCCGCAGGGTTGACGGAGTAACGCCTCTCGTCCTTGTTGAGCCTCGAGCGCCAGAGTTGTCGCACTCTGGTCTGGAGCGGTGTGGCGGTTTGTCCGAGCATCGGCGCGAACCGATCGAGGAGGACTTCGATGCTCTACGCGCTGTTCGGATGGATTCACGCGGCCGCCGCGCGCCGCGCCCGCGCGATCGTCGCCGCGCTGGAAGGTCAGCGGGGCCAGGGAACGGTCGAGTACGTCGGCCTGATCCTGCTCGTCTCGCTGCTCATGGTCGGCATGGTCGCCGCGATGAAGGGCTTCAACGGCAAGCAGGGGACCGAGCTCGCCGAGGTGATCGTCGAGAAGATCAAGGCGGCAGTGAACGCGATCACGTTCAAGTGAGCTGACCTTCGCCCGCCCCGACCTCGCTCGACTCCGGGCGGGGGGAGAGCGGGCGGCGCCGCGGAGCTCGCTCCATCGAAGAACCGCGGCGAGGCACCGCCGCGCCGGGTGTGTCCAGGCCCGGCGCGGCGAGTTGCCTAACCTGGCCCGGGTTGCATAAGCAGCCCGAGCCGCGCCCGAGATGCGCCCGGTCGCCAACGCCGAATGACCGAGTCAGGACTTTGGCTGCCAGAAGGCGATCTCGGCGCCGGCCGGCTCGGCGACAACGCTTCGCCACCCGGCCGGGCCCTCGCGCGGATCGAGCAGCACTGCCGCTCCGAGCCCGCGTGCCCGTTCCGCCACGTCGGCCACGTCGGGGACCTCGACGTAGGGGAGCCACACGGGCCGACGCGTCTCGCATTCGACGATGCCTCCGCCCAGGCCGCGGCCGAGATCGAGCGCGGTGTACGCGCAGCGTCCGGCGGCGACCCGCTCCGGGTGCCAGCCGAACAGTCGTTCATAGAACGCGCTCGCGCCCCGCAGGTCCCCGGTGTGCAGCTCGAGGTGGACGATTGGGTTTGTAGCCGCGGCCGTCACGCTCTAACACCCGTATCGACCTTCGCCTCTCGTCAAACTAATCGGTTGGTGGCATCGCAGGTGATCGATCGACGGCGACGACGTCGGCCGACCCGAGCGTCGTGTACGCGCCGTCGAGCTGGTTCCGAATCGGCGGTTCAGCTATGCGCAGCTCTCCGGCCTCGCGATACGCGGGTACCGCGGCGATGTCGACCTCGAGCGCACCGACGGAGGGACGCTAATCAGGTGGCACTCGTCTTTCGACCCCAAGGTCCGGGGGACGGGATGGCTCTACCGGCGCCAGCTGAGCAGCTTCATCGAGCAAACGGTCAAGGGCCTTGCCGCGCGCGCGGACGAGATCGACCACGAGCAACGGCGAGGCTGATAGCTCCAGCGTCGCCGGTCAGGCATGCTAGGTAGGTGAACGAGGCGGGGAGGATCCGCTACTCGAGCCCCGCCGGGCGATGGGTGCTCGGGATAACGGTGCTCGGGTCGAGCATCGCGTTCCTCGAGGCGACGGTCGTCAACGTCGCATTGCCCGCGATCGGCGAGGACCTCGGCGCCGACGTCGCCGGGCTCCAGTGGATCATCAACGGCTACCTGCTGACGCTCGCGGCGCTGATCCTGCTGGGCGGCTCGCTCGGAGACCGCTACGGCCGGCGCCGGATCTTCAACATCGGGGTGATCTGGTTTGCCGTCGCGTCGGTGCTGTGCGCGATCGCACCGAACGCCGAGATCCTGATCGCCGCCAGGGTCGTCCAGGGAATCGGCGGCGCGCTGCTCACCCCGGGCAGCCTGGCGATCATCGAGGCTACCTTCCAGCCCGAGGACCGCGGGCGGGCGATCGGGGCGTGGTCCGCGCTCGGCGGGGTCGCCGCCGCGATCGGACCGCTCCTCGGTGGCTGGCTGATCGAAGCGGTGAGCTGGCGTGCGATCTTCTTCATCAACCTCCCGATTGCGGCGTTCGTCGTCTGGGGCGCCGCCCGCCACGTCCCTGAGACGCGCGACCCGACGATCACCGGCCGGCTCGACTTCCCGGGCTCGGCGCTCGCCTCGTTCGCCCTCGCGGGACTGACGTTCACCGTGATCCAGGCGCCCGAGGACGGGCTCAACTCGCCGATGGTGCTCGCCGCACTCGTCGTCGGGCTGGTGAGCGCGGTCGCGTTCGTTTTCGTCGAGCGACGCAGCCCGGAGCCAATGCTGCCCCTGTCGATCTTCGACTCGCGCCAGTTCTCGAGCGCGAACGTCGTCACGTTCGTGGTCTACGCGGCGATGGGAGGGGTCTTCTTCTTCCTCGTCGTGTTCCTCCAGGTGTCGCTCGGCTACTCGCCGATCGCCGCAGGCGCGGCGTCGCTGCCGATCACCGCGCTGATGCTCGCCTTCTCACCGCGGGCGGGGGCGCTGGCGACGCGGATCGGCCCCAGGCTGCCGCTCACGCTCGGCCCGATCGGGATCGCGATCGGGACGTTGATGATGACCCTGATCGACCCCGGGGACTCCTACGTCGGGTCGGTTCTGCCGGCGGTCATCGTGTTCGGGCTCGGGCTCACGCTCGTCGTCGCCCCGATCACCGCGACCGTGCTCGCGGCGGCCGACGAGCGCCATGCCGGTGTCGCCTCGGGCGTGAACAACGCCGTCGCGCGCACGGCTGGGCTGGCGGCGGTCGCGGCGCTGCCGCTGATCGTCGGGCTCACCGGCGCCGCCTACGAGGATCCGGCCGCAATGACCGACGCGTTCCACGGCGCCGTGCTCGCGTGCGCGGTTCTCGCCCTCGCCGGGGGTGTTCTCGCGTGGCTGACGATCTCCAACGACGTGCTCCACACCGCACCCGCGAGCGGCGCACCCGATGGAGACGTCCCCGATCGCGCCGCGACCGACTTCAACTGCGGGGTCGCCGGGACGCCGATGCGTCCGGCGCGCGAGGCGCGCTGCGAGCCCGCGGACGAGGACGAGCTGCCGCGCGTCACCGTGGGCCAAGCGGGATCCTGACCGCTTCGCCCGGACCCGAGCGGGGGTCTGACACACTCACCGCCATGCCGCGCAGCCGCAGCTACGACCGCGCGCCGGGCGACCTGCGGCCGGTGCAGATCGAGCCCGGGTTCGTGCGCACGGCCTCGGGCTCGGCGCTGATCTCGCAGGGCGAGACGCGCGTGATCTGCACCGCGTCGCTCACCGACTCGGTGCCGCGCTGGCTCGAGGGCAGCGGGCGGGGGTGGGTGACGGCCGAGTACGCGATGCTCCCCGCGTCGACGGGCGAGCGCAAGCAGCGCGACGTGAGCCGCGGCCGTCAGGACGGGCGCGGGGTCGAGATCCAGCGGCTGATAGGCCGCTCGCTGCGCAGCGTCGTCGACATGAAAGCGTTCGGGGAGCGAAGCGTGTACGTGGACTGCGACGTCCTCCAGGCCGACGGCGGTACGCGGTGCGCCGCGATCACCGGGGGCTACGTCGCGCTCCATCTCGCGCTCCAGCGCCTGGTCACCTCCGGCGCGCTCGAGACTCTCCCGCTCACGGGCTCGGTGGCGGCCGTCAGCGTCGGGATGGTCGACGGCGCCGCGCTGTGCGACCTCGACTACTCCGAGGACTCCGAGGCGGAGGTCGACGCGAACGTCGTGATGACTGGCGCCGGCGGGCTGATCGAGGTCCAGGCGACTGCCGAGCGAACGCCGCTCGAGCGCACCTCGCTGGACGAGCTGCTGGAGCTCGCCGAGGGAGGCGTCGCCCGCCTCCGCGAGGCGCAGGAGCGGGTCACGGGGAATTCGGCCGCCGGCTGATGGGGAGGAGGAGGCTCGTCGTGGCGACGCGAAACGAGCACAAGCTCCGCGAGCTGGGCGAAATCCTCACCGATGTCGAGCTCGAGCCGCTCCCGCCGGGGGTCGAGCTGCCGCCCGAGGACGGCGCGACCTTCGCCGACAACGCGCTGATCAAGGCGCGCGCGGCGCGGCGGGCGACCGGCGAGGAGGCGATCGCCGATGACTCCGGGATCGACGCGCGGGCGCTCGGCGCCGCGCCGGGGGTGCGCTCGGCGCGCTTCGCCGGGCCCGATGCGACCGACGAGCAGAACCTGAACAAGCTCCTCCGCGAGCTCGACCACAGTGAGGATCGCGCGGTCGCGTACGTATGCGTGATCGCGCACGTCGACGAGGACGGTGACGAGGCGCTGTTCGAGGGACGCTGCGAGGGGACACTGGCGCGCGAGCCCCGCGGGAGCGGCGGGTTCGGCTACGACCCCGCGTTCGTCCCCGACGACACCGGACCGGATGACGATCGGACGATGGCCGAACTGAACAGGGAAGAGAAGAACGCGATCAGCCACCGCGGGCGCGCGGCGCGGCGGCTCGCCGAGTACCTCTCGCGGCGGACCGGCGAGTGAGTCGGCTCGGCACGGTTCGACCCCGGGAGGCGATCCGGACGAAGTCCGGCGCCGCCGGGCTCTCGATCATCTCGAACTCGATCCTGATCGCGCTCAAGATCGCTGCCGGGGCGATCACGGGGTCGATCGCGATCATCACGGAGGCTGTCCACTCCTCGATCGACCTCGTGGCGTCGATCATCGCCTTCGTCTCCGTGCGGGCGGCGGCCGAGCCCGCAGACGCCGACCATCCCTACGGCCACGAGCGGGTCGAGAACCTGGCCGCCGTGATTGAGGGGATGCTGATCGTGATCGGCGCCGGGATCATCATCTTCGAGGCCACCGACCGGCTCGTCGATCCGCCGGGCGAGATCGATGCTCTCGCGGTGGGTATCGCCGTCGCGGCGTTCTCCACCCTGGCCAACGTCGGGGTCTCGACCTTCCTATTCCGCCGCGCGCGCGAGCTCCGCTCGCCGGCGCTGGAGGCCGATGCCGCACACCTCCGGACCGATGCCATGACCTCGGCCGGGCTGCTCGTCGGGCTCGGCCTCGTCGACGTCACCGGCGTGGTCGCCTTCGACGCGATCACCGCGCTCCTGATCGCGGTCGCGATCGTTGCCGCCGGGATCCGGATTCTCAGCCGCTCGTCCCGAGTCCTGGTCGACGAGGCGCCGCCGCCCGCGGAGCTCGACCGCATAGAGGAGGCGATCGCCTCGGCGGAGATGCCCGAGGTCGCCGGCTACCACAAGCTGCGCGCGCGGCGCTCGGGGAGCCACCGTCACATCGACCTCCACGTCCAGTTCCGCTCCGGCACCACGCTCGAGCGCGCGCACCAGGTCGCGCACGAGCTCCGCGGCGCGATCGAGGACGCGATCCCCTACTCCGACGTACTGATCCACGTCGAGCCTGAGAGCTCGGTCACCGACGACGACGAGGACGATCAGCCGCTGCGGCACGGCCGGCTGTAGCTACTCGAGCTACTTCTCGACCAGCTTGACCCGGGCGTCTACAGCAGGTTGACCGCCGCCGCGAGCCCCACGGCCCCCAGCGTGATCGCATACCCCGCGTAGCCGTCGATCGCGAGCAGGATCACGGCGATTGCGCAGACGGCGACGATCGTCAGCCAGGCGGCTCGGGCGGGGGGCACCTGTCTATCTTGAACTAGATGGGTAATCCCACGATCCGCGCCCCCGTGGACGACCCGCGCGACCTTCGCATCTCTTCGTCCTCGGGCGCTCGTGTGCTGAAAGCACACATCGCGCCCTGCGTCCTCGACCTGCTCGGCCGCGCGCGCCCCCCGGGGACGCGGCCATGGGATCACCCATCTAATGCCGGCGAACGGGGGACAGGCCACCGCAACCGCGCGCGCCCCGACCCGCGAGGCCGCGGAGGTGGCGGTCGCGCGGATGCTGGAGATGTCCGACGACGTGCGCGGCTGCGCGGTACTCGGACCGACGGGAGAGGCTCTCGCCGCAACCGGTGATCGCGAGCGTTGGCAGGAGGCCGGGGCGGTGCTGATCGGCGCGGCCGACCTCGCCGGCGACGAGCCCGCCCAGCAGGTGCACATTGGGACCGATGACGGCGAGGTGTTCGCGATCCGCCACGGCGAGCTCGCGATGATCGCGGTCAGCGATCGGTTCCCTCTCGCGTCGCTGATGATCTCCGACATGCGGATGGTGCTTCGCGAGCTGGCGACCGGCGGCGCCTAATGGAAAAGCCGCACCGATACATCCTCAACCGGTTCGCGAGCTACGCGGACGAGGGGGCGGCATACCTGCGCCGCCGCCGCCTCAGCCGCAAGCCGTTCGCGCGCGTGTACTGGTCCGGGGGCCGCGGCGCCGACTTCCCGCCCGAGACCGGGACCGGCCGCTCGCTGTTCCTCGCCGCCTCGCGGCTGATAGACGTTGCGGGTGAGTGATGCCGGGCGATCGTGACAACGCGGCGACCCTGATCGAGCCCGCGCTCGCGGAGCGGGTGATCTCCCGCGCCCTGGAGAACGGCGGCGACTTCGCCGAGGTGTTCTGCGAGGAGCGCTCTGGGTTCTCGCTCTCGATCGACGAGTCGCGGGTCGAGCGCGCCCAGCGCGGCGCCGAGCGCGGCGCCGGCGTCCGCGTCGTCAGCGGGGACACGACCTACTTCTCGCACGTCGACGGGCTCGCCGAGCCCGACCTGCTTCGCGCCGCCGAGGCGGCCGCCGCGGCGCTGTCGGGCGAGCGCTCCGAGCCGCAGGCGCTCGCCGGCGTCGAGGCTCCGAAGCTCCAGGAGGTCGAGGTCCCGCCCGAGGGTGTCCCCGCCGAACGCAAGGCCGAGCTGTTGCGCGAGCTCGACGAGCGCGCTCGCGCGGCCGGCGACGAGGTCGCCCAGGTGCAGGGCTCCTATGCCGAGGGCCGTCGCCGCGTCCAGGTCGCGAGCTCGGAGGGCGTGCACGCGACCGACGACCGCACCAGGGTTCGGCTCGGCTCGCAGGTCGTCGCGCGGCGCGGCGACGTCGTCGAGACCGGCTTCGAGACGCTCGGCGCCCACCGCGGGTTCGAGCTGCTCGAGAACGGCGCCGTCGAGCTCGGCGCCCAGGCGGCGGAGAAGGCGCTCACGCTGCTCGGCGCCGATCCCGCCCCCGCGGGCTCGATGCCGGTCGTGGTGGGGAAGGGATTCGGCGGGGTGCTCTTTCACGAGATGACCGGCCACGGGCTCGAGTCGGACGCGGTGCAGAAGGGCGCGAGCGTGTACGCGGGGAAGGTCGGGGAGCGCGTCGCCGCGGAGCACCTCGTCGCCTACGACGACGGGCGCCTCCCGGGAGCCTGGGGTACCGGCGCGATCGACGACGAGGGCGCCGCATCGCGAAAGACGGCGGTGATCGAGGGCGGCGAGGTCACCTCCTACCTCTACGACCTTCTGCGTGCGCGGAAGGACGGCGCCACGTCGACCGCGAACGGGCGCCGCGAGAGCTTCCGCCACCTCCCGATCCCGCGGATGACCAACACCTACATCGCGCCCGAGGACGCCGAGCCCGACGATCTGATCTCCGAGGTCGAACGGGGGTTCTACGCCGTGTCGTTCGCCGGCGGCCAGGTCGACCCGGCGACGGGCGACTTCGTTTTCGGCGTCTCCGAGGGCTACATGATCGAGGGCGGCAAGGTGACGCAGCCGTGCCGCGGCGCGACGCTGATCGGGAACTGCCTCGACGCGCTGGCGGGGATCGACGCGGTCGCGAACGACTTCGAGATGAAGACGGGGTTCTGCGGCAAGGACGGCCAGCGGGTCCCGGTCGGCACCGGCCAGGGCCACGTGCGGATCGGCGAGCTGACGGTAGGCGGGACGGCCGTATCGTGAGTCCCGACCTCGAGGGCCTCGCCGCGGGAGCGCTCGACGCCGCGCTTGCCGCGGGCGCCTCCGGCGCCGAGGCATACGCCCAGGATGGCGAGGGGATCGAGGTGCGCGTGTACGAGGGCGAGGTCGAGGCGTTGACGGAGGCCGCGGAGCGCGGGGTGGGGGTGCGGGCGTGGATCGACGGGCGCGCCGGCTACGCGTACGGGACCGACCTCACGGACGGCGGCGTGCGCTCGATCGCCGCCGGCGCGGTGGAGGCGGCGGGGGTCGCCGACTCCGACGAGTTCGCCGGCCCGCCCGACGACGCCGGCGGCGCGGTTGACATCGAGGGCCTTCTGGACTCGTCGGTCACGGGGTGGGGGACCGAGGGCAAGGTCGAGCTCGCGCAGGAGGTGGAGCGCGCCGCCCGCGCCGACGAGCGCGTCGTCGCGATCGAGGACACGGTGTACGCGGACGAGGCGCAGCGGGTCGCGATCGCCTCATCCTCCGGCGCGCGCGGCGGATACGAATCGACGAGCTGCTACGCGTATGCACGGGCGATCGCCGCCGACGACGGCGACGACCGCCAGACGGGACTTGGGTTCGAGGTCGCGCGCGGGCCGGGGCGGCTCGACGCCGGCGCGATCGGCCGCGAGGCGGCCGATCGCGCCGTTTCGCTGCTCGGCGCCACGAAGCCGCAATCGCGCACCTGCCCCGTCGTCCTCGACGAGACCGTCGCCGCGAGCTTCATCGGGTTCATCGGCGGCGTCCTGTGCGCCGACGCCGTGCAGCGCGGTCGCTCGCCGTTCGCGGGCCGACTCGGCGACGAAATCGCCGCGGCGGCCCTCACCCTCACCGACGACGGCCTCGACCCCCAGGGCCCCGCCTCCGCCCCGTTCGACGGCGAGGGCACGCCGCGCAGCCGCACCCCGCTGGTCGACGCCGGCACGCTCCGCACCTACCTCCACGACTCCTATACGGCGCGCCGCGAGGGCGGTGGCCAGGGCTCGACCGGCAACGCCGCGCGTTCCGGCTACCGCTCGCCGCCGACGGTCTCGACCTCGAACCTGCTGATCGCCGAGGGCGAGCGCGATCTCGACGGCCTGCTCGCCGAGGCCGGCGACGGCGTCTACGTCACCGACGTCGCCGGGCTGCACTCCGGCGTCAACCCGGTCTCGGGCACCTTCTCGGTCGGCGCCTCGGGCCGGCGCATCGAGGGCGGCGAGCTCGCCGCGGCCCACACCGAGTTCACGATCGCCTCCGACCTCCCGAAGATGCTGTCCGCCGTCCGCGCCGCCGGCCGCCCGGCCCGCTGGGTCCCGTTCGGTGGCTCGGTCAAGGCGCCGCCGCTGCTGATCGGCGAGATGGCGGTCGGGGGGAGCTAGACCGCCGCGCCCGCACTGTGACTCCGGCAAGATCGCGACGGGGCGGCCGGGCCGTGGTGGTCGAGCGGTCGGGGGGGCCGGAGGTTCTGGCGCTGACCCGGGCACCCAGCCGTCCCGTGGGCGGTTCCGAAGTTCGGGTCGCCGTCGAGGCCGCCGGTGTCAATCCGGTCGACGCGCAGAATCGAGCCGACCCGACGTGGGCCGGCCTGGTCACCCCGTACGTGGTCGGGTACGAGTTCGCCGGACGGGTCGAGGAGGTCGGCGAGCTCGTTGACGATCTTGGCGTCGGCGAGGCGGTGTGGGGGTTGCTGCCGGTGCGCGGCACTCGTTGGGGCGCGTACGCGGATGAGGTCGTCGCCGACGCGCGCTTTGTCGCGGCGCGGCCGCCGTCGCTCGGGGTGACCGAGGCGGCGGCGCTGCCGCTCGCGGGGGTCACCGCCCTGCAGCTGCTCGACCGGCTCGATCCTGCGCCCGACGAATGGATCCTGGTGCACGGCGCCGCGGGCGGCGTCGGCCACCTGTTCGTCCAGCTCGCCCACGCGCGCGGGGCGCGCGTAGCGGCACCCGCGAGCGCCGCGCGACACGAGCTACTGCACCAGCTCGGAGTGCGCGTGGTGGTCGACCGGAACGAGCAGGGGGCGATCGAGGCGGCCCGCGAGGAGGCCGGGGCGGACTTCGCGATGGTCGCCGACCTCGCCGGACACGGCACGCTCGCCGCGAGCCTGAAAGTCATCGCCGAGGGTGGTCGCGCGGGATGGATCGTGGAGCTGGCGGGCGACCTGGAGGAGGCGGGGGATCGCAACGTGACCCTCCACGGCGTGCTCGTGCGGCCAGGTCGCGACGCGCTGAGCACATTGGGAGAACTCGCGGAGGCCGGGACGGTGCGCCCGGTGCTCGATGAGGTGCTCGAGCTCGAGCAGGCGCAACGCGCTCATCGGCGCGTCGAGACGGGAAGCGGCCAGGGCAAGGTCGTCCTCACGCTCGGCGACGGCTGAGCGGGACCCCAAATCCAGCCGATAGGGTTCCAACGGTCGATGGAGCCTGCGCGATGATTTGCCGGCTATGGCGGGGCTGGACGACACCGGAGAACGCCCCGGCATACGAGGAGATTGTGCGCCGGGAGGTGATTCCGGAGATCGAGGCTCGAGGAATTCCTGGCCTTCTGTCCATCGATCTCATGCGGCGGCCTGTTGGCGATGGTTTCGAGTTCGCGACGCTCATGTGGTTCGATGACCTCGGCGCGGTTAAGGGCTTCGTAGGCGACGACTACGAGGTCGCGCACGTTCCCGAGCGCGCGCGGACGGTTCTCTCGCGCTTCGACGAGCGCTCGGCACACTTCGAGGTCGTCGAGCGGCGCGATCAGCCCCGTTCCCGACGCTAGCGACCGCTCCCCTCGATAGGCGAAGCGTAGGCGGGCGGACTCAGCCCCCGGCGTCGCTCGAGTCCAGGCGCAGGACCTCCGGGCCGGTGCGGGCCGGGTTGCCGTCGCCGGGCTCGGCGGTGACGCTGAGGATCGGGTACTTCGCGGGGTCGACCGCCGCGGTGAACTCGACCCGGGAGCGACCGCGCTCGTTGGGGTGGAAGGTCCCGGCGGAGATCCGGTTCGGGGTCTCCGGCGAGTCGCCGGGGCCGACGAACCACAGCTCGTAGTACTCGCCGGTCGGGAGGATCGGCAGCTCGTCGGAGCGGAAGCTGATCAGGCGGCCGATGCCGGTCATCTGCACCCGCACCTCGCCGGTCTCCGCACCCGCTCCGGGGGCGACCATCGTGCCCGCGACCTCGAGCGTCCCCGGCCGCCCGGCCGGGCCGTCCTCGCCGGCGATCCGCGTCCCGGCGACGACGGCGATCGCGATCACCGCCGCGGCCGCGCCGGCCGCCGCGAGGCGCCGCGGCGCCAGCCACGCGCGCCAGCCTCGCCTCTCTCGCGGGCTCGGCTCGCGGGGCGGCTCCCCCTGTTCCGAGCCGACCCCGTCCTCCCGCGCGGCGGCGTCCCGCCGCACGGCCTCGACGATCCCCGCCTCGAGGTCGTCGGGGATCTCGACGTCCGACACCTCGAGCGCCATCGGGAGCGCCTCGACGGTGCCGGCGAGCTCGCGCGCCTCATCGCGGCACCGTCCGCAGGACGCGAGATGGGCCTCGAAGCGCGCGCGCTCCTGGGGCGTCAGGCTGCCGAGCAGGTACGCGCCGAGATCGGCATGGATGTCGGTCTCAGGCGGCAATCTCTCGCTCCTCAACTTGTCTGCGCAATGCCCGCAGGGCGTGGTAGGTCCGGGTCTTGACGGTACCGAGCGGAATTCCGAGCCGCTCGGCCACCTCGCGCTGGGTCAGGTCCTCGCGGAACTGCAGCTCGAGCGCCTCGCGGTGGTTCGCCGACAGCGAGTCGAGCGCGTCGCGCATCGCCATCCCGAGCACGAGCCGGTCGAAGTCGTCCGCGCCGGTCCCCGCCGGCTCGACGCTGTCGTCGCGGTCGGCGGTGGGCAGGGGGCGCGACGCCGGGCGCCGCCGCAGGTCGATCGCGGCGCGGCGCGCGAGCGTGTAGATGAATGTTCGGAGCGAGCCGCGCTCGGGATCGAACCGCTCCATGCTGCGCCACAGACGGACGAACGTGTCCTGCACCATCTCCTCGGCCATTCCCCTGTCCCCGAGCAGCCTGAGCCCGAGCGCGAACAGCGGCTTCGCGTACCGTGCGCAGATCGCCCGCAGGGCCTCGTCCTGGTCTCCGCCGGCCACGCGCGCGACCAGCGCCGCCTCCTCGCGATCGGCGGGCTTCGAGCCGAGTGCCTGAAGTTCCCCCGTTGTCAAGCTCGTTCGCGTCCGTTCCGGTTCGCCGTTTGCTCCCTCGACCGGGTCCTTCGCAGCCGGCGAGCGATCGGTTCACTCGATTGCGGCGGGCCGGCTGAACGCCGGCCCGCCGCGATTCGAGATCCATCTGCCTGGGGCTAGTCCTGGACCGCCGCGAGACCGGTGATGGTCGTAGCGGTCCTCTTGAACGTCCCCTTGCGCGCCAGGTACCTACCCGCGCTCCCGACCGAGCCGAGCTTGCTCGCCTGGCCGCTCACGAGGTCGACGCGGTACAGGGTCGTCTTGCCGAACCGGACGTTGGTCAGCCAGCCCGTCGGGCTCGCGAACGATCCCGTCACGTCGAACCCGACCGTGCTGCCGACGTCCACCCCGAGCGATCCGACCGGGATCTGCGTGCCGGTGTTGGGGCTGATCGGCGCCCCGCCGGGGCTACCCTGGGTGTTCAGGGTGTCGTCGCGCGAGTCGACCGTGAACAGCGTCGTCGTGCCGGCGGCCGGCTGGACGTCGCTGAACGACGAGTTCGAGTACCCCGCGCCGACGATCGACGGGTCGCCCGGGTTGAGCGCCGCGTCCGGCGATCCCATGCCGTGCGCGCCGGTTATCGGGCTGACCCGATAGTTCGTTCCACCGTCGCCGACGATCCGGATCGCGTCCGGGACCGGGTTGAAGTCGACGCCGTGGGAGTCGTCCATCAGCCCGGGTGTGAACCCGGTGCCGACCTTCAGCGCCCGCGGGCTGTCGCCAGCGAGCAGGATCCTGTAGACGACGCTGTCCGAGCCGATCCCGAGCAGCTCGCCCGTCTTCGGCCGGAAGTCGATCCCCTCCAGCGTCACCCCGCTCGGCAGCCCGGTGATCGGGCGCTTGCTCGTCAGGGTCGCCGAGCCCCGCTCGCGGAACGTGACCAGGTTGCCCCGGTCGTCGGTCGCGTAGAAGAGCCGGCCGCCCGGCCGCGGGAAGAACGTCGACTTCTTCGCCGCCCGGTCGTCCTTGCCTGCGTGGGCGATCCCCGGCGCCATCGCCGGCACCGCCACGGACAGGGCGAGGACGGCCAACAGGCCGAGGCGTGTCTTCTTGAAGCGCATCGTGTGCCTCCTGTGATTCGTTACCGCGCGAATGCGCGCTTGCCCAGGCGTATTCGCGGCGGCGGCGCCGGACGGTTCAAATCGCGCCCGACTTCGCTCGCGTCGGGCGTCGGGCGGATTTCGGTGCGCCGACCTCCACTCGCATACGCTGCGAGGCGTGCATGCGGCAGCCGACCTCGAGGTCGTCCTCGGCGCGCGCGGGGGGACCGGCTCGGCGGTCGTGCGAGAGCTCGCGCGCGCGGGGCGCCGCGTGCGCGCGGTGACGCGAAGCGGGACCGAGGCCCCCGACGGCGTCGAGCCGGCCGCGGCCGACCTCGGCACGCCCGAGGGCGCGCGGGCGGCGTGCGAGGGAGCCGCGGTCGTCTACCACTGCGCCCAGCCTCCCTACACGCAGTGGCCGGAGCTCTTCCCGACGCTGACGCGGAACGTGATCGCGGCGTGCGCCGCCGCGCAGGCGAAGCTCGTGTTCGCCGACAACATGTACGTGTACGGGCCGCCCGACGGGCCGATGACGGAGGAAACCCCATGGCGCGCCCAAGGGCCGAAGGGCCGAGTGCGGATCGAGATGGCCAACGACGTGCTCGAGGCTCATCGCGCCGGACGGGTGCGGGTCACGATCGGCCGCTCATCCGACTATTACGGTCCCCGGGGGACGACGAGCACCACGGGCGAGACCCTGTTCAAGCCCGCCGTGCGCGGAAAGACGACCCGCTGGCTCGGCTCGCTCGACCAGCCGCACACGCTCAACTACCTCGAGGACATGGCCCGCGCGCTCGCCACCCTCGGCGAGAGGGCCGAGGCCGACGGCGACGTCTGGCATCTCCCCGCCGCCGAGCCGCTCACCGGGCGCCGGTTTCTCGAGCTCGTGTTCGAGGCGGCCGGCCAGCGGCCGAGGATCGGTGTGGCGCGCAGGTCGATGGTCCGGCTGCTGGGGGTGTTCAACCCGCTGCTGCGCGAGGTCAACGAGACGCTGTATCAGTTCGAGCGCCCGTTCGTCTCGGACGCGTCGAAGTTCCAGGCCGCCTTCGGCCCGTTCGAGAGCACTCCCCACCCCGACGGCGATCGCGCGGACCGTGGAGTGGTTTCGAACATATGTTCGCTAGAGTTGGGGCGTGCCCCGTTGCGACTTCTGCGGCAGCCGAGCCGTCAAGTGGGTCTATCCGGCCCAGCGCGACTGGCACGCGTGCGCGAAAGTGCCACGCGGCGATCGAGGCGGACGACCGCGAGACGCTGGTCGACCGCGCGTCGCTGATCCCCGTTCCCCGCACCGTGCCCGAGCGGTACGCGCGCCAGTACCTCGACCGCGCGCGACGGCTCCACGAGGAGTTCTGGGAGACGCGCGCGGGCTCACCCCACCCGATCTAGAGGCCCGGCAGGCGGCTCATCGTCGAGCGCACGTTCTCCTCCTCGTAGCTCAGGTGGGCGAGGAGGTCGTCCGCGAGCCGGGTCAGCCCTTCGGCGAGGCGCTGGCGCGACCCGTTCCCCTCGGCCTCGCTCAGCGACCTCGCCGAGTCCTCGACCTCGTCGAGGAGGCCTGAGACGTTGCGGTGCTCGGACTCGAGCCGATCGACCACCGGCGCCGATCTCGGAGTTCGCGTCGCGAAGCCGCGGGAACAGCAGCGCGTCCTCGGCGTTGTGGTGGCTATGGACGAAGGAGCAGTAGCGCAGGCAGTTGACCTTCAGCCGCCACAGCGGGCCGTTCGTCTGCAGCTCGCGGATCTCGCCGGCGAGCTCATCGGCCGGCCGCCCCTCGAGGCACTCGTCGGCGAGCCGCCGAACCGTGTCGAGGTCGCGGCGCACCATGCGGTGGACCCACAGCAGCTCCTCGAACAGCGCCTTCCCCCGATCCGTCTCCGGCTGATCGGTGAACTCGCTCATCCCCGGATATCACTACACCGGGGTGCCCGGCGGGCGCCGCGCGCTCGGGATCCGGCGCGCGGCGCCCTGGGCTATGGCTTTACGCGGGCGGTGGGGTGGACGCGGGCGGTGCGGTGGACGCCGGCGGTGCGGTGGAGGGTGCCGATCCGCCCCGCGCTTGCATCGTGAGCATGATGCTGACGACGAGGATCCACACGATCCCGAGCAGGAAGGCGAAGAACCCGATCGGCGTCAGCGACGCGATGCCGAACAGGATCGCCACCCATCCCAGCCACTTCGGCAGCGCCCCGTGGAGAACGATCGAGAGTCCGACCGAGAACCACAGCACCTGGGTGCCGAGCGCGAACGGCAGGAAGTCGTTGTCCCACAACGCCTGCAGCGTCTGCACCGAGGTCGGCTCGATGTCGTCGGCGGCCTCGGCGATCGCGAACTGCGATCGTGCCGTCGATCGCCGCGCCGAGCGCGATGATCACCGCGCCGGCGAGCGGGAGCACCGACAGCATTCCTCCTTCGCCCTCCGCCGCGCGCAGAATCTTTCGCACGTAGGCGAAGAAGAAGACCAGAAGCGTGGCGGCGACCGTTCCCAGGAACGCCCCGATCTGGATCGAGTCCTTGTTGTCGATGTAGTGGTCGACGATCTCCTCCACCGGGTCGTCCGCGCTGGGCGGCTCACCCACGATGATGAAGCTGATGATCACGAGGACGACGAACGCGACGCCTGTGAGCGGCGCGAGCCACTCGGTGCTTCTGTTCATGCCTCACTCCTCCCTTGGTGCAGCTCGGGCTCAACCCGGGCGTCAGCGACGTGCTTGGCACGCCATCCTGGGGCGCGGGGCGGACGGAAGAATCCGGCCCCGGGCGCCTATTCGCCCAGCCCGGCCGCTTCGAGCGCTTCCGAGCGGTCGCGGTACGCATGCATGGAGACGGCTCGACCGCCCCGGATCGTCCAGACGTGGGTGGTCTCGAGCTCGATCGGAACGCCGCTTGCCCCACCCTCGGCCTCGATGCGCGCGAACACCACGACGTGATCGCCGGCATCGAGGAAGCGCTCCGGCTCGAAGTTCCATTCGCCCCACGTTTCCCGGAGCATGGCGATCATGCGAAGGGTGCCCTCTCGCCCGCGAAACACCGGCTCCCCCTCCGGGTAGTCGGGCGGCAGGCGAACCTCGAACTCCGCGTCGAGGTAGTCGCGGAACACGTCGTCGACCTGATCAGGGGTGATGCTGAGGAAGTCCCCCAGGGCGTACAGGTTGCGGATCAAGTCGACGTTCTGCTGCGAAATCGCCTGATCAGTATCGCGCGGCATCTAGGGTTCCGACGATGAACGAACAGCCGTCGCTCGTCGAGCCGAACGATCCTCCGCCGGCCCAGTGAACGATTCGGTAGCCCATGGGCTACCGAATCGTTCAGTTGTCGAATGAGCGGACGAAATCCGCCGAAATTGCGAAGTCCCGGGAGCGGCGTGCGTGGTGTCTGGCACGCGGGGTCACATGACGGGCTACCGTCGAGCCAGGGGTACGGGGGTACTGGGGTGGCTTCCGAGGTGGCCATTTCAGGTGACCCGTCGGCGCTCGACATCCCCTGATTCCAGACTGAGGCGACGCCCTGCTCGTCGCCGTGCGACGCCTCACGGGAGAGGGGGCGCCCGAGCGTGCCTCGGGGTTCATGAGGAGTGAATCCCATGGAGAGGAGCTTGGCGACATCGAGCGATCGGGGATCCAGTTCACCCGAGCCCGACCCGGCTGGATCGTCGGCCGGCTCTTGGGATCGGCGGTACGGGCGACTCTACGACGAGCTATGGCGGCCGGCTCGCGCGATGGTCAAGCGCGCATTCGGTAACGCGTTCGGCGAGGACGCGATCGAGGATCTGTACGGGAACGCGTGGCTCGGGACTCTTCGCGCGCTCGAGCGGCGCAAGACGGAGCTCAGCGACGGCGAGCTCCGGAAATACCTGCTCACCGCCGTTGCCAATCAGGCGAGCAAGGAACTCCGTCGCCGCGGGAGGCGGCCGACGGCGCCGCTCGAGATGGCGAGGGGTATCCCCGACGGAGGTGAGCTGCCCGACGAGCGCGCCGCCGGGAACGAGGAATCGCGGATTGCCCGCGACGTCCTCGGCACGCTTCCCGTCCGCCGGCGGGCGGTGCTGATGCTCCGCTATGGCTGGGGGCTGGAACCGAGCGAGGTCTGCGGCCTGATCGAGGGCCTCTCGTACCGCGCGTACCGGAAGGAGATCACTCGTGGGGTCAACGAAGTGAGCTCGAAGCTCCGACTGGTCGAGCAGGGTCGTTGGTGCGCGAACCGGGAGCCGGTTCTGAAGGCATACGTGGCTGGACTGGCGGATGACGAGCAACGCCGCCAGGCAGAACATCACCTCGCCCATTGTCGGCACTGCACCGACTACGTCGCGAAGCTCAACGGGCACCTGCACGAGATCGGGTCGGCGGTCGCCTGGCCAGGCGCCGCCGACGTCGTGGCCGGGGAGCGCATCTCGATCGCAGACCGGGTGGGCGAGCTCGTCGACCGCACTCGAGAATCGGCCATGGGAGTCTTCAATCGCGGCGGCAGTGAGTCCGCCGACACGGCGGCACAGGCCGCGGCGACTGGCGGGACCCGAGGTGCCGGGGTCGGCGCCGCCGGGGGGCTGGCCAAGCTCGCAGCCGTCAGCTCTGTTCCGAAGCTGGTGGCGGCCTGCGTGGGCACAGGCGCTGCGGCGACCGCATGCGTTGCGGCCGGCGTTGCGCCTGTCCATCTGCCCAACACCTCGGAGCGCCCGCCCGGTGATCGTCCCGTGGCCGAGCGACCCGATCGCGAGGACAGCCAGGTCAGGCCTCCGCTCATGCCGATCGAGGACAGCCACGAACGGCCTACTCCCGACCGGCCTGCCGGCGGTGAAGCGACCGGCCAAACCCCCGATGCGCCGCCGGCACCGGCCCCGGCACCAGAACCCGCACCCGCCCCGGCACCGCCGGTCGAGCAGGAGTTCGGGCTCGAACCGGCCGCGACGACCGAAACCGGTTACTCGAGCTCATCAGGAGGCAGTGGCGCGAGTGACCTGGCCGCGGGAGGGTCGCCGGCAGTCACCAAGGAGTTCGGCCCGTAGCCAGCTGGAGTGTGGAGAAAGGGGAGTGGCGACAGTGAGCAGACGCTTCCGGTGGTGGGTCGGGATAACCGGCGCTGTCGCGATCGTCGTGTGGCTCGGAGTGGCCGAGACCGCACGGGCCGGGAGCTACAGGGTGTTCCAGTGTTCGCCGTGGCCGGTCGGCCCCGGGAATCCCGGCGCTGATCCCTATGTGGACGAGTCAGAGAGTGGAGGTGGCGACTATTCGATAACGAACTCCTGCAATTCGGCGATCGGTGTCCACAACACCGGTCGCGCGAGCCAAGGGAACGAGGGCCGCTGGACATGGTATGCGCCGCCGGGCACCGCAATCACCCACGCTTCTCTGCTGGAGGACCTCCGCAACGCGCACGGCTACTCGGCGCGGATCTTCGCCACCGGGAGTGACCTCCTGTTCGCCGATGGCAACGAATACTGGCAGGGCCGCGGCTTCTCGCTCGGCACTGGGCGCTCGAGTTTCGGCGTGCGGCTCGTGTGCGCCGCAAGCACGTGCGACAGCAACGGCTCGACCCGCGCCCGGGCGTACCTGAGGGACATTACCCTCACGCTGAGGGACTCGAGCAAGCCGACTCCGCGACTCAGCGGCGAGCTGATCGAGCCGACGCCGTCGACCGGTGGGTGGCACCGCGGCAATCGGAGTCTCACATACGACGCCAGCGATCGAGGTGGCGGCGTCGCTGCGTACAACGTGACGGTGAACGGCCACACCGTCGGTGCCAGCTTCGGTCAATGCCAGCTGACCACGCACGGCTACGGAAGGCTGATGCGTCCGTGCTCCGCCGAGCCGTTTGGCAAGTCGGCGAACGGCGATACAGTCGCAGGTCCGTGGCGTAATGGCACCAACACCGTGCGGGCGTGCGCGTGGGACTTCGGAGGGGGCGGCAGCGCGAACTCGAATTGCATCACGCGTCAGGTCAAGGTCGACAACGAGGTCCCGGGCCCGGCGTTCCGAAACTCCCAGAGTCCGGCCGACCCAGAGTTGATACGAGCGCCGGTCGACGAGCGGTACTCCGGCGTGCAGGCTGGAGAGGTCGCTTACAAGCGCGAGGGGACGGGCGAATGGCACGAGCTGCCGACCGCCCATCAGGGCGGCGAGCTGCGCGCGCGGGTTGATTCCGAGGCCGTGCCGGCCGGCCGCTACCAGTTCAAGGCCTGGGCCGAGGACGAGGCCGGAAACCGGAGCGCCGAGATGAGTACACGAGAGAACGGCCAGCCGATGACCCTGCGGTTCCCGCTTCGGGCGGAGACCGAGCTCCGCAGCGGGATCGGCAACGGTGCGTTGAAGAGCACGATCAAGTACGGACGAACCCCCGAGGTCCGTGGGCGGCTCCTGTCTGCCGATCGCGACCCACTGCCACTCCAGACCGTGAGGGTCCACGAGCAGTACGCGCTTGGGTCACTCGAGACGCAGCACACGAGCGAGGCTGTCACCGACGAGAATGGCCGCTTTGCGCTCCGCCTGCCTGCCGGACCTTCGCGGAAGATCGACGTCACCTACCCGGGCTCGAAACGGTATCGGCCCGCCCGTGCCCAGGATCTCGGGCTGAGCGTGAGGAGTGGGGTGAAGTTCGACACCTCGCGCAGGCGGGTGGGAGCAGGGGAGTCGGTGACATTCGGCGGCGCGGTGAAGCACCACGGGGCCCAGATCCCGGTCGGCGGAAAGCTCGTCGAGCTGCAGGTTCGCGAGGGCGCGCGCAAGTGGGGCACCGTCAAGGAGGCATTCTCGACCCGCGGCGACGGGCGGTACTCGACGAGCTACCGGTTCGGCACCTTCTACTTCGCGCCCGGTCACCTTCCGGTTCCGGGTGAAGGTGACCCGCGAGAACGGGTGGCCTTACAAGGCGCCCGTGCGCTCGCGTGCGCGGCGGGTAACCGTGGTGCCCTGATGCCGCTCACGGCCGGCAGGGCGCTAGCGTGCATCCGCACACGGGCGAGGGAGCCGGCCGGATGGGCGCGGGCAAAGGAGGCGTGAGAGATGAGACAGCGGATCAGCCAGGCGGGTCGCAGCTTCGGCCTTCACGTCAGGCGCCAGGCAGTCGGCTACGCGGCGCTCGTGGTGGCGCTCGGCGGGAGCGCTTACGCGGGTACGAAGGCGAACTCCGGCAAGGTCGGGGGGAAAGACCTCAGGCCGTTCGTGGAGCGTGACGGCAATGCAGGTCACGATTCAGGCGCGGCGAGGCTGGTGAGTCGACGGCGGAGTGCAAGCGGGGAGAGCGGGCGCTCGCTCCGCTCGGGGCGGGAAGCCGCCAGGGTGCCGATGGCGCCGTGCTGCACTCACTCTCGGCCCTCGGGGCTGCCCAAGCGCCAAGGGTTCTTCTCACCGTTCTGAACCCTACGTCCCAGCCCCAGACTTATCAGGCGCGCGTGCTCTGCCTGCGACGGTAGGCCGGCCGGTCCGGGATGCCGTGGCGGCTCTGGCCGGCGTGCTCGCCGGGCAGGTCGTGCCGCGCTGCACGCCAGGCGCCGGAATCCGCACGCCTGGACGCGGCCCTCCTTATCGACGGTCACGCTCGTGAACGAGGCCGGGCAATTCGTGCCTGCGTCGTGCCGGGGCTGAGCGAGGACGACGTCGACATCGAGGTCAAGGACGGCGTGCTCACGATCTCGGGCGAGCGCAAGACCGAGGAGAAGAAGGAGGAAGAGGGCTATTACCGCGTCGAGCGGGCCTTCGGCAGCTTCTCGCGGTCGCTGACCCTCCCCGACGGGATCGACCCCGACCAGGTCAAGGCCGAGTTCGACAACGGCGTGCTCGAGGTGCGGATCCCGAAGCCGGAGGAGCGCAAGCCCCACCGCGTCGCGATCGGCAAGGGCAGCGTCGAGGGCGAGGGCACCGAGAAGAAGAAGTAGCCCAGCCCGACCGACGAATGCCAACGAGCCCGCTTCCGGCGGGCTCGATTGCTGTTGCAACACCTGTGCGATAGCGTTGCGCCGCATCATTCGCAGGGGGCTGTTCGCAAGGACCGAGGAGGAGTGCGATGAGGAGAGCGCGTTCGTTGCCGTTCGGGGCGGTCGTTGTCGTGGCGTGGCGGCGCTGGTCGCGGCGCCGGCGGCGGGGGCGAAGAAGAAGGACGGCAAGCTCGACCCCGACAAGGTCACCCCGCTGATCTTCGTCCACGGCGGGTCGGGTTCGGGGGGGCAGTTCGGGTCGCAGCAGATGCGGCTGACGAGCAACGGCTTCCCGCAGCGCTACATCCACGTGCTCGAGTACGACACGCTCGCCTCCCTCGACGACACGATCGACGAGGTCCACGCGAACCTCGACGCGCTGATCGAGCGCGTCAAGGCGCAGACCGGCAAGCCGAAGGTCGACGTGCTCGGACACTCGCGCGGCACGACCGTGATGCACGAGTACCTCGCGAGCCCCGAGCGGGCGGCGAACGTGCGCCGCTACGTCAACATCGACGGCCGCACGAGCGACTCGCCGCCGGGCGGAGTGGAGACACTCGCGATCTGGGCGGGCGTGCGCACGCTGGACCCGGGCGAGGAGCCGACGAGGGAGATCGGCGGGGCGCAGAACGTCACGATCCCGAACCAGACCCACGTTCAGGTCGCGACCTCCGAGGAGTCGTTCACCCCGATCTTCAGGTTCCTGGTCGGCAAGCAAGCCCGACACCGACGAGATCGAGAAGGGCAAGCGCAAGCTCAAGATCGCCGGCCGGGCCGTCGTTTTCCCGCTGAACGTCGGCGTCCCGGCGGGCACCGAGCTCGACGTGTGGCGGGTCAAGCCCGGGACGGGCGAGCGCAAGGGCAAGGCGCCGGCTGGGGAGCCCGCCCTGGCGGCCGACGGGTCGTGGGGGCCGCTGAAGCTGCTGCGCGGCAAGCGCTACGAGTTCGCGCTCACCCGCCCCGACGGAGTGGTCCACCACCTGTACCCGGAGCCGTTCCGCCACAACGACCGGCTCGTGCGCCTGCTCAGCTCGGTCACCGGCGAGGGGGTCGAGCTGCTGCTCGAACCGAACGACGCGAACTCGGGCATAGTGATCGTCCGCTACAAGGAGTTCTGGGGCGACCACGGCGGCGGCCAGAGCGACGTGCTCACGGTCGAGGGCCAGAACGTCGTCACCCCGGCGGTGAGCCCGATCTCGAACACGACGAACGCGGTGTTCGTGTTCGACGACGACTCCGACGGCATGTCCGATCTCAGCGAGCCGAATCCGTTGATCGCCAGCCTGCCGTTCCTGACCCACGCGGACCTGTTCATCCCCGCGGCGGAGCCGCCGAACGACACCGTGGAGGTGAGTCTGCGGTCGCGCGGGCGCGGTCCGACGCGGAGCCTGAACTCCCCCAACTTCCGGTCGTCGACGAACCGGGTCAGCCTGATGTTCAACGACTACGAGAAGCGCTGATTCAGCGGCGGGCGCCCCGGCCCCGCGGCCGGCGCGCCCGCGTGGCTCAGTGCGTGGCGGTGTGGGCGACGATCGCGTCGAGGACCTGGGGCCAGTCGTCCTCGTGAAGCTCGTGGCCGCCGCCCTCGATCGTCACCAGGTCGGCGGCCGGGACCGATCCCGCGAGCGCGACGCCGTGCTCGTAGGGGAAGAGCGGATCGGCCGTGCCGTGGATGACGAGCAGCGGAGCGGCGAGATCGCCGTTCCGGTGCCCGTCACCGTTGTCGTCGCCCAGCAGGGAGTGGTTCACGAGGCTGGCGGGCCGCGCAGTTCGCTCGAGGTCGCGCGTCACGAGCTCGTGCGCCGCGGCCTCGTCGAAGGGATGGCTCGTCCCGGCGAGCGCGCGCGCGTCGCGCACGAGGAACTCCGCGACCGCATCGGTGTCGGACCAATCGAGCGACTCCGCGGCGGCGGCCTGCTGCATGTACTCGTGAGTCGGGCCGGGGAGGTCTCTGTCGGAGGGCGCGACCGTTGTCGTGCTGATCGCGGTCAGGGTCGCGACGCGCTCCGGGTGCTCGAGCGTGACGACCTGCGCGATCGCGCCGCCCATCGACATCCCGACCAGGTGGGCCCTGGAGACGCCGTAGCCGTCGAGCACGGCGATCGCGTCGCCGGCGAGGTCATCGCCCGTGTAGGGCGGATTGCCGGGCTGGTAGGCGGTCGAGCGGCCGGTGTCGCGGTTGTCGTAGCGGATCACGTAGCGCCCGGCATCGGCCATTCGCTCACAGAGCTCGTCGGGCCACCACAGCATCGAGGCCATCTGGCCCATGATCAGGAGGACGGGCGGGTCGGTCGGGACCCCGAACGCCTGCGTGACGATCTCGGCGTCGCCGGACGAGATCGTGGTCTCGGATGTGGCGATCGCGGTTTCCATCACCTCGAGCGTCCCACCGTTAGCGCGCCGCTCCAAGGTGGCCTCCACCCGTCCGCCGGTTGGGTTATCCGAACATTGGCGTGGCTCACGCCTGCGCCGCCGAGATCGCGAGCACGGGGCCCGGCTAGCGCGTGCGGCGCCCGGCGGGCCGGCGCGCGCGCGACTCCAGCCGCCCGCGGCTCGACTCGGTCGCGCTGACCCGCTGGATCCGCCGCAGCTCTCCGACCAGGATCTCCTCCGCGCAGCGGCGGTGCCAGTGGTGGTGGTCGGAGCCGCCGGCCCGGCGCACGTAGTGGACGACGACGTGCTCGTCGCCGATCTCGATCGCGCCGTGGCAGCCCGGGCAGCGATAGAGCTTGCGCGCGATGTCGCGGATCAGCCACGCCTCGTCGCCCTCGTCGGTGAGCCCGCGGAGGCTGTGGCGCGAGTCGGGAAGCCCGTCAAAGCCGCTCATGCGATTCAGGTTATGGGGCGCGGCCACCTCTAGGCTCAGTCGCGTGCGAGTGGACCCCGACCGCCTGCGCTTCGAGATCACCGCCCGCGACGGCGCGGCGCGCGCGGGCGTGCTCCACACGGCTCATGGGCCGGTCGCGACGCCGGCGTTCATCCCGCTCGCCACGCGCGCGACGGTTCGCTCGCTCGACGCGCCGGAGGTCGAGTCGCTCGGCTACGAGCTCGTGCTCGGGAACACGTTCCATCTCCTGCTCGCGCCGGGCCCGGACCGGATCGCGGCGCTCGGCGGCCTGCACGAGTTCATGGGCTGGCGCCGCGCGATCATCACCGACTCGGGCGGGTTTCAGATCTTCTCGCTCGCGCACGGCACGGTCGCCGACGAGATCAAGGGGCGGCGCGGGCGGCGCGAGAGCGACGGCCGGGTGCTCGAGGTGACCGAGGACGGGGTCCGCTTCCGCTCATACGTCGACGGCACCGAGCACTTCCTCGGCCCCGACGAGTCGATGGGCGTGCAGGCGGCGCTCGGCTCCGACATCGCGCTCGTGCTCGACGAGTGCACGCCGTATCACGCCGACCGCGAGTACACGGCGCGCTCGACCGAGCGCACCCACCGCTGGCTCGACCGCTGCCTCGAGTGGCACGAGCGCTCGGGCCCCCCGCGCCAGGCTGTGTTCGGGATCGTCCAGGGCGGGGTGCACGAGGACCTGCGCCGCGAGTCCGCGCGGCGGGTCGCCGCGGCGGCGATCGACGGCCTCGCGATCGGCGGGACGCTGGGACGCGACAAGCCGGAGATGTACGGGGTGCTCGACATGACGCTTCCCCACCTGCCCGACGACGCGCCCAAGCACCTGCTCGGGATCGGCGAGCCCGACGACCTGATCGAGGGGATCCGGCGCGGGATCGACGTGTTCGACTGCGCGGTGCCGACGCGGCTCGCGCGCCACGGGATGGCGCTCGCCCCGCTCCCCGGCCAGCGCTTCCGCTTCGACGTCCGGCGCCCCGCGTACGCGGAGGACACCGCGCCGCTCGTCGACGGGCTGCCCGTGCCCGACCTGTCGCGGGCACACGCGCGCCTATCTGCACTACCTCTCGCGCGCCGAGGAGCTCACCGGCGCGCGGCTGATGGCGGTCCACAACCTCACCTTCGTCGAGCGCCTCGTCGCCGAGGCGCGCGAGGCGATCGCGGCGGGCGCCTACCAGCCGTACGCGCGGGCGGTGCTGGGTGGTGCGGCGCCCTGGCGAAGCGGCGCGGGGCGCGGCGCGGTAGTCGAGTCCGCGAGCAGGTGTCGGCGAGCCTAGGCGGCGTCGTCCGCGGTGCAGCTGAGAGCTCGGGCGCGTACGGCGCGGTAGTTCGAGTCCGCGAGGAGGTGGCGGCGAGCCTACGGGGGCGGCGTCCCGATCACTCGGGCGCCGTGTTCTCGCTGATGAACTCCTCGAGCCGGGTGATCTGGTCCTGGACCTCCTGCTGAACGACCTCGTCGACGCTGATGTTGTCGCCCGCGTTGTTGGCGAGGCTGATCAGG
This sequence comes from uncultured Thermoleophilia bacterium, assembly GCA_963756745.1. Classification (GTDB taxonomy): domain Bacteria; phylum Actinomycetota; class Thermoleophilia; order Solirubrobacterales; family 70-9; genus DASPWW01. The sequence goes on from CAVWOU010000010.1 coordinate 504,903, forward strand.
GCGACGATCACGGCGACAACGATTCCGAGCAGAAGCAGGATCAGGATCCAGCGCACCGCGCTCCCGGTGGAGGGGCCGCGGCGGGGCGGCGGCTGGATCACGGGCCGCGGCGGGCGGCGCGCCGGCGGGCGGCGCGGCACCGGCGCGGGGACGACGGGGGTCGACGGCTCCTCGTCGGTGCGCGGAAGGGTCCGCGTCGAGTCGGTAACGCCCCACGTGGTCGGCGCCTCGGAGTCGAGCGCCCGCGAGGGATCGCGGCCGGCCATCCCGGTGCGCAGCCCGTCGGCGAGCGCGCGGGCGGAGGAGTACCGGGCCGTCGGGTCCCCCTGTAGCGCGAGCAGGACGGCGGTCGAGAGCGTCTCGGGCACGTCCGGGTTGTAGGAGCTGGGGGAGAGCGGGCGCTCGCTCTCGCGACGGATCGCCATCTCGGCGAGACTCGAGCCCTCGTGGGGCAGCCGGCCCGTCAGCAGCTGGTAGATCACGACCCCGAGCGCGTACACGTCCGACGCCGGGGTGGCCTCCTCGCCGCGCGCCTGCTCGGGCGCCAGGTACGCGGCGGTCCCGACGACCGACCCGACCTGGGTGAGGCGCGTCTGCTCGCCGGCGCGCGCGATCCCGAAGTCGGTCAGCTTGACCGTCATCTCGCCGTCCGCGGCATCGCCGTTTCCCGCCGGGCCCCCGATCACCATCAGGTTCCCGGGCTTGACGTCGCGGTGGATGATCCCCTGGCGGTGCGCGAACTCGAGCCCGGCGCAGGCCTGGGCGCCGATCTCGACCGCCTCCTCCGGGGTGAGCTGGCGGCTCGACTGCAGGAGCTGGGCCCCGGAGCGGCCCTCGACGTACTCCATGACGATGTAGTGGCGCCCGGAGTCGACGCCGGTGTCGAACACCTGGACGATGTTCGGGTGGATCAGCTGCGCGACCGCGAGCGCCTCGCGGCGGAAGCGGGCCACGAACTTCTCGTCGTCGGAGAGGTGCTCGGCGAGAACCTTGACCGCGACCGTGCGTTCGAGCACGCGGTCGGTCGCCTTGTAGACGCTCGACATGCCGCCCGACCCGAGCCGGCCCTCGAGCTCGTAGCGGTTCGAGATCACGCCGCCCTGCATCGCCCCGCGGTCCACGCTCAGTCCTCCCCGTCGGGCCCGGTGCCGCCGCTCTCCGGCGGGGGCTGCTGCTGCTGACCGGGGGGCGGTTCCCCGCCCTGGTTACCCTGGCCGAGCGGGGGACCCTCGTTGCTGGGCTGCTGGGGAGGCGGCTCCTCCTCGGTCGTGGTCGTCGTCTCCTCGGTCGTCGTCGTGGTCTGCTCGGTCGTGGTCGTCGGCGCGGTCGTGGTCTGCTCGGTCGTGGTTTCGGGCTCCTGCTGCTTACCCTCGGGGCCCGTGGCGGTTTCGCATTTGTCGGGACTGCGCGCGAGGCGGAACAGCTGCTCGGCCCCGGCGATCACCGCCTCGCGAACCTCCGGGTCGGTCTCGGAGGGCAGGCCCGCGGCCTGATCCGAGACCTCGGAGGCCGCGCTCGCAATCGTCTCGCACTCGTTCGCCTCCAGGCCCGCCTGCGCCTCGTCGAGCGCGGCGAGCATCACGGATGCGCTCTCCGGGGGGATCGTGCCTTCATCGTCGCCTCCGCACGCGGCGAGCGTCGTCGCACAAACTGCCCCCAGCGCCAGCGACAGGAAAATCGTTCGTGGCGTCGGCATTCGCGGCGAGTCTAGCGACGGTCCGGTGGCCATCCGACCCGGTGCCTAACGGCCCTCGTAGAGCCGCGCAGCGAGGTGTTGAGGCAGCTTCGCGGCGGTGATCGCGTCGGCCGCGCGGTCGATCTCGTACGCCGTTCGGCGATAGGTCGCGGTCCACTCCTCGGTGTCGAGCTCGAGCCACGCGGCGCGTGGATCTCCGTCGCGGGGCTGCCCGACGCTGCCGGGGTTGACGAGCCACGTGCCGTCCGCGACCTCGATCCTGGTGCCCCCCTCGACGTTGGCGCCGCGAACCTCGGAGTCGCCGGCCGGGTCGATGAAGAACAGCGCCACATGGGAGTGCCCGATCAGGCTCACGCGTCCGGTCTGGAGCTTCATGCACTCCTCGGCCTGTTCGGCCGAGAGCACGTACTCCCACACCGGGTCGCGCGGCGAGGCGTGGTAGAGGCCGACCTCCTTGGTCTCGTCGGATGGCTTCAGCCCGCGCAGGAACTCGAACGTCTCCTCCGCGGCGTTCTCCTTCGTCCACGTCACGGCGTCCGCGGCGGCCGGGGAGAACGCGCTCACCTCGAGCTCGCCGAGCACCGCGAGGTCGTGGTTCCCGACCAGTGACAGGGCGCACCGATCGGCGACGAGCCGCGCGCATTCGTCGGGCTGCGCCCCGTATCCGACCACGTCGCCGAGGCACCAGATCTCCTCGGCGTCCGACTCGTCGATCGCCGAGAGCACGGCCTCGAAGGCCGGCAGGTTGCCGTGTATGTCGCTGATGATCGCGAGGCGCATCGGTGCGGGGCGATTGGGAGACTAGGAGGATCAGCACCCCGAAGCGGCATTCCGGCGTGTGGCGGGTGGGCGCGGCGGCGGTCGCGGCCGTGATCGTCGCCGAGGCCGGCGTGTGGCTTCTGCGCCCGCGCGAGCCCCAGATCGAGCCGGTGAGCGTATCGGAGAGCGACTACTTCACCAACGCGCAGCTCGAGCGGGCTCGCGACTACCAGAGCGGCCAGCGGGCGCTGTTCGTTGCCACGATTGCGCTCCAGGGAGGCGTCCTCGTGCTGCTCGCGCTCGGGAGGCCGCGGTCGGTGCGCCGCCGCCTCGACGCCCTCGGGGCCCGCCCCCTGCTCGGCGCCGCGGCCGCCGGGGCGGCGATCGCGCTTACCCTGACCCTCGTCGCGCTCCCGCCGCGCGTCGTAGCGCACGAGCGCGCCGTCGACGTCGGTCTCTCCACGCAGGGCATCGGCGCGTGGCTCGGCGACCAGGCGAAGTCCGCCGCGATCGGCGCGGCGCTCGCCGCCGCCGGAGCGGCGCTCCTGATCGCGCTCCTGCGCCGCTTCGGGCGCCTGTGGTGGATTCCCGCGACCGGAGCGGTGATCGCGATCGAGGTCGTGTTCGTGTGGCTCGCGCCCGTGGTGCTCGCGCCGATCTTCAACCGCTTCGAGGAGCTGCCCGCGGGGAAGGCCCGGTCCGCCGTGCTCGAGCTCGGCCGGCGCGCCGGCGTCGACATCGGCGAGGTCTACCGCGTCGACGCGAGCCGCCGCAGCACCTCGCTCAACGCTTACGTGGACGGGATCGGGCCCACCAAGCGCGTCGTCCTGTACGACAACCTGCTGAAGGGAGTCGAGCGCCCCGCGCTGCGGTCGGTCGTCGCCCACGAGCTCGGCCACGTCGATCACCGCGACATCCTGCGCGGGATGACGTGGGTCGCGCTCGCGGCGCCGCTCGCGCTGCTGTTCACCGGGATGCTCGCGTCGCGGCTCGCGCGGCGCACCGACGCCGACCTCGCGACGCCCGCCGGTCTGCCGGCGTTCGCGCTCGCGCTCGCGCTGACCAGCTTCGTGCTCGGGATCATCGGCAACCAGCTCTCGCGCGAGATCGAGGCCTCGGCCGACACGTTCGCCCTCGAGCTGACCAACGACCCGGATGCGCTGATCGACCTCCAGCGCCGGCTCGCCGTCGCGAACGTCGCCGACCCCGACCCGCCGGGGATCGTCACCGAGCTGCTTCGCACCCACCCTCCGACGATCGACCGGATCGGCGCGGCGGAGGCGTGGAAGCAGGGAGAGCGGCCCTAGGAGCTACCGCCTCCAAGTAGGCTGACCCCGCACGGGACAGATGGCGGTCGACCTGGTCATCGACATCGAGAACACGCCTGGCGCGCTGGCGCGGGTGGCGGCCGCAGTCAGCGACGCCGGCGTGAACATCGCCGCCGCCACCTGCGTCGGGCCAGGCGAGCGGGCCGAGCTCCACATCCTCGTCCCGCACGCCGAGGCCGCGAGGCACGCGTTGGCGATTTCCCATGTCGCGGTCACCCGCGAGCGCGAAGTGGTCGTGGTCGATGTCGAAGACCGCCCAGGCGTGCTGGCTGACCTTGCTCGCAAGATTGCCGCCGCCGGGGTCAACCTCGATCTCGTATATGTCGCGACGCGAAATCGCGTCGTCTTCGGGGCGGCCGACCTCCCTGCTCTACGTGCCGCGCTGGAGGCCGCGCGCTAGGAGCCGTCGCCCTCCTTGCCCTCCCACTCGGGCAGGCTCTTGATGCCCTCGCGGGTCTGCCACTTCGAGTAGTTGTCCTCCATCGCGTCGATCAGCTCGCGCATGAAGCGCGGCGCCAGTGCGACGCGGGCGACGACGACCCCGGGCACCTCCTCCTCCTCGACCTCGTGGTCGACGCGGGCGAAGGTGATCGTGAACTCGTAGTCCGAGTGGCTCACGTTGGCGAAGTTCGCGTACACCCCCGCCATCGCCTCCGGTGATGTGTGGATATTGATGTGCCGCTCCTGCTGCTCGTCGTCGTCGGGCATCGCCATGCCTCGCCTTCCTCTCGCGGGTCGCCGCGGCCTAGTATCGCAGTGGTGGGCGATCCGGTAGCCGATCTGCGGAGCGCGGTCGATTCGGCCGCCGCGAGCCTGCGCGACGGCGAAGGGACACGTGCGACGCCGAGCCTCGAGCGGCCTCCGAAGCCCGATCTCGGCGACTACTCGACGAACGCCGCGATGCTGCTCGCCCCGGCGCGCGGCGAGGCGCCGCGTGACGTCGCGGAGCTGCTGCGCGACGAGCTCGACGGGCGCCTCGGATCGACGGCGGAGCGGATCGAGGTCGCCGGGCCGGGGTTCATCAACCTCTTCCTCGCCGACCGCTGGTATCGCGAGGGCGTCGGCGCGGTGCTCGCGGCGGGCGACGGGTTCGGGGGCGACGTCGTGGCCGCGTCCGAGCGGATCCAGGTCGAGTTCGTGTCCGCGAACCCGACCGGGCCGCTGACCGCCGCGGGGGGCCGGCACGCCGCGTACGGGGACTCGGTGGCGCGAATCCTCGGGTTCGCCGGCCACGAGGTGCAGCGCGAGTACTACGTCAACGACAAGGGCGGGCAGGTGCACCGCTTCGCCGAGTCGATCGCCGCGCGGATCACCGGCGCCGAGCCGCCCGAGGACGGATACGAGGGCAACTACGTCGAGGAGCTCGCGCGCCAGCTCGAGGCCGCCGGCGCCGACCCGGGCGACCTCGACGCGCTCGAGGTGCTGGGCGCCGAGCGGATGCGCGAGGCCGCCCGGGCCACGCTGGAGCGGTTCCGGGTGAGCTTCGACAACTGGTACTCCGAGCGGTCCCTGTACGAGACCGGAAAGGTCGAGGCGGCGCTCGACGACCTGCGCCGCCGCGGCCACATCTACGACAGCGAGGGCGCGGTGTGGCTGCGGACGACCGAGTTCGGCGACGACAAGGACCGAGTGCTGATCCGCTCCGACGGGGAGCCGACCTACTTCGCCTCCGACGTCGCCTACCACCGCGACAAGCTCGAGCGCGGGTTCGAGCGGCTGCTGAACGTGCTCGGCGCCGACCATCACGGCTACGTGGCGCGGGTCAAGGCGGCGCTTCAGGCGCTCGGCGCGGACCCCGACCGCTTCGAGGCGCTGCTGATGCAGCTCGTCCACGTCGTCGAGGGCGGGGAGCGGGCGCAGATGTCGAAACGTCGCGGTGAGTTCGTGTCGCTCGATGAGCTGATCGACGACATCGGTACCGACGCGGCCCGCTTCCTGATGCTGCAGCGAAGCCACGACAGGACCGTCGATCTCGACCTCGAGCTGGCGCGCCGCCAGTCGCAGGACAACCCCGTCTACTACGTCCAGTACGCGCACGCGCGGATCGCCAGCATCCTGCGCAAGGCCGGCGAGGGCGCCCCGGAGCAGGCGGTCGCCGATCTCGACGCGACGCTCGACGCGCCGGTCGAGCCGAGCGAGCGCGCGCTCGTCAAGCGCCTGCTCGAGCTTCCCGGCGAGGTGGGCGCGGCCGCGGACGCGCGCGCGCCGCACCGCCTGTGCGCGTACGCAACCGCCACCGCGGCCGACTTCCACGCCTTCTATCGCGACTGCAAGGTCGTCGGGGCGGAGTCCGAGGGGGCCGCGCTGGGCACCGAAGCCGGGCGCGTGGCGCTGTGTGTGGCGGCAAAGCGCGTGATCGCGCGCACGCTCGAGCTGCTCGGCGTGAGCGCGCCCGAGCGGATGTAGCGCCGGTCGTCTTCCGTTGCCGTTAGATTTGCCTCCCCGCACGAGCGACGGAGGTGGAACGTGACGAAAGCTGAGTTCGTTGATCGACTCGCCCGCGACGACCGCGTGGGCAGCAAGAAGCAGGCCGGCGAGGCCGTCGAGGCGGTGCTCGACACAATCACCGGCGCGATGGCGCGCGGTGAGGACGTCAACTTCACCGGCTTCGGGAAGTTCAGCGTTGCCGAGCGCGGACCGCGCCAGGGAGTGAACCCTCGCACCGGCGAGCGGATCACGATCCCCGGCGGTCGAGTGCCGCGGTTCTCGGCTGGGGCCGGGCTGAAGTCGAAGGTCAAGGGCACGGGCTGAGCGCTCCGTTCGCCGACCGGCTGGCGGCGCTCGTCGAGGAGCGCCGCAGCCAGGTTTGCCTCGGACTCGATCCCGACCCGGCGGCGCTCGCGCCTGACAGCAAGAGCGGCGCGGGGAGGGGACGCCGCGACACGCGCCGCAGATGCGGTCGCCGAGCACTGCCGCGAGCTGATCGAGCGCGCCGGCCCGGCGTGCGTCGCCGCGAAGCCGCAGCTCGCATGCTTCGAGCGCCTCGGCCCTCCAGGGTGGGAGGCGCTCGGCCGCACCGTGGCCGCCGCCCGCGAGGCAGGGCTGCTGGTGGTCGCCGACGGCAAGCGGGGGGACGTCCCGGTCACGGCCGCCGCTTACGCGCAGGCGCTCGTCGGCGAGACTGCGACGCCGTGGGGAGCGGTGCCGGGACTCGGCGCTGACGCCTTCACCGCCAACCCGCTGCTCGGGGCGGACGCGCTCGAGCCGCTGGTCGACGCCGCGGAGGCCGCGGGGGCGGGGATCTTCGTGCTCGTCCGGACATCGAACCCGGGCGCCGCCGACCTGCTCGACCTCGAGGCGGGCGGCGGTCCGCTCCACGAGCGGATCGCCGCGCTCGTCGCCGAGCGCGCAGATCGGCTCGCGGGCGGCGCCGGCCTCAGCGGGATGGGGGCGGTCGTCGGCGCGACCGAGCCCCGATTCCTGGCGCGGTTGCGGGAGCTGATGCCGCGCGCGATCTTCCTCGTCCCCGGAGTCGGGGCGCAGGGAGGTCGCGCTGGCGACCTCGGTCCGGCGTTCGCCGACTCACCCGCGTCGGTGCTCGTCGCCGCGTCGCGCTCGATCGCCGGTGCCGAAGACCCCGGCGCCGCGGCGGAGAGCCTGCGGGACGAAGCCTGGGAGGCGGGTTCGGGCGCAGATACCATCACTCGCCGCGGGCAATGAAGAGACCGCCGGTGATACTGCGCCTGCTCGTACCGCTCGCGGTTGCCGGTCTGGCGGTAGTCGTGTTTTTCGTCGTTGCATCGTCGATTCCGGACTCGGATTCCGACGACAAGCGTCGCGGCGGCGGGGGAGACCAGCAATCGAAGCAACAGCCGAAGACCGACGAGAAGTTCTACACCGTCGAGCCCGGCGACACGCTGACCACGATCGCCGACAAGACCGGAATCGGGGTCGACAAGCTCACCGAGCTCAACCCGGACCTCGACCCGCAGGTGCTGATCTCGGGCGAGCAGGTGAAGCTGCGCAAGTGATGGCTACGCACGTGCGACGCGCGTCCTGCCTGCTCGCGGCGCTCGCTGGACTCGCGGCCGGCTCTGTGGCCGCGGAGGCCTCCGCGGCGCCCGAGGCGCCGACCCCCGACGCGCGCGCGTGGGTGCTCGTCGATGCCTCCGACGGCGAGCAGCTCGCCGGCCGCGGCGACACGAACCGGCTCTCGATCGCCAGCACGACGAAGCTGATGACCGCCTACGTCGCGCTGCGCGAGCTGCCGCTGAACCGGAAGATCGCGGCTCCGGACTACCAGCCGATCAGCCCGGCCGAGACGTTGGCTGGGCTGGCGCCCGGAGAGCGGATGTCCGTCAGCGACCTGCTGTACGCGTTGCTGCTCGCGAGCGCCAACGATGCGGCGGTGACGCTCGCCGATGGCGCGTCCGGGTCGGTCCCCGCTTTCGTGCGCGAGATGAACAGGACGGCGGCGGCGCTGGGGCTGACCGGCACCCACTACGAGAACCCGATCGGGCTCGACTCCGCCGGCAACTACTCGACCGCCTCCGACCTGGCGACGCTCACCCGGCGGCTGCGCCGCGAGCGGATCTTCCGCGAGATCGTGGACACCGAGCACGCGGTGCTGAAGACCGGCGATCACACGCGCGAGATCACCAACCGCAACACGCTCTTGTTCGAGGCGCCGTGGGTCAACGGGGTGAAGACGGGCCACACGCTCGACGCCGGCTACGTCCTCGTCGGCTCCGGGACGCGCAAGGGCGCCACGCTGGTGTCGGCGGTGCTCGGCGCCCCGGGCGAGGCCGCTCGCGACGCCGGGACGCTCGAGCTGCTCGAGTACGGGTTCTCGCTCTACGGCCAGGAGACGGTTGCGAGCAGCGGAGAGCGGATCGCGTCGCCCGAGCTCAAATATCAGGACTCGACGCTGCCGCTCGTTGCCGACGCGGGGCTGCGCGTCCCGCTGCGACGCGGCCAGAAGCTCGACGTGACGACGCGCGCTCCCGAGGAGGTCGAAGGGCCGATCGAGCGCGGCGAGGAGCTCGGGGAGATGGCGGTCACCGTCGACGGCCGCGACGCCGGCACGGTCCCCCTCGTGGCGGCCCGCGCCGCCGACGAGGCGACCATCCTCGAGCAGGTGAGCGGCCGGGCTCCCGGTCCCGGTGATTTTGATCGCGCTTGGCGGAGGCGTGATACTGATGGGAGTGGCGGCGGCTCGGCGAGGCACGCGCCGGCGCCGCAGGATCGCGGAGCCGACGACCAACGACGAGGAGCCGATGAGCACACCCGGACAGGAGCAAATCGGGCAGGGGGAGCGGCCGTGATCCTCACGGTGACGCTGAACGCGGCGATTGACCGCACGGTCGCCGTCCCGAACTTCCGGCTCGGGCGCCGCCACCGCGCCGTCGAGCGGCGGACGGTGGCTGGGGGCAAGGGGGTCAACGTCGCGCGGGCGCTGAAGCTCCTGGGTCGCCCGGTGATCGCCACCGGGCTCGCCGGCGGACCGACCGGGAACAGGATCCTCGAGCAGCTCACCGAGGAGTCGGTCCTCAACGACTTCACAAAGATCGCGGACGAGTCGCGCACGAACCTCGCGGTGATCGACCCGACCTCCGGCGAGCAGACCGAGATCAACGAGCGCGGGCCCACCATGACCGCGGAGGAGATCGACCGCTTCGTCGAGAAGCTGCTCTACCTTGCCGAGGGCGCGGCGTTCTGCGTCATCGCCGGCAGCGTCCCTCCGGGCGTCGAACTGGACGTCTACGGGCGGCTCGTGCGCGAGCTCCAGGCGCTCGACCTTCCGGTGCTTCTCGACAGCGATGGCGAGCCGATGCGGGCCGGGCTGCGCGCCGGGGCGGCGGTCGTCGCCCCCAACGTCGGGGAGGCCGAGGAGGCGGTCGGACACGAGTTCAACGAGCCCGCCGACCTGCTGCTCGGGTTGCAGGGGCTGATCGAGATGGGCGCCGCCGAGGCGATCATCACGCGGGAGGCGGGGTGCGTCGCGATCCTCGGCGAGCCCTCGGCGCGGCGTCGCTTCGAGGCCGAGATCGAGCCGCTCGAGCCGGTCTCGACGGTCGGGTCCGGCGACGCCTTCCTCGCCGGATACGTTGCGGCGCGGTACCGCGGCGCCTCGCCGCGCGAATGCCTCGTCTTCGGCGTCGCGTGCGGCGCCGAGTCGACGCAGCACTTCGGCGCGGGCAGCCTCGACCCGAGCGAGGTCGAGCGGCTCCTGTCGCGCGTCGAGGTACGCGAGCTCGACGTGCCCGCCGGCGTCGCCTGACCCGCAGACGGCGATTAGTTCCCCGCGCTCGGGCTGTCTACCCTCGGTAGGAGGTCGATGAGCGACGCCACCCCGACATCGATTCAGCGCATCTACTTCGTGCTGCTGGCCGGCAACACCCTGGCGGCGTCGCTGATCTGGGGCATCAACACGATCTTCCTGCTCGATGCCGGGCTGTCGAACCTCGAGGCGTTCGCCGCCAACGCGTTCTTCACCGCGGGGATGGTCATCTTCGAGGTCCCGACCGGGATCGTCGCCGACATGTGGGGCCGGCGGACCTCGTTTCTGCTCGGCACGGTGACGCTGGCGGTGACGACCGTGCTCTACGTCCTCCTGTGGGAGATCGGCGCGCCGTTCTGGGAATGGGCAGTCGTCTCGCTGCTGCTCGGCCTCGGCTTCACGTTCTTCTCGGGCGCGACGGAGGCATGGGTCGTCGACGCGCTCGGCGCCACCGGATACGACGGGCCGCTCGAGGCCGTGTTCGGCCGGGGCGAGGTCGTCACCGGGGTCGGCATGCTGACCGGCTCGATCGGCGGCGGCTTCATCGCCCAGGCCGTCAGCCTGGGGGCGCCGTTCGTCCTCCGAGCAGTCGTCCTCGTGGTGATGTTCATCGTCGCGTTCGCGGTGATGCGGGACATCGGCTTCTCGCCGAAGCGGGACGGCCGCCCGGTGGCGGAGATAAAGCGCATCGCGTCGAACTCGATCGAGTACGGGTGGCGCGTGCCGGCGGTCCGGTACGTGATGCTCGCGGGGCCGTTCGTCGGCGGAGTCGGCTTCTACGCGTTCTACGCGCTGCAGCCGTACCTGCTCGAGCTCTACGGCGACAGCCAGGCGTACGGGATCGCGGGCTTGGCGGCCGCGATCATCGCCGGCTCCCAGATCCTCGGAGGGATCGCGACTCCACATGTCCGCAAGGTGTTCCCGCACCGGACCTCGGCGCTGCTGGCGGCGACTGCGGTCAGCACCGTGAGCCTGCTGCTGATGGGGCTGATCGAGAGCTTCTGGGCCGTGATCGGCCTCGTCGTCGTGTGGGGGCTGCTGTTCGCCGCGTCGATCCCGATCCTCCAGGCGTACATCAACGGGCTGATCCCCTCCGAGCAGCGGGCGACGATCCTCTCGTTCAACTCGCTGATGGACTCGACCGGCGGGGTGGTCGCGCAGCCGGTGCTCGGCCGCGCCGCCGACGTGTGGGGGTACCCGGGCTCGTACCTGCTCTCCGCGGGAATCTCCGCGTTCGCGCTTCCGTTCTATGCCAGGGCACGCCGCGAGAACGCCCCGGCCGACACCGAGGAGCAGGTCGCGACGCCGGCCCCGCCCGGATGCGAGCCGGTCGCCACGCCCGAGTCCGTCGCGCCGTAGCGACGTCTACGCCAGCGTCTCCGACAGGTACGGCATCACCTGGTTCGATTGATCGCTCGCTATCATCGGCGGGGCGTTGGTTCGGCGCCCTGGAAACCTCGCAAAGTGCAGCTTCACCCCGGCGCGCCGGGGTTTTTTCGTCCGCGAGCGTGCCTAGGGTGAATTGATGGAAGTCGAGATCGGTCGCGGCAAGAAGGGCAGGAGGGGGTTCGGCTTCGACGACATCGCCGTCGTTCCCTCACGGCGCACGCGCGACGCCGACGACATCGACATCACCTGGACGCTCGGCCCGTACCGGTTCGAGATCCCGCTCGTCGCTTCCGCGATGGACGGCGTAGTCAGCCCGCAGACCGCCGCCGCGATCGGCGATCTCGGCGGGCTCGGTGTGCTCAACCTCGAGGGCATCTGGACCCGCTACGAGGACGCCGACGAGCAGCTCGAGCGAATCGCCGGCGCTGCGCCAGCCACCGCCACCCGGACGATGCAGGAGATCTACTCCGAGCCGGTGAAGCCCGAGCTCGTCGGTCGCCGGATCGAGGAGATCAAGGAGCGAGGGGTCGTGGGGGCCGGCTCGCTCACGCCGCAGCGCGTCCGCGACTACTACGAGACCGCGATCGAAGCCGGGCTCGACATCCTCGTGATCCAGGGCACGGTGATCTCCGCCGAGCACGTGTCGTCGAGCACCGAGCCGCTCAACCTGAAGGAGTTCATCGCCGAGCTGCCGGTTCCCTGCATCGTCGGCGGGTGCGCGTCCTATGCGACCGGCCTGCACCTGATGCGCACCGGTGCCGTCGGAGTCCTTGTCGGGGTCGGTCCCGGGGCCGCGTGCACGACGCGCGGCGTGCTCGGGATCGGGGTGCCGCAGGCGACCGCCATCGCCGACGTCTACGCGGCCCGCTCCCAGCACATGCTCGAGACCGGCAACTACTGCAACGTGATCGGGGACGGCGGCATGCGGACCGGGGGCGACGTCGCGAAGGCGATCGCGTGCGGCGCCGACGCGGTGATGATCGGCTCGCCGCTCGCGCGCGCGACCGAGGCCCCGGGCCGCGGCTACCACTGGGGGATGGCGACGTTCCATCCCTCGCTCCCGCGCGGCATCCGCGTGACGACTACCCAGGACGGCACACTCGAGCAGATCCTGATGGGGCCGGCGCAGGAGAACGACGGGACGTTCAACCTCATGGGCGCGCTGCGGACCTCGATGGCGACGTGCGGCTACGAGGACATCCCCTCCTTCCACCGCGCCGAGGTGATGGTGGCGCCGGCGCTCCAGACGGAGGGCAAGCAGCTTCAGCGCGAGCAGAGCGTCGGGATGGGCTCCAACGGCAGGGCCGCGGTGTCGGCGGGGGTAGCCGTCTCGGATGACTGACCGGTCGGCCTCCGCGGCGACCGAGTCGACAGATACCCCGCGACGGCGGACGCGAGAGCGAGCGAGCGAGAACAACGCGGCAAGTTCGCGAGCGAACTTGCCGGTTTCTGCCGGGCACGAGCGAGCGGGAGCGGAGCACGTCGCGGGAACTGATTCCGAGGAAGTCCTGGTGCTCGACTTCGGCGGCCAGTACTCGCAGCTGATCGCGCGGCGGATCCGCGACTGCGGCGTGTTCGCCGAGCTGCTGCCGCACGACACCGACATCGAGGCGATCCGGGCCCGCCGCCCGGCCGGGCTGATCCTCTCCGGCGGCCCGGCGTCCGTGTACGAGGAGGGCGCGCCGGCGCTGCGCCGCGAGCTGCTCGACATGGAGCTCCCGGTGCTCGGCATCTGCTACGGGATGCAGGCGATGGTCCAGACGCTCGGCGGGCGCGTCGAGGGCGCGCCAGCGGGCGAGTTCGGCCGCACCCCGCTCACCGTGCGCGACTCGGGACGCCTGCTCGCCGGGCTGCCGAGCGACCAGCAGTGCTGGATGAGCCACCGCGACACGGTGTTCGAGCCGCCGCCGGGTTTCACGGCGCTGGCGTCGAGCCCGGGCTCGCCGGTTGCCGCGTGCGAGAGCCCCGATCGAGGCCTGTACGGGATCCAGTTCCATCCCGAGGTCGTCCACACCCCTTACGGAACCGACATCCTGACGCGCTTTTTGCGCGACATCGCCGGGTGCGTCGAGCGGTGGTCGCCGACCTCGGTAATCGAGGAGCAGGTAGAGCGGATCCGAGCGGCGGTCGGCGACGCCGGCGTCGTGTGCGGGCTCTCGGGCGGCGTCGACTCGGCGACCGCGGCGGCGCTCGTCCACCGCGCCGTCGGCGATCAGCTCACCTGCGTGCTCGTCGACCACGGCCTGCTGCGAAAGAACGAGGCCGAGCAGGTGGTGGGAGCGTTCCGCGAGGGCCTCGGGATCCCGCTCGTCCACGTCGGCGCCGCCGACCGCTTCCTCGACCGGCTCGCCGGCGTTACCGATCCGGAGCTGAAGCGCAAGATCGTCGGAGAGGAGTTCATCCGGGTGTTCGAGGAGGAGGCGGCGAAGCTTCCCGACGCGCGGTTCCTCGTCCAGGGGACGCTTTACTCGGACGTGATCGAGTCCGGAGGCGACGGACGCGCGGCGGCGACGATCAAGTCGCATCACAACGTCGGCGGGCTGCCGGAGGACCTCGGGCTCGACCTCGTCGAGCCGCTGCGAATGCTGTTCAAGGACGAGGTTCGCGCCGTCGCCGCCGAGCTCGGGCTGCCGGACCGGATCGTGTGGCGCCAACCGTTCCCCGGACCCGGGCTCGCGATCCGCGTCGTCGGCGGCGAGGTCACGCGCGAGCGCCTCGACATCCTGCGCGACGCCGACGCGATCCTCCAGGAGGAGATCCGCGCCGCGGAGCTCTACCGCGAGCTGTGGCAGTCGTTCTGCGTGCTGCCGGTCGTGCGCTCTGTTGGGGTGCAGGGCGACGAGCGCACGTACGCGTACCCGATCGTGATCCGCGCCGTCACCTCGCAGGACGCGATGACCGCCGACTGGGCGCGCCTTCCCTACGACCTCCTCGAGCGAGTCTCGAGCCGGATCATCAACGAGATCCGCCACGTCAACCGCGTCACGCTCGACATCTCCTCGAAGCCGCCATCGACGATCGAGTGGGAGTAGCGACCGCCCGCTCGGTCAACGGTCGTCGGGCTCGGGCAGGGGGAAGAGTCGCAGGAAGCGCGTGACCGCCGGTCTGCTGCCGTCGATCCCGACCTCCCCGGAGCGCAGCCCGTCGGCGAGGCGACGCCCGTGCCAGAGCATCCCGGCCAGCGTGCCGGGATCGGTCTTGATGATCGCGTCGGGTTCCGGCTCCTCGCCGCGCGCGACCTCGAACCCGCCGTCGGCTACCCGGGCGCGGAACCGTTGCCCATCGAGGCGCAGCTCGTAGGTCGCGTCGAGGCCGTCGGCAGCAGCGGGATCGAATGTGGTCATCAGTGCGATCACCATCGAGTCGGTGCCGAGCTTCGCGTCGTCGGGAGGGAACGGCGCGCCGCTGCCCCAGCGCCCGAGCGCGAGGACGACCGGCTCGAGGTCGCGGCCGCGCTCGGTCAGCTCATATACCCGCGAGCCCGCCGGCGGTGCGAGCGTGCGGCGCCGCACGACCCCATCCCGCTCGAGCTCGCGCAGGCGCTGGGCGAGGACGTCGGCGCTCACGTGGGGGAGACCAATCCGAAGGTCGGTGAAGCGCTTCGGGCCGAGCAGCAGCTCGCGCACGACCAGCAGCGCCCACCGCTCGCCGACGACGTCGAGCGCGCGCGCGACCCCGCACTGGTCTCCGTATGTTCGCGGCGTTGTCATCGAGGCGAGCCTAGCGCGCGGTCCGGATATCCTGCTGAATAGTTGGTTTATCCAACTTATTGATAGGGTACACCGACTCCAACGATCCACGGAGAGAGTCGAGACGGAAGGAGCAAGGCAATGACCGAGCGCGACGGATATCAGGCGGGTGTGCCGTGCTGGGTGGACACAGCGCAGCCTGACCCCGAAGCCGCGATGCGGTTCTACGCCGGAGTGTTCGGCTGGGAGTTCGACGGGCCGGGGCCGATGGCGGGCCCTGGTGGCGGCGACCCGCCCGGCCAGTACTTCGTCGCCCGGCTCCGCGGCCGCGACGTCGCCGGGGTGAGCTCGGAGCCCTCGGAAGGCGCGCCGCCGACGCCAGCCTGGAACACCTACATCTGGGTGGACAGCGCCGACGACACGGCGAAGAGGGTGGAGGGCGCCGGCGGCAGCGTCCTCGTGGCGCCGTTCGACGTCCCTCCCGCCGGTCGCATGGCGGTGCTCGCCGATCCGCAGGGCGCGGCGTTCTGCGCCTGGGAGCCGAAGGACCGGAGGGGCGCCCAGCTCGTCAACGAGTCGGGGGCGTGGAGCATGAGCGCGCTGAACGCGCGCGATCCCGAAGGTGCGAAGGCGTTCTACGGCGATGTGTTCGGATGGACCACCCAGGCCTTCCCGGTGGGTGACATGGAGGCCTCGCTGTGGCGGCTGCCCGGATACGTGGGCGGCGAGCCCGAGCAGCCCGTCCCGCGCGACAACGTCGCGACGATGGCGCCGATGACGAGCGACAGCTTCCCCGACGACGTGCCGTCGCACTGGGCGGTCGACTTCTGGGTGGGCAATGTAGACGCGACAGCCGAGAAGGCGGCGGAGCTCGGGGGCAGCGTGGTCGCGCCTCCCTACGACCTCCCGATCGAGGGTCTGTTCAGGCAGGCCGTCCTCGCCGACCCGCACGGGGCGGCGTTCTCGGTCAGCAGGGTGGGCCCGCCCGCGTAAGGGTCACGGCGCCGCGGTCAACGTGCGCACGACCGCGCGGGATCGCATCCGCCGGCTGCGCGAGCGCTAGATCTAGGACCAGCGGTCCCAGCGGCGCAGCTCGCCGAGCGGGTCGCGGGGGCTGCCGTGGTGCCAACCGTGGAGCCACATCTCGAAGTGGAGCTGGCAGCCCTCCCCGCGCGCGTTGCCGCTGCGCCCGACGCCGCCGATCCCCTCGCCGGTCCGCACCCGGCTGCCCTCCTTGACAGTCGGCGGGCGGATCAGGTGCGCGTACATGTAGTCGGTGTCGGTCTGGCGACCGTCGATCACCAGGTAGTGGCCGTACAGGCTGCCGCTGTAGCCCTTGAACTGCACGGTTCCCCCGCGCGCGGCCTCGAGCCGGGCGCCGCACCCCGCCCACACGTCCTGGCCCTCGTGGGTGCGCCCGCCCGAGCGCGGGACGCCAAAGCGATCCCCCCAGCTGTGCGCGCGGCGGACGGGGAACAGGTGGTCGAAGAACCGAAATCTCGCCGCGGAGCGCGCCTCACCGCCGGCTGGGCCGACCCGGAACCGGTAGCGGCCGGGATGCCCTGCGACGCCTCGGTCCGTCAGTCCGTTCCAGGTGAGCGAGTGACGCGCGAACGGCGCCCGGTGCTCCTCGGTCCAGCTGTGCACGACCTTCTTGCGGCGGACGAGCGTCACCCGCACGTCGAGCGGGCCATAGCCGCCGAAGCGGTAGCGGAGTCGGACCTCGCGCCTGGCGTCGAAGAAGGCCTTCGTGGGGCCCGCCGCCCCTGAATCGAGGGCGAAGCTCCCCGGACGGGGCAGCGCCTCCGCGGGCACGATCTCGAGCCGCGGAGCGGCGGCCCCCCGGCCGGTCGAGTCGAGGGCGCGCGGCCTGCCGGTGACCGCGCCCTCCGGGACAGCGACCTCGATGACACGCTTCCCGGCGGCGCTCGGGGCTGCCGTGAGCTCGCCTGCTCTGCCCGCGAACGTCACCTGAGCGACGTTCGCCAGCCGACGCCCTGTCAGCCTCACGGTGGCGCCGGTCGCGGCCTCGCGCGCCCCCGCACAGCGCTCGACGCACACCACGTCGTCGACCCTCGGCGGCTTCGCCGCACCCTGGCCGTTCCCCGCTGCTATCCCGGTCGCGACGAGCAGGGTGCCCGTCGCGGCGGCAACCCTCAGGCCGCCCTCCCTGGGGGCACTAGCTCCACTTGTCCCATTTCTTCATCTGCTTGGTGACCGAGCGCAGGAAGTTTCCGCCCTCGTACCAGCCCGGCGGCGACCAGAGCTCGAAGTGCAGGTGGCAGCCAGAGGCGTTGCCGGTCTCGCCGACCTGGCCGATCTGCTCGCCGGTCTTCACCTTTTCGCCCGTGCCGAACGCGGACTTTCGCTTCAGGTGCATGTAGGTGTAGTCCCTGCCCGTCTTGCGGCCGTCGATGACGATGTAGTTGCCGGCCGCGCCGTGGTAGCCGTTGAACTGGACCTTGCCGCCGCGGGCGGCCTCGAGCGGGGTGCCGCAGTCCGCGAACACGTCCTGGCCCTGATGGGTGTGGCCGGCGCGCGGCGCGCCGACGCCGTCGCCGTACGTGTGCTTTCCGCGGATCGGGAACTTGTGGTCGTAGTACCCGAACTGCCCCGCGTTGTTGAGGGAGTCGCCGAGCCCTCCGAGGCGGAAGCTGTACTCGCCGCTCTTCGCCGACTTGCCCTCGCTGGTGACCCCGTTCCAGGCGACGGTCTGATCGGCGCCCGGCTCGACGCCCTCGTTCGTCCAGCTCTCGACGACCTCGCCCGAGCGCTCGCTCACGAGGTCGACGCGAACGTCGGTGGGCCCGTTGCCGTTGAAGATGTAGTGCAGGGTGGGCTTCCCCTCGCCGAAGAAGTAGGACTTCTCGGGGCTGACGCTCGACGCGGCGAGACGGAACGAGCCGGGCTCGGGCAACTCCGACTCGGGGACGATCCGGAGCTTGACCGGTGACTTCGCGACCTCGCCGAACTCGTCCAGCACTCTCGGCTTGCCGTCCTTCGCGTCATCGGGGACCTTCGCCACGATGTTCCTGGAGCTGACCTCGGTCGGCTCGACGGTGCTTCCGCCGGCGGTCGAGGGGAACTTGACCTTGTCGACGTCCTTGAGGCGCTTGCCCGAGATCTCGACGGTGGCTCCGGGAGTTGCCTCGCGCAGCCCCGCGCAGCTCTCGAGGCAGCTCACGTCGCGCACGGTCGGCGGCTTGGGAGCGCTGACGCCGCCGCCGCTGGCTCCCCCGCCGGTGCCGGCGAAGGCGACGCCACCGGTCGTTACGAGCCCCGCCGTGACGAACGCAACGCCAAGTATGAAGTTACGGCGGCCCATCCAGGCCCGCTGTTGCGCGACCAAGCGCCCGAAACCCTCTCTTTCTCGTGCCTACGGGGTTAGCTGTCGGGCTCGCGCTGAAAGAGCTGCGCTACAGACCCTCTTGGTCCGATTCGCCCCGGGGCGTCCAGCCCCTTTTTGGTTCCCCCGCTCCCTCGCGGCAGGGCCACGAGGAATTCGGCAGGTCCACTTGGGCGCGGCAGTATATAGAGGCTGACGGCGGAGTGCACATAAGAAGCAAACAAATCGCAAACAATCCGCACGCAGGGGAGAAATCGGGCGTCGCGGCCTGCTCACCGCTCGCGCCACGCTCGACTATCATCGTTGGCCCGCGCGCGCCGGTTCGTGCGCGGTTTTTTCGGTCCCAATGAAGACCTTCGTTGCCACACCCGAGACCCGCCAGCGAGACTGGTACGTCGTCGACGCCGAGGGGAAGACGCTCGGCCGGCTCGCGACCCAGATCGCGGACACGCTGCGCGGCAAGCGCAAGCCCGAGTACACGCCGCACGTCGACACAGGGGACTTCGTGATCGTGGTCAACGCCGAGAAGGTCCGGGTGACCGGCGACAAGCGCAACGCCAAGCTCTATCACCGCCACAGCGGATACCCGGGCGGGCTGCGCTCGCGCACCCTCGCCGAGATGCTGGACCGCCGGCCGGAGGAGGTGATCCGGCTCGCGGTGCGCGGGATGCTGCCGCGCAACCGGCTTGCCCGCCAGCAGCTCGGCAAGCTCAAGGTCTACGCGGGCCCCGACCACCCACACGCCGCGCAGAAGCCAGCGGAGCTGGAGCTGGATTGATGGGCGACGAAGAACGTCAGGACGAGACGCCCGAGCAGGCGGAGACGCCCGAGCAGCCCGAGGCGCCCGAGCAGGCCGAGGCGGAGGCCGAGCAGCCCGAGGCCGAGCAGCCCGAGCCTGAGGCGCAGCCCGAGGCGGAGGCGGAGCAGCCGGAGGCCGAGGAGCAGCCGGAGACCGAGGAGCAGCCGGGGGAGCCCGAGCCCGCGGAAGCGCAGCAGGCGGCCGGAGATGTCAAGGCCAAGGACCAGCCCCCCGGCGCCGAGCTCGAGCCGATCGCGATCGAGGAGGAGCGCGAGCTCAGCACGGAGGAGCGGGCCCGGCGCGAGGCCGAGGCCGAGGAGCGCGCCCGCAGGGAGGCGGAGGCGACCGCCGAGGCAGGCGAGGAGCCGGCCCCCAGCAAGGCGCCCAAGGTCCGGTTGGAGGGCGAGGCCCGCATCCGCGCGACCGGTAAGCGAAAGAGCTCTGTCGCCCGCGTGATGCTGCTGCCGGGCAGCGGGCGTTTCGAGGTCAACCGGCGCGAGCTGGACGAGTATTTCCCCCGGCCCTTCCACCAGACGATCGCGCGCCAGGCCCTCGTCACGACGGGCTACGAGGAAAACGTCGACGTGCGGGTGCGAGTGCACGGCGGCGGGGTGTCCGGCCAGGCCGGCGCCGTGCGCCACGGAGTCGCGCGCGCCCTGGTCGAGATCGACCCCGAGCTGCGCGGGGAGCTGAAGCGGCGCGGGCTGCTGACGCGGGACGCTCGCCGCAAGGAGCGCCGCAAGGCGGGGTTGAAGAAGGCACGCAAGCGGCCCCAGTTCTCGAAGCGCTGAGGCGGCTGCAAGCCGTCGGCTGCCCGTGTCCACGGTGAGGCAGAGCCGCAAGCTCTTCGGCACCGACGGCGTCCGGGGTCGAGTGGGAGAGCTGCTCGATCCCGAGCTGGCGATGGCGCTGGGACGCGCCGCGGCCGCGGAGACGGGCGTCGACGCGCCCCAGGTCGTGATCGTGCGCGACACTCGCGAGTCCGGGCCGATGCTCGAGCACGCCCTCGCGGCGGGGATCGCGGCCGGCGGCGGGGACGCGTATCTCGCCGGGGTCCTCCCGACCCCCGCAGCGTCGATCCTCGTGCGTCGACACGGGCTCGACCTCGCGGCGGTGGTGTCCGCTTCGCACAACCCCTGGCACGACAACGGGATCAAGTTCTTCGGGCCGGCCGGGATGAAGCTCGAGGACGAGGCCGAGGCCCGGATCGAGCAGCGGATCGAAACCGGGACCGAGGCGTCGCGGATCGGCCGGATCCGCGTGCTGGAGGGCGCTCTCGAGGACTACCTGCGCGAGTTGAGCTCGACGTTCGCTCTCGATCTGAGCGGACGCAAGGTGTTGCTCGACTGCGCCAACGGCGCGACCTCCCGCGCCGCCCCCGCCGCGTTCGGGCGACTCGGCGCGAGCGTCGAGACGCTCGCGGCCGAGCCCGACGGGCGGAACATCAACGACGCGTGCGGCGCGATGCACACCGAGAAACTCGCCGGCCGCATCGCGGAGTCCGGCGCCGACATCGGGTTCGCGTTCGACGGCGACGGCGATCGCGTTCTGGCGGTGGACCGCGCGGGCCGGGTGCGCGACGGAGACGAGATCGTCGCGATCATCGCGCGGCATCTGCGCGACTCCGGCCAGCTCCCGGGTGGCGTCGCAGTCACGGTGATGACGAACTTCGGGTTCCACACGGCGATGGCCGACGCCGGGATCGAGGTCGCGGCCACCCAGGTCGGCGACCGGTACGTGATCGAGGAGCTACGGGAGCGCGACTGGGTCGTCGGCGGCGAGCAATCGGGGCACGTGGTGTGGACCGAGTTCGCGCCGACCGGCGACGGGATCGCCGCCGCGCTGCTGCTCGAGCGCGCGCTGGAGGGCGCCGACCTCGCCGACGTCGCGCCGTTCGAGAGGCTCCCGCAAAGGCTCGTCAACGTGGAGCTCGCCGATCGCGACGCGCTGGGCGCCGCGACCGGACTGTGGGAGGCGGTCGAGCGGGAGGGCGCCGCGCTCGGGGACCGAGGTCGCGTGCTCGTGCGGCCTTCGGGGACCGAGCCCCTTGTTCGGTTCATGGTCGAGGCGCCGACGATCGAGGAGTGCGACGCGGTCCTCGGTCGGCTGACCGAGGTGGCCGCCAGAGAGCTCCAGTAAGGGCTAGCCGTCGGCGCGCCCGGCAGCGCGGCGGCCGTCGGGCGGTGCTTTATCTTCTTTTGCCTCCATGTGCGGCATCGTCGGATACGTGGGGGGGCGCCCCTGTCGCGATCTCCTGATCGCGGGTTTGGAGAAGCTCGAGTACCGCGGCTACGACTCGGCCGGGATCTCGCTGATCGTCGACGGCCGGATCGAGACGGTGCGCGCGGTCGGGAACCTGACCAACCTGAGGCGCGCGGTCACCGAGGCGAACGGAAATGGCGCCGTCGCCGTGGCCGAGGCCGAGTCGACCGTCGGGCTCGCCCACACGCGCTGGGCGACCCACGGCAGGGTCACCGAGGAGAACGCGCACCCTCACGGCGACTGCGAGGACCGCATCCACATCGTGCTCAACGGGATCGTCGAGAACCATTCGGAGCTTCGCCGCGAGCTCGGGGACGAGGGACACCACTTCAGCTCGGAGACCGACGCCGAGATCGTCGCCCACCTGATCGAGCGCCACGACGAAGGCGACCTGACCGAGGCCGTGCGCGCCGCGTTCAACGAGCTTCGTGGCCACTACGCGTTCGTGGCGATGCACTCGGATCATCCCGGCGCGATCGTCGGGGCGCGGCGCGAATGCCCGCTCGTCGTCGGGCTCGGTGACGGCGAGTCCTTCGTCGCCTCCGCGATACCCGCCTTTCTCGCCGAGACCCGCAAGGCGGTGCTGGTCGAGAACGGCGAGATCGTCACCCTGGACTCGGCGGGCGTCGCGATCACCGACGACGGCGGGAAGCCCGTCAGCCGGGGCGTCGAGGAGATCACCTGGAACGAGGACGCGGCCGAGAAGTCCGGCTTTCCCACGTTCATGCTGAAGGAGATCCACGAGCAGCCGGACGCGGTGGCTGAGACGATCGCCGACCGGCTCCCCGACCTCGACCGCGTCGACCTCTCGGAACTCGTGCTCGATCGCGGCTACATCGCGGGCCTGCGCCGGATCGTGATCGTGGCCTGCGGCACCTCCTACCATGCCGGGCTCGTCGGGCGCTATGCGATCGAGCAGTGGGCGAGGGTGCCGGTCGAGATGGACATCGCCTCGGAGTACCGCTACCGCGATCCGGTCGTCGGCCCGGAGGACCTCGTGATCGGCATCACCCAGTCGGGCGAGACCGCCGACACCCTCGCGGCGATGCGCCTCGCGCGCGAGCGCGGCGCCAAGGTGCTCGCGATCACCAACATCATGGGAAGCCAGGCTACGCGCGACTCGGACACGGTGCTGTACACGCGCGCCGGGCTCGAGATCGGGGTAGCGGCGACGAAGACGTTCGTCAGCCAGGTCGCCGCGATGTACCTGTTCGGGCTCTGGTTCGCAGACGTGCGCGGCAGCCTCGAGCGCCGCGACGTCGCCCGCCTGATCGCCGAGCTCAAGTCGATTCCGACGGCGATCGACGCACTCCTGGAGTCGGTCGACGAGCGGGTGCGTGCGATCGCCCGCAGCCACCACGAGCAGAAGTTCTTCCTCTACCTGGGCCGCAACATCGGGCTGCCCGTGTGCCTCGAGGGCGCACTGAAGCTGAAGGAGATCTCCTACATTCCGACCGACGCCTACGCGGCGGGCGAGATGAAGCATGGCCCGATCGCGCTGCTCGACGACTCGACGCCGGTCGTGTGCGTCGCGACCGACAGCCCGGTGCTCGAGAAGGTGCTCTCGAACGTCGCCGAGGTGCGGGCCCGCGGCGCCGATGTGATCGCGGTCGCGACGGAGGGATCGCTGGCCGTGACGGAGATGGCCGACCAAGTGCTGTTCGTCCCCCGCACCGACTGGGTGCTTCAGCCGATCCTCGCGATCATCCCGCTGCAGCTCCTCGCGTACCACATCGCTCGGCTCAACGGGCTCAACGTCGATCAGCCGCGCAACCTGGCGAAGACCGTTACCGTCGAGTAGTGCGTACGACGACATCGTGCGGTTCGTGATCGGCCTGAAATAGCCGGGTACGCTTCCGCGCGGACCATGTCCCGCGGAGTCGGTATCGACCTTCTCGAGGTGCGCAGGCTGGAGCGCGCGATGGAGCGCCACCCGCGGCTCGCCGATCGCGTGTTCACCCCCGACGAGCTCGCCTACGCGCGGGCGCGGGGACGCCCCGGACGACACCTCGCCGCGCGCTTCGCCGCCAAGGAAGCGGCCGTCAAGGCGCTCGGCCTGCGCCACTTCGGCCTTCGCGACATCGAGGTCGTCGCGGGCGAGCCGCCGACGCTGCGGCTCCATGGCGGCGCGGCCGACGCCGCCCGCGAGCGCGGGGTGGAGCTCCAGGTCTCGCTGACGCACTCGCAGGAGATGGCGGCGGCCGTGGTCGTGGCCGGCACGTAGAATCCGCGCCGAATCAGCAAGCGCGAGAAGGCGAGGATCTTCGGCGCCTGAGCCGTTTCCGGAGGCGGCCGTGCGCCGACGGTAGGCTGGCGGCCATGCCGGTCGAGCCCTGGATGGAGGGCGTGTATGACGCCGATCGAATGCGCGAGCTCGATCGCTGGGCGATCGAGCGCCAGGGCGTCCCCTCGCTGGAGCTGATGGAGGCAGCGGGCGCGGCGACCGCGCGCGCGGCGGGGGAGATCGCGCGCTCCGCTCGGGTTCACGTCGTGTGCGGGAAGGGAAACAACGGCGGCGACGGTCTTGTCGCTGCGAGGAGGCTCGCGGAGACCGGGTACGACGTCGAAGTGCTGTTCCTGTGGCCGCCCGACGAGCTGTCCGAGGACGCGAAGGCCAACCTGGCGCCGTTCGAAGGCCGATCCCGGCACGTGGACTCGAGCGAGATCGGTGGGGCGGTCGCGGACTCCGGGGTTGTCGTCGACGCGATCTTCGGCACCGGGTTCA
The DNA here is from genome assembly GCA_963756745.1 of uncultured Thermoleophilia bacterium. Lineage (GTDB taxonomy): Bacteria > Actinomycetota > Thermoleophilia > Solirubrobacterales > 70-9 > DASPWW01. The sequence continues at coordinate 529,116 of CAVWOU010000010.1, forward strand.
GCGGCGCCCCGCGGGCGCCGGCCGACGCGGCGATCGAGGCGATCAACGCGGCGGACGCCCCGGTGGTCGCGGCGGACATCGCCTCCGGTGTCGACGCCTCGACCGGGGAGGTCGAGGGCGCGGCCGTGAGCGCCGACGTCACGGTCAGCTTCCACGCCGCCAAGCTCGGCCACTGGATCGCGCCCGGAAAGTGGCGCACGGGCGAGGTCCGGGTGGCCGACATCGGGATCCCGGCGGGCGCCCCGGTCGAGCCCGCTGCCGGACTGATCGGCGACGAGGTCCTCGCCCTTGCGCCCCGCCGCGGCCGGGAGTCGACCAAGTTCAGCTCCGGCGAGGTCCTGATCGTGGGCGGCTCGCGGGGACTGACCGGAGCGGTCTGCATGTCTTCGGAGGCGGCGATCCGCGCCGGCGCCGGGTACGCGACGGTCGCGGTCCCGAGCGACCTGGAGGACATCTTCGAGGTGAAGCTGACCGAGGTGATGTCGCGCGGGATGCCGGGTCCGGAAGGAAGCCTCGGCCCCGAGGCCGAGGAGCTGATCCTCGAGGCGGCCGAGCGTGCCGCAGCGGTGGCGCTCGGCCCGGGGCTCGGGCGTGCCGAGCCGGCGTTCGAGCTCGCGCGTTCGCTCGCCCGGAAGGTGGAGGCGCCGCTGGTGATCGACGCCGACGGGCTCAACGCGCACGCGGGCCACCTCGAGTCGCTCGCCGAGCGCGCCGCGCCGACGGTGCTCACCCCGCACGCGGGCGAGCTCGCGCGGCTGCTCGAGAGCGATTCCGACGATGTCGCGGCCCACCGGCTGCGAGACGCGCGCGAGGCGTCGGCGCGAAGCGGGGCGATCATCGTCCTCAAGGGCGACGACACGCTCGTCGTTCACGGCGAGCGGGTGGCAATCAACCGCGGCGCCAGCTCGGCCCTCGCCACGGCGGGTACGGGCGACGTGCTCACCGGCGTCGTCTCGGCACTGCTCGCGCGTGGGATGGAGCCGTTCGCGGCGACCTGCGCGGGCGTCCTCGCGCACGCTCGGGCGGGCCGTGCCGCCGGCGAGCGGGTGGGGACGGAGTCGGTGATCGCGACCGACGTGATCGAGGCCGTGCCCGCCGGGCTCGCCGTCCCGTGACTGGGCGCGATGATCCGTGGGAGCAGGTGCCGTCCCAGCGGGCGGCCGCGCCGGTTCGCGCCGGTGCGATCACGCGCAATTGCCGCAGGATGGCCCGCGAGCTCGACCGCGGCTCGGTCCTGTGTGCCGTCGTGAAGGCCGACGGGTACGGCCACGGGGCGAGGGTGGCAGCGCGGGCGGCGCTCGAGGGCGGCGCGGGCTGGCTCGCGGTCGCGGCGGCGTCCGAGGCCACCGAGCTGCGGCGGGAGTTCCCGGAGACCCCCATCCTCGTGATGGGTGCGCTGACGACCGGCGGATACTCGGCGGACGATCTCGAGAACGCGCTCGGCGCGCGCTGCGACATCGCGGTATGGCGGCCGGAGTTCCTGGCTCACGTGGCGGAGCTCGGCGAGACGACGCTGCTCAAGCCGCGGGTCCACGTCAAGTACGACACGGGAATGGGCCGGCTCGGGGAGCGCGAGCCGGAGGTGGTTCGCGACCTCGTTCGCGTCGCGGCCGACGACGAGCGCGTCGAGCTGGCGGGGCTGTGGACCCACTTCGCGACCGCGGACGAGCCCGACTCGGAGTTCTTCGACGAGCAGCTCGCGCGGTTCAGCGAGCTGGCGGCGCCGCTGAAGGAGGAGCATCCGGAGATGATGCTCCACGCGGCGAACAGCGCCGCGACGCTTCGCGACCCCGCATCCCACCTCGACATGGTCAGGTGTGGGATCGCGATCTACGGGCTCGACCCCTTCCACGACGACCCGGCGGAGCGCGAGCTCGAGCCGGCGCTCGAGCTGCGCTCTTACGTCGCCGCGGTCAAGCGGTTCCGTGAGGGCGACAGCGCCGGGTATGGCCGGACGTGGCGGGCGCCGCGCGACACCTGGGTCGGGGTGCTCCCGATCGGGTATGGCGACGGCGTGCGGCGCGGGCTGAGCAACAACGCCGACGTGCTGGTCGGTGGGCGGCGCTACCCGCTCGTCGGCACGGTGTCGATGGACAACCTCACGATCGACCTCGGCGCGGAGACCGATGTGGAGCCCGGAGCGCCCGCGGTGCTGATCGGCGAGCAAGGCGAAGAGCGGATCCTCGCCGAGGAGGTGGCGGCCCGCCTCGGCACGATCAACTACGAGGTCACGACCGGCATCTTGCCGCGCGTGAGCAGGGTAGCGGTGAGCGGGATCGGCTTCGACGAGGACGTGTGATGCCCGTCGAGGACCGGCTCGCCGAGGCGCCCGCGGTCCGAGCGGCCAGGGCCGCGATCGGCGAGCGCGAGGGAGTATGGATCGTCGGCGGCGCCGTGCGGGACGCGCTCCTGGGTCGCGAGGTGACCGACGTCGACCTGGCGGTGGCCGGGGACCCCGAGCAGGTCGCCCGTGCGCTCGGCCGCGCCGCCGACGGCCACCCGTTCGAGCTCTCGGGCGAGTTCGCGACGTGGCGGGTGCAGGCGCGCGAGGCGTCGTGGCACGTCGACGTCGCGGCGCTCCGCGGCGACACGATCGAGGAGGATCTCGCGGCGCGCGACTTCACCGTCAACGCGATCGCGGTCCCGCTTGCCGGCGGTGATCCGATCGACCCCACGGGCGGCACCCGGGACGCCGAGGCCGGCATTCTTCGGGCGGTCGGCGAGCGTTCGTTCGAGGACGATCCGCTCCGGATCATGCGCGCGGCGCGGATCGCCGCGGCGCTGAAGCTCGAGCTCGATCCCGAGACCGTCGTGCTGGCGAGGCGGTTCTCCGCGCGGGCCGCCGAGCCCGCAGGCGAGCGTCAGCTCGCCGAGCTGCGTGGGATCGTCGCCGGCCCCGACCCGGTCCGGGGCGTGAGCCTGATGGACGAGCTCGGCGCCACGCCCGCCGTCCTTCCCGAGCTCGACGCGCTCCGCGGCGTGGAACAGAACCCATACCACCACCTCGACGTCCACGGTCACACGATCGAGGTGCTCGCGCGGGCGCTGGAGCTGGAGTCCGACCCGGGCTCGGTGCTCGGGGACGTCGGTCCCGACGTCGAGGCGCTGCTGGCGGAGCCGCTTGCCGACGAGTTCACCAGGTCCGGAGGGCTGCGGCTCGCGGCGCTGCTCCACGACCTCGGCAAGCCGCGGACACGGAGCGTGGCGCCCAACGGGCGAGTCCTGTTCCTCGGCCACGACGAGGCCGGCGTCGAGATCATCCGCTCGATCTGCGACCGGCTGCGCGCGAGCCGTCGGTTGACCTCGTTCCTCGAGTCGCTGACGCAAAACCACCTGCGGCTCGGGTTCCTGGTCCACGAGCGTCCGCTGTCGCGCCGCCAGGTCTACGAGTATCTCGTGGCGACCGCGCCCGAGACCGTGGACGTCACACTGCTCACGGTCGCCGACCGGCTCGCGACCCAGGGGCCGAGGACGCGGTCCGAGGCGATCGAGTCGCATCTCGAGCTCGCGCGGGAGATGATCGCCGAGGGCGTCGCGTGGCGGCGGTCGGGACCGCCGACCCCGCCGATTCGCGGCGACGAGCTCGCCGCCGAGCTCGGGATCGAGCCGGGGCCCGACGTCGGACGGGCGCTGAGCGAGATCGAGGCGGCGCAGTTCGCCGGCGAGGTCGCGTCGCGAGACGAAGCCGTCGCCCTCGCCCGCCAGGTGCTGTCGCTCGAATAGGCTCCCCGCGATGGAGGACTGCCTGTTCTGCGGAATCGTCGCCGGCGACGTCCCGGCCCAGATCGTCGACTCCGACGAGCACACGGTCTCGTTCATGGACATCAACCCCGCGACCCGCGGTCACGCACTCGTGGTTCCACGCGCGCATGCGACCGACCTGATGGACGTGTCCGACGAGGATCTCGAGCGCACGATGGTCGCCGCGCGGCGCCTCGTGCGGCGGATCGACGAGACCCTGGAGCCCGATGGCTTCAACGTCCTCAACGCATGCCGGCCGGCCGGTTGGCAGACGATTTTCCACTACCACCTGCACGTGATCCCGCGGTATGAGGACGACCCGTTGAAGCTCCCATGGATCCCGCGCGGCGCCGAGCCCGAGGAGATCGCGGCGGTGGCGGAGAGGATTCGGCAGTGAGCGCGAGGCTGATGTCAGGATCCCGCCCTGGGCGGGGAATTTGATGTTGGGCCGAGCGCGAACACCCGTGATATGAACGAACACCCCGTGGTCCGCCTGGAGCGCGACGGCGCCGTCGCGTCGATGATCCTCCACGACCCGCCGCTCAACCTGTTCGGAGCGCGCGCGTTCGTCGCGCTCAACGAGTGCCTCGACGAGGTCGAGGGCTCGGACGCGCGCGCGCTCGTGTGGCGGGCGGAGGGAGACGTGTTCACGGGCGGCGCGGACGTGAACGTGTTCGCGGAGGCCGACCGTGCGCAGGCGAGCGAGATGTTCAAGCCGCTGCTCGGCGCGGTGCAGCGCCTCGAGGCGCTTCCGTTCCCGACCCTGGCGCTGGTCCACGGACTCTGTCTCACGGCGGGGCTCGAGGTGTCGCTCGGCTGCGACATGATCTGGGCCTCCGAGTCGGCGCAGTTCGGGCTCGTCGAGGCGGTCGTCGGCCTCACGCCGGGCGCCGGCGGAACGCAGCGGATGGCGGAGCGCGCCGGACCGGGGCGGGCGCGCGAGTTCGTGATGACCGGCGGCATCTACGACGCCGCCACGCTGGAGCGCTGGAACGTCGTCAACCGGGTCGTTCCCGACGACGAGCTGCTCGAGAAGGGGATGCGGTTCGCGCACAGACTGGCCGCGGGGCCGACGCTCGCTCACTCGGCCACCAAGCGGGTCGTGCGCGGCTACCTCGAGGGTGGCGTGGAAGAGGCCGACCGCGTCACCGCGGAGGCGGCCGGCGGACTTTTCCAGACGCAGGACCTCCAGCGCGCCGTGCGCAGCTTCCTCGAGAAGGGGCCGGGCAAGGCGACGTTCGAGGGCCGCTGAATCCCGCTACGCTCACCGCCGATGGCGAAGGAAGACAAGATCGAGATGGAGGGCGAGGTCACCGAGGCCCTCCCGAACACGATGTTCAAGGTCAAGCTCGACAACGACCACGAGGTCCTCGGCCACATCTCGGGCAAGATGCGCCGCCACTACATCCGCATCCTCCCCGGCGACCGCGTGAAGATCGAGCTCTCGCCGTACGACCTCGATCGCGGCAGGATCACCTACCGCTACAAGTAGCTGCGACGTAGGGTGTCGCGCAGCCTTCTGGCCGGCGCGGCCAGGGGTGAGCGACGGATCAGATCCTTGAGGGCAGTTCGAATCGGGGGACGCGCGACCACCCCTTCCACCTCGAGCTGGAGCAGGCGCATGTTGTTGCGAAGGCTGTCGAGCTCGCGAGGCTCATCTGGTCTTGCCCGCTCCAGCTCTTCCGCGGTGGGGCTGACCGGGCGCTTCCGCGCCAGCATGCAGGTGTGGATGATGGGAGGGGGGCGATCGTCGACCGGCCGCGGGCGGTCGACCTCGAGGATCTCGAACGCCCGTCCCCAGTGCTCGCGAAGCCACCACTCCGAGTGGAATACCCATGGCCCTCCTTGTTCCCAGGGGAACCAGCGGCGCAGAACGATCATCCCCACTCGATCCTCGTCATACGGCTCGTTGAGCAGGCTCGCCCACACGCCCTCCCCCAGGTGCGTGGAGATCAACATTCCGTGGGGCGCAAGGACCCGGTGGAGCTCTAGCAGCCAGTCGCTCCAGTCATCCGTTATGTGAGTGAACACCGAGGTCGCCCACACGAGGTCGAAGTGGCCGTCCTCCAGGGGGAGCGGGGGCTGGGGATCGTTCCGGAAGCAGTGCACCGGTGGACTGAGGTTCTCGTGCGCCCACTCGATGCTCGGAGCATCGATGTCGCAACCCCAAAACTCCGCCTCGCGCGCCTCCTCCAGGAAATGCCGGAGCACCCGCCCAGATCCGCATCCGAAGTCCAGCACCCGCTTGCCCTGCCACGACCAGTCGTCGGGAAGCAGAGCCTCGATCTTTTCGCGGAAGGCTCGACCAACCGAGTCGTAGACCTCCAACGGATCGGCCGGAGCCTGACCCACGCGGGTGGCGAGCTCCCTCGGCGGAACGGGAGCGGACGCGGGCATCGAGGCGGATACTAGTTGTCGAGTACCCCTTCGCTGGCTCAGGACGACGCCAGCACTAGGATCACGCAGAGGTCCTCGATGTTCCCGGAGTGCATGCCCCGGGTAAGTCCCTCAATCCGGCTCCCGGGGCGGCGTGAGGGAGCTGCGCGCCACCGCCGGGTCCGGGTCGGTCATCTCGACCACGAGGCTCGACCAGCTGAAGTCGCGCGCGCCGAGGCCCCGGCCGGTGTTGGGGTCGTAGTACTCGCGCAGGCCCTCCCTGAGCACCGCGTCGCCCAGCGCCCGCGCCATCTCGGCCGCTGGCTCCGCGTAGCCCAGCCGCACGAGCCCGATCCACAGAAGCCACGCGGCGTTGATCCAGCTCGGCCCCCGCCAGTAGCGGCGCAGCGGGCCGCGCCCGGCGCCGGGGACGAACGACGGCTCCGTCGCGGCCACCGACGGCGGCGGCACCGGTAGCCAGAAGCGCCGCGGGTCGAGCAGGTGCTCCTCGACCAGCCGGCGCCCGATCTCCTCGGGGAGGTCCGGGAGCGCCAGCGGGGCGAGCGCCGCCCAGGTCTCGACCGCCGGGCGCTGCCCGGACGGCCGCTCCTCGTCGACGAACAGGCCGCGGCTCTCGTCGTAAAGCCGATCGACGATCGCCGGGGTGATCGACGGCGCGCCCGTCGCGCGCAGCGACAGGCACCACAGCACGTTCACGACCGTCTCGCACAGGATCGGCCCGCCCGCCGCGAGCACCTTGCGCGCGTCCCAGCGGAGCTTGCGATTGCGCCGCACGAGGCACAGGAAGCCCGGGCGGGCGTGGGCGCGCCGTCCCCACACGGGGTCGAACTTCGGCGACGAGTCGAGCCCGGACTCGTCCGGCTGCACGATCCACAGCAGCCCGTCGCCGTCGAGGTCGCGGTTGGCGGCGAGCCACTCGTGATGGGCTGCGATCCGCGGCTCGGTGTTCGGGTCGCCGACCGCGATCCGCCACGCCCACGCGAGCAGCGGCGGCTGGATCGTCTCTGTCATCGGCGAGCGGCGCTCGCGGACGTTGTAGAAGCCGCGGCGGATCAGCGACACGGGGCGGTCCCAGAACACCGTGTGCCCGACGAAGCCGTCGGGCCGCGCCGCGCGCAGCAGCGTCTCCAGCTCGGCGCGCGCGCGGGCGGGATCGAAGCGCCGCCACACGATCGCCGCGAAGCACGAGTCCCAGTACCACTGCCACGGGTACCGGCGCGGGCTCGGTCGGGTATAGGAGTAGGTGACCGCGTGCGCGCTCGCCCTCGGTCCAGTTGCCGCGCAGGACCCGCTCCGCGAGACCCGCGACCTCGCCTGGCGGCGAGAAGTCTGGGCTGCTGCGTGTCAATCCGGCCGCCACGATCGCACGCCGGCCCGATGTGTCTTGGCGTCGCGTCACCGAGGCCAGCGGCACTCCCCGCTCGGTGCGAGATGACGCCAGATAGACTTCCCGCTCTGGTCGATCCGACGGACGCCCGGCTGCTGACGCGGTGCCTCGAGCCGTTGCTCGCCGAGTTGCCCGGGCTGTCCTTCTTCGACGCCCACACGCACACCGGCTTCAACGATCCGGACGGGGCGCGGTGCTCCGCCGAGCAGCTCACTGCTCTTCTCGCTCCCCTCGACGCGCGCGCGGTCGTGTTCTCCATGCAGGAGCCGGACGGCTACCGGGAGGCCAATGACCGGATCCTTTCCGAGTCAGCCGCATCGGAAGGGAGGCTGGTCGCGTTCTGCCGGCTCAATCCGAACGACGATCCCGTTGCCGAAGCCTCACGCTGTGTCGAGCAGGGGGCACGCGGCATCAAGCTCCATCCTCGCGCCGAGGCCTTCGCGCTCGACGCCCCTGCCGTGCACGAGATCTTCGCCTTCGCACACGAGCACCAGCTGCCCGTCCTGATCCACGCGGGGAGGGGCATCCCGGCGCTCGGAAGGCACACGCTCGGCCTCGCAGCCGAGGCGCCCGGCGCGCGGATCATCCTGGCGCACTCAGCAGTCTCCGACATCAGCTGGATCTGGCGTTACCTGCCGGATCATCCGAACATCTTCATCGACACCGCGTGGTGGAACCCGGTCGATCTCATCGCGATGTTCGCCTACGCCCCGCCCGGCAGGGTCCTGTTCGCGAGCGACGCACCGTACGGAGTACCCGCGATGAACGCGATCCTCACGCTGCGGTGCGCGTTGCAGGTAGGGCCTTTCCCCGGAACAGATCAGGGCGGTCTCGGGCGGTCAGCTGGAGCGCCTGCTTGCGGGCCAGGCGGCGCTCGACACCGGCCCCGCGCCGGGACCCCCACAGGCCCCAACCGACCTCATCCTCGATCGGGTGTTTGCCTATGCGATCGTTGCGCTCGGCCGGATGATTGCGGGCGCGCCTGCCGACGAGATGGTCGCGTTCGCGCGACTCGCATGCGTGGTGGAGGACGACGCGCCGCAGGCGGAGACCTGCCGGGCGATGGCCTCCTTGATCGACCTTCACGAGCAGGCGACACGTGGCGTCGATCGGGCCGAGCTGGCAAGTCCATCACCTCAGCGCCTGCTTGCCCTTGGCCCGCTTCTCCTCGCCGCCACGCTGGCCGCGACGCCGCGCGTCCCCGTGCCCGAGTTCGTGGTCGTCTAAGAGGGAGCTCGTCGCTCAGTCCGCGGTCCGGCGCATCCCCCGCATAGCGAGTGCGGTCAACACTGCCACGAACCCCACCAGTGCGAGCAACCCCGGCCACGTCTCGCCCCAGGTGACGGGTCCGACGAACCCCTGGCGCGCCGCATCGACGATCTGGGTAGCCGGGTTGTAACGCGCGACCTCCTGCAGCCACCCGGTGAGCAGCGCGAGCGGCGCGTACGCCGTCGTCGTCAGGATCAGGACCAGCATCCCCGCCTGCATCAGCGGCGCCGCCGACTGGCTCTTGAACTTCAGCGCGAGCGCCGTTCCCCACGCCGCCGCGACGATCGCCATCCCCATCGTGATCACGAGCGCGATCGCGAGCCCGCCCGCGCCTGGCCAGTGCACCCCGAGCGAGAACCCGATCACGAGCAGGACCGCGGCCGGCACGAGCGCCCTCAGACTGGCCGAGAGCACGAGCCCCGTCAGGATCACGGGTCTCGGAGCGGGCGAGGCGAGAAGCCGATCGAACCAGCCCTGCTCGATATCGCGCGCGAGATTGACCCCGGTCGCGGCGCCCGTGAACCCGGCTCCCTGCATCAGGCTGACCGGGATCAGGAAGCTCTGGTAGCTCTCGCTGGTGAACCCGGGCAACAGCGTTAGGTTGCCGAACACCGCCGTCAGCCCGAGGAAGAAGATCGCGGGGGCGAGCACGCCGGGAATCGCGGCGCCGGGGACCCGTAGGATCTCGTTCAGCGCCCGCCGCATCAGTGCGCGGATCGTCGCCAGCTCAGCGCGCAGCGTCATCAGCCCCTCCTCAGCCGTCCCCGCATCGCGGCGGCGCTGAGGCCGATCCCGAACAGCCCCATCAGCGCCAGCGCCGCGACGCCCTCGAGGAATTGCTCCGCCGAGCCCGTCGAGATCACGAGGTCGCGCACGCCGTCGACGATGAAGCTGAGCGGGTTCCACTCCGCCACCGAACGCGCCGGCTCGAGCAGCAGGTTCTCGGGGAAGAACGCCGTGGACAGGAACAGGATCACGAACACGAGCGGAAACAGTCCCTGGACGACCGACGTTCTGCCGCTGCGCAACGCGATCGCCGCCCCGATCCCGCCGAATGCCACCGCCGAGCACGTGACCAGGAAGACGATCAGGAACGCGCCGGGGACGCCACCCTCAATGTTCGCTCCGAAGATCAGCGCGATCGCCAGGAACCAGATCGCTGTCAGCGCGCCCAGGGCGGCGGTCCCTGCGAGTCGCCCGAGAACGATCGCGAAGCGCGAGATCGGCGCCGCGAGAAGACGGTCCGTGAACCCCATCTCGATGTCGAGCGCGAGCGCGATCCCGCCGCTGTTGCCGGCGAGGAGGGTCGCCTGGATCATCGCTCCGGCGATCATGAAGTCGAGAAAGCTGTTGACCTCGGGGAACTGCGGCAGGTCCACGGCGCGGCCGGCGCCTCCGACCTGAATCGCGAGCAGCAGGGTTGGGAAGATCAGGATCGGCGCCATCAGCTGCGGCCGCCTGAACGTCTGCTTGATCGAGCGCAGGCCGAGCGCGCCGATCACCCGGAGCGTGTTCACGACTCGCCGTCCACGGGCTGCTCGACCTCCCCCTCGGGACCCTCGGACCCCTCGAGGTGGTAGCCGGTCTTGGCGACGAACACGTCGTCGAGCGAGGGCTGAACCAGGTCGAGTGATTCGACAGCGAGCCCGGCGTCGTCAAGCGCGCGGACCACGGGCGCGACCCCGGCCGCTCCCGCCGACAGCTCCACTAGCGCGGCGCCGTCCTTCGCCGGAAGCGGCGTGCCGAACCGACCCAGGATCTCCTCGGCGCTGTCCATCGTCCCCTCCGCGAGCACGACCTCGAGGTGGGGCCTCCCGACCTCGGCCTTGAGCGCCGCCGGGGTCCCCTCGGCGACGATCCTCCCGTCGTCGATGATCCCCACCCGGTCCGCCACATTGTCGGCCTCCTCCAGGTACTGGGTAGTGAGAAAGACCGTGGTTCCCTCGTCGTTCAGCTTCTCGACCTCCTCCCAGATCGCCTTGCGGCTCACGGGGTCGAGACCGGCGGTCGGCTCGTCCAGGAAGAGGATCTCGGGTTCGTGCACGAGCGCTGAGGCGAGATCAAGCCGCCGCCGCATCCCGGCCGAGTAGGTGCCGACGCGACGGTCGGCGGCGCTCTCCAGCCCCACACGGGCGAGCAGGCGCTCCCCCCGGCGCTGTCCCTCGCGGCGCGACAGGCCGTGCAGCGTCGCCTGCAGGCGGATCAGCTCGCGGCCGGTCATCAGCGGGTCGAGCGCCGCCTCCTGGAGCGCGACACCGATCGCTCGCCGCACCTCCCCGGCCTCATCGACGACGTCGTGCCCGGCGACGCGTGCGCTGCCGCCGGTGGGGCGAAGCAGCGTCGTCAGGATCCGCACCGTCGTCGTCTTCCCGGCGCCGTTTGGGCCGAGGAATGCGTATATCTCCCGCTCGGGGATCTTGAGGTCGACCCCGGCCACCGCCGTAATACCGCCGGAGAAGACCCGCTGGAGATCGCGCGTCTCTATTGCCGGCATCGCGCACGATTGTATGGAGCCGCGGTCGGCCTTCCGTGACGTCGCGCACGGCGGCTGTCGTCCGCGCTAGGTGACGGCGAGCGCCGGGAGCGCGTCGACGTGACGGCGATCCGTCGCGCGCTCGAGCGCCTCGGCCGCGTCGAGCAGGAGCTCGTCTCGCCCCCACGCGGCCTGAAGCTGGAGCCCGACCGGCATCCCGGCCTCGCCGAGGCCGACCGGGAGGCTGATCGCGGGGATACCGGCGAGGTTCGCGAGACCGCCGAAGCGCGGGTTCGCGTAGTCGGCCGGGTAGGCGCCCGAGGGAAGCTCGACCGTCGGGTTGTCGAGCGGCGGCGCGACCGCCGGGACGGTCGGCCACGCGATCACGTCCACCCGCTCGAACGCCTTCGCGAGGGAGCGGCGGACGAGATTGCGAACGCGGCCGGCGCGCGCCACGGCCGCCGCCGGGACGAGCAGCCGGTACTTCATGAGCGCGCGGGCGATCAGGCTGACGTCCTCGCCCAGGGAGTTGATCTTCGAGGGGCTCATCGCCGGAAGCTCCTCGGTCTGGCCGATCAGGATCGACGCAATCAGCGCATGCTCGAGGCCCTCGACACCGACATCGCGGACCGTTCCGCCGGTGGCCTCGCGAAGCGCATCGATCGCCGCGTGGCAGGCACTCCTCACCTCGGGCTGGCAGTCGTCCCACGGCGCACCGGGGACGATCCCGATCCGCAGGCCGTCCGTGTCGCCGGCGGAGAGCTCCTCGCCGAACAGCACACGGCCGAGCAGCCGGCAGTCCGCGGCGTCGGCGCACAGCGGGCCGGAGACGATCGTGGTCGTGTCGGGGAGGTGGTGGCCCTCCATCGCCGAGCGGCCGAACGTCGGCTTGAGGCCCGTGATGCCGCAGTACGCGGCGGGATAGCGGATCGAGCCCACGCCGTCGGCCCCTACCGCACCCGCGACGAGCCGCCCGGCGACCGCCGCGCCCGAGCCGCTCGAGGAGCCGCCCGGGCAGCGCTCCGTGTCCCACGGGTTGTGTGCGGGGCCGTAGGCGGAGATGTGCCCGGTGCTCCCGGCGCCGTACTCGTGCATGTTGGCGACCCCGACGATCACCGCTCCGGCGTCGCGCAGCGCACGGTAGGGGGCGGACTCGCCGGGGTGCGTCGGCGCGAGCAGCTCGGCCGCGCCGAGGCGCTCGGCGCGCCACGGAAGCGGCCACTCGTCCTTGATCGCGACCGGGACGCCGCGGAGCGGGCCGCTGGGAGCGTCGGCGAGCATCCGCCTCGACTCGTCGGGAAACGTCGCCACGATCGCGTTCAGCGCCGGGTTGCGATCCTCGATCCGCTCGAGGGTTGCGTCGAGCAGCTCGCTGGCATCGGCGTCGCCCACGGCGATCGCCGCGGCTTGCTCCCGTAGCGGTCGGTCCAGAAGGCTCACGGCCGGGGAGGTTGAGCCAGGTCGATTTCCGGCTCCGGGGCAACGTCGTCGAGGTCGGCGTCGCGCAGCGCCTCGATGTGAGGGCGATAGATCGATTCGGCCACCGCCATCACGGCGAGCTCGGTCTCGTCGGCCTCGATTCCAGCGAGCTCGAACCCGCCCGCGAGGAAGCGCTGAACCCCGTCGTTTCCCTGCATCCAGGCGAGGGTAATGGATGCGCGCCCGCGCTACCGGCCGCGATGCGCAACCATTTCCGACCGGACGTGTTCCACAGTGCTAGTGACGGCTCTCACAAATGACGATCGTCACGGCCGCCGAGCCCTGCGCGTTTTGGCGGCCGTCGCCGTGCTGCTCGCGCTGTGCGCAGTTTCGGTGTTCACGGTTCCCGGGCCGGACTCCGCGAGCGCGGCGCGCGCGAAGCTGATCGGCAAGACCAAGGGCAAGGCCGCGTCCGGGTGCCCGACGCCGGAGGACGAGTGCCAGGCGGTTGGGCGTCTGACCGGGTTCCAGGCTCGGGCGACCGGCGTCAAGAATCCGTTCGTCGTGCGCAAGTCGGGCACGCTCGTCGGCTGGAGCGTCGATCTCACCAGCAGGCCGAAGCCCAGCCAGCGCAGGGCCTTCGGCAAGCTCTACAGGCACAAGCGGCTCGGTACCGCACCGACCGCTCGGATCGCGATCCTGAAGAAGCGGCGCGGCAAGAAGTACGACCTCAAAGCACAGAGCCCGCTCGTCGACCTCACCGACCACCTCGGCGAGCGGCCGATCATCACGCTGAACAATCCCCTGAAGATCAACAAGGGCGACATCGTCGCGCTGACGATCCCGACCTGGGTCTCGTCGTTCGCGGTGGGCGTTCCCGCCAGGCAGAACGTGTGGCGGGCGAGCCGCGCCGGCAACGCGTGCGAGGTCGGAACGAGTGGGGTGCCGAAGCAGAACCTGAAGAAGAGCAAGCCCCACGAGGATGAGGGTTCGAGCAGGTCATACGGATGCGCCTACCGCGGTGCTCGTCTCCTCTACTGGGGCTACTACGTACCGGGCTCCTAGCCCCTCGCTATCGTTTCGCGCGCGGATGCCTGGGGGCCAGAAATACCGGATGCGCGCACCGGCGTCGGGGCGCGAGGCCATCGTGGCGGCCGAGCCCGACGGCGTGTACGTGGATCGCGAGACCGGTGAGGAGCTCCGGCCGGTGACGCGCGCGCTCCCGCTGGAGCCCTCCGCCACCGGGCTTCTGCGGATCCCCGAGAACCTGAGGGTCTGCCCGCGATGCGACGAGCTGATCGGCCTCGACGTCTCAGACTGTCCTTACTGCGGGCTGCGCCAGCCGGCGCTCGACGGATCCGTGTGAGCCGAGCACGCCTGCGCGGCGCCGCCCTGTGGGCGGTCGTGATCGTTCTGGCGCTCGGTGGCGGGGCGCTCGCCGGGTGCGGAGGCGATGACGAGGAACCCGCCGCCCAGACCACGACGACGACAACCGAGGCGCAGACGACCCAGGCCACGCAGCCGTCTGAAGACGACGACGAGGGTGACGTCAGCCCGGAGGAAGAGGATCCGACGCCTGCCGACACGGGCCCCACGGTCCCCGAGACGGGGGGCGTGGGGGTCGAAGAGCAGGACACCGAGGAGAACGACGTCCCGCCGCCCCCTGGGAGCCCCGCGGAGCAGTTCGAACAAGAGTGCGAGCAGCACCCCGAGATCTGCGATTGAGCGTCCTGCAGTGACCCCCGCCGCGGCGGACGCGAGGCGGAGCGCGCGGCGGGTATTGATCTTCCACGGCTATCTGCTGCGCGGGACCGGCAGCAACGTCTACAACGCGAGCCTCGCGCAGGCGCTCGCGCGACTCGGCCACGAAGTCCACCTGATGTGCCAGGACCGCGACGCGGGAGAGCTGCCGTGGGTCGATCGAACGGGTCACTGGGAAGGGGGAGAGCTCCGGGTGAGCCCCGCCGAGCCCGAGGCCGGTCGGGTACATCCCGGCACCGTCACCGCCTACGTCCCGGACATCGGCGGGCTTCTCCCCGTGTACGTGTACGACCGCTACGAGGGGTTCGAGGTCAAGACGTTCGCCGAGCTCACCGACGACGAGCTCGACTCCTACATCGCCGCCAACGTCGCCGCGGCGACCGACGTCGTCTCGGCGGCTGGCGGGGTCGACGCAGCGCTCGCGAACCACCTCGTGATGGGCCCGCTGATCCTCGCCCGCGGCGGGGTGCGATTCGCGGCCACCATCCACGGCAGCGCGCTCGAGTTCACCGTGCGGCCCAATCCTCGCTTCCTTCCTCACGCCGAGGAGGGCATGAGGGCCGCGGCGGCGGTCCTCGTCGGGTCGAGGCACACGGCGGAGAGCCTGTGGGCGACGCTGGAGCGGCTCGATCTGCCGGCGAAGACGCGCCTCGGGCCGCCCGGGGTGGACACGCGGCTGTTCGCCCCCGCATCGACGGCCGACGCGGTCGCCGCGGTGCGCGCCCTGGCCGCGGAGATCTCGTCTCGGGCCGGGGCGGGGGAGTGGGGCGAGGACGCTTCGGTGGCCTCCCCGGCTCTGGAGAGCTGGGCCGCTGCGGATGGCCCCCGGGCGATCTTCGTCGGAAAGCTGATCGGCTCCAAGGGACTCGACCTGCTGCTCGCGGCGTGGCCGCTCGTCGTCCGGGCGAACCCGGGCGCGCGGCTGCTCGTGATCGCGTTCGGCCAGGGACGCGAGGTGATCGAGGACTTGCTCGCGGCGCTCCACGCCGGCGACGTGGACGCCGCGCGGAAGGTCGCCGCTAAAGGCATGGTCACGGCGGAGGCCGAGCCGATCCCGCTGCGGATCCTCGACTCGTTCCTCGCCGCGGCCCCGGAGGGCTACTCCGAGTGGGCCCGCGACGCGGCCGGCAGCGTAGCGCTCGCGGGCCGTCTCGAGCACGACGACGTGGCGCGTGTGATGCCAGCCGCCGACGCGCTCGTCTTCCCCAGCACCTTCCCCGAGGCCTTCGGGATGGTCGCCGCTGAGGCGGCGGCGTGCGGGGTGCTCCCGATCGGCGCCGACCACTCCGGGATCCGCGAGGTCGCCCTGCAGCTCGCCACCGTGCTTCCGGCCGAGCAGCGCGATCTGCTCTCGTTCCCGGTCGGCGAGGGCTCGGTCGAGGCGATCGCCGAGAGGCTCAACGGCTGGCTCGCTCTCGACGCCGCCGCACGGGCCCGAGCCCGGGAGGCGCTCGCCGCCAGAGTCCACGAGCTGTGGAGCTGGGAGAGCGTCGCCCGGGGCGTCCTGGCTGCGTCGGAGGGGCGCCTGGAGGAGCTGACGCCCCTGCCTAGACCCTGACCCGATCGGACCCAACCCGACCGGTCCAGGGCCATAGAATCCGCACGCCGCATGACCCGCGCCACCCTTTTCAGGCTCGTCGTCGCGATGCTCGTGCTCACCGCGGTGATCTCCGTGGGGATGCTCCAGATCGACTGGAACGGCGTCGCGGGCTCGACCGAGGCCGACGACATCGACCTCCTGACCGACGTGATGATCGTCCTGTCGGCGTTCGTGTACTCGATCGTGCTCGTGATGCTCGGCTACAGCATCTGGCGCTACAGGGCGAAGCCGGGCGACGAGTCCGACGGCGAGCCGATCCACGGCAACACCAGGCTCGAGATCGCGTGGACCGTGATCCCGACCGTGATCGTCTTGTTCGGCGCCGGATACAGCTGGTTCATCCTCGACGAGATCGAGGCCCGCGACGCCGACCGCCTCCAGGTCGACGTCACGGCCCAGCAGTTCGCATGGAGGTTCGAGTACCCGGAGGAGGGGGTGACCTCGACGGAGCTCCACGTCCCCGTCGACCGGCAGGCCGAGTTCAACCTCAAGGCGATCGACGTGATCCACGCGTTCTGGGTGCCCGAGTGGCGGGTGAAGAAGGACGCGGTTCCGGGGCAGCCGACGAGCGTCGTCGCCACCCCCGACCGCGAAGGCGATTACGAGATCGTGTGCACGGAGCTGTGCGGCGTCGGGCACTCGACGATGCGGGCTCCGGTGGTCGTCGAGTCCGAGGAGGACTTCGATCAGTGGGTCTCGGACCAGGGTGGGGGGGCAGCCGGTGCGGCGGCGCCCGGCGGCGGCGGGGGGGCGGGCGCGTTGGCCGCCGAGGGCCGGCAGATCTTCGACGACCAGGGCTGCAGCGGCTGCCACACGTTCGCGGCGGCGGGCGCGACGCAGACGATCGGACCGGACCTGGACGAGGTCCTCCCGGACCGATCCCCGCAGGAGATCGAGCAGTCGATCGTCGATCCCGACTCCGAGCTCTCGCCCGGCTTCAACAGCGGGATCATGCCCGACAACTTCGGCGACTCGTTGAGCCCGGACGAGCTCGACACCCTCGTCCAGTACCTGTCCCAGAACGCGGGCCAGGGCGGTGGCGGGCAATAAGATCGGGGAGCTGATGCCCGTCGCACTGAAGCAACCCGGCCAGTATCGGGCCTTCCTCGGGGCGCTGATCGGCGGCGCGTTCGGGCTCGCGCTCGTCGTCGTGCTGCGCGAGATCTCCGGCCTGCCCGCGTTCCAGACCGAGCCGACGGGCTACCCCCAGGTGATCGTCCCCGCGATCACGGCCCCGTTCGGCTACCTGATCGGGCTCGGCGTGTTCGACTACTGGTTCCGGTGGGCCGCGGGCGCCCAGACGAGGCCCGAGGACCACGCCCAGCACGGCGCCAAGAGCTGGCGCGACTACTTCAAGTTCAACACCGACCACAAGGTGATCGGGATCCAGTACGTGGTCACGAGCTTCATCTTCTTCTTCATCGGCGGGGCGATGGCGATGGTGATGCGGGCCGAGCTCGCCCAGCCGGGCACCCAGGTCGTCGATCCCGGCGTGTTCAACGGGCTGTTCTCGACCCACGCGGCGCTGATGATCTTCATCTTCGTGATCCCGATCTTCGCGGGGCTCGCGAACTACGTCCTGCCGCTGATGATCGGGGCCCCGGACATGGCGTTCCCGCGCCTCAACGGGCTCAGCTTCTGGCTGCTGCCGATCGGCGGGCTGCTGTTCCTGACGAGCTTCTTCGTTCCGGGCGGTGCCTTCGACGCGGGGTGGACGGGATACGCGCCGCTCTCGACCGGCGCGCCGCTCGGACAGTCGTTCTTCAACCTCGGGGTGCAGTTCGCGGGCGCGTCATCGGTCGCCACCGCGCTCAACTTCCTGGTCACGATCATCACGATGCGCGCGCCGGGGATGAACTTCTGGCGCCTCCCGCTGCTCGTGTGGGCGAACCTCTCGACCTCGCTGCTCGTCGTCGCCGCCACGCCCTTCATCGCCGGCGTGCAGTTCATGGTCCTGTTCGACCGCGCGCTGGGGACGAACTTCTTCCAGGCGGCCGAGGGCGGCGACGTGATCAGCTACCAGCACATCTTCTGGTTCTACTCGCACCCGGCCGTGTACATCATGATGCTGCCCGGGTTCGGGATCATCTCCGAGGTCATCTCGACCCACTCGCGCAAGCCGATCTTCGGCTACCGGCTGATGGCGCTGGCGCTGATCGGGATCGTGGTGCTCAGCTACACGGTGTGGGCGCACCACATGTTCGTCTCGGGGATGTTCAGCTGGCTGCGCGTGCCGATGATGATCACGACGCTGCTGATCGCCGTGCCGACAGGGATCAAGATCTTCTCGTGGCTCGGCACGCTGTTCGGGAGCGTGCTCCACCTGTACTCGACCGCGATGCTGTTCGCACTCGGTTTCATCGTCACGTTCGTGATGGGCGGCATCAGCGGGGTGATGCTGGGGATGGTGCCGCTCGACATCCACGTCTCGGACACCTACTTCGTCGTCGCGCACATCCACTTCGTGCTGTTCGGGGGCTCGGTGTTCACGATCTTCGCCGGCGTCTACCACTGGTTCCCGAAGATGACCGGCCGGATGTACGACGAGAAGCTCGGGCGGCTGCACTTCTGGCTCACATTCGTCGGGATGATGGGGAGCTTCCTGCCCATGCACTGGATCGGGATGGAGGGGATGCCCCGCCGCGTCGCCGACTACTCGGCGCAGTTCGGCGACTGGAATCTGCTGATCTCGTGCTTCGCCTTCCTGCTCGGCGCCGCGCAGCTCATCTTCCTCTACAACATGGTCGTCAGCTGGAGGTGGGGCCCGCGGGCGACCGCGAACCCGTGGCGCGCGAAGACGATCGAGTGGCAGGTCTCCTCGCCACCGCCGGTCTTCAACTTCCCCGCGATCCCGCGCGTGGTCGGCGGCCCGTACGAGTTCGGTGTTCCCGGCGCGCGGCACGCGATCATGCCGGGCGAGGAGGCGGAGGTGAGAGAGCCCGAGCCGGCGACGGTGGGTGGCGGTAGGGAATGACCGCGGACAACGGCAAGACAGTTCTCGCGTTCCTCGTCGAGGTGGCCGGCGGGCGCGGGCTGCTCGAGGCGCTTCGCGAGCGGACCGCCGACGGCGCGACGGCGGTCGCGATCGCGGCGCCCCAGAACCAGCCGGCGGCGGGTCAGATCGTGGACCAGGACGAGATCCGCGAAGCGGCGCAGAGCCGCGTCGAGGTCACCCAGGCGGTGCTCGCCGAGTTCGGGATCGACGCCGTCGGCGTGGTAATGGATCCCGACCCGCCGCTCGCACTCGACGACGCGGTGCGGGCGTTCTCCCCGAGCGAGATCCTGATCTCGTGCCTGGCCGGGACGCGGTTCGGGCTCCTGCGCCGCGACCTCGTCGAGTGGGCGCGCAGCCGCTACGAGGCGCCGGTCATCCACATCCCGGTCCGGATCGAGGACGACGCCGTCCGCTGGGACGTCACCCACACCCTGGTGGTGGCGACGCAGACGGTGGACAGTCCCGACCTGCTCGAGCGGCTCAAGGGCCGGGCGGCCGAGCGGCCGCACCGCTACACGATCATCTCGCCGCGCTCCGGTCAGATCTCCCGCGCCGAAGTGTGCGAGAAGCTCGCCCGGACGCTCGCCGAGTTGTACAAGGCCGACATCGACGCAACCGGCCAGCCGATGAGCCCGGAGCCCGTGGCGGCAGTTCGAAATGCGATCGAGCACTACCGGATCGACGAGATCCTGATCTCGACCTTCGCCGGGCAGAGCTCGAAGTGGCTCGAGGAGGGCCTGATCGAGAAGGTGAAGGAGATGGCGCCCGACAAGCCTGTGGAGCACGTGGAATCGGGGCGAGGCGTCGCGGGTGCGCCCACGCCTGCGGCTGCCGCACCCGTCGAGGGGAGCTAGGGGTGGAGAGCGCCTCCGTCGCCGCCGAGCACCATCACGGACCGCCCGAGGCTCACCAGAGCTCGCGGATCGACCGCCAGACGCTCGGGATCCTGCTGTTCATCGTCTCGGAGGTGATGCTGTTCGGCGCCTTCTTCGCCTCCTACTTCTTCCTCCGCGTCGTCGCCAACGATGGTCCGTGGCCGCCGGACGGGTTCGAGCTCCCGGTCGCCGTCGCCGGGGTCAACACCGCGATCCTCGTCAGCTCGAGCCTCACCGTCCACTGGGCGCTCGAGTCGGTGCGCCGCAACCAACGCCGCGGCCTGATCCTGGGGCTCGCGGCCACGTGGCTGCTCGGGTTCACGTTCCTGTTCATCCAGATCAACGAGTACGTGCACATCGGGTTCAGCGCGCGCGACAGCTCGTTCGGATCGATCTTCTACGGCCTCACCGGCCTGCACGGCGCGCACGTGTTCGTCGGCCTGTTGCTGCTCACCTTCGCCAACATCCGCGCGTGGCGCGGCCACTTCGGCCCCAAGACGAAGGACCACCTCGGCGTCGAGGTGCCCGGGATCTACTGGCACTTCGTCGACGCAATGTGGATCGTCGTGTTCACGACGGTCTACATCCTCTAAAAACCGCTTGCTAGAGCGGTTCGGGATTCCGGTTCGCCATTCGTTCGCCAATCCGTTCGCCAGTCGGACACAGTTCTTGCACGGAGGCGGAGTCCCCGCGACGGAGCGACGCGGTCCCGCCCGAACCACGCCGTCAGCGGCAGGCGGCTGGACGCCAACGCGACGGCCGGCGCGCCGAGGAGCCTGGTGCCGTCCCGGTCCACCACTTCAAGCCGGAGAACCGGGCGCAGCCTGCTCGACGCGGAATCGGGCGAGCCAGTCGAGCGCCG
Source organism: uncultured Thermoleophilia bacterium (assembly GCA_963756745.1). Classification (GTDB taxonomy): domain Bacteria; phylum Actinomycetota; class Thermoleophilia; order Solirubrobacterales; family 70-9; genus DASPWW01. Next base: position 549,895 of record CAVWOU010000010.1, read on the forward strand.
CGGACCACCGCGCCCAATCGCCGGTGGCGGCCAGCGGTCGGGTCGATGCGGATCACCCGATCCCGGGTGGACGGCACCGCCCACACCACCAGCACGGCGATGCCCAGGAACGAGAAAACCTGTACCGCTGCCGACAGCTCGATGCGCGACGTGAAAGGCGACGGCAACCCACACGGCCAGCATAGCGGCTGCCGCGCCACCACAGCCCCACCGGCGATGAACAGCTCGGTGAGCACGATCACCTTGGCCGCTCCGGTGTGGAAGCTCCGGTCGGTCAGGACCGACAGCGCCCAGTCCGGCAGGGGCCACGCCTCCAGGTCGTCCCGGGCTCGCTACGACGCGCTGCCAGGTAACCGTGCCGCCGAACCAGTCTGGATCGAGGAGCTTGCTCAAGCCGGACGCGCCGTAGATCGCGGCGCACTCGAACCGGAGCAGCCACAACGGCCAGCCCGGCGCCGAGAGCTCCAGTGCCGGTCGGCCCCGACGGTGGCGGAGCCACGCGTCCAGCGGACAGTTCCCGTCCGCACGGCGCCACCGCCAACAGCCCGAGAACGATCACCAGATAGGCCCGGTTGTTGTGGAAGTGCGTGGTCGACAGGAACAGGTTGTAGGTGACGATCACGAACGTGGTCGCCGTCGCCAGGCGAGTGAGCAAGCCGAGAGACATGGCGACGGCGGCAGCCGCCCCAAACCAGAGCAACCCGACGTAGACCGCGTCGGGCACCTCCGGATACCAGGCGGCGTAGGGCTCGTAGAAGGCGTCCCGGTAGATGTGCCCATCCCGACTGTCGGAGAGAAACGGCTCCAGATGGAGGAGCACGATCGGGCCGGCCAGCACCCTCAGCAGGGCGAGGGCCCGCATGCTGACCGCACGGCCGAGGAGGTCGTCGAAGGCGGCGGTCACACCGCGGACATCGACGGCGTGCCAAGCCCGGTCCCGTTTACTCCGCGCGCCCGCGTACACGGCTCCGGAGGACCCCGACCTGGGGTGGATCGGCGTTGTGCCAGGAGGTCACCGTGGCCTCCAGGTACCGGGTCTCACGGTCGCGCGGAGTGTTGCTTGCCGACCCAGTCGAGCGCAGACGTCGAGAAACGCCAGCTGGTTGTCGAGCCCGGCGCTCGCATGGTGGCGGATCGAGGGGTAGCTGAGCCCCAGGTTCGGCACCAGCTCGTCCCAGCGGTACCCCGACCACGGACGCTCTATCGGGGACGCGTCGACCGTCGACCGTGACACGGACGACATCGGCGCGCCAGGTGCTCGACTCCGGGAACATCTGGAACGCGAACTCCTTGTGGTCGGACCAGATAGCCACGCGCCACCAACCCGAGTTGCAAGAGCACGACCGCGACGACCACCACGCGCCGCCCGACGACTCTGGCCACTCGACTTCACGCGGTTACGATGACACCGCCGCCGCTCGCCGATTGCACCGGTATGCATTGCGGTCGTGTAGCGCGCTTACTCGGGTCCCCCCAGTTTCAAGGTCGGTCGGTCGATCTCGCGCAGCCCGTCGGAAGCGGCTTAGCCGGTCGGTCCGAAACGCTCCGTGCGAATCCGCTGTGGGGCGACTCCCGCTTGCATCATCAGCTCGCTGGCGGTCTCGACGAACCCGTTGGAACCGCAGATGAAGGCGACCCCGAAGTCGGGGTCGGCGTCCGCGATCAGCGATGCGTCGATGCGCCCGGTATGGCCGGTCCAACCGTCGGGGGGCTCGCGGGTGAAGGTGAGCACGGCGTCGTCTCTGAGCTCTTCCGCGTAGATCACGTCCTCCGCCGATCTGATCGAGTAGACGAGCCTCATTTCGAGCTCGGGCATCGTGCGACGCCGATGACGCAGCATCGCCATCAGCGGCACCACCCCTGACCCTCCGCCTACCAGGAGGACGGGCGCCTCACCGCGCCAGACGAAGTAGGAGGCAAACGGCCCCCGGACCTCGACCTGGTCACCCTCGACAACGACCTCGTGAAAGTAGGGGGAGACCTCGCCGTCGGCTAGGAGATCGATCGTCAGCTCGATCTCTCCCTCGTCGAGGGGCGAGGAGGCCACCGAATAGGAGCGCTCGGCACGGTAGCCGTCGGGAGCGGTCAGCCGAACGTCGTAGTGCTGCCCCGGCAGGTGAGGCATCCACAGCGGCAGCTGGATGCGAAATGACTTCACGCGCGGAGTCTCCTGCGTGATCGAGGTGACGGTACCGACCTGCCAGCGGCCCGGGGCGCGCTGTTCGACCGGTGTCAGTCGGTCCAATAGCGCTCCTCTCTCCAGGGATCGCCGCGGTTGTGGTAGCCGTTCTGCTCCCAGAAGCCGGGCTCGTCGTGGTCCATGACCCGAAGCCCGGCGACCCACTTGGCGCTCTTCCAGAAGTACAGATGTGGCACGAGTAGTCGGGCCGGTCCACCGTGCTCGCGGGGCAGCGGCTCGCCCTCGTGCTCGGTGACGACCCAGGCCTTGCCGTCGGTGAGATCCTCGATCGGCAGGTTCGTCGTGTAGCCGCCGTAGGAGTAGGCCATCACATAGGCGCCCAGCGGCTCGGCTTGATCCAGCAGCGTGTCGACCGAGACCCCGCTGAAGCTGGTGCCGAGCTTGGACCACTTGGTCACGCAGTGGATGTCGCATGGCACCGTCTCGAACGGGAGCTGATGGAACTCCTCCCAGCTCCACTCGCTCTCCTCGCCGACCATGCCGTCGACTCGGAAGCTCCATGCATCGGTACCGACATCGGGCGTCGGGCCGGCGGTGAGGACGGGGAAACCTGGCTCCGCGTATTGGCCTGGCGGAAGCCGGTCGGCGAACTCCTCCGGCGTCTGTCGTCGGCGCGAAAAGCCTCGGGAGATGAAGCCGTTCATCTGGCCAGCGTGCACTCTACCTGCAGAGCCAGGCGAGCCCCCAGCCGCCGTAGATCGCCGGCGTCAGGCGCCGCTAGCGCTACCCGCCTCGCCTCAACCCGTGACGTGGCGCGGCCCGGGCCCGAGGCCGAGCTGGGCATGAGTCGCTCCCATGCACCGGTTCATGACCACCGTCAGTCCGGCCGCCTCCGCCAACCGCTTCGCCTCCTCGGACTCGATCCCGAGCTGCAGCCACAGCACCCGCGCTCCGATCTCGATCGCCCGCTCGGCGATCGCCGGAGCTTCGTCGGCCGGTCGGAACACGTCGACGACGTCGACCGGTCCCTCGACATCGTCGAGCGACGATGCCACCGGCTCCCCGAGGATCTCCCCGCCTCGCGGGTTCACCGGCACGATCCGGTAGCCCTGGCTCTGGAGGTAGCGCGGGATCTCGTGTGCGGGCTTCGACTCGTTTGCGGACGCGCCGACCACGGCGATCGTCTTCGTCCGTGCGTAGATGTCCAGCAGCCGCTCTCGCAGCTCGCCCTCCGGCGCCGACGGCGTCCCGCTTGGACTCGACACGGCGTTATTCCGCCCTCGGCGTGATGCGGAAGATCGAGACCACCTCGGCCTGATGAGCCTCGGGGTGGACGACGTACGCGCTTGGACCGCCACCGAACCAGCCGGCGCTCTCGTTGTCACCGACAAACACCCCGGGATGGCGCCTGCCCTCGCCGTCCTCGACCCACACCGGCTGCCCCTCCGTGAACCCGTGGTCGATCTCCTCGCTCACGGATTCAGGGTATCCGCTGAGTCGCTGGCGCTCGGGCGGCGATATCGTGCGCCGGCATGAGCCTGCCGCTCGCCGTCACGTCGTACGACTTCTCGCTGTTCCTCCACATCACCGCCGTCATGGTCGGGTTCGGAGCCACGTTTGCCGAGTCGATCATGTTCCCGGTGGCGATGGGGGCCGGGGTGCGCCACCTGCCGTACGTGCACAGGCTTCAGCTCGCAATCAACCAGTACATGGCCGGGCCCGCGATGCTCGTGATCATCGCGACCGGCTTCTACCAGGTGGTCGACGGTGACTGGGAGCTGGGCAAGTTCTGGCTCAGCGGGACGATCGTGATCACCCTGATCGTCGGGGCGCTGCTCGGCGCGTACTTCATTCCGGCCGACCGGAAGCTCGGGCCGATGGTCACGCGCGAGATCGACGAAGCCGGCGACAGGGAGCTGAAGATCACCGATCTCTCCGCTCAGTATCAGCGCGAGGGCCGTCGCGAGGGGATGATCGGCGCGCTCACCGGTGTGCTCCTGATCGTCGCCGTCTACTTCATGGTCACCAAGCCCGGGCTCTAGCGTGGACCCGAAGCGCGCCCGGCAGCGTTTGAGCGAGGAGCGAAATCGGGTCGAGGAGGCCCTGGCATCGCTGCGCGACGAGCCGGCCTCCGACGAACCGCAGGACTTCGGCGACGGGGGGCAGCAACTCGAGCAGGCCGAGCGCGACGAGGCGCTTCGAGAGGAGCTGAACGAGATCCTGGCGGCGATCGAGCGCGCCGAGCGCCGCCTGGAGGAGGGCACGTACGGCCTCTCGATCGCGAGCGGCGAGCCGATCGCCGACGAGCGGCTCGAGGCCGTGCCGTGGGCCGAGCGCAAGGTGGAGGAAGAGGGCCGCCGGTAGCGCTGCGGATCAGCGGACGGGTTGCCTGTGTCCGGTCGCGATCGCGATCGCCCGCGCGAGCCGCGAGCTGGTGCCGCCGAGGAACATCGCCCGTTGCTCTCGAGGCCACGAGTAGCACGGCGCTCCGTCGCTTTCGAGCGTGGTGATCCGCGGCTCGCCGAGATGGGTGGCCGCGAACTCGTACAGCTCGGTCAGCCGCGAGGCGATCAGCCCGTAGTCGAGCCCGCGCCCGAGTGGCTGCTCGGCGGCGATCAGCTCCTCGAGCGCCCATCCGTCGAGCGGGTAGGCGTCGGGGAAGACGTTGCGCAGATCGAGGAAGAGGCAAACCGCGCGCCTTCGCGGATCGCCCAGCCAGCGTCCCAGGGACGCAAACCACCCCAGCGCGAGCTGCGGTGCGGCCGCGAGCGCGTGCGCGTACAGGACGCGAACGAGCGCCACGTTCATCATGAACCGCTCGACCCGGAGCTCGTTCGCTGCGAGGGGCTCATGCTTCAGGTAGCCGGCGACGACGCTGGCGTTGTGAGCGCGATACCAGGTCGCCGCCGACGGAGCGGCGATGAAAGCGAGCCACAGACTGACGTTGCGTGACGAGGGCTCGTCGCCGGAGCCGGCGGCGATCAGGTCGGCTTCGACCTTGTCCCGCAACAGCTCGTCGTTGATGGCTCGCCACCACGGGCTTCCGCCGCCGCCGGCGGCTGGCTGGGCGAGCACGCCGCGCGCGATCTCCCAGTCCAGGAAGCGCAGCTCGGCGAGGCCGTAGCGCCGGCGCTCGCCGGTCGCATGGGCGCCGCGGTAGAAGTCCGCCGCAAGGCGGTAGCGACCGTAGGGTTCCCCTTGGACCGCCTCGACCCTGGCGCCCGCCGCCTGAGCCGCGCTCGCGCCGTCTGCCGCGACGGCGTGCCTGTCCGCTCGCTGGAGCATTTCGGTGGACCCTGACCTACCAGATTGTCCCGGTGACCGGCTGGACCGGCCGAAATCTCTTATAACGGACCGGGGTGCGCCTGCGGGAATCGCGATCCGCTCTTTTTACTGTCCGCCGCCTTGGCTCCCGGCCGCCTCGACGATGAACTCCGACAGGTCCTGGAGCTCCTTCGGCGTCAGGTCCTGGCCGTAGGTGTCGGGCATGACGCCGGAGGGGAAGCCCTGCACGATGTCGGCATCCGGGTCGACGATCGACTGCTCGACCTCCTTCGGGCTCTGTCCCGGGATCACCTCGTCGAGGTTCGGTCCAACCGTCCCGGTGGCGACGTCGCCTAGCTCGGCGAGCGTATGGCAGCTCCCGCAACCCTGGGTGAGGAACACCTCCGCTCCCGGCCCCGCGTCGGGCGGGATCGGCGGCTTCACCCCGGGCACGCCGGCGAACTCAGCCACGTACGCGGCGACGTCGGCGGCGTCCTGGCCCTCGACGAGGTTCGCCGGCATGTAGGCGGGGCTGTCAGGATCCTCGACGCGCGGGTTCCCGATCTGGGACTCGACCACGCCCTCGATGGTGTCGCTGTCCATGCCCACGTTGCGGGCGGCCGCGAAGGCGGCGTCGAGGTCGGGCCCGACCTCGGCTTGAGTGCCGGCCTCCTTGAACGCGTGGCAGGTTCCGCACTTCTCCACGAACAGCGTCCGCCCGTTCTCGGTGTCGGCGGTCTCTTGCAGGTCGCATCCCGGCAGGACCGCGATAGCGGCCGTCGCCGCGGCTGCAATCGGGACGCCGAGGAGCTTGCTGCGGGAGGCCCTCACGGGGCGGCAAATCCTATCTGCCGTCGGGGAGGGTGACCGCTGCATCGCCGCCGATCGCGGGTTCGATAGGGTTGCGTCAATCGGCACGAACCGAGAGGTTTGATGGAAGTACGCGAGGGGATGACGAGCGTCGTCTTGACCATCGGTCCCGGTCACACGCTGCGGGACGCGGCCAGACAGATGACCGAAAGGGGGGTCGGCGCAGCGATCGTGATCGACGACCAGCAGCCCGGCCCCGGAATCATCAGCGAGCGCGACATCCTCAATTCCGTGGGACGGGGTGAGGATCCCGACTCGGAGCTCGTATCTGCGCACATGTCGGACACCGTGATCACCGCGGCGCCCGATTGGAGCCTCGAGCGCGCGGCGGCGGAGATGGCGAGGCGCGGCATCCGCCACCTGGTCATCGTCGAGGGCGATCAACTGGCGGGCGTGCTCTCGATGCGGGACATCGTGCGGGTGTGGACCTCGGAGGGGGCTACCTCCGGGATGACCCCGCCGGAGCAGGAAGCGGGAGTCGGGTAGCTACTCGCCGGCGCGGGGACGGCGCAGCGGGGCGGCGGGAAGGACCGCCGAGGACGGCCGCTGCTCGATCGGGAGCCGGGCCGTCTCGTCCGAGACGCGCCGGATCCACGCGATGATCGAGACCACCGCGATGATCGCGCCGATCACGCCGTAGGGCCACCACGCGAACAGCCCGAGGACCGTGAGCGCCAACCCGAGCGCGGTGAACAGGGGAAGCCACGACGACACCGGCAGGTAGATCAGCTCGGTCGGGGGAGGGGGGAAGCGGTTGGCCATCAGGCGATGTAGAAGGTTGCGAACAGGAACGTCATCCCGAAGACCAAGATCGCCAGCGCGCCGAGCAGCAGGCCCGTGCGGAGGTTCCGGTATGTGTCGCGGCGATCCACGCGCCGTCTTCTACCAGAGGACGCTGTCGATCGCCATCGCACTGAAAAGCAGCGCGAGGTAGGCGAGCGAGGCGAGGTACAGGTGGAGCGCCGCGCGGCGCGACGGCCGCAGGTTGAGGCGTACTGCCAGTCCGACAAAAGCCGCGCCGAGAACGAGCGCCGCGACGACGTAGGGAGCGCCGAACAACCCCCCGGCGGCGGGGAGAAGCGTCGTCGCGACGAGCGCCACCGCATAGACGAGGATCTGCCGCCGCGTCGCGGCATCGCCGTACACGACCGGGAGCATCGGCACGCCGGTGCGCGCGTAATCGTCCTTGATCAGTAGCGCGAGGGCCCAGAAGTGCGGCGGCGTCCACATGAACACGACCGCGAACAACGCCACGGCGCCGAGGTCGAGCCCGCCCGTCGCCGCCGCCCATCCGACCAGCGGCGGGACCGCCCCCGCGGCGCCGCCAATCACGATGTTCTGCGGCGTGAGCGGCTTGAGCCACAGCGTGTACACGAACGCGTAGCCGAGCAGCCCGCCGAGGGCGAGCGCGGCGGTGAGCACGTTGACCGCGACTGCGAGCTCGACCACCGCGGCCGTCCCGAGCGCGATCCCGAAGGCGAGCCCGTGGAGCGGCGCGATCCTCCCGCTCGCGAGGGGGCGGGTGCGGGTGCGCGCCATCCGCGCATCCGACTCGCGCTCCAGGTAGTGGTTGATCGCGCCCGCGCCGCCCGCCGCCATGTAGCCGCCGAGAATGGTCCACAGCACGGTCGACAGCGCCGGCCCGCCGGGGTCGGCGACGAACATCGCCGCCACCGTTGTCACCAGGAGGAGCGAGATGATCCTCGGCTTCGTCAGTGCGATGTAGTCGCCGAGGATCGAGATCAACGAGCGGCGGGCGTCCTTCGCCTCGAGCGCGGGCAGGGTCCGCACCGCCGCGGCCGGAGCGTTCGCTCCTCCGACCTCCGGTCCGGCCCCCCTGCGTGCTGCCTCCGCTGCGCTTTCCATCATCACGCCGGGGAGGCCGAGGCCTCAGTCTCGGCGGGTCGGAGGGAAGCCCGGCGCGGCTCGGGCACCTGCACGAGGTCCATCGCGGCGTACACGACCGTGCTCCATAGCAGGGTTCCGAGCGTCAGGTGAGCGACGACGAGCTCGGCGTGCTCGCCGAGCCACACGTTGAGCGCTCCGAGCAGGATCTGGCACGCGAGCAGAAGCAGCGCGAGCGGGAACACCGGCGAGCGCACCCCGCGACGGCGCGCCACCGCGACCATCGCGATCACGGCGATCGCCGCCAGGTACATGAACAGGCGATGGGTGAGATGCACGTCGACCATCTCGCCGAGCCCGAACGGCATCGCCTCGCCGAGGCAGGTGGGGAACTCGGTCCCGCACGCGAGGTGGGCGCCGGCCGCGGTGCTGCCCGCGACCCCTTCCTCCTCGGTGCCCGCCATGTAGCCGCCGGCGACGATCGTGGCGAACAGGAGGACCACCGCGGTCACCGCGAGCGGTCGCAGAACCCCGGTTGGTCGGGCCGCAGGGCGCGAGCCCTCGAAGGTCGCCCGCCTCAGGGCGATCAGGACCCCCAGGAGCAGCATCGCCAATCCTAGGTGGGCCGCGACGAGCACTTCGTGGAGGTTCTTCTCGACCGTCACCCCACCGAGAAGCGCCTGGGCGAGCACGAGTATCGCCGCGGCGACGGAGCCCCGCACCAGCCAGCGGTGCTCGCCGAGGCGGCGCAGCGCCTGCCACACGAGGATCACGATCAGGATCCCGACCACGCCGGCGACGGCTCGGTGGGAGAACTCGATCACCGCGTTGGCCTCCAGGAACGGCAGGACGCGGCCCTCGCACAGCGGCCACCCGTGCGTGCCGCTCCCGGCCGGGCCGCACCCGAGGCCGGAGTCGCTCACGCGGACGATGCCGCCGATCACGACGAGGACGAAGGTGGCGACGATGGTGACGTTGACGAGACGGCGGAAGCGCGCCAGCTCGCCCCCGCCGCGGTCCGCGACGCTGTGCATCACGCTCAATTTACAAATCCCGCGAAATGCTCCGCCGTCGCTCGCTCGCAGTCACATCACCGGTTATCTTGCTCGCTCGCTCCGGCGTCCGCTTTCGCGGGGTTAGCGGCGGGCTCAGGTTCCGGACGTTCGACGGGTTGGGGTGGCTCCCAGGTCTCGGTGCGGGTGTGGACGAACTCGCGGATGTCGCGCAACGGCTCAGTGCTGCGGACGTCCGGGATCACGTCGAAGTTGTGCGGCGGTGGCGGCGAGAGCGCGAACCACTCGAGCGTCGACCCGCGCCACGGATCGGCGCCGGTCTCGACCCCGTTGCGAGCGCTGTACGCGGCGTTGGCAAGCGTCAGCAGGACCCCCAGCGCGAAAACGAACGAGCCGATGCTTGAGATCAAGTTGTAGGTGCCGAGCCCTTCTCCCTCGTAGAACTTGTAGACGTCCACCGGTTGGCCCTCGAGCCCGGCGAAGATCATCCCGATCGCCATCGCGTGAACGCCGATCAGCAGGGCCCAGAACGATGCGCCCGCAAGCCCCTCGCCCATCCGGCGGCCGGTGATCTTCGGGAACCAGTAGTAGAGGGCGGCGAAGCCGCCGAAGACCGAGCCGCCGACCAGCACGTAGTAGGTGTCGGCCTGCGCTGTCGTCGTGCTATCGAGCTGCCAGCCGATCGGGATCACCGAGGACATGAGCTCACCCGCGAGCCCGAACGTGATCGTGCTGATCGCGCCGAGCGCGAACAGCAGCGGCGAACGCAGATGGAGCACGCCGCCCCACAGCGTCGCGATCCAGTTCAGCAGCAGCACGCCGATCGGGATCGTCAGCGCGAGCGCGGCGGCCATCGCGAAGTACTCCCAGCCGACGGGAATCGGGGCCGAGTACATGTTGTGCATCCACGCCAGCAGGCCGAGCGGGGCGATCGCGGCCAGCGAGGCGGCAATCGCGCGGTGGCCGAACACGGGCTTTCGCGAAAAGGTGGGGAGGATCTCCGAGATCGTGCCGAACGCGAACAGCAGGACCACGACGTACCCGCCTGTGAAGAAGAACCAGCTCAGGTGCTGCCACAGGATCGGCGAGCCGCCCTCACCGGGGTCGAAGAACACGCCGTCGAACTGGCGGTCGATCATCAGCATCGTGCAGGCGGCGAACATCACCGACCCGGCGACGACCAGCACGTACCCGATCAGGGTGGCCGACCACGCGAACGGCGGCGTGCGGCGCCACACCATTCCCGGCGCGCGCCGCCTGTGTAGCGTCGCGAGCATGTTGATCGCGAACAGGACGAATCCGAGCACCGCCAACCCGACGCCGGCGATCCAGGCGTCGACGCCGGCGGTGGGGGAGAAGACCGTGTCAGACAGCGGCGGGAGCGGGTTGGTCCCGGTGTCGGGCGGCCGGTAGAGGTAGCTCGCGTACAACGTGATCCCTCCGGCCAGGTAGAGCCAGAAGCTGAGCGCGCCCAGCCGCGGGAACACCGTTCCGCGGGCGCCGATCTGGAGCGGGACGACGTAGCTGATCAACCCGAGCGCGAGCGGGATTCCGAACAACACGACCGCGGTGGCGCCGTACGTCGACATCAGCTGGTCGAAGATCTCGGGCGAGATGATCGTGCTCTCGGGGACGATCAGCTGCACCCGCATCAGCACCAGCTCGACGACGGCGAGCACCAGGAAGCTGCATGCCGCCCCGAGGTACAGCGCCCCGACCGCCTTGTGGTCGCCGCTGCTCGCGAGCTCGAACCACGCGGGGCGCCGCGGCGGGAAGCGCTCGGTGACGATCTCGGGCCGGGCGGGGGAGATGCGTGCCGGCGGGGTGCTCACTGCCCGGCCCCCGGGACGCCCTCGGCGACGGACGCGCCGCCGAGCTGCTGCACCCGCTTCTGGACGGCCTCCTGAGCCTCCTGGATGTCCGCCTTCTGCTGGTCGAGCCACGCTTCGTACTCGGGAACGCTGACGACGCGGACCCGCGCGCGCATCGTCGCGTAGCCGGGGCCCGAGAACTGCGCCGAGCGACCCTCGTATACGCCCTCCTCCTCGGCCTTGAACCAGGTCTGGTTGTCGCGCCCCGGCGTCGCGTCGAACTTGCCGCCGAGCGCGGGCACCCACCACCGATGCACGACGTCGGTGGAGTCGAGCTCGAGCATCACCGTGGTGTCCACGGGGACGACGAGCTCGTAGTAGCTGAACGTGCCGTCCGGGTACTCGTAGCGCCACAGCCACTGCTGTCCCGAGACGAGGATCGAGAGCGGCTGCCCGTCGCCCGCGGGGGGCGAGACTCCGAGCTGGGCGGTGCGGGTTGACGCGGCCTGGAGCCCCTCCGGGCCCGACGGCTCGACGTCGCGCACCTGGGAGGTGGAGACCACGCCGACGACGAAGATCGCGATCGCGACTACGGCGAGCAGCGCCGCGACCCCGGCATGAACCCTGCGACCCGCGCGCACGCGGGTGGCCTCGCGCCCGCGCCGGGCGCGGAACCGCACCACCGCGGCGACCAGGGCGAGGTTGACGGCGACGACGATCACCGCGGCGATGACGAGCATCGCCCAGTACACGGTGGTCGTGTCGTCTGCGTTCGGCGAGGCGCCGTCCTCGGGTGCGAGCGGCACGGCATGGGCGATCGCGGGCAGCGCAGCAAGGACCAGCGCGGCCAGCGTCACGGCCAGCGGGATGAGACGTTTCGGCACGCGCGCCAAGGCGGGCGCATTCTATTCGCGGCGAAAACTGGCTGACTGGCCAAATCCGCGCCCGAGTCTGGAACAATCGGACGGGTAAGCAACCAGGAGGCTGCGATGGGGCGTAACGGCACAGCCAACGGCGAACGGACTGCGGCACTTCGGCGAATGGCCGAGTCCGACCCCGAGCTCGCGGTCCGGCTGATCGCGCAGACGATGCCCGCCGCGGCGGCCGAGCTGCGCCCCCCACTCAGCTTCCGGCTCGAGATCGACGGCGTCGACTCGTGGCTCGTCGAGGCGACCGGCGAGGGCCCCGCCAGAGTGACCTCGGATAGCGCCGGCCAGGACGTCGACTTCGTCGTGCATTCGGACGCTGCCTCGTTCGCGCGCGTGGCCGCCGGCTCCAGCCCGCTGGGCGCGATGCTCTCGCGGCGGATGCGGATCAGTGGCAAGCGCCGTCGCGCGCTTGCGCTGCGGCAGCTCTCCGACGACGCCGGGCCGCGCCAGCTCGCGCGTCTCGGCGCTCCGGTCGATCCAGACCTCACCTACCGCGCGCTCGCCCACGCGATCGATCCCGAGTGGACGCGGGGGCACCGTTTCCGCGTCGTCTACGTGCTCACGGGCGAGGGCGGCGGCCGGTGGCTCGTGAGCGTGGACGACGGCTCGGTAAGGGTGGACAATGGCGCCCCCGCGGAGAATCGGAGCCCGGACGCGACGGTCAGCCTCTCCGCGAACACGTGGCACCGACTCCTTCGCGGCGAGATCACGCCGTCGAGCGCTATGCAGCAGCAGCTCACCAGGGTGGACGGCGCGATGACCCCCGTGACGCTGCTCGGGCGCTGGATCGATCGCGCCGAGGGAATCGACGGCCCCGAGCTCGAGCGCGAGCGCCGGCAGCGGGAGCTTCAGCGGGCCCGCGCTGGGTCGTGGGGGTCGAAGGTCAACGGCGCCGGTCCCGGCGACGGCTCCCCCGGGATGGGCGATCCCGCGCACCGCTCCGAGCGCCGCCGCCAGCGCGGCGACCTGCTCACCTACGAGGAGCTCTACGCGCTGTGGGAGCGCGGCAACTGGCGCGCCCACGAGCTCGACTTCTCGGTCGATCGCGAGCAGTGGCTGGTAAGCCCCACCGAGGGGCAGCGGCACACCGCCTGGACGCTGTCGAGCTTCTACGTCGGGGAGGAGCGGGTCACCGCCGACCTCGCGCCGTTCGTGCTCGCGGCGCCCAGCGGCGAGGTCGAGGCGTTCCTGGCCACCCAGCTCGTCGACGAGATGCGCCACGCCGTCTTCTTCGACCGCTTCGCGGGCGAGGTGATGACGATGTCGGCCGACGACATGCGCGGCCGGCTCGAGGAGGCCGAGGAGGGAATGCTCGGCGCATGGCACTTCCTTTTCGACGACTCGCTCCGCGACGTTGCAAACCGCCTCAAGTCCAAGCCGGACGACCTCGAGCTCTTCGTCGAGGGCATCGTCACCTACCACATGGTCACCGAGGGGGTTCTCGCGATGACCGGCCAGCGATCGATCCTCTCCTACATGGAGCAGCACGAGCTGTACCCGGGTTTCCGGGAGGGGTTCTCGAACGTCGAGCGGGACGAGCACCGCCACATCGCGTTCGGCGTGCGGTTCCTGCGCGACGTGTGCGAGGAGCGTCCCGAGATGCGCGAGGTCGTGCTGAGCACGCTGACTCGACTGCTCCCCGGCGCCGCGGAGGTCTTCAAGCCCCCCGAGGCGGAGAGCAGCCGCGAGTTCGTCTCCTACGCGTTCCACTCCAGCCAGGTCTACGGGTACGCCTACATGGCGCTGAAGCGGCGCATGAAGGCGATCGGGATCGAGATCCCGCCGTCCGAGGAGCTGATGCCAGGCCCGATCGATCCAGAGGGCTTCGAGGGTGGGCAACCTACGCCGCGACCGGCGGCGAGCCCAACACCCAGAGCAAGAAGCTGAAGCTCGAGAAGCGCCGCTAGCGGTGCTTGCCAGCGGGCCGGCGGAGGCGTAGCCTTTGGCTCGGCCGCGGGCTTCAGCAGCTTTCACACGAAGTCTTTTCGACTCGGGTTCCTGCTCGGAGTCAAACGACCAACCTCCGCGGGGAAAACGACCAACCTCCACGGGGAGGCGAGGCGCCCGCGGCCCTTCTCGTGGGCTACAACAGCCCCTCCGCTCGCAGCCACTCCTCCGTGCGCCGCAAGCCCTCCTCCAGGTCGACGCGCGGCTCCCAACCGAGCTCCTCCCGGATGCGGCGCGTCGAGACGGTGCCTCGGCGGTCGATGAACGTGATCGCGTTGCGCGAGAAGGCCGGAGGGGTGCCACGCAGGCCGGCTACGGCCTCCATCGCGCCCGCGACCCCGGCGAGCAGCGGCCGCGGCAGGCGGCGGGCGGGCCGCCCACCGACCATGCCCGCGAACCGGTTGAAGTAGTCCTCGAAGGTCACGGGCTCGCCGGACCAGGCGGTGTACGGGCGGCCCGGTGTTCCTTCGAGCAACCCGAGCGCCACCGCCTCGACGAGATCGTCGATGTAGACGGGGAGCATCACCCCGTCACCGTCACCCGGGACCGTGAGCTGGTTCGCGCGCGCGAGCTCGAGCGGGCGCAGCACCCAGGGGACCGAGTGCGGGCCGTACACGTCTCCCGGTCGGATCACCACCGCGCCGCGCCGGCACGCCAGCGCGTCGGAGGCGCTCTTCGTGTCGATGTACGGGATTCCGTACGTGCGGTGGAAGACGTCGTCGTCCTGCTCGCCGGGGGCGTCGTAGCCGTAGACGACCACCGAGCTCACATGCAGCACGCGGTCGACACCCGCCCGGGCGGCGGCGTCGAGGACGTTGCGCGTCCCCCGCACGTTGACGCGAACGAAATCGTCCATGTCCCCCCATTCGCGGACGTGGGCCGCCGTGTGGACGACCGAGTCGGCACCGCCGAGACACCTGTCCAGGACCGCGCGGTCGACCACGTCGCATTGCTCGAACGCCGCCCCCGACGCCCTGACGCGATCGGCGACGTCGGCGTTCAGCTCCAGGCCGCGAACGTCGGCGCCCTCGGCCGACAACGCGCCACAGACCGCGTTGCCGATGAACCCGCCGGCGCCGGTGACGGCCACCTTGCGCCCCTCGAATCGACTATCCGTCGGCGTCACGAGGCCGACTTATACTCGCCGCGTCGTGCGCTGGCCAAAGTCACACCACCGCCGCCGGCGCTCGGCAGTTGGGACCGCCGTTCGAACCGCGGCGACGGCCTCGCTGTGCGCGGCCGCCGTGGTTCCGCTCTTCCGCAAGCGCTATCGAATCCCGCACGTGGCCACGGCGGCCGCCGTCGCCGCCGCACCGCTCGCGCTCGCCGTGCTCCAGCCGCGGACGAAGAAGCGCGACGTCGGCATGTTCGCGCTCCAGATGTGGGCGTTCACCGTGCTGCACGAGATGCCCTACGACGACCCCGACCGCCTGCGTCAACGGCTAAAGATCCGGTACCCGATCCGCGTCGACCGCGCGCTCGGCTGCGGCGAGCTCCCCACCCACCGGCTCCAGCGATCGTTCTCGCGCTCGGGGCCCGTGGGCGCGCGCGACGTCTTCCTCACGATCGTCCACTGGGCCTGGTTCCTCGAGCCGCACGCCGCGCTGGCCTGGGTCCTGATCCGGGACGACACGCAGTTCCCGCGCGCGGCGCGCCAGATGGCGGCGGCGTTCGACCTCGGGTGCGCGGTCTACATGCTTGTCCCCACGGCGCCGCCGTGGTGGGCAGGGGAGAACGGGTACACCTCCAAGCCGGTCCGCCGGATCATGGTCGAGGTCGGCGAGCCGATGTGGGGCCGGGCGTGGCCGACGATGTACCAGTCGCTCGGGGGGAACCCGTGGGCGGCGATGCCCTCGCTCCACTTCGCGACCTCGATCCTCGCCGCGCTGCTGCTCGCCGAGACTGGCGCCGACATGGGCACGGCCGGGTGGGCGTATGCGCTCACGCTCGGGTTCGCGCTCATCTACCTGGGCGAGCACTACGTTGTCGACCTGCTTGCGGGGACGGCGATCGTCGCGCTGATCCGGGGCGGCGAGCCGCTGGTCGGCTCGATCGCGGAACGGGTCAGCGAGGGGGTACAAAGCCTCGAGCGACTCGCGGCCCGGTGAACGCCTGAGCGAAATGCGACGATAGGGGGGCCATGTCCGGCTCGAGCGACCTCGAACCGAAGGTGGCTGGGGAGGAGCAGGCTCAGGGTCCCCCCGAAAGCAGGGAGGACACCGAGCCCTCCTTCTTTGCCCAGCCCCGGCGAATCGCGCAGACGCTGCTGGTCGTGCTGATCCTGGTCGGCGCGATCTACGTCCTGCTGCCGAAGATCGTCGGGATCGACGACGCCCTGGCCACCCTCGACGAGGGCAATCCGTGGTGGATCGCGCTCGCGGTCATTTTCAACGTCGGCGCCTTCGCGGCGTACGTCGCCCTGTTCCGCGGCGTCGTCGGCGAGCGCGTCCTTCACCTCGAGTGGCGCGAGTCGTACCAGATCACGATGGCGGGGCTGGCGGCGACGCGTCTGTTCTCGGCCGGCGGCGCCGGCGGGATCATCCTCACCTACTGGGCGCTGCGCAAGGCGGGCATGGAGCGCCGCCAATCGGCTTGCCGGATGGTCGCCTTGCTTGTCCTCGTGTACGGCGTTTACCTCGCGGCGCTGGTCCTATTCGGGATCCTGCTGCGAACCAACGTGCTGCCGGGCGACAACCCGATCGGCCTCACGATCGTCCCGGCCGCGCTGGCCGGCGCGGTGATCGCGATCTTTCTGTTGATCGCGCTGATCCCCGAGGACTTCGAGCGGCGCCTGGGCCGCTTCACGCAGGGCTACCGGTTCGGGCGGTTCGTGCGGCGGCTCGCCACCGCGCCGGCGACCGTGGCGAGCGGAACGCGCACCGCACTCGCCTTCGTCCGAAGCCCCCGCCGGGGAGGACTCGCGGTCATCGGGGCAATCGGGTTCTGGGCGGCGAACATCGCCATCCTGTGGGCCAGCTTCGAGGCGTTCTCGGTCAACGTCCCGATCGCCGTCCTCGTGCAGGGATTCTTCGTGGGCATGGCCGCCAACCTGTTCCCCGGCGCGCCCGGCGGCGTCGGCGCCGTGGACGCCGGGCTGATCGGCGCCTTCGTCCTCTTCGGGCTTCCCGGATCCGACGTCTTCGCCGCGGTTCTGATCTACCGTCTGATCGCCTTCTGGCTCCCGATCCCACCCGGGATAGTCGCGTTCCTGCAGCTGCGAAAGACCGTTGAGCGGTGGGAGAGGGAGCGGAAGCAGCTCGGCGCCCCGGTCCCCGTGGGCGCTACCGCGAACCCGGGGTCCGACCAGACAATACTTCAGAAAGTAAAGTAAGATAATGCGTAGGCCATGGAAGAGCGAGGGATTGCAGTGAACGAAAAGAAGGTCGAAGAGCTGATCATCGTGGGCGGAGCGGCCGCCGGCTACACGGCTGCGCTGTACGCGTCTCGCGCGAACCTCGAACCGCTCGTGATCGAGGGCTTCCAGTGGGGCGGGCAGCTCCAAAACACGACCGACGTCGAGAACTACCCGGGCTTCCCCGACGAGGGGATCATGGGGCCCGAGCTGATGGTCAAGTTCCGCGAGCAGGCGGACCGCTTCGGCACGCGCTTCATCACCGACGACGCCACCCGTCTCGAGCTGAGCGACGGGGGACTGCAGCGCGTGTGGGTGAACGACGACGAGTACCAGGCGAAGGCGATCATCCTCGCCATGGGAGCGGAGCCGAAGCGGCTCGGCGTCCCCGGCGAGGTCGAGCTCGGAGGCCACGGTGTGTCGACCTGCGGGGTGTGCGACGGCGCGTTCTTCAAGGGCGAGAACGTGATCGTGGTCGGTGGCGGCGACTCCGCGATGGAGGACTCGATCTTCATCGCCAAGTTCGCCGAGCGGCTCACGATCGTCCACCGACGGGACGAGTTCCGTGCCTCGAAGATCATGCTCGAGCGCGCGCGCGAGACCAAGAACATCGACTTCAAGACCCCGTACGTCGTCGAGGAGTTCATCGCCGGCGACGACGGGAAGATCGCCTCGGTCCGGCTGCGCAACGTCGAGACCGACGCCGTCGAGGAGATGGACACGGGCGGCGCGTTCGTCGCGATCGGACACACCCCGCGCTCCGAGCTCGTCGCCGGACACGTCGACACGGACGAGAACGGATACGTGCTGACCGAGGGCCGCTCGACCAAGACCAAGCTGGCGGGCGTGTTCGCCGCGGGCGATCTCGTCGACCACATCTACCGCCAGGCGGTGACCGCCGCCGGCACCGGCTGTATGTCCGCGCTCGACGCCGAGTGGTATCTGCGCGACACGCCGCCGTCGCCGGAGGCGCACTGGTTCGGCATGGCGGGCGTCGCCCAGGAGGGCGAGCCCGACGACGCCGAGAAGGTCAAGGCGTAGAGGCAGCCCCGCGGCGGTAAGAGATGCTGGCGCCGAGCATCGGGCGCGAAGCGCCCGACTGCGAGGCGACAGGGTGGTGCTGTGCTTTTATGTATCGATGGCCGTCGTCGAGAAGCCCGAGAAGCTCGGCCTGAAGCAGGTAGGTGAGTTCAACGAGGCGAACGAGACCTGGCCGCGCGGGGACCGGCCCGCGGCGATCCGCGAGGCGGCGGCTGAGTTCCGCGCCCGCTTCGCGACCGAGGACAACCGGGTGCGCGGGGTGCGGACCGTGGACATCGCATCCGCCGGGTACCCGCTCAAGTTCGCGTTCGGTGGCGCGGCCAGGGGCGCCAACCCCTACATCAACATCATCAACCGGCTCCAGGTCGTCCAGTTCGAGGACTTCGAAGGGCGGCTCCGGACGCTCGCCTACGAGCCGACCGTTCCCGAGGGCCCGGCGGAGGCTCCCTTCTACCACCAGCAGATCGAGCGCCTCGGCGAGTTCCTCTCCTACAAGGTGCTCGCCAACATCTACAACCCGGTCCCCGAGGCGCTCGCGAAGGCCGGCGCCGCACCGGAGGACGTCGACTTCATCAGCTTCGACCACCTGCACGTCCAGGACGTGCGCTTCACGCTCGGCTCGAGCGAGCCGATCGACGGCGAGGCCGGCCCGCTCCCGGCGCTTTTTCCGAACGCGAAGCTGATCACCCAGCGCAAGGAGTGGGACACTTTCCGCTCCCTGCACCCGATGCAGTGGGCGTGGTACGTCGAGGACGGGATCAAGGGCGTGCCCGAGGAGAACGTCGTGCTGCTCGAGGGAGACGTCGAGCTCGGCAAGGGCGTGGCGCTGATTGGGACCCCGGGCCACACGGACGGCAACCACTCGCTGTGCATCAACACATCCGACGGCGTGTGGGTCTCGTCGGAGAACGGCGTCTGCGCCGACTCCTGGCATCCGCACCTGTCGAAGATTCCCGGGGTGCGCAAGTTCGCCGAGTTCTTCGGCCGCGAGGTGGTGCTGAACTCGAACACGCTCGAGGACTCGATCGACCAGTACGACTCGATGCTGAAGGAGAAGGCGCTCGCAGATCCCAACCCGCGCGATCCGCGCTACCTGAACGTGTTCCCGTCCTCCGAGATGGCCGACTGGAGGCGCCAGTGGCCGGTGGTCCCGACCTTCTGGTACGGCGGGATCAACTACGGGACGATCGAGCGGTCCTGACGCGTCCGGCGACGGGCTGAGCGTCGGCAACTCCCCCGCAATTGCAGGCTAGTTCCCGCCCCGCGGACCGATTTCATCTAACCTCCCGCGCCATGGGAGGACGCAGGTGAGCCCTGCAAAGCGCCTCGTCGCGGCCCTGGTCGGGGCGGGGGCGCTCGTCGCCGCGGGGGGCGCCTCGGCTGCGGTCGAGCCGGGCGGCGGCTCCACCTTCGGATCGAGCGCAGACGGCTGGACGAGCGAGGTCACGACCTGCCAACCAAATCAGGGCGGGCCCGGAGAATTGTGCTCCGCCACCAACTCCCATGACGCGGGGGTCGGCAATCCGCCGGGGTCGCTCCGCTCGCGCTTGAGCCTCGACACCGGCATTGTCCTGTTCGACAGCGAATTCATGTGGCAGTCCCCGTCGTTCAGGATCCCCGGGGAGCCCGGGGCGGAGATCAGCGGGGCGGAGTTCGGGTATGACCGCCGCTTCAGCGCCGGCGATCTGATCAACCTCGATCCCGAAGCGGAGATCGACGTGACCGTCGTCGACGAGACCGCCGGAACCCGGACCGAGCTGATCGAGGAGACGTTGGACTCCGACGCCGACGAGTTCGAGAGAGCCACGGCGACCGCCGAGACGGGGACGCTGACCCGCGAGCACATACACCACATCGAGCTCCACGCCTTGGTCAACACCACTGCGACAGGCTCGGGGGTCAGCGGCTCCTCGGACGTAAACTACGACAACGTCGCCCTCACCATCCCGCCCCCGCCCGGCAACTCGGAGGGGGTCACCTTCCCGAAGCCGCCATTGACCCGCGCGGAGATCACCGCCGTGATGAACAGCCTGAACCTGAACGCGCTGACCGGCGGCGGCCCCGGCGGCTCGCAGGTTGCGCCCGGTGAATGCACGATCGTCGGCACGTCCGGCGCCGACAGGATGAGGGGAACGAGCCGGAACGACGTGATGTGCGGGCTGGGAGGCAACGACGCAATCTCCGGCAAGGGGGGCCGCGATGTGATCGACACCGGTGAGGGCACCGATGACGCCATCGGGAACAAGGGGGGAGATCTGATCCTCGGACTGGGCGGCCCAGACGTCATCAGGGGCAGGAAGGGCAAGGACGACATCGGCGGCGGCGCCGACCATGACCGGCTCTCCGGTCAAGGCAATGCAGACCTGCTCGCCGCCCGCGACGGCATCCGAGACGAGGTCCGCGGCGGCGCCAGCCATCACGACCGAGGTCGGGTCGACCGCGTGGACCACGTTCGCAAGGTGGAGCGCGGGGGCTAGCGCCACCCCGCCCCAAGCGGCTCGAATAACGTCGATCAGCGGGTCTAATGGCTCGCCACTTGGCGAGCCCCTAACCTCGACTGGATGGACCGTCGCTCGTGGCTGATGCTGCTCGCGCTCGCGGCGATCTGGGGCGCGAGCTACATGTTCATCAAGATCGCGGTGCGGGACCTATCGCCGGCGATGGTGGCGTGGTCGCGGATCGCGCTCGCCGCGATCGTGCTCGTCGGCCTGGCGGCCTCGCAGGGAGTGCTCGGCGAGATGCGCGGAAGGGCGCCGATGCTCGCGCTGCTCGCCGCGGTTCAGATCGCGGGGCCGTTCCTGCTGATCTCGGCGGGAGAGGTGGAGATCTCCTCGTCGCTGGCGGGGATCCTGGTCACCTCGACGCCGCTGTTCACCGCGCTGCTGGCGATCTGGGTCGACCACGAGGAGCGCTCGCAGGGGCTTCGGCTCGGCGGCGTCCTGCTCGGCGTCGTCGGGGTGGCGGTTCTGCTCGGAGTGGACCTCGGCGGGTCGGGCAATGAGCTGCTCGGGGGTCTTGCAGTCGTCCTCGCGGGGCTCGGCTACGCGGTCGGCGCCCTGCTGGTCAAGCATCGCTTCTCCGATGTCGCGCCGATCGGCGTCGCGGCGTGGGTGATGGTGGCGAGCACGGCGTGGCTGACCCCGGCCGCGGTGGCGACGTTCCCGACCTCGACGCCCGATCTCGGCCCCGTGGCGTCCGTGGTAGTGCTCGGCGTCGTGGGCACCGGCGTCGCGTTCGCGATCTTCTACCGCCTGCTCGCCCGCGTCGGTCCGGCGAGGACCTGGGTGCTGACCTACCTGGCGCCAGGGTTCGCGGTCGTCTACGGGGCGACCCTGCTCGGCGAGACGATCACCGTCGCGACCGTGGCCGGCCTGGCCCTGATCCTCGCCGGGTCGTGGCTCGCCGCCGAGGGCAGACTGCCCACCCGGCGGCGGGTCGCCGCCGCTACTCCTTCTTCTTGACCTTCGCGTCGATCGTGAGCTGTCGGGACTCGCCCCCCGCGACCACGCGCCGAAGCAGCGGCGCGGCGCGGTAGCGCTCCTCGCGGCGCTCGGCCCACAGCCCGTCGAGCACGCCGAGCACGTGTCCCAAGCCGATCCGCTGACCCCACTCGAGCGGCCCGCGCGGGTAGTTGAAGCCGAGCCGCATCGCGGTGTCGACGTCCTCCGCGGAGCCGATCCCGGCCTGGAGCGTGAACGCTGCCTCGTTCACCACCTGGCACACGATCCGCCCGAGAACGAGGCCCGGTGAGTCGCCGACCCACTCGACGTGCTTGCTCAGCCCGCGGAAGAAGCGTTCCGCCGCTTGCGCGGCGGGCTCGGACGTCGACGGAGCACGGGTGAGCTCGACGAGCGGCGCCTCCGCGATCGGCGGCAGCGCGTAGTAGCCGACCGTGATCTCGTCCGCCCGCTGGGCTGCGAGGCTGGCGGAGTCGACCGGAACCGCACGGAAGCCGTCCACTTCGACGGTTGCGCCCTCGGCCGGGCTCGTCGCGTCGGCGGCGGGGGCGGGCGCCGGCGGGTCCTCGGGGCGGGGGGGACCGTCGCCGTACTCGTAGTAGCCGCGGCCGGCCTTGCGACCGAGCCGGCCCGCCTGCACCATCCGCGCCTGGATCGGATGGGGCTGCCAGCGTGGCTCGTTGAAGCTCTGGGCGTAGAACGACTTCGCGACCTCGAAGTTGACGTCGACGCCGATCAGATCGGCGAGCTCGAACGGCCCCATGCGGAAACCGCCGCCGACCCTGACGATCCGGTCGATCTGCTCGACGTTCGATACGCGCTCGCCGAGCAGGCGCAGCGCCTCGAGGCCGAACGGCCGCGCCACGCGGTTCGCGAGGAATCCGGGTCCGTCGGCGGCGCGAACCGGCTCGCGTCCCATCCGCCGGGCGAGCTCCGTCGCGAGTGCGAGCGCGTTCTCCGCGCTCTGATCGCCGGCCACCACCTCGACGAGCTTGATCAGCACCGGCGGGTTGAAGAAATGCATGCCGACGACGCGCTCCGGGTGCGGCACCGGCGCCGCGATCGCGGTGACCGGGAGGGAGGAGGTGTTGGTGGCGAGCACCGTCCGATCTCCGCACACATCGGCCAGACGCCCGAACAGCGCGCGCTTCACCTCGAGGTCCTCGGGCGCCGCCTCGATCACGAGCTCGCACCGGCGGAAGTCCTCGAGCAGTCGCGAGACGCGCAGCCTCCCGCCGGCGACCTCCCCGTCCGACGCGCTCCATCGCCCGCGCTCGGCGCCCTTAACGAGCCCCTCGCGCACGCGCCGCTCGCCGGCCTCGAGCGCCTCCGGGGAGGGGTCGTGGAGGTGGGTCTGGAGTCCGCCGAGGCAGGCGAGCTGTGCGATCCCCGCTCCCATCGTCCCGGCGCCGGCGACGCCGATCCTGTCGATCAAAACGTTCGCGCTCGGCCCAACATCAAATTCCCCGCCCACCCCCACCTTTGTAGAGCCTCGCGCTCACGATCCTCCTTGGGGCGGCTCCTCGCCATCCCAGAACTCAACCTCGTCGCGCTCGAAGAACACCTTGTGCATCCCATCGCCGGCTCCGCCCGGTGGGCGACCGAAGGCGCTCAGCTTTCCGGACTCGGGCCGGACGACGATGTCCG
This sequence comes from uncultured Thermoleophilia bacterium, assembly GCA_963756745.1. Classification (GTDB taxonomy): domain Bacteria; phylum Actinomycetota; class Thermoleophilia; order Solirubrobacterales; family 70-9; genus DASPWW01. Next base: position 573,212 of record CAVWOU010000010.1, read on the forward strand.
GAGCGACCATCTCGCTGACGATCAGGATCCTGACCGGCCGGTCGGTGCGGTTGACGATCTGATGTGCGCCGCGCTCGCCGAGCGGGAACGCGACGACCTCGCCCTCGGCCAGCTCCCGCTCCCCTTCGAGCGTCCGCAGCGTCGGAGTCCCCCGGAGCACGATCAGCAGCTCCTCGTTGCCGAGGTGGTAGTGGAGCGGAAACGGGGCCTGTTCCGGGGCGAGCTCGAACAGGCTCACCCCGAGCCGCTCGGACCCGGCCTGGCGGCCGAGCATCGCGCGCCTGGAGGCGAAGCCAGGACGATCGCGCTCGCTGTCGAAATCGGGATCGAAGACGTTCGCCATACCTATCTCCCCGAGAACCTCGGCTCGCGCTTCTCCAGGAACGCCCGCATCCCTTCGACCCGGTCCTCGGTGGCCATCGAGAGCTCGTACAGGCGCCTCTCCGTGTCCAGCCCGGCGGACAGGCTCGTCTCGTCGGCGGTCAGGATCGCCTGCTTCGCGAGCCGGACCGCAATCGGCGGTCGTTCGGCGACGCGCCTGGCGAGATCGAGCGCGCCCTCGAGCCACCCCCGCTTTTTGTGGACCTCGTTCACTATCCCCAATCTCTCGGCCTCCGCCGCATCGAAGCGTCGCCCCGTCAGCACCAGCTCCATCGCCCGCTGCTTGCCGACGACCCGGGCCAGTCGCTGCGTCCCGCCGCCCCCGGGAATGATCCCGAGAGTGATCTCCGGCTGGCCGAAGACCGCGGACTCGGAGGCGACGATCATGTCGCACAGCAAGGCCAGCTCGCACCCGCCGCCGAGCGCATACCCGGACACGCCCGCGATCAGGGGCGTGCGACACACGGCGAGCCGCCGCCAGAACGCCGCCGACGGGTGGCCGAGCGACTCCTGGAAGCTGCGCTCGCTGAGCGCGCCGATGTCGGCGCCGGAGGCGAACACCTCGTCATCGCCCGCGATCACTATGCAGCGCACGGCCTGGTCGGCGTCGAGGGCCTCGACCATCCCGCCGAGCTCGTCCATCACCTCGGGCGATAGCGCGTTGCGCACCTCGGGCCGGTTGAGCCGGCACAGCCCGACGTGACCGTCCACGGAGCGTCCGACGACGCCGGCGCTATCCATCGTCTGCCCGCATCGGCCGCATCGCGTCGATCCCGGTCGCTCCGCGTCCGATGATCAGCTTCTGGATCTGCGAGGTCCCCTCGTAGAGCGTCGTCACGCGCGCGTCGCGCAGATAGCGCTCGACCGGGTGGTCGTCGACGTACCCGGAGCCGCCGTGGACCTGGATCGCCGCGTTCGCGCACTCGACCGCCGCCTCGGTCGCGTACAGCTTCGCGATCGAGGTCTCGACCGTGTTCGGCTCGCCCTTGTCCTTGAGGATCCCCGCGCGGAGCACCAGCAGCCGCGCGGCATCGCGCTTCATCACCATCTCGGCGATCAGCTCCTGCACGAGCTGGAAGCGCGCGACCGGGACCCCGAACTGCTTGCGCTCGGTGGAATAGGAGACCGACGCGCCGACGCACCCCTCGCAGATCCCGACGCAGCCGGCGGCGACGCTGTAGCGCCCGTTGTCGAGCGCGCTCATCGCGACCTTGAATCCGTCGCCCACCTCGCCGAGCATCGCGTCGTCAGGCACCTCGACGTCCTCGAGCGAGATCGACGCGGTGTCGGACGCGCGCAGGCCGAGCTTGCCGTGGATCTCCTGGGCGTGGTAGCCGCCGTCGGAGGTCGGGACGAGGAAGCAGGCGAGCCCGCGGTACCCCTTCTCGGGGTCGGTCTGTGCGAACACGAGCGCCACCTCGGCGTAGTTGCCGAGCGAGATGAACATCTTCTGGCCGGAGATCACCCACCCGCCGTCGCTGCGGGTCGCGCGTGTGCGAAGCGAGGCCGCATCCGATCCGGTATCGGGCTCGGTGAGCGCGAAGCACCCGAGCGCCTCACCGGAGCACAGCCGCGGCAGCCACTCGCGTTTCTGCTCCTCGGTGCCCCAGCGCTCGATCGAACCGCATACGAGCGAGGTCTGGACGGACACCACGGTGCGCGCGGAGCTGTCGGCGCGCCCCACCTGCTCCACGATCAGGCCGTAGGTCACGTAGTCGAGGCCGCGGCCGCCGTACTCCTCGGCGACGGGGGCTCCGAGATATCCGATCTCCCCGATCTTGCTCGCCAGCTCGCGGTCGAAGCGGCCGGCGCGGTCGTTGTCCCGCGCGCGTGGCGCGATCTCGCGATCGGCGAACTCGCGCGCCGTTTCCTGGATCAGGCGCTGCTCGTCCGTCAGGTCGAGGTCCATGGCCCCGAACCCTAGATGAGCCGTTCCACGACCACGAACACCCGAGGAGAGATGGAACGCGCGTGGTGTGCGTGGTCGTGGAACGGCTCATCAATCGCGGACCGCGCCCAGCTCCTGCTCGACGACCCGCGCAAACGCATCGGCCGCCTCGGCGGTGCGCGGACCGGGGGCTGCCAGCTTGGCGCCGTCGATCGCCGAGATCGCCTGGACCTCGCGCGTGGTGGACGCGAGGAACGCCTCCCGCGCGGCGCTCAGGTCCTCGATCGGCCACGCGCCCTCCTCGACGTGGAGCTCGCGCGCGATCTGGTCGCGGGTGATCGAGTCGAGGATGCCCGTGTCCAGTGACGGGGTTCGAAGCCCTCCCTCCGGGGAGACCCAGAACACGGCCGAGGTGGGAGCCTCGAGGACGATTCCGTCCGGTCGCACCAGCACCGCCTCGTCGGCGCCGCGCGCTGCGGCGATGCGCGTCGCCTCCATGTTCGCGGCGTAGGAGATCGACTTCACCCCGGTCAGGATCACGCTCGGGGCATAGATGACGGTCGCGACGCGAATCGTCTCGGGGTGCGCGGGGAGGGGCTCGGTGAGGACCAGCCGGCGGCCGCCGCGGGTGAGCACGATGCGCAGGGCCGCGTCACCGTCGCCGAACTCGGCGAGCAGCGCGTCGATCTCGCTCTCGATCGTCTCGCGATCGATGGCCAGCTCGATTGCCTCCGCGGAGCGCTCGAGGCGGTCGAGGTGCGCGGGAAGCGTGAACGGCTGCCCGGCGTAGAGGCGGATCATCTCGAACACTCCGTCGCCGCGCAGCAGCCCGTCGTCGGCGACGGGAATCCGCGCGTCGGCGGTCGCGGTGATCGATCCGTCGACGCTGGCTAGCTCCCTCACCGGCATCCGTGCATCTTTACTCACTCGGCCATGGACGGGTTCTCGAGCACCGTCGCGACGCCCTGGCCCACCCCAACGCACAGCGTCGCGAGGCCGTAGCGCGCGTTGCGGCGGCGCATCTCCCACGCGAGCGTCGTGACCAGGCGAGCGCCGGAGCAGCCGAGCGGGTGGCCGAGCGCGATCGCGCCGCCGTTCACGTTCAGGCGCTCCTCGTCGATGCCGAGCTCGCGAACGCACGCGAGCACCTGGGACGCGAACGCCTCGTTGATCTCGATCAGGTCGATGTCGTCGATCTCGAGACCGGCGGCCTCGAGCGCGCGCGGCACCGCCTTCGCCGGGCCCATGCCCATGTACGCGGGGTCGACGCCGGCGACGCCGATCGCGACGACGCGGCCGAGCGGGTCGGCGCCGAGCTCATCCACCAGCCGCTCCGAGGCGAGCACGAGGCACGCAGCGCCGTCGTTGAGCGTCGACGCGTTGCCCGCGGTCACCGTCCCGCCGTCGCGAAACGCGGGCCGTAGGCGGGTGAGCTTCTCGAGCGAGGTGTCCGGCCGCGGGCCTTCGTCCCGCTCCACGAGGACGGGATCGCGGCCGTTCTGCGGCGCCTCAACGGCGACGATCTCGTCGTCGAACCTCCCCGACTCGCCTGCATCGACGGCCCGCTGGTGGCTTCGCAGCGCGAACCGATCCTGTTCCTCCCGCCCGATCCCGTAGCGCTCGGCGACGTTCTCGCCGGTCTCGCCCATCGACTCGGTCGAGTAGCGCTCCGCCATCCGCGGGTTGACCAGCCGCCACCCGAGCGCTGTGTCGTGCATCGTCTGGGCTCCACGGGGCAGCGCCGACTCGGGCTTCGGGACCACCCACGGCGCGCGGCTCATCGACTCGACTCCGCCGGCGAGGTAGAGGTCGCCCTCGCCGAGCCGCAGCGCCCGCGAGGCCTGGTTGATCGCGTCGAGCCCCGACGCGCACAAGCGGTTCACGGTCACGCCCGGGGTCTCGACCGGGAGGCCGGCGAGCAGCACCGCCATCCGGGCGACGTCGCGGTTGTCCTCCCCCGCCTGGTTGGCGGCGCCGAAGTACACGTCGCGCACGCGCTCGGGGTCGATCCCGGTGCGCTCGACGGCGGCCGCGATCACGTGCGCGGCGAGGTCGTCGGGTCGTACGCCCGCGAGCACGCCGCGGTAGCGGCCCATCGGGGTCCGCGCCGCGTCGATGATCAGCGCCTCAGCCAAGGGTCTATCCTCGCACCACCCCATGGAGTTCATGTTCTTAACCCTGGGGGTGATCGGGTTGATCGTTCTGGTCCTCGTCCTCGTCGCCCGTGCGTATCCCGGGAGCGGCGCGGACCTGCTCGACTGGAAGCCGACCCGGTCGCCGGAGCTCGAGGCTCAGCTCGAGATCGACGACGTGCAGCAGATGATCGAGGCCCAGAACGAGTACCGGCGGCGGCGCGGGGCGGAGGAGCTGACGCCCGAGCAGGTCAGCGAGTGGGCGCGGGAGGACGAGGCGCTGCGGGAGAAAGCTCGCGAGGGGCACGACAAGCGCCTGCGCGAGCTCGAGGACGAGCTGGGCGTCTAGTCCATCGCGTGGCGCGGGCGCTCCTCGTCGGCTGCGGGTGCCGCGGGCGCGAGCTCGGGCGCGCGCTGCGCGAGGACGGGTGGGAGGTTCGCGGCACGACGCGCGAGCGGGACCGGTGCGCCGAGCTCGAGCGCGCGGGGATCGAGCCGGCGGTCGCCGATCCGGACCGTGTGGGGACGGTCCTCGACCACGTCGGCGACGCGACGCTGGTCGCGTGGCTGCTCGGCTCCGCGACCGGTGACAAGGGGGCGATCGCAACTCTCCACGGTCCACGCCTCGAGCGGCTCCTCGAGGAGCTCGTCGACACCCCGGTGCGCGGGTTCATCTACGAGGGCGCCGGGGACGCGCCGGCGAACGTCCTGCGCGCCGGCGAGCAGATCACCGTCAGGGCCTGGGAGCGGTGGCGGATCCCGGTCGCGATCATCAAGCACGACCCCGCCGAGTGGCGCGGCTGGGTCGGCGCCGCCCGCACCGAGATCCATTCCTTGCTCGGCGCCTGACCACTGGATCTCGTCAACTAGCTCCGGACCGCCACCAGAGCAAAATGCCTAAAATCGGATTGGGTTTACACAAATAGCTTGGAGGTGCGCCTTGCCTGACTACGCGAAGGACGTCCTCGTCGACACCGACTGGGTCGCCGAGCACCTTGACGACGACTCGGTACGGATCGTCGAGGTGGACGAGAACCCGGCCCTGTACGCGGAGGCGCACATACCGGGGGCGATCGGGTTCGACTGGCGAAACGAGCTGCAGGACCAGGTCAAGCGCGACTTCCTCAGTCCCGAGGAGTTCGGGAAGCTGATGGGAAGCCGCGGGATCTCGAACGACCACACGGTGGTCCTCTACGGGGATCGCAACAACTGGTTCGCCGCGTACACGTACTGGTACTTCCTCTACTACGGCCACGACAAGGTGAAGCTCGCCAACGGGCCGCGCGACAAGTGGATATCGGAGGGCCGCGATACCGAGACCGGAACGCCCGACTACCCCGCGGCGACGTTCGAGGCGACGGCGCCCGACGAGTCGATCCGAGGGCGGCGCGACGAGGTGATCAACGCCCTCGGCGGCGGCAAGAACCTCGTCGACGTGCGCAGCCCGCAGGAGTTCTCGGGCGAGCTGATTGCGATGGCCGGCTACGAGCAGGAGGGAGCGCAGCGGGCGGGCCACATCCCCGGTGCGATCTCGGTGCCGTGGGCGAAGGCGGTCAACGAGGACGGGACGTTCAAGTCCGCGGACGAGCTGCGCGAGCTTTACTCGTCGGCGGGCGTGATCGCCGACGGCAAGCCCGTGATCGCCTACTGCCGGATCGGCGAGCGCTCGGCACACACGTGGTTCGTGCTCCACGAGCTGCTCGGCATCGACGACGTCGAGAACTACGACGGGTCGTGGACGGAGTGGGGCAACCTCGTGGACGTGCCGATCGAGAAGGACGTCTAGCCTCGGCCGCCTGCAAGCGTTCAGTCACGTGACATAAGCGGCGTCCCGGCCGGGAGGAGAGCGACCCCGGCCCCGCGAAGCACCGGCCATGAGACGGATCGGGGTTCGAGCCGTGCTGCTCGGGTTGCTGGCGATCGCGCCCGTCAGCGCACCGGGGGCGAGCGCGGCGCTTCCCCACGAGGTGATGCCGGGTGAGACGCTGTGGTCGATCGCCGCCTCGAACAACCTCACGACCCGGACCGTCGCGGTCTACAACGGCGTCTCCGAGGACACCCAGGTGATCGCCGGGCAGACGATCGAGGTTCCGACCGTGGAGGAGGGCGCCGCCGCGCTCGCGACCCAGCCAGACCCTGCCGCCGCCGCGGCGGTTCCCGCGAGCGAGCCCGCCCCCGCGGCGGCGGAGGTCGAGCCGGCGCCGGGAATCCCGTCCGCGCCGGGCATGGGACACATCCCGTCGCCGTGGGGCGAGTTGCACCTGGCGCCGGCCGCCGCGGATGCGTGGAACGCGATGGCGGAGGAGTCCCTTCGCGTGTACGGGGTGGAGCTCGTACCCGATGGCCCGGTGTCCGCTTACAGGACCTATGAGCAGCAGGCGGAGCTCTACGACCTCTACCTGAGCGGCGCGGGCGCGCCCGCGAACGCGCCGGGGACCTCCTCGCACGAGCTGGGCCTCGCTGTGGACGTCGACACACCGCAGATGCGGTGGGTGATCGACCAGATCGGCGCCAACTACGGGTGGGGAAAGGTGCACGCCCCAGGCGAGTGGTGGCACGTGGACTACGTCGGGGGCTGACGCTCGAGGCGTTCGAAGAGGGATTGGAGGATCCGCGCGGTGGCGCCCCACACGAGGTGCTCGCCGACGACGTAGGTCGGCATCTTGAGCGGGACTCCGCGGCGGATCAGGCGGCGCATGCCGAACCCGGCGTGCAGCTCGTCGAAATGGAGCAGCAGCACTGCCGCAACCTCGTCGGGATTCGGCTCGAACGCGAGGCCGGCGGGGATCAGGCCCACGAAGGCGTGGATCATGTACCCGGTCACCATGGTCGACACGGGAGGCAGCGCGCCCATCACCTCGACCTGATTCGGGTCGAGGCCGATCTCCTCGTTGGCCTCGCGCAGCGCGCAGCTCAGCAGGTTCTCGCCGGGCTCGGGCCGCCCGCCGGGAAACGAGATCTCTCCGGCATGGCGGCGCATGTCCTCGGGGCGCTCGGTGAACACGAGACCGGGCCGCTCCGTGGCTCCGAAGATCGCCGCCAGCACCGCGGCGTCGGTGCTGCCTCGCGTGCGCGTCGGCCGCGCCTCCTGGGGCGGCAACAATACGGCTCTGAGTTCGTCGGGACCGAGGTTCACCGGAGTAGCATCGTGATTGAACCAGCGAGACAGGAGGTGCAAGGACGATGGCCGAGGCACTTCTGATCATCGACTTTCAGAACGACTTCACGCCCGGAGGCGCGCTCGCTGTGGAGGGAGGCGACGAGATCGGCGAGCCGGTTCGAAAGCTCGCCGAACGCTTCGACATCGTGGTCGCGACCCGCGACTGGCATCCCCCCGACCACGCCTCGTTCGAAACCGAGGGCGGACCGTGGCCCGTTCACTGCGTCCGCGAAACCCATGGCGCGCAGTTCCATCCCGCGATGGACGGGATCCCGCTCGACGGCGTCGTCGACGTCGGCCGCGAGCGCGAGGACGAGGGCTACTCGGGGTTCGAGCACTCGGAGCTCGAAGAGATCCTGCGCGAGCGCGAGGTCGAAAGGGTCTACGTCGTCGGGCTGGCAACCGACTACTGCGTACGAGCGTCGGCGATCGACTCAGCGAGGCTGGGCTTCGAGACGGTCGTCGTCGAGGACGCGATCCGAGCCGTGAACGTGAACCCGGACGACGGCGCGCACGCGATCGAGGACATGAAGCAGGCAGGCGCCGAGGTCACGACCTCGGAGGAGATCCTCGCGGGCGCCCCGCGCTGAGCGGAGCCTGGGGCTACTGCGTCGCCGTGTAGCGGAACTCGGGGTTCGACCCTGGGATTTACGGTGAGGTTTAGGCGCGCTTGCGGCCGACCGTGACCATGCACTCGGACTCGACCCGGCACGTCCCGTCCTCGGCCGTGTTGAACGACTCGAAGAGCGACGTGAGGTCCGCCCGGAGCTCGGGCCAACGCTCGCCAAGCGCCGCCTTGGCCATCACCATCGGGCCGAACTTCTCCTCGTAGAAGCTCACCAGCTCCTCCACGCTGGGCTTGACGAAGATGACGGTCTCACGGTCGATCTCGACATCGAGGCCGTTCGGCTCGAACATCTCGCGGATATGCGCCTCGTCGCCCCACACGGACGGGGGCTGGGCAAGGTCGGGGGGCGGGGGCATGTACTTGCCGACCGTGGAGAACATCGCGCCGGCGAGCCCTTCCTGCGACCACGTCGCGGTCCCTACGATGCCCCCCGGGCGGCACACGCGAGCCAGCTCCGCGGCGGCCACCGGGTGACGTGGCGCGAACATATGACCGAACGTCGACAGCACGCGGTCGAAGCTCGCGTCCTCGAAAGGAAGCTCCTCGGCGTCCGCCTCGACCCACTCGACCTCGACGCCCGCTTCGCTCGCGCGGCGACGGGCGTCGTCGAAGTGCTCCGAGGTGAGATCCGAGCCGACAACCCGAGCGCCGCGAAGCGCGGCGGGAATGGCGACATTTCCGCCGCTGCCGGTGCCGACGTCGAGCACGTCCATGCCCTCGGCGATCCCGACTCGGTCGAGCAGGCGCGGGCCCACCTCCCGGACGAGCTCGGCGACCTCGTCCCATTCGCCCGCGGACCAGGTGGCCCGGTTGCGCTCTCTCAGCTCGTCCACCGCGTCTGGCATCTCGTCTCCTTTTGGCTCAGATGATCACCTGGACGCTACCGCCATCGACGCTCCACGCCGCGCCGGCGACGTACGAGGCGCGCTCGGAGCACAGGAAGACGATCGCGCCGGCGACCTCGGCGACCTCGGCGAATCGGCCGATCGGCCGCCCGGCCCCGACGGCTCCCAGGGCCTCCTCGCTGGACGCCGCGCCGGATCGCTCGCGCTCCTGGTCGGCGAGGCCGCCGGTCTCCGTCCAGAGCTCCGATCTGGTCGGGCCGGGGCAGATCGCGTTCACGAGCACCCCCGCTTGCGCGTAGCGGTCGGCGAACACGCGCGACAGCGACAGCTCGGCCGCCTTCGCGACCGAGTACTCGGGCATCTGGGGGGAGGGGCGCTTGCCGGAGCTGCTGGACACGTTGACGATCCGGCCCCAGCCGCGCTCGGCCATCCCGGGCACCGCTGCCCGCATCGCCCGCAGGGGCGCCATCACGTTGAGCTCCCACGCGGCCTGCCAGTCCTCGTCGGGGACGTGCTCGAGATCGCGCCGCTTTGTGCTCCCGGCGTTGTTGACCAGCACATCGAGCCGGTCGAAACGATCGGTGGCCTCGTCGAGCATCCGCTCGCCTGCATCCGGGTCGGTGACGTCGAGGACGAACGGCACGGCACGGCCCTGGGCAGGCGCACCCGCGCGCTCGCACTCCTCGGCCGCCTCGGCGAGCGCGGCGGCCGAGCGCGCGACCAGCAATACGCTCGCTCCCTCAGCGCACAGAAGACTTGCCGTCTCGCGCCCGATCCCGCGGCTGGCGCCGGTGACCACGCACGATCTGCCCTCGAGGCCGAGGTCCACGCCGTCAGGCCCGGCGGCGCAGAATCATCGCGGCGCCACGGGCTCGACGCGGTCCTCGATCTCGACTGCGCCGGTCAGAGTGCGGTGCACCGGGCACTTCCCCGCGATCACCTTGATCCGCTCCGCCTGCTCGCCGGTGAGCGGCGCGGGAATCCTGACCTCCACCGAGTAGCGGACGGGTTCCTCTCGCTCCGCCGACTCCCGCGTCGCCTCGACTTCGACCGATCCGAGCTCCCATCCCTTGCGGTCCGCGTACATCTCGACGGTCTCCGCCGTGCAGGCGGCGAGGCTGGCGATCAGCAGGCGAGTGGGGGAGGGCCCCTCATCGTTCCCGCCCTTCTCCGGCGGCTCGTCGGATACGACATGGTGGCCGTCTACCTCGACCTCGTGGGTGTATCCCTGCACGCGGCGCGCGATCGCGTTCACGATTCGGCCCCCTCCCGTCCCTGGAACAGCTCGGGATCGTCGGTGTCGGCGAAGCGGGCCATCGCGTACACGAGGTCGGACGCGCGGTTGAGGTAGCGGAGCACGGCGTCGGAGGCGAGCCCGTCGCTCAGCTTCAGGTCGACCACCCTCCGTTCGGCACGTCGCAGCACGGCGCGGGCGAGGTCGAGCTGGGCCGAAAGTGCGGTGCCGCCAGGGATGACGAACTTCGGGGGCAGCGACACTCGGTCCATGTATCGGTCGATCTCGGCGTCGAGCGAGTCGACCATCTCGTCGGTGACGCGGCTGACCGTGTCCTCTAGCCGCTCGCTCGCCTCCGGGGCGGTCGCGAGCTCGGCGCCGGCGACGAACAGCTCGGTCTGCACGCGGAGGACGTCGCGGGCGATCTCGGCGTCCGCGGATGAGCACATCGAGCGGGCGACGCCGAGCGCCGAGCCCGCCTCGTCGATCGAGCCGTAGGCCTCCGTGCGGGCGTCGGACTTCGAGACCCGACCGCCGTACCACAGCGACGTGGTCCCGTCGTCGCCCTTCTTCGTGTAGATCTTGACCACTGCGGCCATCCTAGACGGCCGCCTCTAGTCCCTCTCGCTCTCGTGCGTCGCCGACCGTCGGGTAGCCGGCGATCCTCAATATCAGGTCGCCGCGATAGGTGATGACTTGGGCCCAGTTCAGCTCGACCTCGACGCCGCTCTCCCGTCCCTTCCCGTTGAAGTGCAACTCGACCAGGAGCCTGTCGCCGTACTCGGTGAAGCGCGTGGGCCGGACCTCGATCACCTCCCAGGCGGACTGCATGTTGTCCCAGAAGCGCCTGATCCCGTCGTGGCCCCTGTAGACGGGATCGAAGTCCGGGAACACGCCACTCGTTATCCACTCGATCGCCGGTGAGGCGTTCTCCACCATTGCGTCGAAGTCGCCGCGATTCCAGGCTTCGTATGCATCGCTAGCGATGCGGACTCGGTCCGAGGCCACGGCTGCAGTATTGCTCGCTCAGCTCAGCGGGTTGAAAACGATCCCCGTCGGGACCTTGGGGAAGAAGTAGGTCGACTTCGGGGGCATCGTCTCGCCGGCCGCCGCCACGGTCAGGACTTGCTCGATCGGCGTGGGGCGGAGGAGGAAGGCGCAGTCGGCCTGGTTCGACTCGATCGCCGCCCGCACCGCGTCGACACTCCTCTCGTAGCCGATCCCGCGCTTGGCCGCGATGTCCTCCTCGCTCATCCCGAGGATCCCTCGCAGGACGAGGGTCTCGAGGATCACGACGTCGAGCTCGCGGTAGCTGTCGGACCGGTCTGCGAGCGCCCGGTCGAGCGGCTCGCGATCGCGGAGCCGAAGGCGGACGCCGGCCTCGCGCTCCGCATCGAGATAGCCGAACACACCGAGTCCGTCGGCGCCCGCCGGGTCGATCCGTTCGCGCGAGACCTCCTCCGTCTCGAACAGGTCCTCGAGGCCCGCGCGAAGCGGCTCTCGTTGGGACGAGTCGAGCCCGGTGAGCACGCGATGGGTCGGGAACACCGTCAGGCCCGGGTCCTCGAGCGAGACGAGGCACATCAGCACGTAGCGGTGCGGCCCCTCGCCGCCGATCGCGTCGGCGTAGGCGCGGGCGGTCTCGTAGCGGTGGTGGCCGTCGGCGATCAGCAGCTCGGCGTTGGCGAGCGCGGAGGCGACGCGCTCGTGGACGGCCGGGTCGGGGATCCGCCACACGCGGTTGGTGCCGTCGGCGTCTGTTGCCTCGCCCCACGGGTCGGCGTCGAGCGCTGGCGCGACGTGCTGCCATGCGTCCCCGGGGTAGAGCGAGAAGATCGGCGAGAGGTTGTGGCGCGTCGCCTCGGTGAGCCGGAGGCGATCCTCCTTGGGGCCAGGCTGGGTGCGCTCGTGGGGTCGGATCAGGCCCGGCCCGTACTCGGTTATACGGACGCGGGCGAGGAGACCGTTGCGGGTACGGATGGCGCCGTCGGACGCCGTGTACTCCTGCGTCAGCGCCCAGATCGCCGGCTCGCGGTCGGCCGTGAGGATGCCCTCGAGCGTCCACGCCTCGAGCGTCTCGGCGGCGTGCTCGTACGGATCGCCGCCGCCGGGCGCCTCGGGTAGGTCGATCTCGACGACGTTGAACGGAGAGCGCGCGAGCAGCTCGCGGCGCATCTCGGCATCGATCACGTCGTAGGGCGGTGCAATGACCGCCTCCAGCGACCCGACCGCGCCGAGGTTGTAGTGCAGCGCCCGCAGCGGGCGAACCTCGGGCATCGCGCGAACCCTAGACGCTCGAACGGTCCGCAACGGGACTAGACTCGCCGTGACGGGGCGTAGCTCAGTCTGGTCAGAGCGCCCGGTTTGGGGCCGGGAGGTTTCGCCGGTTCGAATCCGGCCGCCCCGATTTGCAGGTTCGAATCCCTGCGCTATGGCGGGCGCTCTTAGGCCGCGTGCGGAAGCGACGCGACGCGCCGCGGCGAGCGCCGGCGGCGTGCGCCCCGGCTAGGTCTTCGTCTGACCGACCTCGATCAGGTGCCCGTCGGGGTCGCGGATATAGCAGCGGAACTCGCTCGGGTGGTCCTTCGGCTCGGTGATGAACTCTGCGCCGCGCGAGCTCCACTCCTCGTAGACGCCCTCGATGTCGGCGACGCGGATGTTGAGGAAGCTGCTCGAGCGGGTCGGGTCGGGAGGCGTCTCGAGGATCACGTCCGGCTTGTCGTCGGTCGGCCCGCCGCCGACGTTGATGATCACCCATGCGTTGGCGAGCTGGACGATCGACGGCTCACCCTCCATCACGATCTCGCCGCCCAGCACGTCGCTGTAGAAGGCCGCCGAGCGCGGCACGTCGTCGGACACGATGAAGTGGGTGAGCAGGATCCCCTCGCTCGGGTTCGGAAGCTCGGCCATCTCGATCTCCTCCTTTGGTGGTGGGTTCGTGGGCGGGATCCCGGTACGCCTCACTCCGGCTTGCGAAGCGCCTCCGTGACCGTCCACGCGTGACGATAGAGGAGGTCGACGCTGCTCAAGTGGGTCCCAGCGGCGGCCGATAATCAGGGCGTGGGGGGGCTCTTCGCAGCGGCGGCCCGCGCGGCGGCAGGACGAAACCGGTTCCGAATGCTCACGCTCGCCGCCGGGATGCTGATCGTGGGCACGCCCGCGGCACATGCGTCGCTCGAGGACGTCGTTCGCGACGACCTCGAGCTCGCGCGGGAGCGGCTCGCTGCGACGGCCGCTGCGGTCCCGCCGGGTCGCTACCCGGGGTGGACCGGTCCGGACGGCATGTGGACTACCACCGGGCCCAAGGCGTGGACGAGCGGGTTCTTTCCCGGCACGCTGTGGCTCGCCTACGGGGCGACGGGCGACGCGGGGCTCAGGGCCGAGGCGGAGAAGCGATTGGGCGGGCTCGAGGCACAGAAGCGCGACACGAGCGGTAACGACCAGGGGTTCAAGATCCTCGGCAGCTTCGGGCACGCCGCCCGGCTGACAGGCGACGACGCCTACCGGCGGGTGGTCGTGCGCGCCGCCCGCTCGCTCGCCTCGCGGTTCGTCCCGGTGGTCGGAGCGACGAGGTCGTGGGGGGATCGCTCCTCGCCCGAGGTAAGGGTGATCGTCGACAACCTGATGAACCTCGAGCTCCTGTTCTGGGCGTCGAAGCACGGCGGCGACCCAGCCTGGTACGCGATCGCGCGGTCCCACGCGCTGCGGACAATGCGCGACCACGTGCGCCCCGACGGGAGCACTTTCCACGTCGTCGACTACGGTCCGGCGACCGGTGCCGTGGAGCGGAAGGGCACGCGGCAGGGGCACGCGCGCGACTCGACGTGGTCGCGCGGACAGGCGTGGGGGGTCTATGGGTTCACGATGGCCTACCGGGAAACGGGCGATCGGCGGTTGCTCGACGCGGCGCGACGGGTCTCCGACTGGTTCATCGACCACCTGCCGCCCGACCGCGTCCCGTACTGGGACTTCGACGCCCCGGGGATCCCGGACGCGCCCCGCGACTCCTCCGCCGCCGCGATCGCGGCGTCGGGACTGCTCGAGCTCGCCGTGCTCGAGCCGGACTCCGGTAGGGCGGCCGGCTACCGCGGCGCCGCTGAATCGATCATCTCGTCGCTGGCGCGTCCCCCGTACCTGGCGCCCGAGGGAGCCACCGAGGCGATCCTTCTCCACGGGACCCAGGATTTCCCGAGGGGGAACTTCGACACCGGCCTCGCGTTCGGCGACTACTACTTCGTCGAGGCGCTCGGGCGCTACCTCTGGCCGCCGGGGGTCCTCGACGAGCCCGCGGTTGAGGTGGAGCGGTCTCGCGGCGGAAACAGTTTGCGCGTGGAGGTCACGGCCGACGAACCGGGCCGGGTAGAGGCGGCGCTGCTCGCCGGGCCGGCGACCGCCCGAAAGCTCGACCTGAACAACCTGCGCTCGGCGGTGCTGGGGCGTGGTCGCACGGATCTCGCCGATGGAGGCGACGCCGAGCTCGCGCTGCGGCTCACGCCGCGCGCGGCGAGGCGACTCCCCGGCGTCCGAAACCCCCGCGCGACGCTCGCCGTCGTCCTCGAGACCGCGGGCGGGCAGGCGGCGGCAACGACCGTCCCGCTCGCGCTCTGAGGCCGCCCTCGGCGCTACGCTGAGCGCCGAGCCCCCGTAGCTCAGTGGACAGAGCGGCTGCCTTCTAAGCAGCGGGTCGCGCGTTCGAATCGCGCCGGGGGCGCTGGCACGCGGTGGATAGTCTTGGCTCGTGGACCTCGATCGGGCGCGGGACTTCATCCGAGAGCACCACCGCGGTGTTCTCGCGACGCGCCGAAGCGGCGGCCGGGTCCAGCAGAGCCCGGTGCTCGTCAACGTCGACGGCGAGGGGCGGGCGATCATCTCGAGCCGCGAGACGGCTATCAAGGTCAAGAACCTCCGCCGCGACCCGTGGGCGCAGGTCGTCGTGTTAACGAACCGGTTCTTCGGCGATTGGATCTGGGCCGAGGGCACGGCGGAGGTCCTCTCGCTTCCGGAGGCGATGGACCCGCTGATCGATTACTACAAGCGCTTCCCGGACGAGAACCCCGACTGGGACGAGTACCGCGCGCGGATGAAGCGTGAGAAACGCGTGCTGATCCGGATCGCGCTCGAGGACGCCGGTCCTGACCGCTGGGGTTGAGCGGTGATCGCCGCTATCTGTCGCTGACTGCTCTCTGGGCCGCCTGCCTGAGCCCGGCCTGACGAAGACCTGAAGCGATCCGGCCCCGGGCTACCTGAGGCGCGGGTCCGCCCAGCCCTTGAAGCCCGGAGAGCAGGTCGTCGGCGCCGATGAATCCGATCCCGGGATGGGTCGCCAGGACGCGACCGAGGAAGCGAACGGCCCCCCGCTCGTAGCGTCTGTCGCCCTCGGCGTGGAGCAGGAGCACGAGCCTCAGGCTGAGCTCGTCGTCGAGTTGCCCGAGTTGGCGCGCCGCGGCCTCGGCCTGCCGCAGGTCGCCCGCGTCGAGCGCATGCCGGAGCCGAGCCTTGGGGGAGGCTTCCACATCCACCGAACAAATGTTCGCATCGGCGTCAAGGCGCCGTGGAAGGCGGCTGCCCCGCTAGCTGCCGTCAGCCGTGGAGACCCGGTAGCGCAGCCACGTGAGGCCGCCGTCGAGCGGCCCGGCCGCGATCCGCTCGAGGTCGAGGGCGCGGACGGGCTCTCCGCCGTGCCACGCGCGCTCGCCCGCCGCGCCGGCGAGGCACGGGTGGACGAGCAGGCTGACCTCATCGACGAGGCCGTCGCGGAGCAACGCGCCGATCAGCGATCCACCACTGTCCACCCGCACGAGCTGGGCGGCCTCGCGCTTCGCGAGGGCGCCGAGCGCCGCCGCGAGGTCGACGCGGTTGGTGCCTGTGACGAGTTGGCGCGCCGGCGAGACCCCGTCGTCGACCGGGGTCTCGCCGGCGCGCAGGGCGAGCACGCCGGACCACGAGCCGCAGTCGCGCAGCGCATCCCACTCGCGAACGCGCGCCCGGCCGTCGACGACGGCGAGCAGCGGCCCGTCGGGCGCCGGGCCGGGGCGCGGCACGGCCGCCAGCGCCTCCTCCTGGGCGAGGATGGTGTCGGCGCCGACGAGGGTCACGTCCTCGCGCCACGTGCGGGCCAGCTCGTAGAACCGCCCCACGTCGGGATCGAACCCGGTCGTCGCGCCGTCGAGCGACACGGCGACGTGGACGACCACGTGCGGGCGGTCAGTCGCCATTGCCTCGACCCGCTCCGGCCTCGCGCGCGTCGCGCTAGGCATCCGGCTGGTACTTGCTTGCCGAGAAGGTTGCCCCCTGCGGATCCTTCAGCACGACGGTCCGGGTCGGCCCGGCGACGAACGGAGGCACCACGACCTCGCCGCCGAGTTCCGCGGCTCTCTTGGCGATCGCGTCCGCGTCGTCGATCGCGAACGTGACGCTCCAGTGCGGCGGGACCTCGGCCGGGATCTGCTCGCTCGACATCGGCACGAGCCAGGTGACGGCGTCCTCGAACCCCTCGGGGGCGCCGTCCCCCGACAGGCGCTCGCGCAGCTCGGGATCGCGCTGCGCCAGGAACTCCCCGTACCCGGGCTGGCCGAACATGCCGAAGTGCATGCCCTCCATGTCGAACTCGCTCGCGCTCCATCCGAAGAGCTCGCCGTAGTACGCCTTCGCGGCGTCGATATCGCGCGTGTTGATCTCGCTGAAGTTCCACGTGTTCGGCTCGTTGACGAGCGTGGCGCCCATGTGGCCTTTGGCCTGCCAGACGCAGAACGCAGCTCCCTCTCGATCGGCGAGAACCGCCATGCGACCGGCGCCGGGGATCTCGAAAGGCTCGGCGAGCACGCTCCCGCCGGCTTCGATCGCCTTCGCGGCGGCGTCGTCGGCGCTGTCGACCCACACGTACGTGTTCCACACGGGCATCGGCGGGGCGCCTTCCTGCTGCGAGCCGACCGCCGCGACGTCGCGGCCGCGAAGCGTCGCCACGAGGTACTTGCCCGGCGAGTCGGGCGGCATCCGGTCCTCGAACTCCCAACCGAACAGCCCGCTGTAGAAGTCCGCCGCCGCATCGGGGTCGGGCTGTGCGGTGTCGATCCAACACGGGACTCCCGCCGGATATCCGTCTCGCTCGATCATCTGGCTCTCCCTTCGTCGTTGCTTTCCTCGTGCAACCTATGAAAGATTTAGGCCAGAATCTGTCCTCAATAGAGGGAATCATGGACACGGCCATGACCGACACCTCGAGCCGCCTGTTGACGCTGCTCTCGCTGCTCCAGGGACGCCGCGACTGGCCCGGCGGCGAGCTCGCCGACCGGCTCGACGTCTCGGGCCGGACGATCCGGCGCGACATCGAACGGCTGCGCGAGCTCGGCTACCCGGTCGAGTCGCTCACCGGGCCGGCGGGCGGCTACCGCCTGGCCGCCGGCACGGCGATGCCGCCGCTGCTGCTCGATGACGACGAGGCGATCGCGATCGCGGTCGGGCTGCGAACGGCGGCGCGCGCGTCGGTGGCGGGGATCGAGGAGACCTCGGTGCGGGCGCTCGTGAAGCTCGAGCAGGTTCTCCCGCGGCACCTCCGGCGCAGGGTCAGCGCGCTCCAGGCCGCGACTACGACGCTCCCCGCCGGCGGTCCGACCGTCGACCCGCAGTCACTCACGCTGATTGCCGCAGCGTGCCGCGACTCAGAGCGCGTTCGGTTCGCGTACCGCGGTCGCGATGGGGCGGAGACCCGCCGCGAGGTCGAGCCGCACTCGCTCGTCAACCTCGGGCGCCGCTGGTATCTCGCGGCGTGGGATCGCGGCCGATCGGACTGGCGGACGTTCCGGCTCGACCGCCTATCGAGGCCGGCGTCGACCGGCGTCCGATTCGCGCCGCGCGAGCTCCCTGCGAAGGACGCGGCCGCGTACGTAACGCAGAGCATCTCCGCGGCACCGACACGCTATGACGCGAGGATCACGCTCCACGCTCCGGCCGACGCCGTCCGAGAGCGATTCGGCGCGCAGTGGGGAACGATCGTCCCCGTGGACGACGAGACGTGCGAATACCGAACCGGCGACGACGACCTCGACTGGCTCGCGCTGCGCGTAGCAATGCTGGGAGTGGACTTCGCGGTCCAGGAGCCGCCTGAGCTGGTCGAGCACGTGCGCGCTGCGGCGCGCCGGCTGAGGAAGGCGGCCGGCTCCAGGTAGCGGGCCTCGACTACCGGGGTGGCTTCGGCAGCCGCGAGAGGTCGAGCGTCGCCTGCCAGATGTCGGTCCGGCCGCCAAAGCCCTCGATCCAGCTCGGGTCCTCAGCGGGCGGGCTCGAGTACCAGGTCGCGAGGAAGCGCGGCCCGCGGATCCGCGCGATCCCTGCGTACGACGTGTCGCCGGCGCTTGGAAGCTCGCCGTGCTCGACGATGTCGATGGGGCCGCGCTCGAGGTTCCCGGTGATCTCGTAAAGCGCGGTGCGCTTGCGGATCTCGGGGCCCGGGATGTGCTTGCGCGCGATCACGAACAGCCGGCCCTTCCACCAGAATGCGACCGGCCCGTCGAGGCGAACGCCGTCGAGCTCCTGGGGGCAGCGGAACTCGTCGAACGGCTTGCGGGCCCAGCACACCTTGGTCCTCAGCCGTCCCTGGGCGCCGAACAGCTCAGTGTCGGTCCCGTCCATCCGCACCAGCCCGAGCATCCGCTTGCCGGACGGGGTGGGAATCAGCTCGGTCTCGAGCGGGGTGTCCTCCGAGACCCCGTAGATCTGCGCTCCCTCCTTCCACCGCTTGCCGTCGTGCGAGCGGTAGAGCACGACCTGGAGGTCGCCGTCCTGGTACGCGGCGGAGTAGTAGGTGCCGTCGTGCTCGACCACGCGCCAGAACCCCCACTCGATCGGACCGATCTCGTTCAGCCCCGACCACGTCTTCCCGTCCTTGGAGTGGGTCTCGATCGAGATCGAGCCGGCGCCTGTGTCGCGCAGCGCAAACCCGGGCAGCCGCGTGATCGCCTTGATGTGGAGACGCTTCCCGACCTTGTAGAAGTGCGGGTCGCGAATGTCGCGGTCGGGGGGCGCCGGAATGATCGCGCGCAGCTCGAAGCTCTTGCCGTCGTCGCGCGAGCGGTACACGCGCAGCGAGCTGTTCGGCCCCAGCACCTGGCTCCCGGCGGTGCGGTGGGCGAAGTAGATGTCGCCCTTCCACCGCGTGAGGTCGGTGTTCTCGTTGTGCTGGCAGACGCCGGTGCGGCAGTCCTGGTTCTCGAGATCGCCGGGGACGAGGATCTCGGCGCTGCGGATGAACGCCGGTTGCTCGCCCGCCGCCGCGGACGCGGGAACGGTCGCCGCGACGGCCGCCACTGCAAGCGCGATGCCCAGCCCCACTCGCCTCACCGGGCGACGCAGTGTGACAGGAGGCGGCGCCTCAAGCAGCGAGCTCGGCGAGTAGCTCGACGGCGGTGTCGGCGGACAGCTGGGATCGCAGCTCGGCGGCCATACGCCGGGCGGTCTCGCGGTAGGACACCTGCTCCAGAACGGCGCGAAGCCCGTCGTCAAGGTGTCAGCCAGGGCACGCGACACCACATGTCGTCCAGCTCGTCCTCGAGCGGGTCATCGAAGCGCCAGAACTCGTACCGCGGCTCTTGACGGCGCCCTCGAGAGAGGGCAGCCCGCAGGCGAGCAAGTCGTGCCCGTAGCGAAGGCAAGCGTCCGTGAACGGCACCATCGGGTTGAAGTGGGCGGCGCCACGGGTCGAGACGACCAGCATTCGCACGGGCGACAGTCTGACGCCCGTCTCGCATCCCCGGGGCGGCGCCAACCCGAGGCGCTACATTGGACCCGCGCGGTGAGCGTAGCTCAGTTGGTAGAGCTCCTGGTTGTGGTCCAGGTGGTCGCCGGTTCGAGTCCGGTCGCTCACCCCTCACGAAGCCCCCGCTAATCCGGCGGGTTTCGGCTTACCGGGCGGCCATTGCAATGGCCACCGTTGGCACCAACTTGGCACCAAACGCCGTCGGGAACTGTACGCTGGGAGCGCCGTAGTAACCCGAACCTGCGCTGCCGCTTCCGCGCAGGGGCCATGCCATCCGCCGGGCGGGGAGCCACCTACCAACGTGGAGGTTCGCCTGACGTGGCCACGAAGACCAACCGCCCCAGCACCAACTGTGCAGGCGGTCGTTCCTCCCTCCCTTGCCGAGCAGCTGCGGTCCCGCGCCGGGGACGAGCGGCGCTCGGTTAGCCAGGTGATCCGGTTCGCCATCGAGGACTCGCTGCACCTGCGCGACTTCGCGCTGCTCAACGCGATGCATCCCGGCGCCGTTCTCCACCGCGAGGAGGAGGTCGATCAGACCGACCCGCCGAACTTCGACGGCGGCGTGCGGGGCGACGCCTTCAACGCGCCGCGCCCGGAACCGTCGCTGCGTCGTAGGCCGCAGACCTACCGCGAACCGGGCGGCTGGCACACCTTCGAGATTGAGGACGGCGCCGAGCTGTTCTTCGGGCAGCTGGGCGAGCGGTAAGCGCCCTACTCCCGCAGCCCAGCGGCATCGAGGGCGGTCGTCACTTCCCGCACCCGGTAACGAGAAGGGCCGCCGAGGCGGCCCTTCCATTCAGACCGACAGCCTCGGCGGCCCGGGTCGTTCCTACTCGATCCGCCTCAGGAGGAGTGCGGTCCCTTCTTGACGAGCTTGATCGTGCGCTTCTCGATCGCCACGTTGCCGGCCGCATCCTTCGCGCGGACGGTGACCTTCGCCTGGACGTTCTTGCCGTCGTCGAGCGCCTTGCGCACCTCTGGCACTGCGAGTCCTTCGTCAGCTCCGGCCCCATGGTCACTGTCTTACCCGGCGCGACGACCCGGCCGCGCGGCGTGAGCTTGTCGTTCTTGACGTTCGTCAGCTTCCCCGTGGCGCGTGCGTTGCACTCCTCGTCGCCACAGCTCACCTTGACATGCACGCCGCGACCACCTCGGTCGGTAAATAGGTCCTCCTGGGGGTTCTGCTTCTTGTGCCCCGAGAGCTGGAGGTCCGGCGGGGTGCGATCCGTCGCGCTGAACCCGGTGCCGGTGAGCGCCACCGCCGGGCCCCCCGGTCCGGTGCTCAGGGTGCCGTCCCTGGGCCCGGTGCCCGTGGGGGCGAAGGTGACGTTGATCTGGCAGCCCTGGAGCTGCCGAGGGCGAGTAGCCGACAGCGTCGGTGGGCAGTTATTGGTCTGGGCGTAGTCGCCGGAGACGCTGATCCTGGGGTTGAGGGTGTCGTTGCAGGCACTCATGCAGTAGACCCCCAGGCCAAACCGCTGCGCCGGACTCGTCGTTCCGACCTGGCGATCGCCGAAGTCGAAGCTCCCAGTGAGATCAACGCACTCCCGGGGGACCTGGTCGATAGTGCCCACCCCCGTTACCGGCGCCGATGGGGGTGGGCAGGACCACGGCCCAAGGGCCTGGTCCGCGCTGGCGGTGCTCGCCGTGGCGGCCAAGAGCACGACGGCGAGGCTCAGCGCGAGCATGCCGCTGGGAACGATTCTGCGCTTCATGCGTCCTCTCGATCAGCGTGAGGGCTGCCAGCCGGCCCGCGTCCAGCTCCGCCCGCCCTCGCTAGGTCGGTTGGTCGCATACGGCGAGCGGATCGGGAGCGTCCAGCCGCCCTCGCGGGTCCAGCTACGAGTAGGCCTAGAACGCCCTTGCGCTCCGGAGCGCCGCACTCGGCGCAGAACAGGAAACCGCATCATGGACGGCCATTCCTGTCAATCAGATACCCCTCGACGAATCGCTTACTCATGTCGTCCTTCCCTTCCGTGGGATAGCGACGACGCGCCTACCCCATCTCCCGTTCCCAATACCGTTACCCAACCTAGCTGCCGCGATCGCGGCTATGTGTGACGCCGTCACAGTCGACCCTCCGGGCAGCCGCCTGTGCATAGGCCGTGCGCAGGACCTCGACGTTCACCCGCGACATCGCCTACTCCGACAGCCCGGCGACTTCGAGGGCCTCCTCGTGATCCCAGAAGAACTCGATCAGTATGACCTTGCCCTTTCTGAAGGTCACCACTTGACTGAATTGCATATCCCCCTCGACTCCCGACCGCTCGCCGGTCAGGTGCGCTCGTGCTCGAGCAACCACGATCTCACCTGTATCGATCAGCTCCTCGATCACCCCCTCGCCGCCCACCGTTTCCGCCAAGCCCTCGTAGAAGGACAGCACCCCGCGCTTTCCGTGATAGGCGGTCTCTGGCCAACCTTCGGCAGCCCGGAGGACCACGTCGTCGTCGAGGTACTCGAGATTCGCGTAGAGATCGCCTCGGTTCCAGTTCTCCGCCGTCTGGCGCACGATCTCGACGTTCTCCTGCGACATCGCCTACTCCTCAAGCCCGGCGGCTTCGAGGGCCTCGGCTTCCTCCTGGAACAGCCGAAGGCGGGTGATCTGCCCGTTCTCGACCCTGAACACGAGCGCGTTCCTCCCGATCACTTCGATCCCGTCGCGCCCCCGCATGTGGGCGGTGTTTGGGACCACGACCTCGGAGCCCACCTCGGTGAAGCCGTGCGTCTCGATTTGAACATCCTCAAAAGTCGACCAGAACACGTCGAACAAGGTTTCGACCCGATCATGACCGCGATAGACACCCTTGAAGGGCGCTCGGGAACGCGAGTAGTCAACCTCCACATCGGGGTGAACCAAGGCCCACCAGCTCGTCAGGTCGCGCCGGTTCCACGCTTCGAACGAGCGCCGCACAACCCCGACGTTCTCCTCCGACATCGCCTACTCCGACAGGCCGGCGGCTTCGAGGGCTTCCGCGTGATTCCAGAAGAACTCGTACCCGCGGATTCTGCCGTCGCGAACCGTAACGACGCCCGTGAACTCCATATTCGACTGAGGGCCGCGGCCCATGCCATGCCAGACCAACCTGACGACAACTCGGTCGGCGGCGTTGCTGAAGTCGCCGATCGGTTCCATCGCGTCGGCGTCCCACGTGTCGCGGAGCTGCCCGAGCCAGCGCATGACCGCCTCCCGACCTACGTAAGGCCCCGGCTCCGGCCAGTTCTCCACGGGCTGCAAGGTCACATCGGGGTCATGCAACTCGCGAAACGCGTTCATGTCGCCTGCGTTCCATGCCTCGAACCCGGCTCGCACAACCTCCACGTTCTCCTGCGACATCGCCTACTCCGACAGACCGGCGGCTTCGAGGGCTGCGTCGCGGCCGGTCAGATCTGGGCGACACCGTGGACGTTGCCGTCGGGGTCCTTGAACCAGGCCACCCGGTCGTCGCCCAGCTCGGCAATCCCCTTCTCGTTCGTCTTGATCGGATCACTGTCGTATTGCTCGAAGCTGACGCCGTTGGCGGTGAGCTCGTCCACCGTCTTCTCGAGGTCATCCACCTCCCAGCCGGCGATCGTGCCGCCCGACTTGCCCGCGTTGTCGGGCGAGGGGTAGATGTGAATCTCGCGGCCCCCGCCGCACGGGTACGTGATCCCGCCGTCGCCGATATCCCTGCCTCCCGAGAGGCCGAGCTTGCCCTCGTAGAACTCCTTCGCCTTAGCCATGTCAGACACCGGTACTGCCGGCTCAACCTTTGCGTCACTCAGACCCATCTCGCTCCCTTCTGTCGCAGTGACGAAATCCTAGTCAGCAGCCGGGCGCCGGGCGGCAGGCAACGAGCATTACTTCTACGTTCTACTCCCGCAGCCCGGCGGCTTCGAGGGCTGTTTGGCGGTCCGGCTCAAACACCAGGCCCACGATCTTGCCGTTCCGGAACGTCCAAACAGAGCACATCGGACCCTCGACCGCGACTCCGCTCTGCAGTCCGGTGGCAGTTTGGTGCCCGGCAACAAAGACCTTGTCTCTTCCGGCCTCTCGGAACTCCTCACCGATCAGCCTGTAGTCACGCCAGGTCCCGAGGAACTCGCGCATGAATGCTTCGACTTCGTTAGGGCCATTGGCGATGATCCTCTGGTTCGCGTCCGGCATGAAGCTCTCAAAGACGATCCCGGAATCGAACAGCTCGACCCCTGCCGTCATGTTCCCCCGCTCCCACTCGGCGTAGGTGTGCCGCACGATCTCGACGTTCTCCTGCGACATCGCCCGCGCAGTATCTCGCTCTGGCCGTGACCTAGCTGAGTAGGTACTCCGCAATAGGCGGAACGAACTAGTCGGCTATGGCTCGCCTATAACGCGAGCGCACGCATCAGGTTATTCACCGGACCTACGGGCCGACGCCGGTGGTGAACTTGATCCGCTTGCCGGAGCGGCGACAGACCCACGCTGAAGTCTCGTAGCCGGACTGCGTCCTCGAGCAGTCCCATGCTCTGACGTGGCCCGGGGCCGCTTCGATTTGCTGTGATTTCCGAACCCACTCCTTCGCGATCTTCCGCGCTCGATCACACGACACGTCGTCAGCCCGGACGTTGAACGGGCCGGGAGGGTCGCTCGTGATCGGGCAGTCGACGAAGGAGCGCATCGGGGTCGGGCTGCCGGCCGACGTGGAGGCGACACCGAGAGCCGCCAGCAGCGAGATGAGCGCGGCTATCAGAGCGAGGCGCACGAGCGCGACCATATCGAATAAGTAGGAGTTCTTAGGAGTCCAGAACGGCTAGCTGGATCGCGCCGCCTACTCCCGCAGCCGGCGGCTTCGAGGGGCCGAGTTCGGGTCGCCAGTCCTGCCTGGTGCTCTTGGTGTTGTGGCCTAGAAGATGGTCTCCACGTCGTCGAGCATCGCAACCGCCTCCTCGATCGAGTAGGTGGCGTGGATCTTGACCGTGTTCCACTGCATGAGGCGGCTCTGGAGGGCGAAGTCCCTGACGGAACCAATGTCGTCCGCCTCGACGACCGCGAGGATGATGTGGTCTGGGCCGAAGATGCGCAGCGTGCCGATGTTGACGCCGAGCTGCTCGGCGAGTTGAGGGATCTGAGTGGCACCCTCCTTCAGGATCTGCCGTGTCTGAGCGTTGGAAGTCGGGCAGAGATCAGGCGGATGCTCGGCGATGACGGCGAATGTTGCCATGAGGAACCTCCGTGGTTTGCCGGATCTCAGCCTAACCGCGTGCCGCGCTGCTTGGGTAGCGGGTGGGGGCTTCTTTGTGTGCTCTCAGATACCGCTCGACGTCGGGCTTCGAGGTGGGGCAAACCAGCTCCCGTTCTCCTGCGACATCGCCCGCGCAGTATCCCGCGACGCGGGCTGCAAGCGAGAACGGCGGACCGAACGCCTACTCCCGCAGCCCGGCGGCTTCGAGGGCGTCGGCGCGACTGAGCCAGTCCCGCGCCGCTAGGGGTGCGTGCCCCAGTCGACCTTGTTCTGCTTGCCGTCGACGACGACCTGCTTGCCCGACCCGTCGGAGTTCATCACGACTACCGGGCCGCCGGGCGGCGGAGACTTAGGCTTGTACCGACGGGCTTGGAAGCGGGTGAACATGATCTTCGTGCCGCTCGGCGACCAGACCGGGTTCTGCGCGAACTTGACGCGCTTGCCCTTGCGAATCTTCTTGCTGTGGGTCAGTCTCGTTCGCGAGCTGCCGTCAGCGCCCATGACGTAGATGTCGGGCTTGGCGGGCGGGAAGGCGACGTCTCCGGAGTCAAACGTGATCATCTGCCCGTCGGGCGACCAGTCGGGGTCGGAGGCGTTCAGCTTCCACGGGGTGAGGCGCTGCAGGCCGGTCCCGTCGACCCTCACCCGGTGGATCGCCGACTTTCGCGACTGGAAGCTCTTGAACCGCGTGAACACGATCGAGCTCCCGTCGGGGGAGAACTGGGGCTCGCCGTCGAAGTCGAGCCCCTTCGGGATCGTCGTCACGCGCTGAGCCTCAACCTGGGTGACCCCGTCGGGGTCGGAGGCGGGAATGATCCAGATCCCCTGAAGAGCTGGATAGTCTCCCCAGTCCGCCTCGATCGCGAGGCGGCTGCCGTCCGGGGAGAAGCCCGGCGAGCCATGGAATCCCCGGGCCCCTGGTGAGCTGCGTGACGCCGCTCCCATCCGCGTTCATCAGGTAGACCTGGACCGCGTCCTTGCGCCCCTCGACGTCAACGCGGTCGCTGTCGAAGGCGATCATCTCTCCGTCCGGGGACCAGTCGGAGAGGAACGACTCTCGGCGAGGGGTGGACGTAAGCTGCTGGGCGTCGCTGCCGTCGGGCCGGGCGGTGAAGATCTCGTAGTGCTCCGTCTTCGGGACGAAGCGAGCGAAGGAGATCCGTCCGTCCGTGCCGGGGAAGGTCGCCGCCGCCATCTGCGCCCCGAGCGCCATCACGCCAGCCGCAGCCACGCCGATCACAATCGCGAATCGCTTGCCCATCTCGTCCTTCCCTTCCCGTGGGCTAGCGATGCCCGCCTACCCCTTCTCCCGTTCCAGTACCGGCGCCGAACTTAGCTGCCGCGATCGCGGCTATGTGTGACGCCGTCACAGTCGACCCTCCGGGCAGCCGCCCGTGCTTAGGCCGTGCGTAGGACCTCGACGTTCTTCTCCGACACCGGCTACTCCGCAAGCCCGGCGGCTTCGAGGGCCTGATCGCGGCCCGGGTATTCGTCCATCTGGGTGACCAAGCCGCCACGGACCGTGATTACCACGAAAAGCGGAAATGTGGCGGTCATGCCGCTCCCTGTCGCGGTGGCCGTGCGGTCCACGGTGGCAAGGACGCAATCCCGCCCGCAGTCAACAAGCCCGCGAAGAGAAATGGCGTAGTCGTCGGCTACCTCGAGGATGTCGTCCCACGCGCTCGCGATCTCCGACTGGCCGCGAAACGTTCCGAGACCGTCGGTATTCCAAACGACGTCGGGGTGCAGCAGCTTCCACATCTCTTCGGTCTCGTGATCGAGGTCGTCTGCCTTGAGTGCCTCGGCGAGGGAGCGAGGCTTCTTCCAGTAGGCCTTCAGGGATCGCTCCGACGCCTCGAAGAATCGGCGCACAATCTCCACGTTCTCCTGCGACATCGCCTACTCCCGCAGCCCGGCGGCTTCGAGGGCCTCCTCGCGGGTGAAGTACTCGCGCCCCGCGGCGATCTTGCCGTCTCGAATTGAGAGAACGGTCGCGTAGCGGATGTCGACCTCTGCCTCGCTCTCCTTCATCCGCCCGAACACGCGTACGACGGCGACGACCTGGTCTCCGGCGTCGACGAACTCCTCGACCTCCACCCGACTGCTCTCGAAGATGTCCTCCCATTGCTCGTTGTGGTGACGCAACGCGCCGGGACCCTCCATGAGGCCGACGTCATCCAGCGCACCCTCGGCCGCCCTCCAGTTGATGTCCGGGTGCCAGAACTCCGCCAATGCATCCAGGCCACCCCGTTCATACGCGGCGAAGTATCGCCGCACGATCTCCACGTTCTCCTGCGACATCGCCCGCTCAGTATCCCGCGATCACCGTGGGTGGCAGTCGATCGTGTTGGATTCCAATTGGGCGGTTGTCGAGCGTGCATCCGGGAAGGCGCTCGGTGAACTAACGGTCCACCGGCACCATGCACTCGATCCTGCTCATGCGTCGTATCACCGGGACCTGTTCCCCTAGCGCCACGGGACCATGACCCTTCCCGATTCACAGCTGTAGCGACGACCAGTGCCGCGGTCGCTCTCGGCGAGTTAGACTCGCCTCGTGTTGGGCACCCGCGCGGGGCGGAGAGGAAGTACCCGAGCATGGCTCATTGTCGTGTTTGCCTCCGTTGCGGTCGTCCTGTCGGTGGAGCGTGATTTCGCCGAGCCGCCGCCTGCGTACGCCGCGAAACGCTGTGGCTCGTTCCGTGTCGAGGGCCTGCTGACAAAGGTGCGGGTCAAGGTGGTGCGCGGGAATGTCCCTTGTCGCAACGCAAAGCGGGTCATGAAGCGGCTTTTCGAGGGGCGCGACACTCGTAAGTGGGATTGCGTCGGACCACAGACCGGCTACGCCGCTTGCACACGCGGGGACAGCAAGATCACGGCCCGGTTCTGACGGCGCGAGACAAGCGGCCCTCGAAGCCACCGGGCTTTCGGAGTAAGGCGCTCACCTCTTCCTCGCGGGACTTATCCGCGTCGCGCGCATCCATCCCCGGCTCCTAGCGCGATACTGAGCGGGCGATGTCGCAGGAGAACGTGGAGCTTGTGCACAAGGCAGTTGAGTACTGGAACCGGGGTGATCTCGACGCCTTTATGGACGTCTTCGCGGAAGACGCGGTCCTCCGAGCCGCCGAGAATTGGCCCGAGCGCGTCTACTACGGAAAGGACGCGCTGCGCTCCTTCTACGAGGGCCTTGCGGAGACGATGGGCCGCGACGCCGTGGTCAAGGATCTGATCGATGCAGGTGACCGCGTCGTTGTGCGAGCACGATCGCACTGGACCGGCGAGCAGTCGGGAATCGAGACGGATGTGGAATCCACTCAAGTCCTGACCTTCAGAAAGGGCGAGGTCGTGCTGGACGAGTACTTCTTGGATCACCAGGAAGCCCTCGAAGCCGCCGGGCTGGAGGAGTAGGCGATGTCGGAGGAGAACGTGGCGCTGGCACGGAAGGCCGTCGAAGCTCTCAACCGCGGCGACTTCGACGCCTTGCTGGCCTTCCTCAGCCCTGATGTCGTATGGGAGGCCCTGGAAGGTGTCGCTGGGATTGGTGAGCTGTACCGCGGGCGGGCAGGGGTGCGAGAGTGGATCGCGCTGATGTGGGAAAACGCGGAGGGCGTCCACGCCGAGATCGAGCAGATAACGGACTTGGGTGATGACCGGGTTTTCATCGCCTTGGTTCTCACAGCACGCCGTAGGGGCAGCGGCGTGCCGTTTGAATACCGCACCTGGCAGATCGTCTGGTTCGCGGACGGCCTGATTACCAGACGTCAAGTCTTCTGGACCCGTGCCGAAGCCCTCAAAACCGCCGGGCTTCAGGAGTAGGCGATGTCGCAGGACAACGTGGAGGCGTTCACGCGCGGATACGAGGCGATCAACCGCGGCAACGTCGAGGCGCTGCTGGAGGAACTCGACGCCGACGTCGAGTGGCACTCGGCTGTTCTGGCGCTCGTGGGAGGTGAAGCGACGGTG
This sequence comes from uncultured Thermoleophilia bacterium, assembly GCA_963756745.1. GTDB lineage: Bacteria > Actinomycetota > Thermoleophilia > Solirubrobacterales > 70-9 > DASPWW01. The sequence goes on from CAVWOU010000010.1 coordinate 602,389, forward strand.
TACCGGGGGCACGAAGGCGTGCGCGAGATGCTCCGGGACCTCTGGGGGGCGTTCGCGGTGCTGCACGCCGAGTACTCGGAGACCCGAGACCTCGGCGACCGCATCCTCGCGATCGGACGCATCCGCGCTCGTGGCAGGGAGAGCGGGGCCGAGATCGAGTCGCCGCTGGGCTACGTCACCGACTTCACGAGTGGCAAGGCGACTCAGGTTCGAGGCTACCTCGACCATGGCGAAGCCCTCAAAGCCGCCGGGCTGTCGGAGTAGGCGATGTCGGAGGAGAACGTCGAACTCGTCGAGGACGCGTTCAGTCGATGGAATGCGGGGGAGCATACGTTTGCAGATCAGATCCACCCTGACGCGGAGATCCTGAGTCGGGGGCTTATGGAAGGCCGTCTCGTGCGCGGCCGCGAAGGCTTCCGCCGCTGGTTCCGTGAGGTCGACGAGCAGTTCGACGAGTGGACGATCATTACGGAGGAGTGGCGCGACGCGGAAGATTACGTCGTAGCGCTGGGCCGACTCCACATGCACGGCAGGGGGAGCGGGATCACATTCGATCAACCAGTCGGCTGGCTGTTTGAGATCCGAGACGGCCAGGTGTTCCGCTTGGAGACCTTCCTCGACGACCCCGCCGACGCCCTCGAAGCCGCCGGGCTGGAGGAGTAGGCGATGTCGCGGGAGAACGTGGAGTTGGTCAAGGGTGCCTATGCGGCGCTCGCCCAGCACGACGCTCTTGGGGACTGGTCGTGGTTCTTTGACGAGTTCGCCAGTCCCGACATCGAGCTGCAGCCCAACGAGAGGTACTTCGACGCGAGACCGACCTACCACGGAGAAGCGGGCTGGGCCAAGTTCTGGAGAGACTTCGCCGACGCCTGGGAGAGCTGGAACTTCGACTCGGTCGACTTCCTCGATGCGGGAGACGCCGTGATCGTCTTCGTCCGCACGACCGGGAAAGGGCGAGGAAGCGGCATCCCGGTCACCGAGGATGAGTTCCACGTCTGGTGGATCCGCGACGGCAAGATGGCCCACGGGATCGGGTACAGCGACCGCGCCGAGGCGTTCGCCGCCGCCGGGCTGTCGGAGTAGGGCGGGTCGCGCTCAGCGGTCCTCGCTGGCAGCTCGTGCGCGGGATACTGAGCGGGCGATGTCGCAGGCGATCCCCCCGCTGGAGGCGATCCACGCCGGTTTCGACGCCTTCAACCGAGGCGACTACGACGCGTGGATCACGGGCTTTGACGAGGATGTCGAGTTGCTCGACCTTGCCGAGACTCCGGACACCGGTGTCTTTCGCGGCCACGCTGGGGCGCGAGCATGGATCGCCAAGCTGCGGGAAGCATGGGGCGAGGGGTTCCGGTTCGAGCCGCAGAGCATCACGCAAGGCGACGATGCAGTGGTCGTCGATACGCGTGCGAGCGGAGTCGGGACCGGAAGCGGCGTCCCGATCGAGATGACGGTTTACATGGTCCTGCGATTCCGGGACCAGAGGGTCGTTTGGACAAGGTCGTTCACAGACCGAACCGAAGCCCTCGAAGCCGCCGGGTTGCGGGAGTAGGCGATGTCGCGGGAGGACGTGGAGAACGTCAGGCGCGGGATCGGTGCCTGGAATCGCGGTGACCTCGATGAATGGCTCGCGGGCTTCGCCCCGGAAGCGGAGTTGCATACCACCGGCCGGTTCGCGGATCGGGGCGTATATCGGGGGCGTGCCGGGCTGGAGCGGTACTGGGCGGAAATCCGGGAGGACATCGAGGACCTGAGCACCTCCATTTCCGAGATTCGGGCCGTCGGGGACAAGGTGCTTTGTCACCACGACCGGTCGAGGCCGAGGCAAGCGGAGCAAGGTGCCGATGGAGCAGCCGATCTGGTTCGTCATGACACTTCGCGAAGGGCTGGTCGAGCGCATCGAGACATACACCGACCCCGAGCCAGCCCTCGAAGCCGCCGGGCTGTCGGAGTAGGCGATGTCGCGGGAGAACGTGGAGGTCGTCGTCGGACAATACGAGGCGCTGAACGCGCGAGACTTCGCAGCAGTCACGGATGTGTATGCGGAGGAAGCGACCTTGGTCCTTCACGGCGAAATCGTTGGCGTCACCGGACGCGAGGTCGTGGCTGGAAAGGAAGCCGTCGTTGAGTGGTTCGGAGACTGGTTTCGGCAGTTCGCCCCCGACTATCGGTTCGAGATCGAGGAGGTGCGCGACTTCGGTGACCGCGTATTCGTCGTCGCCACACACCACGGGCGCGGGCGGAGCAGCGGAGTCCCGGTCGAGCTTTGGTCGGCGTGGGTATACACGTTGCGCGGCGGCAAGGTGTGCCGCTTGGAAGCCTGGGGCGACCGCGAGGCGGCCCTCGAAGCCGCCGGGCTGCGGGAGTAGGCGATGTCGCAGGAGAACGTGGAGATCGTCCTGAAGGGAGCGGAGGCCGTGAACCGGCGCGACGCCGACGCCCTCGTAGCTCTCGTTAGCCCCGACGTCGAATGGGAGACGGACCCCGAGGGGCTTCCGGACCTTCGAGAGATGTACCGCGGGCGAGCGGAGGTGCGAGAGTCTTCGAGCAGGTGTGGGTGGAAACCTGGGAGAGCCTCCACGTCGAGGTCGAAGAGATCACCGAAGCGAGCGATGACCGGGTGTTTGTCGGGACGCTCGGCAAGGCCCGCGGCAGGAGCAGCGGCGTGCCGACAGAACTCCGTATCTGGCAGGTGTTCTGGTTCGCGGACGGCAAGATCTCGCGGCGAAAGGCCTTTCTCCGCCGTGCCGATGCCCTCGAAGCCGCCGGTCTGTCGGAGTAGGCGATGTCGCAGGAGAACGTCGAGCTAGTTCGTCGAGGCTTCGAGGCATTCAATCGCGGAGGACGCGAGTCCCGAGCCTCGGACGCGATTCTTGCCTCCGACGTCGTGTGGGAAGTGGCAGTCGGGGTCGCCGATTTCGACGGTGTCTACCGTGGCCGCGCTGCCGTTCGCCGGTTCTGGCAAACGTTCATGGCCGAGTTGGAGGACATGCGCATCGAGGTCGAGGAGCTGGTCGATTGTGGAGAACGGGTCTTCTGCGTCACCCGCCCTGTCGGTCGGGGGCGCCACAGCGGAGCCGTAGCAGCTGGCGGGAGAACCTTCCCGGTGTTCACGGTCCGCGACGGACTGATCGTGCGCTACCAGCTCTTTGCGAAGCGGGAGCAGGCCCTCGAAGCCGCCGGGCTTGAGGAGTAGGCGATGTCGGAGGAGAACGTTGAGCTGGCTCACCGAGCGGCTGACGCCTTTAACCGGCGCGATCTCGATGCCTTCCTCGCGCTTTTCGACCCCGACGTCGAGTTCAACTCGCGAATCGTGCAGCTGGAGGGCGGCGGCCCCTTCCGCGGCCACGACGGCATCAGGGGATGGTGGGAGGACCTGTTCGGCGTTTTCCCCGACTTCAGTACGGAGATCGAGGAGATACGAGTCCTTGGAGACACGACGATTACCCGCGTGCACCTGCGCGGCCAAGGCATTGAGAGCGACGCGCCCACCGAGCAAACGCAGTGGATCGTCAGCGTGTGGCGCCAGAACAAGGCCATCTCGTGGCGTGCTTGCGACAGTAAGGTCGAGGCCCTCGAAGCCGCCGGGCTGCGGGAGTAGGCGATGTCGCGGGAGAACGTCGACCTGGCCTACCGAGCGACTGATGCATTGAACCGGCGCGACCTCGATGCCTGGCTCGCGCTCACCCACCCCGACGTGGAGTTCACCTCGCGCGTCTCGGAGATGGAGGGGGGCGGTCCCTACCGTGGCCATGACGGCGCGCGGAGCTGGTGGGAGAACCTGTTCGGCGTCTTCCCCGACTTCAGCTCGGAGATCGAAGAGGCACGAGACCTTGGAGACGTGACGGTCGTGCGCGTGCGCCAGCGCGCTCGTGGCATCGGGAGCGACGCACCCACCGAGCAGACGTCCTGGGTGGTCACCGAGTGGCGCGACGGCAAGGGCATTTGGACGTGCGTCTACCAGAGCGAGGCCGAGGCCCTCGAAGCAGCCGGGCCGCGGGAGTAGGCGATGTCGCGGGAGAACGTCGAAGTCGTGATCGGCATCTTCGAGGCGGTGAATGCACGCGACTTCGCGGCGGGAATCGAGCCTTATGTGGAGGACGCAACGCTCGCCATCCACGGTGACGTAGGGCCGCTGGCAACCACGGTGACCGGAAAAGGAGCCGTCGGCGAGTGGTTCGGGGACTGGTTTCGCCAGTTCGAGGGCGACTACCGGTTGGAGATCAACGAGGCGCGCGACTGCGGTGACCGGGTGTTCCTCGTCGCGACCCACCACGGGCAAGGAAGGGTCAGCGGCGTCCCGGTGAGCCTTCGGCACGCCTACGTCTTCACGCTGCGCGAAGGCAAGGTCATTCGATGCGACGCCTATACAGACCGAGCGGAAGCCTTCGAAGCCGCCGGCTATCGGAGTAGGCGATGTCGCAGGAGAACGTCGAGGTGGTGCGACGCGCCTACGAGGCGTTCAACCGAGGCGACCTTGACGGCATGGTTGCCGACTTCGCCCCGGAGTTCGAGTTTGTCCCGACCGGGGCGGTTCCCGGCGCAGGGTCCTGTATTCGAGGGGGTCCAGACCGTTGGAGGGAGCTTGTGGACTGGTTCTGGGGCGAGTTCGACGACGCCGGGGCGGAGATCCACGAGCTGACTGAGGCAGGAGACAACGTGCTGGCCGAGATGACCTTGCGGGGCCGAGGCAAGCAGTCCGGCGCGGAGGTCAGCTGGCACCTATGGCACCTCTGGGTTATCGAGGATGGGAAGGTCGCATACGGGCAGGGATTCACAAGCCGCGCCGAAGCCCTCGAAGCCGCCGGGATCGCGGAGTAGGCGATGTCGGGGGAGAACGTGGAGGTGGTGCAAGCTGCCTGGGCGGCGTGGGAGCGCAACGGGCTTGCGGGATTTACCGAGTACTGGGCAGATGACATCGACTGGCGAGCCATTGGGGCCGATGGCGCGGCAAGGATGCTGGACGTGCATATCTGCAGGAGTTGCTCGGGTCGTTTGACGAGGTCAAGGCTGAGCCAATTGAGTTCATCGACGCCGGCGACTCGCGTGTCATCACAGTCCTGCGGTACAGCGGACGCGAGAAGCGAACCGGGATTGAGGTTCCGCCCGAATACTTCGCACTCGTCAACGAAGTCCGGAACGGGAAGATGGTCACCGGTCGCGAGTACGCCACCCGCAAAGAAGCCCTCGAAGCCGCCGGGCTTGAGGAGTAGGCGATGTCGCAGGAGAACGTGGAGCTAGTGCGGCGGTTCTACGAACCGATCCAGGGAGAGAACTTGGTCCCTCGACTGCAGGAGGCCGTCGAGCGAGTCGGTCCCGACCCGCAAACTGAGGCGGTGGTTGCTTTCTGGGCCGAAGACCCCGCTTGGCAGCACGTCCACCCCGACGTTCGGCCAACGGAGTACCGCGACCTCGGAGATTGGGTGCTCGTCGAGACTGAGGCGCGGGCACAAGGACGGGGAGGCATCCCAGTCGCAATGCGGGTCTTCGAGCTCTACCAAGTCCGCGACGGCAAGATCGTCGTGTACCGGTCGTTTTTCTCCGAGCAGGAAGCCCTCGAAGCCGCCGGGCTTGAGGAGTAGGCGATGTCGGAGGAGAACGTCGCGGCGTTCAATCGCGCAACCGAGGCGGCCAACCGCCGGGACATCGAAGCGGCGCTGGAGGAGTTCGACCCCGAGCTGGAGTGGCACCCGTCGATTCAGATGTTCCTCGGAGGAGAAGCGACGGTGTATCGGGGGCATGCGGGCTTCCGCGAGCTGCTCCGAGATCTCGACGAGGCTTGGGCCGAGTTCCACTACGAGTTCTCTGAGATCCGGGACCTCGGCGACCGAATCGTCGCCATCGGCCGCTTCCGTGCGCGTGGCAGGACAAGCGGCGCCGAGGTCGAGTCGCCCCTGGGCTACCTCGTCCAGTTCAAGGACGGCAAGGCGATTCGGATTCGGAGCTATCTCGATCCCGCCGAAGCCCTCGAAGCCGCCGGACTGTCGGAGTAGGCGATGTCGCAGGAGAACGTCGAGGCAATCGCGCTCGGCGGCGCCTCGGGCTGACGGTCGCGCCTTCGCACGCCTAGACCACTCCTAGCCCGGCCCGCGTATACCGAGAATGTACCGCCGTGTCGGAGCCTTCTGGCTGTCAAACGGCACCGAGCCTCGCCTCATCGGGGAGGCCACGACACCAACGAGGCCCGAAATGAGGGCTCACACGAAAGGGAAGGACGAGATATGCACAGGCGGCTGCCCGGCGGGTCGACTGTGAGGGCGTCACACATAGCCGCGATCGCGGCGGCTAGGTTGAGCACCGGTACGGGTACGGGAGATGGGGTAGGCGCGTCGTCGCTATCCCACGGAAGGGAAGGACGACATGGGTAGGAAGGCAATCATGGTCTGGGGCAGGATGCCGCTGAAGCGGAACGTCGCCCGCTCCGGGCTGATCGCTCTGCTGCTTGCCCTCGGTGCATTGGGCCTCGCCGTCGTGGGCTTGGCCGCCACCGCGAGCACCGCCAGCGCGAGGTCCCTTACCCCGTGGTACTGCCCACCTCTGCCGACGGCCCCGACTACTGTCGACGGGGGCCACGGCCTTTGGGTCGATTCACCGCATGCCAAGGGCTGCATTGATGTTTCGTTGCATCCTGGCTTCTGGAGCTGGTTCTATGCTGGTTCCTGCTTCGTCGGGTGCGGGGGACCCTTCGACTTCGGCGACCGGCGGGTCGGAACGACGAGTCCGGCGCAGCGCTTTGCGCTGGTGATCGAGGGCAACGACTTCCCTTCGGCGGGCCCTGGTGAACCCGAGATTCCTCACACCTTCAGCCCCAGCATCAGCGTCTCCGGCGACTACGCCCAGACAAATAACTGCCCACGGACGTTCTCGCCTGCCCCCGGCCGAGAGCCTCCGCAGATCCAGGGGTGCATCATCACCGTCACCTTCGCCCCCACGGGCACCGGGCCGAAGCACGGCACCCTGAGCACCGGAACCGATGCCTCCACGTCCGAATGGTGCGGCGGTTGCCCCGCGGCAACGGGCCCGACGGTGGAGCTCAGCGGACGCGGGGTCACGACCCGGACTCCGCGGGCCCTGCCCCTGTTGCTCTCGGCGGAGCGCTACGGTGGGCAGCGGACGCTTCGCGCCATCGCGAAAAGACCGTTCACGCTTCACGCCACCACGAACAACGACTCCACCGTGGTGGTCAGTGGCGGCGTCAAGAAGACCACGAAGCGACTCGCGGCCGGCGAAAAGACCAAGATCAAGGCCAAGCTCAACCACCTGAAGCGGCTCAAGGAGAAGTCCGGGGCGGGGAAACCCGACCGCATAGAGGTCAAGATCAAGTTCGCGGCGACCGATGAGTTCGGCCAAACGGCCACCGAGAAGTTCACGACCACGATCTGTCGCCATGTGACCCCCAAGCCAGGCCATGACCCAGGCACCTGCCACTACAAATAGGCGTGGTCGCGGCAGCTAGGTTGGGCACTACTAGTACGGGAGATGGGGCAGGCGCGTGTCGCTAGCCACGGAAGGGAAGGACGAGATGGGTAAGCGATTCGCGATTGTGATCGGCGTCGCTGCGGCGGGCGTGATGGCGCTCGGTGCGCAGACGGCGTTGGTGGCGACCTTCAGGCATTTCGAGGGCACCGTGGAGGGCGGCGGCCGGCGGGCCTCTCTTTTCCGAGTCCTCGAAGCTGCCGGGCTGCGGGAGTAGGCGATGTCTCAGGAGAACGTCGAGGCGATCGCGCTCGGCGGCGCCTCGGGCTGACGGTCCGTGCCTTCGCCGCCTAGACCACGCCTAGCCCGGCCCCTATGTACCGAACGTGTACCGCCGTGTCGCAGCCTTCTGGCTGTCAAACAGGCACCGAGCCTCGCGCTCATCGGGAGGCCAGGCCCGAGGCCACGACACCAAGGAGGCCCGAAATGAGGGCTCACGGAAACGAAGGACGACTGGGTAGGCGATTCCTGCTTGCGGCGGGGCTGATCATCGCCCTGGTGGTGCCGTCCGCCGCATTCGGCATCTCGTTCTATCCGAAATGTGATCAGCGATGCGACCCGCCGATCGGCTGGATGGAGGTCGAGCGCGTGAATGGGAAGAACAAACGGGTCGAGGCCGTGAACTTCTACCAGTTCAGAGTCAAGTGCCCGACGAGCGGGCCGACGACAGTCCAGACGGATCTGGACAAACCCATCACCGGCGATATCGTCCGAAGCGAAATAGCCATCGATGCCAAGGTCCAGCACAGGAAGTGGCACTTCAACGAACTGGTCCGCGACGCCGTCGGGCGCAGCAGCAACGAGCGGATCGACGCGACGATCAACTTCCGGGGCAAGTTCCGGAAGCACAACAAGGACAAGGCCGATGGCACCCTGGAGGTCACGCTGGAGGGCGGCGCGACGTATCTGGATCTGGATGTGAGCGGCACCGAGCCGATCGTTACCGAGCGGCCGATCGTTAATTTCGAACCCGAGGACTGCCACGGCGTCCAGCACTTCCACGTCGATGGCCTGCGCTCGCAGGATCGGTAGGCGCTACACGCGTTCCAGCAGCGCCTTCCGCTTCTAGATCGTTGGGAGTGGATGCTTTGCGCTCGCAGCCCGGCGGATAATCCGAGCGCCCTCGAAGCCGCCGGGCTGCGGGAGTAGGCGGGCACTCCGGTTTCTTTAGAGGCGGTTTCCCGGCTCACTGTGCCACCGCGCTGCGCAAAAACGCCGCGACCGATCACGGCAGTGCTCCCGCGCTGCGAGCAGCCGCGCCAGGAGTACGCTCCGAGCCAGGTACTGATGCAGGAGTCGGGGTAGGCCGTCCGGCCTGCGGCCACCCAGGGAAGGAAGGACGACAGGAGGACGACATGGCAAGACGATCGGCGATTGTGCTCAGTGTGACCGCGACTCTCGCGGCGCTCGGGGTGGCCCTGCTCGCGATCCCGGCCTCGGCCGCGACCGAGTACCAGTTCAAGCTCTTCGAGAAGCAGTCGTTCCAGAGTGTCCCCGCCAATCCCGAGCCGGGCAAGGGGTTCCGGTACACGGGGAAGATGTTCGATCCGCAGAATCGCGACAACCGTGTCGGTAGTGACCGCGGTAAGTGCACGATCAAGCCACACGACGCGGTCAAGTGTCAGGGGACCACTCACCTCGACGGTCAGATCGGTGGCCTCGGCGACATCGAATACCGCGGCACCGCTACGCGACGCAACCTCGGGTTCAACGTGGTCGGTGGCTCCGGCGACTTCGAGGGGGCCACCGGCGAGACCGGGTTCCGCAACCTGAACGAAAACGGAACGAAGATCATGACCAAGTGGGACTTCGTCGTCCCCGACGACGGGAGATGAGAGGCTGAGCGACGGCACCGGGCGGCGAATCCTCCGCCCGGTGTTTGCTCGGTAGCCCTCGGTAGGCCTCGAAGCCGCCGGGCTGCGGGAGTAGGCGCTCGCGCTCAGCCGTCCTCGCGTGCGGCACGCTTCGCGCTAGGTATGCGCGGGATACTGAGCGGGCGATGTCGCAGGAGAACGTGGAGATCGTGCGGCAGTACTTCCGCGCGTATGACCGGGGTGGCTGGGACGCACTTGCCGAGTTCTGGCACCGGGACATCAACTGGCGCGCGGCCGAGGGCGCGCTGGATGACGTCGGCCTCATGGAGGGTCCCGACGCGTTGCGTCACTACTACGAGCAATGGGAGGACACGTTCGACACCATGCGGGCGGAGGTTGAGGAGCTTGTCGACGCCGGAGACCAGGTCGTCGCCGTCGTACGCGGGATCGGGCGGATGAAGGAGAGCGAGGCAGAGGTCGACATCCGCTACGCGATCGTCTTCTCGATTCGGGACGGCAAGGTCGCCGCGGGGCGCGAGTACCTCACTCGCGAGGAAGCCCTCGAAGCCGCCGGGCTTGCGGAGTAGGCGATGTCGCAGGAGAACGTCGAGATCGTGCGGCAAGCGGTCGCCGCCTTTATTGAGGGTGAGTACGAACGCCTCATCGAGTTGGCTGACCCGCAGATCGAGTACGACGTTTCCCGAACAAGCCCCGAGAGCCGGGTGGTTCGCGGACGCGAGGAAGTGCTTGCGGTGCTCGAGGAGTGGGTCGACACATGGGACGAGCACCAGGTGGAGTTGGTCGAGCTCATTGATGCCGGAGAGGAGCGGGTCGTGGCGGTGATTTACGAACGAGGCAAGCTCAAGGGCAGCGATGCGTGGGTCGAGCACCCTCGCGGCATCGTCTACACCCTCCGCGATCAGCGGGTCCTCAGATACGAAGAACACGAAGACCGCGCACAGGCCCTCGAAGCCGCCGGGCTGTCGGAGTAGGCGATGTCGCGGGAGCACCCCGACCCCGTCCCGCCGGTCTCGCCCGTCCCCGACCCGAACCCCGAGCCCGTGCCGCCGGTTCCGCCTGTTCCCTGAGCGCGGCTGCACCCGCCCCGATTCTGCCTGCGATACGACCAGTTCGCTCTCGCGCGGGATTCTGAGCGGCCGATGTCCCAGTAGAACGTGACGCGAGCTGCGGAGCGTCTAGCTGGCCGCTACTCTGGACCGGCAGCGGTGTTATCGGTTCAGCTGCTGGACTTTGCACGTTAAGGGTGCGGGGGAGCCAAGGCAAAAGGGAGTGAGGTATGGATGCGGAAGCGAGTTCTGTTCGCCACTCTCGCCGCTGCAGCACTGCTCGTCGTCCCCGTTGCGGGCGCCGAGGCAAAGCCGGACGGAGATGGCGGCGCGACGAAGTCGAAGAAGTGCGAGAAGCCGAAGCAGGTCGGCTTCAAGGTCAAGGGCACGTTGCTGGCCGGCTCAGACCTGACCACCATCGACATGGCGGTCAGCCACGCCAACAGGCACGCCCGCGACTGGCTGGCTGAAAACGCCCCGAGCTTTGAGCTACTTGGCTTTCTCGTAGATGACGAAGGTGACGAGAACATCAAGTTCATCGGCGTCACCGACATCCTCACCGACACGAACGTAACGGTTGGCTTCGAGGACGCGGTGGGTGACGAGTTCCGGGTCAAGCTGAAGGGCAAGCTGGAGCTCCTCAAGCACGGCTGCGAGGACGCCGTGGAGGACGCCGTGCTCGAGGAGGACGCCGTGCCCGAGGTGGACGTGAGGAAGGTCAAGGTCAAGGCGACGGAGACGGACTAGCCCCTAGCGAAGCGACGGGCTAACAAGCAGAGAGGTTGAGGGCAAGGTTGGACCTTGCCCTCACTTCTTCGAGGAGCGACACCCTCGAAGCCGCCGGGCTGCGGGAGTAGGGGATGTACCTGGGCTATTGACACTCTCAGTCGTGGCAAAAGTGCTACGACTTACGCACCGGGGCAACCAGCAGGAGAGTCGACACATGCATCGACGCAAGGGCTTGACAGCGGCGATCGTCGGCGTCATCTCGATCGCGCTCGCGGTCGGTGCCGTGGGCGGCGCCCTCGCCGCCAACAGCACCGTGAGCGCCAAGCTCAGTGGCAAGGCCGAGGTGCCCGGCCCTGGAGAGGATGCCGGTTCCGGCGAGGCCGATCTGACGCTGAAGAAGAAGAAAAAGAAGATCTCCTTCAACATCAGCTTCGAGGGGATCGAGAACCCGGTCGCCGGCCACATCCATAAGGGCACAAAGAAGGTCGCCGGCCCGATCAAGGTGACGCTGTTCGACGAGCCGGCGGGCGTGACTTCTTCGACGGTATCGGGCACCGTCAATGCGAAGAAGAAGCTGATCAAGAAGATCAAGAACGATCCGAACGGCTGGTACGTGAACCTGCACACGCCCGACTTCCCGGACGGCGCGATCCGCGGCCAGCTAAAGCCGGGCGGCTAGGGACTCGTTCGCCGATCACACAGGCCCTCGAAGCCGCCGGGCGGCGGGAGTAGCGCCCCGTCTTTGGAGCTTCAGAGCACCGCTCGCTGCGCCAGCCGAGCGAGAACACGTCCGTGCACAAACACAGTAATACCGTTACCTGACCACGGGGCAGCTAACCGCCAAGCAGCGGCGCCAACGCGGGATACTGCGCGGGCGATGTCGCCGGAGCGCGACGACACTGCCCACAGAGGAGGAGAGAGTTGATCCTGGCAACGACGACGGTCAAGGATTTCGACCGCTTCTTGAATATCTTCTCAACCAAGGGCGCCGAGAAGCGAAAGGAGTACGGGTCCAAGGGTGCGACCGTCTTTCGCGATCCCAATGAGGACGACCGGGTCTGGGTGCTCTACGACTGGGATGAGGAGGGCTTGCAGAACTTCCTCTCCGACCCCAAGGTCCCGCCGATCGTTCAAGAAGCCGGGTACAAGGTTAGGCTCCAGGCGGCGGAGTTCGTCGGCCAGTACGACTCCTAGCCCCAGGCCCCGAATCGGACCCCTCGAAGCCGCCGGGCTGTCGCAGTAGATGCCCAGGGTCTTTTTGGACCCGTAGCGCCGGTCACTGTGCCACCGCGCTGCGCAAAAACGCCGCGACCGATCACGGAGCGGGATACTGAGCGGGCGATGTCGGAGGAGAACGTCGAGATCGTGCGGCGTTACGTTGAGGAGGGGCCTGACGCCCCGGAACAGTTCGCGGCGTGGTTGACCCGATTCTGGGAGTCCGACGGCGACTACTACCCGGTTCGCGCGTTCCCGGAGGCGAGGCCATGCCACGGACTCGAGGAGATCGTGCGCTTTTTTATCGAATGGCGTGCGGTTTGGGAGGGCTACCAGATGCATGTCAGGGACGCGACGGCGATTGCCGATGATCGCGTCCTCGCGCATGTACACATACGGGGGGAGGGACGCGCGAGCGGCGTCGTAATGGAAGGCGACGTTTATTTCTGCTTCTGGCTCCGGCATGGACGGTTCATCAGGGGCGAGGATCACCTGACTGAGAAGGGTGCGCTTCAGGCGCTCGGACTCAGCGGCGAAACCCTCGAAGCCGCCGGGCTGCGGGAGTAGACGGTCGCGCTCAGCCGTCCTCGCTTGCAGCCCGCGTCGCGAGATACTGCGTGGGCGATGTCGGAGGAGAACGTGGAGATCGTGCGGCGCGGCTTCGAGGCGTTGAACCGGGGAGATATCGACGCCTGGCTTGAGTACTTCCACCCGGATGTAGAGTTCCACGACCTGCCGACCATCCCCGACGCTCCGGTCAGGCACGGTCATGACGACCTGCGGAAGTGGGTGGAGATGATGCAGGACGTCTGGTCGGAGGCGAGCTACTACGAGACCGAGGGGTTCACGACCGCAGGTGACTTTGTGATCGTCGCCGTTCGTGCCCACGGTTCGGGGCGAGGAAGCGGAGCACCGGTCGAGATCAGCTTCTTCAGCGTATTCGAGATGCGCAACGGGAAGGCCCAGCGGCTCTGGTCCTACTTTGACGAGGAGAAGGCCCTCGAAGCCGCCGGGCTGCGGGAGTAGGCGATGTCGCAGGAGAACGTGGAGTTGATCCGGCGGGCGATCGAGGCCTGGAACCGGGCTGATATCGACGGCTGGCTCGACCAAGCTACCCCCGATTTCGTATGGATTCCGGCCGGTCCGGCTGCCGTGGAGGGCAGCGTCTACCGAGGCCGGGACGAGGTACGCGAAGCGATGGCGGGTGGCTGGGAGACCTGGGAGGAGTTTCGCTTCGAAGAAAGCGAGATTCGTAGTCTCGGGGAATCCGTCGTCTGGCTGGGGCGAGTCCACGCGACGGGCAGGGCCAGCGAGGTTGAGCTTGACCAAGAATTCGCAATTCACGCAGTCGTGCGGGATGGAAAGCTTGCTAGAACCGAGGGATTCCTGAGCCGGGCCGAAGCCCTCGAAGCCGCCGGGCTGTCGGAGTAGGCGATGTCGCGGGAGAACGTCGAGGCGCTGCTCGTGGAGGGCGGCGGGATCGACGGCGGCAAGGGCACCTTCTTCGCCAACGCCGGTGATGACGTGCACGCGGTCGGGATGCTGGCTCCGCCCGTCCCCGGTCACGTCGGCTGCATCGTGATCCGGCCGGACCGATGAGTTCCGACCCTGAGACCGCTCTCAATCGATAGACGCAGTTCCAAAGAGATCAAGATGACCCGACAGACAAAGGAGGACCTTCCGCAATGAACGCACCGCCGATCGTCTCGCCGCGGGAGTGGGAGGCCGCCCGCCAGGATCTGCTGGTCGAAGAGAAGGAGCACACCCGGGCGGGCGACGCATTGGCGGCAAAGCGCCGCCGAATGCCGTGGATGGCGGTCGAGAAGGAGTACGAGTTCGACGGGCCCGAGGGCAAGGCGAGCCTTGCCGACCTGTTCGAGGGCCGTCGCCAGCTGATCGTCTACCGCGCCTTCTATGCGCCGGACGTCACCACCTTGGCGCCGGGCGCCACGTACCCTGAGCGGGCCTGCGTGGGCTGCTCCATGATCGCCGACCAGGTCGCCCACCCCGCCCACTTGAACGCCCGCGACACGACGCTCGCGTTCGCCTCGCGCGCCCCCCAGGCCGAGATCCAGGGCTTGAAGGAACGCATGGGCTGGGAGCTGATCCCCTGGTACACGATCACCGACGACTTCGACGCCGACTTCGACGTCGACGAGTGGCACGGGCACAACGCCTTCATCCGCGAGGGCGACCGGATCTTCCGCACCTACTACATCCACAGCCGCGGCGCCGAGCACATCGGCAGCACCTGGAGCCACCTGGACATGACGGCGCTCGGGCGCCAGGAGGAGTGGGAGGACTCGCCGGAGGGCTACCCGCAGACCGCCGCGTCCGGCCGGTGGTGGAACTACCACGACGCGTACGATGCGTCCGCATGATCTCACGCGTGGAAGACGCGTGGGGAGCTTGAACCGTTGGAAGACGCACCACCTCGCGACCGCGTCCGCGTGCGGGGCCCTGAGACACCGCACCCCAGCCTTCCAGCCGAAGCTCCCGGTGGTGGAGTCCGAGCATCGCCCCTCGGGGCGCGGGATACTGAGCGGGCGATGTCGCAGGAGAACGTCGAGCTGCTCTACCGAGCGTATGACGCCATCAACCGGCGCGACCTCGATGTTTTCCTCGCCCTCTCCGACCCCGACCTGGAGTTCACCCCCCTTCTCCTGGAGCTGGAGGGCGGTGGCCCTTACCGCGGCCATGACGGTGTCCGGAGGTGGTGGGAGGACCTCCTCGGCGTCTTCCCCGACTACGGCATAGAGGTCGACGAGATACAGGACCTTGGAAATGTGACTGTCGTGCACGCGCGAGGTCACGGCCATGGCGTGGGGAGCAACGCGTTCACCGAGCAGCCGTTCTGGCAGGTCACCGAGTGGCGCGGGGGGAAGGCCATTTGGTGGCACAACTTCCTGAGCGAGGCCGACGCCCTCGAAGCCGCCGGGCTGCGGGAGTAGGCGATGTCGGAGGAGGACGTCGACATAGTTCGGCGCGTGTTCGAGGCGTACGAGCGCGAGGAAGTCGCCGGAGCCATCGAGATGCTCGATCCTGATGTACGCATCTCCATAAGTGCGCTTTGGCGAGGCTGATGATGCAATGTCCGGGTGGCGATCGAGATTGCGGCGACACTTCTGGAGCGTGACCGCGAGCTCGATGAGCTCGGCGACGCACTCGCAGGAGCGCATGAGGGCCGCGGACGGGTGGTCCTCGTCGAGGCTTCCCCGGGGCTCGGCAAGACGAGCCTGCTCGCTGCCGCGTCCGAGACCGCCGTCGAGGCGGGCCTCGCGTGCCTGCGCGCGCGCGCGACCGAGCTCGAGCGCGATTTCGCCTACGGCTCGATTCGGCAGCTGCTCGAGCCCGTCGTCGCGAGGGCTTCGGGCCCTGAACGCGACCGGCTGTTCGAGGGCGCGGCGTCCCTTTCGAAGCCCCTCTTCGCCCCCACCGGCGCCACGCATCCCTCGTCCTCGGCGGACACCGCTTTCTCGATGCTCCACGGCCTGTACTGGTTGCTCAGCAACGTCGCCGACGAACGCCCGCTTGCACTTGCGGTGGACGACATCCATTGGTCCGATCCCGAGTCCCTGCGCTTCTTCAACTACCTCACCCCCCGGCTGGACGGCCTCCCGCTCGCCGTTCTCGCATCCACCCGCAGCGGTGAGCACCTCGCCCCGGACTTGGCTCGGCTGGCCGCCGGTCCCGAGACGACTGTCCTGCGACCCCGACCCCTGAGCACCGGGGCGACCGCGACGCTGTGCAAGCGCGGGCTGGGCGAGGGCGTTGCGCCCGAGTTCGTATCGGCCTGCCGCGATGCCACCGGCGGCAACCCGTTCTTCCTCGGGGCGCTCCTGCGCGAGGTGAGCGAGCAGGGGCTGTCGCCCGATTCGCGGGAGGCGGCCCGTGTGCGCGGCATCGGGCCCGCCTCGGTCGCCGAGGCGGTGCTGCTGCGTCTCGATGACAGACCCGCGGCAGCGACCGCCCTCGTTCGCGCGGTCGCGGTGCTCGGCGACGGCGCCACCCTCGCCGAGGCCGCTGGACTGGCAGCGCTCGAGGAGGACGAGGCGACCGATGCCGCCGATCTGCTGACGACCGTCGCGATCTTGAGGCCTGGGGAAAGTCTCGAGTTCGCACACCCGATCGTGCGGGAGGCTGTGTACGCGGACATCGGCTCCCGCGAACGCACGCAGGCGCACGCCCGCGCGGCCGGGATCCTTGCCGAGAGCGACGCGTCCGAGGAGCGGATCGCCGCCCAGCTCGTCGAAGCGGAGCCGGCGGGCGACCCCGAGCGGGTCGAGCTCCTGCGCCGGGTGGCCGCGGACGCCCTCGCGCGCGGCGCGCCCGCCGCCGCGGTCGCGTGGCTGGGCCGGGCGCTGGCGGAGCCGCCATCGCCGGCGTCACGGGGAGAGGTGCTCGTGGAGCTCAGCTCCGCGCAGCTTCGCCTCGGAACACCGGAGGCGGCGATCGACCAGCTCATGGCCGCCACGGAGGTGATCCGGGAGCCGGACCTCCTGACGACGGCGACGCGCCTGGTGGGAGGCGCGCTGACTTGGTCGGGAAACGCAGACCGCGCGGTCGAAGCGATCGGGCGCGCGATGGAGCTTGTCGAGCCCGAGGACCGGGAGCTGGCGTTGCTCCTCGAGGCGGACCGCGCGGCCTACGCGCAGCAGGCCAGCCTTGACACCCGCGCTCCAGTGGTGGCACAGCTCGTGCGCCATGGCCAGCTCGACGGAGCCACGCCCGGCGAGCGCCTGGTCCTGGCAAGCCTTGCCTTCGAGCGCGCCAGGGCGAGCGAGTCGGTGACCGAGGCCGTGGCCTTCATCGAGGGCGTGCTCGCCGACGGCCGGCTGCTCGGCGAGCAGGCGGTCGACGTCGCCGGAACCCACTACCTGCTCTTGGTCGGATTGCTGGCCACCGACGCCCTGGATCTCGCCGAGTCGTGCACGGAGCGGATGCTCGCCGACGCCCGGGCCCGGGCCTCGATCCCGGCCCAAGCGTTTGTGATGGTTCATCGGGGCTGGGTCTCGTTCCGACAGGGCGCAATCGCTCCAGCGGAGGCCGACGCGCGAACGACGCTGGAACTGCTGACGGCGTACGACATCAGTCTCGGGACCAGATTCGCGCTCGCGCTTGTGATCCAGGCACTGATCGAGGGTGGCGAGTTGGAGGCCGCCGAGCAGGCTCTGCTCACCAGCGATCTCGGTGAGGAGATTCCGCCGGGAATGGCTAACAACGACCTGCTGGAGGCCCGGGGCCTCCTCAACGTCGCCCGGGGGAGGACTCGCGAGGGACTGGAGGACCTGCTGGAGTTCGGCCGGCGCGACGCGCTCTGGGGGGGTGCGAACCCGCTTGCGTCGCGGTGGCGCTCACGCGCTTCCCTCGCGCTCGCCGCGATTGGTGACACCGAGCGAGCGCACCGGATGGCCGCGGACGACCTCGAGGCGGCACGGCGCTGGGGTGCGGCGAGCGGGATCGGCGTCGCGCTGCGCGCGGCCGCCTTGGTCGAGGACGGCGAGGCGTCCGTGGATCGCCTCCGCGAGGCCGCCGAGGTGCTCGAGGGCTCGCCGGCGCGACTCGAGCATGCGCGGGCACTCACGGACCTCGGAGCCGCGCTGCGGCGTGCGAACCGCCGCGCCGAGGCGCGAGGCTTCCTCGAGGAGGGAGTCGAGCTCGCCGGGCGTTGCGGGGCGCGCGCGCTCGCGAAGCGGGCTCGGACCGAGCTGCGCGCCGCCGGGGGCCGCTCGAGCGACCCCGAGGGAACCGGGGTCGAGCAGCTGACCGCGTCCGAGCGCCGCGTCGCCCAGCTCGCGGCCGAGGGGCTCAGCAACCCCGAGATCGCGCAGGCCCTGTTCGTGACCCGCAAGACCGTCGAGACGCACCTGGGCCACGTGTACCGCAAGCTCGACATCTCGGGCCGCGGGAAGCTCGTCCACGCGCTCGGCGAGGGCGCCCCGACGGCTGGCGGCTGACCTCCCCAGCCGCGCCCGCCGCCGAATATCAGGGAAGCGAATCGGGGAGCTCCCCGACGCGCGGACTCCGACACGGACGTACGGTCGGCCGAGGATGACCGCGCGCGCACAGACCCGAGACGAGGTGGACACCGTCGTGGCTGCCGCGACCGCCGGCGACGAGGCGGCGTTCTCCGAGCTCGCAGAGCGCTACCGGCGTGAGTTGCAGGCCCACTGCCGCCGAATGGTCGGTTCGTTCGAGGACTCGGAGGACGCGGTGCAGGAGACGTTCCTGCGGGCGTGGCGATCGCGAACGAGCTTCCGGGGCGACTCCACGTTCCGGGCGTGGCTCTACCGGATCGCGACGAACGCGTGCGTCGACGCGCTCCGGCGCCGGTCGCGCCGCACCCACGCCGCCGAGGCACCGGAGATCGCTTGGATTGAGCCCGATCCGGACCGCCCGCTCGAGGTCGCGACGCCCGACGCCGAGCCCGACGCGGTGGTTGTCGCCAAGGAGACGATCGAGGTCGCGTTCATGGTCGCGATCCAACACCTGCCCCCGAGGCAGCGAGCGGTGCTGATCCTGCGGGGCGTGATCGGCCTGTCGGCGAAGGACGCCGCCTCGCTGCTCGATGCGAGCGTCGCCTCCGTGAACAGCGCGCTGCAGCGGGCACGCCGGGCGCTGAACGACCGCCTTCCCGAGCAGCGGCTCGAATGGGCGCGGGAGTCGGACGCGAGCGAGGAGGAGCGCGCGCTGCTGGAGCGCTACGTCGAGGCGACCGAGCGCGCGGACGGAGACGCCTTCGTGGAGATGCTCTGCGATAAGGCCCGCGCGACGCGCTCGTCATCCACCCAGAACCGAGAAGGAGACGAAGCATGGCTGTAGCAGGTGACGAGCTGGTGAACCCGGCAACCGGGTTGCGGACCGTGTTCAGGGAGACCAGCGGCGACACGAACGGAGAGCTGCTCCAGGTGGACTGGATTGGCGCTCCGGGCTGGACGACGGGCCCGGACCACGTCCATCCCCTCCAGGAAGAGCGCTTCGAGGTCCTCACCGGCCGGCTGGGCCTGCGGGTGGACGGCGCCGAGGGCGCGTACGGCGCCGGCGAGCTGATCGTCGCCGCGGCGGGCACCCCACACGCGGCGTGGAACGCGGGCGAGGACGAGGTGCACGTGCTGGTCAACTTCAGGCCGGCGCTCAGGACCGCTACCGCCTTCGAGGCCCTGGCCGGCCTCGCGCGCGACGGAAAGACGACCAAGGCGGGCATCCCGAAGAACCCACTGCAGGCGGCGCTCATCCTGCGCCACTTCGAGGACGAGATCTACTTCATCCGGCCCGCCCTGGCGATCCAGCGGCTGATCTTGGGTCCGCTGGCCGCGATCGCTCGGCTGCTCGGCTATCGAGCGGATTATCCGTACCGCCACGGCGAACGGATCATCCAGGGGGCTGTCCGGTGATCGTACGGATTTGGACCCGAAGCACCGACGAATTCGACCCGATGGAGGAACGCAATGACTGACAGCACTCAAGACAGGAAGCCGACGCTGATCACCGGCGGCACGGGAAAGACCGGCCGGCGGGTGGTCGAGCGGTTGACGGCGCGGGGGTTGCCCGTGCGAATCGGCTCTCGCTCCGGCACGCCGCCCTTCGACTGGGATGATCAGTCGACCTGGGCGCCCGCAATGCAGGGCGCCGGCTCGGCCTACATCACCTATTACCCGGACCTCGCGATCCCGGGCGCGGCGGACGCTGTGAGCTCGCTCGCCGACGTCGCCCTGGAGCAGGGCGTCCGGCGGCTGGTGCTGCTTTCCGGCCGCGGCGAGCAGGAGGCCGAGCGCGCTGAGCGCGCCCTGCAGGACACGGACGCCGATTGGACCATCCTGACCTGCGCCTGGTTCATGCAGAACTTCGACGAGAGCTTCATGCTGGAGCCGATCCAGGCCGGCGAGGTTGTGCTGCCGGCCGGCGACGAGCCCGAGCCGTTCGTCGACGCCGACGACATCGCAGACGTCGCCGTCGCGGCGCTGACCGACGACCGGCACATAGGCCAGCTCTACGAGCTGACAAGCCCACGGCTCCTCAGCTTCCGGGCAGCGGTCGACGAGATCGCAGAGGCTACTGGCCGGGAGATCAACTACGTGCAGGTATCGACGGAGAAGTACGAGGCCGTAATGGCCGAGGAGGGAGTGCCGGTTGAGTTCAGGACGTTCCTGAACTATCTGTTCGGCGAAGTCCTGGGCCACAACGCTTACGTCACCGACGGCGTCCAGCGCGCCCTGGGACGCGAGCCCCGGGATTTCTCGGAGTACGCACGGGACGCCGCCGCCAGCGGAATTTGGGACCCGGTGCCCGTGACTGCCGAGGGATCGGGACGATGAGCGATTCGCTCGTCGCCTTGACCCTGGTCACGGCGCTCGGCTGCGGGCTGTCGGCTGGGGCCCTCTTCGCGTTCTCGTCGTTCGTGATGAGTGCCCTCGCCCGCATTCCGGCGCCGCAGGGGATCGCCGCGATGAACTCGATCAATGTCGTGGCGGTCACCCCAGTGTTCATGACGGCGCTCTTCGGCACCGGCCTGCTCTGCATCGCGCTCGCTGCCTGGGCGCTGGTCGACTGGCACAGCGCCTACTCGCCCTACCTCGTTCCCGGTGGCGCCGCCTACGTCATCGGCGTGCTGGGGGTGACGATGGCCTTCAATGTGCCGCGAAACAACGCCCTGGCGCGGACGGAGTCCAAGGGACCCGAGGCCGCCGCGTACTGGAACCGCTACGTCTCCGAGTGGACGGCCTGGAACCACGTGCGGGTGCTGGCGGGTATCGCCGCGGCGGCGGCGCTCACGCTGGGCATTCACGCTGGGTGAACCGGGATCACGCAACCCGTTCGACGAAGATCCCTCCTTGCATAGGTGCCAGGTTGGCCGGGGGCCGCGCCGGCGCGGCGCCTTCGCGCGAGGCAGAGAAGCGAGCTGGTCGCGCTCGCTCGTAGCCGGTTCCGGGCTCGTTGACTCGCGCATCCTCCTCGAGGCGGTCGTCGATTGCGACGATAAGCTCCGCGCCACCTCGGCCGCTAAGGAGGAGGGGTAGCCGCGACCGACAGCGACCCGCGAAGCACCGACGAGGCCGACCCGCGCTCCGCGCCAAAACGGCGCGACCGATCACAGCGGGAAGTCCCTAAACGCCCTCCGACCGCAGGCGAACTTGGTCCTTGTCGAGCACCCGGCCATGCGCCTTCCACTTCAAGCGATAGGTGCCAACCCGGTCCCGGTGGAAGGCCACTGCGGACGGCTTCCCCTGCCGCGCCTTCTTTCGGACGCAACGATCACCACCAGGCCCCCGAATGCAGACCCGGTATTTGAGGTCCTCTCGCTTCGCGATCAGTACACCGCCCCACGCATCACCCTGAACGCAGGTCGCATCCTGGTCGGGCCTCTGCTCGAAGGCGACGCAGGTCGTGTACGTACGAATGCCATCCCCGGCAGATGCATTCGGTGCCCATACCAATGTCGTCGCGACGACAACGGCCACAACCCAAGAAGCCCGAAACCTCACAGCGGCCCGAGACTAACCGCTCTCATCACCGGCTTCAATCCACCGCACTCTCCCTCAGATGCCGGGGAAGTCGCCTTGTGGTGGCAATCGAGACAGAGCGGGATCGTGTTGCGGAGCCGGTTGTCGGTCGGGGCGCCGTCTACGTGGCTCTGGCGTGCGGGAGGAAGCGTGAGCGCAACCCCTTCCCCGTGGTTGTGGTCCAGGTGGTCGCCGGTTCGAGTCCGGTCGCTCACCCTCCCATTCCGAAGCGGTTCGAGGACGGTCGCGAAGGGCCGGGATCTCGCCCGTCCTACTCCACGTCCTACTAGCGGGCGGCTGATTGCACGCCGCCTCGGCGTGTTCGCGTCCTACACGATCTACCAATCGACGCTCACGCCCACACCGAGCGGGAAGCCGACTGATATCGAGAAGCCACGTGCGTGGAACTTATCGGCGGCCTTGTCAGCCGCGTCGTGGAGACGCTGCACAAGTTCGCGGATGCGTCCCTCGTCCGGTTCTTCTTCATCAAGCTCGCGGTTAATCGCCCGAACTGCAAGCGCAAGCACGGCCATCGCCTCGCCCGCCGTGTCGTAGCTCTCGCCTTCGAGTTCATCGAGGAGATTGTCTGCGTCCACGGCTTCACCCTATCCGGGCGACGGTCCCGGCGAGTCATTGACCCGGCCCGCCGTGGGCGGTTAGGGTCGGGCCGCATGCGTAGCATTGTGAAGGCCGTGCGATGGGTGGTGACGGCTATCACGGGCGTTATCGCGGCGCTGATCTTGGTCGGTCCCATCGTGAGCGGGGACTCACGGGGTTGGGCGTTGCGATCTTGATCGGGTGTCTGATCAGGCGAGACTTATAAGAACGTCGTGAAGATGACCTTCGCCAGAGGGGCGGCTCTGAAGGATCCTTCGGGCCTCTTCAACTCCAGTCTTGACGGGAACACAAGGCGTGCCATCGACTTCCCCGAGGGCGAGAAGATAGACGAGGAGGCGTTGAAGACTCTCGTTCGCGCCGCCGTGACCTTGAACAAGTCCACAGCTCAAAGCTAGCCCACGTGTGCAGTGGGGGGTGTGACACACCATCACGCGCCCGCGAGCTGTGCATGAAGCACTACAGGCGCCTGATGCGCACCGGCGAGGTAGAACTGCACTAGCCACGCCGCGGCGCGACCCGGGCGGCGGTCTAGCGCGAGTAGTGGTGCAGGAGCTGTAGCTCGACCCGTTTGGAGGGACTCGCCAGCAGCGGCCCAATCGTGTCGTTGAAGGACGCGAACTCGGGGTCGCTGTTGACTTCGTCCGCCGCCTCGCGATCCGTCCACACCCCGACGCCGCGCACCACGCCGCTCGCCTCGTCACCGAGGACCAGCACCGTCTGGAGCGCGGGATGGTCGCTGAGGAAGTCTGCGGCGAACTCGGCGTAGATCTCCGCGACCTGTTCGAAGTGGCCGGGCTTGGCGTGCAGGGTGAACTCGGCGACGTACATGGTTGAGACCTCCCTCGGCGTTCTTCTCGCGCCTCCGGGTGAAGGCGGAGCGCAATCCTAGTCGCCCCGACAGCTGTCGGCGCTGTCAGCCCGCCCCACGGCCTGAACGCCCCTGCGGCATGTGATGCACCGCGATTTCACGTACGTACGTGGGTGCCGCCGATGCGGCTCAGAGGCCCGGCTGCGTGACCATCAGGTACACCGCAGCGATCACTAGCAGGTCGGCGAAGGTTCCCGCGGCGCTCTCGATGTGTACCCGCCGGCGGTACTCGGCCGAAATGGCCACCTCGCCGCTCCCGGAGGCGGCGATGTCGCGCTCGACCATCGCCTGCAGCCGGCGATCCTCGGGGATGAAATAGGCGCCGAGCATCACACCGAGCACGAGAACGATCGTCAGCGTCCCGCTTATCCAGAAGTCACCGAGCTGATATCCCGCCTCGGACACCTGGTACAGGCCGGTGGCCAGCACAACCACCAGCGCCGGCAGAGCTAGAAAGACGTTGATCGCGAGCTGCAGGCGATGCTTGAGGGGCAGATACCGCGGATCCAGCCTCATCGCGACCGGATAGATGATCCCCTCTGCGAACGTGACGCCGAGCCCGGCGATCGCGGCCGTGATGTGGATGAACAGGGAGACCTCGTAGCTGGTGACCCCCAGCGGCATGAGCGCAGTGACTATATGCGCTCGGGAATGGCTTTACGCCACGTGCTCGCCGTACTGCCGGCGGAAACGGCATGCAGAGCCGGTCGGCTCCCGGTGGAGCGGGTCGAGATCCGACCGGCGCCGAAGCCGGAGGGTCACGTCCGGGATCGCCACGCAAGTGGTTCCCGGCTTAGCTCTTTCGCAAAAATGCGGCCACAGCATCGGTTGCCGGACTGATGAGCTTCAGGTCATCGTAGAAGTCGATCTGCCCCTGCGAGCGAAGCCACAGCTCCTGCTTAGGCGATCTCACAGCCGCATAAAAGGCGTGAGCGAGATCGGGAGTCAACGCCTCTTCCGAGTGGACGATGAGGACCGGCACATTGATCGTGTCCGCCGCGCCGCGCGCGTCGAACGGCAGGGTGTAGGCGGATGACTGCACCGCGTAGCGGTTGACGTAGTTAGGCACCTGGCCGCGCGGCGTGCCGTAGAACTCATATGCCTCCCTAAGAGGCATGGCGACCTCGCCGCCGTCGGGCGCGACCGCTCGTATTGTTTCGGCCTCGCCGGTCTCGCGCCACGTCCGTTCGGCGGCCCGGCCGCTTTCAATTGTGGCTTGATATGCGTCTCCCATCATTGCCTCGGTTTTGGCCTTGTCCGTGTAGACGCCAGCCACACCAGCGAAGGCACGGAAGCGCGAGTCCTCTGCTACCGAACGGACCATCGGTCCGGCGCCAAAGCAGATGCCAAGGCCGAAGAGGGGCAGGCCAGTCAGCTGGTCGTCAGCCAGAAGCGCGGTGGCTGCGTTCCTGATGTCCTCGACGTTGGCCTCGGGGTTCTCGAACTGGCGCGGCTGGCCGTCACTCTCGCCAAAGTAGCGGTAGTCGAACGCCAGCGCCGCGTACCCGCGCTCAGCCATAGCCTGAGCGTAGGTGCCGGCCGCTTGCTCCTTCACTGAGGTGAGCGGGCCGACCGCAACCACCACGCCCACTGGCCTTCTCCCCTCCGGCAGGAAGACGTTGCCGACCAATGTCTCGCCTTCGCTCTGAAAAGTAAAGTGCGTCTGCATCGCCGTATCCATGCCTGTCTCCTTTGTGTTTTCCGGCGCGACTTCTCTAACGTAAAGGACCCCCGCGCGCGGGGGAACCGATCGCGTCCATGCGTGGGGCTCAACAGGAACGTCTGGACCCGCTGAGGAGCGTGGCGAGGATCCGCTCGGGAAGCGCGTCCCGGTTTCCGTGCGTCACCCGCACGACCTCGACATCGGCGCGCCGCTTCAGCTCGTCAGTGAATGGGTGACGATGCGCGTGCACCGTGGCGACGACCGGCGCGTCCTTGGCGAAGAGCGCCCCAACCGCATCGCGGAACCGCTTCGAGGCGATCTCACGGGTCAGGAATCCGCAAACGGGGACCTGGGCCTCGCGGAGCGCGGCGATCAGCCGCTCGGCGAGGGTGCTCTTGCCGACCCCGGGGCGGCCCTCGAGAAGCAGGCGTTGCGGGGGCTCAGCGCTCGTAGGTGCCCATCAGCTCGCCGGCCGCGAGCACGTGGCCCTTGATCGCGGCCTCCAGCTCCTCCTTCGAGGCCCCCGGCTCTAGCCCTGGCTCGGTGTCGAGGGCGTAGACCCGAAAGTAGTAGCGGTGCTTCCCGTGTCCCGGCGGCGGGCTGGGGCCGTCGTACCCGGTTTTCCCGAAGTCGTTCCGTCCTTCCCGGGGAGCGGACTCGCCCTCACCGAGCCTCCCCGCCTCCGGGTCGATTCCCCATCCCACCCAGTGGACGAAGGTGCCCGAGGGGGCGTCCGGGTCCTCGCAGATCACCGCGATCGATTGCGTCTGATCGGGGAGGCCGGACCAGCTCAAGGGCGGGGAGAGGTTCTCGCCCTCGAGCGCGTGGCGCTCCGGAATCCGATCGCTGTGCTGGAACGATTCGCTCGTGAGGGATAGCTCGGCCATCGCGCTCGGGGTAGCCTAACCCGAGCCCCGCCTACCGCGGGAACCGGCATAGCATCGTGGCAAAACGGATCGAGCTCAGACGCCACACGGACAACGACGGTGACGTGCTCACCCCCGATGGCGCGCGGGCGGCGCTGGAGATCGGATCGCGCCTGGGGGGCGACTACGCGTTGCTCGTCTCGACCGGCGCCCAGCGCGCCACCCAGACCCTCGCCTGCTTCGCCTGCGCACTGCGGGATCCGATCCCGGGGGGTGCGGTGGTCGAGCCCGGGCTCCGCTCGGAGCAAGAGGATCGCTGGCGCGAGGCCTACCGGAAGGCCGGAAGCGGGCGGCTGGAGGATCTGCGGGCGGCGGACCCGGAGCTGGTCGAGTCCGACTCACGGGCGCTGGCCGAGTCCCTGCGTCGGGTCCTGGAGTGGCTCGATGACGGCCAGACGGCGCTCGTCGTCGGCCACAGCCCCACCAACGAGGCGGCGATTCTCGGGCTCACGGGTGAGATCGTGGACCCGATCTCAAAGGGAGCCGGCGTGCGCGTAAGCGCCGGCGCGGAGGGGTTCCGGATCGAGCGGCTGGACACTGATCTTTAATCCGCGTGCGCCCGGGGGCTGGTCATCCGGGCCCGCGGCGGTTGGGGATTAGGTATCTATGACGAAGCCCCGGTTCCGGCCGATCGAGGTGACGCGCTCGCGGCGTCGGGCGGCTCGGCGAACGCGATCGTGTTCCCATCCGGATCGGGGACGTTGACGTGACGGACGCCGTTCGAGTAGGTCTCGATCCGTTCGTGCTCGATGCGCTGGGCAGCGAGGCGCTCGAGGAGCGCTTCGAGCCCAGCGACGGCGAGGGTGATCCGGCCCGCGCCCGCCCGCACCGCGTTCGGCTCGATGAAGAGCGTGGCGTGTTCGTCGATCTCCCAGAGGACCTCTGTCCCGACGCGAGTGTCTGGGGGTCGCCCGAAGAACCGCGTGTACCAATCGATGCTGGCGTCGAGATCGGATACCGGGACACCGGCGAAGAGGTGTGTGATCGCGCTCATCTGAGGGCGATGGTATGGGACCAAAGCGCTGCGGGATCGTGATCCTGGGCGCAACAATCCCGGAGCGGCCGCGTTTTAGATCTGGCCGCTGCTCACTGTGCCACTGCGCCCGCCAAAAATGCCACAGCGCTAGTCGTCCAGACTCCCCATGCTCAAGTTGACGGTAGTTCCGGTCATCCCGCTCGCCTTATCGGAAGCCATGAAGACCGCCGTGTTTGCCATCTCCTCGAGCGTCATGACCCGTCGCGCGTGGCGAGCGCAAGGCCCTCGGGCGCTTCATCGAAGCTTTCAGCTTCGGCCATGGTGCCTGACGCGTTCGACCGTGGGAATGGGTGGACCTGTTGGGCCGACTTGTTGAATCCTCATTGGCTGCGGCAAAGACGGCGGCGCTGCTAGCTAACGCTCGACGTCACCGCTTCTCCTCGAGCACCGAGCGTCGCTCGCGGTACTGCTCGAGACTCAGCTCGCCTTCGGCGAAGCGTCGCTCGAGCACGTCGATCCCGGTTTCCCGACCGCCGCCCGTCCAGGATGGGCGTCCACCCTGGCCGCGTACCAGGAACACGATGCCGACGATGAGCAGGAGCCAGAACAATGGCACGGCCAGGATCCACCCCCCGGGTACAAAAGCCATAAGCGCAGTCAGAATCATCATCGTCGAGTCCTTCCTTGTTTCAGTACGTGGCCCACTCGGCCTGTTGCAACTCCCACCTTGACTGCCGGTGGCTCCGACGTCTATCCGGAATCCCCCTGATAGCCCCCTAAGGCATCGTCGATCCCCCCGAGGCAGTCCTTGCCACTGCGCGGGAGGCGCTCGCAAACGGTAGTCAGTCCGTTAGGGCGGAGCCGGCGCAACTCAACGCGGCAGAGCTGGAGCGGCTCAGCATCGACCGGTAGGCCGTTTGAGCGGAATGGCGCGAGCCTGGGCTCGCGGCGCCGCCTGCCCGCTCAGCGGGCGTCGTCGAGCAGGATCCGGGCCACGTCGTCGGGGGCCTCCAGGGCGGCGAAGTGGCCGGTTTCACGCAGCACGATGTCGCGGGCGCCGGGAACCGACTCGATGTTGGCCTGACGATCCGAGGGCCGCGACCAATCCTCGTCGCCATACACCAACGCGACGGGGACTTTGATGCGCGGATATCGCTCGCGGGCCGCAATCAGGCTGTCCAGGTTGCGGTAGATCGCTCGGGCCACGGTTGGGTATCCGGGGCGCCGGCCGACGCGACGGAGCTCATCGAGATAGTGGTCGGGGAGCTGACTAGGGTCATGCAATCCGCCTCGCATCACTCCCTTGAGGAGTTGCTTGTTCTCCAGGCGGGCGCCGATCGGCCCCCAGATCGGAAGGCGAATATTGACCACCACCAGCCGCGCGAGAAGATTGGCTCGCTCGATGCCGTCGGCGAAGTCGTAGGTGTTGAAGGCGACGATGCCCCGCACGCGGTCGCCAAGGTCCACCGACGCCGTCAGCGACACGGTCGCGCCCATGGACTCCCCAGCCAGCGTCAGATCGGAGAGGTCCAAGTCCTCGACGACCCTGACGATCGCCGCTCGCAGCGCCGGCTCCTCGTAGCTGGCGCCCGGGACGATGTCGGACCATCCCATGCCCGGGAAGTCGATCGCGTAAACGGTGAACGCGTCGGTGATCCGCGGGATGACGCGCTGGAAGTGGTCGAGCTGCGTGCGAACCGTGTGCATCAGGACCACGGGTGGGCCGGTGCCGACGCGGAGGTATCGGACGCGGGCGCCGCCGCTCAGCGTGACGTAGCCAATCTCGCCGCCGTCGCACCACGACTCGGTGTACTCGTGCGCTGCCTTGTCCTCGTCTCGCATCGGCTCGTCCTCCCCGGCCCTTGCTGCGCGCTGCTGGACGGCGCACCTGACGATAAAGGGCTAGGGGCAGCTCGTGGTGGTACGGGTGCGGTGTTCTGCGGGATAGGGACAAAGGCCATTTCCCCCTGCAACGGGCGGGAAAGGGAAAACCCCGCCCGAGCGAAGCGTTCCCCGAGGTAGCGGGGGCGAGACCCGCGTCCCGTCCTAGACTGAGATGCGGCGATGAGCGAGCTCAGGCTGAACATGATGATGTCGCTCGACGGCTTCGCCGCCGGCCCCGAGCAGAGCGAGGAGAACCCATTCGGAATCGGCGGGATGAAGCTCAACGAGTGGCTGTTCCCGCTCAGGGCCTTTCGCGAGACGCACGGCGAGGAGGGTGGCGAGGTCAACGCGAGCACACCGATCGTTGAGGGTTGGTTCGAGAACATCGGCGCGACCGTGATGGGTCGCAACATGTTCGGAGGTGGTCCGGGCCCGTGGGGAGAGGATCCGTGGACGGGTTTCTGGGGCGAGGACCCGCCATACCACCACCCGGTCTTCGTGCTCACCCATCACGCACGAGAGCCGCTGGAGATGCAAGGGGGCTCGACCTTTCATTTCGTCACCGATGGCATCGAGTCCGCGCTCGAGCAGGCCAAGGAAGCCGCCGATGGCAAGGACGTGTCGCTCGGCGGCGGGGCCACCGTTGTCCAGCAGTACCTGGTAGCGGGGCTGCTCGACGAGATGCTGATCTCCCTCGTCCCCGTGTTCCTGGGAAGCGGCGCGCGGCTGTTCGACGATCTCGACGCCGCCAGGCCGAGGCTGAAGCAGGTTCAGGTGGTCGAGGCGCCTGGCGTCACGCACATCAGATACCGCGTCGGGTAGTCGTTCGGCCTGGGTCGATGACGAAACGCGCCGGTGCTCGCATAGGGCGCTCGTGAAATACGGAACGCCTCTTTTCTGAGCGGCTAATTCGGAGTTCACGTTCTCACGTGGGCCGGCGTGGAGCACCGAGATGCGGTCCTCCGCCGGGTTCGTCGCTCGCCACCCGGACGGGTACTAGCGTGCCGGAGCCGCCGTACGCGGCTCGAGGATCACGAGCGGGATCTCGCGCTCGGTCCGCTTCTGGTAGTCGCGATAGGTGCCGTAGCTCTCGCACACCCGCGGCCATAACCGAGCGCGCTCCTCGGGCGTCGCGACGCGCGCATGCACCTCGCGCCGCTCCGAGCCCACCTGGACGGTGGTCTCAGGGTCCGCACACAGGTTGTGAAACCAGCCCGGATGGCGCGGATACCCGCCCTTCGAGGCGACGATCACGAGGTCCTCGCCGTCCTCGATGTAGAGCAGCGGGGAGGTCCGCCTCGTGCCGCTCTTCGCGCCCACGTGGTCGAGCAGGAGCATCGTCGGCAGGCCGGGGAGGGTGTGGCCGATCCGCCCGCCGCTGAGCCGGTAGACGAGCGTGTGACCCCTCATCAGCTGGTTCACGAGGGGCCACATCCGCTTCTCGACGTCGCGGGGGATCTCCACGCTCACAATCTTTCACGTCCCGGCCGCCGACGGCGACCCTCGACCTGGGATTGGCCGAACGAGCCCGTGGCGACGGGCCCAGCGGGATGCTGCATGCCGAGGCGAACGCGACGTCGTACGACCCATTGGGGCCGCTGAGTGGCCTCGTTCAGAATCCTCTGGAAGCGGTCCAGTTCAGGGTGCCACTGCTGCAAGCACCGACGTCGAAGTCGTCACCCGGCTGAGAGAGGTAGGTGATCCGCACGTCCCCGGAGGCCTTACCGCCCTTGAGCTTGCCGGACACCGAGATCACGGTCCCCCCGTCGTCGAAACTGGTGTGGAACCCCCGGTGCTTGACCGGGAACTCATCCCCGGCGATGACGCGGCTCGTCGAGTCGTTGATCGCCCCAGGAAAGAAAATGGTGCCTGACCCTGGGTCCTCCAATACCGGGTGCTCGCACTGGTACCAGAGGTTCCACGCGTCCAGCCTCTTGACCGACTTGGGGACCAGCTTGCCCTTCTTGTTCTTCGAGAAACGAACCTTGAACTCGATTCGCGGGGACTTTTGGAGCGGGTCCACCTGGGGTTGGTCGACCGGGCCCTCGTAGAGGAAGCTCTTGGCCGGCGCCGCCGGCGCGAAGATAAGCAACCCACACACCGCCGCTGCCCCCGCCGCGAATCGCAAACCCTTCATGCCGTTTCCCCTCCTGGTTTGCCGTCAGCCAGAGGGTACCGTGAGTGCGCTCGGCGTGAGAACCAGGGGCGAGTCCATTACCACTGCTCGGCCCTTTTGAACCTCGATCCCAAGGAAGCCGTCCTTCGCCACTTCCGCTAGGACTTCGTGCGACGGCCGGCGCAGCACGTCGGGATAGTCGAAGCGCTGGCCCAGGAGGGCAAAGCCGGCGTTGAAAGGATCGGGACGGCGATAAGCGCGATGCCCGGCGACAACCTGTTCGCTCATGTCTTCATTCCCGGTTCGCGGGTCAACTGATCTCAGCTAGGCGCGGTTCCGGCGCGAGAACCAGCCAACCAGCGCGCCAAGCGCCACGCCGAACTCGGGCGCAAGGGGAACATCGGTGGTCACGCTGATCAGGATTCCGAGCGCCAACCCGATCACTGCGCCAACCCCGATCGCAACTCCGGTGCTCATGCCTGTCGCCCTCTGCGTCTCATCCGCAACGGAGTGCTCCTCTAACTCTCCCGCAGCCCGGCGGCTTCGAGGGCCTCGGCCTCGGTCCGGAAAGCGCGCCACCAGATCACCTTCTTGTCGCGCCACTGCGCGACGTCCCAGTTGGTCTGCTCCATGGGGGTATCGCTCCCGATGCCATGGCCGTGCAACTGATGCCGCGTAACCGTCACGTCTCCGAGGTCTCGTACCTCCTCGAGCTCCGTGCCGAAGTCGGGGAAGACGCCCAGCAGGCTCTCCCACCAGCTTCGGACACCGTCATAACCGTGGTGGGTGCCCCCGCCGCCCTCCAGCCCCAGATGGCGCGAGATGAACACCACGTCGGGGTCGCAGAGCGCGAGCAAGGCATCGAGATCGTGCTGGTTGAAGGCGTCAGCGGCTCGGTACCTCAGCTCCACGTTCTCCTGCGACATCGCCCGCAGTATCGCGGAGTTCGGCGCGCGTTCCGGGCAGTTTCGCTGGCGGCCGCCGCCACAACTGCGAAGCTGGAAAGAATGGTGTCTCTCTCGCTCAGGGGGCAGGCCGCTCGGCTATCCGAGTATTCGACGTGATGGTGGCCCCTACCGAAGCCAGTTGAGCACGGCCACCGACAACCGGGACGGTCGCGGCGCAGGGCTGGCGGTCTTCCTCGTCGCGGTTGGCGCGGCGTGGGCCGTCGGCAACGTCGGCGCGGTCGTCGGGCAACTGAGCGGCGAGTTCGAGATCTCACTGGCGACGGTCGGGTTGCTGTCGGGAACGCTGCTGCTCGGCTTCTCGGTGCCGGCCACGCTCTTAACCCCGCTGATCGCCGAGCGCCTCGGCATCGTGCGGACGATGATCGTCGCGATTGTTCTGTGCGCGGCGGGCAACGTCGTCTTCGCGGTGTCGCCGATCGTCGCCGGGCTGGTGGCTGGACGCGCCATCGCGGGCTTCGGCCTCGGCCTCGCGGTCGTGGCCGGCCCGGTCTTCGCCCGCGCCACCGGCGGTGTCGCGCGGGTGGCCCTATTCGGCGCCGCGATCCAGCTCGGGATAGCCGGTGGACTCGGGGTCGGCACGATCCTCGGCGACCTAGGTGTCGACTGGCGCCCCATGTTCGCGCTCTCGGCCGCAATCGCAGTGTCGCCGCTTCCGCTGCTGATGGGGCGCGAGGGCCCCAGCTACGAGCGTAGGGCTGGAGGCGGCTTCGTCAAGCTCGCCGTGCGCAGCTCGCGGGCGTGGCGACTCGGCGCGCTGTTCATAGGCGTCTTCGCGGTGCCGTTGATCCTTGGCACGTGGCTCGTCCACTACCTGAGCGTCGACAATGGGCTCGCCGCGGCGACAGCGGGTGCCCTGAGCTTGATCATGTTCGGGGTGTCGGCCGCGGCTCGTGAGGGCGGCGGCAAGCTCGCGCAGCGCGGCGTCAGCCCCGGCCTGTTGGCCGGCGGCACACCGTTCCTTGCCGCTGCCGGACTCGTGATCCTGGCCCTCGACGACTCGTTCGGCCTCGCGTTCGTTGCCGTCCTCGCGGCCGGAATCGGCTTCGCGGTGCCGTACGGGATCGGCATCGTGCAGGCGCAGCGCCTGTATCCGAGCGAGCCGACCGAGCCCGTCGCGCTGGTCACGCTGGTCGGCACGGCGATCCCGGTCCCCCTCGTTCCGCTGATCGGGTCCCTGCTTGACGACGGCTACGGCGCTGAGGTCTTCCTCGCCCTAGCCGCGGTGGTGGCGCTCGCCGGCGCACTCAACCTGCGGCCGGTCGAGGGTTCACTCGAGTCGGGGACCTAGAGAGACAGCGGAGACGAGGCGATGAACGATCCCAACCGAGGGCGATACGGGCTGACGATATCCACAAGTCGCTTGCACGAGGTCGATTGGCTCTAGCACCAGCCCGGCGGCTTCGAGGGCCTCACTGCTCGCCGAATTGCGCTCAGTACCACCTGCCCCGCGCAAAACCACCGAAGGCGATGAGCCCGATCAGCGCGATGATGATGCCGAGCCAGAGGCTCCAGAAGATCGCGACCACGATTCCGATGATGACGATGATGCCGCCAAGGGATATGCCACCCATGCAGTACCTCCCTGTTAGACGTAGCGCCTTAGGGCGGGACGAATCCGCAGCACCTTACCGCAGCGCCAGGAGGGGTCAGCCTCTGCTCCGGGCGCAGGGACCAGCGAAGGGGCGCTTGTGAAGGGCGCCCTACTCCGAAAGCCCGGCGGCTTCGAGGGCTTCGGCGTGGCTCAGGAAGTCGTGCGAGCGGAGGATCTTCCCGCCTCGGAAGGTGACGAGCTGCCCGAATTCCTGGCTGAGCTCGATGCCGGTCGTCCGGCCGGTCACGTCGAGATGACCTAGGAGCAGGACCGACTCGCCGAAGTCACGAATCTCCTGAACCTGGCTCGTGAAGCCTCCCCACGCCTCGCCGCGATACTCGTCCCAGGCCTTTCGCACACCGTCGTGGCCCCGATAGGTGCTTCCGCTGCCCTCCAAGGCTCGCTCGAGCGCCGTATGCCACTCGACCTCGGGATCAGCCTCGGCCAAGAAGGCGTCCAGATCATCGGCGTCCCAGGCCGCTTGGACTCGCTGGAGGGTCTCGACGTTCTCCTTCGACATCGCCCGCTCAGTATCCCGCTTCGGCGGGCGCCGGTCAGTGCCACAGTGAGCGGGGAGCAGGCTCCAAAAACGTGGCGCTGGGGAGATCGTTCCCAGACCCCGGCGCCTCCATCAGTACTCGTCGTGTCGCCGGATCCAGAGCATTGACGCCGGCGCCCGCAAGTCCCCGTCGTCGCGCCCCTTCGGCGCCCGGTCGAGGATCGGGTAGTAGCCCATCAGGAACTCCACGCCTCGACCTTGGGTCGAGTAGGCGTGGTAGACGGCTCCATCAGCCAGGGTGAAGGCGCTGAACCCGAAGCCCTCCGAGGCGTATCCCGCCACGTCCGTTCCCGTGGAGGCCGCCATCTGAGGCAGGCCCGACGACGGGTCGTCGAGCGCAGGGCCCATCTGCTCGCGCACCAGCTCGTCGGGGTACGAGGCACCGAAGTCGAAGTTGAAGTCGCTGTCGGCCGAAGAGGCCCAGGGAATGCTCCAGCCCATCCTCCGCTTGTAGGCCTGGAGCCTCTCGAGTGGCGCGCGCGAGACGAGGAGCATCGTCGCGTCGCGCGCGTGGAGGTGCGGAACGACGCCGTTGAAGCCGTCTGCCATCGACGAGCAGGTCGGGCACGCGGCCTCGTAGCTCGGTCCGAACATGAAGTGGTAGACGAGGAGCTGGGAGCGACCGTCGAAGAGCTCCGCCAGCGTCCGCGTGCCCTCGTCGGTGTCGAACCGGTACTCCTTCTCGATCGGCACCCACGGCAGCTCGCGGCGCGCCTGTGCGAGCTCGTCGCCCATCCGGGTGTGCTCCTTCTCGCGTTGCAGCAGCTCGTCGCGGGCCGCCTGCGACTCCTCGCGGCCGGCGATTTTGTGATCCGTCATCGCGGTTGCCTCCTATTTTTGGGCTCTTGCCCGTTGAGACACCACGCGCGGCGAGAAACGGAACGGCCGATCCCTTCCGCGAGGAGATGGTGTCCTTAGCGCAGTATCCCGGGTCGGCACCCGCCTCGGGCGGTCAGTCGAGCCCCGCCACCTCCGCCGAGTACGGGTCCTCCGCCTCAATGCTCGGAGTACGAGCCATCGGGCCGGATCATGTGACAGACGACCTTGCCGCCCTCGACCGGCTCGGCGACGTGGAGATCATCGCCGTGGTGGCCTTTCATCAGTAGCTCAGCCGCTCATCCCAGTCCGGGCGCCCCTCGCGCGTGAGGTCGAACAGGTTCCAAAGCGGCTCGAGGGTGCCGACGCTGCGGTGATCCTGCCCCGGGTCAGCCGGCGCGAAGGTGAGCTCCGCGCCCCAGAAGTGGCGGATGGTTCCGCCGTCGCGGTGGAACACGTTGAGCATCGGAATCTGGGATCCATCGCCCGCTTCCCCGAAGTAGTCACGGTTGTACGTGTTTCCGGCCGATGAGAGGAGCCGCAGCTTGCGCCAGCCGCGCTCCTCGCCCCAGGTGAGGAGCCGCGACAACGACGTCTTCGCCACCACTGCGAAGTTGATCTGCTGACTGGCGTGTTCCGCGGCGCCATCGAGCTGATCGAGAAGGGCCACGCAGGACGGGCAGGGGCCTTCCTCGAGTGGCAGGAGCGCCGTCTCCCCGCTCGTGGGCCCGGGGCGGTCGCCTCCGTAGGCCCGCGGGAACATGAAGTTGTAGATCACCAGCGAGTCCTTGCCAGGCGCGAACAGCTCCGACATCCGCACGTCGGCGGGGCTGCCGTCCGCGGCCTTGCCCTGGAAGACGTAGTCCTCGGGGACGACGCCGCCGGGCGGCAGCTCGCGCCTCGCGGCGGCCACCGCCTCCATCTCGCGACGCAGCTCGATCTCCCGCTCCAGCAGCCGGTCACGCGCCTCCCTGTACTCCGCCGACTCTCCCGGAAATGTGAGGCTCATCGCGCGCTCCCTTCTTCGATCGTGACTCGATTTTCATCCGTCCGACAGCCCGGCGGCCTCGAGGGCTCGTCGTTCGGTTTCAAAGATTCTGCACTCGGCGATCTTGCCATCCCGAACCCTCCGTACCTCGAAGGTACGCATCTCGACCGGGATACCGTCCCTACCCCTGGCGCGAACATCGACTGACGTGAGCACCCACTCGCCCAGGTCGCGATACTCGGCTGCCCGGTAGACGTAGCTCTCCCAGAGTTCCAGCCACTCAGCCCACCAACGAAGAATCTCGGTGGGTCCGGTGGCCTTTACGTCCAGCGGACCGCCAATCGCTACTTCCCACACGACCTCCGGATAGAGGTGGTGGAAGGACGGGTCCTCGGCCCACAGGGCGAGCACGGCATCCGGCTCGGGGTCGGGGCCAAGTCGGTCAACCGCTTCGCTGAGGACGGGGACGAAGTCCTCGGCGTCGTAGGGCTCGAGGTGGTGCCGAACCAGCTCCACGTTCTCCCGCGACATCGCCTACTCCTCAAGCCCGGCGGCTTCGAGGGCCTCGGCCTCGCTTCCGAAGTTTCGCCACCAGGTCGCCTTGCCGTCACGTACCTTGATTGTCTGCCACCACACTTCCTCGATCGGCGCACCGCCTTCGACGCCGTGACCGCGGACGCGCAGGGCGACGATCAAGGAGTCGCCGAGGTCGCGAACCTCCAGGATCTCGGTACTGAAGTCGGGGAAGACGGCGAACAGGGTCCGCCACCATTCACGGACGCCGTCGTGACCGCGGTAGTAGGAACCGCCCTCCAGCTCCATGATGCGCGGCGTGAGCTCCACTTCAGGGTCTATGAGCGCGAGGTAGGCGTCGAGATCGCGCCGGTTGAACGCGTCGTAGGCACGATAGAGCCGCTCGACGTTCTCCTGCGACATCGCCCGCTCAGTATCTCGCGCCCAAGGGGTGGCGGGGAACCCGTAGTGCGCGTCGGAAAGATCGCCGAGGGGCGAGCCTGACTACTCCCGCGGCCCGGCGGCTTCGAGGGCGGCTGTCTCGTGCCTTGCCGCCCCTACGGGCAGGTGTCGGCCATCCCGTCTCTCGATCAGCGTGAGCGCGGCTGCCAGCCGGCCCGCGTCCAGCTCCGCCCGCCCTCGCTAGGTCGGTCGCTCCAGCCGCCCTCGCGGGTCCAGCTACGAGTAGGCCCAGAACGCCCTTGCGCTCCGGAGCGCCGCACTCGGCGCAGAACAGGAAGCCGCATCATGGACGGCCGTTCCTGTCAATCAGATACCCCTCGCCATGGCGCTCCCGTCGCAGGTCGGCGCAGCGAAGCCGACCGCGACGGCCGAGCTCTTTACGACCAGCGTCCCCCTGCCAGGTCGCTTCCCAGTATGGGTGGTCCCCGACCACAACCGCGAATCGCTTACTCATCTCGTCCTTCCCTTCCGTGGGCTAGCGATGCGCGCCTACCCCATCTCCCGTTCCCAGTACCGGTACCCAACCTAGCTGCCGCGACGCGGCCATGTGTGACGCCGTCACAGTCGACCCCCCGGGCAGCCGCCTGTGCATAGGCCGTGCGCACGACCTCGACGTTCTCCTGCGACACCGCCTACTCCCGCAGCCGGGCGGCTTCGAGCGCTTCGGCCTCCCTCCTCACAGCGCACCACCAGACGATCTTTCTGTTGCGCACGTGGGCGACGTGCCACACCGTCAGCTCGATGGGCGCGTCGCTCTCCCTGCCACGGCCGTATTGGCGCAATCGCGCGATCGTCACCTCTCCGAGCTCGCGCACCTCCTCGATCTCGCTGCCGAAGTCGGGGTAGACGTCGAGGAGGCTCTCATACCAGCTCCGGACACCTTCGAGGCCCTGAAAGGGGTGGCCGCCCTCCAGTTCCATCCGCAACGAGACGACCTCCACTTCGGGATCGTGGAGCGCGAGCAGGGCGTCGAGGTCGCGTCGATTGAAGGCGGCATGAAAGCGGCGGAGAAGCTCCACGTTCTCCTGCGACATCGCCCGCTCAGTATCGCGTGCCTGGCGAAGACGCAAGGACACCGTATTCAGCGTCTGGGCTGCTGGGGAGCTCGGTCACCCGCGGCGCCGGTTGGAGAAAGGTGGGCTTGGGGCAGGGCCGAACCCTCGGGCGTCGGACAGGCGCAGCAATCGCCATTATGGTGCGGCCCGAAGCAACGGAAGGAGCAGCGAATGCCCGAGCGTGACGGATACATCCCCGGAGTGCCCTGCTGGGTGGACACCAGCCAGCCCGACCCGGAGGCAGCGTGTGACTTCTACGGCGGCCTGTTCGGCTGGGAGTTCGAGGACGTGCTACCGCAGGGGTCGGAGGGCAAGTACTTCATCGCGCGGCTGGGTGGTGGCGACGCTGCCGCGGTCGGGTCCATCCCCGAGGCCCTCCCGTCGGTGGCTACGTGGAACACATATATCTGGGTCGATAGCGCCGACGAGACTGGGGCGAAGGTGCACGAAGCCGGCGGGGACGTCGTGATGGAGCCGTTCGACATCATGGATTCCGGCCGCATGGCTGTCTTCACCGATCCCGAGGGAGCGGCGTTCTGTGTCTGGCAGGCGAAGGAGCACAAGGGCGCGACGATCGTCAACGAGCACGGTTCGTTGAACTTCAACGGCCTCAACACCCGCGACGTCGAGGGCGCGAAGTCCTTCTACGGCTCGGTGTTCGGCTGGACCGTCCTGGCCCTGCCCGGCGCGGAGATGTGGACACTGCCGGGCTACGGCGACCACCTCGAGAGCTTCACCCCGGGCCTCCGCAAGCAGGTGGCGGAGGTCGGCGGCCCCGAGGGCTTCGAGGACTCTGTCGCGAGCATCAATCCGATCCCGGACGACCAGCCCGACACGCCGCCGCATTGGAGCGTGACCTTCGCGGTCGACGATGCTGACGCCACGGCGGCGAAGGCAACCGAGCTCGGCGGCAACGTGATCGTTGCGCCCTTCGACGCTCCCTGGGTCCGGATGACGGTCATCAACGACCCGCAGGGCGCGACGTTCATCGCCAGCAAGTTCGTGGCCGAGAACAAGGACCTCGACCGCCAGGCGGAAGCTGGGGCCAACACCGGCTAGCCCGACCGGCGAGGTGCCGGGCGTTCGAATTGTGCGGGTGGTGCCGTAGAACTCCGGGCATGGCCGCATCCGAGGCGGTGATCGTCGACGCCGGAGGGCGCGATGTGCGCGTGTCCAGCGCCGATCGCGTGATCTTCCCCAAGACCAAGCGCACTGGCGCGGTCACCAAGCTCGACGTCGTCAAGTACTACCTCGCCGTT
Source organism: uncultured Thermoleophilia bacterium (assembly GCA_963756745.1). Taxonomy (GTDB): domain Bacteria; phylum Actinomycetota; class Thermoleophilia; order Solirubrobacterales; family 70-9; genus DASPWW01. The sequence goes on from CAVWOU010000010.1 coordinate 641,449, forward strand.
GGTGAGGGCATCATGCGCGCGGTCGAACGGCGGCCGACGACGCTCGAGCGCTGGCCGAAGGGCGTGCATCCGGGCATCGTTGTCTCGACGCGCGAGAAGGGCGGCGGCGACGCCTTCTACCAGAAGCGCATTCCAAGAGGAGCGCCGGACTACGTGCAGACCGCGCGGATCGAGTTCCCGTCGGGTCGCCACGCGGATGAGATCTGCCCCACGGAGGTGGCCGTCGTCGGCTGGGCTGCCCAGATGGGCACGATCACGTTTCATCCGTGGCCGGTTCGCAGCGATGACGTCGGCCATCCGGATGAGCTGCGCATCGACCTCGACCCGCAGCCAGGCACGGACTTCGAAGACGCCGTGCGAGTCGCCGCTGAGGCACGCGTGCTCCTGGACGAGCTCGGCTACTCGGGTTTCCCGAAGACCTCGGGAGGCCGAGGTGTCCATATATACGTCCGGATCGAACGCCGCTGGACGTTCACGGACGTCCGCCACGCCGCGATCGCGTTCGGGCGCGAACTCGAGCGGCGGCTACCGGGCCAGGTCACGACAAAGTGGTGGAAGGAGGAGCGCGGCGAGCGAATCTTCATCGACTACAACCAGAACGCCCGCGATCGCACGATTGCCTCGGCCTACAGCGTCCGGCCGAAGCCGGGTGCACCGGTCTCCGCGCCGGTCACCTGGGACGAGCTGCCCGACGCCGCGCCCGAGGACTTCACGGTTGCGACGATGCCCGCGCGCTTTGCCGAGGTGGGCGACCGCCACGCCGCGATCGACGATGCCGACCACTCGCTGAAGCCGCTGTTGGACATGTACGAGAGCGACGAGGCCGAGGGAGAGGGCGATATGCCATACCCGCCCGACTACCCGAAGATGCCGGGAGAGCCGAAGCGCGTTCAGCCCTCGCGCGACCGCGACCGCAAACGGTGAGTAACTCACGGCGAACGTCGCTCGTGTGCATAAAAGCCGGCGCGTCCGGGCCTGCGCCGGATGATCGCCTCAGCCCTGCTGGAGCAGTCCCGTCACAGCCGCGGCCAGGCGCTTCCCCTTCGCGGTCAGTCCGTACTCGGCGTGGGGGGGACGGCCCGGGACGAGCCGACGCTCGATTATCTCGGCAGCCTCGAGTTGCTCGAGCCGCTCCGAGAGGGTGGTCGGTGAGATCCCCGGTAGCGACTGGCGGAACTCGTTGAAACGAGCGGCGCCGCTCGAGCACGCGTAGATCGTGCCCAGCGTCCAGCGGCGCTCCAGCAGGTCCGCGACGGCGCGGACCTCGGACGGAACCGGCGCGCAGCTACGACACCGCGGCGACATCGGCTCCGCGGCCAGCCGGCTCGAGCGCCAGCTCGAGCACCTCGTCGATGCTCATAACCGGCTGGAACGTCATCTGCTCGCGGACCTCCTCGGGAACGTCATCGAGGTCGCCTCGGTTTCGCTCCGGCAGGATCACCTCGGTCAGCCCGGCCGCGTGAGCGGCGAGGACCTTCTGTTTCAGGCCCCCGATCGGAAGCACCCGGCCCTGGAGCGTGACCTCGCCGGTCATTCCCACGGTGTGCTTGACCGGGCGACCGCTGAGCAGCGACGCGAGTGCAGTGGTCATAGCGGTTCCCGCGCTCGGGCCGTCTTTGGGGATGGCCCCGGCCGGCACGTGGACGTGAAACTCGCGCCGGAAGTCGTCGCTGTCGATGCCCAGCTCGTCGACGTGCGAGCTCACGTATGAGAGCGCGATCCGCGCCGACTCCTTCATCACGTCGCCCAGCTGACCCGTGAGCACCAGGCCCTTGTCGCCCTCCATCGCGGTGGCCTCGACGAACAGGACGTCGCCGCCTGTGCCGGTGACCGCCAGGCCGGTGGCCACGCCGGGAATCGCGGTGCGCTCGACCGACTCCTGGAAGAAGCGCTGACGGCCGAGGGCATCGATCACCGCGTCGGGATCGATGGCGATCGGCGTCTCCGCCTCGCCCGAAGAGATCCGCGTCGCCGCGCGCCGCAGCAGCTTGCCCAGCTCGCGCTCGAGCTGGCGCACCCCGGCCTCGCGCGTGTACTCGGTGATCACCTTGCGCAAGATCGCATCGGAGGCCTCGACCTCGTCCGGGCGCAGACCGTTTCGCTCGATCTGGCGGGGCCACAGGTACCCGCGTGCGATCGCCAGCTTCTCCTCGGTTGTGTAGCCGTCGAATCCGATCACCTCCATGCGGTCGAGGAGGGGAGCCGGGATCGTGTCGACGATGTTGGCGGTGGCCAGGAAGACGACCTCGGAGAGGTCCACCTCGACGTCGAGGTAGTGGTCGCGGAAGGAGTGGTTCTGAGCCGGGTCGAGTACCTCGAGCAGGGCGGCGGAGGGATCGCCGCGCCAGTCCGCCCCGACCTTGTCGACCTCGTCGAGGAGGATCACCGGGTTCATCGTCCCGGCGTCGCGCAGCGCGCGAACGATTCGCCCCGGCAGAGAGCCGATGTAGGTGCGCCGGTGGCCGCGGATCTCGGCCTCGTCGTGGATGCCGCCCAGCGACAGGCGCACGAACTCGCGCCCCAGGGAGCGGGCCACGGACTCGCCGATCGACGTCTTGCCGGTGCCCGGCGGGCCCACCAGGGTGAGGATCGCGCCGTTGGCGCGGCTCTCTCCTTCGATCCCGCGCTCCTGGCGCAGCTTGCGCACGGCGATGAACTCGGTGATGCGGCGTTTCACGTCCTCCAGCCCGGCGTGGTCCTCGTCGAGCACCTCACGGGTGTGCTCCGGATCCAGCCGCTCCTCGGAGCGCTTCGACCACGGGACAGCGAGCAGCCAGTCGAGGTAGCTGCGGATCATCGATGACTCGGGCGACTGCTCACCCTGGCGCTCGAGCCGCCGCAGCTCACGCTCGGCCTGCTCGGCGACCGCCTCGGGCATCTCGGCCTCGGTGATCTTGCGCTCATACTCGGCGATCAGGTCTTCGTCGTCGTCGCCCAGCTCCTTGCGGATCGACTCCATCTGCTTGCGCAGGAAGTACTCGCGCTGCTGCTTCTGGGCGCCGGACTCCACGTCCTCGCGGATCTTGCTGCGGACCTGGAGCTCGGCGAGCCGCTCGCGCTGCATCTGGACGGCGAGCTCGAGCCGCGCCTTGACGTCGAGGGTCTCGAGCAGCTTGCGCTTCTGCTCGCGCGAGAGATCGGGGCTGTAACCCGCGGTGTCGGCCAGCGCCCCGGGCTCCTCGATTGAGCGCAGGAAGGTGGCGATTCGCTCGTCGGCGCCGCGCAGCTCGAGCATCTCTTCGACCACGGCGCGGTACTCGCGCACGAGCTCATTGCTGCGCTCGTCCTCGGGGTTGCCGTCGTGGAGCTCCTGCACCTCTACGCGCAGCTGGTCGCCGCCGGTGGGCTGCGCGGCACCCGCCAGCCCGCGATGCAGGCCGACCACGGTCGCCGCCCACGCGCCGTTCGGCAGCTGGCCGCGCTCGATCACCTCGGCGACGACGCCGATGCGGCCGAAGTCGCCGTCCTGGCGCGGCAGCAGGAACACGCGATCCTCCTCGCCGGTGTCGATCGGCAGGGTTGCCGTGACGCCGGGGAAGACGACCGCGTCGTCGAGTGGGATCAGAAGAAGGGCCATGGCAAACTCCAGTATCTGTAGTTACTCCACAGATAGGATAGCGGCCAGCTTCGGCGACTTGGTGCGCGGTGGCGCTAGGGTCACCACGGTGGCCAACGAACCAACGGCAGGCACCGTGACGGGCGTGGATCCGGGGCCGGACGGACGACCGCGTTGCTGGTGGTCGCTGGGCGGCCCCGAGTACATCGAGTACCACGACCGCGAGTGGGGGCGGCCCAGTCACGACGAGGTGCACCTGTTCGAGATGCTGACCCTGGAGGCATTCCAGTCCGGGCTCTCGTGGATCACGATCCTGCGCAAGCGGGAGGGGTTCCGGCGGGCCTTCGATCAGTGGGACGTCGATCGCATTGCCGCCTACGGCGATTCGGATCGCGACCGGCTGCTCGGCGACGCATCGATCGTCCGCAATCGCGCCAAGATCGACGCCACAATCCGCAACGCGGGTGCGGCCCGTGAGCTGCGCGCCGAAGGCACGACCCTCGGCGAGCTGCTGTGGCAGTTCGCTCCCGAGCGATCCGGCGCGGCGCCGACGTCAGGCGACGACCTCGTCTCGGTGACGCCGGAGTCGACCGAGATGGCCAAGGAGCTGAAGCGTCGTGGCTTCGCATTCGTCGGGCCGACGGTGGCATACGCGTTGATGGAAGCGGTCGGCATCGTCAACGACCACCTGGCGGGCTGTGCGTTCCGGGAGCTGCCGGCGGCCTGATTAGGTCGCGGCGAGCGAGCGTTCGGTCGCCGTGCCGGCCCACGCCGTTCAGCGCGACAGCAACGTGGTCCCGCTGGCGACGGTCCCGCCCGGCCTCGTCTTCGTGCGGATCCGCAGCCAGGTTCGCTCGACTCCCCCGGGCAGGGTCGCGCTCCCGTCCCCGTCGAGCTCGAGCCGCTCGCGCTGACCGCCGCTCCAGATCACCGCGCGGAGCCGTCGAACCCTCGGCCCCTGAACGTCGATCTGAACGTCCGTGCCCTCGATCGTCACAGTCACCTGGGTGCGCTCCGCGTGGTCGACGAGCACCGCCTTGGCGCGGCGCCTCGCCCGAGCGCCCCGCGCGGCGAGCCTCTTCGCGCCGTTAGTGACGCGCGGACGTTCATCGCACGCGGAGGTCTCGAACAGCGCCAGCCGGGGGTCGCCGCGGAGCGCGGTCGCCTCGAGCTTGGTGCCGCCGCAGCTCAGCTCGACGCCGGACTTCGCGGCGATGAGCTCCCCGGCGTCCGCCTGGGGGAGCCGCCCGCGCCGGTTCGGCACGACCAGGCGGTACAGCGGAAGCCCGTGCGAGACCTCGTCCGGGTCGCGCTCGCCGGCCCCGGTGTTGCACGCGGTCGTGTTCGTGGCTGCGGCCAGCACCGTGTCCCGGACCTCGTTCGAAACGGCCTGCGTGTTGAGCAGGTTCGCGGGATCGAGGAAGTCCAGGCCGAGCCCGTGGACGACGTCGTAGGTGCCGCCCTGCTTGAAGTTCGGGATCCCCGGGGCCGGGATCGTGCTGCCGTCGATCGCGAGCGCGCTCTCGCCGAGCGCGCTCGACAGGCCGACCGCCCCGTCGCTGGGGGTGTAGTAGCCGAGCAGAGGGATGCTGAAGCCGACGTGGTTGCCCGCGATCCCGGTCACCGGGCACGAGCCGATCCGCTGCTGCGGGTTCCAGCCGGTGAGGAAGCCGTTGGTGAGCTCGGTGGTCGCGACCTTTCCGAGGTCCTTCAGCATCAGATCGGCGACCTCTACGACGCTTTCGCAGATCAGCTGCTCGATCTCGTTCGTGAAGTCACATTTGCCGCCGTCGAGGTTGATCGCGAGGTCGGCGACAAGGGAACCGATGTGGGGCGTGCCGAGCGTGGTCAGCGACAGCACCTCGAGGTCCGCGTAGCCGGGGTCTTGGGTGATCGCCGAGCGCGACCAGAGCCCGCCGTCGGAATGTCCCACGAGGTGGAGCTTCTCGACGCCGTAGGTGTCGCGCATGAAGGCGAGCAGGTTCGCGAGCGCCTGACCGTTGGCGTCGAGCTCGCCGTTCGAGTTGATCACCGCGCTGTCCGGCGGGGCGACCTCGGCCGGACCGGTGCACGGCGCCAGCAGCGGCTCCCCGGTCTGCCTCACGGGCGCCGTGAACACGTCGAGGCCGGCCGGCTTCAGCGTCTGCGCCATCCCGCCCGCCGGACTCCACTCGGGGCCCTCCTTGCCGTTGCAGCGCGGGTCGGGCGTCGAGAACGGAGACGCGGTGTCGAAGCCGGACACCAGGAGGACGGCCTCGGGATAGGTCGCGGCCTGCGCGGAGGTCGTCGCCGCGAGCAGCCCGCCGAGCGCGAGCGCGAGCGCGAACAACCAACGCCGTCCCTGCCCAGTTCCGCGCTCCGCCCGCACCGCGCGACGGTAGCAGTTGGCTCGACCGCGCCCTCGGGCGAAGCCCTTGCCCGCAGGGGGCGAGTAGCGACGGACCGGGCGCCCGGGGAGAGGCGCCCGGCCCGCGTCTCGCTACTCCGTCTCGGCGGCCACCCGGGGCCGTGGTTCGGGTGCGGCGTCGCGCTCGCGCGACTTGCGGCCGGCGATGTGGGCGAGCGCCGAAGGCCACCAGACTCGGTCGCCGATCTCCAGCACCAACGCCGGGACCAGCAGCGATCTGACGAGGAACGTGTCGATGAGGACTCCGACCGCGACCGTGAACCCGATCTCCGTCAGGAACACGAGTGGCAGCACGGCGAGAGTCGAGAAGGTGCCCGCGAGCACCAGCCCCGCCGAGGTGATCACGGCCCCGGTCACGGCCAGGCCTCGAATCGTCCCGTTGCGCGTCCCATGCTGGAGGGTCTCCTCCCGCACGCGCGCCATCAGGAAGATGTTGTAGTCGATGCCCAGCGCCACCAGGAAGATGAACGCGAACAGCGGCAGGGCGGGGTCGATGCCCGGGAAGTCGAACACGTTCTCGAAGAAGAACGTCCCGATCCCGAGCGCCGCGGCGAAGGACAGGATCACCGTCCCGATCAGCACCAGTGGCGCGACGATTGCGCGTAGCAGCGCCGCGAGGATCAGGAACACCACCAGGAGGGCGATCGGGACGATCACGACGTTGTCGCGTGCGGTCGAGTCGCGCAGGTCGTGCTCCTCGGCCGTCGGGCCCCCGACCAGGACGTCCTCGCCGGCGACCCCGCGAGCGGCGTCGCGGATTCCGGGGATCAGGTCGAATCCGGCGGTGCTGTAGGGATCCTCGTCGAGCGTGACCTCGAGCTTGGTCCCGGCCGGTCCCTCCTCGCGCTTGGGTGAGACCTCAGCGACGCCGGGTGCCTGCGCAACGGCGTTGCTGACGCCGTCAACCTTCGAGTTGTCCATGACGAGGACGTTGGTCGGCGCGTTCGCACCCGCCGGGAAGCCCGACTCCAGGAGCTCCTGTCCCTGGACGGAGTCGACGTCGTTGCGGAACATGTTTCCGCTCGTCAGGTCGCTGTTGAGCTGCACCAACCCGACGGCGAGGACGGCGAGCACTGCCGTGGTGCCGATCCATACCCGTCGCGGGCCGCGACCGACCCACTCGGCGATGCGCCGCCACACGCCGTGGGTGGCGTCCGGGCCCTCGGTTCCGTAGCGCGGGATGAACGGCCAGAACGCGCGCCGTCCGAACATGGTCAGCAGCGCCGGCAGCAAGGTCAGCATCGAGAGCATCGCGAGGGCGATTCCCATTGCACCGATCGGCCCGAGTCCGGAGGTGCCGGTGACCTCGGCGAGCGTCAGCGTCAGCAGTGCGGCCATCACGGTCGCGCCCGAGGCTAGGATCACCGGGCTCGTGCGTTGCAGCGTGACGTGGATCGCGTCGTGCTTGTTCTCGTGCCGCCGCAGCTCCTCGCGGAAGCGCGAGACCATCAACAGCGCGTAGTCGGTCCCGGCTCCGAAGACCAGCACGGGGAGGATGCCGCCCGACTGCCCGGTTACCGTCACGCCGGCCTCGGCGAGCAGGTACCCGAACCCGCGCGAGCTGACCTCGGCGAGCAGCACGGTGAAGAACGGGATCGTCCAGAAGATCGGGCTGCGGTAGATGATTATCAGGAGCAGCAGGACCAGGCCCGCCGTCGCGTACAGCAGCGTGCCGTTGATCTCGTTGAAGACGTCGACCGCGTCGGCGGCGAAGCCGGCCGGCCCGGTCACCTTCGCCTCGAGGCCGCCAGGCAGCGACCCGAGCTCGGTCTTGATCTCCTCCGGCGTGTCGGTGATCACGTCCTCCGCATCGCCGGTGGCTTCCTCGGGAACCCTGATCGGGGTCGTGACAAGCGCCGTGCTGCGGTCCTGCGAGAGCACGGGCGGGCCTGTCTCGGCCACCGAATTGGCGCGCTGCTCGTTGATCTGCGGGCGTACGCGATCGTTGATCTCCGCGCGTACCTGCGCGATCGCTGCCTTGTCTTCGGCCGTCAGCCCGCCTTCGCGATGGAAGACGGTGATCGCGTCGGCCTGATCGTCGGAGGGAAAGCCTTCCAGCTGATCGATCGTCTTCACGGACTCCGCGTTGGCCGGGAGGTAGTCGGCGGGGTCGTTCTCCTGGACGTCCTCGAACTTGCTCGACAGCGGTCCGATCGCGAACGCGATCACCAGCCATACGCCGATTACGGCGAACTTGGTCCGCCGACCTCCGGGTAGCTGGGCCAGCGAACGTCCGATTGAGCGAAGCCTGTCGGTCATGGATTGCTCCCTTGTGGCTTGGATGAGCCCGATTCGAATACGTGATCGAGGCTCCCATGTAGGACCGGGCTCTCCCACACGGCCAGCACCCCAATCGCGGGTAGGCGATCCGCCTAGCGGGGGTTGGGATAACCGCACCCCCGAAGAGCGCCGGTTGCGGGATTGAGGTCGGCCGCTAGGTGGCCGCGCCGGTTCGCCACCCGCCCGACGCGTAATCGTCGAGCCCGGCGAACATCTCGCCCGTCTCCAGCGTCGCCATGCCGTGCCGGTACTCGACGCCGAGCGCCTCGTCGAGGGGGAGAGACGACTGCTCGTAGGACGACAGCCGATCGCTGCGGAGCGCCGCCTGCGGCAGCGCGGCCAGCTCGTCGGCGGTGGGGCGATCGATCGCGTTCGCCACGTCGGGCCGATCGAGCGTCACGATCGCGACCGGACCATCGGTCTCGTAGTGAACCGTCATCTCCACCGAACGGGCAGCGTCTTGAGCTGGTTCAAGAACGCCGATTCGACTCTGCTGGGCGCGTCGGCCATCCGGATCTCGGGAAAGCGCTTCAGCGTCTCCTCGAACAGTATCCGCAGCTCGAGTCGGGCCAGCGAGGCGCCGAGGCAGAAGTGGCGCCCGCCCGCGCCGAACGCCTGGTGCTCCGGGTTGCGGAGCACGTCGAAGCGGTCGGGGTCCTCGTAGTGCTCCTCGTCGCGATTGCTCGACAGGTACCACATCATCACCTTGTCCCCGTCCGCGATCGGCTGGCCCGCGATCTCGGTGTCCCGCATCGCGGTCCGGCGGAAGTGGGCGAAGGCCGGGTACATGCGCAGACATTCCTCGACCGCGCCGGGGATCAGCGACGGGTCATCGATCAGCAGCTGCATCTGATCGGGGTGCTCCATCAGCGCGCGCATCCCGCTCGTGTAGGTCGCCTTGGTGCTGTCGTTGCCAGCCGCCACGAGCAGGAAGAAGCCCATCACGATCTCGTGCTCCTCGAGCCGCTCGCCGTCGATCTCGGCTTGCACCAGGACGGTGGTCAGATCGTCGGTCGGCTTGCGCCGCCGCTCGGCGATCATCTTCCGGCAGCGCTCGAAGATCTCGGGGATGTCGCGCTCGAGGATCGCGTCGAGGCCGCCGGGGTTGAGGTCGGGGTCGCCGAGGCCGAGGGTCGCATTCATCAGGTTCGCCCACACCGCGTCGTCCTCCTCGGGAATTCCCATGAAGCTCCCGATCACGCGCGAGACCACTGGCTGCGCGACGTCGGTGACGAGGTCGCACCCGCCGCGGTCGGCGACCCCGTCCAGCACCCGCTCCGTGATCGCCCGGATCGCGTCCTCGTGCTCGGCGATCCGCTTCGGCGTGAACCCGCGCTGGAACAGCATCTTCAGCCGGTCGTGCTTCGGCGGGTCCATGGCGATGAACATCGCGCGGGTGAGCTCGATCGGGATCGCGTGCGTCAACCCGGTCACGCCTCCGCGCTCCGACGAGAAGGTCTCCCAATCGAGGCTCACGGTGCGCACGTCGTCCGCGCGCGTAATCGACCAGAACCCTTCCTCGTTCTCGTACTCGTTGATCTCGCTCCAGTGGACGGGGCATTCCCGCCGCAGCTCGCCGAAGATCCGGTGGGGCGGGCCGTCGATCCAGTGCTCGCGATCCGTGACGTCGATCCGGTTGAGCTCCTGGTCGGGTTGCGCGGTCATCCGGTGCCTCCTGGGTCCTGCTGGCCGGCCAGCCAGCACCCTACCAGGCCTACCCGGCGACGCCGAGTGGGGACGCGCATCGCGTACCACAACTCGCAGCCGGGCGCAGAGGTCGCCCAGCACGCCCCGGTGCCCCGCTGGGGCTAGAGCGAGGCGCTGCCGTTCGTGCCGTAGCGCTACTCCGCCGCGAGCAGCGCCCCTACCGCCTCGCGGTGCGCACGGGTCGTGAAGCACATCGGCTCGGCAAACTCCTCCATCGCAATCGCCTGTTCCCAGGTCATGTCGGCGGCGTTGCGGAGCAGCGGCTTCATCATCGACTGCACGTGGGTTGGTAGCTGCTCGATCCGATCGCACCACTCGAGCGCGTCGGGGAGCAGCCGGTCGTGCTCGACCAGGGCGTTGGCGAGCCCGAGGTCGGCGGCCTCGGCTCCGGAGAGGTGGCGGCCGCCGGCGAACAGCTCGAACGCCCGCTGGTACCCGAGCCGGCGGGTAAGGGCCCAGCTCGTTCCGACCTCGGGGACGAGGCCGATGCGGCCGAACGCGGGAACGAGCCGCGCGCGCTCGGAGACGAGGATCAGGTCGCAGGTCAGGGCGAACGCGAGCCCGACGCCGGCGGCAGCGCCGTTGATCGCCGCGACGAACGCCTTGTCCGACCGCGCGATCAGCTTCGCGATCCCGCCGAACTCGTTGCGGATCCAGCGCCACGCACCGGCCGCTCCCTCGGCGCCCTCGTCGACCATCGGGTGCGCCGTCTCGCGCATCAGCCTCAGGTCGCCCCCGGCGCTGAATGCGGGATCGGCCCCGGTGAGAACAATCGCCCGCACCGCGTGATCCGCGGCGAGCTCCTCGAGGGCCTCGCGCAGCTGGACCGTCAGTGCGGCGCTGAGAGGATTCAGCTTCTCTGGGTCGTTCAGGGTGACAACCGCGCGTGAGCCTTCGCGGTTCACCAGCACGAGCGAGCCCTGCTCCTCGCGTGCCTCGCGCACAGTCTGCTCGTAGGACGTCGTCGTCATCGCGGCCTCCTCGTTCGATGCTCGGTGATCTGCCGGGGGAGGGATTCTCGACGAACGCGGCCGCTACGCCGCCCGCGCCGGTGCGTCGAACGGCGCCGCCCGGGCGCGCTCGAACGCGAGCCGCGCCAGGATGCCGCCGACGAGCGCGGCCACACCCGCCATCACGAGCGCCGCGCGGGGATCGATCGACTCGGACAGCCATCCCGTGAGCGGGGCGCCGATCGGGGTCGACCCGAGGAACACGACCGAGTACAGGGCCATCACGCGGCCGCGCATCTCCGGCTCGGAGGCGAGCTGGAGCGCCGAGTTGACGCTCGCCGCGAGCGTTACGCTGGCCGCTCCGAGCGGCGCGAGAAGCAGCATCTCGAGCCCGAGCGAAGGCGCCCCGGCCGCGAGCAGCGCCAGCGCGCCGAACCCGATCGCGGCGCCCGCGAGCAGCGCGGGCGTCACGGTTGCGCGGGCGCCGTTTGCCAGCGCCCCAACGACCGCGCCGATCCCCATCGCCGTGACGAGGGCCGCGTAGGCCGACGCGCCGCCGTCGAAGGTGAAGCGCGCGAGCAGCGGAAGGATCGCCTGGAAGTTGAAGCCGAGCGTTCCCACGATCGCCATCAGTCCGAGCGGGATCCAGAGCTGGGGCGTCGCGCGCACGTAGCCGAGGCCGGCGCGCACCGCTCCCGCCCGGCGCGGCTCGATCGCCGCCGGCCGCAGCGCGTCGGCGTCCATCCCGGCGAGCGCCGCGATCATCACGGCGAAGCTTGCCGCGTTCAGCGCGAAGCACGGCTCGACGCCTACGGTCGCGATCAGCAACCCCGCGATCGCGGGACCCGTGATCCGCGCCGCGTGGATCAACACGCTGTTGAGGCTCACCGCGTTCACCACCCGGTCGGCGCCGACGATCTCCATCACGAACGCCTGCCGGGTCGGGTAGTCGACCGCGTTGACGACGCCGCGCGCGAACACCGCGACATAGACCGCGATTGGCGATAGCCCGCCGGTCGCCGCGAGGGCGAACAGCGCAAGCGGCGGGAGGACGTGCAGCGCCTGGGTCGTGATCAGCAGCCGCCGCTTCGGTACCCGGTCCGCGATCAGCCCGCCCCACGCGCCGACGAGCAGCAGCGGAAGGAACTGGAGCGCGGTCGTGAAGCCGACCGCGAGCCCGCTCCCGGTCAGCGTGAGGATCACCCAGATCTCGGCAACGGTCTGCATCCAGTTGCCAGAGATGGACACCAGCTGCCCGACGAAGAAGCGGCGGTAATTCGGTATGCGGAGGCTGGCGAAGGAGCGATTGAGCGCCGCCGTCAAGCGGCCTCACCGCCCGCGTCCCGCGCAAGGATCGACTCGAGCACGTCGGTGGCCCGGGCGAGCGCGCTCAGGTCCTCGGGTGGAAGGTCGCGGATCCGGCTCGCGAGATAGGCGGTCTTCCGCCGGCGAAGCCGCCGCAGCAGCGCGCGACCATCGGAGCTCACGCTGACGATCGCCGAGCGCCCGTCGGTGGGGTCGGCGATGCGCTCGACCAGCCCTGCCTCCACGAGCCGGGAAAGCACACGCGTCGCGGTCGGGCGCCTGATCCGCTCGCGCTCGGCGAGCTCGCTCGGCGCCAGCGGGCCGTGGCGCTCGATCGTCGCCAACGCTGCGACCTGGGAGGGGCTCAGGTCCGCGCCGGCCTCCTGGCGCAGCCGTCGCGCCGTCCGCGTGATCGCGAGCCTGAGCCGCGCCGCGAGCTCGACGTCAGTCGCTGCGGCTGATCCGGGCTGGGTCTCGATGGGTCGGTTGATGTCGGCAAGGTGATTCACCTTGCTAATTAGCGTAGCAAACCATCTTCGGCCGGCTACCCTGAGCACTTCGAACGGTGAGCATCCGCGCCGGCAACTACACGTTCACCCACGTCACCTACGACGCGCCGAGCGACGTTCTCTACGCGGCTATCGACGCCCCGCGCCCGGGGACCCGCCGCGAGACGCCGGAGTCGGACGTACTGCGCTTCGACCGGCGGGGCGAGTTCTTCGGCGTGATCCTGGTCAACCCGCGCCAGCGGCTCGAGCGCGACGGCATCGTGCGGCTCACCCTGCCGTCGGGCGATCTCGTCGGGGTTCAGGGCATCGAGGCGGCGATCCGAGCGAGCGATCGCGCATAAGCTGCGGTCCCGATCACCACGCAAGGAGGAGAGCGAATGAGCAGGAAGTTGACCCTGGCCACGGTCGCCGCGCTCGCCGCGGTCGGCGCCTTCGCCGCCGCCAGCCTCGGCGGCGAGGGCGGGAACCGTCCCGACGATTTCAACCGCAGCTTCGAGCGCATTGGGCTGCAGCCGGTCGATGCCCCGAGCGCCTCAGCATCCGCCGGCGCGCAGGTCGCGAAGGGCAAGCCGAAGGCGAAGTACTTCGAGTCGCAGTCCATGCCGGTCACGGGGCCCGGCGCGGACTTCTCGGCAAGCTGCCCCGGCGGCCACAAGGCTCTCAGCGGGTACTTCCTGAGCACCGGCGCGATCGTCCCGGACACGTCGGCGATCTCCGAGGACACGCCACGGGCCTGGGTGTTCGGGTTCGTGAATCTTCCCCAGACCGACGGCCAAGTCATCATCGGCCTGGTGTGCGGGAAGAGGCTGTGAGGCGCGCCGGGTAGCGCGGGACGCGCGGCGACCTCACGTTCGCGGGCTTCCGCCCGTTTACTTGGGTGAATAGTGAGTGAGGCGCAAGCGCAACTACCCCCGTTTCAGGCGTTCATCGAGCAGCACCGCGGTCCGGTGCTCGGATTCCTGCGCGCGATGGTCGGGCCCGACGACGCGGACGACTGCTTCCAGGAGACCTTCCTGGCGGCGCTCCGGGCGTATCCGTCCGCGGACGGGCGAAACCTGCGTGCCTGGGTGATGACGATCGCCCGCAACAAGGCGATCGACCACGCCCGCGCCCGCGGGCGGAGGGCCACGCCGGTGGCCGATCCGCCGGAGGCCCCCGTGTCCGACTCGTACGACGGCCTCGGCGGCGGAGCGGTGTGGGCCCGCGCCGCCGAGCTGGCGAACGGCCAGCGCGCGGCGCTCGCGCTCCGGTTCGCCGCCGACCTTCCGTATCGCGACATCGGAGCGGCGCTGGGCACATCGGAGGCAGCCGCCCGGCGACGCGTGCACGACGGGCTCGAGGCGCTGCGCGAGCACCTCGCCACGACAAGCAAGGAGGATCAATGAATGCGTCAACCTCAACCAACGCGCTCGAGCGACAGCTCCGCGAGGGCGTCCGTGGCGGAGACGATCCCACGACCGCGATCGCCACGCTGGCGAATCGAGCGGCAACAGACGGCCTGCTCGACGTCGCCTACGCGACCGTCGACACCCCGGTCGGCCCGGTGCTCGCGGCGACGACGCCGCGCGGACTCGTGCGGGTGGCGTACGCGCGCGAGAGCATGGACGAGGTGCTGACGGAGCTCGCCCGCGAGGTCTCACCGCGAGTACTGGAGTCGCCGTCCGAGCTCGACCCGGTACGGCGCGAGCTCGAGGAGTACTTCGAGCAGCGACGTCGCGAGTTCGACCTCGCGATCGACTGGCGGCTGAGCCAGGGGTTCAGGCGGCGGGCGCTCGAGTCCCTCACCGGGATCCCGTACGGAGGCACCATCACCTACAAGGAGCTCGCCGGTCGCGCCGGGAGCCCGCGCGCGCATCGCGCGGCCGGGTCGGCGTGCGGCTCGAACCCGATCCCGATCGTCGTTCCGTGCCACCGCGTGGTCCGCGTGGGCGGAGAGCTCGGCGGTTACGGCGGCGGCCCGGAGGTGAAGGAGTTCCTGCTCGAGCTCGAGGGCGCGATCAACAAGTGATCAGCAAGGAGTAACCGGCGCCTGATGCTCGTGAAGGGTGCCGGCCTGGAGCCAGCGGTCGTTGATGTTCTCGCGATTGCGCGGCAGCCGCTTGCGGGTCCACTCGGAGTCCCCCGACTTCCGGTGGCGCACGACGTATGCCGTCTCGTTCCGCACCCGCGATGACTCTCACCCGGGCAAGTCGTCCTATAGGAAGTGCCTATACCAACGCCGCGTTTCGCGGACGGAAAGGAGAACCCATGGGACAGCCAGTGATCCATTTCGAGGTCGTGGGGAAGGACGGGCCGAAGCTCCGCAGCTACTACTCGGACCTGTTCGACTGGGAGTTCGGCGAGGCGGTCGGCCCGACGGACTACGCGGTCGTCCAGGTCGACCCGGAGAACACCGGGATCGACGGCGACGGGATCCCGGGTGGAATCGGCACCGCGCCGGACGGCTACGACGGCCACGTGACGTTCTACGTCGCGGTCGACGACGTCGAGGCTGCGCTCGCGAAGGCCGAGAGCCTCGGGGGGTCGCGGATGATGGGCCCCGACAAGATCCCCGAGGTGAACATCGAGATCGGCCTGTTCACCGACCCAGAGGGTCACGTGATCGGGGTCGTCAAGCCGCTCGCACAGGGCTAGCCGAGAGGTCCGCACGAACTGATCGGGGCCCCGTCATGCGGGGCCCTTTTCATGGGCAGGAGGCGGCGCGGCGATCGGGAACCTCGCAGCCGGACCGATGTCGATGGTCGACTGCGCCCACTACCGCGACGGCGTGCGCCAGCACGAGGGCCCGCTGAGCATCGAGAAGGCGGCCAGCGCCGCGCGCGGAGACGCGGATTTCGTGTGGCTTGGCCTGTACGAGCCGAGCGACGAGGAGATGGCGAAGGTCGCGGAGACGTTCGACCTCCCCGAGCTCGCGGTCGAGGACGCCGAGGAGTCGCACCAACGGCCCAAGCTCGAGGACTACGAGGGATCGTACTTCGTCGTCCTTCGTCCCGCGCGCTACGTCGACAGCAGGGAGGAGGTCGAGTTCGGCGAGATCCACCTGTTCATCGGCGGCGACTACGTGATCGCCGTCAGGCATGGGGAAGCGAGCGAGCTGCGTCCGGCGCGCGAGCGGCTCGAGGAGCGCCGGGACCTGCTCGAGCAGGGCCCGGCCGCCGCCGTGTGGGCGATCCTCGACAAGGTCGTGGACGATTACGAGCCCGTGGTCGCAGGGCTCGACGGCGACATCGAAGAAGTCGAGCAGGAGATCTTCACCGACGGCGCCGATCCCACCGAGCGCATCTACCGGCTGAAGCGGGAGGTGATCGAGTTCCACCGCGCCGTGTCGCCGTTGCTGGATCCGCTCCACGACCTCGAGCGCGGCGCGTTCCCGCAGGTGGACGAGCGCCTGCGGAGCTTCTTCCGCGACGTCGCGGACCACGCGCGGAGGGTCGATGAGTTGGTGATGAGCCAACGCGAGCTCCTGACCAGCGTCCTCCAGGCGAACTTGGCGCTCCAGAGCGTGCGCCAGAACACGGTCGTGAAGCAGATCTCGGCGTGGGCCGCGATCATCGCGGTCCCGACCTTCATCGCCTCCGTCTACGGGATGAACTTCGAGCACATGCCGGAGCTCGACTCGCCGATCGGATATCCGCTCGTGCTCGCGGTGATGGCGGTCTGCGTGCTGGCGTTGCACCGCTTCTTCAGGCGCATCAGCTGGCTTTAAGCGCCCGGCGGTACGCTGATTCCGATGCCGGTCGCGCACGTCGGGTCGGGCACGTACGAGCCTCTCCAGCTGCTGCCGCTGGCGGTGGCGGCGGTCGCCTATGCGTTCCGGGCTCGCACGCTCGCGCGCCGTGGCAAGCCTGTGCCGGCGTGGCGCCAGGCGAGCTTCGCCGCGGGGCTTGCGTTGATCCTCGCGGCGCTGGTCTCCCCGATCGCCCACCTCGGCGAGGAGCTGCTGGTGGCTCACATGGCGCAGCACCTCGTGCTCGGCGATCTGGCAGCGCTGCTGATCGTCCTCGGGCTCACCGGGCCGCTGCTCCAGCCGCTTCTATCCGCACCGGGGCTCGGGTGGCTTCGCTGGCTCGTGCATCCGCTGGTGGCGCTCCCGATCTGGATCGCGAACCTGGTCCTGTGGCACGTGCCCGTTCTGTATCAGGGGGCGCTGACGAGCGAGCCGCTGCACGCGCTCGAGCACGCGTCGTTCCTGAGCGCCGGGGTGCTGATGTGGATGGCGCTCCTGGGGCCGCTCCCGAAGCCGGAGTGGTTCGGTAACCCGGCGCGGCTGGGCTACGTGATCGCCGTGCGCTTCGGGGGCGCCGCGCTCGGCAACGCGTTCATGTGGTCCGGCACCGTGTTCTATCCCGACTACCGGGCCGGCGAGGCCTCATGGGACATTGCCCCGCTCGCCGACCAGGGAGCCGCGGGCGTCGTGATGACGATCGAGCAGGGGTTGGTGACGCTGGCGCTGTTTGCGTGGCTGTTCTTCCGCTGGGCGAACGAGACCGAGGAGCGCCAGCGGCTGCTCGACCTCGCGGACGCCCGCGGCATCCCGCTCGACGAGGCCCGCGCTGCGCGCGCGGTGGCTGCCGGACAAGGCGCCCGGTTGGAGGAGCGCCTGCGTGGGTCGTAACCGCTTTCTCTACGCCTTTATCTTCGTCGTCGGGTCCGCCAGCCTCGGCGCCGAGATCGCCGCGGCGCGCCTGATGGCGCCGTTCTTCGGCGCCTCGACGATCGTGTGGGCGAACACGATCGGCGTCGTGCTGGTCGCCCTGTCGGTCGGCTACTGGCTCGGCGGCAGGATCGGCGACCGCTATCCGCACCTCAGGGGACTGTGCCTGCTGGTGATGGGCGCGGCGGTGCTGCTCGCGGTGGTGCCGTTCGTCGCCCGCCCGCTGTTCGACGTCTCGGTCGACGCCCTCGACGAGATCTCGGCGGGCGCGTTCGTCGGCTCGCTGTTCGGCGTGCTGGTGCTGATCGCGGTGCCGGTGATGATGCTCGGGGCCGCGTCGCCGTACGCGATCCGGCTCGCCGTCCCCGACGTGGAGCACTCGGGCCGCGTGGCCGGGCGCCTGTACGCGATCTCGACCGCCGGGTCGCTGCTCGGGACGTGGCTGTCGGCGCTCGTCCTGATCCCACTGATCGGGACGCAGCGCACATTCCTCAGCTTCGCCCTCGCGGCCGGGGTGGTCGCGGCGATCGGCCTTGGGTGGCGCTACGCGGCGGTTCCCGTCGCACTCGCCGGCGTGATCGCGATCCCCGTCGGGACCCTGAAGGCGACCGAGGACGGGAGGGTGATCCATGAGACCGAGACCGACTTCCAATACGCGCGCGTCGTCGAGCAGGAGGACGGCGATCGCGCGCTCGAGCTCAACGAGGGGCAGGCCATTCACTCGCTTTACCGCCCCGGCAGCTACCTGACCGGCGACGTCTGGGACGGGTACCTCGTGCTGCCGTTCGCCGGCCTGAGCAAGCCGCCGGAGCGGATCGCGATCCTCGGCAACGCGGCCGGCACGACAGCCCGCGCCTATGGCCACTACTTCCCCGACACTGTGGTCGACGGGGTCGAGATCGACGGCGAGCTGACCGAGATCGGGCGGCGGTTCTTCGACCTCGACAACCCCAACCTGCGGGTTTATCACGAGGACGCACGGCCGTGGTTGCGGGCCTCCGAGGGCGGCTACGACGTGATCATGGTCGACGCGTACCGCCAGCCGTACATCCCGTTCTACCTCGCGACCGAGGAGTTCTTCGAGCTGGTTCGCGACCGGCTCGCGCCCGGTGGGGTGGTGATCGTCAACGCCGGCCATCCGGAGGGGAACGACGACCTGGAGAAGGTCCTGGGACGCACGATGGCCGAGGTGTTCCCGACGGTGATCCGCGATCCCATCGAGCCGACGAACACTCTTTTGCTCGGGTCGGAGGCGCCCGCCTCCGGCGCCCGGCTGCGCGAAGCCGTTCGCGACCTCCCGCCGGGACTGCGGCCGGTGGCGACCCAGTCCGCCGCCAGGATCACACCGCGGCTCGAGGGCGGCAGGGTCTACACGGACGACCTCGCGCCGGTCGAGTGGCTGATCGACCGCTCGATCCTCGGATACGCGGCGGAGGACTGACCGTGAGCCTTCCCGACCGGTTTCTCGCCTGGCTCGTCACCGGGCCGGTTGGGCGGTTCGTCGCGTTCTTCCTCGACCTCGGCGCGGCGCTGATCGGTGCGGCACGACGCCGCATCTAGATGAGCGATCCCACGACCACGCACACGCGCGCCCCCGGGCGCACGCGGCCATGGAATCGCTCATCTAGGGTCTAAGTAATGAAGGCTTCGGTAAAGGAGCTGCCGGACTCGCGGGTGCGCGTCGAGGTCGACGTCGATGCCGCCGACTTCGACCGCCGCGTGGAGCGCGCGGCGCGGGGCCTCGGAAGCGAGCTGCGCATTCCCGGCTTTCGCAAGGGCAAGGTCCCCCCGCAGGTCGTGATCCAGCGGGTCGGGCGCGAAGCGGTGATGGAGGAGGCACTCAGGGAAGCGCTCCCCGAGTGGTACGAGCGCGCATTGCTCGAGACGGGGGTGATCCCGGTCGGCGACCCGAAGCTCGACGTTGCGGGGTTCCCCAGCGAGGGCAAGCCGCTGAGCTTCTCGATCGAGGTCGCCGTTCGGCCCGAGGCGAAGCTCGGCTCCTACACCGGGCTGGAGGTCGGAAGGGCCGAGCCGGAGGTCCCCGAGGAGGCCGTGAACGCGGAGCTCGAACGGCTGCGTGAGGGGTTCGGCAGCCTGAGGCCGGTCGAGCGGGCGGCGCGCGCGGGCGACTCGCTGCTCGTCGACTACCGCGGGGAGCTCGACGGCGAGCCGTTCGAAGGTGGGGAGGCGCGCGACTTCCTGCTTGAGCTCGGCGCCGAAGGACTCCTGGAGGGGTTCGACGAGGCCCTGACCGGCGCCCAGGCCGGCGACGAGCGCGGGGTGCAGGTCCGGTTCCCGGACGACTACCGCCCGGAGCAGCTGGCGGGCCAGGACGCGACCTTCAAGGTCGACGTCAAGGAGGTGCGCGAGAAGCAGCTCCCGGAGCTCGACGACGAGTTCGCGGCGCAGGCATCGGAGTTCGACACGCTCGCCGAGCTCCGCGAGGACATCGGGGCGAAGATCCGCGACGCGCTCGAGCATCGGGCCGAGGACGAGTTTCGACAGGCGGCGGTCGACGCGGCGGTCGAGCAGGCGACGGTCGAGGTGCCCGACGACGTCGTCACCGCGCGCGCGACCGACATGTGGGAGCGGGTCGAGCGCTCGCTCCAGGGGCGCGGGATCTCCCCCGAGGCGTACCTGCGGATGCAGAACCGCTCCCGCGAGGAGCTGATCGGCGACGCAAAGCCCGAGGCCGAGCAGGCGCTGAAGCGAGAGGCGGTGCTGGCCGCGATCGCGGACAAGGAGGGCATCGAGGTGTCGGACGAGGAGCTCGTAGAGTCGCTTCGCCACACGGCCGAGGAGCACGAGAACACGACTCCCGAGAAGCTCCTCGAGCGGCTGCGGTCGCAGGGCCGCGACGGGCTGCTCGGCGAGGAGCTGCGACTCCGAAAGGCCGCCGACGTCGTCGCCGAGTCCGCCAAGCCGATCCCGAAGGGGCAGGCGGAGGCGAGGGAGAAGCTGTGGACCCCGGAGAAGGAACGAGTGCCCGAGGGCGGGCTGTGGACTCCGGGTGACGAGCCGCCTCAACGCCGCGAGTGAGCCTTCGACGCATCGCTAGACTGCTCCGTCCATGAGCCCTCTGGTTCCGATGGTCGTCGAGCAGACCTCCCGTGGTGAGCGGGCGTTCGACATCTACTCGCGTCTGCTCAACGAGCGGATCATCTTCCTCGGGACCCCGATAACGGAGGACATCGCGAACCTCGTCGTCGCCCAGCTCATCCACCTCGAGTCGGAGGACCCCGACAAGGACGTGAGCATGTACATCAACACGCCGGGCGGCTCCGTGTATGCCGGCCTCGCGATCTACGACACGATGCAGTACATAAAGCCCGACCTGCAGACGATCTGCGTCGGGGTGGCGATGAGCATGGGAGCGCTGCTTCTCGGGGGCGGTACCGAGGGCAAGCGGATGGCGCTGCCGAACTCGAAGATCCTGATCCACCAGGTGTCGGGCGGCTTCCAGGGGCCGGCGGCCGACATCGAGATCCATGCCAAGGAGATCATCGACGTCCGCCGCCGCCTCGACGAGATCATCGCCAAGCACACGAACCACGAGGTCGAGAAGGTCGCCAAGGACACCGAGCGCGACTACTTCATGACGGCCGAGGAGGCGAAGGACTACAAGCTCGTCGACCGGGTGATCGAGCAGCACTAGGTTCTCGGCGACGGCATCGGCCGAACCGGGGGCCGACCGTATCTCGGGCAAAGCCGCAAGAAGTAGCGGGTAAGCTCGCGGAATGAGGCGGGGAGTCGGTCGGACGGCGGTCGTGGTGGTTGCCGCCGTTCTCGTGATGAGCGCCGCTGTCGCGTCGCCGATTGCGGCGAAGAAGCGCAAGATCGACGTCCGGCCTGGGCCGAACGCGATCACCAAAGCGCTCGAGCGCGCCGACCGCGGCGACGTCCTCCGGCTCCACGGACGCCGGTACCGCGAGGCGGTGACGATCGAGGAGTCGGTCAAGGTCGTCGGGGTGGGCAAGCGCCGGCCGTTGATCGACGGCGAGTGCGAGACCTCGCTCACGATCGCGGTGCGCGCCGACAACGTCCGGCTCAAGCGGCTCGCCGTCCGCGGCGCGGACGGCGGCCCGTTCCCGACCGAGGTCGACTTCCGAGGCGTCTCCGGCGGACGTGCCAACAACCTCGCCGTTCGCGACTCCTGCGATGCCGAGTACGGCATCAACGCGTTCGACACCGGACCGGTCACGATCGTTGGCAGCAGCGCGCGCGGGTTCGACGACGCCGGCGTCTACGTCGGACAGGTCACGCGCACTCCGGGAGGCCGCGTCCGGGTGGCCCAGAGCGAGTCTCTCGACAACCATCGCGGCGTGATCGTCGAGAACTCGGCCGGCGGGGAGATCGTCGTCGAACAGAACTTCATCCACGACAACCGCGTTCCGATCGAAGGATCCACCCCGACCGGGGTGTTCATCAACAACAGCGACGGTGTCCGCGTGCTCGAGAACGAGATCGCGCGCAACGGGATCGGCCTGGACCTGAGCCCGAACTCGGATCGCAACTCGGCCGTCTTCAACCAGCTCCTCGACAACACCGTCGACATCCGCAACCAGGGCACCGGGAACTGCGGCATCGACAACGCCTTCTCCATCGGCGACCCGCTGCCCGCCTGCTGAGAGCTTGAAGGGACCGCGCGGCCGGCGGAGTAACTAGGACTGGTCGAGGCCAAAGGCCGTCGCTCGCTAGTCTGAGCGCCAGGCGGCTCGGCAAGCGTCCAAGGAGAGACCGCTTGGCACGTCCCACAGACTCAAACGAGCAGCTTCTCTGCAGCTTCTGCGGGAAGTCCCAGCGCCAGGTCAAGAAGCTGATCGCCGGGCCGGGCGTCTACATCTGCGACGAGTGCATCGATCTCTGCAACGAGATCATCGACGAGGAGCTCACCGCGCCGCCTAGCTTCGAGCTCGAGAACCTGCCGAAGCCGAAGGAGATCCACGCTGTCCTCGAGGAGTACGTGGTCGGCCAGGAGACCGCGAAGAGGGCGCTGTCGGTTGCCGTTTACAACCACTACAAGCGGGTTCAGATGACGAACGGCGACTCCGAGGACGGCGAGATCGAGCTCCAGAAGTCGAACATCCTGCTGCTCGGCCCGACCGGATGCGGGAAGACGCTTCTCGCTCAGACACTGGCGCGGATCCTCAACGTCCCGTTCGCGATCGCCGACGCCACCGCACTGACCGAAGCCGGGTACGTCGGCGAGGACGTCGAGAACATTCTCCTGAAGCTGATCCAGGCGGCGGACTTCGACGTCAAGAAGGCCGAGACGGGGATCATCTATATCGACGAGGTCGACAAGGTCGCGCGCAAGGCCGACAACCCGTCGATCACCCGCGACGTGTCGGGCGAGGGTGTGCAGCAGGCGCTGCTGAAGATCCTCGAGGGGACGACCGCGTCGGTCCCCCCGCAGGGCGGCCGCAAGCACCCCCACCAGGACTTCCTCACGATCGACACGACCAACATCCTTTTCATCTGCGGCGGCTCGTTCTCCCAGCTCGACAAGATCATCGAGTCGCGCATAGGGCAGAAGGGAGTCGGCTTCGGAGCGCCGATCCGCACCGCCGACGACCGCGACGCCGGCGAGATGTTCGAGCAAGTACTGCCCGAGGACCTGATGGAGTACGGCCTGATCCCCGAGTTCATCGGCCGCCTTCCGGTCGTCGCCGCGATCCACCAGCTCACCCGCGACGACCTGATCCAGATCCTCACCGAGCCGCGCAACGCGCTGACGCGGCAGTTCCAGCGCTTCTTCGAGTTCGACGACATCGAGCTCGTGTTCGCCGAGGACTCGCTCGGCGCGATCTCGGACAAGGCGCTCGAGCGCGAGACCGGCGCCCGCGGCCTGCGCTCGATCCTCGAGGAGACGCTGATGGACGTGCAGTTCGAGCTTCCATCGCGCGCCGACGTGATCAAGTGCGTCGTCACCAAGGAGACGATCGAGCGCGGCCTGAAGCCAACGCTGGTCACCCAGGCCGCGGCCGACGCGCCGCTCGACGAGCAGCTCGAGGAGTCCGCCTAGCCGGACCCGTGCCGCACTAAGATCGCCGCGTGGACGCGGAGCGGCGCGAAAAGCTCGAGCAAACGACGCGCTACGAGCCCGCCGAGGTCGAGGGGCGAATCTTCGAGCGCTGGATGGCGGGCGCGTACTTCCACCCGCCCGCAGAGGGGACGCCGGACGAGAACTTCTCGGTCGCGATCCCGCCGCCGAACGTGACCGGGGCGCTCCACATGGGCCATGCCCTCAACGGGGCGATGCAGGACGCGATCGTTCGCATGCGCCGCATGCAGGGCCGCAACACGCTGTGGATCCTCGGAACCGACCACGCGGGAATCGGCACCCAGGTCGTTGTCGAGCGCGAGCTACGCGAGGAGGGTACGAGCCGCGAGCAGCTCCAACGCAGGCGGTTCGTCAAGCGGGTGTGGCAATGGAAGCAGCGGTACGGCTCCCAGATCGTCGAGCAGTACAAGCGGCTCGGCGCATCATGCGACTACGAGCGCGAGCGGTTCACCCTCGACGAAGGCTACGTGCGGGCCGTGTACCGGGTCTTCGTCGCCCTCTACGAGAAGGGCTACATCTACCGCGACAACTACATGGTCAGCTGGGATCCGGGCACGCGCTCCGCGATCTCCGATCTCGAGGTCGAGAACCGCGAGGTCGAGGACACCCTGTACTCGATCGACTATCCGCTCGAGGACTCCGACGAGGTCCTCACCGTCGCGACCGTCCGCCCGGAGACGATGCTCGCGGACACCGCCGTCGCCGTGCACCCCGACGACGAGCGCTACAAGCACCTCGTCGGTCGACATTGCATCCTTCCGCTCGTCGGGCGTCGCCTGCCGGTGATCGCCGACGAGCACGTCGACCCCGAGTTCGGCACCGGCGCGCTGAAGATCACCCCGGGGCACGACCCCGACGACTTCGAGATCGGGCGGGCCCACGGGCTCGAGGAGGTGACCGTGATCGGTGAGGACGGTCGGATGACCGACGCCGCGGGGCGTTTCGCCGGCCTTCCGGTCGCCGAGGCGCGGGAGGCTGTCATCGCGGCGCTGCGCGAGGAGGGCCTGATCCGCGACGAGCGGCCGTTCGTCCACTCGGTGCCGTTCTCACAACGATCCGGCGAGCGGATCGAGCCGCTGATCTCACTCCAGTGGTTCTGCCGCATGGACGAGCTCGCAGGGCCCGCGATCGACGTGGTCGAGCGCGACGAGGTCCGGATCGTGCCGGGGCAGTGGCAGCGCGTGTACCTCGACTGGATGCGAAACATCCGCCCGTGGTGCATCTCTCGCCAGCTGTGGTGGGGCCATCGGCTCCCCGTCTGGTACTGCGACCGCTGCGCCGAGATGTGGGTCGCCGAGCAGCCGCCGATGCGATGCGGCTCGTGCGACGGACCACTGCGCCAGGACGAGGACGTCCTCGACACCTGGTTCAGCTCCGCGCTGTGGCCGTTTGCGACGCTGGGGTGGCCGGACGACACCCCGGAGCTGCGGGCCTTCTATCCGACCGACTTCCTCACGACGGCGCGCGAGATCCTCTTCCTGTGGGTCGCTCGCATGGTGATGATGGGGCTCGAGTTCCCCGGCGCGATCCCGTTTCGCGACGTGTACGTTCACTCGGTGATCCAGGCCCCCGATGGGCGCCGGATGTCGAAGAGCCTCGGGACCGGAATCGACCCGCTCGAGGAGATCGACGTGTATGGGGCCGATGCCCTTCGCTTCGGGATGCTCGCGATGTCGTCGAGCCAGGACGTGCCGTACTCGAAGGATCGCGTCCAGCAGGGCCTCGACCTCGCGAACAAGATGTGGAACGCCTCGCGTCTCATCCTGTTGAACACACCGTCCCTGCAGGAACCGCGCGAAGAGCTTGCTCTTCGCGCGCCTGATTCCCGGGTGGAAGACCGCTGGATCCTCTCGCGGATGCGGCGCGCGATCACGGCGGTCACAGAGGACCTCGACTCCTACGACTACTCCCACGCGGCGCTCGAGCTGTACCGGTTCTTCTGGTCCGAGCTGTGCGACTGGTATCTCGAGATCGTCAAGCCGCGCCTGTACGAGGCCGAGCCCGAGGCCTCTGCAACGCTCACCTGGGTGCTCGAGCAGGTGCTCGCGCTCGCTCACCCGGTGCTCCCCTTCGTGACCGAGGAGATCTATTCGTACCTGCCCGGTGTGGGGGAGTCCGAGCGCCGGCCCGAGATGCTCGTCGTCCACCCCTTCCCGGAGGCCGAGCCCCATCTCCTCGACGAGCGGGCGGAAGCCGAGGTGGGAGCTGCGATCGAGCTGACGCGCAGCCTGCGCCGGTGGCGTGAGCTGACCGGCGTAGCGCCCGGCACGGTGCTGCCCGCGCGGGTGGCCGGCGCGCAGACGCCGCACGAGCTCGTCGCCAGGCTCGCTCGGTTCTCGTTCGACAGCGACGCCGCGTCGAACAACGGCGAGCCGCTCGCGCAGGTCGGCCCTGTCGAGATCCTGGCCAGCGACGCCCTCGACGCCGATCGGGTGCGCGCGCGGCTGGGGCAGCGGCGCGACACACTGCGCGCCGAGGTCGAGCGAGCGGAGCGCAAGCTCGCCAACGACGGGTTCGTCTCCAAGGCGCCGGCCGAGGTCGTGGAGGCGGAGCGGGAGAAGCTGGCGTCTTACCGCGCCGAGCTGGAGGAGCTCGGCCAGTGAGCGCGAGGCTCTGCAAAGGTAGGGGTGGGCGGGGAATTTCATCTTGGGCCGAGCGCGAACCCCGGTGACGTCGATCTGACCTGGGACTACGAAGAGGCCGAGGCCTACCTAGCCTCACTCGAGCCGATCGGGTGGCGGCTGGGACTGGACCGCATCCGCCGGCTCACCTCCGCGCTCGGCGTGCCGCAACACCGCTTCGCGTCCGTGCACGTGGTGGGGACGAACGGAAAGTCCTCGGTCACCCAGATGACCGCCGCGCTGCTCGACGCCCACGGGGTCAGCGCGGGCGCATACCTCTCGCCGCACGTCCGCCGGTGGTCGGAGCGGATCCGGATCCGCGGAGCGGAGATAGGCGACGACGACTTGGCGGCGGCGATCGAGCGCACGGCGCAGTCGGCGGAGGCCGTCAACCGCGCGCTCGACGAGGGCGACGCTGTCACGCAGTTCGAGGCGGTCACCGCCGCGGCGTTCATGGCGCTCGCCGCTTCGGGGGTGGAGGTCGGGGTGATCGAGGCGGGGCTTGGGGGCAGGCTCGACGCAACCAACGTGATCCCGTCGCGCGTCACCGCGCTGACGTCGGTCGGCCTCGAGCACACCGAGTGGCTCGGCGAGACAGAGACCGAGATCGCGGCCGAGAAGCTGGCGGTGCTCCGCGATCACTCGACGCTCGTCGTCGGGGTCGTTGGCGACGATGTCGAGGAGCTCGCCGAGCGCTTCGCGACCGAGCGCGGCGCGTCGCTGGTGAGGGCCGAGCCCGGGCCGCGCCTCACCCTGCGCGCCCCGGGCCCGTTCCAGCGCCGCAATTTCGCGGTCGCGCTCGCGGCCGCGCGGGCGATCTTGGGGGGGCTGGACGTTGCGGTCGCGGAGCGGGTGGCGGCCGAGCTCGAGCTCCCCGGACGGCTCGAGCTGCGCGAAGGCGATCCGCCGGCAGTGCTCGACGCGGCGCACAATCCGCAGGGGGCGGGCGCCCTCGCCGAGGCACTCCCGGAGGTCGCGGACGGGCGGCCCGTCGTCGCGTGCATTGCGATGCTGGAGAAGAAGGACGCCGAATCCGTGATCGCCGCGCTCGCCCCGGCGATCGAGTACGCGGTCGTCACTCGGATTCCGCCGGAGCAGCTCTCGAGCGCGGGGCGCCCGGGGGCGAGAACGATCGCGGCCGAGCGGTTGGCGAAGCTTTGCCGGGACGCCGGGATAGACGCCGCGGCGGTTCCCGACCCGGTCGCCGCCGTCGAGCGGGCGCGCGAGGTCGCTCGCGAGCACGCCGGGATCGCGCTTTTCACGGGCTCCCATTACCTTCTCGCGTATGGATAGAGAGGCGCGCTCGGAGCTGCTCGCGATGATGGGCCTCGTCGCCCTCGTCGTGGCGCTCGTGATCCTGGTCTTCTTCGGGCTCGGGTACGCGTTCGGGCGCTTGTTTCTCTAGCCCGCTACCCGAAAACAGGGTTGGCCGGGCGGGAAACGAACTAAAGGAAAGCCCTCAACCCGCCGACCTTTAGACTCACGCGGGGGTTTCCACCCACTCCTGCCGGGAAAGAACCATGCTCTTTGCGCTATTCGGAATCGGGAACGACACCCTCAATCTGGTCGTAAACCTTCTCGTCCTGTCGCTGGTCGTCGTCTACTTCGCGCTCGTCGCGTGGACGTTTTTCGACGCCAGGCGCCGGATGAGCGACCCGGTGCTCGTCGCATCGTCGGTCGGAGCGTCGTTCGTGTTCCCGTTCATCGGCACGGTGATCTACTCGATCCTGCGGCCACCGGAGTTCCTCGAGGACGCCCACGAGCGCGAGGTCGAGATCCGCGCCGCCGAGTTGCGGGTCAAGCACCTAACCGAGCAGTCGTGCCCGAAATGCGACTACCCGGTCGAGAAGGCGTACCTACGATGTCCGAACTGCCGCGCGCGGCTCAAGGACCCGTGCAAGGAATGCGGGCAGGCCGTCGACCCACGCTGGGCGCTGTGCCCGTACTGCGAGACGCTGATCGCAAAGCCGGAGCGGCGCGCAGCGTCCCGCGAGGCGGCCCGGCCCGAGAGGGAGGAGCGGCCCCCCAAGGAGCCGGCGCCGGCGAAGGACGCCAGGCGGCCGAAGGAGCCCAGACGCCCGCGCGAGCAACGACGCCCCGCGGCGGTGCAGTCGCGTGGGTCCTCGAAGTCGGGCAAGCGCGCCGCCGAGGCGAAGCGCCGCAAGGCGGCGGCATCCGACTCGCGCCGCTCCGCGGACGCCGGGCGCCCGGAGCGCGCCGAGCAACGCGATGAGAAGCGCGAGACTGGCCCCCGTTCAGGAAACGGCAAGGCGGGCGAGGAGCGCTCGCGCCCCGCGACCGCGTCCTGAATCACGCCCGATCCGTGTCGCGCACCCTCATCCTGGTCAAGCCGGATGCCTTCGAACGTGGGCTCACCGGCGAGGTGCTGACCCGGTTCGAGCGCAAGGGCCTGCGGCCGGTCGCGATGAAGCTGATCGCGGTCGAGGAGGACCTCGCCAACCGCCACTACGCGGAGCACACCGAGAAGCCGTTCTTCGGTGAGCTGATCTCGTTCATCACGCGCGGTCCGCTTGTCGCGATGGTGCTCGAGGGCACCGACGCCGTCACCGCGGCGCGCCAGGTGATCGGCGCGACCAACCCGCTCGAGGCCGCTCCCGGGTCGATCCGCGGCGATCTCGCGATCGAGGTGACGTTCAACCTCGTTCACGGGTCGGACTCCGACGAGTCGGCGCAGCGCGAGATCGAGCTCTGGTTCCCTGAGCTGTAGCTCTGGCGCATTGCCCGCGGGTCCTGTCGCGGGGACCGCCCCCGGGCTGCGGCAGTGGCCGGTCCCGGCGGCTAGGTCCCCGCACCACCCGCGGGTGGAGCGTCGGTGATGCTCGTACTTGCTTCGCGGTCGCCCAGAAGGCGCGAGATCCTCGACGCGCTCGGGGTCGAGTACGACGGTCGTCGAGCCCGATGTCGAGGAGATCCGGGAGGGGCGCCCAGAGGAGATCGTGCTCGAGAACGCGCGGCGAAAGGCGCGCGCCGGCCTCGCCGGCGAAGACTCCGGCGCCGTGGTGCTCGGCGCCGACACCGAGGTCGTGCTCGACGCGGCGGTGCTCGGCCAGCCGGCGGACGCGATTCGCGCGCGGGCGTCGCTCGAAGCGCTGTCCGGGCGAACGCACGACGTGCTGACCGGAGTCGTGCTCGCGAGGCGCGACGAGGAACGGTCGGGAATCGCGCGCTCGTATGTCACCTTCCGCGAGCTCGACGCCGCGACCCTCGACCTCTACCTCAGGTCTGGGGAGTGGCGGGGGCGGGCAGGCGCGTACGCGATCCAGGGCCTCGGATCGATCCTGATCGAGCGGATCGAGGGCGACTTCTCGAACGTCGTCGGCCTGCCCGTGCCGCTCCTGCTCGAGCTTGCGCCCGGGATCCTCTCTTAGGGACCGCAAATTCGCCTGCAAGGGGGTTCGGTAAGATTGCGCCCACTCGTTGCCAGGACGGGCCGCGCGCAGGATGCCCGCGGGCGGGGGTGCCGTTTCCGGCTACGCCTATTTCGATCCTCACTATGGGTTTGTTCAGCTATCTGACCGGCTTCGGCGGCCGGGACATGGCCGTCGACCTCGGGACCGCAAACACGCTGGTCTACGTACGAGGGCGCGGAATCGTGCTCTCGGAGCCGTCCGTGGTCGCCGTGGACTCCCACAACGGCGACGTGCACGCGGTCGGCGTCGAGGCGAAGCGGATGCTGGGCCGCACGCCCGGGACGATCACGGCGATCCGCCCGCTCAAGGACGGCGTGATCGCGGACTTCGACATCACCGAGCGAATGCTGCGCCACTTCATCGAGAAGGTGCACCAGAACCGGTTCGCGCATCCGCGCGTTGTCGTCTGCGTCCCGTCGGGCGTCACCGGGGTGGAGAAGCGCGCGGTCGAGGAGGCGTGCCTGGCGGCGGGGGCCCGCCAGGCCTATCTGATCGAGGAGCCGATGGCGGCCGCGATCGGAGCAGGTCTTCCGGTCGGCGAGCCCACCGGGAGCATGGTCGTCGACATCGGGGGCGGCACGTCCGAGGTCGCGGTGATCTCGCTCGGCGGGATCGTCGTCTCACAGTCGATTCGCGTCGGAGGCGACGAGATGGACGATGCGATCATGAACTTCTGCAAGCAGGACCACCAGCTCCTGATCGGCCTGCAGACTGCCGAGGACGTCAAGCTCGAGACTGGATCGGCCGCCCCGCTCCCGGAGGAGGTCACCACCGAGATTCGGGGCCGCGACATCGTCAGCGGGCTGCCGAAGAACATCACGATCAGCTCAGAGGACGTCCGCGCCGCGCTGGAAGATCCGCTGAGCCAGATCGTTGGCGCGCTCAAGGACACGCTCGACCGCACGCCGCCCGAGCTCGCCGGGGACATCATGGACCGCGGCGTGACCCTGGCCGGCGGTGGGGCGCTCCTGCACGGGATGGAGCAGCGCCTGCGCGACGAGTGCCAGATGCCCGCCCAACTTGCCGAGTCACCACTCACGTGCGTCGCCGTCGGATCGGGTCGCTCGCTGGAGGAGTTCGAAACCCTTCACCGGGCGAGCCGGAACTCGAACCGGCGGCGCTACGCGGTGTCGGCGGGATAGAGCCAGCGCCGGGGGATTGGCATGTACCGCAAGCAGGTTCGCCGCCGCCGCGCGGTGCTCGTGCTGCTCGTGATCGTCTCGCTCGTACTCCTCTCGAGCCACTTCAGCGAGTCATCGTCAGGGCCTCTTCACAGCATCCAGCGGGGCGTCGCGACCGTGCTTGGGCCGTTCGAGGAGGGAGCCGACCGTGCCCTCAAGCCCGCTCGGGACTCGATCGACTGGTTCGGCGACACGTTCGAGGCGCGGGGCGAGAACGAGGATCTACAGGCGGAGGTCGAGGACCTGCGCGATCGCGTCGCCGAGGCCGAGTCGGCGATCGGCGAGAACAAGGAGCTGCGCGCGCTGGTCAACCTCGAACGCCAGGGCGGGATCCCCGAGGGGCGCGAGCCGGTCACGAGCCGCGTGATCGGGCGCTCGCCGACGGTCTGGTACTCCACCGTCACGATCGACAAGGGCTCGAGCTCGGGGATCGACGAGGACGATCCCGCGATCACGGGCGGGGGCCTCGTCGGACGAGTGACCGAGACGACCGCGGGAACCGCCCGGGTGACGCTGATCACCGACCATCGCAGCGCGGTGTCGGCGAAGGTGCTTCCCGACGGGCCCTCCGGCGTAATCACGCCGGAGGTCGGCGACCCGGGCGAGCTGCTGCTCGATTTCATCGAGGAGGATCGAGAGGTGGATGAAGGCCAGATGGTCGTCACGGCCGGATGGCGCTCCGGCAACCTCACCTCGCTGTTCCCCTACGGGATCGAGATCGGGCGCGTAACCGACGCATCGCTCGACGAGCAGCAGACCTACCAGCGCGTTCACGTCCGCCCGTTCGTGGACGTTCGCGAGATGGAGATCGTGCAGGTCTTGACCGAGCCGGGCGACGGCGACCGCAAGAGCCGGGCGGCGGCGGGGGACACGGGCTAGTGATCCTCACGCGAGGCATCGTGGTGCGTATAGCCCTGCTGCTGATCGCCGGTGTCGTCGTGCAGCTC
The DNA here is from genome assembly GCA_963756745.1 of uncultured Thermoleophilia bacterium. GTDB lineage: Bacteria > Actinomycetota > Thermoleophilia > Solirubrobacterales > 70-9 > DASPWW01. Next base: position 673,061 of record CAVWOU010000010.1, read on the forward strand.
GGGTTCCTGTCGCACATCTCGGTGCTCGGCGGGACGCCTGACGTGCTCCCGGTGCTGATCGTCTGCCTCGGCCTGCTCGGCGGGGCCGTGATCGGAGCCGTGTGTGGATTCTCAATCGGGCTGCTGGTCGACTCCGCGCTGCTCCAGACGCTCGGCGTCTCCTCGCTCGTCCTGCTCGCCGTCGGTTACCTCGCGGGGCGCTACCGGGAGACGTTCGCGCTCACGAGCCCGCTCGTGCCGCCGGCTCTCGCGGCGGCGCTGACCCTGTTCGGGGCGTTCGCCTTCGGCGCGATCCAGCTCATGCTCGGGGTGGAGGCGCCGATCAGCCTGCTGATTCTGCGCGAAATCCTCGTTCAGACCCTGCTCAGCTTCGTGCTCGCGATCCCGGTGTTCCCGGCCGTGCGCTGGCTGTTGCGCCCTGCGCTCGTCGACGGAACGCCTCAGAGGCCGCCTCGGATGCCCGGCCTCATGCGGGCGGCGTGATGTACCTGCGCGACGACAGCAGGCCGCCCGGGACCACGCAGTTCACCTTCCGCGTCGCCATCCTGGGCGGAATCGCGCTGGTGGCGTTCTCGATCATCTTCCTGCGGCTGTGGTACGTCCAGGTGCTGTCCGGTGACAAGTACCTCGCCGAGGCGCAGAACAACCAGGTGCGCGAGATCCGGGTCCAGGCGCCGCGCGGGGAGATCGTCGACCGCAACGGGAAGGTGCTGGTCGACAACCGCACCGCGCTCGCGCTTCAGCTCGAACCGCAGGAGCTGCCGGGCCGCCACGCGGAGCGCAAGCGCCTGATCGGGCGCGTCGCGGGCCTCGCGAAGATGTCCCCGGACGAGGTTCGCAAGGAGATCCGGGTGCAGACCAAGGAATTGCCCGCGAGCCCAGTCACGGTGCGCCGCGACGTTGGCTACCCACTCGTCTACTTCCTCCAGGAGCACCAGGCCGAGTTCCCCGGGGTGACCGTCGAGCGCGTGTTCGTCCGCAACTACCGCCAGGGAACCCTGGCCGCGCACATCTTCGGGCAGGTCGGCGAGGTCACCGCGGAGCAGCTCTCCGAGCCGCGCTACGAGTCGCTGGAGCCCGGAGACCAGATCGGGCAGACGGGCGTCGAGCTCCAGTACGACCACCTCCTGCGGGGTCAGCCGGGGGCCACTCGGATCCAGGTGGACGCGCTGGGACGCCCCAAGGGAGGGGAGCTGAGCTCCGAGCAGGCAACCGCCGGAAACGACCTCCGGCTCAGCATCGACGCCAATGTCCAGGCGGCGGGCGAGGAGGCGGTGAGCTCGTTCGGGTTGCCCGGCGCTTTCGTCGCGATGGACCTCCACAGCGGTGAGGTCGTCGGCCTCGCCTCACGGCCGACCTTCGACCCCTCGCTGTTCACGCGGCCCAGCGTGCCCCAGTCGGAGATCGAACGCCTCGACTCCGAGGCCGCCGAGTATCCACTCTCGAACCGCGCGATCCAGGGCCTGTATCCGACGGGCTCGACGTTCAAGCCGATCACCGCAACGGCGGCGCTCGAGGGGGGATTGATCACCCCGAACACGATCATCAACGACACTGGTTCGCTGAAGCTCGGCACCGTCACGTTCAAGAACGCCGGCGGCTCGGCGTTCGGCCCGATCGCGCTGCGCCAGGCGCTCCAGGTCTCCTCGGACGTGTTCTTCTACAACCTCGGCCTCGATGCCGAGCAGGCGGGCGGAAACGTGATCCAGGGCTGGGCCGAGAACCTCGGTCTCGGCGAGCGAACCGGGATCGACCTGCCGGAGGAGGTTCCCGGCCTCGTGCCCACCCCCGAGTGGCGGAACCAGGAGTTCGAGGAGGACACCGACCCGTCGTCGCCGGGCGGCGAGGAAGTCGTTCTCGAGAAGGGTGAGACCGTCGACCGCAAGTGGAGCGCCGGCGACGGGGTCAACCTGTCCGTGGGCCAGGGCGACCTCCAAGTCGACCCCCTCCAGCTCGCGGTCGCATACGCGGCAATCGCGAACGGGGGCGACGTCGTGAGGCCGCATGTCGCGCAGCAGGTCGAGGACTCGAGCGGACGGGTGGTGCAGGAGATCCGGCCCGCGCCGCGGCGGCATGTCGAGATCGCGCCGGAGCATCAGCAGGCAATCCTCGAGGGCCTGCACGCCGCGGCGATGGAGCCGGGCGGAACCTCGTATCCCGTGTTCGGGAACTGGAGGCAGGACATCGCCGGCAAGACGGGAACCGCCGAACGACCCCCGCTGCCCGACCAGTCCTGGTACGTCGCGCTGGCGCCATACCCGGATCCGAACTACGTCGTTGCGGTGACGATCGAGCGCGGCGGGTTCGGCGCAGACTCCGCGGCGCCCGCGGCGGCCCAGATCGTCGCCGAGCTGCTCGGCACCAAGGCGGCCGGCGGGGCGACGGCGCCGCCGACGGGTACGACGACGACGGGCAGCTACGACTGATGGCCACGGCGCGGACCCGAGCGAGGCCGGTGGGGCGCGCGACGCCCGGCCCGAGGCGGTTCGATTCGCGCGGCCGGGTGAGCATCGCGGAGCGGCTGGGGCTCGCCCACATGGACCCGCTGCTCACGATCGCCGCGCTCGGCCTGATCGCGTTCAGCATCGTGACGCTCGCGGCGACCACCGAGGGGGAGATCCCGGACGAGCCGCTGTTCTTCGTCATCCGCCAGAGCATCTACGCGGTGATCGGGATCGCGCTGATGCTGGCCCTGACCCGGATCGACTACTCGCGTTTCCGCGAGCTTCGGGTCGGCATCTACACGGCGATGATCGCCTCGATCGCGCTGGTCCTGGTCCTCGGAGCGGCCGCCCGCGGATCCCGCCGCTGGATCGAGCTTCCCTTCTTCACCTTCCAGCCTTCGGAGATCGGCAAGGTGCTGCTGATAGCGGCGCTGGCCGGATTCGTGATCGACCGCGCGAGGCGGATCCCGGAGCGCCAGCGGACCGCGCGCCTGCTCGTGCTGGGGCTCGCCCCGGCGGCGCTGGTGTTCCTCCAGCCCGACATCGGCACCGGGGTCGTCTTCGTGGTCATAACGCTTGCCGTGCTTTTCATCGCGGGAGTGCGCTGGACGCACTTCGCGGCCTTGGGCGGGCTCGCCGTGGCGGCCGTGACCATCGCTCTGGTGGTCGCGCCCGCCGTCGGGCTGCCCGTGCTCAAGGACTACCAGCAGGAGCGCGTGACGTCGTTCCTCAACCCGAGCGAGGACCCACGCGACTCCAGCTATCAGGTCAACCAGGCTTTGATCGCCGTCGGCTCCGGTGGAAAGACCGGACGCGGCGACGACGCCACACAGACGCAGAGCGGCTTCTTGCCCGAGCGCCACACGGACTTCATTTTCGCCGTGGTTGGAGAGCGCTTCGGGTTCGTCGGCGCTGCGTTGCTTCTATCCCTCTACGCCCTGCTCATCTGGAGGGCGCTGCGCATACTGACGCTGTCGAAGAACTTGTACGGAAGCATGATCGCGGGCGGAGTTGTCGCCATGCTCATGTTCCAGGTCTTCGTGAACGTCGGGATGACCCTTGGGGTCATGCCGATCACAGGCATCACTTTGCCGCTGATGAGCTACGGAGGATCCTCCGTGCTCACAACGTTCATGGCGGTCGGTCTCTTGCAGAGCGTCTACGTTCAAGCGCAGCTCACCTCCAAGGGCAAGGCCCCCCTGTACTAGCTCGGCTGGCGCAGGGAAAACCTGTTCTGAGGTGAGAACTTGAAAAAGCAGATACTCGTATCGGTCGATCCCGGTGAGACACGCGTCGCGGTGCTCGAGGCAAAGGGCACGGCGCGCGGCAGCCGGGACGGCAGGAAAGGAAAGGGCCGCTCCGGCGGCGGACGCAAGGCCGCCGACGGCGGCAAGGGCGACCAGTGGAAGGTCGCGGAGCTCTACGTCGAGCGCCGCGGGCAGCGCTCGATCGTCGGAAACATCTACAAGGGCGTCGTCGACAACGTCCTCCCGGGCATGGAGGCGGCGTTCGTGGACATCGGGCTGGAGCGAAATGGCTTCCTCCACGTCGACGAGATCGTGCTGCCCGGAGGTGAGGCCGCCCCGCGTCGCGGGCGCGGCAAGGGGAGGCGCATCGACGAGCTGATCAAGCCCGGCCAGGAGATCATCGTCCAGGTCGTGAAGGACCCCCTGAAGACGAAGGGGGCGCGGCTCAGCATGCAGATCTCGATCGCGGGCCGCTATCTGGTGTACATGCCCCAGGGCGGGGGAGTCGGCGTGAGCCGCAGGCTCCCCGACAAGGAGCGCGAGCGTCTGCGAAAGCTGCTCGACAAGCTCCATCGCAACGACAGCGGCCTGATCGTGCGAACCGCGGCGCAGGGCGCCAAGAAGGCCGACTTCGAGCGGGAGATCGACTACCTCCACAAGCTCAACGAGGTGCTCGAGCGCCGCTCGAGCCAGACGAAGGCTCCCGCGATGGTTTTCCAGGAGGCCGACCTCTCGGTGCGCGTGCTACGCGACGTGCTCCGAAGCGAGTTCGAGGGCGCGATCATCGACGACGAGAAGCAGCACTCCCGGGTGACGAGCTTCTTCCAGCGCACGGGTCCGGAGCTCGTCGAATCGGTCCAGCTCTACAAGGACCGTGAGCCGCTGTTCGAGAAGTTCGGGGTCGAGGATGCGTTCAGCTCGGTGCTCGAGCGCCGAATCGACCTGCCCTCGGGCGGCTATCTGATGATCGACTACGCCGAGGCCCTGACCGTGATCGATGTCAACACCGGCAGCTTCACCGGGAGGGGAAGGGGCCGGCTGGAGGACACGATCACGAAGGTGAACGTCGAGGCCGCGGAGGAGGCCGTGCGCCAGCTCCGCCTGCGCGACATCGGGGGGATCATCGTGATCGATTTCATCGACATGGCGCGGTCGCGCAACCGCGACCAGGTCCTGAAGACGATGCGCAAGCACCTCGACGAGGACCGCACGAAGACCTACGTCGTCGAGGTCTCGCCGCTGGGGCTCGTCGAGATGACGCGCCAGAACGTCACCGACGGCGTGCGAGAGATCCTCACCACCCGCTGCCCGACCTGCGACGGCGAGGGGGTCGTGCGCTCGGCGGAGACCGTCGCGATCGAGGTCCTGCGGGAGCTCCGCAAGCTGATCGAGCAGCGGCCGAAGCCCGAGGCGCACCTGATCCGGGTCAATCCCCGGGTCGCCGCCGAGCTGTTGCGAGACGACAGCGGCCTTACCGAGCTCGAGGCCGAGACCGGGAAGCACTTCCACTTCGAGGGGGGCGCGACGCTCCCGATCGACACGTTCGAGGTGGCCGAGAGCGGCACCCGGTCGAAGATCGAGCAACGGGCGCTCCCGTTCCAGGTCGGCGACGAGGTCCTGGTGACGATCGAGGAGCCGCACATGTTCAACGCCGACGACGCCGTCGCGCGGGTGGACTCGTATGTCGTCAGCGTCGCGGGCGCGGCCTCGCTCGTCGGCGAGCGAAAGCTGGTGCGGATCGACAGTGTCGATCGCTCCGCGGCGCTGGCATCGCTCATAAACGGCGCCGGGCAGGATCGGTCCGACGGCGACGGGGAATCGGGAGGCGACGAAGTAAAATCGTCGACCCGACGGCGCCGCGGCCGCAGAGGCGGTAGGCGCCGTTCTCGCGCCGGCAGCGGAGCGGCCAAGAAGGAGTCATGAGTCCCAGCTACGCGATAGTCGAGTCCGGAGGCAAGCAGTACCGCGTCGAGAAGGGCGGGAGCCTGCTCGTCGACCGCCTGCCCGACGACGAGGGCGCGAAGGTGACGCTGCGCCCGGTGATGTACCGGGCCGACAAGCAGATCGTGCTCGAGGCCGGCGAGCTCGAGAAGGTCAAGATCGAGGCGAAGGTCGCCGAGCACCTGCGCGGGGACAAGATCCGGATCTTCAAGTACAAGCCGAAGAAGGGCTACCGCCGGCGCGCCGGCCACCGCTCGGAGCTGACGCGGCTCGAGGTCACGGACGTGAAGATGCTGACCCGCAAGCCCGCGGCGCGCAAGCCGGCGCGCCGAGAAGCCGGCCGCCGAGAAGCCAGCCGCGGAGGCCAAGCCTGCCGCCGAGACGAAGGCCGCCCCCAAGAAGCCCGCCGCGAAGAAGCCCGCGGGGAGGAAGCCGGCGGCGAAGAAGCCGGCCGCGAAGAAGCCGGCCGCGAAGAAGCCAGCCGCGAAGAAGCCGGCGGCGAAGAAGCCGGCATCGCGCAGGAGTTCTGCTAAGAAAGAGACGTAATGGCGCACAAGAAGGGACTTGGATCGAGCCGGAACGGCCGCGACTCGAACCCAAAGATGCTCGGCGTCAAGGTGTTCGCCGGGCAGCGGGTCGGTGGCGGCGAGATCATCGTGCGCCAGCGCGGGACTCGGTTCCGCGCCGGCGACGGCGTCGGGATTGGCCGCGACCACACGCTGTTCGCCACCCGTGCGGGCGTGGTCGAGTTCGATTCGGGCCACCGCGGTCGCCTGGTCTCGGTAGTCGAGGAGTAGCGCTCCCGCGCTCTAACCTCGCGGTCGTGCTGTACGACCGGGCAAGAATCCATGTCGAGGGTGGTCGCGGCGGCGACGGCTGCGTGAGCTTTCGCCGCGAGGCCCACGTGCCCAAGGGCGGGCCCGATGGGGGGGACGGGGGGCGCGGCGGCGATGTCGTGCTCGTGTGCGATCGCTCGCTGCGCGACCTCGCGGCCCTGCACCAGGGCGGCCACTTCCGCGCCGGCCGGGGCGCGCACGGGGAGGGCAAGCGCCGCCACGGTGCGCACGGCGACGACCGCGTCCTCCCGGTCCCGCCCGGGACCGAGGTGAGCGGGCTCGGCGGGGAGCGGTTCGACCTCACCGATCCCGGGCAGCGCGCCGTTGTCGCACACGGCGGCGCCGGAGGGCACGGAAACAAGCGCTTCGCGAGCGCGACCCGTCAGGCACCCCGATTCGCCGAGCGCGGGCTGGAGGGCGAGTCCGGGTGGATCGAGCTTCGCCTCCGCCTCCTCGCCGACGTGGGGCTGGTCGGGCTCCCGAACGCGGGCAAGTCCTCGCTGCTCGGACGGCTCACCCGCGCCGCGCCCAAGGTCGCCGACTACCCGTTCACGACGGTGGAGCCGGTCCTGGGGACGCTCGATGCGGACGATCGCCAACTCGTGCTCGCCGACATCCCCGGGCTGATCGAGGGCGCCGCGGAGGGGGCCGGGCTCGGGCACGAGTTCCTGGCACATGTCGAGAGATGCCGGATGTTGGTCCACGTCGTCGACGTCGCCGGCGAGGACCCGATGGGCGCCTACGAGACGGTGCGCGGCGAGCTGTCCGCCTATGGCGCGGGACTCGAGGCGCTTCCGGAGCTGGTCGTGCTCTCGAAGCGCGATCTCGCGCCCGATGAGGCGATCGAGCGGGCGCTCGCCGAGTGGCGCGAGCGACTCGCGGACCGGGCCGTCGGCGTTCTCGCGGTCTCCGCGGTCACGGGAGCCGGGATCGACGAGCTTCGGCGCGAGATCCTCTCCAACGTGCCGGAGGATGAGCCGGGCGCGCAGACGCGGCGGGCCGCGGCGGAGCCGAGCTTCGAGACGGAGCACCGCGTCTACCGGCCAGCCGGCGTCGGGGGCTTCGCGGTCGAGCGCGAGGACGGTGGCGCGTTCCGTGTCGAGGGCAGGGGGATCGAGCTCCTCGTCCGCCGCCACGACCTCTCCAACGATCAGGCCCTCGCCTACCTCGAGCAGCGCCTGCGCGAGATCGGGGTGCTGAAGGCGCTCCGTGACGCCGGGTTCGAGGCCGGCGACGAGGTGCGGATCGGGGACGAATCCTTCGAGCTGCAGATCTAGGCGCTCCTAGACTGCGGCCATGACCGTGGTCGCGAAGCTCGGGTCCGCGATCGTCGCCGACGATGACGGCGAGCTGCGCTCGGCGGTGCTCGACAGCGTCTGCGAGCAGGTGGCCGAGCTGAACCGGAGCGGGGAGAACGTGGCGCTCGTGACCTCGGGCGCGATCGCGCGGGGGAGGCGGGTGATGGAGCTGTCCGCTCGACCCGAGGCGGTCGACGAGCTGCAGGCAGCGTCGGCAGTCGGCCAGGGCTCGCTGTTTCGCGCCTACGAGGAGCGCCTCACGCGCCACGACGTCCGCGCGGCGCAGGTCCTGCTGACCGCGTTCGACGTCTCCGCCCGCACGCAGTACCTGAACGCCCGCGGCACCCTGCGGCGGCTTCTGGCGTGGCGCGTGGTCCCGGTCGTGAACGAGAACGACACCACGGCGACGGACGAGATCACGTTCGGCGACAACGACTTTCTCTCCGCCCAGGTGGCGATCCTGCTCGAGGCGCGCCTGCTCGTGCTGCTGACCGACACGGCCGGGCTGCACACCGCGGACCCGAGGACCGCGAGCGGCGCCGAGCTGATCGAGGAGGTGACCGATTTCGCGCAGCTCGAGCACTACGAGATCGGCGATCGCAGCTCGGAATTCGGGCTCGGCGGGATGCGGAGCAAGGTGAGGGCGGCGGAGATGGCGAGCGCGGCGGGGATCCCCGTCGTCGTGTGCGACGGGACCGAGCCGGGAACGCTCACCCGCGCGGCCGCGGGGGAGCCGGTAGGGACGCGGTTCGCCTCCCAGCCGAAGCGGGCTCCGAGCTTCAAGCTGTGGCTGCGCTACGCGAAGCCCGCGCGGGGGCGAGTGGTCGTCGACGACGGCGCGGCGCGCGTCCTGCGCGAGCGCGGGAGCAGCCTGCTTCCGGTAGGGATCACCGCGGTCGAGGGCACCTTCGCCGCCGGCGACGCGGTCGAGGTGGCGACCGACGGCGATCTCGTCGGGAAGGGGATCGTCAACTACTCCGCCGCCGAGCTGGGGCGGATCAAGGGGATGAAGTCAGCCGAGGTCCGCGAGCTGATGCCGCACGCCTCCGAGGAGGCCGTGCACCGCGACTACTTCGTGCTCACCTGAGCAATGAGCTCGCGGATCCCCGTGCGGGACGGCTACTCATTGACCTTCGACGAACTTGCCGAATGGCCTCCGGGCCGCCGAGGTCGGAGTCGCTCGCCCCGAGCCCGCGATCAGGTCGCCGCGCTAGTCCTTCAGCTTCACCTTGACCGTGTCGGTGGCCGCGGTGCCGCTCGGATCGCTCGCCGTGGCCTCGACCTTGACCTTGCCCTTGCCCTTCTCCTCGAACCGGTTTCGGGCCTTTCGCTTGAGCTTGGCCTTGACCATGGTCTTCTGGTTCGGCCGCGAGTTCTGTCGTGGTCTCCTTGATCTTCTTGCCCTCCGACGACCAGGGTCGAGGCGACGTTGGCGGTGGCGGAGAACTTGATCTTCTTCTTCACCTTCTGCTTCTTCGCCCCGAGGTCGAGGGTCAGGGGCTCCGGCGCGGCCCGCCGCCGCGGCGGGGGCAGGGGCTTCGGGCGGGGTCGGCGGAGTGGGATCGGCCGTCACCACCTGGAAGGCGCCGATGCGGGCCGTGCGGGTCCGGTGCCAGGGAAAGACGCCATCGGGGTCCCGTAGGCCCGCCGGATGAAGAAGGCGCTCGTGTCGGTGGAACTCCGCATGGACCGAATCCCTGGTGCAGGTGTTGTCCGCCGCATAGGAGGTCGACGGGTCCGAGAAGCGGATGATCAGACCGCCTCCGGGGAAGCTAAACGGTGCCTCCGCGGTGAACTGAAGATCGAAGTTGCCCACCGTCGTATCGCCGCGCGGTATGCAGCGGCGTCTGGTCGTTGCTGACCACCTGTTTGAACGGCTCGCCCTGCGGCGATCGTCCCGTTCGAACCGTGCGCGCCAGGTCGATATCGAGTTCGATATCGGCGTCGTTTACGGCGTCCGTGTCAAAGGCGAGGTGTCGCCGTTGTTGAGCTCGAAGGAGGGGACGTTCTGGTAGATGAACGCGGCGAAGGGCGCGCCACTGGTCAGGGCCGCTGGTGCCGGTGCCGAACGGGAAGCAGTGCTCCTGGGGTCGTTCGGGAACACGGTACCGTTGCCGCTGGGCGGTTCCCTGCGACGCCGACGCAGCGACGCCGACGCGATTACGGCCACGGCCGAGTCTTGAGCCTCCTGCTCCGTGCTGCGCCCCGGATCAGGGCCTCCCGTGACTCTTTGGTCGACCTTCGAGCGCGCCTTCATTTGCTCCTCCCTCTGTACTAGACCGTCCCCGATATGAGTACCTGCGGCGCGAGCATAATGGTTTGCAAGCGAATGCGCAATCCGGACTGGTCCGGGGCGTGGTCGAGTATTCGCGGCTCACGCCGCATGCTCCGGCTACCCTGTTCGCATGTCCACAGCGACGATCAGCGTTGCCGATGCCTGCGCGGCCGCGAAGCGCGCTACGCACGAACTCGGGACGGCGAAGACCGAGGCGAAGAACGCGGCCTTGGAGCGACTCGCCGAGCTGCTCGGCGAGCGCAAGGACGAGTTGCTGGAGGCGAACGCCGCCGACCTCGCCGACGAGCGGGCCGCGGACCTGACGGCGGCCCTGCGCGACCGTCTGACGCTCGACGAGGCGCGCATCGAGGCGATGGCACGAGGGCGTGCGCGAGATCGCGGCGCTGCCCGACCCGGTGGGCGAGGTGGTCGAGGAGCGCACGCTCGCCAGCGGCCTCGAGATGAGGAAGGTGCGCGTGCCGCTGGGCGTGGTCGCGGTCGTCTACGAGGCGCGACCGAACGTCACGGTCGACTGCGCCGCGCTGTGCATCAAGTCGGGCAACGCGATCGTGCTGCGTGGGTCGAGCTACGCGGAGCGCTCCAACGGGGCGCTCGCCGCGCTGGTCAAGGATGCCGCCCAGGAGGCGGGCCTCCCCGCGGATGCGGTCGCGCTGCTCGGAAGTGATCGCTCCGAGCTGGCCGAGCTGGCCGGCGCGGAGGGGCTGGTGGACCTGATCATCCCGCGCGGGGGCGAGGGCCTGAAGGAGGCGCTCAAGGAGGTCGCGAAGGTGCCCGTGATGTATGCGGCGTCCGGGAACTGCCACGTGTACGTCCACGAGGACGCCGACCTCGAGATGGCGCGGGCCATCGCTTACAACGCGAAGGTCCAGCGGCCCGGGGTCTGCAACGCGGCGGAGACGCTGCTAGTGAACTCCGCCGTCGCCGCGCAGCTGCTGCCCGACGTGCTCGGCGACCTGGCGGACGCAGGCGTCGAGCTGGTCGGCGACGAGCGGGTGCGCGAGAGCTCGGCCGAAGTCGACGTTGGCCCCGCGAGCGAGGACGACTGGCGCACTGAGTACCTTGGGATGAAGATGGCGGTCGGCGTTGTGGACTCCCTCGACGAGGCGATCGAGCACGTGAACCGGTACGGGAGCGGTCACTCCGAGGCGATCGTCACGGGCTCGGAGGAGGCGGGGGAGAGGTTCAGTGGCGAGGTGGACGCCGCGGCGGTGTACGTCAACGCGTCGACGCGGTTCACCGACGGGTACGAGTTCGGGATGGGCGCGGAGATCGGCAACTCAACGCAGAAGCTTCACGCGCGCGGCCCGATCGGCCTGCGCGAGCTGACGACCACCAAGTACGTGGTCCACGGCACGGGCCAGGTGAGGAGATAGGGGGTCTCCGGTCCGCGAGCCGCAGGCTGGCGCCGGACACGGCCGACGGCTGGGCGTGCTCGGCTCTGCGTTCAATCCGCCCCATCTGGGCCACCTCGCGCTCGCCCAGGAGGCACACGCGCGGCTCGGACTCGCCGAGGTCGTGCTGGTGCCGACGGGACGCGCTCCGCACAAGGAGATCGAGGACGATCCAGGAGCGGGGGTGCGTCTGGAGATGGCGCGGCTCGCGGCCGGTGACGATGGGCGCCTCGCCGTGTCCGAGCTGGAGACGTCGCGCGACGAGCCGTCGTTCACCTACCACACGCTCGAGCGGCTGCGGGAGGAGCGTCCGGACGAGGAGCTGGTGTTCGTGATCGGCTCCGACGCGGCCGCCGGGCTCGAGCGGTGGCGCAACCCCGAGCGCATCCTCGAGCTCGCGTCGCTGGGGGTGGCGGAGCGGCCCGGGGTCGAGCGCTCGGAGGTCGAGGCGGTCGTGGAGCGGCTCGGCGGGCGGGCGGAGTTCGTCGACATGCCGCACATCGAGGTGTCCTCGACGATGGTCCGCGAGCGAGTGGGGGCGGGGCGACCGATTCGGTATCTGGTTCCCGACGCGGTGGCCGAGCTGATCTACGAGCGGGGCATGTACGCGAGCGCCGGGGCGGGAGAGCCAGCGAGGGGGTTGCGGCAGGCGTGATGCCCGAGGAGCTGGCGAGGAGGGTCGCTGCGATCGCGGATGAGAAGCAGGCCGTCGACATCGTCGCCCTCGATATGCGGGGGCTGGTGTCCTACACCGACTTCCTCGTGCTGTGCACCGCGCGCAACCAGCGCCTCGCGAAGGCGATTCACGACGACGTGTACGCGCGCTTGAAGGCTGAGGGATTGCTGCCCGATCACGTGGAGGGCGAGCGGGAGGCGAACTGGGTGCTGATGGACTACCTCGACTGCATCCTGCACGTGTTCGTGCCCGAGGCACGGGAGTACTACCGGCTCGAGACGCTGTGGGGCGAGGCGCCGCGCCTCGAGCTTGATCTGGGGGGTGTCGAGGGCCGCACGGGTGCCGTCCGGCGGGGCGCCTAGGCTGCGGTTGGGATGAGCGGCTTCAGGAGGTCGTTCCTGGGCTACCGACGGAGCGAGGTCGACGCCGAGCTCGCGAAACGGGACGTGGCCACGGCGGCGACCGAGCAGGCGCTCCAGGAAGCGCGCGCGAAGGCGGATGACCTCGAGGGAGTCGCGGAGCGGCTCTCGGCCACGGTCGTCGAGCGCGAGCGGGAGCTGCGGGAGTTGCGCCAGGAGGTGGCGACGCTGCGGGAGAGCGGGGTGGAGGGAGTGCGCTCGCTGGCGGCGATGGGTCGCCAGCTCGAGGAGATCCGCACGCAGGCGCGCGGCCAGGCGACGCAGATCAGGCTGCGCGCGCTGCGCGACGCGGCGAATCTGGTGGACCGGGTCTCGGACGTGGCGAGGCTGTCCGGTGCCGCCGGTGGGCGGGTGCTCGGAAGCGATCGACGAGATGGCCGGCGCGCCGGGTGCAGAGGGGGAGCAGCCGGCAGCGTCGCCGAACGGTCACGTCGAGGCGGCGACGACCGGGAAGTTCGAGGGCACGGTCCACGTCGACGTTGGGCCGCTGAGCGACTTCTCGCAACTCGTGCGGGTCGAGGATGCAGCGGAGTCGATCGACGGGACGTCGAAGATCGCGATCAAGCGGTTCTCTCGGGGGCGCGCGACGCTGTCGATGGAGCTGAGCGAGCCGGTCGAGCTGCTGCGTGAGCTCGAGGAGCGATGCGACCTCGAGTTCAAGGTGCGCTCGCACCGCGACGACAGCGTGATCCTCGACGTCGACGAGGACCAGTAGCGAGCCCAGACGAGGCGGCGTACCCTTCGCTCGTGAGCGACGAGCGGCCGACGTTCGAGACGCGCGCCGAGGCGGAGGCGTTCTGCCGCGAGCGCGAGGCTGAGGAGCCCGAGGCTTCGTGGTTGCCATTCCAGGCCGACGGCCGATGGACCGCCGTACGCACGAACCTCCCGCGCCACGAGGACCCGCTGGGGTCGGCGACCGAGGCGAAGCCGGAGCCATCGCCGGCGGACAACCCGCAGACCCAACAGCAGCGCGACACGTACTGGGGTGGCGGCGCCTAGCGGGGCCGGCCACCGGCGACCGGTTTCACACTTTTCTGACGTTCGCGCCTTGTCTCATATCACCTCGTGCACGAACATACGTTCGTGCACGGAAGTAACCACAAGGGCGCAATCGCGGAGATCGAAGTCGCAGCAGCCGCGGTCCGGCTGGGCATTCCAGTCCTGAGGCCAGTTCAGGAACACGGGCGGTACGACCTCGTCTTCGAGATAGCGGGTCGGCTGATCCGCATTCAATGCAAGTGGGCCAGCCTTCATGGCGAGCGTTGTGCAGGTTCACGTCTCAGGGAACTACCTGACGCCCAACGGCTACGTTCGGTCGCCGTATTCGGCAGCGCAGATCGACGCGATAGCGGCTTATTGCGATGAGCTCGATCGTTGTTACATGCTGCCGGTCGAGCTGGTTGCCGGAAAGCACCAGATTCATCTCAGGCTCTCCGCGGCGAAGAATGGGCAGAGGGCTGGGCTAAACTGGGCCGCCCAGTACTCGCTCGAAGGGGCCATAGCTCAGCTGGGAGAGCGTCGCGATGGCATCGCGAAGGTCGTGGGTTCGAGTCCCACTGGCTCCACTCAGTCTGGCCCGCACGAGCACGAGGTCGGAGCGCACCAGTTCCGCGAGCACTTCGGCTACTACATGGAGCGCGCCGCCGCCGGCGAGGAGATTCTGATCAAGCGTCGCGGCAAGCCGCACGCCCGCCTCGGCCCACCCGCGGCGAGCCAGCCGGAGCTCGACCTCACCACCTAACCGCGCGCCACGGGGCGACCCTATCCGCCCTTCGGGGAGCCGGCTCTCATCTGTCTCTCACCGCACCCTCACCCGGCTTTCACCGCGCCGGTCTAGACACCCGCCGGTACAGGCAACGGCGGGCCGTCAAGCCGCCACGAGGTAGAGGGAGGCATCCCATGTTCAACACAAGGCGCATCGGAATCGCTCTCGCACTTCTGGGCGTGTCGGTCGCGGTCGCGGTAAGTCCCGCGCTCGCGGCGACTTCGACACTCCCGCAGGGGAGCGAGCCGGTGAACCTCGATCCCGCCGACTTCAGCACGCGGATCGACAACCCGTACTTCCCGTTGACTCCCGGTGATCGGTACATCTACCGGGAGACCGACGGGACGCACAAGGAGAAGGTGGTGCTCAGCGTCAGCGACAAGACGAAGCAGATCGCGAACGGCATCACCGCGCGCATCGTCCACGACAGGGTCACCGAGCACGGCAAGGTGATCGAGGACACATTCGACTGGTACGCCCAGGATTCCGCCGGCAACGTGTGGTACCTCGGCGAGGACACAGTCGAGTGCAAGAAGGGCAAGATCAAGAATCACTCCGGCTCGTTCGAGGCCGGCGTGGACGGCGCCCAGCCGGGCGTGATCATGCCCGCCGATCCCGTGCCGGGTCTGAAGTATCGCCAGGAGTACTACGCCGGCGAGGCTGAGGACAAGGCCGAGGTCCTGAGCACGAACGAGCAGGTCGAGTCGCCGTATGGGCACTTCACCGGCGCCCTTCTGACCAAGGACCTCGTCCCGCTCGAGCCGAGGGTCTCGGAGTACAAGATCTACGCCCCGGGCGTCGGCCTGGTGGTGGCGGTCAAGACCTCCGGAGGCAGCGGTCGCGAGGAGCTGGTCCGGATCAAGCACGACCAGCAGATCAAGCTGCCGTCGCAGAGCAAGCGCTGCGTGGCGTAACCACGGGCAGTCAGTCGGCAGTTCCGAGCGGCGCCCGGCCCTTCGGCCGGGCGCCGCTCATTCAACTCTCATCCGGCGCCCTTAGAACACCCGGCAAGGGAAGGCAATGAAGCACTCAAGCAGACATCTCATCCTCGTCCTCGTCGCCCTCGCGGTCGGCGTGTCCGCAGCGCTCACCGTCGCCGCCTGCGGCGGAAACGACGGCGACGACGAGGCGACTCCCGTGTCCCAGCCGACGGCGGCGCAGCTCGAAGGCGGCGGGGCTGGAGAAGCTACCGCTGGCGCCGGAGAGCGAGCGGGTCGACCTCGACGATGCCCCCGCTGTCGAACCCCACCGAGGTCACGAACCCGCTGTTCCCGATCAGCGACCTTCACTCCACCGTCCTCAGCGGCAGGGTGGACGGCAAGCCGTTCCACACCGAGACCACGCTTCTCCCGGAGACGAGGGTCGTCGAATGGACCGACGGGCAGCAGGTCGAGACCGCCGTCTCCCAGTACATGGCGTTCCTCGACGGGCGCCTTCAGGAGGCCGCGCTCGACTTCTACGCCCAGGCCGACGACGGTTCCGTGTGGTACTTCGGCGAGGACGTCTTCGACTACCGCAACGGTGAGGTGTTCACCACCGAGGGCACGTGGCTCGCCGGAAAGGACGGCCCGGCCCAGATGATCATGCCCGGCGATCCCCAGGTGGGCCAGGTGCACCGGGCCGAGAACATCCCCGCCGTCGCCTTCGAAGAGGTAGAGATCAAGACGATCGACACGACGGTGAACGGTCCCACCGGCCCGGTCGACGGCGCGATGGTCGCACGAGAGCTCCACGACGACGGGGCGTACAGCGACAAGGTGTTCGCCCCCGGGTACGGCGAGTTCCTGACGCGCGACGGCCCCGACGTCGAGGCGATGGCCCTCGCCGTGCCCACCGACGCGCTCGACGGCCCCGTGCCGGCCGAGCTGGAGGACATCTCGTCGGCGGCGGACGAGAGCTTCGACGCGATCGAGGCGAGGGACTGGAGTCGCGCGGCCGCCGGCGCCGAGGACGCGAGCGCAGCCTGGAACGCGTACTCGTCCGGCGATGTGCCCCCGCGGCTCGCCACCGAGATGATCCGCGCCATCGACGTGCTATCCCGTGCGGTCGACAAGCGCGATCAGGCGAAGGCGGCGACCGCGGCGATCGACGTCGCCCAATCGGCGCTCGACCAGGAGCTCCGCTACCGGCCGCCCGCCGAGATCGACCTCGCCCGGTTCGAGCTCTGGGCTCGCCAGATCATCGTCGACGCCTCCGCGAACGACATCGGCGGGATCACCGGCGACGTCGCGACCATGGAGTGGACCCGGGACCGGTTCACCAACATCCTCGACCCGGCGGACGTCACCCGGATCAACGCCCACCTGCTCGAGCTCCAGGGGAGCGTCGCGGACAAGGATCCCGCCGCGGCGCGCGAGGAGGCGGCGAGCCTTCGAGACACGATCGCCGAGTTCGGCCGGCCGAGTTGATCCGCCACCGGGCCCTCACCCGTAGGTCACTGGCAGAGATGCTCAACGAAAGCTCAATCGGAAACGGTCATCCGGGGTCGCGACGCCAGCCCCGGCGATGCGAGCACACCGGGCTCACGATCCCAGAGTGCTCGTGCCCGCACTGTTGGGCGCGCATGCAGGCGCGCGAGGACGTGCGCCGCGTCATCAGTCCCCGTCGCGACGCGGCGCGTCACGTCGTCGACGCCGGGATCCGGTAGTCGCCTGGGATCTACCCGCCCGGCGTTTCGGCGGTCTCGAGAACGCCGAGCAGCTCGGTCACACGGCACACCAGCAGGCGCTCCTCGTCGACCTCGATCCAGGCGCCGGCCGTCGCCGGGAAGACGACGTGGTCGCCGGGTCCGATCGGCATCTCCACCCCCGCCTGCTCCCACCAGTCGAGTCCGGGCCCGACCGCGAGCACGATCCCATGCTGCGGCGGCGGATCGTGGCTGCCGGGCGGGACAACGAGGCCCGAGCGGCGCATGCGGTCCTGGTCGAGCTCCTTGATCACCACCCGGTCGAACAGCGGCCGGAGCTGGTGGCGAATGGTTTCGAGCGACTCGTGCTGAGGTCGCGCGTTCACGATTTCGAGCATAGCGTCGCCCGCGCATCCGCACGCGCCGCGTCGAGCGCCGGGCGCGAGCGCTTCGGCATCCGGCGCCGCACCCGCCACGCCGCGCCTGAGAACGCGCAGTTCGCCACCGTGGCGAACCCGGCCTCGTCCTCGCGTAGCGCCAGAAGCAGGTGGGCGACGCGGTCGCCCGCCGGCAGCGCTCCGGGCTCCGCGACGCGCACGCACCAGCAGTCCACCCGCCGTCCGCCGGGCCGGACCATCATCGCCCCCCGCTCGCCGATCAGCCACGTGCCGAACCGCCCACGCTCGAGCAACAGACCTGTCCGCGCCACAAGCGCCCGCTGCTCGTGCCCGACGAGATCGCCGAGCAACCCGAGCGCAGCCCGCTCCGCGTCCTTGCTGCGGTCCGCGCGGCGGGCAGCGCTCGCCCGGCTCCCGATCGGGACCACCGAGCCGGCGCCGCGCCGTGCGTAGAGCTCCGGGATCACCCACCCGTGTGCGAAGCTCGCGAGCGCGACGGGGAACGTGAGCGGCTCGAGCCACAGCAGGAACCCGCCCGCGGCGAAGAAGGGCGTCGACACCGCCGCCGTCCACGCCGTCCACAGACGCCCGTCGCGGCGCAGCGTGCGGTCGCTGGGGCGCTTGCGCCACCACAGCGGTGCGGCCTCGCTGAGCCCTCCGGCCGAGGCCATCGTTCCGGCTCTTCCGGCTCAGCCGCCCGCGATCGGCCGCCTCAGCACGACGAGTTCGGCGTCGACCGGCAGCTCGCGAACCACCTCGGCGGTCCCGTCGGGATGGCTGACGCTCGCGAGCATGCCCGCGTCGAGCTCGCGCCGGAACGCCTCGATCGCCGGCTCGTGTGACTCCGCATCTTCCGGTGCCCACTCGGCCAGCGTGGTGTGGCCGCTGCGGTCGAGCCTGATCAGGCGCGCCATTTCCACTCCTCTCGATTCGCTTTCCCCGGCCGCCCGGGGGCCGGTCCTGACTATACGACTCGCACACCTAAACTCAGCCACATGAGGCCCTACGAGCCACACGAGCTCGAGCGCAAGTGGCAGCGCGTGTGGGAGGACGAGGGGACCTGGCAGGTCCCCAACCCCGACGAGGCCGGCTTCGACCGCTCGGAGCCGAAGAGCTACGTGCTCGAGATGCTCCCCTACCCGTCGGGCGAGCCGCACATGGGGCACCTGAAGACCTACTCGATCGGCGACGCCCTCGCCCACTATCGCCGCCGGCGCGGGATGCGGGTCATCCACCCGATGGGCTACGACGCGTTCGGTCTTCCGGCCGAGAACCATGCGATCAGGACCGGCGAACACCCGCGCCTCTCGACCGAGGCGTCGATCGAGACCTTCCGCCGCGAGTTTCGGTCCTGGGGGATCTCGATCGACTGGTCGCGCGAGGTCTCCACCCACGATCCCGCCTACTACCGCTGGACACAGTGGATCTTCCTCAAGCTGCTCCAGCGCGGGCTCGCGTACCGCGACGAGGCGCCGGTCGTGTGGTGTCCACACGACCAGACGGTCCTGGCGAACGAGCAGGTCATCGACGGCCGCTGCGAGCGCTGCGGGACGCCTGTCGAGTCGCGCCGGCTCGAGCAGTGGTTCTTCCGCATCACCGAGTACGCGCAGCGGCTGCTCGACGACTTCGCGCTGCTCGAGTCGTGGCCCGAGCACGTGATCACGATGCAGCGCAACTGGATCGGACGCTCGGAGGGCGCCGAGGCCATCTTCCGCTGCGCGGAGCTGGACATCGACTTCCCGGTGTTCACGACCCGGCCCGACACGCTGTTCGGCGCGACGTTCTTCGTCCTCGCGCCAGAGCACCCGGATCTCGAGCGGCTGGTGGCCGGCACCGACGCGGAGCGGCCCGTGCGCGAGTACGTCGACGAGGCGATGCGGGTCGGCACAGACCTGCGCAGCGCGGAGGACCGCGCGAAGACGGGTGTGCCGCTCGGTCGAACGGTCACGAACCCCGTCAACGGCGAGCAGATCCCGATGTTCGTCTCCGACTACGTGCTGATGGAGTACGGGACCGGGGCGATCATGGGAGTCCCTGCCCACGACGAGCGCGACTTCGAATTCGCGACCACCTTCGGGCTTGAGATCCGCCGCGTGGTGGAGCCGGGAGATGCTGACGACCCGGCCGCCCCCGGACGCGAAGCGGAGGAGGCGGACGGTGTTGTTGGGGAACCCTACGCGGGGCACACCGAGAACGAGCGCCTGATCAATTCGGGCCCGTTCACGGGTCTGCCGGCCCCGGAGGCGATCGAGAAGATCACCGCGTGGCTCGAGGAGCAGGGACTCGGGCGGCGCGCGGTCAACTACAGGCTCCGCGACTGGCTGCTCTCCCGGCAGCGCTACTGGGGCTGCCCGATCCCGATCGTCTACTGCGAGGAGCATGGCGCGGTGCCGGTCCCCGAGGACCAGCTCCCGGTGGTCCTCCCGGACGTCGAGGAGTACGCGCCGAAGGGAAAGAGCCCGCTGGCCGCGGTCGACGACTGGGTCAACACCGAGTGCCCGCGGTGCGGGGGGCCGGCGCGCCGCGAGACCGACACGATGGACACCTTCGTCGACTCGTCGTGGTACTTCCTGCGCTACCTCGACCCCAGCAACGAGCAGGCGCCATTCGAGCGCGAGGTCGCGGACTACTGGATGCCCGTCGACCAGTACATCGGCGGCGTCGAGCACGCGATCCTGCACCTGATGTACGCGCGCTTCTTCGTCAAGGCGCTCGCGGACATGGACTACCTCGGCGTGCAGGAGCCGTTCGCCAACCTGTTCACCCAGGGGATGATCCTCAGGGGCGGGGAGAAGATGTCGAAGTCGAAGGGCAACACCGTCAGCCCGTCCGAGTACGTCGAGCGCTACGGCGCGGACACCGCGCGTGTGTACATCTGCTTCATGGGCCCGCCCGAGAAGGACGCCGACTGGGCGGACGAGGGGGTGGAGGGGGCACACGGCTTCCTGCGCCGCGTCTGGAACCTCGCCCAGGAGGTCGGGGAGGGGACCCGGGCCGGCACCGTTGCCGGCGCCGAGGAAGGGACGCACGCCCGGGAGCTCCGGCGCAAGGCCAATTGGGCGATCGCGAAGGCCACCGTCGATCTCGGCGAACGCTTCCACATGCACACGGCGATCGCCGCGCTGATGGAGCTCGTCAACGACGCCTACCGCCTCAAGGACTCGCTGTACGGAGACCCGTCGGGTGAGGCGGCGCTGCGATTCGCGACCGCCACGACGGCGTCACTGCTGTTCCCGTTCGCGCCCCACCTCTCCTCCGAGGTCTACGAGCAGCTCACCGGCGACCGGGTATGGGAGCAGCCGTGGCCCGAGCCCGACCTCGCGCTGCTGGCGCGGGAGAAGATCACGCTCGTCGTTCAGGTCAACGGCAAGCTCCGGGACAGGATCGAGGCGGCGGCCGATGCTCCTGAGGAGGAGCTGGTGCGGCTCGCGCGCGACAGCGAGCGGGTCCGCCAGCACATCGACGGCAAGCAGGTCGTCAAAGAGATCGTCGTCCCCGGCAAGCTCGTCAATTTGGTGGTCCGCTGAGCGGACCACCAAGTCGGCAAGTTCGCGAGTGAACTTGCCGGTGGTCGATGAGCCGGGCGCTGTTTTCCAGGGGGTTTGCGACGGTCACGGTTTGGACGCAGCGCCTGCGATCACGGTCTGCTAGAAAGCTCGGCGGATGCTTGTGAGGCGGCAATCGGAGGCGGCCGTGACCGAGTGGCACAGCCTCCGGACCCACATCCTGATGGACGCCGGTGAGCTGGGATCGCGAAACATGTCGGCGATCCTGATCGAAGTCCCGCCCGGCGCCTCGGAGAGCCTCCGCTCGCACGAGGAGGCCGAGCACGTCTACGTCATCGTCCGCGGCAGCGGCACGCTATCGGCCGCCGGTGACACCGAGGAGCTCGGGCAGGGCGACCTCGCGCTGATCCCGCCGGCGACGGATCACTCGATCGCCAACGAGGGCAGCGAGCCGTTCGCGTGCATCTCCGTCCAGTCGCCGGCCGTGTCGGTGGACGAGCTGTTCGGCCGCCAGCTCGCCGGCAACACGGCGGCCGGCTACGACGACGACGAGGAGTACTAGCTTCCGAGCCCGCCGGCGGGTCGTGGTCCACGGGCACGTGCAGGGCGTGTTCTTCCGCACCACGACCGCGCGCCGCGCGGTCGAGCGCGGCGTCGCGGGCTGGGTGCGAAACAACCCCGACGGGACGGTCGAATCCGTGTTCGAGGGCGACCCCGACGCGGTCGAGGCGATGGTGCGCTTCGCGCACGAAGGCCCCCGCGGCGCGATCGTCGAACGGGTCGAGGTGACCGAGGAGGAGCCCGAGGGCCTGACCCGTTTCAGCGTTCGCTGATCTTTTCCAGATAGCGCGCCACGCGTGAGTCTCGCGCGCCGATCATCGCGGCGTGAGCCACCTCAGCCGCTCGCAGATCCTCGTCTATGGGGCCGTCGCGGTGGCGCTGCTGTTGCTCGGGGCGCGCTGGATCCGCTCCGCCGACGAGCAGGGCTCGCCGCCGGGACAGGTGAGCTTCGCGGACGCGTCGGGCGGTGACGGAGCATCAAGCTCGGTCGACGGGGGATCGGGGCGCGACGTCGTCGTTCATGTCGCGGGAGCCGTCCGCGAGCCCGGCGTCTACCGGCTTCCGGCCGGCTCGCGCGTCACCGACGCGGTCGAGCGCGCCGGCGGGGCGACTCGGCTCACCGGGGTGGAAGGCATCAATCTCGCCGCGGTGCTCGCCGACGGCCAGCAGGTGGTGGTGCCCGGACGCACCGCCGGCGCCGCATCCGCGACCGGTGCGACGACAGCAACCGACGGCCCGATCAGCCTCGGCACCGCGACGCTCGAGGAGCTCGACACGATCGAGGGCATCGGACCGGTGACCGCGCAGAACATCCTCGACTTCCGCGAGGAGAACGGCGGGGTGTCCTCGGTCGACGACCTGGACCAGATCAGCGGCATCGGGCCGGCGACGATGGAGGCGCTTCGAGGCCGCCTCCAGCCCTGACCCGACCGCCGTGGCGCGCGGCGTCGGGACGCGGGGCGAGTGGCGCTTCGCGGCGCTGGGCGGGGCGACCGTCGGCCTCGCCGCGGCCCCGTTCGTCGATGCGGAGATCGGCGGCGCGACGCCCGCGACGATCGGGCTGCTCGCAGCGTGCGGGGGCGCTCTCGTCGCGGCGCGCCCCGAGTCCGCGCCCGGCGCTCGGGCGTGGGTGGCGGTGGTCGCGGTCCTCGCCGCGCTCGCCGGCCTGATCGGCGGCGGCGAGCGCATCGCCGCGATCGACGCCGGCGCGCTCGAGGCGCCCGACGGCGCCAGAGCCGCAATCCGCGGATTCGTCACCGCGGTGCCGCGGCATGCGGACGGGAACGTCTCGGTGCGGGTCGAGACCGCCGACGGGCGGCTGTTGATCGAGGTGCCCGAACCGGTCGGTGAGTTGCCGGTCGGGCGCGAGGTGCGGGCGAGCGGCGTGGTACGGGAGCCGTCGCCCTGGGAGGCGGCCTACCTCGCCCGGTACGGGATCACCGAGGTCCTCGAGACGCGCGATGTCGAGCTCACCGGGCAGCGCCGCGGCGGGTTGGAGGCGCTCGCCGACGACGTCCGCGGGCGCGCGGAGGTCGCGCTGGAGCGCGGGATGCCGGAGCGCGAGGCGGCGCTCGCGCGCGGCTTCGTGCTCGGCCAGGACGACCGCATCGACCCCGAGACGATCGACGAGTTCAAGCGCTCCGGTCTCGCACATCTGCTGGCCGTCAGCGGGCAAAACGTCCTCCTGCTGGCGCTGCTTGCGCTGCCGCTGCTCGCGGCGCTCAACCTTTCGCTGCGAACGCGGCTGCTCTGCGTGCTCACGCTGATCGCGCTCTACGTCCCCGTGACGGGCGCGGGGCCCTCGATTCAGCGCGCCGCTGTGATGGGCGGCGCCGGGATCGTCGCCGTGCTCGCCGGCCGCCCTCGCTCGCGCTGGTACGCGCTGCTGCTCGCCGCCTTCGTCACTCTCGCTGTCAACCCGCGGGCCAGCGGCGACGTCGGGTGGCAGCTCAGCTTCGCCGCCGTGGTCGGAATCCTGCTGTGGACCGAGCGGATCCGGGACTGGCTGATGAGGTGGTTCGGCGAGCGACGGAGCACGGGTTTGTCATGGCGGCGGGCGCTCGCCGAGGGCGCGGCCGTGACGGTCGCGGCCACCGTGGCGACGGCCCCGCTGATGGCGCATCACTTCGACTCCTTCTCGCTCACGGCCCTGCCCGCGAACCTCCTCGCGCTGCCCGCAGTGGCTCCGGTGATGTGGCTCGGCATGCTCGCGGCGATTGCCGGGCAGGTCCCAGCTATTCCTCTCGAGCCCCTGAACGCCGTCAACTCCCTGCTGATCGCCTACATCGCCGGTGTCGCCGACGCGATGGCGAAGCCCGAATGGGCTCTCGCGGGCGTCGGGCTTCCGCTTGCGGCGGTGCCCGCCACCTATCTCGCGATGCTGTGCACGGGCTGGCTCGTCGGTGCGCTCGGCGGTCGCCGGAGTGGCCTCGCGCCCAGGCCTCGCGGCGTGCTGCTCGTGCTCGCCGCGCTCGCGTGCACTGCAGCGGTCCTCGCTGCCGGCGGCCGGGGACTTCCCGGCGAGGCTCCCGAGGCGGGCGCCGCGGGGCTCGAGATCACGGCGCTCGACGTCGGCGAGGGGGACGCGATCCTGCTCGAGCCCACTGACGCCGACCCCGTGCTCGTCGACACGGGCCCGCCCGGCGTCGAGATCGGCGCCAAGCTCGCCGACGAGGGCGTCGAGCGGCTGGCGGCTGTCGTGGTCACGCATGACCAGCTCGACCACTCGGGCGGGCTCGGCGAGGTGCTCGGCGCGGTCCCGGTGGCCTCGCTCGCCTACGCGAGGGCGCGAAAGGATCTGGTGCGCGCTGGCCGCGCGGCCGGCGCACGCCCGGCGGTGGTCGGACAGGGAGACGTGCTGCGCTCGGGGCGCCTGCGGCTCGAGGTCCTGTGGCCGCCGCGCTCGAGGATCGTCGGACAGGGGACGGGCGACCCCAACGAGCTCTCGCTCGTCGTGCTGGCGAGCTTGGGCAGGTTCTCGATGCTCCTCACCGGCGATGCCGAGGCCGAGAGCGCGCCGGTGAGCCCGGGACCGATCGACGCGCTCAAGGTCGCCCACCACGGGAGCGAGGACGGCGGGCTCGAGCGGCTGCTCGAGCGCACCGTGCCGCGCGTCGCCGTGATCTCCGTCGGCGAGAACCCGTACGGCCACCCGACGGCGCAGATCCTGGCTGCGCTCGACGAGAAGGGCATTCCGGTGTTTCGAACCGACCGCGACGGCGACGTCGAGATCGAGGTCGACCACGGCGGATGGACCGCCGCACCCGAGTGAGCCAATCAATCAGCTACTGAAGCCATGAGGGCCGGAGCGCCGAATACACTCGCCGCGTGCCCGATATCAAGCCCGCCTACCTGATCGCGGGGACCGACGAGGCGAAGATCGACGCGGCGCTGGCCCGCCTGCGCGCTCGCGCCGAGCGCGAGGGCGGTCCCGGCGCGCTCGAGGTGTTCGAGTCGCGCGAGCGCGGTCAGCCGGACGCGGCCGCGCTCGTCGGGGCGGTCCCTGCGTTGTCGCTGACCGCGTCGCGCCGCTACCTGCTCGCCGACGGAGTCGAGCGCTGGGCCACCTCGCAGGCATCCAGTGTCGCCTCCGCCTTGGCCGAGCTCGCGCCCGACACCACCGTCGTGCTGGTCGCGCGCGGAAAGGCGCCGGCCAAGCTGCGCAAGGCCGTCGAGGGATGCGGCGGCGAGGTGCTCACCTACGACGCGCCGCGTGCGCGCGATCTGCCGCAGCGGCTAGTCGCGGACGCTGCCGAGCGCGGCTTCCGGCTCGAGCTCCCCGCGGCGCGCCTGCTTGTGGAGCGCATGGGCGAGAGCACCGTCAGGCTCTCGAACGAGCTCGATCGACTCGCGCTGTGGGCGGGCCCTGGCGGCGAGGTGGCGCTCAGCGACCTGGAGTCGATGGTCGCCGACACCTCGGAGACCGCCGTGTGGGGCCTCTCCGACGCCCTGATCGAGCGCGAGCCGGCCGAGGCCGTGCTCGCCGCGGAGCAGCTGATCGCTCAGGGGGAGAACGTCACCGGGATCGTGTATTCGCTGGCGGCCCGGCTGCGGCGGGCTCACCGTGCTCTGGTCGAGCTCGAGGCCGGGCGCTCACAGAAGGAAGTCATCGCCGACCTCGACATGCATCCATACGCCGCGAAGATGCTGCTGCGTCGCCTCCGCGGGACCTCGATCGAGGAGCTGCGCGAGTCGATCGCCGCGGTCGCGGACCTCGAGATCTGGTGCCGGGGCGGATCCGACTACGACGAGCAGGTCGCGCTCACGCTCGCGGTGCGGCGCGCCGCCGGCGCCACCGCGGGTGACGCCTGAGCCTGTTCTAGGCGCCGGCCCGGATCCGGGCCGCGCGGCTCTTCTTGCGCGCTGCCGCGTTTCTGTGCAGGGCGCCCTTCTGCACCGCCTTGTCGATCCGCGAGACGAGCAGCCGGTGCTCCGTGTCGATCGCGGACTCGTCGCCGGACTCGATGGCGCGCTCGAGCCGGCGGAAATGCGTCCCGACAGCGCCGCTCAGGCGCCGGTTCTCGAGCCGCTCCCGCTCGGTGCGCTGGTTGCGCTTCTTCTGCGATGCGATGTTGGCCATCGGGCGGCGCGTGACTATAGCGCCCTCCGACCTGGGCAGGGCGCCGGTGAGCATGGCGCCTGACAACCGCGACCCGGGAAAGGGGACGTTCGAGGCCGTTCAGGGCGAGCCCGTAGCCGGGCCCGCGGAGCCGCCGCAGCGCGCGGGCCGGCTCGCGCGCTCCACCGCCTTCTTCTCGTTCGCGACCGGGCTCTCTCGAATCGCCGGACTGGTTCGCGAGATCGTTGCCGCGAGCTACTTCGGGGTGAAGGGGCCGATGTCCGCATTCACGATCGCGTTCCAGATCCCGAATCTGGTCCGCAGCCTGTTCGCCGACGCGGCGATCCAGGCGGCCCTGGTGCCCGTGTTCACCGAGCACCTGGAACGCGGCGAGCGCCGGGAGGCATTCCGGCTCGTCTCGACCCTGATCTTCGGCTTCGTGCTGATCATCGGCGCGTTGACGGCGTTGTTCATCCTCGTCGCGCCGGCGGTGATGCAGCTGTTCGCGCCGGGCTTCGAGGGCCGGATCGAGGATCTCACCGTTGCGCTGTCGCGGCTGCTGTTCCCGATCCTGTTGATGCTCGGCGTCTCCGGGCTGGTCGTCGGAGTCCTGAACAGCTACGACCGCTTCGCGATGTTCGCGATCGCGCCGTTCTTCTGGAACGTAGCGATCATCGCGGTGCTGGTCGGGCTCGCCCCGGCGTTCCCGGAGGAGGACAAAATCTACGCCTACGCGATCGGGGTGCTGGTGGGGACGGCAGTGCAGCTCGCGCTGGTGTCATGGGACCTCCGCAACACGCCGTTTCGGCTGCAGCGGGTGTTCGCGTGGACGCCCGACGTCCGCCACGTGCTTATGCTGATGCTGCCGGTGACGATCAGCCTCGGGCTGATCAACTTCAACCTCGTCATCAACAGTTTCTTCGGGACGCTGGTGTCGGATCGCGCCCCCGCCGCGATCGACAAGGCGTTCCGGATCTACATGCTCCCTCAGGGAATGTTCTCGGTCGCCGTCGCGACGGTCGTGTTCCCGACGCTGTCGCGGCTCGCCGCCCGCGGCGCCTACGACGACCTGCGCGCGACGATGGCGAACGGGATGCGCCAGATCGTCCTGCTGCTGCTGCCCGCCGCCGCGGCGATCCTCGTCCTCTCGGAGCCGATGATCAGGCTCGTGTACGAGCGCGGCGAGTTCGGTCCCTCGCAGACGCAGCTCGTGGCCACGGCGCTGTTCTGGTTCGCGTTCTCGCTCCCCTTCAACGGCCTGTTCCTGCTGTTGACCCGGACGTTCTTCAGCCTCCAGCGCCCCTGGGTCCCGACCGCGATCTCGGCGGGGAACCTGGCGATCACCGCGCTGGGCGCGCTGGCCCTCTACGGGCCGTTCGGGGTCGGGGGAATCGTGGCGGCCACCGCGATCGCGACGGCATCGAGCGTGACGGCGCAGTGCGTGGTCCTGCGCGACGCATTCGGCGGCCTCGAGCTCGGGCGGCTGCTGTCGAGCTCGCTGCGAATCGGCGTCGCCTCCGCAGCGCTCGCGGGAGTCGCCTACCTCGTGTGGGCGGTGCTCGACGACGCCCTCGGGCGCGCCCTCGGCGCGCAGATCTTCGAGATGGCAGCGGCGCTGGGCGCCGGATTCGTCGTGTACGTCGGGGTGCTCGCGGCGCTGCGGGTGCCCGAGCTCGAGCAGATCCGCCGCCTGGTGACCCGCCGCGGCTAGCCTGGTCCAACGATGAAGGACATCCGGAACTTCTCGATCATCGCCCACATCGATCACGGCAAGTCGACGCTCGCCGATCGCATCCTCGAGCTCACGGGCGCGGTCGATCCGGCGAAGATGCGCGCTCAGGTGCTCGACTCGATGGAGCTCGAGCGCGAGCGCGGGATCACGATCAAGGCCCAGGCGGTGCGCGTCGTCTACACGGCGGCGGACGGCCAGCCGTACCGTCTGCACCTGATCGACACGCCGGGCCACGTTGACTTCTCGTACGAGGTCTCCCGCAGCCTCGCCGCGTGCCAGGGCGCGCTGCTCGTGGTCGACGCGGCGCAGGGGGTGGAGGCGCAGACCGTCGCCAACACCTACGCGGCGATCGAGGCCGGGCTCGAGCTGATCCCCGTGGTCAACAAGGTTGACCTGCCGAGCGCGGAGCCGGACGAGGTCGCCGCCCAGATCGTCGACCTGATCGGCGGCGATCCGGACGACGTGATTCGGATCTCCGCCAAGACCGGCGACGGCGTCGGCGAGGTGCTCGACGCGATCGTCGATCGCGTCCCCCCGCCCGACGGGGAGCCCGTCGCCCCCGGCCGGGCTCTGATCTTCGACTCCGAGTTCGACCAGTACCGAGGGGTAGTCGCGTACGTGCGGGTGGTCGACGGCGAGTTCGCGAGCCGCGAGCCGATCGGCGCGATGCAGGCTGGGACCGAGGCCGAGATCGACGAGATCGGCCATCTGACGCCCGAGATGCGCCCCGCCGAGTCGATGGCGGCGGGCGAGGTCGGGTACGTGATCACGGGGATCAAGGACGTCGCGCGTCTGCGGGTCGGCGACACCTTGACCCCCCGGGCGCGGCCCGCGTCCGAACCGCTGCCCGGGTACCGCGAGGTGAGGCCGGTCGTGTTCTGCGGCCTGTTCCCGATCGACACCGACCAGTACGAGGACCTTCGCGACGCGCTCGAGCGGCTGGCGCTGAACGACGCCGCGCTCTCTTACGAGCCGGAGAGCTCGGAGGCGCTCGGGTTCGGCTTCCGGTGCGGGTTCCTCGGCCTGCTGCACATGGACATCGTGCGTGAGCGGCTCGAGCGCGAGTACGACCTCGAGCTGCTCGCGACGACCCCGAACGTCCGCTACGAGGTGCGGGTGCGGGGCGGCGAGACGGTCGAGGTCCACAGCCCGGCCGAGATGCCCGACCCGGGAGAGATCGAAGAGATCCTCGAGCCGTACATCAGGGCGACGATCGTCACTCCGACCGAGTACGTCGGCGCCGTGATGGAGCTGTGCCAGGGGCGACGCGGCACGCACGTCGACATGCACTACCTGTCGCCCCAGCGCGTCCAGCTCTCCTACGAGCTCCCGCTGGCCGAGATCGTGCTCGACTTCTACGACCAGCTCAAGTCGCAAACACGCGGATACGCGTCGCTCGACTACGAGCCGATTGGGATGCGCGCCTCCGACCTCGTCAAGCTCGACGTGCTCCTCGCCGGCGACCGCGTCGACGCGCTGTCGATAGTCGTCCACCGCGACAAGGCGTACGCGGCCGGCAAGGGACTCGTCGAGCGGCTCCAGAAGACGATCCCGCGACAGCTCTTCGACGTCCCGGTCCAGGCTGCGATCGGCTCGCGGGTTCTGGCGCGCGAGACGGTCAAGGCGCTGCGCAAGGACGTGACCGCGAAGCTGTACGGCGGCGACGTGACCCGGAAGCGCAAGCTGCTCGAGAAGCAGAAGGCGGGGAAGCGGCGGATGAAGCAGGTCGGCCGCGTCGAGGTGCCCCAGGAGGCGTTCCTGTCGGTCCTGGAGCTGGATGAGCGATGACGGGGACCAGCGAGGCGGACAGGGTGGCGCTGATGCAGCGCGCCTGGGTGGCCGAGATCCGCGACAGGCGCTGCGTCCACCTCGGCCTCCATCCGAGCTTCGAAGCGGCGATCGTGGCCGCCCGGGAACGCGAGGGATTCGCAGCCGGCGATGGGTGAGCGCCAGGCCCGGAACGTCGCCCTCGTTCGCGAGGGAATCGAGGCCTCGAACCGTGGCGACCTCGAGTCGGTCGTGGCGACGCTCGACCCCGAGATCGAGTTCCACATCGCCCCCGGCCTGGGCAACGCGGGGACCTACCACGGTCGCGAGGGCTACCTTGAGGGGTTCGGGGGATGGGCCGAGGCGTGGGACGACTTCACCGTTGAGGCCCTTGACGTGCAGCCAGTGGGAGAGCGCCACGTCGCCGTCGACGCCCGGCAGTCCGCGCGCGGCCAAGGAAGCGGGGTCGAGGTCGGGATGCGACTCGGATACATGTTCGAGATCCGGAACGGCAGGCTCCTCCGCATCCAGGTCCTCCCGAGCTACGAGGCCGCACTGTCGGCGGCCTCCGAGGGCGAGCGACGCCGGGATTGAGCACCCCTGGGGCCCAACGGCCCCCTCCTACGTCGCCGTGGGGATCGCGCTTCCCCGCAATACCGCACTAGAATCTCGCCGCCGTGGCCGTGAGCGAGGACCTGATCGGCAAGCAATGGCCCGCCGTCGAGTACGAGGTCGGGCGCGAGAAGATCCGCGAGTACGCGAACGCCGTCGGCGAGACGAACCCGATCCACCACGATCCCGAGGCGGCGCGCTTGGCGGGTTTTCGTGGGGTCGTCGCTCCGCCGATGTTCTGCGTGGTGTACTCGGCGCCGGCGATGGGCCCCGCGGTGGTCGATCCCGAGCTTGGGATCAACCTCGCGGCGATGGTCCACGGCAGCCAGGTGTTCGAGTGGGGTGAGCCCGTGTGTGCGGGCGACCTCGTGACCACGACCGCGCGGCTGGCCGACCTGCGCGAGAAGACCGGGATGACGTTCTACGTGTTCGAGTCGGAGTCCGTCAACCAGGATGGCGAGCGAACCGTGAAGGGCACGTGGACGAACATCGTCCGCGGCGGGTAGCGGGTCGGTGCCGGACGTCGACTAGGGAGGCGGGGGGGAGCTGCCGGCGGGCGCCGGGCGCGGCTCGGCCTCCGTCCTTTCCCTCAGCGCGCCGCCGCGGTCGGCCGTAGACGGCCACCAGATCCGGTCGCCGATCAGCTCCACCGCGGCGGGGACCATGATCGTGCGGACGATGAACGTGTCGAGCAGGATCCCGAGCGCGACCATGAACCCGAGGTCGAACGTGTATGTGACGGGCAGCGTCATCAGGACCGAGAACGTGCCGGCGAGGATGATCCCCGCGCTCGTGATCACGGGCCCCGTGGCTGCGAGCGCGCGCAGCATGCCCTCGCGGGTGCCGTGGCGGCGCGCCTCCTCGCGCACGCGGGCCATCAGGAAGATCGTGTAGTCGATCCCGAGCGCGACCAGGAAGATGAACGCGAAGGTCGGAAGCGAGGCGTCGACCCCAGGGTCCCCGACCACGTAGCGGATGAACAGCATCGAGAGCCCCAGCGTGCACAGGAACGACAGGATCACGCTGGCGATCAGGACGAGCGGAGCGAGCAACGACCACAGGAGCAGCGCGAGGATGACCGCGATCACCGCGAGGGCGATCGGCACGATCAGCCGCAGGTCGCTGTTGATCGCCTTGTCGTAGTCGTACTGGATCGCGCTCCCGCCGCCGACCAGACCGGTCACCCCGGGGCCGAGCTCGGCGACGGCGTCGCGGATCCGCGGCACGACGTCGAAGGTCGATTGCACGTACGGATCACCCTCGAGGATCACGTCGATCGACGCGATCTGGCCGTTCTCCGATCTCAGCCCGGTGGGCGTCGCCCTGGCCACACCGTCGACGGCGTCCACCCTCTGCACCGCCTCGGCGACGTCCTGGCGAGTCACGGGTCCATCGGAGCGCTCGACCAGCACGGTGGTCGGCGCCAGAGTCCCGGCCGGGAACGATCGACCCAGCACGTCGAAGCCCTCGACGCTGTCCACCGACTTCTTGAAGAAGTTCGTGGTGCTGTAGTCGACCTTGTACGCGAGCAGGCCAAGCGCACCTGCGCCGAACACCGCCACGGTCACGGCAAGGGCGAGGGCCGGGCGCTCCAGGACCCTGTCCCCGATCCGCCGCCACACGCCCTGTCGGGCGATCGACGGGTGGTCCGGGTCGTATTCGACCAGCGTGCGGCGCGGCCAGAACCCCGTTCGCCCGAAGATCGTCAGCAGCGCGGGGAGCAGGGTGAGGCCGGCGACGAACGCACACGCGACTCCGATCGCGGCCACGGGGCCCAGCGAGTTCGTCAGGCCGGTGTCGGCAAGGACGAGCACGAGCATCGCCAATGCCACGGTGAGACCGCTGGCGAGGATCGTCGTCCCGGTCCGGCTCAACGCGCGATGCATCGCGTCGTGCTTGTCCTCGGTACGGCGCAGCTCCTCCCGATAGCGGGAGACGAGTAAGAGGCTGTAGTCGGTGCCCACCCCGAACATGAGCACCACGAGGATCGTTGTCCCGTTCGATGAGACCGAGGCGCCGGACTTGGCGTACAGATAGACGAAGGCCGTCGCCACCGTGTAGGAGAAGAAGACGACGATCAGCGGGGTCAGCGCGACCAGCACCGCGCGATAGATCAACCCGAGCAGGATCAGGACGAGCAGGACGGTCGCGCCAAGCAACTTGGTGTCGAGATCGCCGAACACCTCCTCGGCGTCGGCGGCGAAGCCGAGATCCCCGGTGAGCAGGATCCGCATCCCGTCCGCCTCCTCGCCGGTGATGTCGCGAACCGCCTTGCCCCAGTCGGCTGACTCGTCGAAGTTGGTCGGCACGGTGAGCACGGTGTAGGCGACGGCGCCGTTGGCAGAGACGAGATCCGAGGGGGCACCGGGCGTGAAGGGAACGGTGGGCGGCCGCGTCAGCGGGATCTCGTCCTTCGCCCGCTGGATCTCCTGGGCGTCGGCGGCGATCTTCCGCTTGTCGGCCGAGTTGAGCCCGTCGGGATTCTCGTAGACGATCAGGCCTTGGGTGGTCTCGCCGCTGGAGAACTCGTCGTCGAGGATCTCGACGACCTCGGTGGACTCCGCGCTCTGGGGCAGGTAGGAGGCCGTGTCGTCGGTGGTCTCGTCCGCGAGCTTCGCGCCGACCGGGAACAACCCGACGAACACGATCACCCACAGGACCAGGACCAGCCACTTGGTGCGGCGTCCGGTGACGAACGAGGCGAGCGCTCTCACGAGCGCGCAGAGTAACTACATAGAGCTACGGCCGTCCGGGCGTCAGCGGGACCTCGAAGCGCAGCGCCTCGAGCGCGGCGGAGTCGGGCACGTCCGTGGTCCCGGCGATGCGCGCGGCGGCCGGCGAGCCGATCCGGGACCAGTCCACCACCACCGGACGGCGCGCGAGCAACGCCCGCCACGTCGCGTCGTCGAGCTCACCGCTTGGCGCGAGGCCCCCGGCGGCCTGGAAACGCCGCACCGCGTCGACGGTCTCGGCCCCGTAGGTTCCGTCGATCGCGACAGGCTCGCCGTGGGCGGCGAGATGCTGCTGCGCCCACACGACGAGGTCGCCGGCGTCGCCGGATCCGAGGGTGGCGTACCCGGACGGGGCGACCGCCGGCGCGTGACTTCCCGGCGCCGTCGCCGAGCGGCTTGCCGACCCAGCGCCACTCCTTGCCCTTCGTCTCCTGCCACGACCACCAGCTGACCCCGGCGGCGTCGTAGCGGCGCGCGTACTTGCGGAACCTGATCACCGACTTGCGGCTCACGTTGAGGTACGTCTGCCCGAGCGGGAAGATCGGGCGCTCGAACGGCGCGTTCACCTCGTATGTGTGCTCGTAGATGTTGCGGACCGAGGTGCCGATCGTCTTCCAGTACATCTGCGGGACGTTGTACTGCGCCGCGCCCGGGCCGAGGAAGACGGAGTAGGGGAACGACGGGTGGAAGTCGACGTACGGGAAGCTCGCCAGGGCGAGCGGGTAGTCCTTGCCGATCCGGTCTCGGAGCTCGTCGATGTAGCGGTCCGCCGCCTTGTACTGACCTTCGTAGTGGCCCTCGGCGTCGATCAGCAGGCAGTCGGCGCCCTCGTCGACCGCCTGGGCGCCGACCCGGGCCTCGGGGCGCGGAGAGTCTCCGTAAACGAACTGCCACGCGCACACCTTGAGACCGGCGTCGTGCAGGACGTCGACGAGCTCGGGCGTGAATTGCGCCCACGGGTCCGCGGCGTCGGAGCTCTTGATCATCACCACGTCGATGTTGCGCTTGGTCGCTTTCTTCGCGACCGCATTCGCCGTGCCTCCCGACGCGCTCATCTGCCAGATCCACATCCCGTTTCCATCGAGCGGCGTCGCGGCGCGCGCAGTCGGGGCGCCGATGCCGACCGCGAGCACGCACACGAGGGCCAGGCCGGCCAGGCGCGCCGGCCGGCGCGTGCTGGGCTGCGTTGAGCGCGCAGACATTCGCCTCATCGGTCCGCTCTGAAGGGCGCCCCGTGCCAGGGGATTAGAATCCCACCCTCCTCATGCGTAACACGGTCGACTCGTTGCAGTTGCGGGCGGTTTGCAGGTGAAATCCGGCGAAGCGCTCCCCGAGCTTCGGGTGACGCCCGACAAGTACCTGCCGCACCGCTATGCGGGCGCGTCGGGCGACTTCAACCCGATCCACATCGACCCGGAGTTCGCGAAGGCGGTCGGGCTCCCGGGCAACATCCTCCACGGCCTCTACACGATGGCCCAGGTCGCGCGCGCCCACACCGACGCCGCGGGAGGGGACCCGCGCGCGCTCAAGCGGCTCTCGGTGCAGTTCCGCGGTATGGGGGCGCCGGAGCAGGAGATCCTCGTCACGGCCACGGTCAAGGAGGCCGACGACGGCCGCGCTGTCACCGAGACGGTTGCCGCACAGGGCGACAATCGGATCATTCGCAACGCCGAGGCCGTGCTGGAGCTCGGCTGAGACGTCCCGGGAAAGGACCGGGACGGTCCTAAAATCGAACTCGATGGCGGCCGAGCGCAATCCGGACGGAATCAGCGAGCGCCAGCAGCGCGTGCTCGAGCTGGTCGTGGACTCCTACCTGGGGTCCGGACGGCCAATCGGATCGCGCGCGATCGCCGCACGGCCGGAGATCGAGTGGAGCGCGTCGACGGTGCGCGCGGAGCTCGCCGCGCTCGAGGGCGCCGGCTACCTCACGCACCCGCACACCTCGGCGGGCCGCGTCCCGACCGACAGCGGCTATCGGCTGTTCGCGGACTCGCTGCTCGCGTCCGAGCGCCCGCTCCCCGCGCCGCGGGGGGCGTCCCTCGAGCTCGAGCGGATGCGGCACGAGATCGACGAGGCGATGCGCGAGACCACCTCGGCGCTTTCCCGGGTCACCGATCTGCTCGCGCTCGTCACCGCGCCGCCCGCGAGCAGCGCGCACATCCACCGCGTCGAGGTCCTGCTCCTGCAGCCCGCCGTCGTGATGGTCGTCGTGATCGCCTCGAACGGGATGGTCAACAAGCGGGTGTTCACCTTCGCCGACTCCGTCGACCCCGGCCTCGTCGAGTGGGCCGCCAGCTACCTCAACGAGCGCCTCGAGGGCATGGGTCTCGGTGCGCGAATGATCGCGGGACGGCTCGAGGACCCCGAGCTGGGTGAGTCCGAGCGCGAGTTCCTGGCGGCGATCGGAGGCGCGTTCACGGCGCTGGAGCACGGGATGGAGGACTCGCTGTACGTAGATGGCGCATCGCGGCTCCTGTCCGAGCAGCGCGTCGGAGAGATTCCCGAGGTCGACGCCTTGATGCAGGCGCTGGAGCGACGCGCGAGCCTGCTCCAGATGCTGCGCTCGGCCCTCGACGAGCGCTCGGTCTTCCTGTGGATCGGGGGCGAGAACCCCGAGCCAGAGCTGCGCTCGATGAGCGTGGTGGGCGCGAACTACGGGCTCGGCTACCGCAACCTCGGCACGGTGGGCGTGCTGGGCCCGACGCGGATGGACTACGCAACGGCGATCGCCTCGGTGCGGGAGGCCGCCGGGGAGCTGTCGCGCTTCTTCGAGACCGTCTACGAGCGCTAGATCCGATGGCCGAGGACTACTACCAGCGCCTCGGCGTCGAACGGGGCGCGAGCGCGCCGGAGATCAAGAAGGCGTTCCGCCGGGTGGCCCGCGAGCTCCATCCCGACGTGAACCGGCACGACCCCGAGGCGGAGGAGAAGTTCAAGCGTGCCGCCGAGGCGTACGAGGTCCTCTCGGATCCGGAGCGCCGGCGGGTGTACGACGCGTACGGCGAGGAGGGACTGCGCACCGGCGGCTGGAGCCCGCGGACCGCCGGCTTCGGCAACCTCGAGGACATCCTCGAATCGTTCTTCGGGCGCGGCGACCCGCTGTTCGGCGAGATGTTCGGGTTCACCCGGCGCGGCCCCGCTCCCGGCGGCGATGTCGCGGCGGAGGTCGAGATCTCGCTCGCCGAGGTCCTCACCGGGGCGAACCGGGAGCTCTCGTTCGACGCGGTGATGGCGTGCGAACGGTGTCGCGGCAACGGAGCGGAGCCCGGCACGCCGATCCACACGTGCGAGGAGTGCGGCGGCAGCGGTGAGATCAGGCGGGTCAGCCAGACCGCCTTCGGCCAGCTCGTGCGGTCGGGAACGTGCGAGCGGTGCGGCGGCTCGGGCAAGGTGCCGGAGAATCCGTGCACGGAGTGCGGCGGGCGGGGCAGGGTCGCCGGCACCCGCACGTGGGAGGTCGAGATCCCGCCCGGGATCGAGTCCGGGCAGAGGATCCGCATCACGGGCGCCGGCCACGCGGGTGAATCGGGAGCGCACGCCGGTGATCTCTACGTGCTCGTGCACGTGGAGGAGGACGACCGATTCCGGCGCGAGGGCTCCGACCTCGTCAGCGTGGTCGAGATCCCGGCGACCGAGGCGATGCTCGGCGGCACATCCGTGGTTCCCACCCTCGACGGCGATCAGGAGATCGAGATCAAGCCCGGGACGCAGCCCGGCGACCGGGTCGTGCTGCGCGCGCAAGGGCTCCCGGACCTGCGCGGCTCGCGGCGCGGCGACCAGCACGTGTTCGTGAACGTGATCGTGCCCGCGAAGCTGAGCGAGGAGCAGCGCGAGCTCGCTGAGCGGCTCGACGAGACGCTGGGCGAAGAGAACTTGAGCCCGGACGGGCGGGACGGTCTGTTCTCCCGCGTGCGCAGGGCATTCAAGGCTTGATCCGGCTCGCGGTTCGGACCCGGCCCGAGCACTCCGAGCGGGTGCTCGCCGAGCTGATCGAGCTCGCCCCGGGCGGGGTCGAGGAGGATAGGGGCGAGAGCTACGTCGAGTACGCGATCTACGGGCCCCCCGGCGAGGTGCCCGAGCTTCCCGATCTCGAGGCGGCGGCCGGCGACGGCCTCGTCGAGATCACCTCGACCGAGGTGCCGGACGACTGGGCCGATCGGTGGCAGGAGTTCCACCGGCCGGTCGTCGTTGGCGGGCGGCTGAGAATGCGACCGTCGTGGGTCGACGCCGACGAGGGCGAGCCCGACGGCGCGATCGAGATCGTGATCGACCCCGCGCGCGCGTTCGGCACCGGGGCGCACGCGACGACCCGGATGTGCCTCGAGCTGCTTCTCGAGCACGCGGAGGCCGCGGGCGCGCGCGGCGCGTTCGCCGATTGGGGAACGGGGTCGGGCGTGCTTGCGATCGCGGCGGCGAAGCTCGGCTTCTCCCCGGTGTCCGCGTGCGACCACGAGCCCGCGTCGCTCGACGCCGCGCGGACCAACGCCGCCGCGAACGGCGTGGAGCTCGATCTCGCGCGGATCAACCTCCGCGAGCGGGTGGCGCCCAGCGCGCCGACGGTCGCCGCCAACCTCACCGCTCCCGTGCTGCTTGAGGTCGCTCGTCGGCTCGCCGATCAAGCCGCCGAGTCCCCCGACGCGCTGATCTGCTCCGGGCTGCTCGCGGGCGAGGTCGGCGGTGTCCTCGCGGCGTTCGGCGAGCACGGCCTCGCGGAGCGCGATCGCCGCGCCGATGGCGAGTGGCGCGCGCTGCTGCTCGCGGGGTCGCGCTAGGCCGCGGCGCTTCGGAGCCTTCGGCTCCGCGGCGAGCGCTGCGAGACGACGTCGCCCCAATCGGAGTCGGCGATCAGCTCCGGCTCGGTCGTGCGAAGGAAGTCCTTCAATACGTCGGCGAGTCCCTCCGGGTCCTCGAGGTGAGGGAAGTGCGCGGCGCGCGGCAGGGTCTCGAAGCGGCTGCCGGGGATCGCGTCGTGCGCGGCGCGACCGTGCGCGAGCGGGATCGTGTTGTCGCGCTCTCCCCACACGATCAGCGTGGGCATCCGGGCGAGCAGGTAGAGGCGGTCGACCGCGCTGACGCGCTGGCCGTGAAAGTCGATCACCGAGCGCAGGGTCTGCAGGAACGCCTTCCGGGCCCCCGGCTCCTCGAGGGGCCGCAGGGCCCGGGCGACCGCCTGGACGAGGGCGCCCTTCGCGGAGCCCCGGTCGCGAAGCCTCTGGCCTGCCGTGTCGAGCGCCGTCATCAGCCGGGGATGGGCGGCGAGCCACACGATCGCCGACGCACCGGGGAGCGCCGCGCCGCGCAGCAGCGGGCCCACCTCGCGGCCGAGCCCCCCGCTCGACACGAGCACGAGGCGCTCGGTGCGCTGCGGGAACTGGTAGAAGAACTGCATCGCCACTCCGCCGCCCAGCGAGTGGCCGACGAGCGTCGCCCGGTCGACCCCGATCGTCGCGAGCAGGTCGCGGATGCTCGCCGCGTGCGCCCCGAGCGAGTAATCGCCGCGCACGGCCGCGGAATCGCCGTGTCCGAGCAGGTCCGGCGCGATCACGGTGTTCTCCTCAGCGAGCCTCAGGGCGACCGCCTCCCAGTGGCGCGAGGAGTTGACCATCCCGTGTATCAGCACGACCGCCGGGCCGCTCCCGGCGATCCGGTAGATCACCCGGTGGCCATGCAGCTCGGTTTGCCACGCCTCGAACACGTCGCGGCACCATAGACGGGAGAATCGGTGGCATGTCGGTGGATCGCGCGTCGCTGCCGGTGGCCGTCTTCGATTCCGGGGTCGGCGGCCTCACGGTGCTCCACGAGTGCCTCGTCTCGCTGCCGCAGGAGGACTTCGTCTACCTCGGCGACAACGCCCGCTTCCCATACGGCACGAAGCCACTGGCGACACTGCGCGAGTACGCGGCCGAGGACACCGACTTCCTGCTCGAGCGCGGAGCGAAGCTGATCGTGATCGCCTGCAACGCCGCGACCTCCGCCGGCGCCGACGCGGCACGCGAGATCGCCGCGCGGCGCGACACCGAGGTCGTGACGGTGATCGAGCCCGAGGCCGAGATCGCCGCCGCGATCACGGACTCGGGCCGGGTCGGAGTACTCGCCACACCCGCCACCGTCGAGGGTGGGGCGTACCGTCGCGCGCTCGAGCGCCACGGCCGATCGCTCGACGTGACCGAGGTCGCAGCGCCCGACCTCGCGCCGATCATCCAGAACGGGTTCCCGTTCGAGCAGAGCGTGGTCGCCAAGGTGCGCTCGTACTGCGCCCCGATCAAGCGTGCCGAAGTCGACACGCTGATCCTCGGCTGCACCCACTACCCGTTGGTCGGCCCGATGCTTCAGCGCATCCTCGGCCGCGACGTCCGGCTGGTGACCGCGGGCCATGCCGTCGCCGCGACGGTCCAGCGGACGCTCGAGTCGCGCGGGCTCGAGTCCGCCAGCGACGGCGAGGGGAACTACCGCTTCGTGTGCACGGGTGACGTCGAGTCGTTCCGCGAGCTCGGAACGCGGTTTCTCCAGATGCCGCTGGGTGAGATCGAGCGCGTCTCGCTCTGACGCCAGTCGGACGACCTCGCGGTAATAGCGAAGGACGCGGCGGTCTCCCAGTAGCTCGGTGCCCGATCAAGCGAG
The DNA here is from genome assembly GCA_963756745.1 of uncultured Thermoleophilia bacterium. Classification (GTDB taxonomy): domain Bacteria; phylum Actinomycetota; class Thermoleophilia; order Solirubrobacterales; family 70-9; genus DASPWW01. The sequence continues at coordinate 712,487 of CAVWOU010000010.1, forward strand.
CCGCACGACTGCGTTGAGCGAACGCCGCGGGCCCGGCCAATGCTCGCGCATGAGGTCAGGCCCCGCGCCCCGCAACACGGTGCGCAGCGCCACCGCGACGACGATCGCGTCGTCTAGCGCCCCCGCGACCGGGATGAAGTCGGGGACGAGATCGATCGGAGTGACGAAGTAGACGAGAACCAGCGCGAGGAGGAACTTTCGCCACCTCGATATCCGCGGATCTCCGAGCAAGCGTCGAAACAGGACGACGCAGTCGGGCACGAAGCGCGCCATGGCGACGGCGTCGGATCGCCGCCCCATCGCAACGAGCGCGAGGACCCCTCCGGCGTACAGGGCGAACGCTGCAAGCGCGGGAATGACGAGAACCTGCCAGTCCGGCATGGCCGCCCGGACGATAGCCCAGCCGCCGTCGGCTCAGGTCGTGCGCCCGTCCCCCGGGCGCTTGCGCTGGCCGCCGCGCCTCGACAGCGACCCGAAGAGCCTCCGCGTGCGGTCGGCCACCGTTGGCGGGCCCTGGCCGCGGCGGGGATCCAGCTCGGCTCCGCACAGCGCGCAGCCCGCGGCGAACGCCGATACGCGCTCTCCGCAGCTCGGGCACGTGTGGGGGCCAGTATGGGCCATGACGAGATCATCGCAACCGAATATGAACCACACCTTAGGCGGGCTTAGACACCCTCTCGGGGCGCGGCTACCCTTCCAGTGGTGAGCATTCTCGAGCAGGTTCAGGCCGACACGCGCGAGGCGATGAAGGCCGGAGAGCGCGACAAGGTCGGCGCGCTGCGCATGGTCGCCAACGCCCTCCAGCAGGAGGCCAAGTCCGGGAAGGACGACGAGGTCGGCGCGCTGCGCCGCGAACGCAAACGGCGGCTCGAGGCCGCGGCGGCGTACCGCGACAGCGGCAGCACCGATCGCGCCGCGACGGAAGAGGCGGAGGCCGAACTGATCGCTGGCTACCTTCCTGCCGAGCTCCCGAACGACGAGCTCGGTGAACTGGTGGCGGCCGCCATCGAGGAAGCGGGCGCGGAGGGCCCCGGAGACATGGGCAAGGTGATGGGCGTGGTGATGCCGCGGGTCGACGGTCGAGCCGACGGCAAGCGGGTGAGCGCGGCAGTCCGGGAGCGGCTTGGCGCGTAAGCAGCTCACGCTCGACAACACCGTCGCCGCCGAGCTCGCGGGCTCCGAGGACGCGGTGCTGCGGGCGCTCGAGGGTCACCTCGACTGCGAGCTCTACCTGCGAGGAAACGTGCTCACCCTCGCCGGCGAGCCGGGCGAAGTCCGCTCAGCCGAGTCGGTCGTCGGCGAGCTGGTCGAGCTGATCGAGGGCGGGCACGAGATCGCGCCCGGGACGATCGAGGCGGTCACCGGCGCGCTCGATGCGAGCGAGAGCCCCGCAGAGATCCTCGAGGACGTGATCTGGCGCCACCGCAACACAAAGGTCGCCCCGCGGACCGTTAACCAGAAGCGCTACGTCGACTCGATCCGCGGCCACACGATCACGTTCGGAATCGGTCCCGCCGGGACCGGCAAGACGTTCCTCGCGGTTGCGATGGCGGTCGCCGCGCTCGATGCGCGCGACGTCAATCGCGTCATCCTCACCCGCCCCGCGGTCGAGGCCGGCGAGCGGCTGGGGTTCCTCCCCGGTGACATCCAGGCGAAGGTCGACCCCTACCTGCGGCCGCTGTTCGACGCGCTTTACGACATGCTCGACCCCGATCGGGTCAACACCTACTTCGAGAGCGGGGTGATCGAGGTCGCGCCGCTCGCTTTCATGCGGGGTAGGACGCTCAATGACTCCTTCGTGATCCTCGACGAGGCCCAGAACACGAGCCCCGAGCAGATGAAGATGTTCCTCACCCGCCTGGGCTTTGGCTCCCGGATGGTGGTGACCGGCGACATCACCCAGATCGATCTGCCGCGCGACCAGCGCTCGGGCCTGGTGGTGATCGGAGAGATCCTCGCCGACGTCCCCGACATCTCGTTCGTCCGCTTCGGCGGCGAGGACGTCGTGCGCCACAAGCTCGTGCAGCGGATCGTCGCCGCGTACGGCGAGTACTCGGACGCGGAGGGCGAGGAATCGCGCGACGGCGCTCCCGGCGGTTGACCGCCGAGCTCGGCGACGTGCCGGCGGAGCTTCGGGATGCGGTTGACGCGACGCTCGCCGAGGCGGGAATCCGCGAGGGGCATCTGTCGGTCGAACTGGTCGACGAGCAGCGGATCCGGGAGCTGAATCGGGAGCACCGCCGGCGCGACGCGCCGACCGACGTGCTGGCGTTCCCGGTCGACGGGCCGGGCGAGATCGCGGGCCCGCGCGAGCTCGGCGACGTCGTGATCTGCCCGGCGCACGCCACGGACGTTCGAGAGGCCGCGGTCCACGGAGTTCTGCACCTCTGCGGCCACGACCACGACACTGACGCGGGGGAGATGCTGGAGCTTCAGCAACGCGTCATGCGCTCGCTCGGATGAGCGGGGTCGCGCTCCGCCTCGCTCGCGAGGACGAGATCGACCGCGTGCTGCCGCTGTATGAGTCGCTGTTCGAGCCCCCCGGCTCGCGCCCCGAGAGCTGGGAGGAAGAGCGGGCGGCCCGCGCGCTCGCGGAGGCGATCCAGGCGACCGACAGCGCGGTCTGGGTCGCGGAGCGCGATGGCCGGCTGGTCGGCGTGTGCACCGCGTACCTCGACTTCCACTCGGTGCGCTTCGGGCCCCGCTGCTGGGTGGAGGACCTGGCGGTCGCCCCCGAGAGCCGCTCGCAGGGGATCGGCGCCGCGTTGCTGGCGGAGGCTCGACGCTGGGCGAAGGCGGGGGGCGCGACGCACCTCGAGCTCGACACCGCCGAGGCGAGGACTGACACGCAGCGCTTCTACGAGCGCGAGCGCCCGAGCTGGCGCTCGATCTCCTACGCGTGGCGCCTCGACCCGTGACGACGCGCGCCGGGTTCGTCGGGCTCGCCGGGCGGCCGAACGTCGGGAAGTCGACGCTCGCGAACGCGATCGTCGGCGCGAAGGTCGCGATCGTCTCCGACCGGCCGCAGACGACGCGGCGGGCGGTGCGCGGGATCGCCACCGACCCGGGCGGCGAGTGGCAGATGGTGCTCGTCGACCTGCCGGGGGTGCAGCGACCCCGCGACGACCTCACGCAGCGGATGCAGCATCGCGTCGAGCAGGAGCTCGCCGACGCCGACGCGGTGCTGTTCGTGGTCGACGGCGAGCAGGGAGCGGGACCGGGGGACCGGTTCATTGCCCGGGCCCTGCTCGGCGCGGGAGCCGGGACCCCTGTCGTGTGCGCAGTCAACAAGATCGACCGCGCTCGCAAGTCGGCGATCGCCAAGACGCTCGTCGAGGTCGAGGAGCTCGAGGTCGCCGACGAGATCTTCCCTGTCAGCGCCAGGCGCGGAACCGGGATCGCCCCGCTGGTCGAGCGGCTCGTCGAGCTGCTGCCCGATGGGCCGCTGCTCTACCCGCCCGAGGAGCGCACCGACACCCCGCGCCAGACCCGGCTCGCCGAGCTGATCCGCGAGCAGGTGCTGCGCCGGACCCGCGAGGAGATCCCGCACGCGGTCGAGGTGATGGTCACCGATGTGGAGCGGCGCGAGGATGGCCTGGTCGCAATCCACGCCGAGGTGTGGGCCGAGACCGAGTCGCAGAAGGGGATCCTCGTCGGGCACGGGGGCAAGATGGTGCGCGACGTCGGCGCGGCGGCCCGGCGCGAGCTCGAGCGCGAGCTGGACGCTCGCGTTTACCTGGACCTCAAGGTGCGGGTCCGGCGCCACTGGCGCCGCGACGAGGCGCTGCTGGACCGGCTCGGGATCGAATGATGTCCGCCGTCCGGCGCCCGGCCTAGCGTTCGCAACGTGGCTGAGCCGGACAATCGCGAGGAACTAATGACGGCGCTCGCCACCGAGCACTTCACGCTCCAGGGCGCCCGATCCCAGACGATGAGCGAGAGCGCGGCCCGCGCGTCGATCTACGTCTTCTCGGTCTCCAGCGCGCTCGTCGCGCTTGGCTTCATCGGGCAGGTTTCCGACGTCGGGGACGTGTTCAACACGTTCGCGCTCACCGTGCTGCCGACCCTGTACCTCCTTGGCGCGGTCACGTTCGTTCGCCTCGTCGAGTGCGGGGCGGAGGACTTTCGCTACGGCATGGCGATCAACCGGATCCGGCACTACTACCAGGAGGTCGCCGGTGAGCGGTCGAACCTGTTCCTGCTCTCGGGGCACGACGACGCCACGGGCGTGTTCGCGAACATGGGCCTCTCGGTCGAGGGCCGCATCCCGCTGTTCGCGTTCTCGAGCGCGATCGCGGTCATCAACGGCGTCGTCGGCGGCGGCGCCGTGGCGATCGCCCTCGGCGCCGTCGTCGACGCGTCGCTTGGCGTGGCCGCCGCGGTAGGCGCCGCGGTAGCGATCGCCTCGGTGGTCGGGTGGCTGCGCTACGCCTATCGCCTGCTTGACGCGCCCGCGGCTCAGGTCGAGCCGCTGTTCCCCTCGCCGGCGGGCGAACGGGCCCGCGGCTAGACCTCCGGTCGAGCCGCGCGGGGCCCTGTTCGTACACTCAACCGATGGTCGAGGGAATCAACTTCGACGAGCGTGGGCTCGTGACGTGCGTGGTCCAGGACTGGCGCACGGGCGAGGTGCTGATGGTCGCGCACATGAACGAGGAGGCTCTCGAGCGCACCCGGCAGACCGGCGAGGTGCACTTCTACAGCCGCTCGCGCCGCGACATGTGGCACAAGGGAGAGACGTCCGGCAATGTCCAGCGTGTGCGCCAGCTCCGCTATGACTGTGACGGCGACGCGGTCGTCGCGCTTGTGGAACCGGCCGGGCCGGCGTGCCACACGGGCCAGCGCTCGTGCTTCTACCGCGACCTCGAGGGCACAGCGGAGACGACGGTCGACGCGCCGCCCGCGCCAGGCGAGCCCGTGCCGGCCTCCCACGAGGCTCTGCCCGAGCTGGAGCGAACGCTTGTCTCGCGCGCGCACGAGCGCCCGGCCGGCTCCTACACGGTCGAGTTGCTGGAGGACCCTCCGAAGATCGGCTCGAAGGTGCGGGAAGAGGCCGGAGAGGTCGCGAAGGCCGCGCGGTCGGAGTCCGAGGAGCGAGTCGCCGAGGAGGGCGCCGATCTCGTGTACCACCTCAACGTACTGCTGATGTCGCGAGGCGTCTCGATGGCGCAGGTGCTGGAGTTGCTGAATGGCCGTCGCCGCTGAACATCGGCTCGGCCTCGAGCCAACCCGCGAGCGCGCCGAGGAGCTGGCGCGAGACGCGAACGTGATTCCGGTCGTGAGTCGCTTCATCGAGGATCGCGAGACGCCCGTGTCGGCGTTCCTGAAGCTGCGCGGCCATGGGCCGGCGTTCCTGCTCGAGTCGGCGGAGCAGGGTCACATGGGCCGCTATTCGTTCCTCGGCTTCCGGCCACGCGCGGTGCTGCGTTGGGTCGACGGCGTCCTCGCCGAGTGGAAGGGGGGCGAGCTGATCGCCGCGTCGGAGTCTGGGCGCTGGGACGAGCCGACCGCGGGCCGCGACGCACCCGATCCCTACGCCGCCGTCTCCGAGTACCTGGGTCGCTACCGCGTCGCGCAGGTTGAGGGGATTCCCCCGTTTGCCGGCGGCGCGGTGGGGTTCTTCGGCTACGACCTCGTGCGGACTGTCGAGCCGCTCGACCCGCCGAACCCGGACCCGCTCGGGCTTCCCGACATGGCGTTGATCGTCACCGACTCGCTGCTCGCCTTCGACCACCAGCGTCACGAGCTGACCGTGCTCGCCCATGCCTTCGTCGAGGAGGACGGCGACGTCGGGTTCGCGTACGCCGGCGCGCTGGACACGATCGGCGAGATCAGACAGCGGATCTCGGAGCCCGTGCCCGGTCGTGCGGGGACGACCGATCCGGTCGTCGCCCCGACGACCGAGGGGACCGATGCCGAGTTCAGGTCCAACGTCACCCGCGAGCAGTTCGAGTCCATGGTCGCGCGGATCATCGAGTACGTCCACGCGGGAGACGCGTTCCAGGTCGTGCCGTCGCAGCGCTTCTCGGCGCCTGCGCCGGTCGAGACGTTCTCGATCTACCGCGGCCTGCGTGTGGTCAACCCTAGCCCTTACATGTACTTCCTCGACTTCGGGGACTTCGAGGTCGCGGGGGCTTCCCCGGAGCCGCTGATCAAGGTCACCGGGCGTCGCGTCGAGACTAGACCGATCGCCGGCACGTATCCGCGCGGCGGCACCGATGAGGAGGACCGCCGCCGCGCACAGCAGCTACTCGAGGATCCAAAGGAACGCGCCGAGCACGTCATGCTCGTAGACCTCGGCCGCAACGACCTCGGGCGGGTGTGCGAGTACGGAACGGTCACCGTCGACGAGTTGATGGCCGTCGAGACCTACTCGCACGTGCTCCACATCGTGAGCCAGGTGTCCGGCCGCCTGCGCGAGGGGATCACCGCGTTGGACGCGTTGCGCGCGACGCTTCCCGCGGGGACGCTGTCCGGCGCACCGAAGGTGCGCGCGATGCAGATCATCGACGAGCTCGAGCCCCACAAGCGAGGCTCCTACGGGGGCGCGATCGGCTACGTGAGCTTCAACGGCGACCTGGACACGGCGATCCATATCCGCACCGTCGTGGTCAAGGACGGGACGGTGCACGTCCAGGCGGGCGGAGGCACCGTCGCCGACGCGAAGCCGGACTACGAGTACCGAGAGTCGGTTCAGAAAGCGAAGGCGATATTCAGCGCCGTTGAGCTGGCGGCGCGACAGCGGGAGTGGCCGTGAAGGTTCTTGTGATCGACAACTACGACTCGTTCACGTACAACCTCGTTCAGTATCTCGGCGAGCTCGGCGCGGACCCGGAGGTCGTGCGCAACGACAAGGCGGCCGTGGACGAGCTGCTCGATCGCCGGGTCGATCGCCTCGTGATCTCCCCGGGGCCGTGCACGCCAAGCGACGCCGGGATCTCGATTGAGGCATCTCGGGCGTTCGCTGAGGCCGAGATCCCGGTGCTCGGCGTCTGCCTGGGTCATCAGTCTCTGGTCGAGGCGTTCGGAGGGCGCACGATCCGGGGGGTCCCGATCCACGGCAAGGACGCCGAGATCGAGCACGACGGCCGAAGGATCTACCACGGGCTCCCGCGCCCGTTCAAGGCCGGCCGGTATCACTCGCTGATCGCCGATCCGGACCTGCCCGCCGAGCTCGAGCAGACAGCCGGCTTCGACGACGTCGTGATGGGAGTCCGACACCGATCGCTCCCCGCCGAGGGCGTCCAGTTCCATCCCGAGTCGGTGCTCACCCCGGACGGCAAGCAGCTGCTGCGGAACTTCCTCCAGTAGGCGGATGCCCAACGACATCCTCACCCGCGCGATCGACGCCGTGTGCGACGGCACCCACCTGACCGCCGACCACGCCTCGGCGGTGCTCGACGAGATCATGGAGGGCCGCGCCGAGCCCGTCCAGACCGGAGCCTTCCTGGTCGCGCTGCGGGCGAAGGGCGAGACCGTCGCCGAGCTGGTCGGGCTCGCGCGCACGATGCGGCGCCTCGCCGCGCACGTCGAGTCCGACCGCGGCGATCTCGTCGACACCGCCGGCACCGGCGGCGGCCCTTCGACGTTCAACATCTCGACGGCAGCGGCGCTCGTAGCCGCGGCGTCGGGCTGCGCGGTCGCCAAGCACGGCAACCGCTCCAGCACGAGCAGGTCCGGGTCCGCGGACGTGCTCGAGGCGCTTGGCGTCAACATCGAGCTCGGCCCCGACGACGTCGCGAGCTGCATCGAGGAGATCGGCTTCGGGTTCATGTTCGCCCCGCGCCATCACGCGGCGATGAAGCACGTCGTCCCGGTGCGCAAGGAGCTCGCCGTGCGGACGATCTTCAACTTCCTGGGACCGCTCACCAACCCCGCCGGCGCCAGTCGCCAACTCCTCGGCGTCTCCGATCGCGGCTACCAGGAGACGATCGCGGAGGCGCTCGTCGGGCTCGGCTGCGAGCGCGCCCTGGTGGTCACGGGCGCCGACGGGGTCGACGAGCTCACGCTCGCCGACGAGACGCGGGTGATCGAGGTGATCGACGGCGGCACCCAGGAGTGGTTCGTGCGGCCGGAGGAGCACGGGTTCGAGCGGCGCCCGCTCGACGCGATTGCCGGCGGCACCCCGGAGGAGAACGCCCGCACCGTCCGCGAGGCGCTCGCCGAGGGCGCAGGCCCGGCGCGCGACGTGATCGCGCTCAACGCGGGGGCAGCGATCCTCGTCGGCGGCGGCGTGCCGGACCTCGGCTCGGGGATCGAGCGAGCGCGCGATGCGATCGACTCGGGCGCCGCGACCAGGGTGCTGGACTCGCTGATCGAGACGACCGGTCGCCTGGCGGGCACCGCGGCGTGAGCTCGTCGCGTAGGGTCTGGCGTCCATGAGCAGGCTCGATGAGCTCGTGGCGGGGGTCCGCGAGACGGTCGAGCGGCGCCGCGCCGAGGTGCCGCTGCAGGAACTGAGGGATGCCGTGGGGACCCGAACCGGGTATCGACCCTTCAGCGAAGCCCTGGTTCGTCCCGGCCTCTCGCTGGTCGCCGAGTTCAAGCGCCGCTCCCCGAGCGCCGGCGACATCCGTGGCGGCGCGGATCTCGACCAGGTCGTCGCCGCGTACGAGCGCGGCGGGGCCGCCGCGCTCTCGATCCTCACGGAGGAGCACCAGTTCGGCGGCTCGCTGGAGGACCTCGATGCCGCCCGGGAGGGATCCAGCCTCCCGGTCTTGCGCAAGGACTTCACCGTCGACATCTATCAGCTCTACGAGGCGGCGGCGAGCGGCGCGGACGCGGTGCTCCTCGTCGTGGCGGCGCTCGAGGACCACGCGCTCGAGGAGCTCTACTACGAGGCGCGTGCCATTGATCTCGACTGCCTGGTCGAGGTCCACGACGAGAAGGACCTCGAGCGGGCGCTTGCGCTCGAGGCAGAGGTCCTGGGGATCAACAACCGCAACCTCCGCACCCTCACACTCGACACCACGATCACGCTCGAGCTGATGCCGCACGTTCCCGCCGGCAAGACCGTCGTCGCCGAGAGCGGCTACGAGACGGGCAACGAGCTCGACGAGCTCAAGCGGATCGGCGTCGACGCGGTGCTTGTCGGCGAGGCACTGATGCGCGCCGGCGATCCCGAGGCCGCGGTGCGAGAGCTGATCCAGGACGAGGAGGCGACGAGAGAGCATCCCGCGTAGAGGTCGGGATCGGCCGCGAGCATCGACCCGCTATCTAGCGCTCGAACAGTCCGTGGAGGTTTCCGTCGGGGTCCTTGAACCAGGCACCGCGGCCGCCTGGCAGCTCGACAATCCCTCTCGCGTCGGTCTTCAGCGGCTCTTCGTACTGCTCGAACGCGACGCCGTTGGACGACAGCTCCGCGACCGTTGCCTCGACATCGTCGACCGCCCAGCCCGCAAGGGTGTTATCCGACTTCCCGGCGGTCGGCGACGGGAAAATGTGAATCTGGGATCCATCACCGCACGGATAGGTATGGCCTCCGTCCTCCTCGTCGCTGCCGCCTGAAAGACCCAGCTTGCGCTCATAAAACTGCTTGGCGCGATCCATATCGGTGACCGCGATGGCGGGCTCGACCTTCGCATCTGTAAGGCGCATCTGTGATTCCTCCTCTGCGGGACTATCCGCCGTGATCCTCGCGCCCCTGTTTCCTCGCGTCAAGCGGCACCCGGGAGAGGGCGCCGCTCGTCGTCGGGAGAATTTAGGGACCGCTTACACGAATCGCTTCACGAACTCGAGTGCCGTCTGTGCCACCTCGCGCCAGCCGCTGTCGATCGTGAGCGAGTGCCCGCGGTTCGGGATCCTGGTGATCTCGGTGACGGACTCGTTGTGCTTCTGGCGCTTGTAGGCGGCGTTGGCGATCGCCCACGGGACGGTGTGGTCCTTCTCGCCCTCGATGATCAGCAGCGGGCCACGGTCTGGATTCCTGGGATCGACCTTGGCCTCGGTGAAGGGGTTGAGGTTTGCGTTCGCCATCTGCATCAGGGCCACCCCGGGGGTGGCCACGTGGTACGTGTCGTATAGGTGCCGCGCCTCCTTGTCGTCGAGCGCGTTGGCCCATCCGTACTTGAACTGGTCGAACGTGAGGGTGATCGCGCGGCCTCGGTTGAGCGGATTCCGCAGCACCGGGCTGGCCGACTTCAATGCCGAGAGCGGCAGGGGCAGGACGCCTCGGAACGGCCCCGGGTCGATGGCCACCGAGGCGGCTGAGAGCCCCCGGTCGGCGATCATGTAGGTGAGCAGGCCGCCCGTCGAATGGCCCATCACGGCGGGCTTCTTGTCGAGCTGGTCGATCACCTTGGCGGTGTGGTCGGCAACCTGCTTCAGGGTCTTCTTCGCGAAGACGTCGGGGTTGGCGCGGGCTTCCGCGACCGTTTCCGGGTCGTCCGGCCAGGAGGGCGTTACACCCGCGTAGCCGTTCTCCTCGAACAGACCGACCCAGTTGTCCCAGCTGCTCGGCAGCAGCCAGAGCCCATGGATGAAGACGACCGGCGTCTTGCCGCTCGAGTTGGCTTGATCGATCTGGCGCTGCTCGCGCTCGGTGATCTCGGCCACGGTGGCGCTCCTTCCCCTGGCGGCGGACAGCACCGCCGGACGACGAGTCGACTCCGGTCAATACCTGACCATAACGATTGGGATCAGCGGGTCGCTTTAGCCACACATTCGGTTATCGACCTGTTCGGGCCGATCCCCGTGGGGCGCTAAGGCCGGCTCGCGCTGCGCTATCCAGACGTGCGCTGCACGGCTACGAAGTCGTGCGCTCGTAAGCCTTGTGTGGGAAGACCATCGGCCGCGCGCCAAGTAGCACCAGCGCTCGGCGTACCGACCGACTGTCGCTTCGTGCGAGGACGAGAAGGCGCCCGCGAACGCGGAAGCCGTGAGTGGCTCGCGTGCCACGACTCCTGAGGATCACGCAGTTACGCTTCACCCGTGGGCGAGCTGCCCGAGATTCGCTACGCCAAGTGCGACGGGCGCGATGTCGCCTATCAGGTGCTGGGTTCGGGCCCGGTCCCCTTCGTGGCATACCTAGACATCGGCGCCCACCTCGACCTGATTTGGACGGATCCCGCATGGGCCCAGCAAACGGAGCGCTTCAGCGGACTGTGGCGCACGGTTTGCTTGCAGATGCGCGGTGTCGGCTTGTCGGAGCCGGTCGACCGCCGGCCGACACTCGAGGAGCAGGCCAGCGACATCGCGGTGGTGATGGATGCCGCCGGGCTGCCGCGGGCACAAATCTTCGGGGCCGGCGCGACCGGGCCCGGCGCGGTCGCGTTCGCCGCCTCGTATCCGGACCGCGTTAACGGTCTGGTGCTGCTGTGTCCGTACCTGTCGGGGCCGCTGGCCGACGACCCCGACCTGACCGGCTGGGAGCCGGGCGCGGCGCGTCGTTTCGCTGAGTGGTGGTTGGAGAACGTCGACCGCTGGGGGAGCGGGATCATCGTGGACGGGTGGGACCCGGCGATCGCCGCGCCTCGTAACTACCGCCAGGCCGGCCTGCTCGAGCGGACTGCCGCCAGCCGGCCCGTCGCCCGGGCGTACGTCGAGGCCGCGATGCGGACCGACGTGTCGCGGATCGCCGCTCAGGTGCAGTGTCCTGTCCGGGTTATGCACATGCCGACCAATAGGTTGCCTGAGGCCGTTAGCCGCCATGCCGCGGAGCTGTTTCCGAAAGGCGAGTTGCGCGTCCTGCGGCCAAGCCAGCCGGGGATGTCCTGGGGCGAGAGCTTCGCCGCAGTCTGGGAACACAATGCCGAACTGGTAAGCGGCCGGGCGACGACGCCTTCGGACCGCCTGCTGGCGACGGTGATGTTCGAGGACGTGGTCGGCTCGACAACGCTCGTCTCGGACATCGGCGACGACGCCTGGCGCGAGCTTCGCGTTCGCCGCGACCGGCTCGTGCTCGACTGCGTGGAGGAGCACGACGGAAGGATTGTCTCCACCGCCGGGGACGGCTCGATGTGCACGCTGCCGGGCCCCGCGATCGCGATCCGCTGCGCCGAGCGGCTGCATGAGCTCGTACGCTCGCTGGAGCTCCAGCTGCGGGTCGGCATCCACACCGGCGAGTGTGTGCGGATCGGCAACGAACTGGCAGGTCTGGCGGTCCATATCGCTGCCCGGATCGGCGCGGCCGCCGCGCCCGGCGAGACGCTCGTCTCGCGGCCGGTGAGCGACCTCGTCGCCGGCTCGGGCCTCGGCTTCGCCCCGCGCGGGATCCACCAGCTAAAGGGCGTGCCCGGCGACTGGGAGCTGCTCGCGGCCAACGGCAACGCAACCACACCCACCGTGCTCGCGCAACCGCCTGAGCCGCGACTAGGCGATCGGCTGATCGTCACCACGGCACGACGAGCGCCGCGCGTGCTGACCGCCCTCAACCGTCTGGAGTCGGCGTTCTCGCGTCGCCGCACGTGAGCCTCCTCCCTGTCCTGCGCCCCGTGGGGGAAGCAGGCCTAGACCCCGCGAATCGGCCCGCTCTCGCGCCGTCTCGACTTGTGCGAGGGCCGGAGCTGGCCCCGGGAGCTCTCGCATGTCCTCGGCCGAGCTACCGGCGAGGCGGGTCCCGGGGCTCCGACGAGAGCTACAGCCCGGTGCTGCGCCGCGAGCCGCTTGGCGAAGCCGGAGCAAAATTAGGCACGCTTTAGCGCCGTTGAAGTCGCCCTTTAGCGCCCCGGCCGATACTCGCCGCGATGACGCAACCGATCGACGGCTTGAGGCGATTCTTTCGCGCTCCGTTCGGCTCCGCGCTCCTCGGGGGGCTCGTCGTCGGACTGCTCGGATGGGTGGCGATCGCGGCCGGATGGATCGACGGCGACGACGACGGCGGGTCACAGCTCTCGGCCGCGCCCCTGACGCGGCCGGCGGCGGATCGCGACGATAATCGCGACGCGCTCGTCGGCGAGATCTACGACCAGGTCGCTCCTGGGGTCGCGTTCGTTCAGGCGGACACGGCTCCCCAGCAGCCCTCGTCGCTAAACCCCTTTCCCCGGCCCGAGGGCGGGACAGCCAGCGGCTCCGGGTTCGTAATCGACGACGAGGGTCACATCCTCACCAACGCCCACGTGGTCGACGGCGCCCGGAACATCGAGGTGACGCTCGGCGAGGACGAAGATCCGGTCGACGCCGAGCTGGTCGGCAAGGACACATCGACCGACGTCGCCGTGCTCCAGGTCGATCCAGACGACGCCGAGCTCCACCCGCTGACCCTGGGAAGCTCTTCGGAGCTCCAGGTCGGCGACCCCGTCGTCGCGATCGGGAACCCATTCGGACTCGAGCGCACGGTGACGACAGGGATCGTCTCCGCTCTCCAGCGCCAGATCGATGCGCCGAACGGCTTCACGATCAGCGACGTGATTCAGACCGACGCCGCCATCAACCCCGGCAACTCCGGCGGTGCACTGCTCGACCAGAACGGCGAAGTGATCGGGATCAACTCGCAGATCGCGACCGCCGGAGGCGGCGGCTCGGTCGGCGTCGGGTTTGCCGTCCCGATCGACACGGCGCGCGACGTCGCGAACCAGATCCTCGACACCGGCGAGGTCGAGCACGCATTCCTCGGCATCAGCGGAGCCGACGTGACGCCCGAGATCGCCGATGCGCTGAACCTGTCCGTCGACGAGGGCGCGCTCGTCCAGCGCGTCGTGGCCGACGGACCCGCGGACCAGGCAGGGATTCAGGCCGGCGACCAGGAGGTCGCGGTCGCCGGCCAGCAGCTCGTCGCCGGCGGAGACGTGATCACGGCCGTCGACGGCGAGCGCGTGACGGGGATGGACGATGTGATCGCGGCCGTGAACGCGAAGCAGGCGGGCGATGAGGTGACGCTCCAGGTCGAGCGCGACGGCGAGTCGCAGGGCGTCACCGTCGAGCTGGGCGAGCGCCCCGCCCAGGCGCGCGGCTAGCGCACGCCGCACCGCAGCGCCCGAGTCCGCGCGTTGCACGAACGGTGCGCGCGGTCTGCCAACCTTGTGGTCATGACCCGGGTGAAGATCTGCGGGATCACGAACCACGAGGACGCCGAGGAGGCGGTTCGCCTCGGCGCTTGGGCGATCGGCCTCAACCACCATTCGGCTAGCCCCCGATACTGCGATCCCGGCGTCGCCGCCGAGATCGGCGCTGCGATGAAGCGGCGCTGCGAGGTGGCGGGGGTGTTCGTCAACTCGACTCTCGACGAGGTCGCGCAAGCGGCGGAGCAGGAGCAGCTCACGCTGCTCCAGCTCCACGGTGACGAGGGGCCCGCGTTCTGCGCCGAGGCGGCGCGGCGCACGGGGTGCAAGGTGATCAAGGCGCTGCGCGTGCGAAGCGGCGCGGACGTCCGCGCCGCCGAGGCCTACCGGACCGACTTCCATCTGCTCGACGCGCACCGGCCCGACTCGCCGGGCGGCACCGGGGAGAGCTTCGACTGGGAGCTGGCGGCCGATCGCCGCTCCGATGTCCCGTTGATACTCGCGGGCGGCCTGACGCCCGAGAGCGTCGGCAGGGCGATCGCGATCGTCCGCCCGTTCGCTGTCGACGTCGCGAGCGGCGTCGAGGTGAGCCCCGGGCGCAAGGACCCTGAGCTGCTCGCGGCGTTCTTCGAGGGCGCACGAGTGGCCGCACGCCCGGCGACCGCATGAGCGCCCCGGCTCGGTCGGTGGCCGACGCCACGGAGGTCGAGGAGCGCTTCGGCCCGTACGGTGGCCGCTACGTCCCGGAGACCCTTGTGCCCGCGATCGAGGAGCTGACGGCGGCGTGGGCCGATGCGCGGACCGACGCCGGCTTCCGGGCCGAGCTCGATGCGCTGCTCCGAGACTACGTCGGCCGCCCCACGCCGCTGCTTTTGGCCGAGCGGCTGTCGGAGGCCGCCGGCCGGCGCGTCTATCTGAAGCGCGAGGACCTCGCGCACACAGGCGCGCACAAGATCAACAACGCGATCGGCCAGGCGCTGCTGGCGCGGCGGATGGGCAAGCCGCGCGTGATCGCCGAGACCGGCGCCGGCCAGCACGGGGTGGCGACCGCGACCGCGTGCGCGCTGTTCGACCTCGAGTGCATGGTCTACATGGGGACCGAGGACATGCGACGCCAGCGGCCCAACGTCGAGCGCATGCGCCTGCTCGGGGCGGAGGTGTCGCCGGTCGAGGTGGGGGCGCGGACCCTCAAGGAGGCCGTGAGCGCGGCGATTCGGGACTGGGTCACGAACGTCGCGACGACCCACTACATCATCGGCTCGGTCGTCGGACCCGCTCCGTACCCGGCGCTCGTCCGTGACCTCCAGCGCGTGATCGGCGATGAGGCACGCGACCAGGCGATCGAGGCGGAGGGAACGCTGCCGGCGCGCGTGATCGCGTGCGTGGGCGGGGGCTCGAACGCGATCGGGACCTTCACCGCCTTCCTGGATGACGATGACGTCGAGCTGATCGGGGTCGAGGCGGGGGGAGAGGGGCTGGAGAGCGGCCGCCACGGCGCATCGCTGGTAGCCGGCAGCACCGGTGTCCTGCACGGCGCCCTCTCGTCGGTGCTAGCCGACGCGGACGGGCAGATCCTCGAGGCGCACTCCATCTCGGCGGGGCTCGACTACCCGGGGGTGGGGCCCGAGCATGCGCAGCTTCGGGACTCCGGCAGGGCGCGGTACACCGCCGTCACCGACGACGCGGCCCTGCGCGCCTTCCGCGAGCTCGCGCGGCTCGAGGGGATCATCCCCGCGCTCGAGCCGGCGCACGCGATCGCGTGGCTGCTGGAACAAAACCCGCCGCCTCGTCCGCTTCGCGTCCGGGGGCGGCGGGGTCGCGCTCGGGATGACGGCTACGACCTCGTGTGTTTGAGCGGGCGGGGCGACAAGGATCTCGCCGAGGTACTGGAGCGTCTCGATGGCAACTGATCGGGTAGCCGCGGCGGCGACCGGAACGGAGAGGATCGCGGCCGCTTTTTCCGCAGCGCGCGACGAGGGACGTGCCGCGCTGATGCCGTACATGATGGGCGGGTTCCCGGACCAGGAGACAGCCGGCGCGGTCGTTGCGGCGTACGTCGATGCCGGCGCCGACCTGGTCGAGCTCGGCGTTCCGTTCTCGGACCCGCTCGCCGACGGGCCGGTGATTCACGCGGCCGCGACCGCCGCGCTGGCCGGCGGGGCGTCGCTGGAGAGCGTGCTCGAGACCTGCGCAGCCGCGTCGGACAGCGTCCCGGTGGTGGTCATGTGCTACGCGAACGTGATCCTCGCGCGCGGGCTCGACGAGTACGCCGAGATGCTCGCGGGAGCGGGAGCCGCGGGGACGATCGTCCCCGACCTTCCGATCGAGGAGGCGGGCGAGCTCCGGGAGGCCTTGAGGGCGCGAGGCATCGCGCTCGTGCCGCTCGTCGCGCCGACGACGCCGGCGGAGCGGCGGGCGCGGATCTGCGCGAGCGCGGAGGGGTTCGTCTACGTGGTCTCGGTGAGCGGCGTGACCGGTGAGCGGCGCGAGCTTCCGCCAGAGCTCGCCGAGCTCGTCTCCGCGGTTCGGTCCGAGTCCGAGGTGCCGGCCGCGGTCGGCTTCGGCGTCGGGACGGCGGAGCAGGCGGGCGCGGTGGGAAGGATCGCCGACGGCGTGATCATCGGCAGCCGGCTCGTGCGCATTGCGGGCGAAGCGCCGGACGTGGCCTCGGCCGCCGGTGCGGTCGCGGAGTTCCTGCGGGAAGCCCGCAACGCCATGAAGTAGATTGGCGCGGTGCAGCTGCTCGTGTTCACGGTGGTCGGGATGAGCGCGATGCTGGTCGCGTTCGCGTTCGGGCTCGGCGGCGCCGTCAGCTCGCTGTTCTTCCTCGCGATCCTTTTCGCCGGGGTCGTCGTGCGGATAACGCAGCCTGCCCGCGAGCGGCTACGACCCATGAACGAAGCACGCGGCAAGTTTGCACGCGAACTTGCCGGTGGTCTTGGTTTCAGCCGAACAGGGCTTCGAAGCCCTCGTATTCCTCGATCGGCACCGTTCGGAGGCCGGCGACCGCCTCGGTCGAGCGACACGAGCTCGATCCGCGTCCCCCGCAGCGCGGCCATCGTTCCCCACCGCCCGTCGTTCGCGGCCGTGATTGCCGCGAGGCCGTATCGCGTCGCCAGCACGCGGTCCGACGCTGTGGGCGTGCCGCCGCGCTGCACGTGCCCGAGCACGGTCGCGCGGGTCTCGAACCCGGTCCTCGACTCGATCTCGCTCTCGAGCCAGTGCCCGATCCCTCCGAGGCGCGGGTGGCCGAACTCGTCGAGCTCCCCGGCTGTCGTCCACCGCCTGGCCGTCCTTGGCGCTAGCGCCCTCGGCGACGACGACGATCGAGAAGCCACGACCGCGGGACTTGCGTCGCCGCAGCTGGGCGCAAACCGCATCGACGTCGAAGGGGCGCTCGGGGATGAGGATCACGTCGGCCCCTCCGGCTACGCCGGAGTAGAGGGCGATCCACCCGGCGTCTCGCCCCATCACCTCGACGACCAGGATCCTGTGGTGGCTCTCGGCGGTGGTGTGGAGCCGATCGATCGCCTCGGTTGCGACGTGGAGGGCGGTGTCGAACCCGAATGTGACGTCGGTGCCGTCGAGGTCGTTGTCGATCGTCTTCGGAACGCCCAGGACCGGCACGCCCTCCTCGTGCACGCGCTTCGCCGCGCCGAGCGTGTCCTCTCCGCCTATCGCGATCAGGCCGTCGAGCCGGAGGCTCCGCATCGTCTCGCGGACCATCGACGGCCCCTCCTCGTCCTTGGCCGGATTCGTCCGCGAGGTGCCGAGGATCGTCCCGCCGCGGTGCAGGATTCCGCGCGTCGACTCGATCGTGAGCTCTTCGTACTCGTTGTCGAGCACCCCGCGCCACCCGTCGCGGAAACCGACGATTGCGTGCCCGTACTCGTCGATTCCCTTGCGCACGATTGCGCGGATCACGGCGTTGAGCCCCGGACAATCGCCACCGCCGGTCAGTACGCCGATCCTCACGGCGCGAATATAGACGCAAGCGAGATGATGTCCCCCGCGCACGTGATCCTCTACGACCGCGACTGCGGCTTCTGCAAGTGGTCGCTCGACAAGCTGCTGCTGTGGGACCGGGCGCACCGCCTGCACCCGGTCGCGATCCAGAGCGACGAGGGAGAACGGCTGCTCGCGGGGATGTCGCAGGCACAACGGCTTGACTCGTGGCACCTCGTGCGGCCCGACGGGACCGTGACCTCGGCCGGCGCCGCGGCGGAGCCGCTGGCGCGGCTGCTCCCGGGCGGGCGTCCGCTCGCGCTCCTGTTCAGGACGTTCCCGCGTGCGACAGAGCGCGCCTACCGCTGGGTCGCCGACCACCGCGGCGCGCTTGCGAGGCTTCTTCGCATTCCCCGTGGGTACGAGCCGAGGCGGCGGAGCCGGTGAAGAGCCGCATCGGCGCCTGCTGTGCCCTGCTCGTCGCTGTCGTCTTGCCGGGATGCGCGACGGAAGAGGGAAGCGGCGCCGGCGCCGGCGACACTCTCACCGTGTACGTGAGCGCGCCGCTGCGCGGCCCGAGCGCTCCGTACGGGCGCGCGATCCGCGACGCGGCTCGGCTCGCGCTCGAGGACGCGGACGGGCGCGCCGGGGAGATTGGGATCGAGGCGGTCTTCCTCGACGACACCGGAGGGAACGCGGGGGACGTGCGATGGAGTGCCGGGAAGGTGGCCGAGAACGCGCGCGTCGCGACCTCGGACAGCGCGGCGATCGCGTACATCGGCGAGTTCGAGTCGGGCGCGACGCGGGTCTCGCTTCCGATCACCAACGAGGCGCGGATGCTCCAGGTCTCGCCGGCGAGCACCGCGATCGATCTCGTCAGCCCGGTCCCGGGGTCTGACGAGGTTCCCGAAAGGGTCCAGCCGAGCGGCGAGCGGAGCTTCGGGCGCGTGATACCGGACGACGAGCTTCAGGGCGCGGCGGGGGCCGTCTGGGCCGATCGACTGCGCTCACGCGATGCTCTCGCGTTCTCGCTCGAGCGATTCGGCAACGTGGTCGCCGGAGAGTTCGCCGAGGAGGCCGAGCAGCTCGGGATCCCGGTCGTGTGGGCGCGGACCGTCGTGCGGCTGATGAACGCGCTGAGCTCGAGGCTCGACCTCGTCTATATCGGCGCGCCGGCGCAATACGGGATGCCGCTGTTCGAGGACGTGGCGAGGGACGCACCATCGGCGACCCTGATCAGCACCGACGCGGTGCTTCTGGACCGGTCCTTCCTGCGAGCCGCTCGGCCGTTCGAAACCCGCCTCCGTTTGACAGCCGCCGCCCAGAACCCGGCTCAGCTTCCACCCCCGGCCGGCCCGGAGTTCGTGCGGCGCTACCGCGACGAGTACGGCCGCCCGCCGGACCCTTACGCCGCGTACGGCTACGAGGCGATGGCCGTCGTGATCGACTCGATCGAGCGTGCAGGAGAGCCCGTCGACCGATCCGCCGCGATCGACGCGTTCTTCGACACAGTCGACCGCCGCTCGGTCCTCGGCACCTACTCCATCGACGAGGTCGGCAACACCACGCTCGACCGCATGGCGGGATACAGGGTTCGGGCCGGACGCCCCGTCTTCGATGCGGCGCTGCGAGCCCCGTGAGCGACTAGCCGCAGGCCCTCCTCGATCCCAAGCAGCGCCTCTGTGGTCGAGAATGCGCAGTCGGTGGCTGAGGAGCGCTGGCGCGACATCGCGGGGCCGGTCGGCTCGATCGAGCCCGGGCGCCGCAACGCGATCACCGACGTGCCGGGCGTCCGCGTCGGCCACTCCCAGGCGGAGAGCGGCGAGCGCACCGGGGTGACGGTCGTCGCGCCCCCGTCGCTGCCGCGGCGCTCGCCGGTGCTGCGACCGTCAACGGGATGGGCGAGCTGACCGGGAAGCTCGAGGTCGACGAGCGGGGGACGATGGAGACGCCGCGTGTACCTGTGCGGGTCGCACGCGGTCGGTGTCGTCCACCACGCGGCCGTCCTCGCCTCGGGCCGGCGGCCGGACGACATCGTGCTGCCGGTGGTCGGCGAGTGCGACGACGGCGACATGGCCGACTCGCGCACGGTGACGGCGGCGACGTCGAGCGCGTGCTCGGTGCTCTCGGCGACGAGGTAGAAGAGGGGACGATCGGCGCAGGGCACGGGATGAGCTGCTTCGACTATCCCGGGCGGGATCGGCACCGCCTCGCGCGCTGTCGGCGACCACCACGTCGGGGTGCTGCTGCTGTGCAACTTCGGATACGGCGCCCGCGAGTACCTCGACGTCCTCGGGCATCGGCTCTCGGCCCGGGCGCCGATGGCTCAGGCCCGCGCGGCTCGTGCATCGCCGCGTGCGCGACGGATGCGCCCATGTCGCCGCACGAGCTGCGCCGGCTCGCGCTGCGCCCGCTGCTCGGGCTCGCGCGCGCCGGCTCGTACGCGGCGGACCGCTCGGGCGAGATCGGCGTTGCGTTTACGACCTCGACCGGACCAGGACCTGTCCAGCGACGAGCTCGAACACCTACTTCGCGGCGGCCTACGAGGCCGCGCACGAGTCGGTCTACAACTGCCTCGTCGCGGCGCGCCCCGCCGAGCGGCGTGACGGGGAGATGCAGGAAGCGTTCCCGATCGAGACCGTACGGCGGCTCGCCCGGGCCCGCGACGCCGCTCCAGCGGACTGAGGCGATGAGCGCCGACCGACATCGGCGCCTACCTCGACGGAATACACGGCGCGCGACTACCGATCGCCGCCGATCGCCCCCGCGAGGTCGCGCGCGAGTCGCTCGATGCTTCGCGAGCCTTCCTCGACGTGCGCCGGGTTCAGCTCGGTCACGGTGAGGCCGGCCACGAGTTGCGAACCGAGGAGGGCCTCGAGCGCCGCCACAGCATCGGCGTAGGCGAGGCCCTCGTTGCGGCCGGGATTCTCGGACAGCGGCACATCGACGAAGTCGATCACGTCGACGTCGAAGTGAACCAGCACGCGATCCGCGCGATCCTCGAGCAGCCCCAGGGCGTGTTTCGCCGCCGCCGGAGGGTCGGCGGCGACCTGGGCGAGCGGAATGACGTGGATGGAGTGCCGCTCGATCGCTCTCGGTTCGTGCTCGGTCGCCTGCACCGGATCCCATCCGAACAGCAGCACCTGTTCGGCTTCGAGCAGGGGGGCCTTTGATCCAACCTCCACCAGCGAGCGCTCGGCGCCGGGCAGAGCGAGCATGTGCGCCATTCCCATCCAGTCGAGCGTGCCTTCGCGCACGCTCTCGGGGATGTTGAGGTCGGCGTGAGCGTCGAAGTAGACGAGCCCGACCCGCTCGCCCGTGCCCTGGTGTCCGGCGACCGTTCCGATCCCGACCGTGCAGTCGCCACCGAGCACGAGCGTCGCCTCGTTCGACTGGGCCGACTGCTCGACCCGACGTGCCGTGTCGGAGACGATCTCGACGACCCTCTCCAGGTTCTGAGCGCGACGTCGCTCGCGGTCCGGTCGCCACCGCCACGGCTCGCGATCACCGTGGTCGCGCACGTCCACGCCTTTATCGCGAAGCAGCTCGATCAGGCCTGCTTCGCGCAGCCGCTCCGGGGCGTCTTCCTGACCCGGAGCAAACGCGCCGGCGCTCGTCGGGACACCGATCACACCGAGCGGCTGGCGCATCGAATTCGAGTCTACGGCCATAGGCTCCGCGGATGGAGGACTCGCTGTTCGCGACGCTGTTCCTCCCGGTGGCGCTCGCGGTGATCATGACGAGCCTCGGGATGTCGCTCACGGTCGACGACTTCCGGCGCGTGGTCGTTAATCCGCGCGGCATCTCGATCGGGCTCGCCAACCTGGTCCTGATCTCGCCGCTGCTCGCCTTCGCCATCGCCGAGGCTTACTCGCTCGAGCCGGCTCTCGCAGTCGGGCTGGTGCTGCTCGGCGCCTCGCCTGGGGGCACGACGGCCAACCTTCTCACCCATCTGGCGCGCGGCGACACGGCGCTGTCGATCACGATGACCGCGATCTCGAGCGTCGCGGCCGTGGTCACCGTGCCGCTGTTCCTCGAGCTGGCGACCGACCACTTCGGGGCGATCGGGCTGGACGAGAACGTCAGCATGCTCGGCGTGGTCGCGCGGGTCCTGCTGATCACAGTGATACCGCTGTCGTTCGGGATGTGGCTGCGGGCGCGCCGCCCGGCACGCGTGGCCGCGATCGAGGGCACCTTCCGCCGTGTGGCCCTGGGCGTGTTCGTCGCCGTCGTGGTCGGGGTGATCGTCGCCGAGCATGAGCGCGTGTTCGACAACCTCGACGATGTTGCCGCGGCGGCTGTGACGCTGAACGTGGCTGCGATGGCGATCTCGTTCGCGATCGCACGCGCAGCGCGGCTCGACAACCGCCAGTCGACCGCGATCGCGATCGAGCTCGGGATCCACAACTCGACGCTGGCGATCGCGGTCGGAGCGGCGATCGCGACCGTGCTTACGATTCCCGCCGCCGTCTACGCGAGCTTCATGTTCCTCACCGCGGGCTTGTTCGCGCGCATCATGTACCGCCGGAACGGGGCGGTACTCGTCGAACAGGAGAGCTGACTCGGATCACGCGCGCCGGCGCAGGATAGTGCGGTGCTGGCCGACGACCAGCGCCCCTCTCGGACCGGTTCGCCGGTCGCGCGTCGGACGGTGCCCCGGAGCCGAGCTTTGCGCTCGTCCACGACACGCCGATCGTCGAGGGCGCAGCCGCCCGGCGACCCGCACGCCGACGTCGACGTGCCTGCGCGTAGTGTGGCGCCTCGCGATGTCGATCGCGCCATCGCGAGCGCAAGCTCCGATAGGGTTCGGTGCAGAAATCAGCCCAGCGACGGAAGGGCTTCGTATGTCGACGACGGCGCTGAAGCGGACCGCCTTCTACGACGCGCAGGATCAACTGGGCGCGGAGTGGACGGACTGGGAGGGTTGGGCCTGGGCCGACCACTTCGGCGATCCGACGGCCGAGCACGAGGCCACGCGTAAGGCCTCCAATGTCTGGGACGAGTCGCCGCTGCGCAAGTGGGACATGAAGGGCCCGGACGCGCTGGCGCTCGCCGACGTGCTGTTCACGAACGACATGGCCGCGCTCGAGGTCGGCCAGGTGCGCTACGGCCCAATCTGCGACGAGGACGGCATGATGGTGATGGACGGGACGATCTTCAAGCTCGCCGACGACCACTGCTTCTCGATCACGAGCTACGACTCCGACCTCGACTGGTACCGGCAGGTCGCGTCGGACCGCGGGATGAGCGTCGAGATCGAGGATGTGACCCCAGACATGCCTCACCTCCAGGTCCAGGGCCCGAAGTCGCGCGAGATCCTCGCCCCGATCACCGAGGGCGTGGACCTCACGGAGTTGCGCTACTTCAGGTTCGTGGAGAACGGCAAGGTGGGCGGCGTCCCGTGCCTCGTCTCGCGCACCGGCTACTCGGGCGAGCTCGGCTACGAGCTCTACCCCAAGCCCGAGCACGCGGCCGATCTGTGGAATGTCGTGCTTGATGCCGGCCGGCCGCAGGGAGTGCTGCCGATTGGACTCTCGGCGATCGAGACGATCCGGATCGAGTCGGGCCTCCTGTTCCCGGACATCGACTACTTCCCGCACAAGACAGACCCGTACGAGGTCCGGCTGGACAAGATGGTGAAGCTCGACAAGCCCGGCGATTTCATCGGCAAGGAGGCGCTGGGGCGGCTCGGCTCCGAGGGCACGCCGCGCCTACTCACAACGCTGAAGATCGATGCCGACGAGACGCCCGAGTACGGGGCGCCGGTCACGCAGAACGAGCGCGAGGTCGGGATCGTGCGCAGCCCGGCGAAGAGCCCGACCTTCGGTGAGCAGATCGCGATGGCGGTCATCGACCGCGAGCTGAACACCGAAGGCACCGCGCTGGATGTGGCGGTTGGTGACGGCACCGTGACGGCGACCGTGGCGGCGTTTCCCCTCTACGACACGGACAAGACCCGGCCGCGCTCATAGAGGCTGGCTCAGGGGCCGGCGATAGCGGTGAGCGCGCCCGGGTCTGAATCGCCGCCGCACGAGCGCCGCTTCATCGACCACGTCTCGATCGGAGTCAACGACCTCGAGCGGAGCGCGCGCTTTTACGACGCGGTGCTAGGCGACGCTCTCGGCGCCGAGCGGATCGATTTCGCAGGCTATGGCATCGGGTACGGGCACGGCAACCCGAGCGTGTGGCTGACCCCGGCCGAGTCCCCGCCGGGCTCCGGCCACGTCGCGTTCCGGGTCGCCGACCGCGAGACCGTAAGGCGCTTCCACGCCGCCGGGCTCGACGCGGGCGGCGTTGACGAGGGCCCGCCCGGCCCGCGGCCGGAATACGGCGAGCGCTACTACGCCGCCTACCTGCGCGATCCCGACGGCACGAAGGTCGAGGCAGTGGTCGCCCGCCCCACGGGGGATCCGTAGCTCGGCGGTCTACTGGCTCTAGGCCTCGCTCGATCAGCTCCCGGCGACTCGCGGGAGCGCGTCGAGCCATGCGGTCCGGCCCCCGCCCTCCTTCCAAACGACCGGAAAGAAAGACTCGTCTAGCGAGAGGTCGCCGCGCCGCCGGTAGCGCGAATAGATCAGATCGACGTTCGTCGGGTGGAAGCGGGTCTCGACGGGCACGAGATGCGAGACGAGGGCGCGGCGCTCGACCGTGGCCCGGTTCGGGCCCGATCCGTGGAAGGTGAGCGAGTGGTGGAACGCGCAGCCACCCGCCGACACCACGATCGGGACCAGCTCGAGCTCTTCCCCGTCGGGCACCGCGTCACGGACGGGGGCGAGCCAGTCGTCCGGCGCATGGAACTCCGATCGGCGCGCCGGCGCTCGCGGCCAGCGGTGCGAGCCGCGCGCGTACTCGATCGTGCCGGCGTCCGCACGGGTGTCGTCGAGCGCGATCCAGCAGGTGACCATCTCGGGTGGGACCAGGTAGTCGGCGTACGAGCCGTCCTGGTGCATGCCGAGCGACTTCGTGCCCGGCGGCTTCCAGAGGCAATTGTCCTGCAGCAGGCGTACGCCCCGGTAGCCCATTAGCTGGGCCGCGAGCCGGCCGGTTCGCTCGCTCAGGACCTGGGCGGCGATCAGGTCGTCCGCGCGCCACGAGTTGCAGATCTGGCGTGTCACGTCCTCGGGGTCGCGGCCGGGCACCCAGTTGACCTCATCGGGCTTGATCCCGGTCTCGTACTCGCCCTCGAAGACCCGCGCGAATCGCTCTCGCAGCGCCTCGACCTCAGCGCCCGTGATGAAGCCCTCCACGATCAGGAACCCGTCGCGGCGGAACGCCGCCACGTGGTCGTCTGCCAGGCGCTCGAGCGGCCCGCCGGGATGCCCGCCGACGTCGCCGGAGGAGCGGCTCGCTGCACTACCCACTGCCGGGCGCCTCCGCGCGCTCGCGCCCACCGAGCGCCTCCTCGAGCAGCTCGGTCAGCTCGCGGAGCTCGATCCGCTCGGCGTTGCCCGAAGTCTTGATCGCGTCCTCGTACATCGTCACATCCTTCGGGCAGCTGACGACGAAGTAGTCGAGCTCCCCGAGCGCCACCGCCTCGCGGATCCGGTTTTCGGACGGCCGCTCGACGCCGGGCTCGTCCGGGATCCAGATGCGCCCGCCGCCGGCCCCGCAGCAGAACGAGTTGTCGCGGTTTCGCGGCATCTCGACCAGCGTGCATCCGAGCGCCTCGAGGATCTTCCGGGGAGCGTCGTATTCGCCCGTGTGGCGGCCGAGGTAGCAAGGGTCGTGGTAGGTCACGCCGTAGTCGAGCCGGCCGCGCACCGGCAGCCGCCCGGACTCGATCAGCTCGAGCAGCAGCGAGGTGTGGTGGGCCACGCTCCATGAGCCGCCGAGCTCGTCCGAGATCAGCTCCGGGTACTCGTTGCGCAGCGTGTTGAGCGAGTGGGGGTCGCTCGTGACGATTCGGTTGAAGGCGCACTCCTCGAGCGTCGCGATGTTCTGCTCGGCGAGCGACTCGAAGAGACCCTCCTCGCCGGCCCGGCGCACGTCGTTGCCCGAGTTGCGCTCGCCCTCGTAGAGGATCCCGAAATCGAGGCCCGCGGAGTGGAACAGCCGCGCCAGCGCGCGCGTGACCTTCTGGCTGCGCGGGTCGAACGAGGCGTAGTCGCCCACGAACCAGAGCACGTCCACCTGCTCCCGGCGGGCATCCTTGACCTCGAAATCGAGCTCCTCGGTCCAGCGGCCGCGCCTTCGGGCGCGCTCCCCGAACGAGTTACCCGACTTGTGGATGGTCTGGAGCGTCGCCTGCAGGCTCGCGGGCAACTCGCCTTCCTCGACGAGGCGGCGGCGGAGCTGGTTGATGATCGGCGCCTGCTCGATCCCGACGGGGCACGCCTCGACGCAGGCGTTGCACTGCATGCATGCCCAGACGGTGTCGGCGCGCACGCCGTCGTCGCGAACCACCGGCCGGGCAAAGCCGCCGTTCTCGGGCTGCTGCCCTTTGATCAGCACGCCGAGCACGCCCCCGATGCCCACCTCGCGCATCGCCGCGTTGGACTGCTCGCGCAGCTCGAGCACGACGTCGCGCGGGGATAGCGGCCGGCCGGTGGCGAGCGCTGGGCACGCCTCGTGGCACTTCCCGCACTTCGTACAGGCGTCGAGATTCAGCATGTGGACCCCGCTGAAGTCCTCGAGCGCTCCGTACCCAGCCGGCTCGGAGGCCAGCTCCGGTGGGATCGCCTTGAGCCGCTTGCCCGCTTGGGGATCGCGCACGACGAGCGAGCCGAAGCTGGCGAGCATGTGCGAGGCCTTGGTGTAGGGAATCGCCGCCACGAACGCGAGCGCCAACAGCCCATGGGACCACCACAGCGTGTGCCTGACGACGCGCAACGCGCCGTCGCTCGCGCCGATCGCATCGAAGCCCTGCGCGGCTGCCCACCCGGCCGGCGAGAACTCGTTGTACCCGGGCGCGTCCATCGCGATCCGTACGCCCTCGAGAACGTAGCCGGAGACCGCCAGCACGAGCAGTATGCCGACGAAGGTCCAGTCGCCGACCCGGTACCCCGTGCGCTCGTCGGCGTCGCGATCGGGACGTGCGTAGTCGAGCTTGCGGGGGCGCAGGATCCCGCGCCGGATCATCATCAGCACGATGCCCACGAGGAGCGCTATACCGAGCACGTCCAGAACGAGCGAGTAGCCGAGATAGAAGTCGCCCTCGAAGAAGCGCCAGCCAAACACCGGCTCGGTGAAGTCCGTGTTGATCGCCAGGATGACCGTCCCGATGAAGAGGACCACGAAGCCGTAGAAGATTCCGCGGTGCGCCCAGCCGACATAGGCGTCGCGCCGCTTGATCGAGACGTGGCTCAGCAGGATTCCGACGGCCTCCCGAAAGCGCCCGGGGAGCTCGGAGAGCGGAGGCCAGCCGCCGCCGTGGGCGCGCCTGTACTTCGCGATCGGCCGCGCCACCCCGTAGGCGAACACGAGCACCGAGAAGGCGGCGAGGACGTACCACAGCACCTCGAGGGCCGGCTCGAAGTCCCAGAAGACCTCGCGGGTCCTCTCGACAGCCATCACGACCATAGAAAGGTCGAAAGCCTGGCTAGCCGAAAAGATCCCCGAGCTCATCGGCCACGTCGAAGAGGTCGGCGGTGGCGCCGTAGTGAGCGACGCCGAAGATCGGAGCCTCATGGTCGGTGTTCACTGCGACGATCGTCTCCGCGCCCGAGATTCCGGCCAGGTGCTGGACCGCGCCGGAGATTCCCAGCGCCAGATAGACCTTGGGCTTCACCGTCTTGCCCGACTGCCCGACCTGGCGCGAGTTGGGAATCCAGCCCGAGTCCACGAGCGGGCGCGACACGGACAGGGTGGCCCCCATCTTCTCCGCGAGCTCCTCGAACTGGGAGATGTTGTCCCGGTCCTCGATACCGCGGCCGATCGAGAGCAGGAACTCCGAGGCAGTGATGTCGACGTCACCCGCTTCCGCCTCCTTGAAGTCCAGGTGCTCGATGGGGAGGTCGTTCGCCTGCAGCGGGACCTCCACCGGCCGAACCTCGGCGCTGCCCTCTCCCCCCGCCGGCTCGAACGCGCCCGCTCTCAGCATGATCAGCACGCGGTCCTTGTCGGGGAACTCGAGCTGGGTCTCGACCTTGCCTCCATAGAAGCCGCGCCGCGCCACGAGCCCGCCGTCCTCGTGAGACACCGCGGTGACATCGCTCGCAAATCCGAGTCCGAGGCGCGCCGCCAGCGCGGGCGCGAAGCCGAGCGAGTCAATCGTGAACCCGACTACCACGAGCGACGGATCCTCCTCCTCGATCAGCTTCTCGACGATCCGCTCCTGGACGTTGGGGTCGAAGTGCTCCACCGGGGTCTCAACGGTGAGGACCGCGTCCACGCCCTCGACGTTCAGCTGATCTGCGAACGAGGACGGACTGCTCGCGGCCACCGCCACGACGAGGCGCCCGCCGGCACCGTCCTTCAGCTCGCGCCCCGCGGCAACGAGCTCGAGCGAAACCTCCCGCAGTTCTCCCCGCCGCGGCTCCGCGAGCACCAGCACGCCGGACATCAGCCCAGCTTTTCTCTGATGATCCCTGCGATTCTCTGCGCGACCTCCGCCGGGGACCCCTCGAGCATCTCGGCACCCTCCCCGCGCTCCGGGGTCGTCATCCGACGGATCCGCGCACCCGCGGCCTGCGAGACCGCGTCGGCGTCGAGCTCCAGGTCGGCGAGGCCGAGCTCGTCGAGCGGCTTGTCCTTCGCCTGCTTGATTGCGCGGAGGTTCGCGTAGCGAGGCTCGTTGATCCCCGTTTGAACCGTGATCAGCGCCGGGCAGCGCACCCTCACTCGCTGCTTGAGTCCTCCCTCGAGCTCGCGGTCGACGGTGGCCGAGGGAGCCGAGGGATCGTAGTCAAGGTCCGTCACGACAGCCACGTGTGGCCACCCGAGATGAGCGGCCATTGCGATGCCGGTTGCGCCGTAGACCGCGTCGCTCGACTGGACGCCGCAGAGCACGAGATCCGGGTGCTCACGTTCAGCGGCGGCGGCGAGCACCCTCGCCACCGCGAGCGCGTCGGCGCCTTCCAGCGAGGGATCCCAGACGCGCACGCCCCGATCCGCGCCCATCGCGAGGCACGTGCGGATTCCCTCCTCGGACTCCTCGTCGCCGACAGACACGACCACGACCTCGCCGTCCCCGTCCACCCCCTCGAGGATCGAGAGCGCCTCCTCCACGGAGAAGCTGTCCCACTCGTTGAGCTCGTAGTCGAGGAAGTCGGCCTCGACCCCCGACCCGTCGGCGCGCAGCTCGAACTCATCGTCGAGCTTCGCGACCTGCTTGACGGCGACGACGATCTTCACCCGGCGGTGCCCCGTCCCGCGCCGGCCACCCCCGGGTCGGACGTCGCGGCTGCGACCGCGGGCTCGAGCTCGTCCGGCATCGCCTCGATGTCGCGGCCGTTCTGGAGCTGCTCCTCGAAGTCGCGGTTGGTGGTGCCTCCCCACAGCCTGCGCTCCCGGATGAACGGCAGCGGGATCGCCGGATTCTCCGAGTCGATCTCGCGTGCCAGGCGGTGGCCGTCGAAAATGCAGTCCACGAGCATCCGCGGCGCCGCCGCGTCGCCGATCACGTGGAGCTGCTCGATCCCCTCCCGCTCGAGCGCCGCTGGGTCGGCCCTGAGCTCACGGTAAATCTCGTCATCCGAGATCCGCTGCGTGCACAGCACCACCGAGTCGATCTCGAACTGCTCCTTGTGCGACTCGTCCCAGATGTTGTGGGCGGAGACTCTCCCTGGCTCGATCTTCTCGACCATCGTGTACGGATGCATTCGGACCTTCAGCCGGTGGAGGTCGCGATGGAGCATCGGGGCCTCGAGCGTGTACTCCATGTAATTCGCGAAGTCGGGCATCTGGGTCAGCATCGTCACTTCGTGCCCCTCGCCGGCGAGCTTCTGCGCGATCGCCGTGCCCATGAAGTAGGCCTCGTTCTCGAGGATCAGCACGCGCCGGCCGACCTCCTTGGTGCCGAGCACGACCTCGTCCGGGGTCAGCTGCCAGTCGAGCGTCGTGTCCGCACCCTCGATCGGTGCGTGTGTCGCCGGATTGAGGCCGTTGGTGGCCCAATGGCAACCGGTCGCGATCACCACGATCTCGGCGCCGTACTCGAGCACATCGTTGGCCGACAGCCGCGAACCGGTCTGGACCTCGACGTTCTTGAGCTTGTCGAGCTGGATCTGGCGGTAGTTGACGATCCGCTTCCACTCGCCGAGACCGCGGGCCGTGCCGCGGGCCAGGTTCTCCTTGCCGTCCGAGTGGCCGAGCTGCGAGATCCAGTTGACGCAGCCGCCGATCTCCTGGTCGGACTCGACGAGGTGCACGGCCGACATATCGCGCTTGCCGAGCACCATGGCGCACTCCATGCCGGCCGCACCGGCGCCCACGACGAGCACGCCCTTGTCGCGGTTGGCCGCCGGGTGGAACCTCTCCGGGTGCCAGCCGCGGCGGTACTCCTCGCCCGCGGTTGCGTTCTGGGTACAGACCATCGGCGGGCCGCCGATCTCCCAGCGCGAGATGCATTGGTTGCAGCCGATGCACTCGCGGACCTCGTCGAGCTGGCCCTCCTCGATCTTCTTCGGCAGGAACGGATCCGAGATCGAGGGACGGGCACCGCCGATGATGTCGAACTGCCCCGACTGGATGATGCGCACCATCACGTCCGCGTCCGTGATGCGACCGACCCCGACGACCGGCTTGTCGGTGTGGTCGCCGGCCTTGATCTGGCCCGTGAAGGGCTTCTCGTGGTTTTGCTCGAAGAAGCGCGATGGACCGGCGTTCTGCCCCCATTCGGCGATGTCGCCGACGGTCAGATCCCATACGTCGACAAGGTCGTCGACGTGCTCGACGAACCTGACGCCGTCTTCGCCGACCTCGATCCCGGCCTTTCCGTAGAGCGAGTCGACCGCGAAGCGTGAGGCGATCGCGCAGTCGTCGCCCACGGCCTCGCGCACCTTCTCGAGCGTCTCGCGCCAGAAGCGCGCGCGGTTCTCGAATGAGCCGCCGTACTCATCGGTGCGCTTGTTGTAGAAGGGGGAGAGGAACTGCAGCGGCAGGTAGCTGTGCGCGCCGTAGACGTAGATGATGTCGAAGCCGGCCTCGCGCGCCCGTCGCGCGGCGTCGACGTAGTACTGCTGGACGAGCACGACGTCGTCCTTGTCCATGTACCGGGGGTACGTGTTGACCTCGAACTCGGACGGGATCTGCGAGGGGCCACGCGGGTTGTGGCGCGACTCCATCCCGGGGGCGTGCGGTCCCCCGTACCAGAGCTCGATCCCGGCCAGGGCGTCGAAGTGATGCAGCCGGTCGCACATCGCGGCCAAATTACGGACGTCGCCCTCGTCCCAGATCCGTGCCGAGACCCGCATCGTGTCGTCCGACTCGGGGTGGATCGAGCAGTACTCGGTGCAGATCGCGCCCCACCCGCCCTCTGCCTTCATCCCCCGGTGGTAGGCCTGAAACCCGGGTTTCTCGGAACCTGCCCCGATGCAGTGGGGCACCTGGTAGAAGCGGTTCTTCAGCGTCTTCGGGCCCAGCCGGATCGGCTCAAAGAGGATGTCGTACTTCGGGTCACGCGCCATTCGCCTCTCCTCGATTATCGAACCAATATGTACAAAAGCTTGTATCGCAATCGGGAGCGGCTGTCCACGACCGACCCCGCGGACCCTCGACCCTACCCGTCCGGCGCGATCCAGACGAGGCACCCGGCGTCGCGGCGGATCTGGCGCGAGGCGCGCCGGAACCGCCACCGCGATATCCGCGAGCGGTCGGGCCCGAAGACGAGCAGTCCGGCGCGCCGATCGCGCGCCACCTCGAGCAGCGCCTTGACCGGCCGCTTGCTGCTCACTCGCAGGTGCTCGGTGCGGACCCCCAGCGCGACCGCGCGTTCGGCGGTCGCCCGCACCGCGTCGAGGTCCTCCTCGTGGGGCAGGGTGGCCGCGTCGGGGCCGACCAGCATCAGGGTGGTCGGGTAGTTGGGCAGGTGCACCGCGTTGGTGACCAGCAGCGGCGACGAGGCCTCGATCGCCGACTCGATCGCCATCCGCTCTGCTGCGGGATCGACCCGGCAGGAGAGCGTCCCGAGCACCACCGGCCGCCCCGACGCACGGGCGAGTTGATCGACCTCGGCGCCGCTCGTCCGGTCCTTTACGAGCACACGCATGAGTGTAGATACGGCAGCGTTGGGCGACCGGACCACCGGCTGAGGGCCCTCTTGACAAATTGGTGCAGCGGGGAATACGCTCCCGCCGGAGAGAGCTGAGGCCGCCTGCTCGGGTGTGCCGCTCCCGAGGGCGACGGCCAGAGGAGGAGATATGGCAACTGCCCGGGTCGAGGAGCGCCAGCTGCTCAAGGCGATGACGTGGTGGGACGGCTTCGTCATCGCGCTTGCGAACCCAGTCTTCCTGATCGCGGCGCTGGGCGCCTCGATCGGGGTGCTCGGGACAACAGGTGCGTTTGTGTTGTGGACCATCTCGGTCTGCCTCGGAGCGCTGCAGAACAACGTCTACGCCGAGATGGCAACGATGTTCCCGAACAAGTCGGGAGGCATCTCGCTTTACGCGCACGAGGCCTGGCGCAGGTATTCGTCGTTCGTCGGCCCGCTGGCTACGTTCGGCTACTGGTTCGCCTGGTCGAGCGTGCTGGCGATCAGTGGCTTCGTCATCGGCACGCTGGTGCAGGCCGAGTGGTTCTCGAGCACCACGTTCACCCAGGACGTGGGGAGCTTCCAGTGGAGCCTGCCGGTCTACATCGGAATCGGTTGCATCCTGCTCGTGTGGGTCGTCAACATCTTCGGCGTGCGGCCGGCTGTGTGGGTCGGCTACGTCACGGCCGCCCTGCTCTTGGTCCCGGCTGCCGTGCTGATGTTCCTGCCCTACATCACGGGTGACTGGACGAGCGACCACATGACCTGGGAGATCGGTGCCGGCGGCGGTCTGGGGCTGGCCATGACCTGGCTCTACTTCATGGGCTGGTCGTCCTACGGCTTCGAGACGGTGGCGGCGTTCGCACCCGAATACCACTCCACCGAGACGGACACGCCCAGAGCGCTGCGCGCCTCGGCCGCCTTCTCGGTGCTGGTCTACGCGCTGCTGCCGCTGGGGTTGGGCGGCACGCTCGGGACCAATGTCGTTGGAAACGACGCGACCGCCATCGCGTTCTACAAGACGGCCTTCGACACGCTCGTCGGGAACGCGCTCGGCCACGTCCTGATCGCGTGTCTGATCGCGGGACTGCTGCTGTCGATGAACACGGCGACCATGGACGGCTCACGGGCGCTTTACGGGATATCCCGGGACGGGATGACAACCAAGTTGCTGGGCCGCCTCAACCGCTTCAGGGTGCCGGCCATCGCCATGACGCTGGACGCTCTCATCAACCTGTGGCTGATCTCGTACTTCGGCTACCCGCTCGACATCCTGGCGGCGGGCAACCTGGGTTACATACTCGCCCACGTGTTCGCGCTCAGCGGCTTCCTGCTCCTGCGCAAGGACCGGCCGAGCTGGCCGCGACCGATCAAGCTGGGAGCCGTCTGGCTGCCGATCGCGGCGCTGCTGGCGGCGGTCAACCTGGCCTTCATCGTCGTCGGCGGGTTCATCTACTCCGGCGGGTTCCTCGGGATCGAGACCCAGTACGGCTACGGCTGGGACAAGACCCGCATCGGCCTGATCGTGCTGGCTGTGGGACTCCTCCTCTACGTCTACCGCAAGGTTGTGGAGGACCGCACCCGCGTCCATCTGCGCGAGGAGGCGCCCGCGACGCCGGAGGAGGCAGCCGCCATGGAGGCCCCCGCGGCGGCCGTGAGGTAGCTCGGGGCGCCAGCCGAGAAGCCAGAGCACCGAGGGAGGCGGGGCCGCGGGGCCCCGCTTCTCATTCCGGGTGGAGCTCCCAGCGTGGCAGGTCGGCGATCGCCCGACGGTAGCGCCGGCGGTGGCCCGGGGCAACGAATATGAACCAGGCCATCACTGCTATCGGCAGCAGTATGAAGAGCGAGAACAGGTTGCCGGTCAGCGTGAAGAAGATCGCGGTGCTCGCGACGATCAGGCCGTACAGCACCGGGAGGACGCGGAAGCGCAGCTGCGTACGGCGGATCGCTTCGTACTGCTGAGGCGGGATCCGCGCGGTGTTCCAGCGCCGTCCGCAGCGGTCGCAGGCCCAGGCCTCGCCGTAGCGCAAATCGCGCTGCTCCCCGCACTCGCATGTGACCGTGATCGGCGGACCGCGCAGCACCGTGCCCGGCCGCTCGTGACCGAGCCGCTCGCGCGGCTGCCGTGTTCTGCGACCCCACTTCGCCACGTCGAGCATCGATCGTACCGGGCCCCGGTGGTAGGCGATCGCGGGGTCCGCTAGGCGAGCGCGGCGCGCAGCGCGCGCTCGAGCTCGGGGTAGCGGAACTCGAACCCGAGGTCGAGCGCGCGGCGGGGAACCACGCGCTGCCCGCCGGCGACCGTGTCCGCGAGCTCGCCGCCCCGCAGCGTCGCGACGGCCAGCTTCGGGACCGGCAGCACGGCAGGGCGGTGCAGCACCCGCCCGAGGGTGCGCGAGAACTCGCGGTTCGTGACCGGCTCCGGGCTGCTGGCGTTGATCGTCCCCGAGACCCGCTCGTCGTCGAGCGCCCACAGCAGGATCCGGACCTCGTCGTCGAGGTGGATCCAGGGCAGGTACTGGCTCCCGCCGGCGATCGGCCCGCCGAGCCCGAGCTTGAACGGCAGCAGGAGCTGCTTCAGCAGGCCGCCGCGCTTGTCGAGGATCGGGGCGGTGCGGGTCACCACGACGCGCAGCCCCGCGCTCTCGGCCTCGCGGGCCTCGGCCTCCCAGTCGACGCAGACCTCGGCGTCGAACGTGGATCCCTGCGGGGTGTCCTCGTCGACGATCGCGTCGCCGCGGTCGCCGTAGTAGCCGACCGCCGACTGGCTGACCAGCACCTTGGGGCGCGGGTCGGCGGTCGAGATCGCCTGCACGAGGTTGTGCGTCGCCTGGATGCGGCTGTCGCGGATCCGGCGCTTGGCCTCCTCGGTCCAGCGCTGGTTGATCTCCTCCCCGATCACGTTGATCACGCCGTCGACGCCCTCCAGCGCCTCGGCCGGCGGACGCTCGAGGGCCGGATTCCACGCGTGCCAGGCGACCGTCGGGTTGGCCTCCCGCGCGCGCTGCGGGTTGCGCGACAGCCCGACGACCTCGTCGCCGCGCGCGAGCAGCGCGTCGCAGACCGCTGAGCCGACCATCCCGCTCGCGCCTGTGACCAGGACCCTCACTCGACAGTCGCGAAGCTTCCGGTCTCCTCGGAGACGCGCGCGATCCCGGCGTGGCGGGCCTCCTCGACGACCGCCTTCGCGACGGCGGGGGCGACGTCGCGGTCGAACACGCTGGGGATGATGTAGGCCTCGTCGAGGTCATCCTCGGTCACCACGTCGGCGATCCCCTGCGCGGCGGCGAGCTTCATCTCCTCGGTGATCCGCGGAGCGCCGGCGTCGAGCGCGCCGCGGAAGATCCCGGGGAAGCAGAGCACGTTGTTGATCTGGTTCGGGTAGTCGGAGCGCCCCGTGGCCATGATCCGCACGTACGGCTCGGCCTCCTCGGGCATCACCTCGGGGTTGGGATTCGCCATCGCGAACACGATCGCGTCCTCGTTCATCCGTCCGAGGGCCTCGGCCGGCATCACCCGCGCGCCCGACAACCCCACGAAGAGGTCGGCCCCCTCGGTTACGTCGGCGGGTCCGCCGCTGATCCGCTCGGGGTTGGAGTTCTCCGCGAACCAGCGCTTGATCACGGACATCTCACCGGCGACGTAGTCCTCGCGATCGGTCGACAGCGCGCCGCGGCGATCGCAACCGATGATCTCGGTCACGCCGCGGGCCAGCATCATCTTGGTCACCGCGATCCCCGCCGCGCCGAGCCCCACCATCACCACGCGCAGGGACTCGATCGGCTTCCCGACGATCTTCAGCGCGTTGAACAGCGCCGCCATCACCACCACGGCAGTGCCGTGCTGGTCGTCGTGGAACACCGGGATGTCGATCTCGTCGCGGAGCCGATCCTCGATCTCGAAGCAGCGAGGCGCCGCGATGTCCTCGAGGTTGATGCCTCCGAAGGTCGGCGCGATCAGCTTCACGGTCTGGACGATCTCGTCCGGGTCCTGGGTCGATAGGCAGATCGGGAACGCGTCGACGTCGGCGAACTCCTTGAACAGCATCGCCTTGCCCTCCATCACCGGCATCGCGGCCTCCGGACCGATGTCGCCGAGGCCGAGCACCGCGCTCCCGTCGGACACGACGGCGACCGTGTTGCGCTTGATCGTGTACTCGAACGCGCGCTGGCGGTCGGCGAAGATCTCCTGGCAGACACGCGCGACCCCCGGCGTGTACGCCATCGAGAGGTCGTCGCGCGTCTTCAGCGGGTACTTGTTCTCCATCTGGATCTTGCCCCCGCGGTGCATCTGAAGCGTGCGGTCCGTGTACTCGAGCACGCGCGCCCCGCGGGTGCCGCCGATCGCCCGCATGATCTGCTCCCAGTGCCCCTGGTCGCGCGCGTCGACCGTGAACTCGCGCACGCGCTTGCCCTCGACCCCGGCGCCGGGGACGAGGTCGACGCCCTGGAGCTGGCCTCCCGACTCGGCGATCTTCGACGTCAGCTCGGCCAGGGGCTCCTGTCGCGCGTCAAGTTCGACGCGCACGGTGACGCTGAACTGTGGGCTTACGGGGGCCACGGCGGAGGCAGATCATAGAGTCGAAAAAATCAACTCCCGCGACATACTCCGCTCCCGCTCGCTCGGCTCACATGACCGGCAGCCTTGCTCGCTCGCTGGGGAGGCCGCCTGGATGGCGGCCGAGGGGGCGAAGCCCCCATGTCCGTCGTCGCGGGGTTGCGGGTGACCGCTCATATGATCAAGGAGTGGCCGACAAGCAGCCCCGCAGCGACGCTCGCGAGCTGTTCCTGATCGACGGGAACAGCCTCGCGTACCGCGCGTTCTTCGCGCTTCCGGAGGAGATGTCGACCTCGGACGGGCGCCCCACGAACGCGATCTACGGGTTCGCGTCGATGCTCGCGAAGCTGCTGATCGATCACCAGCCCGCGGCAGGAATCGTCGTCTGGGACGCCGGGATGTCGGGTCGCGATAAGGAGTACGAGCCCTACAAGGCGCAGCGCCGGTCACGCCCCGACCTGCTCCGCGAGCAGTGGCCCCACCTCGAGCCCATGGCGGAGGCGTTCGGCTTCCTGAACAGCCGCGTTGAGGGATACGAGGCCGACGACGTGATCGCGGCGCTCGTCGGGAAGGCCCGCGACGCCGGGATCCGCGTGATGGTCGTGTCGGGGGATCGCGACGTCTACCAGGTGGTTACCGACGGCGTCCGCGTGATGACGACCTCGCGCGGGATCACCGACACGCGGGTCTACGACCGCGAGGGAGTGGTGGAGCGGTACGGCGTTCCGCCGGAGCTCGTGCCCGACCTGATCGGGCTCAAGGGCGACACCTCGGACAACATCCCGGGGGTCCCGGGGGTCGGCGACAAGACCGCCGCGCAGCTGCTGCAGCGGTTCGGCTCGCTCGAGGAGGTGCTGGACCACGTCGACGAGATCTCGGGGGCGAAGCGCAAGCAGATGCTGACCGAGCACGCCGAGGACGCGCGGGTCTCGAAGCGGCTCGCGACCCTCCAGTACGACATCGAGACGGAGCTCGACCTCGACGCCGTGATGGGCGTCGCCCCCGACCTCACCCGGCTGCGCGAGGTCGCGCGCGAGTTCGAGCTGCGCCAGGTGATTCAGCGACTCGACGAGGAGCTGCCGGAGGCCGTCCCGCAGGCGCCCCCCGAGGAGCGGATCGAGGTCGACGTCAGCGAGGGGACCCTCGCCGATCTGGACGCGGGCGCAATCGCGACCTCGGTCCGGGCGGAGCGCTGGGCGGCGACCGACGGAGGGCGAATCGTCGCCGGTGAGGTCTCGGACCTCACCCAGCTCGCCGCCGAGCTTCTCGAGCGGCCGCTGATCGCGCACGACTTCAAGTCGGCCGGGGGAGGGGGGAGGAGCGGCCTGATGGCCGCCGCTGAGCCAGAGGGGCTCGACCTCGAGCACGACACGATGGTCGCCGCTTACCTGGTGGACCCGGCGCGCCGGGTGTACGAGCTGGCCGACCTCGCCGCCGCGGAGGGGCTCGCGGCCGCGCGGCCGGACGGGGAGCAGCTCGCGCTCGAGTCCCCTGAGGGTGAGGCGCCGGCCGACCCCGCGGCCGAGGCACGCCTCGTGTGGGAGCTCTCGCGGCGCCAGCGCGAGCGCCTGCGCGAGCTTGGGCTCGAGTCGCTGCTCACCGACGTCGAGATGCCGCTGATCGAGGTGCTGGCGGCGATGGAGCGCGTCGGAGTCCAGGTCGACGCGAAGCTGATCGAGGAGATCGCCGCCGGGATCGCCGGGAGGGCGGACGAGCTCCAGGCCGAGATCTGGAAGCTCGCCGGGCACGAGTTCACGATCGGCTCCCCGCAGCAGCTCGCGCCGGTGCTGTTCGACGAGCTCGGGCTGACGAAGAAGCGGCGCGGCAAGACCGGCTTCTCGACCGACGCCCGGGTCCTCGCCCAGATCCGCGATGAGCACCCGATCGTCGAGAAGATCGAGAGCTGGCGCGAGCTGACAAAGCTCAAGAACACGTACCTCGACGCGCTGCCCGGGCTGATCGACCCCGAGACCGGCCGGATCCACACCACGTTCAACCAGGTCGCGACGACGACCGGGCGGCTGTCGAGCACCAACCCGAACCTCCAGAACATCCCGATCCGCTCCGAGCTGGGGCGACCGCTTCGCGCAGCGTTCCTGACGGATGAGGGGTGGCGAGTGCTGTCGGCCGACTACAACCAGGTCGAGCTGCGGGTGCTCGCCCACGCCGCGGGTGAGCAGGTGCTGCGCGAGATCTTCGCCCGCGGCGAGGACGTCCACGCGGCGACGGCCGCCGAGGTCCTCGGCGTGCCCGAGGACAAGGTGGGACCGGCGGAGCGCTCGAAGGCGAAGATGGTCAACTTCGGGATCGCGTACGGACTGTCGGCGTTCGGCCTCGCCGACCGGCTGCAGATCGAGCGGGATGAGGCCGCTGCCTACATCGATCGCTACTTCGAGCGCTTCCCCGCGGTGAAGCGGTTCAGGGACGAGACGATCGCCAAGGCCGACAGCGAGGGGTACGTGACGACGCTGATGGGCCGGCGCCGAAGGATCCCCGAGCTGCGGGCGCGCCAGCGCCAGACGCGGCTGCTCGGCGAGCGGCTCGCGGTCGCCACCACGATCCAGGGGACCGCCGCCGACATCATCAAGGTCGCGATGGTCCGCTGCCACCGCCGGCTCGCCGACGAGGGGAAGGAAACGCGGCTAGTACTCCAGATCCACGACGAGCTGCTCTTCGAGGGGCCCGAGGCGGAGATGGAGGCGGCCGCCGAGCTCGTCACCGAGGAGATGAAGGGCGCGTTCGAGCTCGATCCGCCGCTCGAGGTCGACGTCGGTGTCGGAAAGGACTGGCTGGCGGCGAAATAGTCAGCTCACGGTGAGCTCCGGAGAACCCCGATAGATGGTCGCCGCCTTCTGTCCCGGCACCGGCACGCCCGAGATCGGCGGGCCGACGAGCTACGAGGCGCTCAGCTACCTGCGCGCGCTCACCGGGCTGCGCTTCGTGGGATTCGACGTCGTCGAGGTCGCGCCGGCGTACGACGGACCCGGCCAGGTGACGGCGCTATTCGCCGCGAACGCGGTGTTCGAGATGCTGTCGTTGATCGTGCTGGCGAAGAAGGAGCGCCCCGGGCCGAGCTGCGCCGGCGCCGCGAATGAAGGGCGCCGCGGGGTGCGGCGCCCCTCCGACCAGGGCGACAATCGCGATCAGGATGGGCGGAACCGCTCAGGCGGCAGCCCTGAGCCGCCGTGCGGGCCGCGGCTGGGCGTGCGAGCGTGCGTAGGCGGGGTGCGCGATCTCGAGGTAGTGCCCGAAAGCCCAGCGCACGAAGGCGTCCGTGCGCATGCCACGCAGGCCGAGGGCGAGCAACCGCGGGGGGACCCTGGGCACCAGCCGCTGCGCCCGCAGCATCCACTCGAACTTCCAGCGGTGGCCGGCTGAGAACTCGGAGTAGCGGCGCAGCGCGGTGTGGCGGTCGGCGCGACCCTCGATCACTCCGTGCAGCTCGCGCCCGCACGCGATCCCGAAGTAGAACGCCGTCCGGATCCCCTCGGCCGTGAGCGGCAGGCAGTGGCCTGCCGAGTCGCCGACGAAGAACACGTCGTTCGCGGTTGCGTCGCGGAGGCGATGCGGGATCCAGTTGCCCTGGTAGCGCACGCTGGGAAGCGCGAGTCGCTCCGCGAGCTCGACGGTCGGCTGCTTGACGTGGCGATGCGGATCGAACGACCCGACCCCGACCCGCACCTCGTCCGCCGCCGGGAAGCTCCACCCGTAACCGGCCGGGATCACCCCGCGCTCGATCCAGACCTCGAGGTCGCCGCCGTTACCGGACGGATGCACCTCGAGCCCCCTCGAGAGCGGCGCGTCGGGCGGCTGGTAGACGTCGTCGAGAACGCGCCGCCAGCCGAGGGCGTCGACGACCAGAGGTGCGTGGAGCTCCCCGCGGTCGGTCGCGACGCCAGGCACCCCCGTGCCGTTCGGTCCCACACCCCCTTGCACGGTCGCGGTCTCAAAGGTGGCGTCGCATTGCTCGAACAGGCGGTTGCACAGCGCGGGGTAGTCGAACGTCGAGAAGGTCCACGGAAGCCGCATCCGCACGGATGTGTGTGGGGTGTGGATGACGAGGTCGCCGAACGTCTGCCGAATCGCGCCCTCGACGCCCATCGCGTGGAGCCACTCGGTCGGCGCGGCGCACGCCGAAGTCTGACGCTCGCCGATCTCGTAGCGGTCGAGCAGCAGCACGCGGCTCCCGCTCCCCGCGAGCTCGCGCGCCACGGCAAGTCCCGCAAAGCTGGCACCGCACACGACGACGTCGTGCTCGCCACGCAGGGGGAGCCGCGCGGCGCCGCGTTTGGTCCTCCGCGTGGGCATTGAGGGGAAAGATGTCAGATCGGGCTTCGCTTCTGCCAAACTTCAGCGCCGTGCCTGCGACAGACGCACCGACAGATACCGACGCCGTGGGCGCCGGCACCGCACCAGCGGCCGGCGCCGATCCCGGCAATGGGCCGCCTCCGGAGCGATCCGACGACCTTTTGATCGAGGTCGACGGTCAGCTCGTTCCCAACTACGCGGCGACGATCAAGCCGATCAACGAGCACGACGTCGTCTCCGGCGAGGTCGTGCGGATCGACAAGGACGAGGTGCTCGTCGACATCGGCTACAAGTCGGAGGGCGTCATCCCCGCCACCGAGCTGTCGATCCGGCGCTCGGTCGATCCGGCTGACGAGGTCTCGCTTGGGGATCGCGTCGACGCGCTTGTCCTCACCAAGGAGGACGCTGAGGGTCGCCTCATCCTGTCGAAGAAACGCGCCAGGTTCGAGAAGGCGTGGCGCAGGATCGAGGCCGCGGCCGAGTCGGGCGAGCCGGTGGAGGGCACCGTGATCGAGGTCGTGAAGGGAGGCCTGATCCTCGACCTCGGAGTGCGTGGCTTCCTGCCGGCGTCTCTGGTCGACATTCGGCGCGTCCACAACCTCGACGAGTTCATGGGCCAGCAGCTCGAGTGCAAGGTGATCGAGCTCAATCGCAGCCGCAACAACGTCGTGCTCTCGCGCCGCGCGGTGCTCGAGGAGGAGCGCAAGGAGGTGCGCCAGCAGATCCTCGGGCGCCTCCAGCCGGGCCAGGTTGTCGAGGGCAAGATCTCCAACATCGTCGACTTCGGCGCCTTCGTCGACCTCGACGGGATCGACGGGCTGATCCACATCTCCGAGCTTTCCTGGAGCCACGTCAACCATCCGTCCGAGGTGCTGTCGATCGGCGACACCGTGCGCGTGAAGGTCCTCGACATCGACCGGGACCGGCAGCGGATCTCGCTGGGGCTGAAGCAGACCCAGGAGGACCCATGGCAGCGCGTGCTCGACTCCTACGGGCCGGGCGACATCCTGGAGGGCAAGGTCACGAAGGTCGTCGCGTTCGGGGCCTTCGTCGAGATCGTCCCCGGGGTCGAGGGGCTGGTGCACATCTCCGAGCTCGCCGACCATCACGTCGAGAGCCCGGGCGAAGTCGCCTCACCGGGCGACGAAGTGCGGGTCAAGATCCTCGAGATAGACGAGGAGCGCCGCCGGATCTCGCTCAGCATCAAGCGCGTCGAGGGCCAGGGGCTCCCGCTGCGCGACGTCCAGGCGCCCGAGCCTGCCCCGCCAGCCGACGGGCCCGCGGAGGCGGTCCCGGATCTCGGCCTCTCGGAGGAGGTGTTCTCCGAGTCCGCGCCCGAGGTGGCGCCAACCGACGGCGAGCCAGCGCCAGCCGCCGGCGAGGAGGTCGCCGGCGACCCCGAGCAGGCCTCCGGCGAGGGCGCTGAGACCCCCGGCGAGGGCTCGCGGGCCGACGAATAGCCGGTGGCGGCGACCTTCGTCGGCCTGACGGGGGGGATCGGAGCCGGAAAGACTGAGGCGCTGGGCGCGTTCGCACGCGCCGGCGCGGCCACTGTGGCCACCGACGAAGTCGTGCACGAGCTGCTGAAGAGCGCCGAGCTGCGCGACGCCCTGGTCGAGCGGTGGGGTCTCCAGATCGCTCCCAGCGGCGAGATCGACCGTCGCCGGGTGGGGGAGATCGTGTTCGAGCGGCCGCAGGAGCTCGAGTGGCTCGAGTCCGAGCTCCACCCCCGCGTCGGGAAGCGCTTGGAGGCGTGGCGGGCGAGCCTCCCACCGGATGTTGGACTGGCGGTCGTCGAGATACCGCTGCTGTTCGAGACCGGGATGGAAAAGGTCTTCGACACCGTCGTCTCCGTCGTCGCCGACGACGAGCTGCGCGAGCAGCGGCTCGCTGGGGGTGGGCTAGTCGGGCTCGACGGGCGCCTGGGCCGCCAGCTCAGCCAGGACGAGAAGGCTGCTCGAGCCGCGCACGTCGTGCGCAACGACGGTACTCTCGCCGAGCTCCATGCGAAGATCGCGGATCTCGCACGCGAGCTAACGGAGAACGGGAACGGCAATGACGACGCGGAGCGCGAGTAGGAGTCGGGGAGCCTCGCGAACCCCGCCCCGCGGGGCGGCGCACGGTCGCGGGGACGGCCGCCGCGAGCCTGCAAAGGCCACCCGCGCGACAAGGCCTAGCCGGCTCGTCGCCGTGCTGGGCGCGGTGGCGATCGGGGTGGGTGGCGGGTACGCGCTGACGGAGCTCGACCTCGGCGACAAGCTGAGGGAGGTGACGCTCCCGCTGCGCCACGACGACATCATTCGCCAGCAGGCCGCCGACAAGAACCTCGACTCGGCGCTGATCGCGGCGGTGATCTACTCGGAGTCCCGCTTTCGGGACCAGACGTCCCATGCGGGTGCGCGCGGTTTGATGCAGATCACGCCGGCGACTGCCCGGGTAATCGAGGAGCTGAGCGGGGGGACGACATTCGTGCCCGAGGACCTCGCGGACCCCGACATCAACATCGCCTACGGCTCCTTCTACCTCAGGCACCTGCTCCGGAAGTACGATGGAAACGAGGTCGCCGCGCTCGCCGCCTACAACGCAGGGGAGGGCAGGGCCGACGAGTGGGGCGGGGCCGCTCTTGTGCTCGAGGAAATCCAGTTCGAGGAGACCAGGGGCTACGTCGAGGAGGTTCTCGGCAAGCGCGAGGAGTACCGGGAGCACTACGCCCGGGACCTCGGGCTCGAGTAAGCGCTGACCGCAGCCTGGGCGCTCGGTAACTAGTCACGGCGCCGGCGGATGCCCCCGCTATCGTCATTCGGGTGCCCGAGTTCAAGCTGAATCCTGCCTACTCGCCGACCGCCGACCAACCGAAGGCGATTGCCGGGCTCACGGAGGGCCTGGAGGCGGACGAGCGATTGCTCACGCTGCTCGGCGCGACCGGGACTGGGAAGACCTTCACGATGGCCGGCGTGATCGAGGCCGCGGAGAGGCCCGCGCTCGTGATCGCGCACAACAAGACGCTCG
Source organism: uncultured Thermoleophilia bacterium (assembly GCA_963756745.1). Classification (GTDB taxonomy): domain Bacteria; phylum Actinomycetota; class Thermoleophilia; order Solirubrobacterales; family 70-9; genus DASPWW01. Next base: position 756,368 of record CAVWOU010000010.1, read on the forward strand.
CCGCTCAGCTCTGCAACGAGTTCCGGGAGTTCTTTCCCAACAATGCGGTCGAGTACTTCGTCAGCTACTACGACTACTACCAACCCGAGGCCTACGTCCCGGCTCAGGACCTCTACATAGAGAAGGACTCCTCGATCAACGACGAGATCGACCGTTTGCGCCACTCAGCGACGGCGGCGCTGTTCGCGCGCCGCGACGTGATCATCGTCGCGTCGGTGTCGTGCATCTACGGGATCGGGTCGCCGCAGCTCTACAGCGAGCAGATGCAGCTGTTCAAGGTCGGCGACTGGCTCGACCGCGACGAGGTGTTCCGCAAGCTGATCACGATGCAGTACGGGCGCAACGACACCAACCTCACGCGGGGGAAGTTCCGCGTCAAGGGCGAGCTGCTCGAGATCTTCCCCGCGTACGCCGAGACGGCGTACCGGGTGTCGCTATTCGGAGACGAGATCGAGTCGATCCAGCACTTCGACCCGCTGACCGGCGAGGTGCTCGACGAGATCGACCACGTCTCGGTGTGGCCGGCGACCCACTACGTCACCAAGCAGGAGACGATCGAGCGAGGGGTGGCGGAGATCCGAAGCGAGATGAACCAGCGCACCGCCTGGTTCGAGGAGCAGGGCAAGGAGCTCGAGGCCCACCGGTTGCGCCAGCGCACCGAGTACGACATCGAGATGCTGAAGGAGCTCGGGTTCTGTCCCGGGATCGAGAACTACTCGCGGATCTTCGACGGGCGCGCCGAGGGCAGCCCCCCGCACACGCTGATCGACTACTTCCCGGACGACTTCCTCGTCTTCGTCGACGAGTCGCACCAGACGATTCCGCAGCTCGGCGGGATGTACGAGGGCGACCGGTCGCGCAAGCAGACCCTCGTCGACCACGGGTTCCGGCTCCCGTCGGCGATCGACAACCGCCCGCTCAAGTTCGAGGAGTTCCTGTCGCGGATCGGGCAGATGGTCACCGTCTCGGCCACCCCGGGGCCGTGGGAGTACGCGGACTCGGCGCGGGTCGTCGAGCAGATCGTGCGGCCGACCGGGATCGTCGACCCGGAGGTCGACGTGCGCGAGACACGCAATCAGATCGACGACGTGATGAACGAGACGCGGCGCCGAGCGGAGGCGGGCGAGCGGGTTCTGGTCACGACGCTGACCAAGAAGATGGCCGAGGACCTGACCGCGTACCTGCTCGAGCACGGCTTCCGGGTCCGCTACCTGCACTCCGAGATCGACACGCTGGAGCGGATCCAGATCGTCCGCGACCTGCGCCTCGGCGAGTACGACGTGCTGGTCGGCGTCAACCTGCTTCGCGAGGGCCTCGACCTTCCCGAGGTTTCGCTCGTCGTGATCCTCGACGCCGACAAGGAGGGCTTCCTGCGCGGTGAGACGAGCCTGATCCAGACGATCGGGCGGGCGGCGCGAAACGTCAAGGGGACGGTGCTGATGTACGCGGACCGCGAGACGGACGCGATGCGCGCGGCGCTTCGCGAGACGGACCGCCGCCGCGAGATCCAGCTCGCGTACAACCGCGAGCACGGGATCACGCCCGAGACGGTGCAGAAGGGGATCTCCGACCTGACCGATTTCCTGGCGATGGAGTCGCGGGCCGCCCCCGCGCGGCGCAAGCGCGCGCAGCGCGACGGACACGAGATCCGCGGGCCCGCCGATCTCGAGAAGGTCATCGTCGAGGCGGAGGAGGAGATGCTCGTCGCGGCCGAGGAGCTCCGCTTCGAGGAGGCTGCGCGGATCCGCGACGAGCTCAAGGAGCTCCGACGCGACCTCGAGGCGATGCGGGCCTAGGGCTCGCTGTCCCCACGCGCGGCGTCGACCCCTTCGCTCGGACGGCCGCCGATCGCGGCGCGGAACCGGTCGTACATCCGGTCGACGCGGTTGTGGCGGAAGCGGTGCTCGGCGCGCTCCTGTTTTCTCGGGTTTCGCTCTCCGTAGAACCGCTTTGCCCATGGCGAGTCGGGCTTCGCGAGCCGAAGCGCCCCATACAGGGACAGGGGATAGAAGAACAGCCCCACGGCGCCGTGCCCGATCCGCTCCTTGACGAAGCACACGGCGCTCGTAAAGATCCCGATCAGCAGGCCCGCGAGTGAGATCAGGAATAGGCCCCAGTCGGAGTCGTCGAGATCGAACGGCACCGCGCCGAGGAAGACGATGCCGATGAACACGGTCGCGATCACGACCGCGTCGACCGAGCGCCGTCCCTCCTCGGCCCAGTACACGTCGTCGAGGTGCAGCCACAACGCGAACTCGTCGAACGTCAGTCCGGCGCCGATCCCGAACACCAGGGCGGTCAGCTCCCACCACGGGCTCACGTCGCCGATCCCGAAGGCGAGCGTCGGCGCTATCAGCATCATCGCGATCCCGAACACGAGGTGGTGGATGTGGAGGCCGCCCGTGGTGACGCTGCCCGGCCACCACGGGACCTTGGGGCTTCGCATCAGCCGCGTGCTGGTGCGGATGAACAGGAACGAGCCGAGAAAGCCGACGAGGACGAGGAACACTCCCTCTCTGCCCGCATCGAGGATCTGCTCCTGCCACAGCTCTCCGAGAAAGGCGGCATCGGTCATGCCCGCGCGATTATCGCCTACGCTTTCGCCATGGCAAGCCCGGATGCAGACAAGTTCGCCTCGCAGGCGGCCGAACGCGTCCGGAAGGCGATCGAGTCCGCCGAGGCGAAGGCTCGCCAGATCGTCGCCGACGCCGAGAAGGAGGCCGACCGGATTCGCTCCCGGCGCCGAGGCAGACGCGACGGAGCGGATCGAGCGAGCGCGGGCGGCCGTCGACCGCCTCGTCGCTCAGGCGGACGAGCTGCGCGACGCGGTCGGCGGGCTCGGCCGCGACACCGCCGGTAGCGATCCGCGTGGGGAGAGCCCGGCGGCCCCCGAGATCGACCCGACGCCGGTCGACCGTCCCGGAGCCCGAGCCCGCGCGCGAGCCCGAGCCGACGCCCCCGATGACGCCCGAGCCCGAGCCGGCCCGCGAACCCGAGCCCCAGCCCCCCGAGGTCCCCGAGCCGACCCCGCCAAGCGGCGACCGCCCGTCCACCGAACAGCTGCTCGAGCAGCTCAGGGCCGGCAACTCGCGGCCGGACGAGGGCGCCGCGCGCCTCGTCGCGATGAAGATGGCGCTCGACGGCAAACCGCGCGACGAGGTCGAGCGCCATCTGGCCGAGAACTACGAGCTGGCGAGCGCCGGCGCGCTGCTCGACGACGTCTACTCGCGCGCCGGCAAGTAGCCGCCGCGCCGGCGGTCAGCCCTCCGTCCGCTGGAAGGTCCCCGGCTCGCCGCCCGCGCGGGCGCCGGCCGCGTACTCCGACATGTCCTGGGACCAGAACTCGACCACGTTGCCGTCGGGGTCGGTGACGTAGATCGCGCGGTCGGCACCGAGCTGCACCGGGCCCTCGACCTCGGCGCCCTGCGACTGCAGCCGCTCGAGGATCCCGTCGAGCGCTTCGCGCGGGACCCGGAAGGCGAAGTGAACGTGCTCGCCGCCGCGTCCTCCCGCCAGGCCAGTCTGTGGTGTCCACAGGCCGAGCCGCGCCGTGTCGCCGATCAGGTACCAGTAGCGTCCCTCGCGGCCCTCGCCGTACAGCGTCTCTTCGAGGCCCAGCACCTCGCGATAGAAGTGGCGCGCCCGATCGAGGTCGGAGACCTCGAGCACGAGCTCGGAGATGCCGCTGACTGGAGGAGGGTCGGGCACGCTCGCGAGCTTATTCGGATAGGCCGAACGGCCAGGCTAGTAGCCTCTCGCGCCGATGCAGGGTGAGTCGGCGGAGCTCCCGCTCAAGGTATGTCCGCATTGCTCGGTCGCGTCTCGGACCGACTCGGAGACGTGCCCGAACTGCGGCAAGTCGTACGTGCGCGGGCGCCCGAGCCTGCGCTGGAGCTGGTGGTTCGCGATCCCGATCGTCGCCGCAGCGTTTCTGATCGGCTACTTCGGGATCAGCGAACTGATCGACGGCGACGACTCGGACGGCATCACCGTCGAGGAGGCGAGCTCGATCGAGATCGGCAACACCTCGCGCGCGGAGCTGACGGAGCGGCTCGGCGAGCCGCAATCGGAGACGACGATCGGGCGCGATCGGGTGTGCCGCGACTATGTCGTCACCGACGGGCCGGATCCCGGATGGCTGTTCTGCTTCCGGGGCGACCAGCTCGAGAGCTCCGCTCCGTTGCCTGAATAGAGTCCGCAGACTCCGGCCGCGCCCCCGGCCGTGCCGCTGAGGCCGCACGTACACTTGTTTGGGATGCCTGCTTCGAGCGAGATCACGGTCTCGGGTGCTCGCGCGCACAACCTCAAGGGAGTCGACCTCACCCTCCCGCGCGACTCGCTGATCGTGATCACGGGGCTCTCCGGCTCCGGAAAGTCAAGCCTCGCGTTCGACACGATCTACGCCGAGGGCCAGCGCCGCTACGTCGAGTCGCTGTCCGCGTACGCGCGCCAGTTCCTCGGTCAGATGGAGAAGCCGGACGTGGACTCGATCGAGGGGCTCTCGCCCGCGATCTCGATCGATCAGAAGACCACGTCGCGCAACCCGCGCTCGACGGTGGGCACCGTGACCGAGATCTACGACTACCTGCGCCTGCTGTGGGCGCGGATCGGCAAGCCCCACTGCCACGTCTGCGGGGCGCCGATCACGGGCCAGTCGGTGGAGCAGATCGTCGACAACGTTATGACGCTGCCCGAAGGCACCAGGTTCATGGTCATGGCGCCGGTCGTCCGGGGGCGCAAGGGCGAGTACGGCAAGCTGCTCGACGGGATCCGCGCCCAGGGCTACGCGCGGGCGACGATCGACGGCGAGCTCCATCGCCTCGACGAGCCGATCGAGCTCGACAAGAAGTACAAGCACGACATCTCGGTCGTCGTCGACCGGCTGGTGATGAAGCCGGACCTGCGCAAGCGCCTCGCCGACTCGGTCGAGGCGGCGACAGGCCTCGCGGAGGGCCTGGTGGAAGTCGAGCCGGTCGGCGGCGGCGACCGGCTCGTGTTCTCGGAGCAGTTCGCGTGCCTGAAGTGCGGCACCTCGATCCCCGAGCTGGAGCCGCGGATCTTCTCCTTCAACTCGCCCCACGGCGCATGCGAGCGCTGCCACGGGCTCGGGTTCCAGCGCGTGATCGATCCCGAGCTGGTCGTCCCGGACCCGACGCTATCGATCTCCGAGGGGGCGCTGGCGCCGTTCGCGCGCTCCGCGTCGCGCTACCACCGCCGGCTGTTCCAGGCCGTCGCCGAGAGCACGGGGATCGACCTCGACGCGCCGTGGCAGGAGCTGCCGAAGAAGGATCGCGATGTGATCCTCAACGGGACCGGCGAGGTGCGGCACGATGTCAGCTACCGCAGCCGCTACGGCAAGCAGCGACACTACACCGTCCGCTTCGGGGGCATCGTCGGCGAGCTCGAGCGCCGCCACCGCAATACCGACTCGGAGCACACGCGGGAGCGCATCGAGCAGACGATGTCGCTGCGGCCGTGCCCGGCATGCGGCGGCGCACGGCTTCGACCGGAGAGCCTCGCCGTGACCGTGGGAGGGCTGTCGATCTACGAGTACACGTGCTTCTCCGCCCGCGCCGCGCTCGAGTGGATCGAGGCCCTCGAGCTGACGGATACCGAACGCGCGATCGCGCGCCTGATCGTGCGCGAGATCGCGGAGCGGCTCAGGTTCCTCGAGGCGGTGGGAATCGGCTATCTGTCCCTCGAGCGGGCGGCCTCCACGCTGTCGGGCGGCGAGGCGCAGCGGATCAGGCTCGCGACCCAGATCGGCTCGAGCCTGGTCGGCGTCCTCTACATCCTCGACGAGCCCTCGATCGGGCTGCACCAGCGCGACAACCGGAAGCTGATCGCGACGCTCGCGCGGCTCCGCGACCTCGGCAACACGGTGATCGTCGTCGAGCACGACGAGGGGACGATCCGCTCAGCGGACCACGTCGTCGACCTCGGCCCCGGCGCGGGGGAGCACGGGGGTGAGCTGGTCGCCGAGGGCACGCCCGCAGCGATCACCCGCACGGCGGGGTCGCTGACCGGCAAGTACCTCAGCGGGAAGCTCGAGATCCCCGTTCCCGAGCGGCGGCGCGTGCCGCGCGGCGAGCTCATCGTCAGGGGCGCCGCCCAGCACAACCTGAAGCGAATCGATGTCGCGATCCCGCTGCGGACGTTCTGCTGCGTGACCGGGGTGTCCGGATCGGGGAAGTCGACGCTCGTCAACGAGATCGTCTATCCGGCGGTCGCGAACCGGCTCCACCGCGCCCGCCTCCGTCCCGGCACGCATACCGGCATCGACGGCCTGAAGCAGATCGACAAGATCATCAACATCGACCAGTCGCCGATCGGGCGCACGCCGCGCTCCAACCCGGCGACCTACACCGGCGTGTTCGACCACGTCCGCAAGCTGTACTCGCAGACGCGGGAGGCGAGGGCGCGCGGGTACGCGCCGGGCCGGTTCAGCTTCAACGTCAAGGGCGGCCGCTGCGAGGTGTGCCGCGGCGACGGCCAGATCAAGATCGAGATGCACTTCCTGCCAGACGTGTACGTGCCGTGCGAGCAGTGCCACGGGCGCCGCTACAACCGCGAGACGCTCGAGATCCGGTTCAAGGGCAAGTCGATCGCCGACGTGCTCGAAATGTCGGTCGAGGAGGCGGTCGAGTTCTTCGCCCACATCCCGAAGATCGCGCGCCGGATGCGAACGCTTCACGACGTGGGGCTCGACTACATTCGGCTCGGCCAGCCGGCCACGACGCTGTCGGGAGGCGAGGCGCAGCGGATCAAGCTCGCGACCGAGCTGTCCAAGGTCGCCACCGGAGACACCCTCTACATCCTCGACGAGCCGACCACCGGGCTTCACTTCGCCGACGTCCAGCGCCTCCTCGATGTGCTGGGGCGCCTGGTAGACGCGGGCAACACCGTCGTCGTGATCGAGCACAACCTCGACGTGATCAAGTCGGCGGACCAGCTCATCGACCTCGGGCCGGAGGGCGGGGAGGCCGGGGGAGAGGTGGTCGCCACGGGCACTCCGGAGGAGGTGGCGGCCGTCGCCGAGTCCTACACCGGGCAGTTCCTGACGGACCTCCTGGAGCCCGCGCCGGTGGCGCGACGGGCCCGCGGCCGCAGCCGCGAGCCCGTCGCGGCCTGAGCTCGCAAAACCGTGAGCGATCAGACCGGGTGGCGGTTGTGGTGGCACAAGCGGCGCTGGTACGAGCGCAACCGCAGGCCCCTGCGACGGTGGCGGATCAACCGCCACATGGCCCGCGCGGGCGCGTACATCCGGTTCCCGATCGACGGCGAGGTGCTCGAGGCGCTCGACGAGGGCCGGCTAACGGTGGGGGAGGGGACGCTGCTCGAGCCGGGGTGCTGGCTGACCCTCTCTCCTCAAGCTCGGATCGAGATCGGGAGCGGGTGTTTCCTGAACAAGAACACGATGCTCGCGGCACTCCACCGGATCGTGATCGGCGACCACGTGATGTTCGCCAACAACTGCTTCGTCGGCGACGCCGACCACCGGTACGACGATCCGGAGAAGCCGGTGACGTGGCAGGGGTTCAGCACTCAGGGGCCGGTAGTCATCGGCTCGAACTGCTGGTTCGGCGTCGGGTGCGTGGTGACGAGCGGCGTGACGATCGGCGACCGGTGCGTCGTGGGCGCCAACTCCGTCGTCACCGAGGACCTGCCGCGCGGTGTTATCGCGGCCGGCGCGCCGGCGCGAGTGATCAGGGAGATCGAGTTCCGCGGCGAGGCCTAGGAGACCACCTGCACGAAGACCGTCCGATCGCGGGGCCGGTCGTCGAAATCGATCAGCACGAGCTGCTGCCAGGTGCCGAGTGCGAGCCTGCCGCCGGTCACCGGGACCGCCTCGGACGGGCCGATGATCGACGCGCGCTGGTGGGCGTGCGAGTTCGTGTCGTGGTTGAGGCGGTTGTGCTCCCAGTCGGCTCGCGGTGGGGCGAGAGTGTCGAGGACCGCGCGCAGGTCGGCGACGTTCCCCGGCTCGTGCTCCATCGTGGTGATCGCCGCGGTCGAGCCGCGAACGAACGCGGACGCTAGCCCCTCGGCGACCCCGGCGGCGCTGACGACGCGCTGCACGCCGTCGGTGATGTCGACCATGTCGGCGTCGCCCTGGGTCGACAGGCTCAACTCACCATTGTGAACAGACACCGGGGCAACCTATAACCCCGCAATGGCGGACGCGGGAGCGAGCTCGCGTCATTGGACGATAGCCGGGTCGGTGCCTCGTCTTGCCTCGGTCTGGACGTTTGTTCGAGGTGTGTGGGTCGCGGGGCGCGGGGGCTCACCAGTCCCACGCCGATGTGGCGAGGCTCTCCTGGTCGAGATAGCGGCGCAGGCCCTCGAGCTCCTCCGGCTCGATGCGGTAGGTGTGCTCGTCGGTTGGAAAGCGCCGGGCGCGAACATCGGCCGCGTACTCGGAGACCCCCGCGACCATCTCCTCCTCGACGGCCGCGTAGCGCTTGACGAAGCGTGGCAGATGACGATCGCCGATCCCGAGCAGGTCGTGGAAGACGAGCACCTGGCCGTCGGCGGCGGACCCCGCGCCGATCCCGATCACGGGCACCTCCAGCTTGTCGACAATCGCGTGCGTGACCGCGGCCGGGACGGCCTCGAAGACGATCGCGAAGCAGCCAACCGACTGAAGCGCGAGCGCCTCCTCGGCGATCTGGATCGCCCGCTCGGCGGTCCGGCCCTGCGTCTTGTAGCCGCCGAACTGGGTCGCGGATTGCGGCGTGAGGCCGACGTGCCCCATCACCGGGATCCCGGCGCGGATGATGGCTCGGGCCCGGTCGACCGAGACGCCGCCGCGCTCGAGCTTGACGGCGTCGCAGCCGGCCTCCTTGACGTAGCGCTGGGCGCTCTCGACCGCCTGCTCGTTCGACTTCTCGTAGCTTCCGAACGGCAGATCTCCGATCATCAACGGGGTCCGAAGGCCGCGCCGGACGGCCCGCGCGAGCACCAGCATCTCGTCCATGCTCACCGGGACGGTCGAGTCGTATCCGAGCACCGTCATCGCACCCGTGTCGCCGACCAGCACGAGGTCGACGCCGGCTTCCTCAGCCACCCGCGCCGATGGATGGTCGTACGCGGTGACCATCACGATCGGCTGGCCGTTCCGCTTCATCTCCGCGACGCCCGGGAGCGTCGTACGGACGCGCTCGGTCCTGGGATCGTCGCTTGGCATCGCTCGTCAGCCTCCGATCACGGTGTTGTCGATCAGGCGCGCCCGGCCGAGCCGCGCCGCGAGTGCGACGAGGACAGGGCGTCCGTTGAAGTTCGCGGCGGGGGTCAGGTCCTCGGCGTCGCGCGCCTCGAGGTACTCGGGCTCGATCCCCGACCTGAGCAGCTCGTCGCGCGCGGCGGCCAGCGCCACCGCCACCGAGTCCTCGCCACCGGCGGCGACCCGCTCCGCCGCTCGCAGCGCGCGGGACAGCGCCGCCGCCCGCTCGCGCTCGTCGGGGCTCAGGTAGCGGTTCCGGGAGCTCATCGCGAGGCCGTCGGGCTCGCGCACCGTGGGGAGCACCGCGATCCGAACGGGGAAGTCGAGGTCCTCGACCATCCTGCGGATCACGATCGCCTGCTGCGCGTCCTTCTGGCCGAAGAAAGCGACGTCGGGCTGCACGATGTTGAGCAGCTTGGCGACGACGGTGGTGACGCCCTGGAAGTGCTCCGGCCCCCGCTGCTCCGGCGCTCCGTCCAACACGTCCACCAGCCCCGCGACGGCGACCGTGGTCGCGAATCCCCGCGGGTAGATCTCCTCCATAGACGGCACAAAGAGGAGATCGACTCCCTCGGCCGCGGCAACGCTCGCATCGCGCGCCTCGTCATGCGGATACGTGTCGAGGTCCTCCCCGGGGCCGAATTGGGTCGGGTTCACGAACAGCGTCACGACGACCGTGTCGCAGCTCTCGCGAGCCGCCCGGATCAGCGATAGATGTCCCCCGTGTAGCGCGCCCATTGTGGGGACGACGCCGATCTGGGCGCCACCGCGGCGCCATTCGTCGAGCGCCGCGCGCAGATCGTCCTTAGTGCGCACCGTCCTCATGCCGTGACCTCCGGCTCGGCCTCGCGGTCGCCGCCGGCCGGCTCGCGCCGGGCCGCGAGCGCGCGCGTGCGCTCGGCCAGCGCCCGATAAGTGTCCAGCAGCTCGGGAGCGACCTCCGCGATCGCCGCGAGATGGCGCTCGACGGTCTCCTCGTCGCCGCGGGCGATCGGCCCGGTGAGCGCATTTCCGCCGTGCTCCGCCCAGTTGGCGGCCGTGCGGAGGACAAGCGGCGCCAGCAGCTCTCGGGCGTCGTCGGCTCCCGAGGCCTCGAGCAGCTCGGCGGCCAGCTCCTCGAGCGTGACCAGGTAGTTCGACGCGATCGAGGCCGCCGCGTGGTAGGTGGCGCGGTGCTCCTCGTCGAGCCGGAACGGGCGCATGCCGAGGCGCGTCGCGAGCGCGGTCGCAATCCGGCGCGCAGCCGCGTCGGCTCCCGAGACCGCGCACGGCGCGCCGGTCAGGGTCGCGTTCCCGTCGTGAACCGTCTGGAGGGGGTGGATCGAGAACGTGCGCGTCCCGTGGCGCGCGGCCGCCTCGAGCGCGTCGAGCCCCGTCGCGCCGCTCGTGTGCCCGACGTAGGGGAGCGGCGGGATTGCGGCCGAGATCGTCTCGCAAGCGTCCTCGATCGCGGAGTCGGGGACGCACAGCAGCGCGATCTCTGCCTCCTCGCCCGCGGCGAGCGCGTCGCGACGTCCAGAGAGCGTGACGCGGAGTCCCGCGTCGCCGGCCGCGCGCGCGATGGACCTGCCCACGCGCCCGGCGCCGATCACGGCCAACGACGGCAACTCGACCGCGTCGGCGATCTCTGGGTCATTCGTTGCTTTCCGTTCCAGTTCCCGCATTCGAGATACCAGACGGCCCACCGGGTCCGTTTCAGTTTCACATGGTCCACGCCCGTCGGTCGCGGCCAGATCCAAGTATAAGAGCGGCCGGAGTGTTCGATCGCGGGTCGGGGAAGCCGCTGTTTGCGGGCATTGTGGGTCTCGCGCTGGTCCGTGGGCGGCTCTACGATTGGCGAGTCCGCGATGACGATCTCCGAACAGATGGACCAGGTCCCAGAGACCGGATCGCGCAGGGAGAGGCTGGTCGAGCTCTACAGGGAGGCTTCGGGATGCACGCGCTGCCCGCTGTCCGAGACCAGGACCAGGGTGGTGTTCGGGTCCGGGAACGCCGACGCCGACCTGATGTTCATCGGCGAGGGCCCCGGCGCGGAGGAGGATCGTCAGGGGCTCCCGTTCGTGGGCCGGGCCGGAGCGGTGCTCACGGACCTGCTCGACGAGATCGGGTTGTCGCGCGAGGACGTCTGGATCAGCAACGTCGTGCGATGCCGCCCGCCGGGGAACCGCGATCCTCAGCCCCTAGAGGTCGAGTCGTGCCAGCCTTACACGTACGGCCAGATCCAACTCATCGAGCCGCGCGTGATCGGGACGCTGGGAAACTTCGCGACCCGGCTTCTGACCTCGAGCCGGACGCCGATCAGTCGCGTTCGCGGGACGCCGCAGGTGCACACGCTCGCCGGGCGCCCGGTGTTCCTGATGCCCCTGTTCCATCCCGCGGCGGCGCTCCGCACCCCGAGCCTGTTGGAGACGCTTCGCGAGGACTTTCGCAAGCTCCCGGACCTGCTCAACGAGCCGCTTCCCGAGGGCGCGGCGCGTGAGAGCGCGACGGCCGCGGCCGTCGCCGGCACCGCGCTCGACGACCGCGGCGCCAATCAGCTCGACCTGTTCGGCGGTTAGTGCGGACCTCCAGCGCCGCGGAGACCGAGGCAGTCGGGCGACGCCTCGCACGATCGCTCGCGCCCGGAGACGTCGTTCTGGTGGCGGGTGAGCTGGGCGCCGGCAAGACAACCTTGATCCGGGGAGCCTGCCGAGAGCTCGGAGTGGACGAGCCGATCGTCTCGCCCACGTTCACTATCGGGCGCCGCTATCGAGGACGCGTGCCGGTCTCGCACCTCGACCTGTTCCGGCTGCCCACGCTCGCCGGCGAGGACCCCGGGCTGCTCGACGATTACCTGACGCCCGATGCGGTGGCGTTCATCGAGTGGCCGGCGGTCGGCGAGCCCGCGGTCGAGGGCGCGATCGCCGGCCGGGGCGGCAGGGTGCACCGGATCGAGATCCGCCACGCGGGCGGCGACGACCGGGAGATCCTCTAGCCGGCACTCGAGCGGTTCCGCGTCTCGCCCTAGTACCGGTCCTGCGCCTTGTCCTCGGCGTCGGAGCCCCCGCAGCCGCTCCCCGCGGCGCCGGTGAGAGCGATCGCAAGGGCGGCGAGAGTGGCGACAATCCTCTTCGTCTTGGATTCCACGGCGCGACACCCTACCGTCATCGGCTTCGACACGGCAACCGCGGATCTCGCTGTCGCGGTGACGCGGGGCGACGAGTGCATTCGCGAGCGACTTCTCTCCCCGACCCCCGGCTCCCGGCCCCGACATGCCGAGGAGCTCCTCCGCGAGGTGGAGCAGGCCGCCAGCGAGGCGGGCGGCTGGGAGCGAGTCGACCTGATCGCCGTGGGGATAGGTCCCGGCTCGTACACGGGCCTCCGCGTTGGGATCGCGACCGCCCGGGCGATCGCCCAGGCCCTCTCGAAGCCGATCGCCGGAGTCTGCTCGCTCGCCGCGCTCGCCCGCGGCATCGCGGAGCCCCCGTTCTCCGACAGGCGGTCGAGTCTCGCCGTCATCGACGCGCGACGCTCGGAGGTCTTCGCCGCGCTGCACGACCCCGAAGGCCGGCGGAGGTGGGGACCGGTGGCGGCGCCGCCCGCGGCGCTCGCCGAACGGCTCGCCGACGCCGGCGGGACCCCGCTGGCCGCCGGGGACGGGGCGCTACGATTCCGGCGAGAACTCGAGCACGCGGGTGCCGAGGTCCTTCCCGAGGACGATCCGGCGCACCGGGTTGCGGCCCGGCACGTCTGTCGCCTCGCGGAGGACGTGGAGCGATTGGCTCCGCTCGAGATCACACCGATCTATCTGAGACCCCCCGATGCGGAGATTTGGCGCGAGCGAGATCGCGGACAGTCCCAGAACTGAGTCCCCGGTGCGAGTCAGGCGTTTGACCTACAGCGACCTGCCCTCGGTGCTGTCGATCGAGCGGCGCGCGTTCCCGACCCCGTGGTCGCTCGCGATGTTCGTGCTCGAGCTGTCGAAGCCCTCCGGGATCTGCCTCGCCGCGACGACGGATCGGGGCCTCTCGGGGTACCTGATCTGCTCGCGCTACGCGGACGTGTGGCATCTAATGAACGTGGCCGTGGTTCCCGATCTGCGGCGGCGTGGGATCGCCACGACACTGATGCGGACCCTGTTCGAGGAGGCGGGCGAGGATGCCCGCTACACGCTCGAGGTGCGAACCTCGAACGAGGAGGCGATCGCGATGTACCGGCGCTTCGGTTTCCGCCCCGCCGGCCGGCGTCGTCGCTACTACCACGACAACGGCGAGGACGCCCTGATCATGTGGCTCGACGTTCCGGTTGTCGCGTCGCAGGGCGTTTGAGTTTTCGCAAACCCGCCGACGGCGGACGCGGGAGCGAGCGAGCATGGCTTCCAGTGATGTGAGTGCGAGCGAGCGGAAGCGGAGCACGTCGGCGGAATTGATCTTGGCATTGGAGACCTCTTGCGACGACACTTGCGCCGCGGTCGCCGACGGTCCCCGGGTGCTGTCCAACGTGATCTCGTCCCAGGCCTCCTTCCACGCGCGCTACGGGGGTGTCGTCCCCGAGGTCGCCTCCAGGCACCATCTCGAGCTCGTCAACCCGGTCGTCGACGCGGCGCTCGGCGACGCCGGCGTCGAGCTCGACGACGTCGACTCGATCGCGGTAACGCGGGGACCGGGGCTGATCGGAGCACTGCTGGTCGGTATCAGCACCGCGAAGGGGCTCGCCGCCGCCCGCCGCAAGCCGCTCGCGGGGATCGATCACCTGCACGGGCACGTCGCGGCGAACTTCCTCGAGCCCGACCCCCTCGAGCCCCCGTTCCTGTGCCTGATCGCGAGCGGCGGGCACACGTTGCTCGCGGCGGTTCGCGAGCGGGGGCGGTTCGAGATTCTCGGCCAGACGCTCGACGACGCCGCCGGTGAGGCCCTCGACAAGGCCGCGCGCCAGCTCGACCTCGGCTATCCGGGCGGGCCGGCGATCGAGCGCGTGGCCGCCGGCGGCGATCCGGAGGCGTTCTCGTTCCCCGTCCCGATGCGCGACGAGCCCGGGCTCGACTTCAGCTTCAGCGGCCTGAAGACCGCGCTCGTCTACGCCGTTCGCGATCTCGCTCCAGGTGAGCTCGAGTCGCGCACGGCGGACCTCGCCGCCAGCTTCCAGGCGGCCGTCGTCGCGCAACTCACCTCGCGGCTCGAGCGAGCGCTGGACGCGGAAAGCTGGGGCGCCGTCGCGCTGGGCGGGGGGGTCGCGGCGAACACGCCGCTCCGCGACGGGATCGCCGCTATCTGCGTCCGGCGCGGCCTGCGGCTCAAGCTGGTGGCGCCGGAGCTGTGCACCGACAACGCGGCCATGATCGCCGCCGCGGCTCTTGCGACCGACCCCGCGCCGTATCCCGAGTACCTCGTCTGGGACGCGTGGGCAGCGTGACCGAGGTGATTCTCTACACCCGCCGGGGATGTCACCTTTGCGATGAGGCCCGGGACGCGATCCTCGCGCTTCGGGACGAGGGTCTCGACATCGCGCTGCGGGAGGTCGACATCGAGCGGGACGAGCGATTGCACGCGGAGTTGGGGGAGCGAATCCCCGTCGTCGAGGTCGCGGGCGAAATCGTGTCGGAGCTCGTCCTGGACGTTCGCTTGCTTCGCTCCAGGTTGGATACTGTCGCGGCATGACCCCGGAGCGGGCGGTGAGGAACAGGGGCGGCGGAACGGACTCTCCGGAGATCGCGCTCGTCGACGGTGAGCGTCTGTCGCTCGGCGTTGCGGCGAGGCTCTCGCGCTACCTGCAGGTGCTCACCCAGGCGAAGAAGATGGGCAAGGACACGATCTCGTCGCAGGAGCTCGAGGACTACACGCACATCAACTCGACCCAGATCCGTCGCGACTTGTCCAGCTTCGGGAAGTTCGGAAAGCGCGGCGTCGGATACCGCGTCGACTCGCTCGTCTCCGAGATCCGCAAGATCCTGCGGACCTCCGGGCAGCACAACATCGCCCTGTTCGGGGCCGGGAAGCTCGGGCAGGCGATCGCGAGCTCCGACATCTTCGCCGACCACGGATTCCGGGTCGCGGCGGTGTTCGACGTCAACCCGAAGCTCGTCGGCCGAGGCGTCGGCGACAACCTGGTGGTCCAGGATTTCTCCGAGCTCGACGAGGTCGTAACCGAGGAGGAGATCGTCGTCGGCGTCCTCGCCGTGCCCGCGAAGTCCGCCCAGGAGGTCGCCGACCGGCTCGTCGATAACGGGGTCAAGATCATCTTCAACTACTCGGAGCAGCTCCTGGACGTCCCGCCGGAGGTGACGGTGCACACCTCGAGCCCCGCGGTAGACCTCCTCTACGCGCTGTACTTCTATCTGACCTGACGTTCGTGGCCGCGGCGCGCGACCCAAGCCTGCACCTCGAAAGCGTGCGAGAACTCTTCGAGGCCTCGACCGACTTCACGATCGGGCTCGAGGAGGAGTTCGCGATCGTCGATCCCGAGAGCCTCGAGCTCGAGCAGCGATTCGAGGAACTGTTCGAGGCCTGCCAGGCGGACGAACTGCTCGCGGAGTCCGCCGCGGGCGAGCTGATCGCCTCGGAGATCGAGATCCGGTCGGGACGTTCGGCAAGCTTCGGTGAGGCGACCGAGCGCCAGCGCGAGCATCGCGCGCGGCTGTTCGCGCTCGCCGAGGCACTCGGCGCGGGGCTCGCTGCCACCGGGACCCACCCGTGGGCCAACTACCTCGACCAGCGGATCATCGACACGCCCCACTACCAGCGGCTGAAGCGCGACCTCGGCTACGTCGTCCAGCGCAACAACACGTGGAGCCTGCACGTCCACATGGGGATCCGGGGCGCGGACCGCGCGATAGCGGTGTGCGACTCGCTGCGCGGCGTGCTGCCGACGCTGCTCGCGGTCTCGGCGAACTCCCCCTTCCTCGACCGCCGCGACACCGGTCTCCACTCGGTGCGGACGGAGATCTTCACCCGCACCTTTCCCCGCTGCGGAGTCCCCGAGCCGTTCGGCGACTGGGCGACCTACGCCGAGTTCGTCGAGCTGCTCGCGCGCACGCGCTCGGTCGTCGAGTCGACGCAGCTGTGGTGGAGCGTGCGCCCGCATCACCTGTTCGGGACGATCGAGGTGCGGATCTGCGACGCGCAGAGCCGCGGCGAGGAGTCGTTCGGGCTCGCCGCGCTGATCGCGGCCTGCATCGCACAGACGGCCCTCGATCACGACGACGGTCGCCTCGCCGAGCCCATGGGCCAGCGCGAGATCGAGGAGAACCTGTGGCGCGCGATCCGCTACGGGATGGACGGGAAGATGATCGATTTCGAATCCGGGAGCGAGATCGAGGCCGCGGCGGCGCTCGAGAGGCTGCTGTCGTGGACCGAGCCGGCGCGCGACGCGCTCGGGCTCGACGTCGCGCTTGAGGCGCTCAACGGCGCTCAACGCGCGATTCGCGCGCGCGAGCAAGGTGAGTCGATCGAGTCGATCTACCGCGAGGTGGTGGCCGAAACGCGGCGCACCTACGTCCCGGAGGGGGTCGTGGGTTAGATTGACCCTGTGAGCGCGCGGCTCAGCGAGGGTGTGGGCGGGCGGGGAATTTGATGTTGGGCCGCGCGCGAACGAGGAGGTTGATGTGAGCGCGGAAGAAGAACAGAGCCGTCCGGCGGCGGGTGACGCCCCGGACCAGCCGAACGAGGAGGAGCTGCGGGCGCGGCTCGAGGACGAGCTGCGCAAGCTTCGGGTCCAGGATGTCCTGCTCCAGAGCGTCGTCAGCCTGATCAACCTCACCTCGCGGCGGATCGCGAAGGAGGACGAGCAGGACCTCGAGCAGGCGCGGATCGGGATCGAGGCGACCAGGGCGCTGGTCGACCTCCTGGACGCGGAGCCAGCCCAGCAGGTCAGGAACGCGCTCTCGGAGCTCCAGATGCACTACGCGAGGGCCGCTGGGGAGACGCCCGGTGGGGAGCCGGGGAGCGGCGAGAGCGGCGGAGAAGCGCCGCCCGAGCCGGGCGAACGCAAGCCCCCGCCGGGCCTCTGGACGCCCGGATCGGGATAGACTCGCCCGCGATTTGACCGAGTTCCTGACCGATTGGGGAGTCGTGATCGCGCTTGCCTGCGCAGCCGCCGGCGTGGTCTACGGTGCGCTGATCACGCAGCGCCTGCTCGCGCTACCGCAGGGCACGGAGCGGATGAGGGACATCTCGGCGGCCGTCCAGGAGGGCGCCAAGGCCTACCTGACGCGCCAGTACACGATCATCGCGGTGGTCGCCGTCGTCCTCGCGATCGTGCTCTTGATCCTTCAGGACGTCACGACCGCGATCGGGTTCGTGATCGGCGGCGCGTTCTCGGGTGCGGCCGGGTTCATCGGCATGAACCTGTCCGTGCGCGCGAACGCCCGGGTCGCCGAGGCGGCACGGGGCGGCGTCTCGCCGGCGCTCGACGTCGCCTTCAAGGGCGGGTCGGTCACCGGGCTGCTGGTCGTCGGGCTCGCTCTCCTCGGCGTAGCGGGCTACTTCGGGATCCTGCTGCTCGCCGACGAATCCGACAAGGAGGCCGTGGACGCGCTGGTCGGGCTCGGGTTCGGCGGCTCGCTGATCTCGGTGTTCGCGCGGCTCGGGGGCGGGATCTTCACGAAGGCGGCCGACGTGGGCGCCGACCTGGTCGGGAAGGTGGAGGCGGGCATTCCCGAGGACGACCCGCGCAACCCCGCGGTGATCGCCGACAACGTCGGCGACAACGTGGGCGACTGCGCCGGGATGGCGGCAGACCTGTTCGAGACCTACGCGGTGACCGCGGTCGCGGTGATGCTGCTTGGCGTGCTCACGTTCAGCGCCGAGTTCGCGCGCGAGGTCGCGCTGTACCCGTTGATCATCGGAGCCGCGGCGATCATCGCCTCGATCATCGGCGCGCTGTCGGTTCGCTCGCGGACCGGGAACGTCGAGCGGGCGCTGTACCAGGGTCTGATCGTGTCGGCGGTGCTCTCGGCCGCCGCCTTCTACCCGATCACGGAGTGGCTGATGGACGACGCCCTAAGTTCCAGCCTCGCGGGGACGAGCGTCACCGACCTGTGGCTCTGCGGGCTGATCGGGGTCGGCGTGACGGCGGGTCTGTTCATCATCACCGACTACTACACGTCGACTCGCTTCCGCCCGGTGAAGACGATCAGCCGGGCGTCGATCACCGGGCACGCCACGAACATCATCCAGGGGCTGGCGCAGGGGTTCCAGTCCACCGCCGCGCCGGTGCTGCTGATCGCGCTCGCGATCCTGGGCGCTAACGAGCTCGCCGGGATCTACGGGATCGGTGTCGCGGTGATGGCGCAGCTCTCGCTCACCGGACTGATAGTCGCGCTCGACGCGTTCGGCCCGATAACCGACAACGCCGGCGGGATCGCCGAGATGGCCGACCTGCCCCAGGACGTGCGCGATGTCACCGATCCGCTCGACGCGGTCGGCAACACGACGAAGGCCGTCACGAAGGGTTACGCGATCGGGTCCGCCGCGCTGGCCGCGCTGGTGCTCTTCAACGCGTTCGAGATCGAGCTCGCGGAGGAGGCCGGGGAGGCCGTGTCGTTCAGCATCTCGGACCCGGCGGTGCTGATCGGGCTTTTGATCGGCGGGATGATGGTCTACCTGTTCGCCGCGCTGGCGATCGAGGCGGTCGGGCGCGCGGGCGGCCAGGTCGTGGAGGAGGTGCGCCGCCAGTTCCGCGAGAAGCCGGGGATCATGGCGGGGACCGAGAAGCCCGAGTACGGCCACACGGTGAGGATCGTCACCGCCGCGGCGCAGAAGGAGATGATCGCGCCGTCGCTGATCCCGATCGTGGTCCCGCTGATCGTCGGGCTGATCAGCGCCCAGGCGCTCGGTGGGCTCCTGATCGGGGTGATCGTCGTCGGGCTGTTCGCCGCGATCTCGATGACCGCCGGAGGCGGCGCGTGGGACAACGCCAAGAAGCTGATCGAGGACGGCGCGTTCGGCGGCAAGGGCTCCGAGGCCCACGCCGCGTCGGTCACCGGCGACACGGTCGGCGATCCCTACAAGGACACCGCCGGCCCCGCGATCAACCCGATGATCAAGGTCGCGAACATCGTCGCGCTGCTGATCATTCCGATCGTCTCGCTCTAGGCGACCCGCTCCCCGTCGTTGGACCCGGGCTGACCCATCGGCGCCTGAGCCTATATTCGAGGTACTGAGCGGGGTCATCGATGGCTGAACGACATCCACGAGAGGAATCGCTGCGCCGCGTGCACGGCGTCGGCGCGCTGTTCTCGGCGGCATACGGGAACGTCGGGTCGTCGATCTACTACGCGCTCGGCGTCACCGCCGCGTTCGCGCTCGGGCTGACGCCGGTCACGTTCGTGATCGCGGGCGTGATCTTCATGTTCACCGCGGCGACGTACGCCGAGGCGACGGTGATGTACCCCGAGGCCGGCGGGTCTTCGAGCTTCGCGCGCCACGCGTTCAACGAGCTGGTGAGCTTCTTCGCCGCGTGGGGGCAGATGCTCAACTACATCATCACGGTCGCGATCTCGGCGTTCTTCGTGCCCCATTACCTGTCGGTGTTCTGGGAGCCGCTCGGGCACGGGCCGGGGGACGTGATCGGTGGGATCGTGCTGATCGCGCTGCTCGCGGCGCTGAACGTCAAGGGGACGAAGGAGTCGTCGCGGTTCAACCTCGTGCTCGCGATCGCCGACCTCGCGACGCAGATCGTGCTCGTCGCGATCGGGATCGCGCTGGTGCTCAACGCCGACACGCTCGTCAACAACGTCGAGCTCGGCGTCGCGCCGACATGGGGCGACTTCGCGCTCGGGATCGCGGTCGGGATGATCGCCTACACGGGGATCGAGACGATCTCGAACATGGCCGAGGAGGCGAGGGACGCGGGCCGCGAACGATCCCTCAGGGCACCGGTCTGACGGTGCTCGCCGTGCTTGGCCTCTACGTTCTGCTGCCCGATCATCGCGCTGTCGGCGATGCCGGTGACCCAGGACGCGGCGGGCAACTTCAGCACGGAGCTCGGGACCAAGTTCGCCGACGACCCGGTGCTGGGGATCGTCGAGAACCTGGGGCTCGGCGCGGGGATGACCGACGTGCTGCGCTTCTACGTCGGAATCCTCGCCGCCGTGATCCTGCTGATCGCGACGAACGCCGGCCTGATCGGGGTCTCGCGGCTGACCTACTCGATGGGCCAGCACCGCCAGCTCCCCGAGAGGCTGCGCCAGGTGCACCCGCGCTTCCGCACGCCCTACATCGCGATCCTCGCGTTCTCGACGGTGGCGGCGATCGCGTTGATCCCGGGTGAGACCGAGCTGCTGGCGACGATGTACTCGTTCGGCGCGATGCTCTCGTTCACGATCGCCCACGTCTCGGTGATCAAGCTGCGGTGGCGCCATCCGGAGCGCGAGCGCGAGTGGCGCCCGCCCCTCAACTTCCTGCGTGCGCGGCAAGGAGATCCCACTGTCGGCGGTGCTGGGCGGGCTGGGCACGTTCGCCGCATGGATCGTGGTCATGGCGCTCAACAACCGCACGCTGGCGATCGGCGCGGGGTGGATGCTGTTCGGGCTCGCGCTCTACGTTCGTCTACCGGCGACAGCCAGCGGCTGCCGTTGAAGGAGACGGTGAAGGTGCTGACGCCCGAGCCGCTCGGAGTGGAGGAGGTGGAGTACCAGAGCGTGCTCGTCGCGTTCGACGAGGACCCGTTCTCCGAGGAGGTGGTTGCGACCGCCGATCGGCTCGCCGCGCGGCGCCGGCGCGGCATCCACGTTCTCGCCCTGATCACCGTCCCGACCCACCTGCCGCTCGACGCGCCGCTCGAAGCCGAGGAGAGCGAGGCGCAGAGCAAGATCGAGCGAGCGAAGCTGATCTGCGGGATGCGGGTGACCGGCCACGTGGAGCGGGTCCGTCCGGGGCAGGCGGGTCATGTCATCTCCGAGGACGCGCGCGCGATCAAGGCGGCGGCGGTGGTGATGCAGCTCCGCTACCGCAACGGTATGCCGCTCTACGGGAAGACTCTTCAGACGGTGCTGGCGGAGCGGCCGTGCCGCGTGATCGTCGTCGCCGAGCCAGAGAGCGCGCGTGACGGTGCCGGTGCCGGCGCACCGATTCCAGTCGCTCGTTCGTGACTTCC
The DNA here is from genome assembly GCA_963756745.1 of uncultured Thermoleophilia bacterium. Taxonomy (GTDB): domain Bacteria; phylum Actinomycetota; class Thermoleophilia; order Solirubrobacterales; family 70-9; genus DASPWW01. Next base: position 777,663 of record CAVWOU010000010.1, read on the forward strand.
GAAGGCCCGGAGCCGACCTAGAATCGCCGCGATGTCCGCCCCGGAGCGCCTCTACCGCAACCTCACGCTCGGGTTCTCGGTCGTGATCATCGGGTTCGGCGTCGTCATCCTCGGGGTGACGCTCGCCTCCGGCGGCGGCCCGGTGTCCACCGGGGTGCTGCTGGGGGCGCTGTTCCTGGGTATCGGCGGAACTCGGCTCTACCTGGCGCTCAGGACCCGGCATTGATCGGGCGCCTGCTCGGCGTGCCATGGCTGTTCGCCGTCGTCTACTCCGCCGTGGGGTTTTCGCTGTACTTCGCGATCGGGGTCGTGGCGGACCGCGGGCTCGGCCTCACGCCGCTGATCTTCTTCGCGGCGGGCGTCCTCTTCGTGCTCACCACGCTCACGTACGCGGAGGGGAGCGTGATGTTCCCCGAGCCCGGCGGGTCGATGACGATGGCCCGCTACGCATTCAACGAGCTCGTCGGCTTCATTGCGGGGTGGGCGATCCTGATCGACTACGTGATCGTGATCGCGCTCGCGGCGATCACGGTCCCGCACTACCTCAGCCCGATCTCGGACTCGCTCTCGGACTCCGGCGGGGAGGTCGCGACGGCGGCGGCGGTGATCGCGCTGGTCGCCGCTATCAACGTGCGCGGGGTCATCGGCCGGCGCCGGCAGCGCGGCCTCGTGGTGCTCGCGCTCGCCGACCTCGCCCTGATGATCGCCGTGGTTGGCGTCGGGCTGGCGGTCGCGTTCGAGCCGGACCTGCTCACAGCCGAGCTCGATCCGTTCACCTCGCCCTCGCTCGAGGACGTGATCTATGCGCTCGTGATCGCCACGGTGGCGTTCGCGGGAATCGAGGCGGCGTCGGACCTCGCACCCGAGCTCGAGTTCGAGCCGGGCGACGTGAAGCGGGTGCTGGCGGCCGGCGCGGTGGCGGTGCCCGTGATCTATGCGGCGATGGCGGCGGTGGCGCTGATGGCGGTCCCGGTGGTGGCCACCCCGCAGGGACCGGAGACCGATCTCGCCGGACGCTTCATCGACGATCCGGTGCTCGGGGTCGTGCAGAGCTACGAGCCGGCGTGGCTGGCGGACGTCATGCAGTGGGTGGTCGTGGTAATCGCGCCGACGGTGCTCGTGTGGGCCGCGAGCACAGCGATGCTCGGCCTCTCGCGCCACGTCTACTCGTTAGCGACCAACCGGCAGATCCCGAGCTGGCTCGGAAAGCTCGGCCGCCGCCACACGACGCCGCATGTGGCGATCGCAATAGCAGCGGTGATGGCGTTCGGCCTCGTGATCCCGGGCGACATCGAGTTTCTCGCCGGCGTGTACGCGTTCGGCGCACTGCTCGCGATCTCGATCGCGCACCTGTCCGTCATCCGGCTGCGGGTGATCGACCCGGATCGAGAGCGGCCCTACCGAATGCCGCTGAACGTGCGCGTGCGCGGGCACGCGCTGCCCGTCCTGGCGGTCGTCGCGGCGGTGATTACGGCGCTCGCGTGGGCGAGCGTGATCGCGTTCCACGGCGGCGCGCTGTACCTCGGAGGCGGCTGGATGGTCTTTGGGCTGGTCGGATACGTCGTCTACCGGCGGGTGTTCGAGGAGACTTCGCTGACGAAGCGGGTGAGCGTGCCCGCCGAGGCGCTGACGAAGGAGCCGCCCGAGGTCGAGTACGGCAGCATCCTCGTGCCGATCTTCGGCACGGCGCTCGACGATGACATCGTCGGGACGGCGGGCCGCCTCGCCGCCGCCGGCGAGCCGGACTCAGGGGACGGGATGGGTCCCCGGCTCGACCTGATCTACGTGATGGCGCTCCCGCTCACGCTCCCGGTGAACGCCCCGCCGCCGAAAGAGGAGATGGAGCGCGCCGAGGCCGCATTGCGACGGGCGAAGGAGGTGGCGGAGGAGTACGAGTCGGTCGAGGTTGTCACGGACGTGGTTCCGGCGCGAAACATCGGCGCGGGGATCGTCGAGGCTGCGCGCCGGCGCGGGGTCGAGGCGATCGTGATGGGCGGCGAGCCGCCGAGCCGGGTGCGGGGCGGGGCGATCCTCGGCGGGATCGGCGCGGCGCGCCCGCCGGAGATCGGCGAGGTGACGGAGTACGTGCTGCGCAAGGCACCGTGCCGCGTGCTGCTGACCGCTCCGCCCGAGGGCTAAGATTTCGGCCCATGTTCATCCTCATCGTCGGCGCGGGACGCGTCGGTTCATCGCTGGCGCGTGCGATGTTGAAAGACGGTCACGAGGTGTCGTGCCTCGACGAGGACCCGGAGTCGCAGGCGCGGCTTGCGGTCGGGATGGAGCGCCCGTGGGAGGACTCGGGCGGCCAGTTCACGGTCGGCACGGGGCTGGAGATCGACGCCCTGACCGCCGCGGGAATCGACCGTGCCGACGTGTTCGTCGCCGCGACCGACGGCGACAACACGAACATCATCATCTCCCAGATAGCGAAGCGGCGGTTCGAGGTCCCGACGGTGATCGCGAGGGTTCTCGACCCGCTGCGGGCGGAGTGGTACGAGCAGCAGGGCCTGCACACGATCTCCCCCACGCGGGTGGCGATCGACATGCTCCAGTCCGAGGTGCGTGACGCGGCGGCGAAGGATCGCGTGCGCGAGACGGCTCCGGCCGCAGCGGACCGGGGGAGCGAGAGCGAGGGCGAGGCCTGAGCGATGGCCGAGCCCATGTATGTGATCATCGTCGGCGCGGGGAAGGTCGGCTGGAACCTCGCTCGCGAGCTGCTCGAGAAGGGGAACGAGGTGACGCTGATCGACGGCGATCGCGACCGTTACCTCACGGTCGAGCAGGAGCTCGAGCACAACATCCAGTACGGCGACGCGACCGAGCTGTGGGTGCTCGAGCGGGCCGGGATCTCGCGCGCCGACATGGTGATCGCGGTGACCGGCGACGACGAGGACAACATGCTGATCTGCCAGGTGGCGAAAGAGAAGTACCTCGTCGACCGGATCATCGCCCGCGTCAACAATCCGCGCAACCGACAGTGGTTCGACCTGCTGGGGATCCGGCCGTTCGTGTCCGCGACCGACCTGATCCTGCGCCTGATCGAGCACGAGGTGCCCGAGTACGGCCTCGTGCACCTGCTCGACCTGCCGCAGGAGCGGCTGGAGATCATCGAGATGCTGCTGTCCGGCGACTCCCGGGTCACGGGGCGACGGGTAGGCGACCTCGAGCTGCCGGAGGGCACGCTGCTGATCTCGGTGCTCCGCGAGGGGAAGGGCTTCGTGCCGAACCCCGACACCGTCCTGGAGGCGGGCGACGAGGTGCTCGCGGTGCTGGACCCGGGCGTCGAGGAGGACCTGAAGGCATTCTTCGGCGCCGACGGGTCACAGTAATTCCGGCGACGTGCTCCGCTCCCGCTCGCTCGCACTCACATAATCTGGAAGCCTTGCTCGCTCGCTCCCGCGTCCGCCGTCGCCGGGTCAGGGGAACCTCGACGGATAGTGTGCAAGCGTGAACGCGAGGCGCGAGGTCGAGTTCCTTATCGTCGGCGGCGGGATGGCCGGCGCCCACTGCGCGTCCGAGCTTCGCAAGCGAGGGGCCGACGGCGACGTGGTCGTGGTGGGGCGAGAGCCGCACCCGCCATACGAGCGACCGCCGCTATCGAAGGAGTACATGCGCGGCGAGTCCTCCGTCGAGGATGCGTACGTGCACCCGCCGGAGTGGTACGGCGAGAACGGCGTCGAGCTGCTGACCGGGACGAACGTGATGGCGCTCGACGTGGGCGAGCGGGTGGCGAAGCTGCTGCCGAAGCAGGAGATCGCCTTCGAGAAGGCGCTGGTCGCCACCGGCGCGGACGTGCGCATCCTGCACGTCGAGGGGACCGAGCTCGACGGGATCCACTACCTGCGGACGGTCAAGACGTCGGACGAGATCCAGCAGGACGCGGATAGCGCGGACCACGTGGTTCTGATCGGGGGGAGCTTCATCGCGACCGAGGTCGCAGCGTCGCTGACCGCGAGGGGTAAGCGGTGCACGATCGTGATGATGGAGGAGGTGGCGACCTCGCGAGCGTTCGGCGAGGAGGTGGGACGGTACTTCCACGAGGTGCTGACGTCGAACGGCGTCGAGGTGATCGGAGGCGAGTTGCTCGAAGCGTTTGTGGGCGACGGCCGCGTGAGGGCGGTGCGGACGAAGTCCGGGCGCGAGATCGAGGGTGAGGTCGTCGTGGTGGGCGCCGGCGTGCATCCCGACGTTCGCCTCGCGGAGAAGGCGGGATTGGAGGTCGGCGACGGGATCGTGTGCGACGAGCGCCTCCAGACGTCGGTCGAGGGAATCTACGCGGCCGGCGACCTGTGCTCGTACCAGAGCGTCGTGCACGGGCGCCGATTGCGGGTGGAGCACTGGGACGTCGCGCTCCAGCAGGGCCAGTATGCGGCGAGGGCGATGTTGGGTGAGCAGGCGCCCTACGACGTCGTGCCGTACTTCTTCAGCGACCTAGCCGACTGGACGAGCCTCGAGTACGTCGGACCGGCCGAGAAGTGGGACGAGATCGTGTGGCGCGGGGATCGCGACGCCGGCGAGTTCACGGCCTGGTACCTCGACGGCGGCAAGGTCGCTGCGGCGCTAACGGTCGGCCGCTCCGACGACCTCATGCACGCCCGCCGGCTGATCGAGTCGGGGGCGGACGTGTCGGGTCAGCGCGACGTGCTGGCGGACGCGGACAGCGATCTGCGACTCGGTCGGCGCCGGCTAGGAAACACGGGTGTTGCCGACGCTATCGTTGGACCGCGATTGGGGATCTGGTGTAGCGGCAGCACGCGAGATTCTGGTTCTCGAAGGTCAGAGTTCAAATCTCTGGATCCCCAGTGACTTACGGTTCTGAGTGAGGCGTCACAAACAGTCGAGTGAGGCTCGCAGAAACAGGCTCCCTCTCGGGAGCCTTTTCTGTGCCTGGGTGCACCTCACTGTAGTGTCATCGACTGCGAACATGCAGTTCGCCATGCAGGTAAGGCAAACCCGACCAAAGCGGCCGCCCGGCAATCACGCGAAGGTCGGTGCTTCGGCTTATACGAGCGCGGACTCGACGCAGCGGGAGATCGCGTCCCGGCTCGGGTTGACGAAGAGCACGGTCGCATTCCACATCCGAAGGATCGGAGATCGAGCCTGACGAGCGCTTCGCGCGACGCTACGACTGGGACGGGATCCAGCGGGCTTACGACACCGGGCTGTCAGTCCGTGAATGCGCGCGGCGGTTCGGCTTCAATCTCGCTAGCTGGCACCAGGCCAAACAGCGAGGCGACGTCGTAGCGCGCCCTCGGGCCATGCCGATCAAAGACCTGCTCGTCGTTGGCCGTCGGACAAGCCGGCATCACCTCAAACTCCGACTTCTTGCCGAAGGGCTCAAGAGAACCGCTGCGAGCAGTGCGGGATCAGCGACTGGCAGGGCAAGCCTCTCAACATGCAACTCCACCACGTCAACGGCAGACGGCACTGACAACCGACTCGAGAACATCGTCTTTCTATGCGGCAATTGCCACAGCCAGACGGACACCTACGGTGGGCGAAACGGGCATCGGCGGCCGCGGCGATCCGCCGCGAAGGCCGCGTGACGTTTCCTGCAGTCGTGCCTCGGACGTATCTAACGCTCGTCGACGATCTCGCCGTCCTCGGAGCTCCGTTCCTGGGTGAGCGACATCGCCTCGCGAGCCTCGGGAGGCGGTGCCGCGTCGAGGGCCGCCTGCATCTCCGCGGCAGAGTTCCATCGCCAGGCGTCGATGAATGTCCCGTCCTCGAGGCGGATGAGACGGGCCTCGACCAGGCCGGGGTGGTCCTCCCGGATGGCGGCGATCACCGTGGCCCGCCGGTCCAGCAACTCCTCGACGTCCCCCGGGTCGACGTTGTAACGGTGGATCCTGATGTTTGCCATGTCAGTTCCTCTCTGGTGGTGATCGATCGTCTCTGAGACGAACGCTGGGCGTCGTAAAGGACACCTTGATGGCACGAGTAGCGGCCCGGCGGCGCGCGAAGGTCGCGTGACACGTCCTGCAGCGCTGGCCCCGTCCCTCGCTAACCTAGCCACGCGATGAGGCCGGGATATGTCGCGATTGGCCTGCTCGTCGGCATTTTCGGCGCGGGCGTGATCACCGCCTGCGGCGGCGATGACGACAGTCCGATCGTGCCCGTGGAGACCCAAACCGCGCCAACCGACCAGCTCGACAAGGACGGTTTCATCGACGAGGCCGATCAGATCTGCGAGGAGGCGAACACCACGATCGCCAACCTCGCCGAGTCGACCGTCGCCGATCCCTCCACGGTCATTGCCGAGGAGCTCGAGGTCGTCGAGGGCGAGCTCGACCAGATCGACAGCCTCGGCGCCCCGAGCGAGGACGAGGCGACGCTCGCCGACTTCATCGACGCCCTCGAAAAGCTCGCCGACAACCTCGACAAGCAGCAGCTCGCTGCCGAGCGCGACGACACGACCTCGCTCACAGAGCTCCAGGCGGAAGAGGCCACGATCCAGTCGGAGCTCACACTCGCGGCAGAGGACTACGGATTCAAGGAATGCGGCCAGGAGGGTGAGACGACCACCACCGGCACGGGCGCCGGCGCCGGAGGCGGCGCGGGAGCCGACACCGGCGTCGCCCCAGCCCCGGTCGAGCCAGCCCCGGCGACACCCGCTCCGGTCGAACCCGCGCCCGCGCCCGCGCCCGCACCCGCGCCCGCACCGGCACCCGCGCCCGCGCCCCCGAGCGGCGGCACCGGAGGCACGGCGCCCGACTCGGGCGGCGTCAGTCCTTAACGTCGCCCCGCCGCCGAAGCGTCGCTACGCCGCCTGCTCCGACCACGCGCCGTACAGCCGCGCGTACTGACCGCGCGCGGCGATCAGCTCGTCATGCGTGCCGGACTCCGCGATCCGCCCGCCCTCGAGCACCACGATCCTCCCCGCCCGTCTGACCGTCGACAGGCGGTGGGCGATCACGATCGCCGTGCGCCCGATCAGCAGCCGCTCCAGCGCACGCTCGATCTGGCGCTCGGTGCGAACGTCGACGCTCGAGGTTGCCTCGTCGAGGATCAGGATCCGCGGCTCGGCGAGCAGCGCGCGTGCGAACGCGACGAGCTGGCGCTGGCCGGCGGACAGGTGTATGCCGCGCTCCCCGACCTCGGTCTCGTAGCCGTCGGGGAGTGCCGTGATGAACTCGTCGGCCCCGACGGTGGCCGCGACCGCCCGGATCTCCTCGTCGGTCGCGTCGGGGCGCCCGAACGCGATGTTCTCCCGCACCGTGCCCGAGAACAGGAAGCCCTCCTGCGGCACGATCCCTAGCTGACCTCGCAGGCAGCTCGAACGAAGGTCGCGCACGTCGTGCCCGTCGACCAGCACCCGCCCCTGCTGCGGGTCGTAGAACCGCGCCACGAGCTTCGCGAGCGTCGACTTGCCTGCGCCCGTCTCGCCGACGAGCGCCAGGGTCTGGCCCGCCGGCACGTGTAGGTCGACGTCCCGCAGCGCCCAGCCGGAACCTTCGTCCCCCGTGTACGAGAACGACACGTCCTCGAGCGCGATCTCCCCGCGCAACCGCCCCGGGTCGAGCGCGTCCTCGCGATCGACCATCTCCGGCTCGGTGTCGAGCAGGTCGAAGATCTTGTCGAGCGCCGCCATCCCCTGCTGGTAGGTGGTGTACAGCTGCGATATCTGCTGGATCGGGTCGAAGAAGGTCTGGAGGTAGCCGATGAACGCGACCACCACACCGATCGCGATCGCACCCTCGAGCGCCTGATAGCCGCCGTAGAGGATGATCACCGCCGTCCCCACCGCCGCCAGCAGCTCGACCGCCGGGAAGTACGCCGCGTTGAGGTAGACGGTCTTCAGGTTCGCGTCGTAGTTCTCCTCGTTGAGGACGTCCATCCGCTGCACGTGGCGCGGCTCCTGCGCGAAGCTGCGCACGACCCGCACGCCGCTCAGCGTCTCCTGGAGGTGGGCGGTGATGTTCGCGATCTTCTCCCGCGTCACCCGGTACGCGTTCGCCGCGACGATCCGGAACACCATGCTCGCGATCGCGAGCAGCGGGAAGGTGAGGAAGGTGATCAGCGCCAGCTGGACGTCGAGCAGCAGCAGGATCACGACCACGCCGAGCAGCGTCAGCGTGCTCGAGAACAGCGTCACGATCCCGTCCGTGACGAGGCTGTCGAGCGCCGACACGTCGTTGGTCAGGCGCGAGATCAGCACCCCCGGCCGGCGGCGCGTGAAGAATCCGATCGACATCGCCTGGAGGTGCGCGAAGATCCGCTGGCGGAGATCCTGTAGCGCGCGCTGGCCGACCCACCCCACCAGGTACGTCTCGGCGTAGGTCGCGCCCCAGTACACGACCGCGGTGAGCAGGAACGCCGCGACCACCAGGCGCAGCGCGCCCACGTCGCCGGACTGGATCCCGGCGTCGATCGCCTGCCCGACGAGGTACGGCGGCGCGAGGCCCGCGCCGGTGGCGGCGAGCATCGCGACGAGCATCAGCACGACCCGTCCGCGGTAGGGGCGCAGCAACCCGAGCAGCCACCTGACCTTGCGCGCGCGGTCGTCCTCGCCGCGGACGAGGCGCCACAGCTCCTTGATCAGCAGCCAGATCCGCTGCCACATCACAGCCTCGCGACCTCCTCTCGCTGCTCGAGGTCGCGCTGGACGAACACCTTGTCCTCGAACCCCTTCTCGGCGAGCTCCGCGTACAGCGGGCAGCGCTCGAGCAGCTCGTCGTGCGTCCCGCGGTCGACGATCCGGCCCGCGTCCATCACCACGATCTCCTCGGCGAGCGAGATCGTCGAGAGCCGGTGAGCGACGATGAACGTCGTCCTGCCCGCCATCACCTCGCGCAACCCCTCGGTGATTGCCGCCTCGGTTTGCGCGTCCACCGACGACGTCGCGTCGTCGAGGATCAGGATCCGCGGGTCGGCGAGCAGCGCCCTCGCGATCGCCACCCGCTGGCGCTGGCCGCCCGACAGCGTCAGCCCCCGTTCGCCGACGACGGTGTCGTAGCCGTCGGGCAGCTCGCCGATGAACGAGTCCGCCTGCGCGCGGCGCGCGGCGGTCTCAATCTCCTCTCGGCTCGCCTCGGGGCGCGCGTAGGCGATGTTCTCGGCCACCGTCGCCGAGAACAGGAAGCTCTCATCGGCCACGAACGCGATCTCCGAGCGCAGCGACGCCACGTCCACCTCGCGCACGTCTACGCCGTCGATCAGCACCGCCCCGCGGCTGGCGTCGTACAAACGCGCCAGCAGCGCGACCAGGCTCGTCTTGCCGGAGCCGGTCGGCCCGACGAGCGCGACGGTGCGACCCGGCTCGACCGTCAGATCGACGTCTTCCAGCGCGGCCTCGCCCCCGTTGTACGCCAGCGAGGCCCGCTCGATCTCGACCCTCCCGGGCCCCTCCGGCAGCGGCGGCGCATCCGGGACGCTCGTGATCCGCGGCTCGCGGTCGAGCACCTCGAACAGTCGGTTGCCCGACGCGATCGCGCGCTGCGCCATCCCGAGCGCGATCCCGAGCATCCGCATCGGGAACGTGAGCATCATCAGGTAGAGGTAGAAGGCGCTGAACTCGCCGAGCGAGAGCTGGTTGTCGATCACCTGCTGACCGCCGACCAGCAGCACCAGCGCGAGCCCGATGTTGGGCAGGAACCCGAGCAGCGGGTTGTAGAAAGCGCGCAGCCGCGTTGAGTACATGTTCTGGTCGAAAAGCCGGCCGACCGCGCGGCGGAAGCGTCCGATCTGGTGCTGCTCGCGGGCGAACGCCTTCACGATCCGGATCCCGGTCACGCCCTCCTCCGCGTCGGCCGTCAGCTCGGCGAGCCGCTGCTGCACCTCTTGAAGCGCGGGACGCGAGCGGCGGTTGTAGCGCGTCGCCGTCGCGATCACGAACGGCACGGGGATGAGCGCGAGGAGCGCGAGCCACGGCTTGATCGCGAACATCACGGCGCTCGCGAGCAGGATCGTGAGCGCGTTCTGGGTGATGAAGATCAGCCCGTAGCCGAGGAAGAACCGGATCGACTGCAGGTCGACCGTCGCGCGTGACATCAGCTGGCCGGTCTGCTGCGAGTCGAAGAACCCCAGCTCGAGCACCTGGAGGTGGCGGTAGAAGACATTGCGCAGGTCGAGCTCGACGCCGAGCGAGACTTTGCCCGCGATCAGTCGCCGGCTCACCGTCAGCCCGAGCCTGAGCACGCCCGCGCCGAGGATCACGAGCACGAGCGGGAGCAGCTCGGGCCGGTCCCCGGTCTGGATCGCGTCGACCGCCTCCCCGACGAGCGCAGGGATCGCCACGGTCATTCCCATCGCCGCGGACGCCAGCACCAGCGAGGCGATCACGGGTCTCCGGTACGGGCGCAGGAATCCGAGTAACCGCCTGAAGGTGGACATCGACACAAAACTATACTTACTGAAGTATCGCCGGATGACCCTGCGCCATACTGGGCTCGTGCCGGAGCGGGACCGTGACTGACATCGGGCGGCGCGTCGCTGCGGCGTCGGTGGTCGGTGTGTTGGCCGTAGCGGCGGTCGTCTTCGCGGCGACGGACTCCGGCGACGGCACGGGTGAGCGGTACGGCGGCGCGGCAAGCACCGACCGGTGGCGCGAGCTCGCGCCGAGCCCCCTGGCGCGGACCGAGGTCGCGGCGGCTCGGATCGGCAAGCACGTCTACGTCGTCGGCGGTTTCGAGGAGTCCAGCGGCGACACCACCGACGCGGTCCTTCGCTACAGCATCAAGCGGGACCGGTGGACGCAGGTCGCGCCGATGCCGGTCGCGGTCAACCATCCGACCGCCGCAGCACGCGACGGCAGGCTGTACGTGCACGGCGGATTCACGGCGGCGGGCGCGCTGAGCGACCCGACGTCGGCGCTCCAGGAGTACAAGCCCGACCGCAACCGGTGGAGGCGCCTCCCCGACTCGCCCACGCCGCGCGCGGCGCACGCGCTCGGCGTGATCGGCGACAGGCTCTACGCGGCGGGTGGCGCCGATGACACGAACGCCCAGCTCACGGAGCTCGAGATCTACGACATCTCCGAGCGCGAGTGGACGACCGGCCCCGACCTCAACGTCGGCCGAAACCACGTCGGAGCGGCGGTCCAAAACGGCCGCCTCTACGTTCTCGGGGGCAGGGATGGGCGCGGAGGGGACTTCAACGTCGTCGAGCGCTACGACCCGCGCGCCGGTTCGTGGGAGACCCTCGCCCCCCTGGGCACCGCCCGCAGCGGCTTCGTCGCCGTGACCGTGCGCGGGAAGGTCGTCGCCTACGGCGGGGAGGAGCTCATGCAGGGCGGGTCGACGATCGAGCAGGTCGAGCTGTACGACCCCGCGACCGACGCCTGGACGCCGCTCCCGGAGATGAGAACGCCGCGGCACGGGCTCGGCGGCGTCTCGAAGGGCCGCCGACTGTTCTCGCTCGAGGGCGGCCCGAGGCCCGGCCTCGCCTTCTCGAGCGCCGTCGAGATCCTCGACGTTCCCAAGCGCCTCGCGCCGTAGTCACAGCTCCACCGGAGCCGGCCCCTCGCGCGCGGTTCCAAGCGCCCCGGCGCTGGCGGCGACCACTAGCGCGATCGCCGCGACCTCCGTCGCCGAGAGGTCCTGCCCAAGGATCGTCAACCCCGCGAGCGCAGCCACGCCCGGCTCGAGGCTCATCAGCACGCCGAACGTCCCGGCCGGAAGCCTCCGCAGCGCCTCGAGCTCGAGCGAGTACGGGATCGCCGAGCTGAGCAGCGCGACCGCCAACCCGATCGCGAGCAACTCGGGGTCGAGCAGCTCCGCGCCGGCTTGCGGGATCCCGACCGGAAGCATGATCGCTGTGGCGACCGCGAGCGCGAGCGCGAGGCCCGTGCCGCCGCTGAGCGCCTGGCCGACCCGGGCCGCGAGCAGGATGTAGGCGGCCCAGAACGCGCCCGCCAGCAGCGCGAGCCCGGCGCCGAGCGCGTCGAGCGATCCGCCGGGTGCGGGGGAGAGGAGCACGATCCCGCCCGCGGCAAGCGCGGCCCACGCGAGGTCGAGGGCACGCCGCGACCCGACGATAGCCACCCCGAGCGGGCCGACGAACTCCAGCGTCACGGCGATCCCGAGCGGGATCCGGTCGAGCGACTCGTAGAAGCAGCTGTTCATCGCCGCCAGCGCGACACCGAACATCGCGATCAAGCGCAGCGACTCCGGCGTCAGATCGCGCACGCGCGGCCTCCACACCGCGACCAGGACCGCGGCCGCGAAGAAGACCCGCACGAGCACCGAGCCCAGCGGGCCGAACTCGTCGAACAGCGTGGTCGCTATCGCGGCGCCGACCTGCACCGAGACGACTCCACCCAGGACCAGGCCGACCGAGGACGCCTGTTTGGAGCGGAACGAGCTACCCTGCGGCGCGATCAGCCGCGAGGCCGTCCGATGCGGTGGTTTCAATCTCCCGGTCACGGGTAGAGCGGAGCGCCGCCGAGGACGAATTCTGGAGCAATCGGGTGACCCCCCAAGACTTCACCCTCGCTGAGCGGGAGGACAGGCTCGCCTGGATCCTCGGTTCCTCCCGTAGTGGGAGCACGTGGCTGTTGCGGATGCTGTCGGCCCTCGACGAGGTCGTTCCGGTCGACGACCCCCACCTCGGCCACCATCTGGGAGTGTGGCGGCCGATCCCGCTCGCATGGGCAACGGCCGCCGAGGAGATGCCGGGACTGACGACCCTGTGGACCGTAAAGCGCGGCAAGCGGAGCTACTTCTTCTCCGACCGCTACCGCGACCGGTGGGAGCCCGCCCTGCGCAGCCTGATCGTGACCCGATTCGACGCGCAGGCCCACGACGTCGGCTGGTCGGGCGGGAACGGCACCCCGATGGTCGTCGTCAAGGAGCCGGGCTCCCACGTCGCCGACCTGCTGTTCTCGCTGTTCCCGAAGTCACGGCTGATCTTCCTGGTTCGCGACGGGCGCGACGTCGTCGACTCCTGGATGGACGCCTACTCGCACGGCTCCTGGGCGCTCGACGAGGGCGCCTACCCGCTCGCGCCGGAAGGCCGCCTGCACATGATCAAGTGGCTGTCGACGGTGTGGAGCTACCGGATCGCGGTCGTCCAGGCAGCCTACGAGCGCGGCGTGGGCTCGACGCGGCTGATGGTGCGCTACGAAGACCTCCTCGCCGATCCCGTCGCCAAGCTCGTCCAGATCTGCGACACGCTGGGGCTCGACGCGTCGCGGGAGCGGCTCGCAGCGATCGCGCGGGACCATTCCTATGATCGGGTCTCCGACGCGCACAAGGGCGGCGGCAAGGAGGTCCGGGCGGCGAAGCCGGGCGGGTGGCGGGTCAACCTCAGCGCCGAGGAACAGAAGGCCATGCTCGAGATCATGGGCGAGAAACTCGCCGAGCTGCGCTACATCCCCGCCGCCACGGTCCCAGCCTGAGCAAAGTCCGCGGGCGCTCGGCGATGGCGACCGGTTCTGCATAGACTGCTCGACCGTGAGGCGGGTCGTTGTGATTGCGGTGGGACTGATGGCGGTGGTGGTGTGCGCGGCGCCAGCGAGCGCGAAGGTCAAGGGCTTCCAGTTCGGGGTCACCGCCGGCGAGGTGAAGCACAACTCGGCGCGCATCTGGGGCGCCGCGGAGGGGTCGGGCAAGGTGCGCGCGAAGGTCGCCACGGATCGCCGGTTCCGCAACGTGGTCAAGCGCAAGCGGATCAAGTCGAAGGGCTCGAACGACAACACGGTCCAGGCGCGCGTCAAGGGACTGAAGCCGGACGAGCGCTACTTCTATGAGTTCTGCGCCAAGACCGCCTCCTGCAGCGAAACCGGCAAGTTCACGACGGCGCCGAAGAAGAAGATCTCGGAGACGATCGAGTTCGGGTACACGGGCGACACGGACGGAACGGCGGCCCCCGGCACCGACCAACCGTTCTTCGGCAACTTCGAGACCTTCCGGGCGATGCGCCAGGAGAAGAACGACTTCAACATCCACTTCGGCGACACGATCTATTCCGACTCGGGGGTCGGCGGCGCGCCGCCGGCGCTCACGGTCGAGGAGAAGTGGGGCAAGTACCGCACCAACCTCGAGCAGCGCAACCTCACCAGACTGCGCAAGTCGGCCGGCTTCTACAGCCACTGGGACGATCACGAGTTCATCAACGACTTCTCGATCCCCGAGGATGGCCGGCAGATCTACGACGCCGGCGTCAAGGCCTTCCGGGACTACGCCCCGGTCACGTATTCGTCGCAGAACGGGCTCTACCGAAGCTTCAGGTGGGGCAAGAACCTGGAGCTGTTCTTCCTCGACGAGCTCTCGTTCCGGTCGGGAAAGGCGTCGGTGAACGGCGTGTGCGACGCGCCGGGCACCAATGCTCCCGACCTAGCACCGACGGCGCCACAGGCGGTCCGAAACGTGTTCGCGGCGGTGGCCCCGTCGCTCGCGACCCCTGTCTCGCAGGTATGCAAGAACGCGATCAACGACCCCAACCGCACGGTCCTCGGCCAGCGCCAGTTCGACCGCTTCATCGAGGCGGTGGACGCATCGCAAGCTCGGTGGAAGATCGTCATCAACGAGAAGCCGATCCAGCAGTACTACGTGTTCCCCTACGATCGCTGGGAGGGATACGCGTACGAGCGAATCCAGCTTCTGAACGAGCTCGAGCAACGTGGGGTGGGGAACCTCGTATTCCTGACCACCGACACCCACGCGGCGTTCGCGAACATCGTCCGCAAGCGCACGCTCAGCAACGACGTGGCTCCCACCAACGCGCCGAGCGGCCCCGCCGACACGGCGTACCAGGACTTCGTCATCGGGCCGGTGGCCACGAACCCGTTCTGGGACGAGATCGACGACGTGGTCGGCAGTCCGGGGTCCGGCCAACTGGTCTCCCGGGCCTTCCTCAAACCAGACCCGCCGGCCGGCGTGGGGATGGAGTGCGCGCAGGGCGACGTCTTCAGCTACGCCGAGGTCACGGTCAGCAAGCAGCAGGTCGGGATCGAGTACAAGACCGAGACCGGCGAGCCGGTGCTTGACGTGAACGGCGATCCGTGCGGCCCGTACACGATCGCGCCGTTCACTCCGTAGGGCGCTGCGCGAGGGGCATATGCGGGTGAACGGAGCACGCGTCCGGATTAGACTCGTGCGGTGAGCGTCGCGACGTCCGAAGTCCGCACTGCCGCTCCCGAGGTCCGAACCCCCGATCCGCACGTGATCGTGCTGTTCGGGGCGACCGGCGATCTCGCCAAGCGAAAGCTTCTGCCGGGCCTCTACCACCTCGCCACCGCCGGTCTGATGCCCGAGGGCTACCGGATCATCTGTACGTCCCGGCGCGACATAGCCGACGACGAGACTCGCTCGATGGCCAGGGAGGCGGTGGACGAGTTCGGCCGCGAGCCCACGACCACCGAGTCGTGGGATGCGTTCGCGGCCTCGCTTACCTCGGCCAGCGTGGGGAACGGCCTCGGCCCCTTGATCGACGCTGTCGCACGCGCGCGGGCCGAGATCGGGGGCGACGCCCGGCTCCTGCACTATCTCTCGGTGCCGCCGACGGCGTCGGCGGACTTCGTTCGCGAGCTGGGAGAGGCCGGTCTCAACGAGGGGGCGCGGATCATCATGGAGAAGCCGTTCGGCGTCGATCTCGCGTCGGCGCGCGAGCTGAACGCGAGCGTGCTCTCGGTCTTCGACGAGTCGCAGGTGTTCCGGATCGACCACTACCTCGGCCGCGAGGCGGTGCAGAACCTGCTCGCGCTGCGTTTCGCGAACGGCATGTTCGAGCCGGTTTGGAATCGCGACCACGTCAACCACGTCCAGATCGACGTCCCCGAGACGCTTTCGATCGGCACGCGAGGCGGCTTCTACGACAGCATCGGCGCGTTCCGCGACATGGTCGTGACGCACCTGTTCCAGGTGCTGGGGTTCGTCGCGATGGAGCCCCCGACCTCGCTCGAGGCCAAGTCCCTGACATCGGAGAGGACAAAGGTGTTCGAGGCGATGCCGCCCCTCGACCCGAGCAACCTCGTCCGCGGTCAGTACGAGGAGTACCGGGACGAGGCGGGAGTCGCGCCGGGCTCCGACACGGAGACGTTCGTCGCCCTGAAGGCCTTCGTAGCCAACTGGCGGTGGGCCGGCATCCCCTTCTATCTGAGGACGGGAAAGCGCCTCGCCGAGAGCCGCCACCTGCTCACGGTCGCGTTCAGCCAGCCACCGCGGCGGATGTTCCCGCTCGATTGCCGGCACGTGGCGGAGGCGTTCGGCAACGACCACCTCACGTTCGAGCTTGGCGATCCGGGCAGCATCTCGGCAAGCTTTCTCGCCAAGGTCCCGGGACCCACGATCAACCTCGGCGAGGCCCACATGCGGTTCAGCTACGAGACGGCGTTCGGGGGCCCCGAGCAGGCGCTCGAACCGTACGAGCGCCTGATCCACGACGTGATGATCGGCGACCGCACCTTTTTCACCACGACGGATGGGATCGAGCGGGTGTGGGAGGTCTCGCAGCCGGTGCTCGATTCGCCGCCACCCGTGGAGCGCTACGCGTCAGGATCGTGGGGCCCGGATTCGATCAGCGACCTGATCGCCCCGCATCACTGGCACCTACCGACCGAGCACGTCTAAGCCTCGTCGGCGCCCGTCCGGGTGGCTGCCGGGGAGCCTTGCGGACGGGTGCAGCGGGGATCGGACGGCTGACGGGCTTGCCGGTCGGGATCTCGACCGCGCTCCCGTGGTGCATGATCTCGAGCGGGTCGCCGTCGAGCAGCGTGTACCGGGCGCTCTCGTGGTCGATCTCGACCTTGATCCGTCGCCCGCGGAAGGTGAGCCGGAAGGCGAGCCGCGCGAGCGCCTCGGGGAGTCGCGGCGCGAAGCTGAGCGAATCGCCGTGGTCGCGCATCCCGCCGAAGCCCGCGACGGCCGCGATCCACGCGCCGGACAGCGACGCGAGGTGGACTCCGTCCTTCGTGTTGTGGTGGAAGTCGCTGATATCGAGCAGCGCTGCCTCGCCGAAGTAGTCGTACGCGAGCTCGAGATGCCCCACCTCGGCCGCGACCACGGCCTGGATCGAGGCGGACAGCGACGAGTCGCGAACGGTCAGCCGCTCGTAGTAGTCGAAGTCGCGCTGCTTTTCCTCGGGGGTGAACGCGTCGCCCCTGCGGTACAGCGCGAACACGAGATCGGCCTGCTTCACGACCTGCTTGCGGTAGAGGTCGAAGTACGGGAAGTGGAGCATCAGCGGGTACTTCTCCGCTGGCGAGTTGGCGAAGTCCCACACCGCGTGCTCTGTGAACTCCTCCGCCTGAGGGTGCACGCCGAGCGACTCGTCGTACGGGATCATCATCTCGTCGGCCGCGTCGCGCCAGCGCGCCGCCTCCTCGGTGTCGACCCCGAGCTCGGATGCGCGCGCCGGATGGCGCTCCGCCGCGTCGGCGGCGCCCTGGAGATTCCGCTGCGCCATCAGGTTCGTGTACACGTTGTTGTCGGCGATCGCGCTGTACTCGTCCGGTCCGGTCACGCCGTCGATCCGAAAGCGCCCCTGTGCGTCGTGATGTCCGAGCGAGCGCCATAGCCGCGCGGTCTCGACGAGCAGCGCGAGCCCGACGTCGCGCTCGAAGTCGTCGTCCTGGGTCACCGTGACGTAACGGATCACTGCGTCGGCGATGCCGGCGTTGATGTGGAATGCGGCGGTCCCGGCCGGCCAGTATCCGGAGCATTCCTGGCCTCGTATCGTGCGCCACGGAAAGGCCGCGCCCTCGAGGCCGAGCACCTTCGCGCGATCCTTAGCCTGGTCCAGGATGGCGAGACGCCACCGTAGCGCGTCGCGGGCGGCGACCGGTGCGGTGTACGTGAGCACCGGGAGCACGAATGCCTCCTGGTCCCAGAACGTGTGCCCGTCGTAGCCCGGCCCGGTCAGTCCTTTGGCCGGAAGCCCCCGCTGCTCGGCTCGGGCGCCCGCCTGGAGGGTGTGGAAGAGCGCGAAGCGCACCGCGACCTGAAGCTCGGCGTCGCCCTCGATCTCGACGTCGGCCCGATCCCAGAAGTCGTCGAGATAGCGGCGTTGCCCGGCGACGAGCCCGTCCCAGCCACTCCTGCGCGCGCTCGCGAGCGCCGCCTCGACCTGGTCGCGCACGGACGGCAGCGAGCGCTGCGACGACCAGCCGTAGCCCAGGAGCTTGACCAGGCGCAATCGCTGGCCCGGCTCGAGCTCGGTCGCAACCGTGACCCGCCCCAGGTCCTCCTTGCTCTCGGTCGTGATGTCGGTGGCGGCGGGTGCGTCGAGGACGTGGTCCATTCCCGCCGCCATCAGCAGGCCGCTCGTTTTCGTGCGGTGCGCGAGCACGACCCGCTGCTCGTGATCGGCGAAGTACTCGGGCACCAGGGTCGAGCCCACGCCGGTGCCCACGCGCGGATCCTTCTCCATCGCCGCTGGAAGCGGCTCGTTGGCCACCAGCTCGGATTGGACGACGAACCGCGCCGCCTCCTCGAGCGGCTCGACCTCGTAGAGGATCGCGGCGATCGCCCGGTGCTCGAAGGAGACCATTCGAACCGTGGAGACCCGCACACCCTGTCCGGCCGGCGAGACCCACTCGGCGTCGCGTCGAAGCAGGCCGTCCCGGAAGTCGAGCAGCCGCTCGTGCTTGCGCAGCTCGCCGTAGCGAACGTCGAACGTCTCGTCGTCGACGAGCAGGCGGATGATCTTCCCGTTCGTACAGTTGACCACGGCCTGCCCAGCCTCCGGGTAGCCGTAGCCGCCCTCGGCGTACGGCAGCGGCCGCGTCTCGTAGAAGCTGTTGAGGTAGGTGCCCGGCAGTCCGTGCGGCTCGCCCTCATCGAGGTTCGCGCGCAGACCGATGTGCCCGTTGGAGAGCGCGAGGATCGACTCGGTGTGCGGGAGCAGCGACTGATCGAGCTCGGTCTCGCAAAGAGACCACGGCGCGATCGTGAATCGGGGCAGTCGGATCACGGCTTCTCCAGCAGCTCCGCGAGGTCGCTGACCACGATCGTGGCGCCGTGCTCGCGAAGCGCGTCGGCCTGCCCGAGGCGATCGACGCCGACGACGCTCGCGAAGTTCCCCGCCCGACCCGCGGCCACACCGGCGAGCGCGTCCTCGAACACCGCCGCCTCGCCGGGGGTCGTGCCGAGTTCCTGGGCGGCGGCGAGGAAGGTGTCGGGCGCCGGCTTTCCCTTCAGGCGATCGCGGCTCGCAACGACGCCGTCGATCCGTGCCTCGAAGAAGTCGTCGATTCCGGCCGCGATCAGCACGTCGTGGCAGTTGGCGCTCGACGAGACGACGGCCCGGCGCAGGCCGGCGTCGCGCACCGCCTCGAGGTAGCGCACCGAGCCCTCGTATGGCTCGACGCCCTGTTCTTTGATCAGCCGCACCACGAGCTCGTTCTTCCGGTTGCCCAATCCGGCGATCGTCTCGGCGCCCGGCGGATCGTCGGGACTCCCTTCGGGCAGCTCGATGCCTCGGGACCGGAGGAAGGAACGCACCCCGTCGGCGCGCGGCTTGCCGTCGACGTACTCGCCGTAGTCGGTCTTCGGATCGAACGGGACGAACTCCTCGCCCGTTCGCTCGGCCCGCTCGCGAAGGTAGGCGTCGAACATCTGCTTCCACGCCGCGGCGTGCACGGTCGCCGTCTTCGTCAACACCCCATCGAGGTCGAAGAGGCAGGCCCGCACGCCATTCGGTAGCCCGAGCACCGGCGGGTTTGTATCAGTCCCCGCCCGAGGCTCAGTCCCCGCTCGAGGCGCTCGATCAATCGAGCCGGCCCGGGAGGCCGAAGCGCCCGAAGTAGGCCTCGAACAGCGCCGGATCGACGGGCTCCTCGGGGAAGCGCGCATACGCCGAGCGATTGGGACTCTCGATCGAGCGGCAGATGAACGCGGTTACGTCGCTGATCCGATCGCCCCGAATCGTCAGCACGTTGAGCGCGAACGGGAGGTAGCTCTGCTCCTCCTCGTCCCAGTGGTAGAAGGCGAGCGCGGGTTGGCCGCTCGCGCGACCGTACACGTGGCGCCACCGCCACTCGCCCGAGAGCGGCCCCACCTCGAGGAAGTCGCGGAGGTCGGGACCCTCGTACCAGGTGCGAAGCGGGGGCATCGTGAACGAAGCGTCCTCGGCCAGCATCGCGACGACGCCGTCGATGTCGCCGCGGTCCCACGCGTCGACGTACCCGTCGACGATCTCGCGCAGGCCGTCGTCGCCGAGCGAGCGGAGCGTCGCCTGCTGGCTCTGCTCAGGATTGCGCTCCTCGACCGCCTTGCGGGCGCGCTGCAGGGCGCTGTTGACCGACGCCACGGTCGTGTCGAGCATCTCCGAGGCCTCGTGGGCGGAGAAGCCGAGCACCTCGCGAAGGATCAGGACGGCGCGCTGGTTGGCTGGGAGGGTCTGGAGCGCCGCGGTAAAGGCGAGTTCGATGCTCTCGCGGCGCTCGTAGCGCGCCTCGGGCGCCGCGAAGCCGTCCTCGAGGCCGAGCGTTTCGTCCGGGTAGGGCTCGACCCACGCCGACTCGACGAGCGGCTCGCCGGGCCCGTCGTGGGGGTCGGAGGCCGGCCCGTAGTCGACCGGCAGCACCCGCTTGGGCCGCCGCGAGATCACGTCGAGGCAGGTGTTGGTCGCGATGCGATACAGCCACGAGCGCAGCGAGCTTCGACCCTCGAACTTCTGCAGCCCGCGCCAGGCGCGCAGGAGCGCGTCCTGGAGCGCGTCCTCGGCGTCGTGGACCGAGCCGAGCATGCGGTAGCAGTGCGCGTGGAGCTCGCCGCGGTAGGGCTCGACCAGGCGGGCGAACGCGTTCTCGTCACCGCCGCGCGCGGTCTCGAGGAGCTCCTGCTCTTGGGCGGTGGAGATTGCGGCGGCGCTCATCACGGAAACAGGGTAGAGGCCGCAGGGGTCATCCCTTGCCACCGCCACCTAGCCTAGATGCCCCGATCGGGCGCTGATCGCCGTCTGGCTGCTCGAGTCGCCACCGAGCGCGATCACCGGTGAGGCCGCCTACTCCTCAAGCCCGGCGGCTTCGAGCTGCGCCGCGACGCGTGAGCCCTGGAGAGCGGCCCGGCACCGCACGGCGCTCGCCTTGACAACCCGCGGGCGGTGAGGCAAGGTGGCGGGGAGCGTCGCGGATCCGCCTCGGGCGGGGCGCCGCCGGGGCATGGAGCGCCGAGAACGAACGCTGAGAAAGCTTGTAGTGGGCGTCGCCACGCTCGGCGCCGCGCTGACCGTAGCCGCGTGCGGCGGGGACACGGGTGGCGACACCGGCGAGACGCAGGTCGCCGAATCCGGCCCCGCGGAGGGGACGCTGACGATCTCCCAATGGCCGGCCTACGTCGACCCGGGTGAGAACGGAACGATCGCCGAGTTCGAGAAGAACACCGGCGTCAAGGTCGACTACATCGAGGACATCAACGACAACGTGCAGTTCTTCGGCAAGATGCAGCCCCTGCTCGACCGGGGCGAGTCGGGCGGTCGCGACATCCTCGTCGTCACCGAGTGGATGGCGAAGCAGATGTTCGACCTCGGCTACCTTCAGGAGCTCGACCACGCGGACCTGCCCACGGTGTTCGACAACCTGCGGCTCCAGTTCGAGGTCCCGGTCCTCGACCCGGACCGCAAGTTCTCGATTCCGTGGCAGGCGGGGATGACCGGGATCTGGGTCAACACCAAGGAGGCGCCGGACATCAGGTCGGTGAATGACCTGTTCGACCCCAAGTACAAGGGGAGGGTCACGTTCCAGTCCGAGATGCGCGACAGCGTCGGCCTTACGTTGAAGGGCGAGGGGATCGACCCCGCCGAGGCGACCAAGGAGGAGTGGCTCGCGGCGATCGACAAGGTCGAGCAGGCCGCCGACTCGGGCCAGATCCGTCGTTTCGGAGGCCAGGACTACGTGCAGGACCTCAACAGCGGCAACGTTGTCGCCGCGATCGGCTGGTCGGGCGATGCCACGCTGGTCGACAACCCGGACGCGGAGTGGCGGATGCCCACCGAGGGCTGCATGCTGTGGGCGGACACGATGGTGATCCCCGTGGGGGCGCCGAACACCGCCGCGGCGCTGGAGTTCATGAACTTCGTCTACGAGCCCAAGGTCCAGGCCGACATCGCCGCGTGGGTCAACTACGTGACCCCGGTGGACGGTACGGAGGAGATTCTCGCCAAGCGGGATCCGAAGCTCGCGAGGGACCAGCGCATCTTCCCGGATGAGGAGTTCACAGCGAACTGCACGCCGTACGCGGATCCGCCCGGGGAGACCGAGGACGTCCGCGAGGTGACCGAGGCGTTCGAGGACGTGGTCTCCGGCTGATCGGCGGACGGCGCCGGCGACTGATCCCGTACGGGCTGCTCGCGCCGGGGGCGATCTGGCTCGTCCTGTTCTTCGTCGTTCCCATGTACTTCATGGGGGAGATGGCACTCCGCTCCGGCTCCCTCGAGGAGGGCGGCTTCGCGTTCACCTGGGAGTGGTCGAACTTCCCCCAGGCGCTAGAGGGAAGGGGCGGCCAGATCGCCCGCACGTTCCTCTACTCCGCCGTCGCGACGCTGGTGGCGCTTCTGGTCGCGTATCCGCTTGCGTATGCGATCGCCACGCGCTCCCGGCGCTGGAAGATCGTGCTGCTGTTCGCGGTCATTGCGCCGTTCCTCACCACCTACCTGATCCGGACGATCGCCTGGAAGACCATCCTCGCCGACTCGAGCCCAATCGTCGACGTCCTCCAGACGCTGGCGTTGATTCCCGATGACGGCCGGGTGCTGGCGACGTCCGGGGCCGTGATCGCCGGGCTCACCTACAACTTCCTGCCGTTCATGATCCTGCCGATCTACGCCAGCATCGAGCGGCTCGACTTCGGCCTCGTCGAGGCAGCCAAGGACCTGTATGCCTCCGCGCGGCAGGCGTTTCTCCGGGTCACGCTACCGCTGACTGCGCCGGGCATCGTCGCCGGGGTGCTGCTCACCTTCATCCCCGCGTTCGGCGACTACGTCAATGCGGCGATCCTCGGCGGCACCAACACCGCGATGATCGGCAACAAGATCCAGTCGCTGTACCTGGTGGAGCGCGACTATCCCGAGGCGGCCGCCCTCTCCTTCCTGATGATGGCCGCCGTCCTCGCGCTCGTCCTCGTCTACATACGCCTCGCCGGGACCGACGCCCTGATGGGCGCCGAGGACGAGCGCGGGTGGACGATGGGCGCCGCGGCGAGGGCGGCGGCGCGCGCCCCCGCCGCCGGGCGCTCGTGGCTGCGGCGCAACGCGCTCAACATCTACACCGCGCTGGCGCTCGCCTACATGCTGATCCCGATCGCGGTGATCGCCGTGTTCTCGTTCGGGGACACGCCCAAGGACAGGCTCACGTTCATCTTCGACGGGTTCACGCTCGAGTACTGGGAGCGGGCCTTCTCGGTGCCGGGGCTGAACGAGGCCCTCGTGACCTCGCTGCAGCTCGCCGCGCTCGCGACCGTCGCCTCGACCGCGATCGGAACGCTGATGGCGCTGGCGCTCGTCCGCTACCGGATTCGGGGGCGGCGAACCGCGAACCTGCTGCTCGTGCTCCCGCTGGCGTCGCCGGAGATCGTGATCGGGGCGGCGCTGCTGTCGATGTTCATCTTCTACGCGATCCCGCTGGGATTCACGACCCTGTTGATCGCCCACATCATGTTCTCGATCAGCTTCGTCGTCGTGGTCGTCCGCTCCCGCCTGATCGGGTTCGACCGCAACCTCGAGGAGGCCGCCGCGGACCTCGGCGCCTCGCCTCCCGCCACGTTTCGAACCGTCACCCTGCCCCTGCTCGCTCCGGGGATCGTCGCCGCGGCGATGCTGGCGTTCGCGCTCTCGATCGACGACTTCGTGATCTCGAACTTCAACTCCGGGACCACGGTCACCTTCCCGCTGTACGTCTTCGGCGTGGCGCTGCGCGGGATCCCCGTCCAGGTCAACGTGCTCGCGACGATGCTGTTCGTCCTCACCTCCGCGGCGATCGCGCTCGTGATCTGGCAGCAGCGACGCGCCGAGCGCCTCGCCGGAAGGCGACTCGGGCAGGAGGAGGCCGCGCCCCTCGGCGGCGTGTCCGGCCCAGCCGCTCCTGGGGCCGCGGGCCCATGAGGCGGCACCTGGGGGCACGTGTGAGAGACTGCCAACGCGCGCGACCGCGAGCAGGCGAGATCGATATGGCAACGAAGGCCAAGGCACCGGAGACGCCCGTCGGCGAGCGCGACCAGGTCGAGAAGTCGCCCCAGGCCGTCGAGGACGCGAAGCGCGAGGCCGAGGTCACGACCGGCGCGAAGCCCGGCCAGCGCGCCGAGGTCACGAACCTCGAGATCGTCCACTACTACTTCAACCACGCCGCCGACCGCCTCGGGCTCGCCGACGACGTGCGGACCGTCTTCTGGGAGCCCTACCGCGAGGTCACCGTCCAGGTCCCGGTCAAGCTCTCCGACGGCAAGATCCATACCTTCTCCGGCTACCGGATCCAGCACAACGGCGCCCGCGGGCCCTACAAGGGCGGCGTGCGCTTCCACCCCGAAGTCGACATCGACGAGGTCCGCGCGCTCGCCTCACTGATGACTTGGAAGACAGCCGTTGCGGGCATCCCCTTCGGGGGCGCCAAGGGCGGCGTCAACTGCCCCGCGAACGAGCTCGAGCAGCACGAGCTGCAGAAGATTGCGCGCTCGTTCCTCGACAGGATCGAGAAGGTGCTCGGTCCGACCCGCGACATTCCGGCGCCCGACGTCAACACGAACGCCCAGGTGATGGCGTGGTTCATGGACGAGTACGGAAAGCTGCACGGCCACACCCCCGCGATCTGCACCGGGAAGCCGATCGCGCTCGAGGGCTCATATGGTCGCGAGGCGGCTACCGGGCGCGGGTGCGTTTACATGTTCCGAGAGGCCGCCCCTCACCTCGGGCTCACCCCGGCGGAGACGACGTTCACCGTCCAGGGGTTCGGCAATGTCGGCTCATGGGCGGCCCGAATCTTGCAGCAGCTCGGCTGCACGATGGTCGCCGTCTCCGACGCCAACGGCGCGATCCGCAACGACGAGGGGATCGACGCGAACGCGCTCGAGAACTACGTTCGCGCCGGCGGAACGCTCGCCGACTACGACGGAGGCGAGCCGATCGAGCCCGACGACCTGATCGCGGTCCCCTGCGACGTGTTCGTCCCCGCCGCACTCGGGGGAATGATCCACGAGGGGAACGCCGACCGCGCCGGATTCAGGGTGATCGTCGAGGGAGCGAACAGCCCCACCACCCCGGCCGCCGACCGCATCCTGCACGAGAAGGACGTGCACGTGATCCCCGACGTGATGGCGAACGCCGGCGGCGTCGTCGGCTCCTACTTCGAGTGGGTCCAGAACCTCCAGCACTTCCGCTGGGACGAGCGCGAGGTCAACGACAAGCTCGGGACCATCATGCGCCGCGCGTATCGAGAGGTGTCCGCGCGCGCGAAGCAGGAGAGCCTTCCCCTGCGTGAGGCGTCCTACCTGGTCGGGCTCGAGCGTGTGGTCGAGGCCGCACGCACTCGCGGCTACATCTAGCCGGGCTGTTTCGGAAACCTCCGCGCCCCGCCCCAAGTCAGGGCGGGCTTGCATCGCCTACGACCTCGACCTCGTCTGCGACCTTGAGGGCCCCAAACAGCCCTGAGTACGGCTTGATGCCCCAGTCGGTCTGCTTGAGTGTGGCGCCGCCGGCGATCTGACCGTGCGAGCCGACGCCAAGCTCGAACTCGACCGGGTGGCTGTTGCCGGCCATCCTGAGGGTACCCCTCACACGCAGTTGTCGGCCCCCGTCGAATGCCTCGACCTCGGTGGAGCGGAACTCGATTGGTTGCCCTTTCAGTACCTCATCGTCGATGGTCCGCTCGACCTCGACCTTGTCCTCGTCCCTCAGCTCTTGGACTCCGCCGGTGCCCTCGAGTACCCGAAGGGAGCCGGCGTCGGCATCGAGCTCCAGGCTGATCTGCCCCGGATCGTCGCCGACCTTGACCGTCGCCCTCCAGGAGGTGACATCGATGACGAGATCGTGCCCCGCCTTGGCGGCCGCACCACGCCGGCCCGTCTTCACACGAAGCGTGGCGTTGTCCGGGCCCAGCCTGTGGGTGCCTGTCTTGATCGACACCAATGGCCAACGCTAGCGAGCAGCGATAGTCGCCGGCTTCGCGAACTCCCACGGCTGCTCTGGCAGACTGCCGCTGATGGAGTTCAACAATTCATTCTCGGTCGAGAAGCCCGTCGATCAGGTCTGGAGCACGATGCTCGACCTCGAGCGGGTGGTGCCTTGCGTGCCGGACGCCCAGGTGATCGAGAAGGAGAGTGACAAGAAGGTCACGGCCCAGGTCAAGATCAGGCTCGGGTCGATGTCGATGACCTATACCGGCCCCGCCGAGATCGTGGAGCAGGACGACAAGAGCCACCGCGCCGTGCTGACAGGCAGGGCCAAAGAGGCCGGGGGTCAGGGCAACGCCGATGCAAGGATTGCGATCCAGCTGACCGGGTCCGGCGACGGGACCGAGGTGGCGATCCACTCCGACGTCAACGTCGTCGGCAAGGCCGCGCAGATGGGCGAGGGCGTGATCGCCGGTGTGACGGAAGCAATGATCGCGGCCTTCTCCGAGAACCTCGCCGCGCGAGTGTGATGCCGGGCCGCATGTATATTCCCAGCGCAGTGGACCCGATCACGTTGACAGCGTTCGGGCCAACCGAAAACCGGAGCGGACGCGTGTGCTGATCGCCGCGGACACAACCTCCTGGTACATCGGTTTGTCGCTGGGGGTTGTGGTGGTGATCGTGGCGGTGATCATCGTGGTGACGATCCTCGTCCTGGCGTCGCGGATCGACAGGCAGGCGCGCACGGCGAAGGACGCGGTCGACACGATCCAGGCGCAGACCGCTGAGCTGAGCGGCATCGGCCGGATCAACGAATCGGGGGTTCGGATCCTTCATTCCGCCCGAGCCCTTCGAAAGGCCGCGGTCGGAAGATGATCGACGTGCCGCTCGCCGTGGCCGGCACGGAGCGCACCCTCTGGTACGTCTCCCTCGCGCTGGGGCTCGTCGTGGCGCTCGTCGTGGCCGCCTTGCTGCTCCTGCTGCTGCGCCTCCTCATGAACATCGAGACAAGTGTCGGCGGGCTGCTGGAGTCCGCGGGAAAGGTGGCTGACAACACGGCGAACATCCCGCAGCTCCAGGACACGACGCCCGTGCTGAAGCAGATAGGCGCTGAGGGCGTGGTTCAAGACGGCTACATGAACGCGCTCTCAGAGGGCTACGCCAAGGAGCCGACCTGAGCACCTCGCTCTTGATCGCGCTGAGCGTCGCCGAGGCTGTGCTCGTGGTGGCCGTGCTCGCGTTCGCCCTGATCGAGATCCGGCGGCGTCTGACTAGGATCGCCGATGGGCTCAGCACGCTGGGATCGGCACTGACCACCGTCGAGTCCGAGCATCTTCGTCCTCTGGCCCGCGCCGTGGAAGCGATCAACGATCAGTTCTCGAAGATCCTCGGCCTGTTGCCCGGAGTCGCCGACAAGGCCGCGATAGTCGCGGAGCATGCGAGGAAGCAGTGACGCTCTGGTGGATCGGAAACATCGTCTTGCTGCTTGTGATCGTCCCGGTCGTCGTGGTCCTGCTCCGGGGCGTGCTGAATGCCGCCAGGCGCGTCGTGCCCGCTGTCGAAGCGCTCGCTCCGGTGGCGAGGGCGGCATCGAAGGACCTCGATGCCGTGGAGCAGCTGAACACGACCCGGAGCCAGGTGCACCAGACGGTCGACGTGGTCGCGGGATACGGCGGGTCCCTGGACACCATCCTCGACGACGCCGATCGATAGCCATGGAACCCGCTGCCGCCGTCACGATTCTCGCTGTGGTCCTGATCATCCTCGCCCTGGTCGTGTATCTCGTCGCGGTGATCCTGGAGCTGAGGAAGATCACCTCGGCGCTCGACGTCGTGATCGGCGCGGTGGGGGAGATCGTCAGCAAGAGCGCGCCGGTCAACGATGTCGTCAAGGCCATCAACGCCGACCTCAGCGCGGGTAGCGAGCTGCTCGAGGGTTTGCTCGAGAAGAAGGCAGGCCCGGAGGACGCCGCCGGCTTGGTCGAATCGCTCTTCCCCGGAGGAGGCGTTGCGATGCTCGAGCGCCAGGGACGGCAGGGCGAGGTAAAGAACATCGATGTGGTGTACACGAGGGGCGCCGTCCAGCTCGCGCGCCTTGGCCGGGAGAGCCCCCTCGGCGTGGGCGGTACGGCGGGTACCGCGCTCAGGGACGCGATCTATTCGAGCTCCGCGGCGCGGTCGCTGTACTCCAGCCCCGTGCGCCCGCCCCCCGGAGGGGACTCCATACCGAGGTCACCGACGATCGGCACCGGCGCGCCGGCGGTGTATCGCCCGAGTGAAGAGGTCGGGGCGCGCCGCAGGCATCCGAAGGCACCAAGGGAGTAGGACGCCCGTTGCAGACCCCGGCACCGTTTGAGTACGAGCGGGCGACGAGCGTCGAGAACGTCATCGCCCTGCTCGAGAAGCATGGGCCCGAGGCCCGCGTGATCGCCGGCGGGCACAGCCTGTTGCCGATGATGAAGCTGCGACTCGCGAATCCCGAGTGTCTGATCGACATCAACGACCTCGACCAGCTCTCTTACATCCGGGAGCAAGACGGAGAGATCCGGATCGGGGCGCTGACGCGGCACTACGAGCTGCTGGAGTCCGAGCTGCTTGCGCGGCAGTTCCCGATCTTCGCCGACGCCGAGCGGGTGATCGCCGACCCGGTGGTGCGAAACCGCGGCACGATCGGCGGCTCGCTCGCCCAGGCCGATGCGGCCGAGGACCTGTCGGCGGTGTGCTCGGCGCTGAAGGCGCGGGTCGTCATCGCGGGCTCCGGCGGCGAGCGGATCGTCTCGATGGAGGACTTCCACGTTGGGCCGTACCAGACGGCGATCGACGACGCGGAGATCCTGGTTGAGATTCGCCTCCCGGTGCGCCCCGGCGGTGGCAGCGCCCACGAGAAGGTCGAGCGCCGCGCGGGCGACTGGGCCATAGTCGCCGTGTCCGGGGCGCTCTGGGTCGACGGGGGCACAATCGCCGACGCCGGTCTGGCGCTCAGCGCCGCCGGTCCCACCACCGTCCACGTCTCCCGCGCCGAGGAGCTGCTTCGCGGCACGGCGCCGTCGGAGGAGCGCTTCTCCGAGGCGGGCGCGATCGCGTCCGAGGATTGCTCCCCGAGCGCCGACGGGCGCGGGCCGGTCGACTACAAGCGCCACCTTGCCGGCGAGCTCACCCGTCGCGCTCTGAGGCGTGCCGCGGGACGCGCACTACGCCAGGAGGGGTGAATGCAAGTCACGTTGACCGTCAACGGCGAGCAGGTGACGCGTGAGATCGAGCCCGCTCTTCTGCTTGTCCACTTCCTGCGTGACACGCTCGGCCTCACCGGCACACATTGGGGCTGCGACACCTCCAACTGCGGCGCCTGCGTGGTGCAGATGGACGGCCGCCCGGTGAAGTCCTGCACGGTGCTGACCGCCATGTGCGAGGGGCACGAGATCCGCACGATCGAGTCGCTGGAGGTCGACGGCGTGCTCGATCCGGTCCAGGAGGGCTTCCGCCAGGAGCACGGACTGCAATGCGGCTTCTGCACGCCTGGGATGATCATGACCACCCGGGCGTTGCTCGACGCCAACCCCGATCCCTCCGAGGCCGAGATTCGGACGGCGATCTCGGGCGCGATCTGCCGCTGCACCGGGTACTCGAACATCGTCAGAGCAGTGCGTTGGGCGGCTGATCACGAGAGCGCCGAATCCCAGAGGAGTTGAGAATGGCCACGTCCGCATCTAAAGAGACGCCTATCGGCTACGGCAGCATGAAGCGCAAGGAGGATGCGCGCTTCATTCGCGGCCAGGGCAAGTACCTCGACGACATCGTCCTGCCCGAGATGCTGCACGGCGCCGTGCTGCGAAGCCCGTATGCCCACGCACGCATCGTCTCGATCGACACCGCCGCGGCGCTTGCCCACCCCAAGGTGCACAGAGTGATCACGGCCAAGGACCTGGAGACCTTGGGCCTGGCCTGGATGCCGACGATCTCGTACGACTCGCAGGCCGTGCTGGCGGGCGACAAGGTCAGATTCCAGGGCCAGGAGGTTGCCTTCGTCGTCGCCGAGGATCGCTACGCGGCGCGCGACGCGCTTCCGCTGATCGACGTCGAGTACGAGCCTCTGCCGGCCGTCGTCAACGCCCGCAAGGCGCTCGACCCCGACGCGCCGCTGATCCGCGACGACAAGCCGGGCCAGACGGACAACCTCGCCAGCCCCAACTGGGAGGCCGGCGATCGGGAGGAGGCGGACCGGGTGTTCGCTGAGGCCGACACCGTCGTGACCAGGGACATGATCTACCCGCGCTGCCATCCGGCCCCGCTCGAGACCTGCGGAATGATCGCCGACATGAACCCGGAGACGGGCCAGCTCGACCTCTACAACGGCAACCAGGCCCCCAACGTGCACCGCACCGTCTACGCCCAGGTGGCGGGGCTGCCCGAGCACATGATCCGGATCATGACCAACGACATCGGCGGCGGCTTCGGGAACAAGGTCCCGGTCTACCCCGGTTACGTGTGCACGATCGTGGGCTCGATCGTGTCCGGTCGGCCGGTCAAGTGGGTGGAGGACCGCTCGGAGAACCTGATGTCCACCGGGTTCGCCCGCGACTACGTCATGCACGGCGAGATCTGCGCCAAGGACGGCAAGATCACCGGGGTGCGCGTCGACGTCATCGCCGACCACGGCGCATTCGACAGCACGGCGCAGCCCTCGAAGTTCCCCGCCGGGTTCTTCCACATCTTCGCGGGGTCCTACGACCTCGACGCGGCACACTGCAGCGTCAAGGCCGTCTACACCAACAAGGCACCGGGTGGCGTGGCCTATCGCTGCTCGTTTCGGGTGACCGAGGCCATCTTCCTGGTCGAGCGACTGGTCGGCGAGCTCGCGCTCGAAATGGACGTAGACCCGGTGGAGCTGCGGATGAACAGCTTCATCCGCCCGGAGCAGTTTCCCTACGAGAACAAGACCGGCTGGACGTACGACTCAGGCGAGTACCAGAAGACGATGCAGGAAGCGGTGAGGATCGCCGGTTACGACGAGCTGCGCCGTGAACAAGCGGAGAAGCGAGCCCGGGGCGAGCTGATGGGTATCGGCGTCTCGTTCTTCACCGAGGTCGTCGGCGCCGGGCCGAGAAAGCACATGGACATCCTTGGCTTCGGCATGGCGGACGGCGCCGACCTGCGTGTGCATGCCTCAGGCAAGGCGGTGCTCAGCATCAGCGCCCAGACCCAGGGCCAGGCGCACGAGACAACGTTCGCGCAGATCGTCGCAGAGGAGCTCGGCATCTCTCCGGATGACATCCAGGTCCGCCACGGGGACACCGATCGCACGCCGTTCGGCCTGGGTACCTACGGCAGCCGCTCCACCCCGGTCTCCGGCGCCGCGGCCGCTGTCGCCGCCCGCAAGGTGCGCGACAAGGCGCGGTTGATCGCGGCCGGAATGCTCGAGACCTCGCCCGAGGACCTGGTCTGGGAGAAGGGCCGCTGGTACGTCAAGGGCGATCCCGAGAAGGGCGCGATGATCGAGGAGATCGCCGAGAAGGCATACGGTGCCGACCCGCTGCCCGAGGGTGTCGAGGGGGGGCTCGACGGCCAATCGGTCTACGACCCGCCGAACCTCACCTACCCGTGCGGAGCCTACATCTGCGTCGTGGACATCGACCCGGAGACCGCCGAGGTGAAGGTGCGGCGATTCATCGCCGTCGACGACTGCGGCGTGCGCATCAATCCGATGGTCGTCGACGGCCAGATCATGGGCGGCCTGGCCGAGGGAGTCGGAATTGCGCTGATGGAGGTGATCAGCTTCGACGAGCAGGGCAACTGCCTCAACGGGTCGCTGAAGGACTATCTGATCCCGACTGCGCTCGAGTGCCCCGACTGGGAGCTGGGCGCGACAGTGACGCCCTGTCCGCACCACCCGATCGGCGCGAAGGGTGTCGGCGAGTCGGCGACGAACGGCTCTCCGCCGGCAATCGTCAACGCCGTCATAGACGCCCTGCACGAGTCCCACGGGGTGAAGCACGTCGACATGCCCCTGACCCCTGCGCGAGTGTGGGCGGCGATGCAGGGCAGGGCCGAGCCGCCGCAATGAGGCAGTAGCCAATCCCCAGACGGCCGGAGGTGCTGATGGAGGACCTCAGTGCTTGAGGGACTTGACCTTCCCGCCCTGGCGACTGCGCTGGGCCAGCGGCTGCGGGTCGCCGGCGTGCCCGTCACACCGGAGCGATCCGCGCGCTTCGCGCGGGCGCTGACACTCGTCGCGCCGCTGAAGCGCGAGGAGCTCTACTGGACGGCTCGGGCAGTTTTTGTCTCCTCGCACTCCCAGGTGCCGACGTTCGACCGCGTGTTCTCGGCGGTGTTCGACCCACGCCTGGAGCCCGACGCGGATCGCGGTGATCCTCACTCCCCGCCGCTGGGCGCCTCGCCGGCGAGCGAGCAGGCCCCGAGCCCAGGGGCACGGCCGGTCCCCCGGGAGCCGGGCGCGGCAGGGTCGGGCGGCATGAGCCCGTCCTCCTCGGCGCCGGGCGACTCCGAGGCGCGGGAGGTCGAGGTGCCGCTGGCCATGGCCAGCGACGAGGAGCGCCTCGCGGAGAAGAGCTTTGCGGCGATGGAGCCCCACGAGCTGGCGCAACTTCGCCGGCTGATGACGCGTCTGGAGCTAGCCACGCCCCAGCGCCGCTCCCGCCGTGCGCGACGCGCGCGACACGGCGAGCGTCTCGACCTGCGCCGCACGCTGCGCGCGAGCCTGCGCACCGGGGGTGATCCGGTCTCTCTCTCCCGCCGCCGCCGGCGGACCCGTCCCCGGAAGTTGGTGCTGCTGTGCGACATCTCGGGCTCGATGGAGCCCTACGCACGTGCCCATCTGCAGCTGCTGAGCTCGGCTGTCGCAGGCGGAACCCCCGCAGAGGCGTTCGTCTTCGCCACCCGACTGACGCGCCTGACGCGGGCGCTGAGCGGGAACAACCCCGAGGCGGCGATCCAGCGCGCGGCCGCGGCCGCTCCGGACTGGTCGAGTGGAACGCGGATCGGTCAGGCGCTGATGACCTTCAACGACCGCTACGGCCGCCGAGGCATGGCTCGTGGCGCCGTCATCGTGATCCTCTCCGACGGGTGGGAGCGCGGGGACCCCGCGCTGGTCGCCCGCGAGATGGCGCGTCTCGCGCGGCTCGCGTACCGGATCGTATGGGTCAACCCGCGGGTCAACGCGCCCGGGTTTTACCCGGGGACCGGTGGAATGGCAGCGGCCCTGCCCTACTGCGACGCTCTGGTGAGCGGACACAATCTCAACGCCCTCGACGAGGTTGCCGAGGCGATGGTCGCCACCGATGCCTCCTCGCCGGAGGCGAGCTGGAGGCCACCGTCGCGAGTCACCGACCGCGTCGAGCCGTCATGGCCAAGCGCCGGCCCGACCGAGGCGCAGAGGCCCGTTCCCATGCCCAGCGGATACGGGCCCAGCCGTGGCAACACCACCGCGTGAAAGCCGGCCAGCGGCTCGGTCGACGCCAACTAAGCGCGATATTCTCGGGTCGTGCCTGGCGACGGCGTCTACCGAGCGGTTTTCGTGCGCATGCACCCGACGGGCAAGGCCGTGCTCAGCCTCAGCGAATCGTCGCAGGGGCAGGAGGCGATGCTCGCCCAGACTGCCGCCGACGAGTTGGGCATCCCGCCCGAGGACGTCAAGGTCGTGCACGAGGACGCCGACCGTTTCGGAGAGGGCAACAGCTTCAACAGCGCCCCAAGCGGCGCGGTAGCCGAGAACGTCGCAATTGCCGCGCGCAAGCTGCGCGAGAAGGCCGAGTTGATCGCCGCCTGGATGCTCGAAACCTCACCCGCCGCGCTTCAGTGGGACAACGGCCACTGGTCCGTCGCGGGCGGCGGCGAGGGGAGCGTCAAGATCCAGACCGTCGCCTTGCGGGCATTTGGCGGCGACTCGCTTCCTGACGGGGTCGAGGGCTCGCTCGACGCCCAGACGACCTACAGGGTCGAGGGGGCACAACCGGCCGCGCAGGCCTGATCCGCGTCCCGACGGGGCGTGGTCTGCGGGGCTGGCCCCGATCTCCTTTCCGAGCCGCTCGGATTTCACCCGACGGGACTCCGAGCGTGCCTGGGTGGGGGGAAGGCTAAACTCGCCGAGAGGAGGTTCGGAGCGAGATGATCAGAGGAGAGCTCGCCGAGCGCGCGGAGCGGGAGCTGGTCGCCACGGGCGCTTCCTTCGTCGAGGCGACGGTTGTCCGCGCCCAGAGCCCAACCTCCGTCAGGGCCGGCGATGCGGCGATCGTGCACCGCGATGGCACCATCGAGGGCTTCGTCGGCGGCGCTTGCGCCGAGACCTCGGTCCGCCTGCACGCGCTGCGTGTGCTGGAGACGTGTGAGCCCCTCTTGCTTCGCATCTTGCCGGGCGGGGCCGAGGGTGAGGCGGGCGCTGGAGACGGAGCGGTCACGGTCAAGAACCCCTGCCTCAGCGGCGGCGCACTGGAGATCTTCCTCGAGCCGCGCCTTCCGCCGGCGACGATCCGGGTGGTGGGACAGAGCCCGATCGCAGTGGCGCTGGCCGACCTCGGGAAAAGGGTCGGCTATTCCATCGAGCTGAGCGCGGCGGGAGACAGCGAGCCCAGTGCCGGCGACGCGGCGGTGGTGGTCGCATCGCATGGGCACGACGAGGAGCGAGTCCTCACCGCTGCCCTGCGTGAGGGCGTGCCGTATGTGGGATTGGTCGCCAGCCAGATCCGCGGCGATGCGGTGAGGGACTCGCTCGACTTGCCCGACGCGCTGCGGGCGCGGCTGCGGACCCCGGCTGGGTTGGAGATCGGAGCCCGCGCCCCCGAGGAGATCGCCCTGGCGATCCTCGCCGAGATCGTCGCCTTTCGGCGCTCCGGCGAGAGGGATGCCAGCGGCGAGCCGGTGGCGATCGCCGCGGCCCGGCGCGGGGACGAGGGTGCGGTCGAGGCGTCGTCTCCGATGTCGGCGCCGGCATCGATCCCGGTGGCCCTGGATCCCGTGTGCGGAATGGAGGTCGCGGTCAGCGAGGCCAGCATCCAACTCGAGCTGGACGGCGAGCGTCACTACTTCTGCAGCGAGGGATGCCGGGACGGCTTTGCCGCCGAGCACGCGCCAGGTGCCGGTGTCCGCTGATTGCTTCGTCACGGGCCTGGTGCTCGCCGCCGGCGGCTCCCGCCGGCTGGGCGAGCCCAAGCAGCTGCTGCCCTACGGCTCGGGAACGCTGCTGGACCACACTCTCGAGACCGCCCGGGCGAGCGGCTTCGACCAGTTGATCGTGGCCCTTGGCGGCTCCTCGGACGTGGTCCGGCGCCAGGTGGACCTCTCCGGCGCCGAAGTCGTCGAGAACCGGGATTACGGCGACGGCTGTTCCTCGTCGATCGCCGCGGGACTGAGCGCGGTGGACGCGCGCTCCGAGGTGCTTGTCCTGATGCTCGGCGACCAGCCGGGGGTGACCGCTGCGACGGTTCGAGCCCTGGTCGCGGGGCGCGGTGTGGGTACGGCGATCGCCGTGTGCCAATACGACGACGGGAGGGGACATCCCCTCGCCTTCGGCCGGGCGCTGTTCGGCGAGCTCCGCGAGCTGCACGGCGACAAGGCGGTGTGGAAGCTGATGGATCGCCGTGCCGGCGAGGTGGTCGAGGTCCGGGTTCCGGGGTCGATCCCACCCGACGTCGACACGCGCGAGGACTACGAGGCGGTCCTGGCGGCGGCGGGGGCCTCGTGATGACGACCCCGGCGCATACAGGCGCCGAGCCGCCGGTCAGCGAGGCGATCCCGGACATCGAGACGCTCGGGCGCCGCCTCGACGAAGTCGACTACTTGGCCGATTCCGGGCTCGCCACCGCGCTCTTCCTCTCGCTGCGCCTGCCGCAGCCGCTGCTGCTCGAGGGCGAGGCGGGTGTCGGCAAGACGGAGGCCGCCAAGGCGCTGGCGGCGGCGCTCGACACGAGGCTGATCCGCCTGCAGTGCTACGAGGGCATCGACGCCGCCGAGGCGCTGTACGAGTGGAACTATCCTCGCCAGCTACTCAGGATCCGCTCGGCGGAGTCGACGGGTGCCAAGTTCACCGAGGATCAGCTGTTCAACGAGGAGTTCCTGGTCCCCCGGCCGCTGCTGGAGGCGATCAAGCACGCCGGGCCGAAGCCCGCGGTGCTGCTGGTCGATGAGCTGGATCGAGCCGATGACGACTTCGAGGCCTTCCTGTTCGAGATGCTGGCCGAGTCCAGCGTGACCATCCCGGAGATCGGCACGATATCCGCCACCCATCCGCCGGCGGTGGTCCTGACGTCGAACCGCACCCGGGACCTTCACGACGCCCTGAAGCGCCGCTGCCTCTACCACTGGATCGACTACCCGAGCCCCGAGCGCGAGGTGGAGATCGTCCGCCGTCGCGTTCCCGGCACTGCCCAGGGGCTGGCCGCCGAGGCCGCCGAGGCCGTGCGCCGCCTCCGCGGAAGCGAGGTCCAGAAGCCGCCCGGAATCGCCGAGACGATCGACTGGGTGGCGGCCCTGGAACTGCTGGGCGTCGATCGCCTCGATCGGACGGCGGCGGAGCAGACGCTCGGCTCGGTCATCAAGTACCGCGAGGATCAGGAGCAGATCTCCGAGCAGGGGCTCGATTGGCTCGTGGGCTCCGCGTCTGACGCGGGATGATCCGGATGGAGGGTGTGAGATGAAAGACGTGCTCGAGGTCGTCAACGGCTGGGTCAAGAGCGGCAGCCATGTCGCCCTGGCCACGGTGGTGGACACGAGGAAGTCCGCTCCGCAGCCGGCCGGAACCAAGATGGCGGTCAACGACGATGGCGAGCTCATTGGGGCGGTCTCCGGCGGCTGCGTCGAAGGAGCGGTGGTCCAGGTCGCAGAGGGGATCCTCAAGGGCGACGCTCCCCAGCTCCTGCACTACGGGATCGCCGACGAGGACGCCTGGGACGTCGGGCTGCCGTGTGGCGGCGAGATCTCGATCTGGGTCGAGCGCTACGACGAGCCGGGTCTTCAGGCACGCTTTACGGAGCTGGCGCGGGAAGGTGACCGGGCGGCGTTGACGACCGTGCTGGAGGGCCCGCACGAGGTCGGCGCCAAGCTGCTGGTCACGGCGGACGACGCGCAGGACGGCACCCTGGGTGATCCTGCGCTCGACGCCGCCGCGATTGCTCTTGCGCGTGAGGCGATGTGGTCGGAACGCAGCGAGCTGCGCGAGCACGAGGGAGCGGCGCTCTTCGTCGACGTGATCGCGCCGCCGCCACGGCTGATCATCTTCGGCGCCGTTGACTTCGCGACGCAGCTTGCGGCCCTGGCCAAGCTGGCAGGGTGGCGCCCCTTCGTCGTCGACCCGCGCGAGCGCTTCGCGACCGCCGATCGCTTTCCAGACGCCGAGCGGGTGATCGCCGAATGGCCGGACAAGGCCTTCGAGCAGCTGGGCGGCATCGATCGGGCCACCTCGATCGCCGTGCTCACCCACGACCCCAAGCTCGACGACGCCGTGCTCAAGATCGCGCTCCGCTCCGACGCGCAATACATTGGAGCAATGGGCAGCCGCCGAGCCCAGGAGAAGCGGCGCGAACGTCTGCTCGAGGCCGGCCTGAGCGATCAGGACCTGGGGCGCCTGGCGGCGCCGATCGGCCTGGACATCGGCGCTCTGACGGCGGAGGAGACGGCCGTCTCGATCATGGGCGAGATAACCGCCGTGCGCCACGGGCGCGAGGGCGGAAGGTTGATCACCGTCAAGGGTCGAATCCACGATGCCGCGGCCGAGGAAGAGCCGGCGGGGGCGAGGTAGGATGGTCGTGACGCAACGCGCGCCGCTCGAGGACGGGCACGGCCGGCTGATCGACGATCTACGACTCTCGGTGGTCGACCGCTGCAACTTTCGCTGTCAGTACTGCATGCCGGCCGACGGCCTTCCGTGGCTCGATCGCACGGAGATCCTCAGCTTCGAGGAAACGCAGCGGTTGGTGGCTCTATTCGCCGAGACGGGCGTGAGGAGCCTACGACTGACCGGGGGCGAGCCGCTGGTGCGCCGGGAGTTCCCCAAGCTGGTGGCGATGCTCAAACAGATCGAGCCGCTCGACGAGATCGCGGTCACCACCAACGGCTACCTGCTCGAACGCGACGCCGAGGCCCTGGTGCGCGCTGGGGTTGACCGATTCAACGTCTCGATCGACTCGCTGGCTCGCGATGCCTTCTTCAAGATCACCCGCCGCGATGCGCTTCCGCAGGTGATGCGGGGCCTGGAGGCGATCGCGGCCTTCCCCGAGGTGCGCCCGATCAAGGTCAACGCGATAGCCATGCGCGACTTCACCGAGGACGAGGTGCTGCGCTTTTGCGAGCTGGCTCGAACCAGCGATTATCAGGTGCGCTTCATCGAGTTCATGCCGCTCGACGCCGACCGGAATTGGCGGCCCGACGCGGTGCTCACCGGCCGGGAGATCAGGGAGATCATCGAGGCCGTGCATGAGCTCGAGGAGGTTCCCCGCGAGCCGCATGCCACAGCCAGGGTCTTCCGCTTCGTTGAGGGGGGCGGCGAGATCGGCTTCATCAACCCGGTCTCCGAGCCCTTCTGCGCGGATTGCAACCGCATCCGCGTCACCTCCGACGGCAAGCTGCGGACCTGCCTGTTCTCGATCCACGAGACCGATCTGCGGGAGCCGCTGCGCGCCGGCGCGAGCGACGACGCGCTGGAGGAGATCATCAGGGGCGCCGTGTGGCGCAAGGAGTTGAAGCATCGGGTCAACGAGCCCGGCTTTCGCCAGCCGCCGCGGACGATGAGCCAGATCGGCGGCTAGTGCCCTAGCGTGCCACCAGTCGGGTCGCGGTCGCCTTCCAGCTGGCCGTGACCCGGACGCCGGGCCCCAGCCCCAGCGAGCGGGTGGACTGGGCGGTGACCTCGGCGACCAGCGGTTGCGGGGCGGCAAGGCCCACGCGGACGCGATTTCCCACCTCGGTAACCGAGACGACCTCGGCGGCGAGCCAGTTGAGAGCAGATCCGTGCGGCTCGGCACCCGCCGGCTCCAGGCTGATCTCCCAGGGAAAGACACTGACGGCGACCGGGCCCTGGACCGCGTCTGTGCTGCGAACCTGGCCTCCGCCGTCCAGCTCGACCTCTGTCAACCCCTGGCGCTGGCGGCGGGCCGTGCCGTTCAGAACCACGGAGCCCGCGAAGTCGGCAACGAACGCTGACGCCGGCCGAGCGGAGAGCTCCGCGGCGGTTCCGCGCTGCACGATTTGCCCGCGGTCCATGACGCAGATCTCGTCGGCGAGCAGCGCGGCTTCGGCGAAGTCATGCGTGACTACGATCGCGGGAACCCCCACGCCCCTGAGCGCCGCGACCAGCTCGCGTCCCGCGTGGGCACGCGTGCGTGTATCGAGTGCCGACAGGGGCTCGTCCAGCAGCAGAACGCCGGGATCCCGCGCCAGCGCCCGCGCCAGCGCCACGCGCTGGCGCTCGCCGCCCGAGATCGACCCGGGACTGGCCTCGGCGAGTTCGCCGACGCCGAAGCTCTCCAGCAGCCGGAGCGCACGAGCCCGGCGTCCGGCCCCGCGGCCGGAAATGCCGAAGGCCACGTTGCGCCAGACGCTCAGGTGGGGAAAGAGGGCGTACTCCTGGAACATGAATCCGCACGCTCGTTCCTCCGGCGGCAGGTCGACGCCGCGATCGGAGTCCAGCCACGTCCGTCCG
The DNA here is from genome assembly GCA_963756745.1 of uncultured Thermoleophilia bacterium. Lineage (GTDB taxonomy): Bacteria > Actinomycetota > Thermoleophilia > Solirubrobacterales > 70-9 > DASPWW01. The sequence goes on from CAVWOU010000010.1 coordinate 817,283, forward strand.
CCAACCGCCACCAGCCCCGGGTCGGCGCGTCTGAGCCCAGCGACGATCCGCAGCACGGTCGACTTCCCGGCTCCCGAGGGCCCAACGATCGCCACGCAGCTTCGGTCCTCGACCCGCAGGTCGACGTCCAGCTCCAGCCCGCGTAGCCGGTCGCGGGCTCTGACCTCGAGCGCGCTCACGTCGGCCTGCCCCCGAGCAGCGGGGAGCGCCCCAGCAGCTTCACCGACAGGAGCAGCGCGGCCGAGACGATCACCAGTACCGACGAGAGAGCCAGAGCGGAGGTGAAGTCGCTGCTGAAACGCGCGAAGATCGCCAGCGGCACGGTCTGGGTGATGCCGGGGAAGGAGCCCGCGAACATCAGGGTCGCCCCGAACTCACCCAGTGCCCGGCCCCAGGCCAGTGCCAGGCCGGCGGTGATCCCCTGGCCCGCGCAGGGCACGGCGACCCGAGCGAAGGCCCTTGCCTCACTGGCGCCCAGTGTGCGGGCGGCATCGAGCAGGTTGCGGTCGACCGCGGCGAACGCCTCCTGCGCCTGGCGCAGATAGAAGGGTGCGGCGACGAAGGTGAGGGCTACGATCACGCCCGCGGTCTGGAGCACGAGCGCGATGCCCGCCTCCTCGAGCGCGCCGCCGAAGATGCCGTTCGGCCCGAAGCATGCGAGCAGCGCGATGCCCGCCACCGCCGGAGGCAGGACCAGCGGCAGCTCGATCAGTGTCATCACTATCGAGCGCCCGCGGAACTCTCGCGTTGCCAGCAGGTAGGCCGCGGGAGTGCCGACGACCACGATTATCGCCAGCGCGGCGAGCGAGGTCTTCAGGCTCAGCCAGAGCGCATCCAGCGCGTCGGGCTCGCCGAGGCTTCTGATCAGCTCAGCGGGGGAGGTGTCGACGAAGATCGCGACGATCGGCAGCGTCAGGAACGCCAGCGCGACGCAGAGCGCGACGAAGAGCAGCACGCCAAAGGCGGCGCGGCGCCTCAACCTGGTGGCGGTTTGAAGCCGGCCTGCTTCAGTGCGGAGGCCCCGTCGCCAGTGAGCAGCCCGTCGATGAACTCGCGCGCCCCGTCGGGATTCCCCGCCCCGACGACGACCGCGGCGCCGTAGGCGACGTCTGGCCGCAACGCCGCGGGCAGCTCGATTGCTCGCAGCGCCCCGTCGCTGGCCGTGACGTCTGAGATGTAGACGAAGCCGGCGTCAACGGCTCCCTGGGTCAGCTTGCCGACGATGCCGAGCACGTCGGGCTCCTCGGATCGAACGTTGGCGAGAATTGCCTTGGCCTGATCGGCCGGGAGCCTGTCGAGCACCTCGCGGGTATAGGCGCCCACCGGGACCTCGGGGTCGCCTATCGCGATCGTGGTCCCGGGCCGCGCCAGGTCCTCAATCGAGGTGATCCCGGATCCGGCGGGCACGGCGAGGACCAGAGAGTTGGTCGCGAACACCACCGGCTTCTCGACCAGCCCGTCCTTGTGGAGCTCGTCGGGCAGAGTCGTGTTCGCGGCGGCGTAGACGTCGGGCTTGGCCCCCTGGCGGATCTGCGCGGCCAGCTCGTCCGATCCGGCGAACGACTGCTTGGCGTCGATCCCCGCTGTCGCGGCATAGTCGGTGAAGGCATCGTGGAGGGAAGACGCCGCCGAGACCACCAGCTGGCCAGAGCCTTGATCGTCGTTGTCGCCGCCGCACGCCGCGAGCGCGAGCGAGCAGGTCGCGGCCACCGTCAGCGCCGCGCTGCCGCGACTCACCCGGCTCCCCGCTCGATCATCACGGAGGTCGCCTTCACGATCGCGGTCGCGGGCGCGCCCTCGACCAGCCCCAGTTCTTCGAACGCGTCGCGCGTGATCGCCGCGGTGATGCGGTGGGGTCCAGCCTCGATCTCGACGAGGGCCATGACGCCGTCCACCTCCACGGATGTGACCCGACCCGGCAAGCGATTGCGCGCCGAGAACGAGTCCCGGGTTCGATGGCGGGGGGGAGCTCCGCGGAGGCGCTCCACCTCGCTGCTCGGCACCAGGCGGCGGTTGCGATCGTCGCGGGTTGTCCGGAGCTTGCCGGCGCGGTCCCAGCGGCGCAACGTGTCGACGCTCACCCCGATCGCTCGCGCTGCTTCACTCAGGCTGACTTCAGGCACGGGCTACCTAAGCATTGCATATGCAAGATGCCCGTGCAGTGCGTGTGTATGTCCATGGACCATGCGGGCCGCCAATCTCGAAGGCCCCGATGGCGGATGATCTAGGCTCGATGCGAAGAGAGGTCTGCACGTGCCGGAGAAGCTGATCGAGGTCCCAGCAGCCCGCAGCCTGGTACTCGAGCGGGTCAGGCCGCTGCCCGCCGAGCAGGTGCCGCTGCACGCGGCGCTGGGCCGGATTCTGGCGGTGGACATCGAGAGCGTCGATCCGGTGCCTGGCTTCGACAACTCGTCGATGGACGGGTTCGCTGTCCGGGCCGCGGACACCCGGGGAGCCAGCGCCGAGACCCCGGTGGCGCTGCGGGTCGCCGATGAGTCGCGCGCCGGGCGGCCCGCCCAGTCGGCGCTTGACGAGGGGCAGGCAGTCGCGATCTCAACCGGGGCGATGGTGCCCGACGGCGCCGATTCGGTTGTTCGGGTCGAGGACACCAGCACGCGCAACGGCCGCGTCGAGGTGTCGGTCGAGGTCAAGCCGGGCAACAACGTTCGTCGCTCGGGGGACGACATCAAACCGGGCGCGCCCGTCCTGCGCCGGGGCACGGCGATCGGCGCGGCCGAGCTGGGGGTGCTCGCCTCGGTGGGCGTAGGCGAGGTCCGCTGTGCCCGCCGTCCCCGCGCGCGAGTCCTGACGACCGGCGACGAGCTGCTGGAGCCGGGTGACGCACTTCGGCCCGGCGGCGTCCGCAACTCGAACGCCTACTCAATCCCGTCCATGGCACTCGGCGCCGGCGCAGAGGTCGCTGCCGTCGAGACCGTCCGCGACGATCCAGCCGCGACCCGGGCCGCGATCGAGGCGACCCTCCAAGGAGACATCGCGGTGATCTCGGGAGGCGTCTCGGTCGGGCAACACGACCACGTCAAGTCAGCCCTCGACGCGCTCGACGTCGAACAGGTCTTCTGGCGCGTCGCCCTGAAGCCGGGGAAGCCGACCTGGTTCGGCGTGGCGCCGGGCGGCGCGCTGGTCTTTGGCCTGCCCGGCAATCCGGTGTCGGCGATGGTCACATTCCTGCTCTTCGCCCGTCCGGCGATTCGCGCCCTGTTGGGGGCGGGGGAGAGGGTCGAGCGGGCGTCCGCGATCCTCGACGAGGACCTGCCCAAGTCGCCCGGTCGTGCCCACGCGGTGCGCTGCTCGCTCGAGCTCCGCGACGACGGCTGGCACGCGCGGCCCACGGGCGATCAGGACTCTCACGTGCTCACCTCGATGCTCGGCGCCGACGCGCTCGCGATCGTGCCCACCGAGGGGGATGCCCCGGTCGCGGGCGAGCGGATCGGGATCGAGCTGCTGCCGGGATCGGGCCAATTAGCATCGGGCGGATGACCGTCACCGTGCGACTATTCGCGATGCTGCGCGAGCGGGCCGGCAGCGATTCGATCGAGGTCGAGCTTGCCGACGGCGCCACCGTGGCCGAGGCGCTCGCCAAGCTCGCCGAGCGTCCCGAGCTGGGCGACCTCCTGGACCGGATGCCGGTCGCGATGGCGGTCAACCGCGACTATGCGGGCCCTGGCACCTCCCTGGCCGCGGGCGACGAGCTGGCGCTGGTGCCCCCCGTGAGCGGCGGAAGCGGAGATGCGAACGTGCGCGCGCGGGTTACCGATGAGCCGCTTTCGCTCCAGGCGCTCTCCAGCTCGGTCTCCCGGCGCGCTGCCGGCGCGATCGTGAGCTTCCAGGGGACCACGCGCGAGGTGGCCCGCCTCGACTACGAGGCCTACCGGGAGATGGCGGAGGAGAGGATCGAGGCGATCCTGCGCGACTGCGTGGATCGCCACGGGCTCGAGGCGGCGGCCGCGGAACACCGCGTGGGACCTGTCGCGCTCGGCGAGTCGAGCGTGATCGTCGCTGTCTCGGCGGGCCATCGCGGCGAGGCCTTCGCGGGCGCGCGCGAGGCGATCGACCGGATCAAGGCCGAGGCGCCGATCTGGAAGCGCGAGGTCGAGGACACAGCGGAAGGCGAGCGCGGGCGCTGGGTCGAGGGCACGGTTCCGCCCTCGACGGCCACGGAGTCGGCACCTTGAGCGACGACCTCACCCACCTCGACGACTCCGGAGCGGCCCGGATGGTGGACGTGGGCGGCAAGGAGGCCAGCGAGCGGCGGGCGCGCGCCGAGGCACAGGTGCGCATGGCGCCCGAGACGGCGGCTGCGGTCGGGCGCGGCAACGCTCCGAAGGGCGACGTGATCGGCACCGCACGCCTGGCGGGCATCCAGGCCGCCAAGCGTGCCGCGGAGCTGATCCCGCTTGCCCATCCGCTGCCCCTCACCTTCGTCGATGTCGAGGCGCGAATCTCGCCGTCCGAGGGACTGGTCGTGCTCAACGCAGAGGCGCGCACGGTGGCGCTGACGGGGGTCGACTTGGAGGCGATGACCGCCTGCGCGGTCGCCGCGCTGACCGTCTACGACATGGTCAAGGGCCTCGAACGCGGGGCGACGATCGAACGAGTCAGACTGCTGGAGAAGTCGGGGGGCCGCAGCGGCACCTGGCGCGGCGACGATGCCGCGAGCGATGCGGCCAGCGAGGCCTAGCGCGTTGCGTGCAGCGGTTGTCACGGTGTCGACCTCGAGAGCGGCCGGCGAGAGCGGCGACGAGAGCGGGGATGCGCTGGTCGAACTCGCCGCCGGGCTCGGCGCGGAGATCGCCGGGCGGGAAGTGATCAGCGACGACCGCGAGCTGATCGCCGAGCGCCTTCGCCACTGGGCCGACGAGGAGGGCTGCGAGCTGGTCCTGACGACCGGAGGAACCGGCTTCACGCCGAACGACCGCACGCCCGAGGCGACCCGGGCGGTGATCGACCGCGAGGCTCCCGGCATCCCCGAGGCGATGCGGGCCGCCTCGCGCCCCCACACCAAGCACTGGATGCTCTCGCGAGCCATCGCCGGCATCCGCGACCGCACTCTGATCGTCAACTTCCCGGGCAGCCCCAAAAGCATCGTCGAGGCTGGCGACGCGATTGCCCCGGCCCTGCCCCACGCCCTCGACCTGATCGCCGGCCGCACCAGCGCGCACTAGATGGCGGCTAGCAGCGCGACGCGCCCAACGTCGATTTGCA
>CAVWOU010000011.1:0-177319 GCA_963756745.1 uncultured Thermoleophilia bacterium
CCACGCGATCGCGGACCGCGTTGACGAAACCGGGCGGGAACCCGGGGATCAGCTCGAGCTCTTCGACTGACTTGAACCCCTGGTTTCGCTCGCGGTAGGCGAGGACGCGCCCGGTCTGCGTGACGGACATTCCGAGCGAGCGCAGCTCCTCGAACGTCGCCGAGTTGAGGCTGACCGATGCACCGGGCGCGCCGGCCGCGGGCTGGGCGGCAACCGCGGGCGCCGGCTCGATCGGGGTCACCGGGGAGCGCTCGATCCGCTCGACCGCCGCCCGGGCACGAGCCTCCGCCTCGCGCGCACGGCTCTCGGCATTGGAGATCCGATCCAGCATCTCCTGGAGCCGCTGCTCGCGCTCAGTCTCCTTCGCCCTCAGCTCGGCCAGCCGCTCCGCCCTAACGGCGCGCGCCTCGGCCTCGACGGCCCGCGCCTCGATCTCCTCGAGACGCGCTCGGGCCTGGTCGATCGCGAGCTCGGCCCGGCGCTGCTCGTCACCGAGCCGGCGCTCGCCCTCCGCAAGCTCCTTGGCGACCGCCGCGTCGGGAGCGTGGGACGGCACCCATCTGCGTCTCCGGGCCGGCATCCGCCGCGGCCGCGGCGCTCTCCTGCGACGCCGCCCCGGCGCCCTCATGCGCCGCTGCTCCCGCGCCCTCCTCCGCCCGAATCCGGGCCTGCTCGATCCGCTCCTCGGCCTGGCGCTGGAGCTCCTCGACCTCCTTGATGCGGCGCTCGGCCTCCGTCGCGATGCGCTGCTCCTCGGCCCGCGTGCGAGCCTCTGCCTCGCGCCGCTCCGCCGACTCGAGCTGGGCCATCGCGTCACGCTCGGCCGCTTCGCGAGCGAGCTGCTCCTGGTCCGCTTCGGGCGCCGCGGGCGGCTCGGCGGGCGCGGCCGATCGTGTCACCGCCCCCGTGGCCGCTCCCGCGGCTGCCCCCGCGACTGCGCCCGTGGCGGCGCTGGCTGCCGCCTGCGGCGCGCCCCCAGTCTCCTGGGGCGCCGCCGCGGCAGGCTGCCGTTCGGCCTCCGCGCGCTGCTGCTCGGCCACGGCCTGCTGGCGCTCCTGAGGCTCGCGCTGTGTCGACTCGGCCTTGCCCCGCATGACCTCCACCGGGCTTTGCTTTCGCCGCCCCCGGCCCGACGCGGCCTTCTTCTTCGCCTTCGCGTCCGCCTTCAGGCGCTTCTTCTCCTCGGCTCGCTTGCGCTTGTCCTGCTGCGCGCGCTCCTTCGCGGCTCGCTTCTGCGCCCGTTCGGCCTCCTTGCGCTGCTTGCGCTCCGCGCGCCACCGCCGGCGGCGCTCCTTCGGCGTCTCCCCGGTCAGCGGAGGGGTGCGGAGTGTGTCGGGGGCCTTGCCGGCAGCGGGTGGCTCCTCGGTCTGGGTGACCTCGGTCGGCGGCTCGGGCCTGTCGGCGCTCGACGCATTCATGCAGCGTGAATCGTCGCACGCGACAGTCTGCCCTGCTGACAAGAATCATTCCGGCCACGTGCTCCGCTCGCGCTCGCTCGCACACACATGACTGGCAGCCTTGCTCGCTCGCTCCCGCGTCCGCCGCGGCCGGGTGGTCTTCGACTCAACGCCCTCGTTGTTTCAGCTCGCGCTCGACCTCGCGGCGCATGTCGCGGTCGGCGATCTCGCGCCGGCGGTCGCGGTGCTCCTTGCCCCGTGCCAGCGCGAGCTCGACCTTCGCACGCGGCCCTTTGAAGTAGATCCTGGTCGGGATCAGCGTCAGCCCTCGACGCTGGATCCTCCCGATCAGGCGCTCGATCTCATATCGGTGCATGAGCAGCTTCCGTGGCCGCTCGGGATCGTGGTTCTGGTCGGCCGCGGGCGGGTAGGGCGGAATGTGCGCGTTTCGCAGCCACACCTCGCCGTGGTCGATCACCGCGTAGGCGTCGCCGAGCTGTGCCTTGCCCTCTCGCAGTGCCTTCACTTCGGTGCCGAGCAGCTCGATCCCGCACTCGTATGTCTCGAGCAGCTCGAACCGGTGCCGGGCCCGCCGGTTGGTCGCGACGTCGCCCGCCGCGGCCTTGCGCTTTCCCTTCCGTTTCGCGCTCATATCACCGGTGTTCGCGCTCGGCCCAACATCAAATTCCCCGCCCACCCCCACCCTTGCAGAGCCTCGCGCTCACCGTCTCCCTCCGGCGCGCGCGCCGCGTCTCCCCGGTCGCGCCTCCTCGACGTCGGCCACCGGAGCGAGGTCGACCCGCCCGCGCGGGGCCTCGATCGAGTCGACCCGCACCTCGACGGGGTCGCCGAGGCGCAGCGCGCGGCCGCTGCGGCGACCAATCAGCGCGGTCTCGGTGTCGTTGAGCTCGAAGTACTCGCCGCGGAGCAACCGCGCCGGGAGGAAGCCCTCGTAGACGTCGGCCATGTCGCCGCCGAAGCGCACGAACGCGCCTGCGCCCACGAGCCCCGACACCTCGCCCTCGAACTCGCGCTCCCAGCCCGCCTCGAACAGCTCGCGCTCGAGCAGGAACGACGCGCACACGGCGTCGGCGTCGCGCTCGATCCGGACGGCCTCGCGCTCGCGCGCCGAGCAGTGCCACCCGGCCTCGCGCACCTGCGACGGATCGGGGGCGTCCTCGCCCTCGCCGATCGCCGTGAGCAGGCCGCGGTGGGCGACGAGGTCCGGAAACCGGCGGATCGGGGAGGTGAAGTGCGCGTACGCCGGGCTGCCGAGCCCCGCGTGGCCGAGGTTGCGCTCGCTGTAATAGGCCTGCTGGAGCGCCCGCAGCACGAGCGTCGTGTACGCCTCGCGCCCGTGGCCGCGCCGCTTCGCCTCGGTGGCGACGAGGCGGCTGGCGGCGCCGACGAGCTCTCCCGCCTCGCTCGGGCCGAATTTGTCCGGCAGCGGCGGGGTCGGGACCCCGAGCGCGTCGAGCTGCTCGACCAGGTGGGCGACGCGCTGCGGGTCAGGCTGCTCGTGGACGCGATAGAGAGTCGGGACTCGCCGGCGTTCGAGCAGCACCGCGACCTGCTCGTTGCACAGGATCATCAGATGCTCGATCAGACGGTGCGCCTCGGTCTGGGAGACTTCGCGCGCCCCTACTACCGAGCCGCCGTCGTCGAAGTAGAACTCGGGCTCGCTCCCGGCCACGACGACCGCCGAGGGTGGGCGGCGCCCGGCGAGGGAGGCGGCGACTCCTCGGGTGAGCTCGATCTCGGCGGCGACGGGCTCGGGAGGACGCTCCCGCCCGGCGAAGATCTCGTCGAGCTGGTCGTAGTGCAGGCGCGCGTCGGAGCGGATCCGGCTGCGATAGAAGCTCGCCGCCCCGACCTCGCCGCGCCCCGATATCAAGATCTCCGCCGTCACCGTCAACCGAGGGACCCCAGGAGCGAGGCTGCATGCGTCGTTTGAGAGCTCGGGGGGCAGCATCGGCTCGACCGCGCCGGGCATGTACGTGCTGTTGGCCCGCGCGTAGGCCTCGGCCTCGAGCGCGGTGCCCGGGCGGACGTGGGCTGCGACGTCCGCGATGTGGATCCACAGCCGCACGCCGTCGCCCTCGGGCCGCGCCGACACGGCGTCGTCGAAATCGCGCGCGGTGGCGGGGTCGACTGTGAACGTCGCGAGCTCGGTGAGATCGCGGCGGGCGCCCGGGTGAGCGCTTGCGGCGCTCGCCGCCTCCGCCGCCTCGTGCTTGACCTGGTCCCGGAACTCGCGCGCGAGGCCGCGGTCGAGGAGAAGCGCCTCGAGCACGTCGCGGGCTCTCTCGGGCGACCCGAGCTCGCGAACGACGCGCGCGCCGGTGGGCCCGATCTCGGCCAGTGCCATGCGACCCTCCTCGGCGCCTCGCGATCCCTTCGCGAGCGACAGCTGGGGCCCGCGCTCGAACACGGGCTCGGCGACGGTGAATCTCCCACGGCGAGAGATCACGACCACTCTGCGCCCGTCGAACGCGCGGGCGTCCCCGCGTGGGGTCATCTAACTGGTGTTCGCGCTCGACACGATCAAATTCCCCGCCCACCCTCACCCTGGCAGAGCCTCGCGCTCACTGTGGCTGCCCGCCAAGCTCCCGCCCAAGCACCTCGAGCCCGCGCCGGAGCGCCTCGTCCGGCGGCGTCCGTAGCTGGTCCTTCGCGCGCACATCCGGGCGGATCCCCTTTCCGGCGAGCGACTTGCCCTCCGAGGTCAGGTATTCGCCGACTGTGAGGTCGAGCGCGCCGCCATCCTCGAGCTCGATCACCTCCTGGAACGAGCCCTTGCCGAACGATCTCGTCCCGACGATCGTCGCCAGCCCGCGCTCGCCGAGCGCCGAGGCGAGGATCTCGGCGGCGGAAGCCGTGTCGCGGTTGATCAGCACGACCATCGGCCGCGGCTCGAGCGCGTCGCCGACCGCCTCGTAGTCCTGATCCGGCTGGGCGCGGCCCGCCGTCGAGACGATCACTCCGTCCTCGATGAACACGCTCGAGGTGAGCACCGCCTCGTTGAGCAATCCGCCGCCGTTACCGCGCAGGTCGAGCACCAGGCCCTCCGCGTTCTCGCCGTAGAGCCGCTCGACCTCGCTGCGGAGCTCGCCGTGCGCGCCCTCGCTGAAGCCGGAGAGCTGCACGTAGGCGACCTTACGTCCTCCGACGCGGCGCAGCTTGCCCTCCACGACGGGCACCCGCACCTCCGCTCGCTCGAGCTCGATCTCGCGGGTGTCGCCCGAGGGGGTCCGAACCTTGAGCTCCACGGTGCTCCCGGGCGGCCCCTTGATCATCCCGGTTGCGAGGTCGGCCGGCTTGCCCGCGATCGAGCGCCCGTCGACGGCGAGGATCTCGTCGCCCTCGCGGATCCCGGCGCGCTTCGCGGGAGTGTCGTCGAACACCGTCGTTACGCGCAGCCCCCGCTTCACCTCGCGCACGCTGAGTCCGATCCCCGAGAAGCTCCCGGAGGTCGCCTGGTTGAACTGCCTCAGCTGGCCGGCGTCGAAGTAGTGGGAGAAGCGGTCGTCGTAGCGCTCGCGAAGCTCGCGCACCATCCCGCTGATTGACGCGTCCTCGAGCTCCGAGGTGTCGACCTCCTCGAAGTAGTTCTCCTCGATCACGTCGATCGCGTCGTCGCTCGCGCTTCCCTGGACGCCGATCAGGTCCGCCACGCCGTCGCCGAGCCGGTCCGTTTGCCCGCCGATCAACAGCCCGGCGGCGAGGCCGATGACCAGGCCCGCGATCAGGGCCCTGGTTGCGGCGGTGCTCACACCTGGAGGAAGCGGCGCAGCGTGATGCCGCTACCGAGCGCCGAAACCGCCATCGCGCTGGCGATCAGGATTCCGACGAGCGGCAAGAAGTCGATCGTGTGCTGAGCTGCCACCAGCGCGAAGCGGTCGGAGAGTGGGTCGACAATGGTCACCTTTCCGAGCCACAGTATGAAGACCGCGGTTGCGGCGCCGAGCAGCCCAACCACGAGGCCCTCGATGATGAACGGCCAGCGGATGAGCCAGCGGGTCGCGCCGACGAGGCTCATCACCTCGACCTCGCGCCGGCGCGCGTAAATCGAGAGGCGAATCGTATTCCCGACGAGGCCGAGCGAGGCGACGAGCAGCAGCGCGGTGATGGCCAGCAGCACGATCTTGATCGCCCCCGTGACCGCGCGGATCTTGCTCGCCTCCTCGCGGGAGTCCGCGACGTCCTCGACGAGCGGGCTGAACGGCTCGGGCTCCCCCTTCGAGTTCGGGGGCTCGAGGTCGTTGCGGATCGCCTCCATGTTGTCGGGGTCGTCCGGGTAGACGTTGAAGGCGGCCGGGAGCGGGTTGCCGCTCGGGAGCTCCCTGAGGATGTTGTCGTCGCCGAGGTTGCCCTTGAGGATCTTCAGGCCCTCCTCCTTGGAGACGAACTCGACCCGTTCGACATGAGGGGTCTTCTCGATCCGGCCCTCGAGGCCCTTGACCTCCTTGTCGGTCGCCTCCGGGACGCCGAAGACCTTCAGCAGGAGCTGCTCGCGTACCTCCTCGGTCTTGCCCTGGGTCGTCTGAAGCACCGGGATCAGGACCCCGAGCAGCAGCACGGTGACGACGATCGTGACGATCGCCGCGACGCTCGGCGCGGCGCTGCGGCGCAGCGCCCTGAATGCCTCCCGGATGAAGAACCCGACCCGCGACATCGGCCCCTACCGGTCCGACCCGCTCTCGCCGTTGGTGTGGCCCTCGGCCACGCCCATCTCGGAGCGCATGCGGACCGCGAACTCCGTCGTCGACTCCTCGTCCGCGTACAGGCCGGCGGCCTCGTCGCTGACGATGCGGCCCTCGTGGAGCCGCACGACGCGGCGCCGCATCTTGTCGACCATCTCGCGGTCGTGGGTCACGACGACCACCGTCGTGCCAGTGCGGTTGATCCGGTACAGGAGCTGCATGATCCCGATCGAGGTCACCGGGTCGAGGTTGCCGGTCGGCTCGTCGGCGAGCAGCAGCGGCGGGTGGTTGACGAACGCGCGCGCGATCGAGACGCGCTGCTGCTCGCCCCCCGAGAGCTCGTCCGGGTAGTTGTGGATCTTCGTCGACAGACCGACCAGGCGCAGCGTCTCGGGGACCATGCCGCGGATCTCGGAGCGCGAGGCGCCGATCACCTGGAGCGCGTAAGCGACGTTGTCGTACACGGTGCGGTTGGGGAGCAGCTTGAAGTCCTGGAACACGGTGCCGATCCGCCGGCGCAGGTAGGGGATCCGATCGGCGGGGAGCGTGCCGATGTCCCGCCCGGCGATCCGCACCTCCCCCTCGGCCGGATCGACCTCACGGATCAGCGACTTGATGAAGGTCGACTTCCCGCATCCGGTCGGCCCGACGAGGAACATGAACTCGCCGCGGTTGACCTCGAGTGACGTGCGCTCGAGGCCGATGTGGCCGCCGGGGTAGATCACGGTCGTGCCGCGCAGCTCGACGATCGGGGCCCGCGGGTCCCGTCGCTGCGCCGCGTCGGCGCGCGCCTTGCGCCTCGCTCGTGTGCGAGTAGCCATGCCGAAAGCTCTTTCTCCGGCGCCCGCCGTGATCCTGCGCCCTCCCGTCCGCAGGCAGTCGGCTTGCGCGGCCGCTTAGGGTAGCGAAGCGGCGACTGCCGGCCGCCAGTTGGGCACCGAATCCCAACATCTGCGCAGCGTGAGTCGTGGCGGTACTAGCCGCTCAGGTCCACTCGGGGCCGATCAGCGGCGGGTGCGAGACGATCGGCTTCAGGACGAGCGCCTCGCGGGCGCGGTCGGCGATCCCGCGCGCGGTGAGGCCGAAGTGCTCCATGCAAGCCTCGCCGGTGCCCGAGAGGCCGAACTCATCGCCCATCCCCACGGCAAAGATCGGCACCGGGTGCTCCTCCGCGGCGACCTGGCGCACGGCGTCGGCGAGGCCGCCGACAACCCGGTGCTCCTCGGCCGTGACGGCAACGCCGGTCTTCGAGATCGACTCGAGGATCGTCTCGGTGTCGATCGGCTTCACGATCGACACGTTGAGGACCTCGGCCTCCACTCCGTCCTCCTGCTCGAGCGACTCGGCGGCCTCGAGCGCGCGCCATACCATGTGCCCGCACGCGATCAGCGAGATGTCCGCGCCCTCGCGCATGACGTCGACGCCCGCGCCGAGCGTGTCGGGGATGTCCTCGTACACGATCGGCGTCGACGGGCGCCCGAACCGCATGTACATCGGCTGGTCCTTGTCGTAGGACTCGACGGTCGCTCGGTAGGCCTGGTTGTAGTCGGCCGGGACGACGACCTGCATCTTCGGCATCGCCCGCATCAGCGCGATGTCCTCGATCATCTGGTGCGAGGCGCCGTCCTCGCCGAGCGACACGCCGCCGTGGCTCGCGCCGATCCTGACCGGGAGCTCGTTGTGCGCGATCCCGAGCCGCACCTGGTCGTAGGCGCGTCCCGCCGCGAACACGGCGAACGTCGAGCAGTAGGGCCGCTTGCCGGTGGCCGCGAGCCCGCACGCCATCGACATCATGTTCGCCTCAGCGGTGCCGACGTTGAAGAACCGCTCGGGGAACCGCTTGCCGAACTTCATCGACTGTGTGGAGACCGCGAGGTCGGCGTCGAGCGCGACGACGTCCTCGTGCTCCTCGCCGAGCTCGACGAGCGCGTCGCCGTACCCGTGGCGAGTCGCGATCGGCTCGGTCTTGGCCTCGGCGGGCATCAGCTCTCGTCCAGGGCCTTGGTCTGGCGCTCGAGCGTGGCCTCGAGCTCGCTCAGCGCCTCCTCGGCCTGCTCGGGGCTCGGCGGCTTGCCGTGGAACCCGAACCGGCTCTCCATCGAGGACACCCCGCGTCCCTTGCGCGTCTGGCACACGATCGCCGCGGGGCGGTCGAGCGTACGGCTGCGTTCGAGTGCGTCCACGACCTGGTTCATGTCGTGGCCGTCGATCTCCACGGCGTCCCAATCGAACGCCTCGAACTTCGCACGCACGTCGCCCGTGTCCATGACCTCCTCTGTCGTGCCGTCGGTCTGAAGGTGGTTGTAGTCGACGATCGCGGTCAGGTTGCGGACCCCGAAGTGGCTCGACGCCATCGCCGCCTCCCACGTCTCGCCCTCCTGGCAGTCGCCGTCGGAGAGCAGCCCGAACACTTGAGCCGTCGAGTCGAGCCCGTCGAGCCGCAGCGCGAGCGCGATCCCGAGGCACATCGAGAGGCCCTGGCCGAGTGAGCCCGTCGAGACCTCGACTCCGGGGGTGCGGCGCATGTCGGGATGTCCCTGGAGGTGGGCGCCGATCTGGCGCAGGCCCATCAGGTCACGGAGCGGGAAGTAGCCGTGCTGGGCGAGCGCGGCGTACTGGATCGGTGCGGCGTGGCCCTTGCACAGAACGAAGCGGTCGCGCTCGAGCCACGTTGGATTGTCGGGATCGTGGCGTAGCACGCGGTAATAGAGAGCAGCGACGATGTCGGCCGCCGACAGCGAGCTGTCGAGGTGACCCGACTTGGCGACCGCGAGCATGCGCACGCAGTCGATCCGCAGCACGGTCGCCCACCGTTCGAGCTCGCGGATCGTGGGCGGCGCGTCGCGCTCGGGAGCCTTGGGGGGCGGCTTGGGATCCGGTACCGGCCTCAGGTGCATCTTGACGTTGGCGAGGCTAGCAGCGGCTTCCATGGGTCGAGCGTATGCGGCTTGGAGGACAGAACTCGCCCGGCGATTTCGCCGAGCGAGCGGGATTTCGACCTGCTAAGCAGGGTAGGTGCGAAGTCCGGAAGCACGGCGCATGTGGGTGTTCGCGGTGCCGGTCGTCGCGGCCGTCGTCGCGGCTGCCGCCGTCGTCCTGATCTCGGGTGGCGAGGAGGGAGGCGAGGAGGCTGCCGATGTGGCTCCGGCGCCGCGCGCCGGAGCTCCCAGCGCCGCTCGACGGCAAGGACCCGGCGGGCGGCGACGGCGCGGCCGCCGGCGAGAACGCCGAGAAACAGGTTGTCCGCGCGGCGCGGGAGTACCTCGAGGGGATCGACGCGCGCGACGGCAAGCGCGTGTGCGCGGTGCTGGCGCCTGGCGCAATCCAGAGCCTCGATCTGCCGCGCGAGCGCGCCGGTTGCGAGACCTCGCTCGACGCGTCGATCGGGTACCGCGACCCGCGCGGCTTCCCGGTCTTCGACCGCGCCCGGGTGGAGTCGATAGAGGACGTCACCGTCGGCGCGGGCGAGGCCCGGATGACTGTCACGGTGGTGACGCGCTTCGCGGACCGCGACCAGCCCTCGATTGAGGACGATCTGATCTACCTGGTCGAGATCGACGGCGAGTGGAAGGTGGTGAAGCCCAGCGCCACCCTGTACCGCGCGGTGGGCAAGCCCGAGGCGCCGCCCCAGGCGCTGGCGCCGCCCGGCTAGCGGGCGATCGAGACGATCTTGTCCTGCCCCGGCTGCAGCAGGGTCAGGTACAGGCGGTCGGCGGCGAACGCGGTCGACCACAGGACCGAGTTGCGGCCCTTGCGCGAGTACGCCGAGTGCCCGTGGCCCTTGGCGCCGAGCCGCTTGACCATCAGCCGCTGGCGCTTGCCGCTGGCCCGCACGTAGGCGAGCTTCGTCACCTTGTCCCCGCGCCGGACCGCCGGGTTGGAGAGCGCGTCGTTGCGCGAGCTGAGAAGCGTCCGGCCCTTCCGCGTATCGAGCCCGTACTTGACGATCCGGTTGACCCGCCGCTTGGCGACCGCGAACACGACCAGGTTCCCGTCGAGCCCGGGGCGGCCGAGCTGGAACGGGTCGGGGACGCTCGTGATCGCCGTCTCGGGGCCGGGACTGCGCGCGTCGGCGAGCGAGCGGTAGAACATCACGTCGCGCCCCTCACGGCGCGCCCGGTACACCAGCCAGCCCTCCGACACGCCGATCGCGTCGACGCCGGGCGCCTCGATCCGGGAGATGGTTATGAGCGACTCGCGGTCGAGCAGCGTGATCCCGTCGTCGGCGATCACCGCGGCGTACTGGTCGCCGACGGCCGGATCGTTCCCGGGAAGCGAGATTGGCTGCCCGGCGCGGCGCAGGATCCCGGCCCGGTCCGAGAGCTGCCACGCGAGGTCGACGCCCTCGGCGGACGGGTCGGCGCCGTCCTCGCGCCTCGGTGCGCGCCGCCGTCGCCGTGCCGGTGGTGGTGAGCACCGTCGCCGCGACGAGCAGCGCCAGCGCGTCGCCGGCCCGGATGCCGCGGTAGATCCCCGGGCCGCTCGGCCATCATCTCGGTCGCGCGGATCCCCGCCGGCCTGTCGGACATCGGGGCCAGCACGGCGATCGGGATCGCCCGCCCGATCCCGAACGCGGCGCCGATCGCGAGCCCTGCGTCGAGGTCGCCGACGGCGAAGCTGATCCCGGCGAGCGCCCAGACGCCGAAGCTGAGCACGAAGGTGGTGAATCCGAGGCCGAGCAGGACGCCGTACATCGCCGCCGCCACCGGCATCGGCAGCACGCGGCGCCAGTGCTCGGGGAGCTGGCGGCGGATCTGCGGCACGATCGGGGTTCCACGCGCCTCCGCGATCGCCGCCACGACGGCGATCGCGGCGGCGAGCAGGTAGGCGACGCGGCCGGCGCCGTGGACGAGCCCGCCCAGCGCGGCGAGCGCCCCGAAGGTCACCATCCCACCCGCGACCGCCCCGGGGAGGAACGTCGCGCTGGCGGCGATCGCGGTACGGCGCCCGCCGGTGTGTCCGGTCGGGCCGATCGTCTCGATCATCGAGAACCCACACGGCGACCACGTCCCGGTGAGCCCGATCACCAGCCCGGCCGCGGCGAGTGCGATCTCGAGCCCGCTCAACATGGCACCTTCGTCTGGAAGTACATGACGCAGAACACCTTGCGGCCGCCGAAGCAGTAGCCCTCGAGCGCCGCGTCGCCGTTGATCCGCCGATCGGAGTTCGAGCAGCAGTCGACCAGCTTTCGCACCGTCCCCCCGCAGCACCGGTACCAGCTGCCGTCGGTGCGGGTGGCGAACCCGAACCGGCGGGCCACCCGATCGCACACCTTGCTCCGCTTGCCGAGCTTCGTGCGCGGGGCCGGGGGCAGCGGCCGTCCGTCGGGATCGCGCAGGAGCCTGCCGTGACCGTCCACCGGCTCGCCCTTCGAGTTGATGTGACGGCCAATGTTGTCCAGCGGCCTGCCGTGCGAATCGACGGGCTTGCCGTGGCCGTCCACGAGCCGGCCGTGGTCGTTGACCGGCTTGCCGTCCTTGGGGCGAATCGGGTAGCCGCGGGCGTCGATCCTCGGCAGCCCGTTCGGGTGTGGGCACGACCCGGTGGTGAACGTGTGGCCGCAGAAGTGGAACGCGTCCGCCTCGCCGGGCTTGATCAGCTTGCCCACAGTGCCTCCCGCCGTCGCCGCCACCATCGCCGCGCCCATCTTCGACAGGAACCCCCGCCGCGAGGTGTTGACCGCGAGCGTCTCGAACGGGTCCGCCATCAGCACGGCACCTTGGTCTGGAAGAACATGACGCAGAACACGCGGCGGCCGCGGAAGCAGTAGCCCTCGAGCGAGGCGTCGCCGTTGATCCGCCGCCGCGAGTGCGAGCAGCAGTCGACCAGCTTGCGCACCGTGCCGCCGCAGCACCGGTACCAGCTGCCGTCGACGTGGGTGGGGAACCCGAACCGTCTCGACACCTCGTCGCAGACCTTCGTCCGCGGCGCCGGCGGCAGTGGGCGCTCGTCCGGATCGAGCTTCGGCAGCCCCTGCTCGTCGATCGGCTCACCGCGGTCGTTGATCCGCCGCCCGAGGTTGTCGACGGGATAGCCCTTCTTGCCGTGGAGCGGATAGCCGTGGCCGTCGATCCTCGGCAGCGCCTTCCCGGTGGGATGCGGACACGACCCGGTGGTGAACGTGTGGCCGCAGAAGTGGAACGCGTCCGCCTCGCCGGGCTTGATCAGCTTGCCCACCGTCCCACCCGCGGTCGCCGCCATCATCGCTCCACCGACCCGCGCCAGGAACCCGCGCCGCGAGGTGTTCGCGACCAGCGACTCGAGCGGCTCAGACACCCATCCCCTCCACCGCGGCACGCTCGGCGCCGCGCCGCTGGGCGGTGGCGAGCACGCTCTCGAGCTGCGCGAGGTTGTTGAACGTTCCCTTGGCCAGCACGACGCCCGCGCGGTCGAGCGCTACCGCGTACGGGCTACCCGGCGCGTCGACCGCCCTCCACGCCTCGGCGTCGGCGCCCTCCTCGAACACTTCGACGGCAAGCGTCGGATCACGGCCGAGCGACGCGATCGCCGGCTCGAGCCCGCGGCACACGTGGCAGCCGTCGGAGACGAACACCGCGAGCGCCAGCTCGGACGTGGGCGCACGCGCGAAGCTGTCGATCAGATCGGTGCGCGAGCCGACCGGCGGCCCCTCCTCGGGGATCTCGAGCGCCGCGGCGGGGCCGAGCCGCAGCCGCAGCATCCCCACCTCGCGCGCGAGCGCGAGCACCGCGATCGCCAGCCCGGCGCAGGCGAGCAGCGCGACCCCGAGCCCGAGCGCGAGCCACTCGTCGGTCGTCACATCGCCCTCGGGGAGCAGCGGCAGCGCGAGGAACGCAAACGAGAGCACGAGGTTGCGACCCACGGCCGGCCAGCCGACCGTCGAGCGGGCGCCGAAACATGCGCACGGCGCGCCCGAACGACCGCGCTGCATCGCGGCGAGCATCGCCGCACCGAAAGCGGCCATCAGCGCCGCCGCGAGGTACGCGGCGAGGTCGATCCCGGCCGCCACCCCCGCCGCGAGCAGCAGCTCGGTCGCGATCAGCGCCGCCCACGCCGCCCACCGCCCGCCGGGGCTGCGGATCCCGAAGGTGCCGAGCGCGGCGCTCGAGGATCGCGGACTAGCCAGCTTCGCGACGCTCGCCGCGACAAGCACCGCGGCGAGGACGATTCGGCCCCCTACCTCCACCATTGCCGCAACCTAGCACCGGCGGATGTGAGAACGAGGGATCCTCGACCGCGCGCCCGGGCTGAAGCTCGACCGGCTGGGCCTCGTGGCGAATCGCGCTTCATGATGCGAGAGTGATCGCATGAGCACGAGCGCGGGCAGACGGGCGACTGTAACAGCGCTGCTTGTGGCGGGCGCAATCGGGGTCGCGATCGGGCTCGTGACCTACGCGACCGACGCATTCGATCGGTTGGAGCTCGACAGCGTCGACACGCGGTTCGCGGTCAGGGGGGTCGAGAGCGCCCCGGCGGACATCGTGGTCGTCGAGATCGACGACGTCACCTTCAGCCAGCTAGACAAGCGCTGGCCCTTCCCCCGCTCCCTCCACGGGCGGCTGATCGACCGCCTGCGGGCCGCGGGCGCGGGCACGATCGCGTACGACGTGCAGTTCACCGAGCCGACGAGTCCGCGAGAGGACAACGCCCTGATCCAGGCCGTGGCGCGGGCCGGCGACGTCGTCCTGTCGACGACGGAGGTCAACGCGCGCGGCGAGAGCAACGTCTTCGGGGGCGAGGAGGTGCTGAGAAGCATCGGTGCGCGGGCCGGGAACACGCAGTTCGAACCCGACCCGGGAGGCGTCGTGAGGCGAACCCCGTACGAGATCGGCGGGCTCGAGAGCTTCGCGGTCGCGGCGGTCGAGACGCGGACCGGGCGCCAGGTCGATCCGGACAGCTTCGCCGATGACGGTGCGTGGATCGACTACCGCGGGCCGCCGGAGACGTTTCGCACCGTCTCGTTCTCGCGCGTGCTGCGTGGCAAGGTTCCGCGGAGCACGTTTCGCGACGCCACGGTCGTGATCGGCGCATCGGCGCCCACGCTCCAGGACGTCCACCCGACGCCGATGGACGAGCACAAGCTGATGTCGGGAGCGGAGATACAGGCGAACGCCATCTCGACGGTGGACCGAGGCCTGCCGCTGGAGTCGGCTCCGTGGCCGCTCGACGCCGGCCTGATCGTCGTGCTCGGGCTGGTCGCGCCGGCGGCGGCGATCCGGCTCCGGCCCCCGTTCGCCTTCGGCCTGGCGCTAGCCGCGGCTGGCGCCTACCTCGTGGCGGCGCAGCTCGCGTTCGACGGCGGCACCGTGCTCGCGGTCGTGTACCCGCTCGTCGCCCTCGGGGTGGCGACGGTGGGGAGCCTCGGCGTCTACTACGTTCTTGCCGCGCTGGGGAGGCGCCAGGCACGCGACATGTTCGCCCGCTTCGTGCCCGAGCAGGTCGTCGACGAGGTGCTCGCTCGCTCGGGTGAGGACCTCCGCCTCGGTGGTGTTCGCCGCGAGTCCACCGTCCTGTTCAGCGATCTGCGCGGCTTCACCACCTTCTGTGAGGACCGCACGCCCGATCAGGTAATCGATGTCCTCAACCGCTACCTGAGCGAGATGAGCGACGCGATCATGGACCACGGGGGGACGCTCGTCGCCTACATGGGGGACGGGATCATGGCCGTGTTCGGCGCCCCGCTGGAGCAGCCGGATCACGCGGACCGCGCGGTGGCGGCAGCCAGGGAGATGCTCGGGCCGAAGCTGGAGCGGTTCAACGACTGGCTGCGCAAGCAGGGCCTGGGCAGCGGGTTCAGGATGGGCGTGGGGTTGAACACGGGGTCGGTGATGTCGGGCCAGGTGGGATCCACGCGGCGGGTCGAGTACACCACGATCGGGGACGTCACCAACACCGCTGCCCGACTGGAGGGGATGACCAAGGGGACCCCGTTCCAACTCTTCCTCAGCGAGTCCACGCGTGCGGAGCTCACCGCCCAGGGCGACGGGCTCGTCTTCGCGGGGGAGTTCGAGGTTCGCGGTCGCGAGGAGAAGCTGCGGGTGTGGGGGCTCGAGGAGCCGAGCGGTGAAGAGGGCTGAGGCGGCGATGGTGCCGTCACCCAGGCCAACGGGCGTCGGTGCGCTGGGAGGCCCGCTCGCCGCGCGGGTGATCGCAGAGGCCGCGACGCTGCTCGAGGTCGCGGCGCAGGCCTCCCGGGATGCCTGGGACGAGGCCGGCGGCGCCGCGGCGCAGGCCGCAAGCCTGCGACGCCGGGCGGACGAGCTGAGCGCGGTCGACGTCGAGGCGCACGCGGCCGCGGTCGAGCTGCTGCGCCGGCGAGCGGAGCTCGATCCGCGGCGCCGTGACGCTGAGATCGCCCGGGCGCTCGCCGAGGCGGCCGCGCCGCCGCTCGCGCTCGCCCAGCTCGCCGGGGACGTGGGACTGCTCGCGGGCGAGGTCGCGCAGAGATGCGATCCGGACCTGCGCGCCGACGTGGTCGCGGCGTGCCTGCTCGCCGGCGCGTGCGCGCGCGCCGCCACGCATCTGGTCGAGGTCAACCTCGCCGTTACGCCCGACGACGAGCTGCTCGCGGAGGCCCGCGCCAGCGTGGGCGCGACCCGCGCGGCGGCCGAGCGCGCGCTCGGCGGGAGCTGAGACTTGGACGAAGCGCGCCTCGTCGCCCGATGCCTGGACGGCAATGCGGATGCCTGGGGCGAGCTGGTGGAGCATTACTCGCGCTACGTGTACGCGATCGCCACGCGCGGCTACGGCCTGCGGGACCACGACGCAGAGGACGTGTTCCAGGAGGTGTTCGCGCGCACGTATGAGCATCTCTCCTCGCTGCGTGACACCGGCGCCCTGGGGCCATGGATCGGGCAACTCGCGAGGCGGACTTCGATCGACAGGATCCGGGCCTCGAGCCGCGAGCAGGTGAGCGCCGAGCCGCCGGAGCCCGTTCCGGACGAGGATCCGCTCGAACGGATCGACGCGGCGGTCGTCGTGCGCGAGGCTCTACGGATGCTCCCGGATCACTGCCGGGAGATCCTCGACCGATTCTTCGCCCGCGACGAGAGCTACCGCACGATCAGCTCCGCGCTCGACGTTCCCCAGGGCACGATCGCGAGCCGGATCTCGCGCTGTCTGGTCAAGCTGCGCGCCGAGCTCGAGGGAAGAAACCGGTCCGCGCGCGCGTCCTGATTGCGGATGGATGCCGACCGGGAAGAGCCCGTGTGGACCGAAGCGAGAGTCGCGGAGCTGATCGCCGAGCTTCCGCCGCCGCCCGAGGGCTGGGTGCAGGCGGCGCGCGAGCTCCCGGAGGCGAGGCGCTCCCTCGACGAGCTCGTCGCGCGAGCCGAGGCCGACGCCAGCCTCCGTGCGGAGGTTCTCGCCGGGCTCGAGCTGGCCCTGGAGCGGGCCGGGCACGACCCCGATCCCCGCCTGCGCGCAATCCTCCGCGCCCGCCTCCAGGCGGGCGCGGAGGAGGGTGACTAGGAGGCTGTCTGACGGCCCCTGCACCGCCCGCAAGCGCGAGTACGATCGTGGCGTGGCCAGCGGGGTCAAGGCTCCGTCGTTCAGCCTGCGCGCCGACCGGGTGGGGGAGATCGCGCTGCCAGCGAGCTGGCCCTTCGCTCTCACCCGGGAGTGGGCGTGGGGCGGGTCGACGGGCGAGGGTATTCGGATCTGCGTGATCGATAGCGGGGTCGAGTCGGGGCATCCCGACGTGGGCGAGATCGGCAGCTCGGTGACCGTGACCGCCGACGAGGAGGGCTACGCCACAGTCGTCGACGACACCGAGGGCGACGTGTTCGGACACGGAACCGCATGCGCCGGGATCATCCGCTCGCTGGCGCCGGGATGCGAGATCGACAGCGTGCGGGTGCTGGGGCCCGCGAACCGTGGCAGCGGCTCCTTGCTGCTCGCCGGGCTCGAGTGGGCCGTCGCTCGGGGCCATGAGGTGATCAACATGAGCCTCTCGACGACCACGCGGGAGTTGCTCGACGCGATGCGCCGGCTCACCGACGGCGCCTACTTCCGTCGCACGACGATCGTCGCCTCGGCCCACAACCTCGCGGTCGAGAGCTACCCGTGGCGCTTCTCCTCGGTGGTCTCGGTCGGCAGCCACGAGGAAGCCGACCCGATGCGCTTCTATTACAACCCCCACCCTCCGGTCGAGTTCTATGCCCGCGGTCTCGACGTCGAGGTCGCGTGGAAGGGCGGCGGGCGGCTGCGCTCATCGGGGAACAGCTTCGCAACCGCGCACCTCGCCGGGATCTGCGCGCTGATCCGCGCCAAGCACCCCGAGCTGGCGCCGTTCGAGCTTAAGAGCGTGCTGCGCCTCACGTCCTCGAACGCGACCATCGAGGCGGGATGAGCGAGGATCGGCTGCGCGCGGCGGTTGCCGCCTCAGCGCTCGCCGGGGAGGGAGCCCAGGGGGAGCTGCTGCAGTCGATCGTCGACGTAGCGCGGGCGATCTTCGACGCCAAGGCGGCTTCGATCACCCTTTATGACGAGGAGACCGACGAGCTCGTGTTCGAAGCGGCCTCGGGAGAGGGCTCCGGCTCGCTGGTCGGCAGCCGCTTCCCCTCCACCGAGGGCGTCGCCGGTTGGGTGCTGCGCTCGCGCCAGGCGCTGGTGATCGACGAGCTCGACAAGGACCCTCGCTTCGCGCGCGAGGTCGCGGAGCGCACCGGCTACATGCCCGAGGGGCTGATGGCGGCGCCGCTGCTTCGCGGCGAGCAAGGCATCGGAGTCCTCTCCGTGCTCGACCGGCCCGCCGAGCGGTCCTTCAGCGTCGCCGAGCTCGACCTGCTGGCGCTGTTCGCGCGCCAGGCGGCGCTCGCCGTCCAGGTGGTGCAGCGCGCTCGCCGTGCGGGATCGGCACTGCAGGGCGAGGGCGACACCGCCGTCGTCGCCCGCCTGGCGCAGGCGCTTGAGCGGCTCGAGGGACCGAAGCGCGATGCCGGGATGCGGCTGCTGGGTGCGCTCGACGGAGCTGCTGGAACGTGACGTCCGACACAAACCCGGAACGTGAGGGAAGATTGGAGCGAATCACCACGTCATGTGGGCGAGCCCGTGTGAGCGGGGAGCGATCAGGAGGAGGACAGGATGGGAGTGAGGTTCCAGATCACGGACGAGGAGAACGACGTCCAGGGTCACGCGGCGACCCCCGGGATCGATGTCGAGCGAATCAAGCTCGTGACGGGCGAGGGCGACGAGATCACCCTGCAGGCCGAGGAGGACGGCGACCGCTTCAAGGTCATCTCCGGCCCCGACGACGTCGAGGGGCACCAGCTCAGGGTGATGCCGTTCCTGGTCGCGCCGAAGCGGCCGAGGCGTTAGCCGACGCAGTCGGCGCTCTTCGCGGCCGGCGGCGGGGCCGGTAAGCGCCTGAGCGCTATCGTCGCGAGGTGATCAAAGGGTCAGCGGGGCAGCTCGCGGCATCGCTGCGTGCGGTGGGTGCGGTATTCGCGAATCCGGACGTGGCCCGACTGGAGCTCGCTTGGGCGGGGATGTCGTTCTCGCTCTGGGCCTTCGCGATCGCGCTCGGCGTATACGCGTTCGACGTCGCTGGTCCGGCGGCGGTGGGGATCGCGGGCCTGGTGCGGTTGCTGCCCGGGGCGCTGGCGTCTCCGTTCGCGGGGCTGCTTGGCGATCGGCACTCACGGCGAAACGTGCTCACCGCGAGCACGACGGCAACCGCTGCTGGTTCTCGGTGCGGCCGCCGCGGCCGCCGCGCTCGATGCCCCGGCCGCCCTTGTCTTCGCGCTGGCCGGCGCCTTCACGGTCGCCTCCAGCCCCTTCGTGCCCGCCGAAGGGGCGCTCTACCCGCAGGTCGCGCGCACACCGCAGGAGCTGTCCGCCGCGAACGTCGCGCGCGGCGTGATGGACAACGCCGGCTTCCTCGTCGGCTCCACCCTGACCGGCGTGCTGCTCGCGGCGACGACGCCCCAGGTCGTGTTCGGGCTCGCCGCGATCGTCGCTGCTACTGACTGCGCTCCTGCTCGCCGGCGTGCGTCGCGACGAGCGTCCCAAGTACGACGAGGGCCCTGAGCTCTACGGCGTGATGCGTCAGACGGCGCTCGGAGTCAGGGCGCTGCTCGGGGATCCCGGGTTGCGGCTGGTCGGAGCCGCGCTTGTCGTGCTCGCATTCTTCGAGGGCACGGCCGACGTCCTGGTGGTCGTGCTTGCGCTTGACTTGCTCGATCTCGGCGCGGGAGGCGTCGGGTACCTGAACGCCGCCTGGGGAATCGGCGCGCTCGCCGGATCGGCGGTGCTGGCGCTGCTGCTCGACCGAGGAAAGCTGGCGTCGGGGCTCGCGGCGGGAAGCGTGGTCGCCGGAGTCGCGGCCGCGCTGCCGGGAGCGTGGCCGGTCGCGCTCGCCGCCTACGCCGGCTGGTTAGCGATCGGGGTCGGCTTCACGATTATCGAGGTGACCGCGAGGACGCTGCTCCAGCGCCTCGGACGGACGAGGTGCTGGCGCGTGTCCTCGGCAGCCTGGAGACATCAAGGCTCGCAGCGATGGCGGTGGGCTCGATCGCCGCGTCCGCGCTCGTTGCCCTGCTGGGCACGAGAGGTGCGCTGCTCGCCCTCGGGGCCATCCTCCCGCTGTTCGCGGTCCTGCGCTGGGCGCCGCTGCGGGCGTTCGAGATGGGTGCTCCCGTGGCCGAGCGTCCCTACGCCTTGCTGCGAGCCAACCCGATCTTCACGCCGCTTCCGGTGGCCACGCTGGAGCGCCTGAGCCACGACGTCGTCGCGCTCCGAGTCGATGCGGGCGAGCAGATCATCACCCAGGGGCACCACGGCGACCGCTTCTACCTGATCGAGGACGGCGAGGTGGAGATCTTCGAGAATCGGGTCCTCCGTCGCACGGAGGGCCCTGGCGAGTCCTTTGGCGAGATCGCCCTGTTGCGCGATGTCCCTCGCACCGCGACCGTCCGCGCGAACTGTCCCACACGGCTGCTCGCGCTCGACCGCGACCACTTCCTTTCCGCCATCACCGGCCAAATGCGAAGTCGCGAGGCCGCGGACACGATCATCGATTCCAGGCTCAGCCGGCGCGCCGGGTCGGGAACCGTGGGGAGGGGCAGAGCGCCGGTCTGGCCGCTACCGCTTCCGCCGCTTCGCGACGTATGGTCTCTCCGGCTCGCACGGTCACCGTCCTGTTGAGGAAGAAGTCGCGGAAGCGGACCTTTCCGTTCTTCACCTTGCACAGCGTCGTGTCGCCGATGTCGGCGACCAGCCACGTGGTCCCCCGCGCGCTCCCGGCGCCGTGTCGGCCCTTGCTCCTGAACCTTCCGCTTTCCCTTGCCCCACAGCTTCCTGTTCCGGCCCCTCGCTACCGTAGCTTGATCCCTCCGGGCCGCGGCGGCGCTCGGACTGGCATTCGGGCCGACCAGCTCCAACACCGTGAAGGGGTTGGAGCCGACCTTCTGCTTCACCTTGAAGATCCCCGCCCAGAACTCCGCCGTCTGCGTGCCGCCCCCGGTCCCCGTTGAGGAGGTCAGCAGCACGTGGCCGTTGCGAGCATCGACCAGGCACCCCACCTGGATCTGCGCCTCGCCCTGCAGGGGCTGGAAATCCGTGTCGCCGGGGCACCTGGTGAAGATGACGCCGCTGATCACGCTCACGTTCACGGTCTCGCCGACCACGGGCGGCGGGAGCGTGCCGCCCGGGGGTGGGAGCGTGCCGCCAGGTGGCGGGGGCGTGCCGTCCGTGGGCGGGGGCGTGCCAGTGGGCCCGCCGGTGGGGGGAGCGGCGCCCCCGCTCCCGTTTCCGCCGCCCCCATCGTCGCCACCACCTCCGCCGGTCGGCGCCGCCGTGTTGGTGATCGTGCAGGTGATCGCCTCGTCGTCGTCGAGGGTGACGTTCAGCGGGCCGCCGCTATCGCCCTCGGTCGAGCCCTGGCCCGCGCCCTCGCCGTTCACGCAGCTGATCGACTTCTCGTAGTCGTCGAGGTTGGTCCCGGTGCCGGCCGTCTCGCCGACGCTGTGGGTGCCAGCGTTGAAGGGGAGCGCGGTGGTGGTGCCGTTGTGGCCGGCGTCGCCCTCCTCGGTCGCGCCGTCGATCTGGAGGTTGAACAGCCCGGGGTCGTCGGTGGGGTCGAGGTTCTTGATCACCTCGATCGTCCCGGTCTCGCGGGTGTTGGTGATCGTGCAGGTGATCGTCGTCGTCGTCGTCGACGGGTGACGTTCAGCGGGCCGCCGCTAGTCGCCGTCGGTCGAGCCCTGGCCCGCGCCCTCGCCGTTCACGCAGCTCGATCGACGTTCGTCGTAGTCGTCGAGGTTGGTGCCCGGTGCCGGCGGTCTCGCCGACGCTGTGGGTGCCGGCGTTGACGGGGAGCGCGGCTGGTGGTGCCGTTGTCGGCCGGCGTCGCCGCGTCCTCGGTCGCGCCGTCGATCTGGAGGTTGAACAGCCCGGGGTCGTCGGTCGGGTCGAGGTCCATGGTCACCTCGATCGTCCCGGTCTCGCGGGTGTGGTGATCGTGCAGGTGATCGCCTCGTCGTCGTCGAGGGTGACGTTCAGCGGGCCGCCGCTATCGCCCTCGGTCGAGCCCTGGCCCGCGCCCTCGCCGTTCACGCAGCTGATCGACTTCTCGTAGTCGTCGAGGTTGGTCCCGGTGCCGGCCGTCTCGCCGACGCTGTGGGTGCCAGCGTTGAAGGGGAGCGCGGTGGTGGTGCCGTTGTGGCCGGCGTCGCCCTCCTCGGTCGCGCCGTCGATCTGGAGGTTGAACAGCCCGGGGTCGTCGGTGGGGTCGAGGTTCTTGATCACCTCGATCGTCCCGGTCTCGCGGGTGTTGGTGATCGTGCAGGTGATCGCCTCGTCGTCGTCGAGCGGTGACGTTCAGCGGGCCGCCGCTATCGCCCTCGGTCGAGCCCTGGCCCGCGCCCTCGCCGTTCACGCAGCTGATCGACTTCTCGTAGTCGTCGAGGTTGGTCCCGGTGCCGGCCGTCTCGCCGACGCTGTGGGTGCCAGCGTTGAAGGGGAGCGCGGTGGTGGTGCCGTTGTGGCCGGCGTCGCCCTCCTCGGTCGCGCCGTCGATCTGGAGGTTGAACAGCCCGGGGTCGTCGGTCGGGGTCGAGGTTCTTGATCACCTCGATCGTCCCGGTCTCGCGGGTGTTGGTGATCGTGCAGGTGATCGCCTCGTCGTCGTCGAGGGTGACGTTCAGCGGGCCGCCGCTATCGCCCTCGGTCGAGCCCTGGCCCGCGCCCTCGCCGTTCACGCAGCTGATCGACTTCTCGTAGTCGTCGAGGTTGGTCCCGGTGCCGGCCGTCTCGCCGACGCTGTGGGTGCCGGCGTTGAAGGGGAGCGCGGTGGTGGTGCCGTTGTCGGCCGGCGTCGCCCTCCTCGGTCGCGCCGTCGATCTGGAGGTTGAACAGCCCGGGGTCGTCGGTCGGGGTCGAGGTTCTTGATCACCTCGATCGTCCCGGTCTCGCGGGTGTTGGTGATCGTGCAGGTGATCGCCTCGTCGTCGTCGAGGGTGACGTTCAGCGGGCCGCCGCTATCGCCCTCGGTCGAGCCCTGGCCCGCGCCCTCGCCGTTCACGCAGCTGATCGACTTCTCGTAGTCGTCGAGGTTGGTCCCGGTGCCGGCCGTCTCGCCGACGCTGTGGGTGCCGGCGTTGAAGGGGAGCGCGGTGGTGGTGCCGTTGTGGCCGGCGTCGCCCTCCTCGGTCGCGCCGTCGATCTGGAGGTTGAACAGCCCGGGGTCGTCGGTCGGGGTCGAGGTTCTTGATCACCTCGATCGTCCCGGTCTCGCGGGTGTTGGTGATCGTGCAGGTGATCGCTCGTCGCTCGTCGAGCGGTGACGTTGAGCGGGCGCGGTATCGCCCGTCGGTCGAGCCCGGCGCCGGTCGTCGCCGCACTCGACTGATCGCTGTCTGTAGTCGCCGAGGTTGGTCGCCGGTGCCGGCCGATCTCGCCGACGCGTGTGGGTGGCCGGTGTTGACGGGCCGAGCTCGGTGTCGGTGCCGCCGTCGGCCGGCGTCGTCCGTGCCTCGGTCGCGCCGTCGATCTGGAGGTCGAACAGCCCGGGCCGTCGTCGGTGCCGGGATCGAGGTCCTTGATCACCTCGATCGACCCGGTCTCGCGGGTGTTGGTGATCGTGCAGGTGACCTGCGTCGTCGTCGCCGACGGTGACGTTGCAGCGGGTGGCCGGATGCCTGGTCGAGCCCGGCTCGCGCCGTCGCCGTTCAGCAGCTCGATCGCTTCGTCGTAGTCGTCGAGGTTGGTCCCGGTGCCGGCCGTCTCGCCGACGCTGTGGGTGCCAGCGTTGAAGGGGAGCGCGGTGGTGGTGCCGTTGTGGCCGGCGTCGCCCTCCTCGGTCGCGCCGTCGATCTGGAGGTTGAACAGCCCGGGGTCGTCGGTCGGGGTCGAGGTTCTTGATCACCTCGATCGTCCCGGTCTCGCGGGTGTTGGTGATCGTGCACTCCACGTTCTCGCCCGCCGAGACCGTCGACGTCCGCCAAGCTGGTGCCGGGCTGGGCGGCGCCCTCACCCGAGCACTCGACGGTCGAGTCGTAGTCGTCCAGGCTGGTCGCCTTCGCCGGCGAGCTCGGAGACCGTGTAGGTGCCGGGTAAGAGGTCGGACTTCGTGCCCGAGTCGCCGTCGGAGGCGTCCGTCGCGACGGTGTCGGTGTCGACCAGGAGGTCGAACAGGCCGCCGTCGGTGTCGGGGTCGAGGTCCTTGGTCACCTCGATCGAGCCGTTCTCGGGAACCTCGATGATCTGGTTGGCGGGAACGGGCACGTTCTGCGCGCCCGTTTGCGTAACGTCCCCCGCGGCCTCCGCGGGGGCCGGGTTGAGCCGGCTGTGCTGGGATGAGCTGCTGCACTCGCCCGCTTCGTCCGACAGCATCAAGTAGTAGTTGACGACGGCCTCGCCTGCCGTCGCGAAGTCGACGTTCAGCGTGACGACCCATTCCCCGCTCACCGCGGTGGGACCGCTCGCGACCGTCACTGTGTGGGGCGTGCCACCCGACACCGGGTCGATTGCCGGCGCCGAGTTATCGTGCGTACCCAGGTTGAAGGCCTGGTCGAAGAAGGTGCAGGTGCCGTCGTTTTCGGTATAGCGAACCTCCAGCTGGCCACTCGTTTCCGCGTCACCGGTAAGCGTGAAGCGGAAATTGATCGGGTCGCCCTCCCCATACTCGGTAACGTTCCCCGGGGTATAGGTTCCTAGGGTTCCGGCTACCTTTTGTTGGCCCTCGTGGCCCTTGGCGGTGATCTTGACGGCGTCGGTGAACGTGACGCTTGCGAGCGGCTCTGCACCCCAATCTCCTGACCAGTCAGCGGGATACGCGCGAGCCTCGTAGAGTACCCTCGACGCCGTTCAGCTGGTAGTCGTAGCTCAGGTTGCCGGAACCATCGGCGGTTGCCGTATCCCAACCCGGCTCGAACGAAGTGCCGTTCCACTTGACGATGCTCCCGTTCGGCCGCTTCACCGGTACCGCATAGGTCTGGTTCGGCTCGAACCCGTCGCCGGTGATGTGCACCACCTCTCCCGGCGCATAGTCGGGCTTGTCCGTCTCCAGGGTTGGCACAGGCTCGGAAAGCGCCGGCATTGCCAACGCCAGTGAGGCGGCGACCGCCGCGACGGCGAGGAACGCCACCACTACCCGTGTGCCGAGCCACCCCGCCCTGCCTGTGTGCATCAAGTCGTCCACCTGGTTTTCGCTGCTGCAGCGTAGCCAGAAGCGCGCGAACCGGGCTCCACTGAAGGCCGCGGAGGAGAATGAGGACCCCCGGCGCGGTAATCCTGACCTGAGCACGGTACCACCCATCCCGACCGCGATCGGCGCGCGGTTCTTCGCGCCGAGGTACGCGTGCGAACCGGAGCTACCCGATCGCGACCATGCGCTCGATCGGCACGCGGGCGCGTTCGGCGACCGGGGGCGGGACCTTGACCTCGTGCTTGCAGTCCCGCAGCGAGTCGCGGAGCTTGGGCAGCGTGATCATCTTCATGTAGCGGCACACCGCCGCCTCGTTGGCTGGCACGAGCTCGGCCTCGGGCGCGGCCTCCTGCATCGGGTAAAGCATCCCCGTCTCAGTCGCGACGATGAACTCGCCGTCGGGATGCTCGTGCGCGTGTCGCAGCATCCCCGAGGTCGACAGCATGTGGACGCCGTCGGAGTCGAGGTCGCCGGCGGCCACGTACTCCATCGTCTGGGTCACGCATCCGCACTCGGGGTGGATCAGGAACTCGGCGTTCGGGTGTTGGGCTCGGGTGCGCTCGATGTCGCGCGGCCGGATACCGGCGTGGACGTGGCACTCGCCGTCCCACACGTGCATCGCGCGCCCCGTCACCCGCTCCACGTATCTCCCAAGCCACATGTCCGGGCCGAACAGGATCTCGGTGTCGGGGCCGTGCTCGCGCCAGATGTGCTCTACGACCTGGACGGCGTTCGAGGAGGTGCAGCAGTAGTCGGTCTCGGCTTTGACGTCGGCGGAGGTGTTGACGTACATGACGACCACCGCGCCCGGGTGGCCCGCCTTCCACTCCCGGAGCTGGTCCGCGGTGATCGAGTCGGACAGCGAGCATCCCGCGTCGAGGTCGGGGATCAGAACGGTCTTGTCGGGCGACAGGACCGAGGCAGTCTCCGCCATGAAGTGGACGCCGCAGAACTCGATCACCTCGGCCTCGGCGTCGGCCGCCTTGCGCGACAGCCCGAGCGAGTCGCCGACGTAGTCCGCGACGTCCTGGACCTCGGGCACCTGATAGTTGTGCGCGAGGATCACGGCATCGCGCTCGGCGGCGAGCGCACGAACCTCCTCCGAGAGCGCGCCGATCCGATCCGGGCTCAGCTCCGGTCGTGGATTGGATTGGATTGTCGGGAGCTCCTGCACCCGCACTTCCTTTCCGATGTTCGCCGGCCCGGCCGGATTCGCTGCCCTCAGTCGGCCTAAAACCAGGCGAATGAACTTGGTGATCAGTCTACTCCCCCGCGAGTGCCTACCCTCAATGCATGCCCGAGATTCCCGAGGTGGAGATCACCGCACGCCGGCTCGACCGGTCCCTTGCCGGCGTCGAGATCGAGTCCGCGCTCGCCCCCGGGATGGTGACGATGAAGACCGTCGATCCGCCGCTGAGCGTGGTGGAGGGCCGGTCGATCGAGGGCGTGCGCCGGATCGGGAAGATGCCGGTCGTCGAGATCGGCGAGCTCTCGCTGCTCGTCCACCTGATGTCCGCGGGGCGGTTGCAGGTGTTCGACAAGCGCGCGTCGATGCGCGACCGCCGCTCGCGCCTGCTGATCCGGCTCTCCGACGGGCGCGAGCTGCGCCTACGCGAGTTCGGGACGAAGCAGCGCGCATGGGCGAAGCTGCTGCGCGACGGAGAGGTGGAGAGCGACGAGATGGTCGCCACCCTCGGTCCCGAGGCCTGGCCCGCCCCGCCGCTCGAGGCGGTGGCGAGCGCCGTGGACGTGCCGCGCCACCTGCACCCGTTGCTGCGCGACCAGCGCGCGATCGCGGGGATCGGCCGCTCGTGGGTCGACGAGATCCTGTGGGACGCGCGCCTGTCGCCGTTCAAGAAGGGCTCCGACCTCGAGCCCGAGGAGGTGGAGCGCCTGCACGCGGCGCTGGCGGTGCTCGGACTCGCGATCGACCACTACGAGGACGTGATCGGCGACAACGTGCCCGACAAGCTCCCGATGCCGCTCCAGGTGCACCGGCGCGAGGGCGAGCCGTGCCCGCGCTGCGGGACGACCCTCGCCGCCGTCCACTTCGCCGAGCACGTCATGACGTACTGCCCGGAGGAGCAGACCGGCGGAAAGATCTACAAGGACCGCAGGCTGTCGCGGCTGCTCAAGTGAGCGGCGCGCTCACTGCCGCGTGATCTGGCGCGCGACGGCCTGCCCGATCGTCAGCGGGTGGTTGAACAGCGTCGCGACGCGGCCGGCGAGCGTCGTCGGATCGCGCGCGACGCCGAGCTGGCGCAGCACCGTCGCGGCGTCGAAGTAGACGCGCTCGCACATCAGGCGGTCCTCCTCGAACACGAACATGGCGAGGATCTGAAGCTCCCAGCGCCGACCGGTCGGCGGGAGGCCGCGGTAGGTGCCGAGATGGGTGCCGCGGATCCACGCCTCGACCATCACCGCGTCGTCGGAGTGGTGGATCGCGACTATCTCGTTCTCCTGGTCGGGGAACGCGTTCCGGGTCTCGTCGAAGTAGCGCTCGACCTCCTGCACCCCGTCGTACTCCTCCCCGGTGCCGATCAGCTCATAGCGCGGCCTGTGGAACGTCGCGATCGTCGCGTCGTAGTCGTGCCGGTTCTCCGAGTCCATGTGCTCGCGCACGATCGACTCGCGCTTTTCGCGCAGCTCTTCGCTGATTGCCATGCTGGGACTCTAATCCGCGGAGGTAGCCGCCTCGAGCAACATGCTGACATCGAGAGCCGGCGCCGAGTGCGTGAGCGCTCCCACCGAGACGAAGTCGACCCCAGTGCCCGCCACCCCGCGCACATTGTCGAGGGTGATACCGCCGGAAGCCTCGAGGGTCGCGACTGGACCGTGGGCCTGGGCGGCTGGCATCTCGCGCCGCGACCGCGGCGCTGAGCTCCGCAACGCTCATGTTGTCGAGAAGCAGGCGGTCGGCTCCGGCGTCGAGCGCGTCCGCGATCTCCCCGGCGTCGCGGCACTCGACCTCGACCTCGCGCTCGGGATCGGCCTCGCGAGCGCGTCGGACCGCGGCGGCGAGTCCGCCGGCGAGCGCGACATGATTCTCCTTGATCAGGATCGCGTCGTGGAGGCCCATGCGGTGGTTACGCCCGCCGCCGGCGGCCACCGCCGCCTTCTCGAGCGCGCGCAGGCCCGGCGTCGTCTTCCGGGTGTCGAGCAGCTCGGCCTCGGCCCCTTCGAGCTCGCGTGCGTAGCGCGCGGTCAGCGTCGCGATCCCCGACAGGTGGCCGAGCAGGTTGAGCGCCGTGCGCTCCGCCGCGAGCAGCGCGCGGGCCGGGCCGCTGGCGAAGGCTACGTCGGCCGGCACCGCGTCGCGCCACTCGCCCTCCGGCGCGAGCCGCTCGAATGAGTCGGCACCCGCCTGGCGGAACACCTCCTGGGCGGCGTCGAGCCCGAACACCGCCCCGGGCTGCTTCTGAACGAGGCGCGCCCGGGCGCGGGTGTCGGGGGCCACGACCGCGTCGGAGGTGATGTCGCCCGCACCCACGTCCTCGGCCAGGGCGCGGGCGACCAGGGCGCCGAGCGCATTCGGGTCGCTCATCTCAATGGTGGCCGGGACCCACTTCTACGCGGCCGGGAACACCGCCATCGTCGCCGTGAACCCGTGGAGGAAGTTTCGGCCTCCGATCGGGCCGATCTCGCCCGCGCAGAAGAAACCGCCCGCCGGGACCCCGAGGGTGTCCTCGAGCGCGGCGGCGTCGTGATCCGGGAGGCTGAACATGTGCGAGCCGCGACCGTTGCAGGTGAAAAGCAGCGCTCCGGCGGCACCCCCCGACGCGAGGGCCCGTGTCTGCGTCGCGAGGGTCTCGCGCAGATCCTCGTCCGCGGACGCCTCGTCGCGAACGTGCAGGCGGACGGTCTGGCCGACGCGGACCGGCTCGCCGATCGCGATCGTCCCCGCTTCCTGATCGGCGCCGACTATCGGTCGGATCAGGAAGTCCCCCCGCCCGTACTCGGGCTTGTTCTCGTCGATCACCATCCCGAGCATCACGCCTCCCCGCGCCAGCTCCTGCTCGCGCTCGGGAAGCGCGGCGATCGCCTCGCTGAGCCGCTCGATCGCGGGACGGCTCGCTAGCTCGTGGATCACGTTGTCCTCGGCCGCGGTGATCGTCATCTCGGGGCCCACCGGCGCCGCCCCCTGCGATACGCACGCGAGAACCGGCACCCCGGAGAGCGAGCAGGCGACTGCGCCCTCGGCGAGCACGTCGCCGTCGCGGAACAGCGTCCCGCCGCCGGCCACCGCGGCGCTCGCCAGACCGCCCAGCACCGGCAGATCGGGGCGCGACTCGTTGACTCTCGCCAGCAGCGCCTCGGTCGAGAACGTGTACGGATCGGCGAGCAGGATCAGGCACTCTCCGCCGAGCTCGTCGGGGACTCCGATCAGCTCTAGGTCATCGCCTACCGGCTCGACCCGGAAGTGGTGGGTGGATATCTCGGCGTCGGGCATCGAGGCCGCCCACACCACCGCGCCCGGGCCCTCCTCGATCTCATGCCCGGCGCCGAGCACGCCGCCGGCGCCGCACCCGATCAGGTTGGCGGGGTCGAGCTCGTCGTGGACGGCGGACAGGATCCACTTCGAGAGCGGGAGGTGCGAAGCGCCCGCGAACAGCACGCACAGATCGCACCGACCGTCGAGGCGACGCGCCGCGTCCTGGGCCGCCTCCGAGAACGCCTCGACCGGATCGAAGCTCTCGGACACGCCCACCGCGATCGTCACCGCCATCGGCTCAACGATACGGGTCCGGGCGCCTACCGCCCGTCGCCGGCGGCCTGGAGCAGGTACTCGCGGACGAAGCCGTCGAGGTCGCCGTCGAGCACCCGCTGGGCGTCGCCCACCTCGTGTCCGGTGCGGTGGTCCTTCACCCGGGTCGAGGGGTGCAGCGTGTAGCTGCGGATCTGGGAGCCCCACTCGGCCGCCTTCTGCTCGCCGCGCTCGGCCGCGAGGTCCTCGGCGTGCTTTCGCTCCTCCTCCTCGAGCAGCCGCGCGCGCAGCAGCCGCATCGCGGTCGCCTTGTTCTGCGCCTGGGAGCGCTCGTTCTGGCACTGCACAACGATCCCGCTCGGCAGGTGAGTGATCCGCACCGCCGAGTCGGTCTTGTTGACGTGCTGCCCGCCGGCGCCCGACGCGCGGTAGGTGTCGACCCGCAGGTCCTCCTCGTTGATGTCGACGTCGACCTCGTCGTCGACGAGCGGCGCGACGTCTAGCTGGGCGAACGCGGTGTGGCGCCGCTTCTGGGCGTCGAAGGGCGAGATCCGCACGAGCCTGTGGACGCCTCGCTCCGCCGAGAACAGGCCGTACGCGTTCTCGCCCCTGGCGATGAAGGTCGCCGACTTGATCCCTGCCTCCTCGCCCTCCGATGCCTCTTTCATCTCGACCTTGAATCCGCGGCGCTCCGCCCATCGCAGGTACATCCGCAGCAGCATCTCGGCCCAATCCTGCGAGTCGGTGCCACCGGCCCCGGAGCGCACCGTGACAACTGCGTCACCGGAGTCGTACTCGCCGGCGAACAGGCGGGCCTCCTCGAGCTCGGCGAGCCGCGCCTCGATCGACGACAGCTGCGAGTCGAGCTCGGCGGCGATCTCAGGATCGCCCTCGGCGAGCTCCGCTAGCTCCTCGAGGTCGGCGGTGTCCGACTCGAGCGAGCGGAAGCTCTCGAGCCGCTTCTGCGCCCGCGCGTGAGCCGACGACACCTCGGCGGCCTGCTCCTGGTCGTCCCAGAAGCCGGGGCGCTGCATCTCCTCCTCGAGGCGGGCGACCTCCCGCTCTAGCCCAGCGGGGTCAAAGGTAGTCCGCGAGCAGCTTCAACTGATCGCGGACCTCGCCGAGTCGCGCGGCAACCGCTTCGGTGGAAGGAGCCTCAACCATCAGCCAGAGCCTAGGCCCCGTGGCACTTCTTGTACTTCTTGCCCGACCCGCACCAGCACGGGTCGTTGCGCCCGATCTTCTCGTGCTCGTCCTTGACGCGGGTGCCGGTCTCGGCCTGCTGTCGCGGCGGCGCGGGCTCGGGCGCCTGACCGTCGCCGCCCGGTGACTCAACCGCGCCCGTCGCGGTGGTAGCCGCGGCGGTGGCGGACGCGGTGCCGGCCTGGGTGAGCGCCGACGGCTGCTCCTGCCCGCCGCCCGAGTACTGCACGCGCCGCTGCTCGTCCTGGGCGGCGAACTGCTCCTGTGCCTGAGTCGGGGCGACGTCGACCTGGACGTGGAAGATCAGCCGCGCGAACTCCTCCCAGATCGCGTGCATGAGCTCCTGGAACATCGTGAAGCCCTCGTTCTTGTACGCGACGAGCGGGTCGATCTGGGCGAACCCGCGGAGGTGGATTCCCTCGCGCAGGTAGTCCATCTCGTAGAGGTGCTCGCGCCACCGGTGGTCGATCACCTGGAGCAGGATCTGGCGTTCGAGATAGCGCATCAACTCAT
This sequence comes from uncultured Thermoleophilia bacterium, assembly GCA_963756745.1. Classification (GTDB taxonomy): domain Bacteria; phylum Actinomycetota; class Thermoleophilia; order Solirubrobacterales; family 70-9; genus DASPWW01. The sequence goes on from CAVWOU010000011.1 coordinate 31,147, forward strand.
CGCCGAATTCCTCCTCGCGACGGTCATAGGCCGCAAGCGCGTCCTCGGTGAGGGCGTCTGTGAGCCCCTCGCGATCGCCCTGCCGCGCGGCATCGAGCGTTCCCATGTCCACATCGAGCGGCCACAGCTGCTGGATCTGGGACTGGAGGCCGCCGAGGTCCCAGTCCTCGAACACCTCGCCCGGCGTGTACGCCTCGACGTTTCGGGCGACGACCTCCTGGAGCTCCGCGCGCGCGGCCTCGGACATGTCGCGGCCCTCGAGGATCTCGCGCCGGTACTTGTAGATCACGCGGCGTTGCTCGTTCATCACGTCGTCGTACTCGAGCACCCGCTTGCGGATCAGGAAGTTCTGCTGCTCGACCTTCTTCTGCGCGTTCTCGACCGTGCGGGTGAGCATCTTCGCCTCGAGCGGGTACTCCTCTCCGTGCTCGTCCTTCGGACCGAGGCGATCGAGGATCTTGTAGATGCGATCGCCGGCGAAAAGCCGGATGACGTCGTCCTCGGCCGAGAGGAAGAAGCGTGACTCGCCCGGGTCACCCTGGCGCCCGGAGCGGCCCCGGAGCTGGTTGTCGATCCGGCGCGACTCGTGGCGCTCGGTGCCGCAGATGAACAGCCCCCCGGCCTCGATCACCTTCTCGCCCTCCTCGGCGCAGCGCTCCTCCATCCTCGGGAGGAGCGCGGCGAGCTCCTCGTCGTAGCTGTCGTCGCCGGGCGAGACTCCGAGCTTCTTGAGCTCCGCCTGGGCGAGCGCCTCGGGGTTCCCACCGAGCATGATGTCCACACCGCGGCCGGCCATGTTGGTCGCGATCGTGACCGCCCCGACCCGCCCCGCCTGGGCGATCGTCTCGCCCTCGCGCTGGGCATGCTCGGGCTTCGCGTTGAGGACGACGTGGTCGATACCGTTTCGCTTCAGCTCGCCCGAGAGCATCTCGGAGACCTCGACCGACACCGTGCCGACGAGGATCGGCTGGCCGCGCTCGTGGCGCTCGGTGATCTCCCCGAGCACCGCCTTCCACTTGCCGTTCTTGGTCTTGTAGATGAGGTCGTTGTGGTCGTCGCGGATCATCGGCCGGTGGGTGGGGATGTCGATCGTGGAGACCTTGTAGATCTTCATGAACTCGGTCGCCTCGGTGAGCGCGGTACCGGTCATGCCCGAGAGCTTTTCGTAGAGCCGGAAGTAGTTCTGGAGCGTGATCGTGGCGAGCGTCTGGTTCTCCTCGCGGATCGCGACTCCCTCCTTCGCCTCGATCGCCTGGTGCAGCCCCTCGGACCATCGCCGGCCCTCGAGGATGCGGCCGGTGAACTCGTCGATGATCATCACCTGGCCGTCGATCACCGCGTAGTCCTTGTCGCGCCTGTACAGCGACTCGGCCTTCAGCGACTGGATCAGGTGGTTGACGAGCGTGCCGTGCTCGGACACGTAGAGGTTGTCGACGCCGAGGAATTGCTCCGCCTTTCCGACGCCCTGCTCGGTCGGCGCGACGGTCTTGTGCTTCTCGTCGAACTCGTAGTCGTGGTCGACCTCGGAGGTGTCGCGCGTCTCCCCTAGCGACTTCAGCTTCTCCTTCGTCTGCACGCCCTCGAGCTGCTTCGCGAGCCGCGCGAACGTGTAATAGGTGTCGGCAGCCTGCTCGGGGGCGCCCGAGATGATCAGCGGCGTCCGGGCCTCGTCGATGAGGATGTTGTCGACCTCGTCGACGATCGCGAACTCGTGGCCGCGCTGGACCGTGTTCTCGAGCGAGCTCGCCATGTTGTCGCGCAGGTAGTCGAATCCGAACTCGGAGTTCGTGCCGTACACGACGTCGCACGCGTATGCCTCGCGCCGCTTTGCGGGGTCGTCCGACTCCTGGATCACGCCGACCGAGACGCCGAGCGCGTCGTAGATCGGTCCCATCCACTCGGCGTCGCGGCGGGCGAGGTAGTCATTGACCGTCACCAGGTGGACGCTCGTGCCGGCGAGCGAGTTGAGGAAGATCGGCATTGTCGCCGTGAGCGTCTTTCCCTCGCCGGTCTTCATCTCCGTGATCGCCCCGCTGTGCAGAACCATCCCGCCGATCAGCTGGACGTCGAAGTGGCGCTGGCCGATCGTCCGCCGCGCCGCCTCGCGAACGAGCGCGAACGCCTCGGAGAGCAGGTCGTCGAGCGACTCGCCGTTGCGGGCGCGCTCGCGCAGCGCGTCGGCCTCGGCACGCAGCTCGGCGTCGTCGAGCAGCTCCATCTCCGGCTCGACCTGGTTGATCGAGTCGACCCGGCTCTCGTACTCCTTGAACTGGCGCGCCTCGCCCATCCGGAGTGCGCGATCTATCAGGCCCCTGGCCATCGAGAGTCAGCGTAGCAACGGCTTAGCGTCCCCCTTGCGGCTCCGCGACGGCGGATATGGGGGCTTCGCCCCCTCGGCCGCCTTCGGCGGCCTCCCCGCGGAGCACGTCGAGGGATTTATGCCGTGCGGTCGCGAAAGCGCCCGATGAGCCGGCGGGTCTTGCTTCGCTTGCGGCGCTTGTCGCGGTGGCGCTTCACCTGACGGCGCATGTCCTCGGCGAGCGCCTTGATCGAGTGGAGCATGTCCGGGGAGGACTCGCTCGCATGCAGCGTCACTCCCTTGAGATGCAGGGTGGCCTCGGCGACCTCCCGGTCGGCGATCGCGGGGTTGCGCTCCTCGCGCAACTCGACCTCGAGCGTCGCGACGTCGGACACCTGCCGCCCGAGCCGCTCGAACCGCTTCTCGACGGCGCGTCGCAGATCGTCGGTGACCTCAACGTTCCTGCCCCTGATCTCGATCCGCACGCGAACCTCCTCTCGTCGAGTCCACGACCACCGCCAATTTTCGCTTGCGAAATTGGCGTTCTGTTCATGCTACGCCCGTGCGAATGCCGCGGCAACGACTCGCTCCGCGCCTCCGCTTCGAAGCGCACGAGCGCATGCGCCGAGCGTCGCGCCGGTCGTGATCACGTCGTCGACGAGGACCGCGCGACGCGGCGGCAGCAGCGATGAGGCGAACCGCCGGGGGATCCGCGAGGCGGTCGGCTCGCCGTCGGCCGACCTGCCGTGGACCCGTGGTCCGCGCCAGCACCGGGCGGAACGGCAGCTCCGTGAGCCGCGCCAGCGCGAAAGCCATCTCCTCTGCGGGGTCATGCCCTCGGCGGCGCAGCCGCCACGGAGCCGGCGGCACAGGGACGATGTCGCCGTCGAGCAGCTCGGGCGGCGCTTGGGCGGCAATTGCCTCCGCTGCGCGTGTGGCGAGCGCGAGCCGGCTGGCGAACTTGAGGCCAGCCACGAGGTCGCGCGCCGCACCCTCGTAGGGCGCCGCGCACCATGCCCCGTCGACGCCGGGGACCGCGGGCCGGCTAGGCCGTGCCCCCGCGATCTTCCCCTCGCAGCCGTCGCACAACGGCTCCCGCCACGAGCACCTCGCGTCGCACACGCCGCAGCGCGGCGGGGCGAGCACGCTCGCGATGAAGGACAGGGCGCCCTCGATCGCCGAAGGCTCCCCCACCCCGGATGACACTTGGCGCGCTGGGCGCTACGAATCAGTCGAAGATCGCCCGCTCGACTGCGCCGACGTCGGCGTCGCACCCGATCACCGACGGGGCCTTGCCAAGCGCGGTGTCGGGATCCTTGAGGCCGTGGCCGGTGAGCACGCAGACGACGTTGCGCGGCGGCTGGCCTCCCTCGGGTACGGGAATGCCGTGGGCGAGCAGTCCGGCGACCGCGGCGGCCGACGCCAGCTCGCAGAACACCCCCTCGCTCGTCGCGAGCAGTCGGTACGCGTCGATGATCTGCTCGTCGCTCACGGCCTCGACCCTTCCGCGCGACGCGGTCAGCGCCCCCATCGCCTCCTCCCACCGCGCCGGGTTGCCGATCCGGATCGCCGACGCGACAGTCTCGGGATTCTCGATCGGGTGCCCGAGGACGAGCGGGGCGGCGCCCTCCGCCTGAAACCCGTACAGGACAGGCGACGCCTCGTACTCCTGGAAGCCGCGCCACCAGGCGGTGATGTTGCCCGCGTTGCCGACCGGGATCGCGAGCGCGTCCGGCGATGCGTCGAGCTCGTCGCAGACCTCGAAGGCGGCTGTCTTCTGTCCCTCGATCCGGTAGGGGTTGACCGAGTTCACGAGCTCGATCGGGTGGGAGCCGGCGAGGGCGCGGACGATCTCCAGCGCCTGGTCGAAGTTGCCGCGTAGCGCGATCACACGCGCACCGTGCATCAGCGCCTGTGCCAGCTTTCCGATCGCGATCTTCCCCTCTGGGACGATGACCGCGCCGCGCATGCCGGCGCGCGCCGCGTAGGCCGCGGCGCTGGCGGCCGTGTTGCCGGTCGAGGCGCAGATGATCGCCTCCGCTCCGGCGCCGGCGGCGCGCGAGACCGCGAGAGTCATCCCGCGGTCCTTGAAGCTCCCGGTGGGGTTCGCGCCCTCGAGCTTCAGGTAGACCTCGACCTCGAGCCGCTCCGACAACGACGGCGCGCGGACCAGCGGCGTCGCTCCCTCGTGGAGGCTGATCACGGGGTCGCCGGCCTCGAGCGGCAGCCTGTCGCGGTAGCGCTCGATGAGGGCGGGGGGCATTGCCGCTACACGAACTCCTCTTCGATCACGCGGATCGCGCGCGGGGGTGCGCGCAGGAACTCGAGTCTCGCAATCTCCTCCAGCGCCGCCTGGAACCGGTTCTCGGGTGCCTCGTGCATCACCATCACGAGCCGGGCGTCGTCGCCGAGGCCCCACTGGACGACGCTCTTCACCGAAACCTCGTTGTCGCCGAGCACCTTCGTGATCGCCGCCAGGACTCCCGGACGGTCGGCGACCTCGAGGTGGAGGTAGAACGCCGAGGCAACGTCGCTCACCACCTCGAGCCGCTCGCGCACGGCGTGAACGGGCGTGCTGCCCGACACGATCGACACGACGTCCCCCAGCACGGCCGACGCGGTCTCGATCCCGCCAGCCCCCGGGCCCGACATCGTGATCTCGGTGATCGCGGGGGCCTCGACCATCACCGCGTTGAACGGCCCCTCGATCGGCGCGAGCGGGTGGCCGCGATACAGAAAGCACGGGAACACCCGCACACTGATCCCGTCCCCGTGGCGCTCTGCGACGCCAAGCAGCTTCAGCGACAGCCCGAACTCCTTCGCGTACGCGAGGTCGTCGGGCTGCACGTTCTCGATCCCCTCGAACGAGACCTCGTCGAGGCTCACGGGCGTGTGGAACGCGAGCCGCGCCAGGATCGCAATCTTCGCCGCGGCATCCGCGCCGCCGACGTCGTCGCTCGGGTCGGCCTCCGCGTAGCCGAGCTCCTGCGCCCGGGCGAGGGCGTCGGAATAGGAGGCGCCCGTCGTCGCCATCTCGGTGAGGATGAAGTTCGTCGTCCCGTTGACGATCCCGAACACCTTGCTGATCTCGGTCGCCGGGAGGCTCTCCTGGATCACCCGGATGACCGGGATCACTCCCGCGACCGCGGCCTCGAACCGGAGCTGGACGCCGGCCTCGCGGGCCGCGTCGAAGAGCTCGTCGCCGTGCTGCGCGATGAGCTGCTTGTTCGCGCTCACGACGTGGCGCCCCTCGCGCAGCGCACGCAAGACGTAGTCGCGCGCCGGATCGGTACCGCCGATCAGCTCGACGACGATCTCCGAGGTGGCGACGAGCTCGTCGAAATCACCGTCGGAGCGCCGAAGCACCCCGGCGATCTCGGGGCGCCGTCCGGTCGCGGCCTCGACGGCACCCGCGCGCTCGGCGACGAGATCGTGGAACGCGCCCCCGACGGTCCCGCGACCGAGCAGCCCGATCCGGACCGGCTCAGACATCAGGCGCTCGCGCTCGGCCCAATCTCAAATTCCCCGCCCAGGGTGGGATCCTGATTAGAGCCTCGCGCTCGCACTATCTATCACGCGCCACAAGGTCGTCGTAGGTCTCGCGCCGAACCACGAGGCGGGCGTCGCCGTCCGCGCAGAAGACGACCGGCGGACGGGACACCGCGTTGTAGTTGTTCGCCATCGCGTAGCCGTACGCACCAGTCGCCGGCGTCACGAGCACGTCGCCTACCGAGGGTGCGGCGATCGTGGCGTCCCGCACAAGGATGTCGCCCGACTCGCAGTGCATGCCGGCCACCGTGACCGGTACGTCGGCCGGCTCGGCGGCACGGTTCGCGATCAGCGCCTCGTAGCGCGATCCGTAGATCATCGGGCGGAGGTTGTCCGACATCCCCCCGTCGACCGCGAGGTACGTGCGGACGCCCGGGATGTCCTTCACCGTTCCCACCGAGTACGCGGTGATCCCGGCGTTGCCGACCAGCGAGCGACCGGGCTCGACCAGGATCCGCGGCACGGGGTCGAACAGCCGCGCGACGCCACGCACCTTGACATCGACGTAGTCCTCGATCGAAGGTGGCTCGTCCTCGTCGGTGTAGGCGATGCCGAGCCCGCCGCCGACGTTGAGCAGCTCGATCCCCGGCTCGGCGAGCTCCGCCAGCGCCTCGATCGCCTTCACGTAGGGCTCGAGCTCGAAGATCTGCGAGCCGATGTGCGCGTGGAGGCCGACGAGCCGCAGGTTGTCGGTATCGCGCACGGCGTCGATCGCCGCCCGAGCGAGGCCGTCCCCTAGGCCGAAGCCGAACTTCGAGTCGACGCCACCGGTCTTCACGTATCCGTGCGTCGCGGGTTCGATCCCGGGAGTGACCCGTATCAGCACATCCTGGGGCCGATCGAACACCGCCGCGGCCCTCCGTATCTCGTCGAACGAGTCGAGGATCAGGTAGCCGACCTCGGCCTCCGCCGCCAGGCGCAGCTCGGCGTCGGTCTTGTTGTTCCCGTGCACGTGGATCCGGCGCGGCTCGAAACCGGCCCTCAGCGCCAGATGGAGCTCCCCGCCCGAGGCAACGTCGACCGACAGGCCCTCCTCGGCGAGGACTCGGAGGACGGCGGTGATTGGCGCCGCCTTGCTCGCGTACAGGACCTCGAACTCGGAGGTGCGCGAGCGGAACGCGTCGAGATAGGAGCGCGCGCGGGAGCGAATGTCGTCCTCGGCATAGATGTAGGCAGGAGTCCCGAACTCTGCGGCGACCTCGACGACATCGCAGCCACCGACCTCGAGATGGCCGAGCTCGTTGATCCGGCTGCCGATCGGATACACCGCCGAGCCCTCGACGGGGTTCGCGCGCGCCGCGGCGGCGACGCCGCCGGCCCTCGAGGTGTCGTTCGGGTCGGTCATGCCCGGGGGGACCATTGTGACGGGCCGCCGCCCACCCCCGAGCGATAGCGTCGGAGATGCAATGAGGCTTCCCTCGCCGAGGACCGCGAACCGGACCGGCGTCCACAAGGGTCGTCCCTACCAGCTATGGCTGCCCGAGTCCGAGCCGCCGTGGCCGGGCGTCGTCGTGCTCCACGGCGCCGGGTCGCGGAAGGAGAACCACTCCGAGTTCGCGCGCGCGGCAACCGGGTACGGCTGGGCCGCGCTCACGTTCGACCAGCGCGGCCACGGGTCATCGGAGGACGAGATGTCGCCCGCGGCGGTGGGCGACGTGGGGCGGATGGCGCGGCTGCTTGCGGAGTGCGACCGCGCGGATGGGGACAGGATCTGCGTTCGCGGCTCGAGCATGGGCGGATTCATGGCGATCCACGCCGCGGCGGTCTCGGACTCGATCGCGGGAGTGATCGCGATCTGCCCCGCCGGCGAGGAGGACCTCCTGCGCGGGCTGCGTCGCGGAGAGCTCGAGATGCGCGCCGACACCGCAGCGCTCGAGCCATGGCTCGAGGAGCACGACATCCGCGAGGCGGTCGCGCTCGCGGCGGGCAAGCCGCTGTTGCTGATCCACGCCCGCGGAGACGAGCAGATCCCCTACACGCGTTCGGAGGAGCTGTACCGGCACGCCGGTGAGTCCCGCAAGCTGATCGTGCTCCCGGGCGGCCACCATCGCTCCGCCCAGCACGATGCCGAGCTCCACGGCGTCGCGCTGCGCTGGATGGAGAGAGCGCTTCGCTAGTTGTCGCCGGTTGAAAACCGGTCGATCAGAGGTAGCCGAGGGGGTCCGTCGGCTGGCCGTTGACTCGCACCTCGAAATGGAGGTGATCGCCGAAGCAGGACCCGGTGCACCCGACGTAGCCGATCACGTCCCCCTGGCTCACGCTTCCGGAGGTCATCGCGAATCGCGACTGGTGCCCGTAGCACGTCGACAGCCCGCCCCCGTGATCGATGCAGGTGTAGTTCCCGTATCCGCCGGTGGCCGCGGCGAGCGCAATCGACCCCGACTGGGCGGCACGAATAGGCGTTCCCGACGGCACGGCGATGTCGATGCCCGCGTGCAGACGCCCCCAGCGCATCCCAAACGGCGAGGTGACCGGGCCGTCGACCGGCCAGATCATCCCGCTCGAGCCGCCCCGGATCGGTCCGGCCGGGAGCGTCGGCGTCGAGCTCGACTCGAGCTGCTGCTGGACCTGGTTCTCCAGGTTCCCGATGTCGCCCTCGAGGCGCTCGATGTTCGACTCGATCTGGGACAGCGTCTCCTGCTTGCTGGCCCGCGCGGACTCGAGCTCCGCCTCGCGCGCCTCCAGCGAGACGCGCGTGCGCGTAAGCTCGCGCTTCTTCGCCGCGATCTCGTCGCGCGCGGCTCGGATCCGCGCGACGGTGTCCTTGGTCTCGTTCCGCAGCTCGCGAACCCGGTCGACGATGTCGGAGTCCTGCTCCTCGATCCGGTTGAGGTACTCGTATCGCTCGAGCAGATCGGTGAACCCATCCGCCTCGAGCACCACCGTCAGGACGTCGGGGGTGTCGGACTTGTAGATCGCGATCAGCCGCTCCTCGAGCAGCTCGACCGAGGCCTCGAGACGATCGCGCAGCACGTTGAGGTGCGCGCGCTCGCGATCGAGCTCCGCCTCCTTCTGTTCCAGCTCCTCCTGGACCAGCGCCTCGCGGTTGCGAAGCGCGGCGACCTCGCCCGCCAGCTGCGAGATCTCGTTCGAGTAGCGCTCGATCTCAGTGCTCAGAACGCCGCGCTGCGACTCGGCCTGGTCGAGCTCGGACTGCTTCGCGTCGAGCTGGCTTTGGGCGTCCTGGGCGGGCGCGGTCGCGCCGACCACGAGCCAGACCAATGCAGCGACGACCGCCAGGAGCAGCGCCACGCCCGCGCGGCGGCTGCGATCCGGTGTCATTTGGCGATGTGCTCCGCTGTCCATCTCTTCCGATGCCTACGGGGTTAGCTGACGGGCTCGCGCCGAAAGAGCTTGCGCTGGGTCCTGCGACCTTTCGCCCCGGTTCGTTGGTTCCCCCGCTCCGCCGCGGGGTCGCACGGCGGACTCGGCGATCAGCGCGCACGAGACTAGCATCGCCACGGTGATTGCGAGCGTTCGCTAACACAACGCGCGCGCCATGCAACCGCGCTTGCACGCAGGCCTTTTTCAGCTCCCCTCGACGTGGAGGAGCTCCGCGGGCGCCTCCTCCTCCATCTGAAGCGTGGTGTGCTCGATCCCGTAGCGCTCGCGCATCATCACCTCGAGCCGGCGGCGGATGAGGTCGCGATCCGCGCCGATCTCGACGACCACGTGACCGGCCAGCGTCACGAAGCCGGATGTGACCGTCCACACGTGAAGGTCGTGAACGGCGCGCACGTGATCGACGTCCGTCATCTCCCGTGCGATCTTCTCGGCGTCCATTCCCTCCGGCACCGCCTCCATCAACACGTTGATCGGCCCGCTGATCAGTCGCACCGAGGAGGCAAGGATCAATCCGGCGATCGCGAGGCTCGCGAGCGGGTCGATCGGCTCCCAGCCCGTCGCCAGGATCACGCCGCCCGTGACAACGACGCCGAACGAGCCCAGAGCGTCGGCCGCCGAGTGTCTAAGCACGCCCTCGAGGTTGAGGTCCTCGCGCTGGCCCCGGGCGAGGATCCAGGTGGCGGCAACGTTGCCGACGATTCCGGCGATCCCGAGCAGTAGCACCCCCAGCCCCGCGATCTCGGGCGGCTCGCCGAGGCGCTCGACGGCCTCGATCGAGACGAGAATGGCGATCACCGCGAGCGCGATTCCGTTCGCGAGCGCCGCGAACACCTCCGTGCGCTGGTATCCGAACGTACGCCGCGGTCCGCCGGGAAGCGATGCGATCCCGCCGGCCAGGAGGCCGAGGATGATCGCCGCCACGTCGGAGAGCATGTGGCCGGTGTCGGCGAGCAGCGCGAGCGAGCCGGTCAGCAGCGCGCCGACGAACGTCCCGACGAGCAGCACGGCATTGATCGCGAGCGCGGCCAGCATCCGCCGCCGGCTGTCGGCCCGTCGCTCATCGAGCTCCTGGCCGAGCCCACCGGGCTCGGCGTGCTGATGTGCGTGCGCCATCTCGGATCGAGATTAACTCGACCCGTGGTCACTCACGCGGTCGTCTTGGTCTCCTCCTCGGCGCCGGCGCCGTCGCCCGACGCGACCGTCTGCGCCGCGCGGGCAGGGGGGCCCTGCGCGGCGCCCCGGTCGCCGTTCGTCTGCACGGCCGCCGCGGTGCCGCCGACGGCGTCCGCCGCGATCTCGGCGCCCGCGGCGAGTCGCTCGCGGTACTCCTCGACCTGCATCTGGGAGATGACCCGGCGCTGGATCTCAGCCGTTCCCTCGAACAGCTGGTAGATCTTCGCGTCCCGGAACCACTTTTCGAGCGGCGCCTCCTTCGACCAGGCGTGCGGGCCAACGAGGTCCATCAGGGTCCGCGTCGCCCACATCGCGACGTCCCCGGCCTTCAGCTTCGACATCGAGCCCTGGCCGCCGGTGAGGGGAATCCCGGCGCGCCCCATCCACGAGGCGCGCTGAACGAGCAGCCGCGCTGCTTCGATCTCTGTGGCCACGTCGGCAAGCACCTCCTGCACCGACTGGCGTTCGAGCGGCGGGTTGCCGGCGGTGGAGCTCTCGTCGAGGACGGCCTCGACGGGGTCGATCCAGACGCAGTCGCCGAGGTAGGAGAGCGTCCACTCGTAGGCCGCCTGCGCGATGCCGAGCGCCGACGCGCCGACAACGGGGCGGGTCAACTCGAAGGTCGCAAGCGCTCCCGAGGAGCGACCGGACGACTGGCCGGAACGGGCACGCTCGAGCTTGCGTTCGAGCTTCTCCATCCCGCCGAGCAGGTTCTCGACCGGAATCCGGCAGTCCTCGAGCACGACCTCGGCGGTGTGCGAGGCCCGGATACCGAGCTTCGACTCCTTCTTGCCCTGGCGCAGGCCCGGAGTTCCCTGCGCGATCACGAACGACGCCTGCCCGCGGTGGCCGAGCTCGGGATCGACCGTGGCGACGACGACGTGCACGTCGGCGATCCCCCCGTTGCTGATGAAGACCTTGGTCCCGTTGAGCACCCACTCGTCGCCGTCGAGCTTCGCCGTGGTGCGGAGGCTCTTCACGTCCGAGCCGGCCTGCGGCTCGGTGACGGCGTAGGCGCCGAGCTTCACCTCATCGCCGATCCCGAAGCACTCCGGAACCCACCTGGCGATCTGCTCCGGGGTTCCGCTGGAGGCCAGGCCCGCGGCGGCCAGCGTCGAGGCGGACAGCGCGAGCGCGATGCCGGCGCATCCCCAGTGAAGCTCCTCCGCGTAGATGGCGCTGAGCTGGCCGTCCGGATCGGCGCCGAGCCGCTGGATGTGCTCGACCCCGTGCAGTCCCCAGCGCCGCGCCTCCTTCATCACCTCCCACGGAACGCTCTCGTCGGCGTCGTGGATCGGCGCCGCGGGACGGATCACCTCCGCTGCGAAGCGGCGACAGAGAGCCTTGAACTCGAGCTGCTCGTCGGTCAATGAAAAGTCCATCTGGTGACTTCCCCCCTTCGTGCGCCGACGTCATCCGGCCGCCGGTTGGCCCGTTCGGGCGAGCGATTGACTGGTCAGTCAACCAGTTTACATCCTGGCCGGGACGCGTTACGGATCAGGCGTCGAGGAGGCGTGCGGGCCCCGTCCGGTCGATTAACGTGTCGCGCCGTGCCCGCCGCATCGCGACGCAAGCGCATCGCGCAGATAGCCGCCGCCTTGCTCCTCGTCGCGGGGGTGGGCGTCGGGGCGTACTTCGGAATCCGGGAGCTGACCGCCGACGAGGACGAGGCACCGGCTCCGCCGGTCGCGCTCGAGGAAAGCGAGGGCCGGTCGGCGCAGCCCGCCGAGGAGCTCGGCTTCCCCGCGTTCGCGACCAAGAACACGACCCGCGTCGGCGGCTCCGATCCGACAGCCGACGCCGCCGGCGTGGCGCTGGCGACGTTCCCGTCGCAGGGTGGGGTCGAGCGGCCCACCGCCGTCACCCTCGTCCCCTCCTCCGATTGGGCGGCGGGGATCGCCGCGTCGGTGCTGGCCGGCGATCCCGTGCGGGCGCCGATTCTGTTGAGCGATCGTGACGAGGTCCCCGAGGAGACCGTCACCGCGCTCGAGGCGCTGCGCCCAGAGGGCTCCTCCGAAACGCGCGACGCGGAGGTCTTCCGGATCGGCGACGCCACCGCGCCCGACAACCTCAGGGCCACCGATGTCTCCGGCGGCGACCCCGCCGCGATTGCCGCCGAACTCGACAGGCTCCGCGCGCAGCTCGTCAATCGCGACCCGGACAACGTCCTTCTCGCCTCCACCGAGGATCCGGCGTTCGCGATGCCAGCCGCCGCGTGGGCGGCGAGATCAGGCGATCCGGTGCTGTTTGTCGAGCGTGACAGAGTCCCGCAGGCGACAAAGGAGGCATTGAAGCGCCACGAGGACGTTCCCGTCTACCTGCTCGGCCCCGACTCCGTCGCCTCCGAGAAGGTGGTGAAGGAGGTCGAGAAGCTGGTGCCCGCTGTGCAGCGGATCGAGGGTGAGGACCCGGCGGCGAGCTCCGTCGCGTTCGCGCGCTTCGACGCGGGCACGTTCGGCTGGAACATCACCGACCCCGGTCACGGGCTGGTGGTCGCGAACGGGGCCCGGCCTCTCGACGCCGCCGCCGCCGCACCTTTGTCGGCGAGCGGGAAGTGGGGGCCGCTGCTGGTCACAGAGAACGCCGGCGTCGTCCCCGCCCCTCTGCGCGGTTTCCTGCTCGACATCAAGCCCGGCTATCGCACCGACCCCACGCGGGCGTTCTACAACCACGCGTGGCTGCTCGGCAACAGCCGCGCGCTCAGCGTGGGGTTTCAGGCCCAGCTCGACGATCTCCTCGAGCTGGTTCAGATACAACCACCACCCGGAGAGCGCACGAGCGGCGCCCCGGAAAGAGGGTCCGACCAATGAGCGAAGCCGAGAGCCCAGAACGCCTCGATCCGTCGCACAGCGTCTCGGTCGATGACATCCGCGCCCTCGCCGGCCCGGTGACACCCCATTTCGCGCTCCAGGTACGCAACCGCATCCGGCGGTTGATCGAGAGGCTTCCCGCCGACGACCCCGTCCGGCTCGAGGGGGACCGCCAGATCGCCCGCCTCGAGGAGCTCGCCAACCACAGCGGCGATCCGCGCGGGATCGGCCCGATCGAGACGCGGGAGTGAGGGTGGAGGCCAGCGCGACCGATGTCGCGCTCGAGCGAGCGCGTGCCCTGATGCTGCCGGAGGCGGCCGAGCGGACGGAGTCGGCGACGGACGCCGGCTACGTCGATCTGCTCGGGGACGACGTGCCGTCCACCGGCCCCACGCAGGACCTGATGACGTCCCGCCTCGTCCCGCAGATCTACGAACGCTGGTGGCGGCCAGCGCTGGGCCGCGTCGCGAAGGGAGTCACCGGGCCGGGCATGGCCGAGGAAGTGCGAATCGCGCGCCTGTTGATGGCGCTCTCGCACGGCGACACCGTACTCGACCTGGGATGCGGGACGGGGAACTTCTCGCGCGAGTTCTCCCGCGCGGTCAGCGACTCGGGGCTCGTGGTGGGCGTCGACGCCTCGCACACGATGCTGGAGCGGGCGGCGCGAGAGCTCGAAGGCTCCGAGCTGCGAAGCCTCGCGCTCGTCAGGGCGAGCGGCGATCGGCTTCCGTTCCGCGACGACAGCTTCGACGCCGTGTGCTGCTTCGCCGCGCTGCACCTGTTCGCCGAGCCGTTCGCCGCCCTGAGCGAGCTGACCAGGGTGCTCGCGCCGGGGGGTCGAATTGCGATCATGACGTCGGTGCGCCGCGAGATCACTCTGCCGCTGCTCAAGCCGCTGATGGAGCGGACCAGCGGCATCCGGCTGTTCGAGTCGAACGAGATCGTCGCGGCGCTCCAGATGCGCGGCTACGACGAGATCCACCAGCGCCTCGCTGGAATGGTCCAGTTCGTCGGCGCTCGGCTCGCGGCCGCATGAGCCACCGGCCCTCACCGGTCACGCGGGCGCCCGCCCCGACGCCAGCTTCGCGACGACCGGAAGCTCGAATCCGTCGCGTGTGCGGTGCGCTTCGAGGCGGTGGTCGAAGGCGTCGCGAATCCGCCCGCGGAGCTCCTCCGGCTGTGCGTCGATCACCGCGCTCGCCCGCAGGACGCTTCCCATGTTGCCCTGCCAGAACTCGTCGGAGCCTCGGACCGGCAGCATGAGCGACAGCGTCTCCACTTCGACGTCGCGGATTCCCGCGGCGCGCAGCAGCGCGGCAAACTTGGAGTCGTCGGCGAAGCGGTAGGGATCGGGTCCGCCGGCGAGCTCGGCGGGCTCCCGTGCGCCGACGTCGGCGATCGCGTCCGACACCACCCCGAGCAGGCGATTGCGCTCCGGGCGATCCCATACCGAGTACGCGAGCGCGCCGCCGGGCGCCAGCACGCGAGCCGACTCGCGCACGGCGCGCTCGGGGTCCGGGAGGTGGTTGAGGACGAAGCCGCCCACCACGGCGTCGAAGCTCCCGTCCTCGAACGGCAGGTCCTCCGCGTCGGCCCAGCGGAACTCGAGCTCCGGCTGGCGGCGTCTGGCAAGCGCGAGCATTGCGTCGGCGATGTCGATCCCGATCGGGTGGGCACCGCGGGCCGCCGCGCGCTCGGCAACGTACCCGGGACCGGTTGCAACGTCGAGCACCCGAGTGTCGTGTCGCACACCCGCGGCGTCGAGCAGCGCCTCCGCGAGGCGCGCGGTCATCCCGCCCAGGAGGTCCCCGTAGGTCCCGGCGCGCCTGCTCCATCCCTCCGCCTCGAAGGCCTTGAACCCCTCCAGATCGTGTCTCTCGCTCACGGCCGCGATTATCCTGCCCCTTGCTTGAGGCAGCTCGCGTCCGACCTGTGGCAGCTCCGGGGTTTCCCTCGAAACGGCATCAACGTCTATCTCGCGGAGGACGTGCTGATCGACGCCGCGACCAAACAATCGGGCCGGCGGATCCGCAGCGAGATCGAGGACCGGCCGCTCTCGCTGGTCGCGCTCACCCACGCGCACCCCGATCATCAGGGCGCCGTCCAGGAGGTCTGCGAGGCGCGACACGTGCCACTCGCCTGTCACGCCGACGACGTCGACGCGATGGAGGGCCGCCGGCCGATGGGCCCGCCGGAGCATCAGGGTCAACCGATCAACCGCCTGATCATGCGCTACTTCGCCGGACCACCGCGCAACGTCGACCGGGTGCTCCACGAGGGTGACGAGGTGGCGGGATTCCGGATCATTCACGCGCCCGGCCACTCGCCGGGTGAGGTGATCTATTTCCGCGAGTCGGATCGCGTCGCGATCGCCGGCGACGTGATCAACACGATGAACGTGTTCACGGGAATCCCGGGCGTGCGTGAGCCGCCCGGCATCTTCACCCTCGATCCCGTCGAGAACCGCCGCTCGATCCGCAAGCTGCTCGACCTCCGACCATCGCTCGTGTGCGTGGGGCACGGCGCCCCCTTTGCGCGACATCGCAAAGCTCGAGCGGCTGGTAGAGAACCTGCCCTGAACAAATCCCGCGACGTGCTCCGCCGGGGGAGGCGCCGCGTCAGCGGCGCCGAGGGGGCGAAGCCCCCATGTCCGCCGTCGCGGGGCCTGCGAGGGTCCTGGGAGCGAAGGCCTCTACGATCCGCTGCTGGTAGGCGGCGATCTGCTCGGGCGGGATGAAGTACGTCGGCGGGCTCAGGAACACCCCGTCGCCGCGCTCGGCGACCTCCTCGACGCGCGCCCGGACCCTGTCGAGCGGGCCGGCGGCGCAGTAGGTGTCGACCATCTCGTCGGTGACGTGGCCGGGCATTGCGGCGAGGTCGCCGGCGCGGAACGAGTCGCCGACCGCGGCCCCCTGCTCGCCGAACCCGTGCATCTCCCACAGCGGCATGTAGGTCCGGACCGTCGCGTAGAAGGCGATGGTGCGGCGCGCCGCGTCGCGCGCGGCCGCCTCGTCGTCGTCGATCGCGCAGCACACGGTGGGGATGAAGTCGAAGTCACCCCGCTCGCGGCCCGAGCGCGCCAGGCCGCGCTCGAAGTTCGCGACGAGCACCTCGTCGAGCCATCGCATCGAGCACATCGGGTGGCCGATCAGGCCGTCGGCGACGTCGCCGGCCATTCGCGCCATCCCCTCGCGGACAGCGGCCGTGTAGATCGGGACCGACTCGCGCGCGGGCGGGTGTGGCCGGACCCATCCCTTGATGTCCACGCCGACGTACTCGCCCTCGTAGCGGATCGGCTCCCCTCTGTGGGCCTTGGACATGATCAGCCGCACCGCCTCGATGGCCTCGCGCAGGTGCGGCGCCGGACGCCCGTACTCGACCCCGTGCCAGGTCTCGTTCAGCCGCTTGACTCCCGCGCCGAGCCCGAGCCGGAAGCGCCCGCCCGACATCTCGTCCACGTCGAGCGCCGAGACGGCGAGGATGAACGGGCTGCGAGTGAATGCCCATGCGATCCCGGTGCCCACCCCGACCCGCTCGGTCCGTGCTGCTAGCCATGTCGCCTGCGTGAACGAGCTGCGGAAGAGCTCCGGCGCCCACACGCACTCGATCCCCGCCGCCTCGGCTTCGCTTGCCTGGGATGCGAGCTTCTCAGTGGTGCCGCCCATCGCGGCGATCGAGATCCTTTCCAGCGCGCTCACCGAGCGGCACCCTAAAGCGAGGGCCGCCGCGGGGGCCCTCCCCGGGGCTTACCCTCTTCGTCGGCTTCCTCTAGCTGGCGCACTTCTCGAAGCCGTACTCCTTGCCTAGCTTGGTCGTCTCCGCGAATGGATCTTGGCCGCGCTGCGCAATCAGGCTCGGGTCCTGCTCGACCTTGTCGAGGGCCTGCTGCGCGGAGTCCAGGAACGCGCTCACCTGCTCCTCATCGGCCTGGGGGGGCGTCAGAGCCCGAACATCATCGATCTGGCCCTGGATGTTCGGCACCAGCATGTCCGAAGCGAACTGCTCGATCTCCTGCTTGGACGGCTGGCCCTTGCCGAACGCCTGGGCGCCCGCCTGATCGAGCTTCTTGTCGCCCTTGGCGCAGATCGCGTCTGCCTGGGAGATGAAGTCCTGCTTGCTGAGCGCCGCGGTGGTCGTCTCGTCGTCGTCGCCGCCGCATCCCGCGGCGACGAGCGCCCCACCGACCCCGATCACCGCGAGCACCATCACTGCCTTGTGCATGAAACCTCCCCGATCGACCTCGTACCAGCGGCGGGACTTTAGTGCCTATACCGGCGTGGCGGCGAGCGAGCGCCACAGATACAGACACGCGAGCGTGCGGTGGGGGCGCCACGGCTCGGCGATCCGCTCGAGCTCTGCCGGGGCGGGAAGCTCGTCGAGCTCGTACGCGAGCTGGACGGCGCGGCGGATCCCGAGGTCGCCCGTCGCGACCACGTCCGGACGGCCGAGGTGGAAGATCAGGAACATCTCCGCCGTCCAGCGGCCGACGCCGTGGATCTCGATCAGCGCAGCGACGACATCCTCGTCGGCCAGGTCCGGCAGCTTCTTCAGCTCGAGCCGTCCGTCGGTGATCCGGGTCGCGAGGTCTCGCAGGAACCCGACCTTCCCCCGCGACAGGCCGGCGCCCCTCAGGACATCGTCGTCCGCGGCAAGCAGCTCGGCCGGCGTCGGCATCCTGCCGCCGAACGCGTCCTGCAGCTTCCCCCAGATCGAGGCGGCGGCCTTGGTCGACAGCTGCTGTCCCACGATCGCGCGAGCAATCGCCTCGTACGCGTCCGGGCGACTGCCACGCCGGTCGGTGGCGGGGTCGATCGGCCCGCCTTCGTCGATCAGGCGGCGCAGGACAGGGTCCTGCCCGCGCAAGTACTCATCCGGTGACCCTGCGGCGCCCGGACGCGAAGCGGAGGACGCCGCAGGCATTGATTCCCTTCAGACGCGCTGGATGATCGTCCCTGTGCCGAGGCCGCCGCCGCAGCACATCGTGACCAGGCCGAGCTCCTTGTCGGAGCGCTCGAGCTCGTGCAGAAGCGTGGTGATCAGCCGCGCGCCGGTCGACCCGAGCGGGTGGCCGAGCGCGATCGCGCCGCCGTTGACGTTCACGCGATCCATGTCCGGCTCGAGCTCCCGCCGCCACGCCGCGACGACCGAGGCGAACGCCTCGTTGATCTCGATCAGGTCGATGTCGTCGAGCTTCATCCCGTTGCGGTCGAGCAGCTTCCTCGTCGCCGGGATCGGGCCGGTGAGCATGATCACCGGGTCGACGCCGACCGTGGTCTGGTCGAGCACCCGGGCGCGGGGCTTGAGCCCCAGCTCGTCGGCCTTATCGCGGGTCATCAGCAGCACAGCCGCCGCGCCGTCGGAGACCTGCGAGGAGTTTCCCGCGGTGACCTTGCCGTCCTCCTTGAACGCCGGCTTCAGCTGGGAGAGCTTCTCGAGGTTCGTGTCGGGGCGGATCCCCTGGTCGGTCGCGTAGGTGTCGCCGTTGACCTTGAACGGAATGATCTCGCGCTCGAAGCGACCCTCCTCGGTCGCGCGAGCGGCTAGCTGGTGCGAGCGCAGGCCGATCTCGTCGAGCTCGGAGCGGGGGATCTCCCACTTGTCGGCGATCATCTCGGCCGAGATCCCCTGCGGGACGAGGTTGTAGCGCTCGAGCAGCTGGGGCGAGAACGCCATCCCGTGCTCCTGCATCACCTCCATGCTGTCGGCGAACGAGATGTGGCCCATGTGCTCCACTCCGCCGCCGATCACCGTGTCGGCAACGCCGGATGCGACGAGCGCGGCTCCGAAGTTGACCGCCTGCTGGGCCGAGCCACACTGGCGATCGACGGTCGTGGCGGGAGTCTCGATTGGAAGGCCGGCCTCGAGCCAGGCGTTGCGGGCGATGTTGATCCCCTGCTCGCCGAACTGCTGCACGCATCCCGCGATCGCGTCCTCGACAACGGCGGGATCGATCCCGGCGCGCTCGATGACGTCGCTGTAGGTCTTCGCCAAGAGGTTGCTGGCGTGGACGTCCTTGTAGTAGCCCTTCTCCTCGTGGCCGCGGCCGATCGGCGTCCGCGCGGCCTCGACGATGACCACCTCACGACCCTGGAAGCTGCCGTTCTTCATCACGCCCTCCATTCGGGATCCGAGTCTGCAGCGACCGCACGATCTGCTTGCAGATCGGGCGAGTTATTCGAGCATATCCGATTGACTGACTGGCCAGTCAACCAAATTCCGCTGATGTGCTCCGCTCCCGCTCCGCCATCAGCGGGTTGGTGCCGGGCCGAGGTTTGGAAGGATCTGGGCCGTGAGTGACGGGGCATACGAGCGGCCAGCGATCGCCGGCAGCGGCGTGATCGCGTGCGGGCTGGCGGCGTCAGCCAGCGCCGCCGGTCGCGTCCAGCTGCTGGCGCGCAGCGACGCGTCGGCGTGGCGCGCCGAGGAGCAGGCGCAGTCGCAGGCGGCGAAGGTGTCCGATGGTGATCCGGGCGAGGTGCGGGTGACGACGGACGTCAACGACCTCGTCGACTGCGACCTCGTCGTCGAGGCGATCATCGAAGACCCCGACGCGAAGCGGCAGTACCTCGCCGAGCTGGGGACGGCCGCCGCGGACGCCGACCTCGCGACCACGACCTCGTCGCTGAGCGTGTCCGCGCTGGGGGATGGCAGCGGCCACCCCGAGCGACTGTTCGGGCTCCACGTCTTCAACCCCGTGCAGAAGATGGAGCTGGTCGAGCTGTGTCTGCCGGAGGGGCTGCGGTCGGGGGTTGGCGAGCGGGCCAGAGCGTGGTGCCGGGCGCTTGGCAAGACCGCGGTCGAGGTCCCGGACCAGGCCGGGTTCGTGGTCAACCGGCTGCTGTTCCCGTACCTGTTCGACGCGGTCCGGATGCTCGAGCGAACCGAGCTTCAGCCCGATGACGTCGACAGCTGCATGACCATGGGAGCCGGCCACCCGATGGGCCCGCTGAAGCTGCTCGACTTCGTCGGGCTCGACGTCGCGGTGGCGATCGGGGACGGCCTGCACCGCGACTCGGGCGCCGCCGAGCACGAGGCTCCCGAGCTGCTCAGGCGGCTCGTCGAAGACGGAAAGCTCGGCCGCAAGAGCGGCGCCGGCTTCTACGAGTACTAGGCACCACGCGCGCCCTTTGCAAACCGCGAGATCTGCTTGCAGATCTCGCGCCTTGTCTAGGCTTTGCGCGAGCGCGCCTTGCCCTTGCGGCGGGCCTTCGTCCGCACCGCGGACTTCGCCGGCTCGGGCCGGCTTCCGCACAGGTCCCACACCACGTCGGCCTCCGACACCCCCTGGTGCTTCGCGGTGCGGGCGACCTCGTCCCACGGAAGCTCGGCCTCGGGGAGCTCGTCCCAGCGGGCCAGGTCGAGTGCCTGAAGAGAGCGCTGGAGCGCCGGGCCAAGGTGCTCCTGTGCGCGGAGCAACGCCCTCAGTACCTCGAGCTGCTTATCGGTGAGCCGGACTATCCACATCCTGCTAACGCCTCCTCGCTCGCCGGATGAGGGCAAGCTACGCGCGGACGCGGACGGAAGGGTGGGGTCCGATCGACCGTAAATTGCGGCCGTTCAGGCCGCTGCTTCCTGCGGAGGATGGATGCGGACCGCGACGATCCGGTTCTCGCGCACCGATTCGACCCGGATCGCGTAGCCGTCGGCCTCGATCACGTCGCCGCGCTTCGGAAGCCGCCCCAGCTCGCCGAACACGTACCCGCCGACCGAGTTGTACGCGTCGGTGTCCACGGGCAGGTCGATGCCGACATCGACCAGATCACCGAGGGGCACGTGCCCGCGCACGTACCAGTCCCCGTTCGTCAGCCGCCGGACCTCGCCGGTGTGCGGGTCGGTCTCGTCCTCGATCTCCCCCACCACCTCCTCGAGGATGTCCTCGACGGTGACGATCCCAACGGTGCGGCCGTACTCGTCCACGACGACCGCCATGTAGATCTGCTGGCGCTGAAGCTCGGCGAGCAGGTCGTCGAGTGGCTTCGTCTCGGGGACGATCCACGCGTCGTTGATCGCGGGCTCGATCGAGGCGTCGGGGCCGTCCTGCATGTAGAGCCTCGCGAGGCTGTTGTTGTGCACGACCCCGCGCACCCGGTCGGGGTTGTCGTCCTCGATCACGAGCAACCGCGTGTGGCCGGAGGACACGCAGCGGCGCAACGCGCGCTCGGCGTTCTCCGACGCGTCCACGGTGACCACAGCCGGGATCGGCGTCATCACCTCCCGTGCCGCCTGCTCGTGGAGGTGGAAGACGCCAGACAGCATCCCGGCCTCGCCGGGGTCGAGCTGGCCGTCGGACCGGGACTGGTCGATGATCATCCTGACGTCCTCTGACGTAGGCTCCTCGCTCAGCTGGCGGGGGTTGACGCCGAACAGCCGCACGATCGCGTTCGAGATCCCGGTCAGCGCGAGGGTGATCGGCGCGGAAGCGGCGCGAAACCAGCGCAGCGGCGCGGCCAGGAACCGCGCGGTGCCCTCGGGCCTCGTGATCGCGAGCATCTTCGGGACCTGCTCTCCGACGCTGATGTGGAGTCCCGTTACGAGGGCGAAGGCGATCGCCACCGAGATTCCCACCGCGACGCCGTGCGAGAGGGCGCCGAAGATCGGCTCGATCAGTGTCGCGATAGCGGGCTCACCGAGGAATCCGATCCCGATCGAGGCCATCGTGATCCCGACCTGGCACGCGGACAGGTACTCGTCGATATGGTCGAGCTCCTCCAGCGCCAGGCGCGCTCCCCTGCTTCCCTCCTCGGCGAGGCGCTCGATCCTAGTCTTCCGCGCGCGGACGAGCGCGAACTCGGCGGCCACGAAGAGGCCATTGAGCGCGAGCAGCAACAGCAGGACGATTAACAGGACGGCAGTCACGCGCTACGCCGGCGGGGCGCCCGGGACCGAGACCGACATGCAGGTTTTGGCCGCGGACTGGGAGGGTGGTCGTCGTCGTTCATCGCCGACGCGGCAAGGCTAGCATCGCGGTTGTCGGGCGACCCCAGCCCCGCACGGCCGCGTCGTAGACTCGCGCGGGTGAGCAGGATCTCACCCAGCCGACCCGAGTCCAGGCGCGTCGACCCCGAACAGCTCGAGGCGCCGTACCTCAACGCGCTGATGGAGTACGCGGCCCGCCGTCCGGGACGCTTCAACGTCCCGGGCCACAAGGGCGGGCCGGCGGCCGACTCGCTGCTCGTCGAGGCGTTCGGGATCGAGGCGCTCGAGCACGACATCCCGGCGCTGATCGAGGGGATCGATGCCGGCCCCGAGCCGACGCCGTTCACGCGCGCCCAGCGGCTTGCCGCCAAGGCCTGGGGGGCGAAGCGGAGCTGGTTCCTCGTCAACGGCGGGTCGCAGGGAAACCATGCAGCCTGCCTCGCGCTGCGCCACTCGGGGCGCCGCGTGGCGGTGCAGCGCAACGTTCACTCCAGCACCATCGATGGACTGATCCTCGCCGGCCTCGAGCCGACCTTCGTCCCTCCTGTGGTCGATGCAGCGCTCGACATCGCGCATTGCGTCACACCCGAGGCGCTCGACTCCGAGCTGGCCGCGATGAGCGACGCCGTTGGCGCGATGGTGGTCTCGCCGACCTACTTCGGGGCCATCGCGGACGTGGCCGCGCTCGCGGACGTCGCCCATTCGCGCGGCGTGCCGCTGCTCGTCGACGAGGCCTGGGGCGCGCACCTTCGGTTCAGCGACGAGCTCCCTCGCTCCGCGCTCGAGTGCGGCGCCGATCTGGTCCTCTCGTCCGTCCACAAGCTGGTCGGCAGCCTCACCCAGTCCGCGATCCTTCACCTCGGGAACGGCGGCCGGATCGACGAAGACGTCGTCGATCGCTCCGTGACGCTGGTCGAGTCGACGAGCCCGAACGCGCTACTCGCTGGCTCGCTCGACGCGGCGCGGCGCCACGCGGCCGTCGACGGCCCGGAGCTCCTCGCCGAGACCGTCAGCGCGCTGAAGCGCGCCCGCGAGGCCATCCGCGAGATTCCGGGGCTCGACGTTCTCGACGAGCACCTCACGGATGAGCCCGGCGTGTACGCCTTCGACCCGCTGCGGCTCTCAATCGACGTCCGGGGAACGGGAGTGACCGGTCACCGCATGGCGGCGCTTCTGCGCGAGCTCGACGACATCTACCTCGAGCTTTCCTCGGACACGGTGATCGTGGCCGTGTTCGGGATCGCCGAGCCCGCTGAGGAGAGCGCCGCCCGAATCGTCGCCGCGCTGCGCCACGCAGTCGCCGGGCTGGGCGAGCCCGAGGTGAGCCACTCCCAGCCGTTCGCGCCCCCGCCGCCTTGGGGGCCGCTCGAGCTGTCCCCGCGCGAGGCGTTCCTGGCGCGCCAGGAGGCGGTCCCGCTCGGCGAGTCCGCCGGCCGGATCGCAGCAGAGTCCCTGGCTGCCTACCCGCCCGGCGTGCCCAACGTGCTCCCCGGCGAGCGGATCAGCGTCGAGACGGTCGAGTTCATCCGCAACACGCTGAGCCATGGCGGCACGCTCCGAGGCGCCGCCGACCGCACCCTCGAGACTGTGCGCGTCGTAGTGGAGAGCCAGAGTCAACCGCGCAATGTGCAAGCACATCGCGCGGTTTCCGGTGAGCCCGGCGGGCAATGAGCCCGGGCGGTGTGCCGTGGGGGGTCGACTCGGAGCACGGGCGGCTGCTCGATGTGCTGCTTTGCCCGCCCGACAACTTCCGCTGGCTTCCGACGAGCGCGATCTCTCGCGCGACGCTCGACAGCGGCAGGCGCTTCGACGCCGAGGCCGCCCGCAGCCAGCACGCCGAGATGGTTGCCGCGTACGAGCAGGCGGGGGTCCGATGTCACTTCTTGGACCCCGACCCGGCGCTCCCCTACCAGGTGTTCGCACGCGACTCCAGCGCGATGACCCCGCGCGGCGCGGTTATCGCCCAGCTTCATCAGTGGTGGCGGCGCGGGGAGTACGCCGCGGTGATCGCGTTCTACGAGCGGACCGAGGTGCCGGTGCGCGGCATGATCACCGCAGGGGCGCTGGAGGGTGGCGACGTGGCCATCGTCGAGCCCGGCGTGATGCTGATCGGGACTGGGGAGGAGCGGACCCAGCACGTCGCGGCTAACCAGCTCGCGACATGGATGCGCGAGGACGGCTGGGAGGTGCGGGTCGAGCCGATCCCGGCCCGCTTCGTGCACATGGACGCGGTGTGCGCGATCCTCGCACCGAGGCTCGCCGCCGTGTGCGTCGACGTGCTTTCGTCGAGCTTCGCGGGCTGGCTACGCGAGAAGGGGTTCGAGCTGATCGAGTTCACCGCCGAGGAGGCCTTGCGGCTCGGCGGCAACGCGATCTCGCTCGGAGACGAGCGGGTGCTGGCGGGGGCCGGCGCGGAGCTGAACCACGGACTGCGCGCCCGCGGCATCACCGTCCTCGACCCCGACCTGTCGATGTTCATGCTCGGAGGCGGCGGGGCCCGATGTCTGGCGCAACCACTGCGCCGGAATCGGCTCGGCACGTGAGCGAGCCGGCGCCGCGAGTAGACGCCCGCCGCGTGATCGCCGATCTGCGGGAGCTCGACCGGCTGACGGGCGGGCCAGACGGCGCGCGAAGGGTGTGCTGGGGCGAGGAGTGGCGCGTCGCGCGGGACTTCCTGACAGAGCTGCTGGTCGAGATCGAGCTCGAGCCCGAGCGCGACGAGGCGGGGAACCTGTGGGCGTACATGGACGGCGACGCCACTCCGGCGCTGGCCCTCGGCTCGCACGTCGACTCGGTGCCGTCGGGAGGGTGGCTCGACGGCGCACTCGGGGTGATGGCCGCGGTCGGGGTGCTGCGCGCGTGGGCGAGGGTCGGGCGGCGCCCCCCGCGCGCGCTCGCGCTCGTCGACTGGGCCGACGAGGAGGGCGCCCGGTTCGGCCGCAGCCTGTTCGGGAGCTCGGCGGTCGCGGGGACGCTCGACCCGGCCGAGCTCGCGGACCTGCGCGACGCGGACGGCGACCGGATCGAGTCCGTGCTCGCCGCGAACGGGGTCGAGCTGGCGCGCGCGCCCGACGCGGCGGCGCGGCGCGAGCGCCTCGGCGCCTACATCGAGCTGCACATCGAGCAGGGACCGGTGCTCGAGGCCGAGGGCCCGGCGATCGCGGCCGTGTCCGGATGCGTGGGCGTGGAGCGGCACCGTTTCACGATCAGGGGCCAGGCCTCGCACGCGGGGACGACGCCGATGGATCGCCGCCGCGACGCGGGTCTAGCGGCGGCGGACGCGGCGCTGCGGATCGAGCAGCTCCCCGCCACCGAGGGTGGGGTCGCCACCACGGGTGCGCTGGCGCTCGAGCCCGGGATCCCGACCGCCGTCGTGGGCGTCGCCCGGCTTACGGTCGACTTGCGCAACCCGGACCCCGAGGCGCTCGCTCGCTCGCTCGAGGCGGCTCGGGAGGCCGTGGAGCAGGCGGCGGCGGCACGCGGTTGCGAGGCCCACTCCGAGGTCATGTGGAGGATCGACCCGATCCCCTTCGACCCTCGGCTCGTGGATGCCGCGCGCGAGTCGTGCCGCGAGGTGGTCGGGTCCGACCGCGTGCTGGAGAGCGGGGCTCTGCACGACGCCGCCGAGATGGCGCGGGTCGTGCCCGCCGAGATGATCTTCTGCGCGTCGATCGGGGGAATCAGTCACTCCCGCGAGGAGGACACCACCGAAGACGACCTCGCCGCCGGGATCGAGGCCTACGCGGCGCTCGCACGCCGCGCCCTCACATAGCGCGCGATCTGCAAGCAGATCGCGCGGTTCGCGTCACTCGCGGCTGACGACGAGCTTCCCGTCGTGGCCGGCCACGGCGTCCGCGGCCTCATCCCACGCCGCGGTCTCCACGGTCACGCGCTCGGGGTGAAAGCGGCCGTCCGCCACCAGCTCCATCACGCTCGGCATCACGGTCCGCGCGTGCGGAACGCCGGTGTAGAAGTTCACTCCTTTCGTGAACATCTCCAGCAGCGGGACGGGAGTCTCCGGCTCGAAGTAGATCCCGATGCTCGTACAGGTTCCGTCGGGCTCGGTCGAGCGCAGCGCGCACGCGAGGCCCGCCACGTCGGCGCTCGCGTCGACCGTGATCGGGTACGGCCCGAGACGCTCCGGGAACTCCTCGTCGACGAGCGTCGCACCCAGTCGCTCCGCGAGCTCGCGGTCCCGGGGCCGCCCGCCGGCGAAGTCCACCCGCTCGGCCCCCAATGCGGTCGCGATCTCGGTCGCATAGAGCGGGATCGAGCCGGCTCCGCCGCAGATCAGCACCCGGGCGCCGGGCTCCGCCTCGAGTTGAGGCGCGACGGTCCGCCACGCGTCGACGATGTTGTCCGACAGGCTCGCGACGGACGCCGGGGACACGCCGTCGGGGACACCGAACAGCATCGCGTCGGCGTACGGGACCCGCACGGCATCTGAGAGGAAGCCGCCGTACTCGGGGCCGAGCGGCAGCCCGTACACCGAGTTGTACGGAACGGACTCGCAGTTACCGGTCTGCCCGCGGCGGCACCGCGCGCACTCCCCGCACGAGATCTGGAACGGGACGCTGACGAGGGCGCCCGGCTCGACGGTCGTGACGCCGTCTCCGACGTCTGTGACCTCGGCGACGCACTCGTGGCCGAACGCGAACGGCCCCTCGAGCGGGGTCGCGCCTCGCACGATCCCGAGGTCGATGTCGCACGTCGCGACCGCGACGGGGCGCACGATCGCCTCGCCGTCGCCCTCGATGTGGGGATCGTCCGCGTCGCGCCATTCGAGCTTCCCCTTCTCGATGAACGTGAGCTGCTGCATCGGTGGCTTTATATATAGAGTCCGTTTCGCGCCGGTGAGGAGACCGCCGCAGGCGACTGGGAGAGGTACCGGGTGGAAAGCGCAGCGATCGCGTCCGATGCAGCCGCCGGCGACACCGGCGACAAGGGCCTGGAGAAGGACGCGATCGGGTTCGCCGACGGGCTCGCGATCGGGGTCGACTCGACCGCGCCCGCGTACTCCCTCGCGGCGGTGATCGGCACGATCGTGGTCGCAGTCGGCGTCGTAGCGCCCGGCTCGCTGCTGCTCGCGTTCGTGCCGATGTTCTTCATCGCCGCGGCCTTCTACTACATGAACCGCGCCGACCAGGACTGCGGCACCACGTTCTCGTGGGTGACCCGCGGGATGGGGCCGTGGTTCGGGTGGATCGGGGGGTGGGCGATCTTCACCACCGGCGTGCTGGTGGTCGGCTCGCTGGCGGACGTGTCGGCGTTCTACATCTACCGCCTCCTCGACCTCGAGACGCTGAAGAACTCGCGCGAGGCGGTCGTGATCCTCGCGATCGTGATCATCATCGTGATGACCACGATCTGCGTGATCGGGACGGAGCTGTCCGCCCGCGTGCAGCGCGTCATGGTCCTGGCCCAGGTTGGCGCGCTCGTCCTGCTCGTCGTCGTCGGCGCGATCCAGCTGATCTTCGGCGGGGCGCCCGACACCTCGATCCCCGTCTCGCTCTCGTGGCTGAACCCGTTCGACGCGCCCAGTTACTCGGGGCTGCTATCGGCGTTGCTGGTAGGGGTGTTCATCTACTGGGGGTGGGAGAGCGCGGTCAACCTCACCGAGGAGACCGAGGACGGCTCACGGGCGGCCGGCATGGCCGGCGTCGTCAGCGTGCTGATCCTGCTCGCCGTCTACGTCGGGGTCGCGGTGGTGATGCTCGGGATCGCCGGGGTGGACAAGCTGCAGAACTTCGACGACAACTCCAACATCCTTGGCAACGTCGCCGACGACGTGCTCGGCCCGCTCTCCTTCCTCGTCGCCCTGGCGATCATCACCTCCGGAATCGCCTCCACGCAGACCACGATCCTCCCCGCCTCGCGCACCTCGCTCTCGATGGCGACCCAGGGCGCGTTCCCCCGCATCTTCGCCCGCATCCATCCCCGTTTCCTGACGCCCGACTTCTCGACGATCGTGATCGGGGTGGTGGCGACGGTGTGGTACGTGGGCGCGGCGATCGTCTCCGACAACTTCCTCTTCGACTCGCTCTCGGCGCTGTCGCTGATGATCGCCTTCTACTACGCCCTGACCGGGATCGCGTGCGTGATCTACTGGCGCCACGAGCTGACGCGCTCGGTGAAGAACTTCCTCTTCATCGGGGTCGCGCCGCTGGTCGGCGCCGTCGGGCTCGGCTATCTGCTGTTCGAGTCCGCGCGTGACCTCGCCGATCCGAAGGCGTCGTACAGCGGGACCGAGGTCTTCGGCGTCGGGGTGCCGCTCGCGATCGCGGTCGCGTGGACCGTGATCGGGCTGATCCTGATGGTCATATGGCGCTTCAGCAGCAGCGGGAAGCCGTTCTTCCAGCGGCGCGGGTTCGAGTCGGTGGATCAGGAGATCGCGGACGAGACCGCCGGGCGGGCCAAGGCGCCTGCTACGGCCGGCGGATCGTGAGCCACGCGCCGTGATCGTAGTCGGCTACGACGGATCGGACTGCGCCCACTCCGCGCTCGATCAGGCTATCGAGCTGGCGAAGCAGCTCGGCGAGGAGCTGCTGATCACGTTCGGGTACGAGCCCGGGGGAATCGGCGAGGAGCACGCGGCCCACCGCGAAGCGGTGAAGCAGATGGGCGACAAGGCGACCGCGCGCGGGCTGAAGCGCGCCCAGGACGCCGGGGTGAAGGCCAAGGTCGCGCTGGTGCCCGAACGCCCCGTCGACGCTCTGGTCACCGTCGCGGAGGAGCACGACGCGCGGGCGATCGTGGTCGGCACATATGGCGAGAACCCGATCAAAGCCGTGCTCCTCGGCTCGACGCCCTACAAGCTGCTGCACCTAGCCGAGCGCCCCGTGCTCGTCGTCCCCGTTCCCTGAGCCGAACGCCCGGGATCAATAGCCTTCCGTCGGTGAGCACGTTCGAGCGCCTCGCCGAGCTCCCGATCTCGATCTCCTCGTACGAGCTCGAGGACCAGGACCGCGAGTACGGCGAGTTCACGCGTCCCTCGACGATCATCCACCTGCGCGGCGACGGCCACGAGGGCCTCGGAGAGGACGTCGTCTACGACGTGCTCGACCACATTGCGCACCGCGACGCCGGCCCAGTGCTCGACCTGGCAGGGCCCGGCACCCTGGGCGAGCTGTGCGGGCTGCTCGGCGAGCTCGACCTGTTCCCCGGGGCGCCGCCCGAGCGTGAGCCCTCGCGCCACTACCGCCGCTGGGCGTACGAGTCGGCGGCGCTCGACCTCGCGCTGCGCCAGGGCGGCGTCCCGCTGCACGCGGCGCTCGGCCGCGAGCCGAAGCCGCTCACCTTCGTATGCTCGACCAGGCTCGGCGGGATCGGGGAGGACGCGCCGCCCTCGACAACCGAGCCGGTCCGCAAGCGGCTCGCGAAGTACCCGACTCTTCGCTTCAAGCTCGACCCCGAGAACGACTGGGACAACGAGCTGATCGCCGAGCTGAAGGAGATCGCGAGCGTCGACGTCCTCGACCTCAAGGGTCTCTACAAGGGCACGCCGGTCGACGTCGAGACCGACCCGGAGCTCTACCGCCGCGTCGCCGAGGCGTTCCCGGACGCGTACCTCGAGGACCCCGACCTCAACGACGAGACCCGTCCCGTGCTCGAGCCCCACGCCGATCGGATCACATGGGACGCGCCGCTTCACTCGCTCGCGGACGTCGAGGAGCTAGCGAGGAAGGCGATCAACTCGAAGCCGTCTCGGTTCGGCTCGCTGCGCGAGCTGCTCTCGATCTACGACTACTGCGAGCGCGAAGGGATCGCGATCTACGGCGGTGGTCAGGGCGAGATCGGCCCCGGCCGCGGTCAGATCCAGTATCTCGCCTCGCTGTTCCATCCCGACACGCCGAACGACGTCGCCCCTTCGGGCTACAACGATCCCTCCGTGCCCGACGGGCTGGCGACGAGCCCGATGGACCCGGTGCCGAGCGACACCGGGTTCCGCTGGGCGGAGCAGGGGAAGTAGGCTTCCGGCCGATGGCAGACCAGTCCTTCCCGGACGCGCTCAACGAGCAGATCGCGAACGAGTTCGCCGCTCACCAGCAGTACATCGGCGCCGCGGTCTATTACGACACCGAGACGCTCCCCCGGCTCGCCCAGTTCTTCTACCGCCAGGCGGTCGAAGAGCGGACCCACGCGATGATGATGGTCCAGTACCTGATCGACGTCGACGAGGAGGTGCGGATTCCCGACATCGCCGCGCAGCAGACCCGGTTCGAGGATCCCGTCGCCCCGGTTCGGATGGCGCTCGAGCAGGAGCAGCGCGTGGGCCAGGAGATCAACGACCTGTTCAAGCTCGCACGCGACGCCGGCGACTACAAGGCGGAGCAGTTCATGCAGTGGTTCGTCAAGGAGCAGGTCGAGGAGGTCTCGCTGATGACCGACATGCTCAACGTCGTCGAGCGCGCCGGCGAGAACCTGCTGCTCGCGGAGGACTACATCGCGCGCGAGGCGCCCGGCGAGGACGGCGGCGACCCGACGGCCCCTCCGCCCGCGGGCGGGGAGTAGCGGTTCGAGTAACGAGCCGGTAACGAAGAGGTGGGCCGCTCCGATACGGTGGCCCGGATGGCATCGACGAACGGACCACGCGATGTTGCTCCCGAGGTTCTGCCTCCGATCGATCCGCACGTCATCGTCCTGTTCGGCGCCACCGGTGACCTCGCCAGGCGAAAGCTCCTGCCCGGCATGCTCCATCTCTCCCAGACGCGGCTGATCTCCGACTTCGCGGTCGTCGGCACCTCGCTCGAGCACATAGACGACCAGGAGTTCCGTCAGTTCGCGATGCAGAATTGCGGAGAGCTCGCGCGTCGCCCCGTCAGCCCCGACGAGCTGGAAGCGTTCGCGGCGCGCCTCAGCTACGTCGACCGGAGCGCGGGCCCCGAGGGGCTCGCCGCCGCGGTCGCGCGCGCCGAGGAACAGCTGGGCGGCGAGCCTCGCCGCCTCTACCACCTGAGCGTTCCGCCCCACGCGGCAATCGACGTAATCCGGGAGATCGGAGAAGCCGGGCTCGCCGAACGCGCACGGGTGATCATGGAGAAACCGTTCGGTATCGACCTCGCGAGCGCCGTGGAGCTCAACAACGCGATCCACGAGGTCTTCGACGAGGACCAGATATTCCGCATCGACCACTTCCTGGGCAAGGAGGCGGCCCAGAACATCCTCGCGCTGCGGTTCGCGAACGGCCTCTTCGAGCCGATCTGGAACCGCAACCACATCGACCACATCCAGGTCGACGTCCCGGAGACGGCACGACGTCGGCACGCGCATCGAGTTCTACGAGGAAACGGGCGCCTACCGCGACATGGTCGTCACCCATCTGCTCCAGGTGCTGGCGTTCGTCGCGATGGAGCCGCCGACTGCGCTGGCCCCCGGGCCGATCAGCGAGGAGAAGAACAAGGTGTTCCGCTCGCTGCGATCCATAGACGTCAACAAGGTCGTGCGGGGGCAGTACGAGGGCTACCGCTCGCACCCGGGCGTCGATCCGAACTCGCAGACCGAGACGTTCGTGGCGCTCGAGTGCCGCGTCGACAACTGGCGCTGGGCCGGCGTTCCGTTCTACCTGCGCACCGGCAAGCGGATGGCCGAGAGCGCGCGGATCATCTCGATTGCGTTTCGCGAGCCCCCGCAGAGCATGTTTCCGGACGGTTCGGGCGTCGGCCGGTACGGCCCCGACCACCTCACGTTCGACCTCGACGAGTCCTCCCGCCTCTCGCTCTCCTTCTACGGGAAGCGCCCCGGGCCGATGATGATGCTCGACAAGCTCAGCATGCAGTTCTCGCTGTTCGAGGTCGAGCGCGAGGCCGACACCCTGCAGGCCTACGAGCGCCTGATCCGGGACGCGATGTACGGCGATCGCACGCTGTTCACCGGCGCCGCCGGAATCGAGCGCCTGTGGACCGTCTCCGCGCCGCTGCTCGAGAACCCGCCCGAGGTGCTCCCCTACCCCACCGGCTCGTGGGGGCCCGAAGCGATCCACGAGCTGATCGCGCCCCGCAAGTGGCGTCTCCCCTTCGAGCGCCGCTGGCGCGAGCCCAAGGTAACGTACGCCTGAGTACTACAGTTCCCGCTCGTAGACGTACATCGTCGGGCCGTCGGGCAGGCGCTCGCGGTTGGTGAACCCAAGGCTCTCGTACAGGGCGCGAGCGGCGACGTCGTCCTCAGAGGTCCCGAGGTCGACATAGTCAGCGCCCTCGCGGCGCGCGAGCTCGATCGCCTCCTCCATCAGTGCGCGCCCGAGCCCCTCCCCGCGGCGGTCCGGGATCACGTACAGCTCCGCCAGGTGGCACTCGAGCCCCCGCGTCCAGATCGAGGGATAGAAGCGCATCACCGCGAGGCCCTTCGGCTCGGATCGCCCGCGTTCGACGAGCAGCACGGTGATCTCGCCCGCGGCGAGCAGCTCCCGAAAGCGCTCGGCGAGCGCGGTCGGCCCGGGCGTGATGTCCTCGAACTCGGTGTTGAAATCGTGCAGCAGCCGGCCGACGACGTCCGCGTCGTCGGGCCCGGCGCGGCGCACCGAGGGATCAGGACGATGGCTCATCAAGGGCATGGGCAAGTTTCCCGCGACCGGATATGTCGAGCTTGCGGTACACGCGACCGAGGTGGGTCTCGACCGTCTTGCGGGTGAAGGGAAAGCTCATCCGCCTGCAGACCTTCACCGAGCGGAAGAAGGCCTTCGAAGCCGCCGGGCTGCGGGAGTAATACACGCTCAGCATTGACCCGTAGACCGTTGCGGGAGCGGCTCGAGCCTTAGCTCGCGCCGCCGCCCCTCTGCCCTAGCCAACGGGGATGGGTGCAAACAGATAACGCGTAGGCGAACGCAGATGAGCGTGACCCTCGACGTCGTCGTTGTGACGCTGGAGAATCGTACGTTCACCCCGAGTTCATCGAGCAGAAGGCCTACGGCCTGATGTTCTGGTTGAGGTGAAAGAGGTTGTCTGGGTCGTACTTCCGCTTGACGTCGACTAGGGGGTCGTAGTTT
This sequence comes from uncultured Thermoleophilia bacterium, assembly GCA_963756745.1. GTDB lineage: Bacteria > Actinomycetota > Thermoleophilia > Solirubrobacterales > 70-9 > DASPWW01. The sequence goes on from CAVWOU010000011.1 coordinate 64,220, forward strand.
TCCCTGTAGTTCACCCTGATCCTGTCCTGGTCGTCGTCCGCCATGAAGTTGATGTAGCCGCCCTCCTCCGAGTAAGGCGCGGTGGCCTCGTAGAACTCGCGCACCCACGCGATGTTGCCCTCGTTGTCCGCCGCGTCAGGCCACACGCCTGCGATCACCGTGGCGAACGTCGCGTCCCGGTACGTGAAGGCCGTCTCGTCGGGCGCGACCCGGTGGCAAGCCCCGTTGATGGGGTAGATATGCACTGTCGAGTTGACGACCGGCACCTTCGGCCCGTACTCGAGATGCGCATCGATGGCCTCGTCTGTGAGCTCCTTCACGAAGTTCGCCTTCCAGTAGTTCTGCAGGCCGGGCGGGACAAGGTCATCAAACGCGCTGTTGAGCGCCGGGTAGGGCATCGGCCCCACGTGCTCGGCGACGACGGGCGCCACCTCGTGGAAAGGCTTGAGGGCCGCCTCGCCCTCCTCGATCGGCCCCGCCCAGCACGCCACGAAGAGGAGGAAGGTGTCGCCATGCCGGTCTTCGGGGATGAACGGCAGCGGCGGGGCGATCTGCCAGGCCGGGAAGCCCCCGAGCTGCTCCGGCGCGTCCTGGATGAAGTCGCGGTAGAACCTCAGCACACCGGCGGCGTCACCCACCTCGTAGAGCATCGGGCCGCCGTAGATCTCCCGGACCGGGTGCAACTGATACTCGAACGAGGTGACGACGCCGAAGTTGCCACCGCCCCCGCGAAGGGCCCAAAACAGGTCCTCGTTCGCCCGCTCGCTGACGGTCAGGATCTTGCCGTCGGCGGTGACGACCTCGGCCGAGAGCAGGTTGTCGCAGGAAAGGCCAAAGCCGCGACTGAGGTAGCCGATCCCGCCGCCGAGCGTGAGCCCTCCGATGCCGGTGGTGGAGATGATGCCGCCGGTGGTGGCCAAGCCGTGAGCGTGGGTCGCATCGTTGAACACTCCCCAAGTTGCGCCGCCCTGAGCCCGCGCCTTTTTCGTCTCGGGATCAACCTCAACCGCTTGCATCCGAGATAAGTCGATCACGACGGCGTCGTCGGCGGTGCCAAAGCCGGGGACGCTGTGCGAACCCCCACGCACCGCCAGGTCGAGCTGGCTCTCTCGGGCGAGATTCACTGCCGCAACCACATCTTCGGTGCCGGCGCACCTGACGATGACGCGCGGTCGCCGGTCGATCATCGCGTTGTAGACCCTGCGGGCCTCCTCGTACCCGGGGTCCTCCGCGGTCAAGGTCTCTCCGTGTACCTGCTCGCGGAGCTGCCCCAGAGATGTCGTCGCCATCGTTATCCTCCTTGCGAGTGGTGGCCAAGGCATTTCTAACACCTGTTGCTCCAATGTCGTCGCCTGACGGGGCTCACCGCTGCGGATGGCGGAGAGCGGGGGCGGCGGATGAGCGGCCGCCTGCGCTGCGACTGCGGCGCCGAGCTGCTGGGCGATGGCTTCGGCCCGGTTGCCTATCGGGATGAGGTCGGCGTGCTGACGTGCCCCGAGTGTTGGTCTTGGCTCCACGCCAGCGCCAACCTGCGTCGACTCGACGTTGCCCGGATGATGCGCGAGCCGCCGCCGGTCCCTTGGATCATCAAGTGACCATGGGGGGTCTGGACGACTAGTAGTGGCGTTGTAGTGGAGTCGGAGCGCAAATGAGCGACCCGCGCCAGCGACAGGATTACGGCGTGGCTGCAGGCGATTCGAGGAGCGGGAGCGACGGGACTCGAACCCGCGGCCTCCGGCGTGACAGGCCGGCGCTCTAAACCAACTGAGCTACGCCCCCGTATGTGGCGAGCGCTCGGCTCGCGGAGGGGATTCTAGGTTAGCGGCGGTGGGTAGGCTGGCCGCGCGATGCGGATCGTCAGCTACCGGTCGGAGCGCTGGGACCGCGCCGGGGTGCTCCGCGACGGGCGCCTGGTCGATGAGGAGGCCTCGACCCAGGAGCTGGTGTTCGGAGTCCCGGAACTCCCGCCTCTCGCAATTGATGACGCTCGAGCCGGGGACATCGTTGCCACGGGCACGCCCGGGGGTGTCGGCAGCTTGCGGAAGCCGCGCATGTGGTGCTCAAGCCGGGCGACGAGATCTCGATCGCGTCGCCCACGCTGGGGCAGCTGGATACCCGGATCGCCCGGTAGCGGCCGCCATCGGATACAGGACCATGGCGAGGTACGCGAGAAGCAGCGCGTTGCGGATCGCCAGCGGGACGATGAAGCCGGCGTCGAGCTCGGCGAGCTGGCGGTACTCGGAGAGGACGACCTGGGTCAGGACGATCGACGCCAGGAGCACGAGGTTCGGCGCACGCAGCCCATACGCGGCAGCCGAGATCGGAAGCAACCACAACAGGAACTGGGGCGAGAGCACCGGCGCGAACACGATCGCGACCGCGATCACCGCCGCCGCCGCGTGCATCGGCGGCGCCTTCGAGCGCCACGCGAGCCACACTACGAGCGCGTAGCCGGCGAGCAGCAGGACGACGCTGATCGCCCGCGCGGCATCGGCCCCGGAAGCTTCGATGTTGAAGCTCCCGCCGCCCACGGTGATCCCGGCACCGCCGCCGAGGAGGTGGGCGACGAGCAGCGGCGTCGCCGCGACGGTCTCGATCTGAAGATCGCGATCGGACTGGTACGAGATCGCCGAGCCGAAGCGATCCCCGGTCGCGAGCACGACGACCGCGGCCACAGCGAGCGGGACGATCGCCGCGAGCGCGACGCGGCGGGGCGAGCGCTCGCCGCGGACGAGCACCGGGAAGAGCAGCAGCGGATACGCCTTCACCGCTGCGCCGATCGACAACAGCGCTGACCAGGTGGCCGAGCGTCCGGCCTCGCGGGCGAGAAGCGCGGCGAGCACGAGCGCGGCGGGAACGAGGTCGAAGCGCCCCAGCGGAAGCGACGCGTCGAGCGCGGAGTCCGGCGCCAGGGCGCCGCTGAGCACGAAGACGCCCGCGCTGTAGCAGACGAGCGCCGCTCGCCACACGGGTCGACGCTGCGCGCAGGCCGAGCGCGAGCAGGGCGACGATCGCGAGGTCGAAGCCGATCATCTCCCACGAGAACGCCTCGACGTAGGTGGCCACGCCGTCGGACACGAGCCCGGGGGCGAGCAGGAGCGGGAGCGCGAGCGGCGGGTACTCGAATCCGCGCTCCTCGTAGGGAAGCGCTCCATCCAGGATCGCCTCCGCCTGGGGTTGGAACACGGGCCCGACGATCACCGAGTACCCGTCCGCGAGCGGCGCCAGGAGCGCCACGTGGACGGCGGCCGTGACGAGCGCGGCGGCGACCCGGGCGCGCCGGTTCATTCCGGCGCGATCACGAACCGCTGCTCGCCGCTGCGCGCGACGGTGGTCCCCAGCTCGGCGCAGGCCCGCTCGAGTCGCGCGGCGATCCATTCCGCCTCCGCGCCCTCGGCGAGGCGCGTGTGGCAGAAGTCGAGCGCGAGCCCGACCAGCTCGAGCTCAAGTTCCGCGCCCGGTCGCCACAACGCCATCACGCCGAGATCGTTTCGCAGCTCCGAGTCGACCCTGTAATCGTCGAGGGCATCGCCGAGATCGAACACGAGCGGGCCCCGAGCGGTCCAACCGAGCCCGTGAAAGACGTGGGCGGAGTGGCCGGCCACGAGGTCCGCTCCTGCGTCCTGGAGCGCCCGCCCCGCGTCACGCTGCCACGCGGCTGGCTCGGACGTCATGTTGAAGCCCCAATGGGGAAATGCGACCAGCAGGTCGCATTCGGCGCGAACGCGCCCGAGCTCGGCCTCGAGCCACGCGGGGATCCCCCGCCTGAGGTCGGCGTAGGCGATCCCGGGCGTGTCCGGCGCCGCGGCGAACTCCTCCGGGTGATCGGACACCGCGACCATTCCGATGCGGCGGCCAGCGGCGTCGACGACGATCCCACGACGCCCTTCTTCCACGTCCACCCCGGCACCCGCGAACGCGATCCCCGCGGCCCGCAGGCGCTCCAACGTGTCGGCGAGCGCCTCGACCTCGTAGTCGAGGGCGTGGTTGTTCGCGAGGCCAACCGCGCGCACGCCGATCGCCTCGAGCGACCCGATCGCCTTCGGGGGGCCGCGGAAGAAGAACGGCTTCCCCGGGATGCGCTCGGTGCGCCGGCCGCGCTCCGAGATGCAGCACTCGAGGTTGCAGATCACCGCGTCGCACGACGCGGCGATCTCGCGCACCGCGGGAGCCCAAACGTCCTCCGGGGCGACCTTGCCAAGGGCGTCGGCCACAGAGCGGCCGAGCATCACGTCCCCCAGCAGGCCGATCGTGGGACTCGCCATTTGGGTTGGGACGCCGCCCGCCGGGCCGGATCAGCAGGTGAGGTGGAGGGCCGCGGCCGTGCGGGCCGGGTTCGACTCCTCGTAGCGCCGCACCGCTTCGTCCGTCGGCATCGCCTCGACGTCTACCCCGCGCGCCGCGAGGGCGTCGATGACGGACGGATGCGGCCGCAGCCGCGCATTCGCCCCGCAGCCCACGATCAGCCGCTCGGGTAGCTCGTCGAGCACGTCGGCGAGGTCCTCGATCACGAGCGAGTGCCCGTCGCGCCGCCACCAGTCGCCGACCACCCGATCGGGGAGCACGATCACGTCCCGCGAATGCTGCTCACCGTCGACGACGACCCGGCCGAAGCTGTACTGCTCGATTCGCGCCACGAGCCGGATCTTAGGACCAAAAAGGCGACCAACAACACAACGGACCCGGGGGACGACCACCGGGTCCGTTGCTGGTACAGGGGGGAGCGGGGTTTGCTCCACGTACGTTCTACCCACCGAATCCGCGTTTAAACCAAGAACCTAGGGCAATCTGAGCACGAGGGCCGCGGCGTCGTCGCGTGGGTCTCCCCGCTCTGCCTTGACGACAGCCTCCTCGATTCGTGTCGCGATCCGCTCGGCGTCGAGGCCCACGCACGTGCCGAGCAGACCCGCGAGCCGCGCGCCGTCGAGCCCGTCCGAGGAATCGGGTCCCGCGCGCTCTCCCGCCTCGACCACGCCGTCGGTGTAGAGAACGAGGGCGTCGCCCGACGCAAGGTGCGCGTGCTCGGCCTCGTAGCGAGCATTCTGGAAGCCGGCGAGCAGCGGCCCACGGCTTCCCACCTCGACAACGCCTCCGTGATTCCGGAGCAGCAACGGCGAGGGATGGCCCGCGGAGCTGATCCGCAGCCGCAACCAGAGCTCGCCGAGCTCGATGGTCGCGTACACCGCCGTGCAGAAGCGCGACGCCGAGAACTGGCGGCCCACCGCCTCGTTCAGTATCGCGAGCACGTGCTCCGGGTCGTCGTCGTGCAGCGCGGTCGTGCGGACGGTGTGCCGGGCGACCGCGGCGATCGCCGCGGCCTCGACACCCTTGCCGGAGACGTCGCCGATCAACAGGCCCCAGCGGCGCTCGCCGGTCTGGAAGAGGTCGTAGAAGTCACCCCCGATCTCGCTCGACTCTCCCAGCGCCCGGAATCGCACTGCCACCTGCATCCCGGGAACCTCCGGCGCGAGCGGCGGCGCGAGGCCGTGCTGCAGCGTGCGCGAAATCGAACGGTGGCGGGCCTCGCTTTCTCGCAGCGCCTCCTCGGTCCGCTTGATCTCGGTGATCTCCTCGAACACGCTCACGGCTAGGAAACCGCCCCGACCGTCCGGGACCGCGGTCGCTCTGGCGATCAGCCACGGCGTGCGTCCCCTGGAGGCGCCGCCTCTGCGCAACACGACCGCGGGCGCTTCGACTCCGCGGACCGCCTTGAGCCCGGGCAGCTCCTCGTCCGGGACGGGCTCGCCCCGCTCGTCGTAGGTCTCCCAATCGGCGAGCATGTCGTCCGCGCGCTCTCCGATCAGATCCTCGACGTCGCGCAATCCGGCGATGCGCGCCGCCGTCTCGTTGGCGAACACGATCGTCGCGTTGCGGTCGAGCACCATGATCCCGGCCGGCACGCTGCGCAGGATCCCCTCTAGCTGATCGTGCGAGCGCTGCAGCTCCTGCTGGACGAGGTCGCGCTCGATGAACTGGCCCATCAGGAACCCGAACGCCGCGAAGTCGGCGAGCAGGCCCTCGTCCACGGCACGCATGTCGCGGGTGAAGAACTCGAGCACTCCGAGAACCGTCTCCCCGCCCACGACCGGAAACGCAAAGCCGCTGTGCAGGCCGCCCTCCTTCGCGGCCTCCGTGCGAGTGAAGCTCGGATCCGCCGTGACGTCGGTGATCCACGCCGGCGCGGCCGAGTCCCACACCCGACCCGGCAGGCCGGTTCCGGGGGCAAGCCGCCTGCGCTTGCTGACGAGCTCGAACGGGCCCGAACCGGGGGTGGACGACCACGTCTGAACGCAGCGCAGCACGGGGTTCGCACCGTCGCCGTTGGGCATCCACAGTGCGCCGAAGTCCCACTCGAGGCCCTCGCCAACGGCCTGGAGGAGCTTCGGCACCGCCTCGTCGAGAGTGCCGGAATCGGCGAGCGCGCGGACCGCTGCGTGCTGCGCGGCCAGGCGACGCTCGGGCGCCAACCCGACCCCCTCCGGCAACAGTCTGTTTTCCACTCCTGTCCGCACGCTGCCCCCTGTCGACAAGCCCGCTCGCTGGACTGACGGACGATAGCCCCCTCGCAGTATGGGCGCAAGCACCCCGACGGTTGTCGGGTTTGCGAACCCCGGCGGCCAGGGTATTCTCGCTGAATGGGACCAGGGGAAATCGCGACGGAGCGCGCGGATCCAGGGGTCACCGTGATCACCTTCAGTGGAGAGCACGACCTCAATACCGCACCCGACCTTCGCGAACGGCTCCTGAGCGCGATCGGCGATCGAACGCCGATCGTGGTCGATTTCTCGGGAGCCGCGTTCATCGACTCGTCGATCCTGGGCGCAGTGCTGGATGCGCGTCGCAGCGCTCGGGACGCCGGGCTTGGATTCGCGGTCGCGCTCTACGAGGGTGCCCAGCCCGTGGCTCGCGTGCTCGAGGTCACGGGGCTCGACTCCACCCTCCCGGTCCACCAGACGCGGGCGGCGGCGATTGAGGCCGCGCAAGGAAGCCCGTCCGAGGAGTGAACGAACAGAGCCTCAGTCTGACCGTCGGCGCAAGGCCGGGCAACCTCGCGGTTATCCGGCAGGCACTCGCCGGCTACGCCGAAGCCATCGGCTTCGGTCCGGACTCCGTCGCGGACCTGAAGACGATCGTCACCGAGGCGTGCATGAACGCCGTGGTCCACGCGTACTCCGACGACGCACCGGGCCCCATCGAGGTCGGCGCACGGCCCCACGGGGACGGGATCGAGGTCACGGTCCGCGATTGGGGGTCGGGGTTCAAGCCGCGTCCCGCGGATCCCGATGACCCGGGCCTCAGGCTCGGCCTCCCGTTGATCGCCACGCTCTCGGACGGGTTCGAGATCCGCGGCGGCGCCGACGGCACCGAGGTTCGGATGGTCATGGAGGTAGCGCCGGAGGGACGACCGGCGCCCAAGGAGGAACGGGCGGACCCCGAAGTCACGAAGGGAACCGCGATGTCGATCGCGTCGGGAACGATGGTGCGTCCGGTGCTCGCCCGCGTGATCAGCGCCCTCGCCGCGCGGGCCGACTTCTCGATCGACCGGCTCTCGGACACCGTTCTGATCGGCGACGCGGTGTCAGCCCACGACGCCGCGGACTTCCGCAACGGGACGGTCGGGATCGAGATCGTCGACGGCGACGGCAGGCTCGACGTGCGCGTGGGGCCACTGGTGCCGGGCGGATCAGAGCGCATCATCAAGGGGCTGGAGCTCCCGGGCGGGACCTCGCTTCGCAAGCTTGCGAGCGAGATCACCGTGGAGCAGGCCTCGGCGGGGTCCGGCGCGCCGGCCGAGTACCTGCTCGTCGCGATCGACCAGTAGCCGCTACTCCTGAGCCTTCTCCACCTCGCCACGCAGCTGCTGCACGGCGGAGCGGAGGATGCGCGACACGTGCATCTGGGAGACGCCGACCCGCTCGGCAATCTCCGTCTGCGTCATGTCCTCGATGAAGCGCAAGTTCAGCACGATCCGGTCGCGCTCCGAGAGTGTGTCGAGGACGTCGGTGATCGTGGCGCCATACTCGACCGCGGTGAACCCAGGATCGCTTCCGCCGAGCCGTTCGGTGAGCGGGATGCCCTCGCCATCCTCCGTCTGGGCCTGCGCATCGAGCGACATCGCGTGGTGCGCCTGGCCCGCCTCCATCGCCTCAAGTACCTCCTCCGGGTCGATCTCCAACCGATCGGCAATCTCGTTCACTGACGGCGCCCGCCCGAGTTGGCCGGGGAGCTCGGCGATCGCCCGCTCCACACGGGCGATCCGTTCCTGCAAGTCGCGCGGGACGCGGACGGACCAGCCGCGGTCACGGAAGTGGCGCTTCAGCTCACCGAGGATCGTCGGTACGGCGTAGCTCGAGAAGGCCACGCCGCGGTCCGGGTCGAAGCGGTCGAGCGCCTTCACGAGCCCCAGGCTCGCCACCTGCACGAGGTCCTCGAGCGGCTCGCGGTCGCCGCGATAGCGGGCGGCGAGCCGCCGCGCGAGCGGCATGAACCGCTGAACGAGTTCCTCGCGGACAGTGGGGTCATGGTCGCGCTGGTAGCGCACGAGCAGCTCGCGCTCGTTCGCGAGTTGCTCGTTCGGCCCCGGGGCCGGCTCGGATGTCAAATCGGACTCAGGCATGCACCGACGCAAACAGAACCAGCGTACGTCCCCCCCGAACCCGCATGAATATAGAGACCCCGGGCCCGGTCGCGGCGACGGCGCGCGCGCCGTCGCTGGAACAATGGTTGCGGGCGGTTAGCTCAGTTGGTAGAGCACGCGCTTTACACGCGCGGGGCCGCTGGTTCGAATCCGGCACCGCCCATCCTCCATCGCCTGAAGGCGCTCCGCGGGGGCCGGCTGTCTAGGGTGGGTCCATGGACCTCGGGATCGATGGGCGAACCGCTCTCGTGATGGGCGCGAGCCAGGGGATCGGCCGCGGTGTCGCGGCCTCGCTGGCGCGCGAGGGCGCCCGGGTCGCGATCGCCTCTCGCTCGCGCGAGCGGCTCGAGCAGGCGGCGCTCGAGATCGAGGGGGAGGTGGTTCCTTTCGTGGCCGACGCAAACGAGCTCGATCGGCTCGCCGGGCTTCCGGCCGAGGTCGCCGAGGCGCTAGGCCCGGTCGAGATCCTGGTCACGAACACGGGTGGGCCACCCCTCGGCCGCGCGCTCGAGCATCCGGCCGACGAGTGGGCAGCCGCCTACCGCACGCTCGTGCTCGCGCCCCGAACCCTCGTCGACGAGGTGCTCCCCGGGATGCGGGAGCGCCACTGGGGGCGGATCGCGAACGTCGCCTCGAGCTCGGTGCGCGAACCCATTCCGGGTCTGGCGCTGTCGAACGCGAACCGGATGGCGGCGGTCGGGCTGTTCAAAACGCTCGCCGCCGAGGTCGCGGCGGACGGGATCACAGTGAACACCGTGGCAACCGGTCGCTTCGCGACGCAGCGCGCGGCGGACAACGCCGGCTCGCTCGAGGCGGCCGAGGAACGCGCGCGCAGGGACGTGCCGGCCGGCCGACTCGGGACGCCTGAGGAGCACGGCGACCTGGTCGCGTTCCTGTGCTCCGAGCGCGCCTCGTACCTCACCGGCGCGGTGATCCCACTCGACGGCGGGCTGCTGCGCTCGGCATAGAGTTCTCTCCGCGAGTTCCCGTAAATTCCGGCAGGAGCATCGGGCGCGTCGTTTCCGGGAGGGGCGCGGGGGTATTTCGCTGGATTGACGCAAGGACATCACTCCCTCTCCCAGGGGAGCGGCGCGAGGGGCCCACGACGGGCCCTTTCGCCATTCTGGGGGTGCGCAAGAAGGTCGGCCACGTCGCCGGCAAGCTGAAGTGTCTGCGCCGCAGGATCTGACCGGCGGCCCCCGCCCGGCTACGCGGGCGCCGGAACGAGCCCGCCGCGCCGCGCCTTGACCGCCAGCCACACGGCGCCGGCGGCGATCATCGCCGCGCTGATCAGCTGCGCCTGGGTGAGGCCGGCGAGCACCTCGTCGTTGCGGCGCACGAACTCGACCAGGAATCTCTCTAGCCCCGCGAGCAGGAGATAGATCGCAAACAGGACCCCGGGCGCAAACCGGTCGCGCAACCTCCACAGCGCGAACGCGACAAACCCCATCGCGACCGACTCGTAGATCGGCGTTGGATGCACCGTCGTGTCGATCGGCTCGGTGCCGTTGGGATAGGCCATCGCCCAGGGACCGTCCCAGTTCTCGCCGTAGTCGCCGTCGCCCGAGACCTGGCATCCCACGCGCCCGATCGCGTATCCGAGCGCCAGCGGCGCCGCCGCGAGATCGAGCAGGCTCAGGCCGAGCATGCGCCGCCACCACGCCCACAGCACGACGCCAATTGCGCCTCCGATCGCGCCGCCGTACCACACCAGCCCGCTGCCGGTGAAGATGTTCCCGGCGAGGTCGCCCGACACGTCGTCCCAGTTCTCGAACACGAAGTTGAGCCGCGCGCCGACAATGCCGCCGATCAGCGCGGCGAAGGTCATCTCGTAGGCCCAGTCGGTCGGCTTGCCCCACTCACGCAGGCGGCGCGCGGCCAGCGCTCCGGCGGCGATGAACGCGAGCGCGAAGCAGATCCCGAAGGTCTGCAGCGTGACCGGGCCGATGTCGATCTCGGGCTGCACGGGGTAGGTTGATCTTTCCATGGCGCCCGACCGGCCAGCGGCCACGCCGCGGGGGGAGGCCCGCGACCCGGAGGCCGAATCAGCCGTCGAGGCCGAGCGCGAGCCCAACTTCCTGCTCGCGCCGTGGGAGCGCCCCAGTCGCGAGCGCGCCCGCCTCAATGTTCGCGACGCCTGTCCCCCCGTAACCGCACGGCCCGGGCCTGGTAGACCTCATACATCGAGACCACCGGCTCACCGTCGCGCACCGAGGCGATCGACGTCCTCGTCGAGCTGCTGGCCGAGGCGGATTCGGCGATCGAGTCGGGCGAGTTCTACGACCACGTGTGCGAGGCGCTGTGCCGGCTGACCTCGCTGCGACGCGCGGCGCTGCTGCTGTACGACCCCGCCTATCGCGCCGTGCTCCCCGTTGGGTCGAGCGGCGCGGACCCGGCGCTGGTCGAACAGATCGAGGGAACCCTCGACGAGACGCCGATGGCGCAGCGCGCGCTTGCCGAGGACCGGGTGATCTCCGCGTCGGAGGACCACGCGAGTCACGTGCCGGCGCGGTACGCCCGCTTCGCAGGAATCACGACGATCACCTGCACCCCGATTTCGGCGGGCGGTCGCTGGCTGGGAGTGATCTTCGCCGACCGGGGCGGCGGCCGGTTCGAGCTGACCGAGGCCGAAGAGCGAACGATGCTGACGCTGGGCCGCCTCGCCGCGCTGGCGGCGAGCGTCGAGCGGGGCACCCAGCAGCGCGAGCGTGCCAGCCGCCTCTCGGAGCGCATCTCGCTTACCCGGGAGATCCACGAGCAGGTGATTCAGCGGCTGTTCGGGCTGCTGCTGGTGGTGGGGTCCGATCAACCGCTGAGCGTCGAGGAGCGCAAGCGGTTGGACGGGGAGCTGCGGGCGGTGCTCGCCGAGCTGCGCGGGGCGCTCGAGCGCTCGCTCGCGCCGAGCGAGCACGAGACCCGGACCACGCTTCGCCACCTGCTCGACCGCCTCGATCAGCGCCCCGAGCTCGAGGTCGAATGGCAGGACGGCGTCGAGGTGCCGGCCGAGCTCGAGCCGCTGCTGCAGTCGGTGCTCGCGGAGGCGTTACGCAACATCGACAAGCACGCCCAGCCGACGCGGGTCGAGATCCGAGTCGGTGCGGAGCCTGAGGCGTACGTGCTCGAGGTGATGAACGACGGCGCTCGGGAGAGCAGCCAGGAGGGCGGGCTTGGCATTCGCCTGATGTCGATGGAGGCGATCCAGCATCGCGGGATAGTCGAGTTCGGGGCCGTTCCGCCGGACCGGTGGCGCGTGCGGCTGGTCGTGCCGGGGCCAAGGCGATGAGCACCGAGCAGCGCCTGCGGGTGCTCGTGGTCGACGACCACGACGTCGTCCACTGGGGCTTTCGGCTGCTGCTCGAGCGCCAACCGTGGGTCGAGCGCTGCGTCGTCGCAGCCGAGGGGCGCGAGGCGATGGAGCAGGCGCGCCGCCTGGAGCCGGATGTGGCGCTGATCGATCTGCTGCTGCGGGACGAGTCCGGCGCGGAGCTGTGCGAGGAGCTCCACGCGGCGTACCCCGAGACGCGGATCCTGCTGCTCTCCGGGGTCGGCTCGATCTCGCCGGCGGTGGCCCGCAGAGCCGGCGCGTCGGGGTTCGTCTCCAAGGACCTGGGCGCCGGCGACATCGTCAAGGCAGTGCGGATGGTGGCGCTCGGGATGGAGGTCTTTGGCCGCGGCGAGGAGCAGGCCGGCCCGCTCTCGGGGCGCGAGCGAGAGGTGGTGGGCCTGATCGCCGCCGGGGCGACGAATCGCGAGATCGCCCAGCGTCTCTACCTCTCTCCGCACACGGTCAAGGAGCACACGAGCGCGATCTACCGCAAGCTCGGAGTCCGGAACCGGGTCGAGGCCGTGAAGCGGGCGCAGCGGCTCGGGATCATCGCGTAGCGCCCGCCGCGGGAGCATCACCCCCCGACGGGCGCACCGCGACCCCCCTATCCGGGGGGTTCGACCCCGCGCGGGGTTAACGCGAGGCGAGCGGCGGACAAGTATCAGTGAATGCACGAGGTCCCCACCGACCCCGCCCATACCGCCCTGCTGTTCCCTGGCCAGGGGAGCCAGACCGCCGCGATGCGCGAGCAGGTCGAACGGGCGTGTCCCCATCTGCTCGAGCAGGCGATCGACGAACTGGGAGTCGACCCCTTCGAGCACGTAGACGATGGCACCGCTTTCGTCCAGCCGGCGCTTTACTGCGCCAGCCTCGCGGGGTGGACGGCAGCCGACCGTCCGCCCGCCGCGTTCATGGCCGGTCACTCGCTCGGCGAACTCGCCGCACTCGTCGCCGCCGGCAGCCTCGACGAGTCGGACGGGCTGTCGCTGGCTGTGACCCGCGGCCGCGTCATGCAGGACGCGGCAGAGAGCGGCCCTCAGGGCGGCATGCTCGCGACGCTCGGGGACGGGGACCAGGCGCTCGCGGTCGCCGAGCGCCTCGGTCTGACGGTCGCCAACGACAACGCGCCGGGACAGCTCGTCCTCTCGGGACCGCGCGACGCGCTCGAGTCCGCGCGCGCCGAGCTCAAGGCTGCCGGGTTGCGGACGATCCCGCTCCGGGTACAAGGCGCGTTTCACTCCCCCGCAATGGCGGCCGCGGTCCCCGAGTTCCGCGCCGCGCTCGACGGCGTGGAGCTGGACGAGCCTCAGGTTCCCGTCGTCTCGAGCACGACCGCGCGGCCGTTCGACGACATCCGCGCCCGCCTCGCCGACGCCCTGGTTCGACCCGTGCGGTGGCGTGAGGCGCTGATCGCCCTGCACGAAGCCGGCGTGCGGCGCTTCGTCGAGACTGGCCCGGGGACCGTGCTCACCGGACTCGTGAGGCGAACGCTCGACACGGTGGACGCGCGGGCGGTCGATGTTCCGGAGCCGGCAGGTGCCTGAGGCACTCACCACCACCTCGGCGGCGACGTCCGTCACGACCACGTCGCCCGACGGGTCTCGGCCGGTACGCCGCGGCGCCGCGGTCACGTCACTGGCGACGGCGCTTCCGCCCCGGGTGGTCCCCAACGCTCCGATCGCCGAGCACCTCGGGATCGACGAGAGCTGGATCGTGCAGCGGACCGGCGTCGTGGAGCGGCGGATCGCCGCGCCGGGCGAGAGCGTCGTCACCTTGGCCGCCGACGCCGGCCGGCGCGCCCTCGCCGACGCCGGGGTGGTACCGGCGGAGCTCGACCTCGTGCTCGTCGCGACGATGAGCCACGACAAGCTCACCCCTCATTCCTCATCACTGGTCGCGAGCGAGATCGGAGCGACCCGCGCCGGCGCGCTGGACATGAACGCGGCCTGCACTGGCTTTCTCTCGGCGCTTTCGATGGGGACCGGCCAGATCGAGAGCGGGCGAGCCGAGAGCGTGCTCGTGATCGGCGCCGACGTGCTGAGCCCGCTAACCGACCCCGACGACCGCAGCACCGCGGCGCTGTTCGGCGACGGGGCGGGCGCGTTCGTCCTTCGCCCCACCGAGCCGCCCGGGCGGATCGGCCCCGTGGTGCTCGGCGCGGACGGGACCAGCGCGGGATTGATCAACTGCGATCGCGACGACCTGATTCACATGAAAGGGCCGGACACCTTCCGTCAGGCGGTCGACCGCCTGTCCGAAGCCACGCTCGACGCGCTCGATGCGGCGGGGCGCGGGCTCGACGAAGTCGACGTGTTCGCATACCACCAAGCGAACAGCCGGATCATCCAGGCCGTCGGCGAGCGGCTGGCGCTGCCCGGCGAGCGGGTGATCGACTGCGTGCCGCGGTACGCGAACACGTCCGCGGCGACGATTCCGATCGCCCTCGCGGAGGCGCGTGGGGAAGGCCTCCTTCGCGACGGCGCGACCGTGCTGTGCGCGGCGTTCGGAGGTGGGCTCGCGTGGGGAGCGACAGTGATCGATTGGAGCGTCGATGCCTCCTGAGGGCACACAGGGCTGTGCGCTCGTGACCGGCGCGGCCGGCGGGATCGGCGCCGCGATCGCGCGCGCGCTGGCCACCGAGGGATGGCCGGTCGGCGTCAACTACCGATCCGACTCCGAGGGCGCCGAGCGCGTCGCCGCCGAGATCGACGGCGACGGCGGCCGCGCCGTCGTGGTGGCGGGCGACGTGTGCGCCGACGACGCCGCCGACGCGCTGTTCGACTCACTCGAGGAGCGGTTCGGGCCGGTGCTCGTGTTGGTGAACAACGCCGGGGTGCGCGCCGACGGCCTCTCGCCCCAGCTTCGCGACGACCAGTGGGCGCGTGTCATCGACACCAACCTCTCGGCCGCGTTCCGAACCACGCGACGCGCGCTGGCCCCGATGCTCCGAGCCCGCTTCGGGCGGATCGTCAACGTCGCCTCTGTGGTCGGCCCGCGCGCCAACGCCGGACAGTCGAACTACGCGGCGTCGAAGGCGGGCCTGATCGGCTTCACGAAGACGGTCGCGGTCGAGGTCGCGCGGCGCGGGATCACGGTGAATGCCGTCGCTCCCGGGTTCGTGGAAACCAAGCTCACGCAGGACATCGGGAACGGGGTCGTGGATGCGATCCCCGCTCGCCGGGTCGGCACCCCGGAGGAGGTCGCGGCGTGCGTCCGCTTCCTGACCTCCGAGGAGGCCTCGTATGTGACCGGAACGACGCTCACCGTGGATGGCGGAATGAGCGCGTGAACGAAAGGAGAAAACAGCAATGGAAGCCGGAGTAACAACGGATCGAGTCGAGCAAGTGATCTTCGACGGCCTGGTCGAGGTCGGCGCCGAGCGCGACGCCGTGTCGCGCAGCGCCAGCTTCGAGGACCTCGACGTCGACTCGCTCGACCTCGTCGAGGTGTCGCAGATCGTCGAGGACGAGTTCGGCGTCGAGCTCGAGGGCGACGACATCAAGGACCTGAAGACGGTCGGCGAGGTGATCGATCTCGTCGTCGCGCGCTCGCCATGAGGCGGCGGGTCGTCATCACGGGGATGGGGGCCGTCACCCCGCTCGGGGTGGGGGCCGACGCGCTGATCGAGCGCTGGACAGACGGCGAATGCGGGATCGAGGGCGGCGAGGGACGCTGTGACGCCTTCGATCCCGGCGAGTTCATGACCCGCAAGGAGGCGCGCCGCAGCGACCGCTTCGCGCAGTTCGCGATCGCGGCGTCCGAGGAGGCGCTCGGCCAGGCCGGCTGGTCGGATGGCCTGCCCTACGAGCAGACCCGGATCGGCTGCGTGATCGGCACCGGGATCGGCGGGCTCGGGTCGCTCGAGGAACAGGAGAACGTGCTCCGCGAGCGTGGCGCGAAGGCGGTGTCCCCGCTGTCGGTCCCGCTGATGATGGGCAACGCCGCAGCGGCCGCGCTCGCGATGCGTCACGGGATCCACGGCCAGACCTACGGGGTCGTCTCGGCGTGCGCCGCGGGCGCGCACGCGATCGGGACGGCGGTGCGGATGATCGAGTCCGGCGACGCCGACGGAGCGGTCGCCGGCGGCGCGGAGGCGGCCCTCACGGGGCTCGCCGTCGCCGCGTTCGCGGCGATGGGAGCCACCTCGCCCAGCGGGATCTCGCGACCGTTCGACAAGCGCCGCGACGGGTTCGTGATGGGAGAGGGCGCCGGCGTGCTCGTGCTCGAGGACGCCGAGGCCGCGGAGCGGCGCGGCGCCGAGGCGCTCGGCGAGGTGCTCGGATACGCGGCTACCTCGGACGCCCACCACCTGACAGCGCCCGAGCCGTCGGGGGCCGACGCCGCGAGGGCGATCGAGCTAGCGCTCGAGGACGCCGAGCTGAGCCCGTCCGACATCGACTACGTCAACGCCCACGGGACGTCGACGCCGCTCAACGACCGCTCCGAGACCGAGTCGCTGAAGGCCGCGCTCGGCGACGACGCCCGGCGCGTGCCGATCTCGTCGACGAAGTCGGCGATCGGCCACCTGCTCGGTGCGGCCGGCGCGGTCGAGGCGATCGCCACGGTCGAGGCGCTGCGCCGCGCCGCCGCGCCGCCGACGCTCGGGTGGGAGGAGCGCGACGAGGGCCTCGACCTCGACTACGTCCCCGACGAGCCGCGCCCGCTAGCGGGCGGCAACGGCAACGGGGCGCGCCTTCGGGTGGCGATCTCGAACTCGTTCGGTTTCGGCGGCCACAACGCGGTCCTGTGCCTCCGCGGATGACTAGCGGAGTCACAACCGCCCCCGCGGCGGCGCGCGAGGAGGTCGCGTTCGACGCTCCCGGCCGCCTCGAGGCGCTGTGCGATCCCGGCTCCTTCCGTCCGCTGCGCACCGGCGTGCTCTCGGATCGGCTCGGCGAGCGCGCGCGGGCCGGCGACGGCGTCCTCGCGGGCGCCGGCGAGGTGCTCGGGCGGCCGGTGTTCTGCTACGCGCAGGACCCGAGCTTCATGGGCGGCTCGCTCGGCGAGGCGCACGCGGACTCGATCGTCCGCGTGATGCAGCTCGCAGGGCGGGCGGGCGCCCCGGTGGTCGGGTTCATCGAGTCGGGGGGCGCCCGGCTTCAGGACGGGCACGCTGGCCTCGCCGGATACGGACGGATCTTCCGCACGAGCGTCGAGCTCGAGACACGCGTGCCCCAGATCTCGGTCGTCACCGGGGTCTCCGCCGGGGGTGGCTCCTACTCGCCTGCGCTGACCGACTTCGTGCTGATGACCCAGGCGGCGCGGATGTTCCTCACCGGCCCCAGGGTGGTCCGTGAGGCGCTCGGCGAGGACGTGACCATGGAGGAGCTCGGTGGGCCCCGCGTGCACGACGGGAACGGCGTCAGCCAGCTCATCGCCGGCTCGGAGGCGGAGGCGACCGACATGGTCCGAGAGCTGCTCGGGGTGCTCCCCCAATCGATCGGCGAACCTTCACCCCTCGCCGATCCCGTCCCGCCGAACGGGCGCGATCCTGGGGCGCCCGTCCCTGCGGAGGCGCGTCGCGTGTACGACGTGCGCGACGTCGTCGCCGCGATCGTCGACGCGGGCCGCATGCTCGAGATCTCGTCGCGATGGGCTCGCAACATGGTCACCGGCCTGGCCCGCATCGAGGGACGGCCGGTCGGGATCGTCGCCAACCAGCCGCGCCGGATCGGCGGCGTAATCGACGCCGCGGCGTCGGAGAAGGCGGCGCGCTTCGTCCGCCTCTGCGATCGATTCCGCCTCCCCCTCGTCGTGCTCGTCGATACACCAGGGTTCATGCCGGGAACGCGGCAGGAGTCCGCGGGGGTGATCCGTCACGGCGCGTCGCTGCTGCGCGCGTTCGCGGGGGCATCCGTCCCGCGCCTCACCGTGGTGCTGCGGAAGGCGTACGGCGGGGCGGTGATCACGATGAACTCGAAGGACCTCGGCGCCGACGTGGTGTTCGCGTGGCCCGGCGCCGAGATCGGGATCATGGCCGCGAACCAGGCCGTCGGGATCGTGCATCGGCGCCGCCTGCGCGAGGCGGGGGACCCGGACGAGCTCGGCACCAAGCTCGCCGCCGCGTACGCCGAGGAGCACTTGACAGCGCCCGCCGCCGCGGCGAGCGGCTTCGTCGACGAGGTGATCGAGCCCGGCGACACGCGCGCATCGCTGGCGTGGGCTCTCGCCTCGCTGGAGATCCGATGAGCGCCGAGGACCCGTTCGCGCTCATGGCCCGGCACCTCCGGCGCTCGAGCGAGGACGGTGGCCGTCGAGTCTCGTCGTTCGTCGCCCTGGGGGACAGCTTCACCGCCGGCAAGGGATGCGCGCCGGGCGAGTCGTGGGCCGACCGGCTCGCCGCCGCGTTTCGCGCCGGCGAGCCCAAGCTCACGTACCGAAACCTCGCCGAGGACGGCGCGACGAGCGAGGCCGTGCTGGGCCAGGTGGGGCCGGCGCTCCAGCTCGAGCCGGACCTCGCGACGGTGATCTGCGGCGCCAACGACGTGCTGCGAACGGTGCGCCCGGACGTGGACCGCTACGCGCGAACGCTCGAGCTGATCCTCGACCGCCTGCGGGAGGGGATGCCGCGGGTCGCGATCCTGACCGCGACCTCGCCCGAGAGCTGGCGCTTCATGGAGCTCCGGCCGCGGACGCGGGCTCGGGTGACCGACGGCATCCGGCGGGTGAACGAGGCGACTCGAGCGATCTCGGCCCGCCGCGGCGTGCCCTGTCTCGACGTGGTCGACCATCCTGGCCTCGCCGACGCCGCCAACTTCTCCCCCGACGGGCTCCACCCGTCGCCGGCCGGACACGAGCGCGCGGCGTGGGAGTTCGCTCAGGTGCTCCGCGCCGAGTTCGGAATTGAGATCGACAGTGCGACAGGAGGCTGAGGAATGAGCGCCAACGGAATATTCGAGCGCGGGTTCGACCAGCTCGAGACCGGCGAGCGGTTCGAGACGACGGGTCGCACGATCACGGAGTCCGACCTCGTTTCGTTCGCTGCGCTCACCGGGGATCGCCACCCGCTGCACACGGATGCGAGCTGGGCGGCGGCGAGCCCGTTCGGGAAGCGGGTGGCGCACGGAATGCTGGTGCTGTCCTACGCGCTGGGGCTGGTGCCGTTCGATCCCGCGCACGTGGTCGCGCTGCGCGGCGTCGACGAGGTCGTGTTCAAGCGGCCCACCTACATCGGCGACACGATCCGGGTGGAGGGGCGTGTCGAGTCGCTCGATCCCCTCGAGGGCGGTGTGGGGCTGGTGACGTGCCGCTGGAAGGTGCTCAACGAGCGCGACGAGACCCTCGTCCGGGCCAAGCTCAGGGTGGTGTGGCGAGGCGCAGCGCGAGCGTCGACCCGTCAGAAACCCGATCGTCGCGGACGCGAATCTGACCAGGCAATCGCAGTTGGTGGGGAGGTATATCTGTGATCCTCGAGGGCAAGCGGATCCTCGTCACCGGCGTCGTCAACCGGCACAGCATCGCGTTCTGCGTCGCCGAGCAGGCCCAGCTCGCCGGCGCCGAGGTGCTGCTGACGAGTTTCGGCCGCGTGCGCTCGATGTGCGAGCGCGCGGCGAAGCGCCTCCCGAAGCAGCCGGACGTGCTCGAGCTCGACGTCAACGAGCAGCATCACTTCGGTGCTCTGCGCGACGAGCTGCGCGAGCGTTGGGGCGGGATCGACGGCGCCGTGCACGCGATCGCGTTCGCGCCCCCGGACGCGCTCGGCGGCGAGTTCCTCAACACGCCGCGCGAGAGCGCCACCGCCGCGTTCGAGACGAGCGCGTTCTCGCTCAAGGCGCTGGCGGAGGCGCTGCTGCCGCTGTACAGAACGGAAGCGAGCCGCGGAGGCGGGAGCCTCGTCGGGCTCGACTTCGACGCCTCGCGGGCGTGGCCGGCGTACGACTGGATGGGCGTCTCGAAGGCGGCGCTCGAGGCGGCGGCGCGCTACCTCGCGCGCGACCTCGGGCCGCACGGGGTGCGGGTCAACCTCGTCTCCGCCGGTCCGCTGGCGACGCCGGCGGCGAGCGGGATCCCCGGCTTCAGCCGGCTGAAGGATCTGTGGGGAGCCCAGGCGCCGCTCGGCTGGGACGTTCGCGATCCAACGCCCGTCGCGCAGGCGATCGCGTTCCTGCTCTCCGACATGTCGCGCGGGATCAGCGGCGAGATCCTGCACGTCGACGGCGGCTTCCACGCGATGGGCGCGCCGCTGTCCGACGAGGTCGCGACCTCCGAGTCTTCGCAGGCTTCGAGCTGAGCGCTCAGCACTCGACCCACACGCCCTCGCGTAGGCCGAATTAATTCGCCGCTGACATGTCCAGTGCTCGGACATGTGTCCGTCGCGCCAGAGTCCGGATAGCCCCGACGGGATTCGAACCCGGCTCTTCCGCCTTGAAAGGGCGGCGTGCTTCCCTTACACCACGGGGCCGTCAGTGAGCGAGTGTAGGCGCTGACGAAGTCACTCGATCAGCAGCTCGAGCAGCGCCTTCTGGGAGTGGAGGCGGTTCTCGGCCTGGTCCCAGACCGCGGAGCGGTCGCCATACAAGACGTCTTCGGTGATCTCCTCGCCCGCGTGGGCGGGGAGGCAGTGGAGGACGATCGCGCGGTCGGAGGCGGCGGCGAGGAGCTCGGCGTCGACGCGGTAGGGCGCGAGCTCGGAGCGCCGGCGCTCGGCGTCCTCCTCGTTTCCCATGCTCACCCACACGTCGGTATAGATCGCATCGGCCGCGGTCACCGCGCCGCGCGGGTCGACCGTGTCCTCCGCCGCGAGGCCGGGCTCGATCCGGTAGCCCTCAGGCGAGGCAATCACCACCTCGACCCCGGCCGTCCGTCCCAGGATCGCCAGCGAGCGGGCGACGTTGTTGCCGTCCCCGACGTACGCGACCCGGAGGCCTTGGAGGTCACCGAACCGCTCGCGCAGCGTCATCAGGTCGGCGAGCGCCTGGCACGGGTGGTGCTCGGGGGTGAGCATGTTGATCACCGGGACCAACGCCGACTCGGCGAGCGCGACCACGTTCTCGTCCGAGCCGGACCGGACCGCGATCGCGTGCAGGTAGCCCGACAGGACCCGCGCCGTGTCGCCGATCGACTCCCCGCGCGTGAGCTGGAGCTCGTCGCCGCGCAACACGACCGGCGTCCCGCCGAGCTCGGCGACCCCGACCTCAAAAGAGACCCGCGTCCGCGTCGAAGGCCTCTCGAACACCAGCGCGACCGACTGGCGGGCCAGCGCCTCGCCTCCCTCCCCCGCCGCGCGCCCCGACTTGAGCTCGAGCGCGCGGTCGAGCAGCGACGAGAGCTCGGCCGTGGACAGCTCCTCACCGGTCAGGAAGTGTCGCGGCGGCGTCATCGAAGGCGCCGATACTACGCCGGGTGGCGATCCGCGCCCTGTGCTGGAACATCTTCCACGGCCGCGACGGCCCTCCCGACCCCGCGCTCTACACGCTGCGATCGAAGCTGCTTCGGATCACGGAGCGCAGCGCCACTCACGTTCAGGTCAACCGCGACCTGTTCGACGAATACGCCGCGTTGATCGCCGGCGTGCAGTGGGATGTCGCCATGCTCCAGGAGTGCCCCCCGCGCTGGGCCGAGCCGCTTGCCCGGCTGTGCGACGCGGAGGCGCACCGTGTGCTCACGTCGCGGAACTGGCTCCCGCCGCTACAGGGGGCGCTCCACCGCCTCAACCCCGACCTTCTCGGGTCGTGGGAGGGCGGGTCGAACACCACGCTCGTCCGCGGGCGCGGGATCGCGGAGCGGCTCGAGCTAGTCATCCGCCCCCGCCACCCGGAGCGGCGCGCGATGGCCTTCACCCGGCTGGACGATGGAATCTGCATCGCAAACTTCCACGCGAGCAACGACAACTATCCGCTCGCCGAGGAGGAGGTTCGCTTCGCCGCCGCTACGGCTACGGAGTGGGCCGCGGACGCGCCGCTCGTCTTCGGCGGCGACTTCAACCTGCGGCCCGCCCGCTCGGCGCTGTTCACCGAGCTCGAGGAGCGCTTCGGCCTCGCCCCGCCCACCGCCCCCGACGCGATCGATCACATGCTCGTGCGGGGGCTCGCGGTCACCGAGGCGCCCCACCAATGGCCACCCGAGCAGCGCGAGATCCCGTCGGACGGTCTCGCACTTCGCCCCTCCGACCACGCCCCGGTCGAGGCGCTGTTCGCCACCGCCACATCGTCTTCCGGGGGATAGAGTGCCCACGATGGCCGAGTCGCCCGACGACAAGAGCTCCGCATCCAAACAATCGACGGAGGCCGGCGACGAGGCGCACGCCGACAAGAGCGTGCAGGCGTTCCGCGATGCGCTCGATAAGAGCGTCACGCTGTCACGCGACCGGCTCCAGGAGGTCGTCGACGACGCGGTCGCGCGCGGGCGGATCACCCGCGACGACGCCAACGAGCTCGTCAGCCGGCTCGTCGCACGCAGCCGTCAGCAGACCGAGTCGATGCTGCGCGACCTCGAGCGCCTGCTCGGGCAGGCGCGCGACCGGCTGCGCTGACGACGCGCCGGCCGGGTCCGGATCAGCTGCCGGACTTCGAGCGTGAGCGTCCGCCGCTCTTCGCGCCCGACGACTTGCTCGAGCTCCGGGACTTGGTCGAGCCTCCCGACTTCGTCGAGCTCCCGGACTTGCTCGTGCCCTGGCCGGCGAGCTGCTCCCGACGCTTGCGGACCTCCTTCTCGATGTCGTCGAGGATGTCGACCGTCGCGCCCTGGAGCCAGTTCCTGAAGCTGTCGAGCTGCTCACGGAGATCGCCCGAGGAGGCGGCGCCGGAAGCGTCCCGGATCCGCGTCACCGCGGACTCGATCCCCGAGCGCACGTCGCCGGTCGCGTTCTCGCCCGCCTTCCTGAGGTCCTCGAGCGCCTTCTGAAGGTCGCTGGAGACGCGCTCGCGCGTGCTCTTCTCGCTCTGGCTTGATTCCACTTGAGCCTCCTTAGGTCATTCGCCCGTGATCACGCCAAGCCTACCCCGGATCGTCGCGGGCCATTCACACCGGGATGTGGACGAACTCATCGGCCATGACGCGGAAGTCGAGCTCCTCGCCGAGGGTCTGCTCGAGCAGGGTGGCGCCGTCCAGCCGCTGGCCCTGCCGCCACACTCCGAGCAGCCACTCCCCGGCCGCCGGCGACTCGAACCACCGTGCGCCGAACCGCTCCCGCAGCGCCCGACGCCACGAGGTCTCGAGCGCCCACGCGCGCAGGTAGCACGCGACGTAGAAGCCCGGATCGACGTCGGCGAGCCAGCTCTCCCTGGGCCACTGAACTCGCGTCGACCCGGTGAGCAGCTCCGCGTAGCGCACGGGCATCGCGTCGAGCGGCGGCGCCGCATCGTGAAGCTCGAGCTCGTAGGCGATCTTCGCCGCGTAGCGGCGCAGCATCACGAGCTGCACGGCGCGAGCATGGGACACGACCGGCGCCGGGTCCGCGACGCCGAGGCGCGCCGTGAGCCACTCGGGATCCTCGGTCAGGTGCTCGAGCAGAAACGCGAACGACTCGGTGACCGAGTTGTCGCCGAGGCGGCGATACTCCATCGGCAGCCCCGAATCCACGTGCGCGAAGTGCTCGACGTGCCCCCCCTCGTGGAACATCGCCTCGTAGTCGTCGCGACCACCGACGGGCGAGATCACCAGGTACACCTCATCGGGGACGCGCGGCGTCGCGCAGAAGGCCCGCGAGCTCTTAGTCGGCCGCGACTCGGTATCGAGATGGACGTTGTCCTGCCCCGCGAGGTCGATTCCGAGCCCCGACAGGGTGCGCTCGAACGCGGGGACCAGATCGTCGCGACCGAAGTCGTCGTCGAGCCCGGGCGCGCGGAAGAAGCGCGGTAGGTCCGAGCGCCGCAGCTCACCGAGAGCGGGGACGCCTGCGCGCTCGAGCGCAGGGTCGGCGAGCCCGGCGTACCTGTCGTCGGTGGCCGCGACGAACTCCCGCGCCTGCCTCGCGATGGCGCCGAGATCGATCCCGCTTAGTTCCTCGCACGCCGAGCGGTAGCTGGCCCAGCCGAGGTCGCGCGCAAGCTCGTGGGTGCGTTCCAGCACCACGCGGTGGACCGGGTTCAGGCGCTCGTCGAGCAGCTCGTCGCGCGCGCGCTCGACCGCGGCGCGGCGCTCGGCGTCGGGCTCGTTCGCGAGCGCGACCGGGACCGCCCGGTACGGAATCGGCTCCGCTCCCGCGTCGACTTCAAGCGACGCCTCGAGCTGCGCGAGCTCAGCGGTCTCGGCCTTCAGCGCCTGTCCGAGATGGCCCTGGAAGGCGAACTCGAGCAGGTACCCGAGCCGCCGCCGATCGTCGCCCTCGGCGGCGTCCGCGGCCGCGCGCATCTCCTCCACGGCCGCGCGCGTGAACAGCTCTGCGTGGCGCTCGTAGATCGCCTCGATCTCGAACGACTTCTGCCGCCCCGAGTAGTGGAGGTAATACTCGCGGTCGATCTCCTCGCTGAATCGCTCGGCATCGTCTCTATAACGCGCGAGATCTGCAAGCAGATCTCGCGGTGTGTCGCGGGTTGACACGGCACTGCAACGATACGGACGTGGAGCGTCCAAGCCGCGGCGAAGAGCTCGTTCTCGACATCGACACGCTCGCGTACGGCGGCCGGGGCGTCGCGCGCTCGAACGGGTACGTGGTGTTCGTCACCGGAGCGCTCCCCGGCGATCGCGTCCGCGCCCGGCTCACCAAGGCGAAGAAGGGCTACGCGGAGGCGCGGGCCGTCGAGCTTGTGCGACCGAGCGCCGATCGACTTCCGATCCGCTGCGAGCACGGGGGCGAGCCCTGCCCCGGCGCGCCGTGGCAGGCGCTTCCGTATGAGCGCCAGCTCGCTCACAAGCACGAGCAGGTCATCGACTCCCTTCGCCGCATCGGCAACCTCGAGGGGTTCGGAGTCGAGCCGGCCGAGCCCGCGGTCGAGCAGTGGCGCTATCGCAACAAGCTCGAGTACTCATTCGGTGATAGCGACGGCCAGCTCGCGCTCGGCTTCCACGCCCGTGGGCGCTGGGACGTGGTGGTCGACGCGGACGACTGCAAGCTCGCGTCCGAGGCCAACAACGCAGCGCGCAACGAGGCGCGCGCGTGGGCGCGCGCCGCGGGCATCCCAGCGTACGACCGGCGCGACCGCGACGGTGTGCTGCGAAACCTCGTCGTCCGCGAGGGCCGACGAACGGGCCAGGTCCAGACCCGCCTCGTTACCTCGGCGGCGGAGATCCCCCGGCCGCCTGTCGATCTCCACACCGTGATCGAGGGCTCGTCGGGCGGCACCGACGGCCCGACCGGGGTGCTGGGCCGGGAGCACCTCGACGAGGAGCTCGCGGGCCTGCGACTGCGTATCTCGCACGACGCGTTCTTTCAGACGAACACGGAGATGGCGGAGCGGCTGTACGCGATCGTCGGCGAGTTCGCGGAGCTCTCCGGGCGCGAGCGCGTCTACGACCTCTACTGCGGGATCGGGACGATCGGGCTCGTGCTGGCGGGCGCGGCCGGGGACGTGTGGGGGCTGGAGTCGATCCCGTCGGCCGTCGCCGACGCCGAGGAGAACGCCCGCCGGAACGACATCTCGAATGCCAGCTTCGTCTGCTCGGACGCCCGACTCGGAATCCGCCCGCTGATCGAGCGCGCCGGGACCCCCGACGTCGTGATCGTCGACCCGCCGCGCGCGGGGCTGTCGAAGAAGATCGTCCGGCGCGTGATCGAATGCGATGCGCGGCGGATCGTGTACGTGTCGTGCAACCCGACGACATTGGCGCCGAACGCCGCCCAGCTCGCGGAGGCCGGCTATAGGCTGCGCCGCGTGCGAGCGGTGGACATGTTCCCGCAGACGCCCCACATCGAGTGCGTGGCGGTGCTGGAGAAGCGATGAGTCGCGGTTTCGGAGTAACCGCGGGACTCGACCCGGCGGTCGCCGAGCCGCTGGCCGGACGCTGCGAGATGCTCGGCTACGTCTCGATGTGGTCCAACGACCACCCCTCGGCGAACGGTCTGGACACTCTTGCGACCTTCGCCCGCTCGGTTCCGGGCATCGACCTCGGGGTGGCCGTGATGGCGCTCGACCGCCACACGCCCGCCGACATCGCCCGCCGCATCGAGGAGCTCGGCCTGCCCCCGGGCCGGTTGTGGATCGGCGTCGGAGCGGGGTTCTCGGAGCGCCCGCTGACGAGGATGCGCGAGGCGCTGCCCGAGCTGCGCGTGGCGCTTCCTGACGTCACCCTCGTGCTCGCCGCGATGGGACCGAAGATGAGCGCGCTGGCGGGGTCCAGCTACGACGGCGCGTTCCTCAACTGGATGACGCCCGAGCACGCCGCCCGGGCGCGGGAGTGGGTGCACGCGGGTGCCCGGGAGGCGGACCGCAAGCCGCCGCCCGTGCTGGGGTACGTGCGCACCGCGGTAGGACCCGACGCCGAGGAGCGGCTGCGCAACGAGGAGGCCTTCTACCGCGATCTCCACGACGGATACCGACGCCACTTCGAGCGGATGGGCGCCGAGCCCGGCACTGTCGGGGTGGCGAGCGAAAGCCCGTACGTGGCCCAGGCCGAACTCGCTCGCTACGAGGCGCTCGACGTCGTCGTCGTCCGCGCGCTGGCGAGCGCCACCGTCGGGGCGATGACCGCGCTCGCAGAGGCGGTCGCCCCCGGCGGCACGGAGGCGCGGCTAGGTTGATGCCACGAGCGGCCGGGGCAGTCGCGCTGTGCGCGCTCGTCGCCGGGGTGCTCGCGGTGCCGGTGGCCGCCGCGCCGAAGGCCCCGCTCGATCACGCGGGCCGCTGGATGACGGACGCGAAAGGCCGGGTCGTGATCCTCCACGGCTTCAACATGGTCTACAAGGTCGGCTCCTACCGCCCGGAGGACACGGGGTTCGGGGGTGACGACGCGCGCTTCCTGCGCCGGCACGGGTTCAACACGATCCGGCTCGGGATCATCTACAAGGGGCTCGAGCCCCGGCCCCCCGGATCGGACGGGAAGCCCAACTACCGGAAGGGCTACCTGAGGAGCATCGCGCGGACCGAGCGGGTGCTCGCGAAGCGCCGCATCTTCACACTGCTCGACTTCCACCAGGACATGTTCAACGAGCGCTTCCAGGGGGAGGGGTGGCCGGACTGGCAGACGCTCGACGACGGGCTCCCGGCGGCGCCGCAGAACGGGTTCCCCGGCAACTACCTGACGATGCCCGCGCTGCTGCGCGCGTACGACCACTTCTGGGCCAACCACCAAGCCGAGGGCGTGCCGCTCCAGGACGCGTACGCGGCGGCATGGCGGCACGTCGCCAAGCGCTTCGCGCGGCGGCGTCACGTGGCCGGCTATGACCTGCTCAACGAGCCGTGGCCGGGCTCCGTCTTCCCGACTTGCATCAACCCCGCCGGCTGCCCCGGATTCGACTCGACCTTGACCGCGTTCTCCGAGCGGGTAATGGCCGCGATCCGCAGGGTCGACCGACGCACGCTCGCCTTCTACGAGCCCAACGCCCTGTTCACCTCGTCGGCACAGACCTCGCACGGCGACACCGGGGACCCCCACGCCGGGTTCAGCTTCCACATCTACTGCCTCGCGGGGGGAGGCGGCTTCACCTCGCCGGTGTGCGCGGTCAACCAGGACACCGTGCTCGACAACGCCGACGAACACACCGAGCGCACCGAAGACGCGTCGCTCGTGACCGAGTTCGGCGCCAGCGACGACCTCGTCGACACGCGCCGCGTGATCGACCTGGCGGACGAGCACATGGTCGGATGGCAGTACTGGCACTACTGCGACTGCGACGACCCGACAACGACCGGCCCCGGCGTCCAGTCGGTGGTGGTCGACCCGTCCAAGCCGCCGCGGGGTGACAACGTGAAATGGGACAAGCTGAGGCTCCTCGCTCGGCCGTTCCCCCAGGCCGTCGCCGGGACGCCGCAGAGCTTCTCGTTCGATCCCGACAGCCGGGTTTTCGAGCTGACGTACGCGACAACGGCGCCCGACGGGAGCATGACGCCCCGCAGGCTGCGGACCGAGGTCCGCGTCCCGCCGATCAACTTCCCGGACGGCTACCGGGTCGAGGCCGAGGGGGCGAGCGTGACATCGCGCGCCGACGCGGCGGTGCTCGAGCTCGAGCGTGACGCCGGCGCGTCGCGGGTCGTTGTCAGCGTGACTCCAAGCGCCTAGACTCCGTCGAGGTGAACCTCGAGGAGCGCTCGATCGAGGAGCTGCCCGACCGCTGCGAGAACTGCGGCGCGCGACTCACCGATGCCGAGAAGCAGGCCGCGCTCGAGTCGGGGGCCAGCGTCGTGCTGTGCACCACGTGCGCGGCGGAGCAGGTCGCCCTCGCCGACGAAGCCGAGTCCGAGGCCGAGTACTAGTACGGCGGCAGCTCGTCGTACCATTCGCCGAGCGAGCGGAACGCGCTCCAGAACTCCCGCTTCGCGCCCTCCTCATCGAGCGCGCCGTCGATGTCGGGAACGTAGAGAGCGTCGACGGTGGGCGTGAACGGCTGGATCTCGCCGGGCTCTGACTCGAGCGCCTTCGCCAGCGGCAGCTCGAGCTCGTTGACGGTCTCGAGCGCCGGCTCCCCCATGACGACGACGATTCGCGGGGAGACGATCGCGAGCTCCTCGACCAGCCGCGCCACGCACTGCGGGGAGGCGAGCGAGGGATCGCCAAGCGGGCATTTGACACACAGCGTCCCGTAGACCACGAGCGGATCGATGCCGAGCCGCTTGAAGCTCTTCATCAGCGCGTTGCCCGAGCGCCCGTAGAACGCCACGCCCTCCTCGATCTCGGCCGGTGCGGGGGCGTGCTTGAGGAGGAAGACGTCGGCCTGCGGGTGCCCCGAGCCGAGCACCGGCTGGAGCCGGCCGCGCGGGCACAGCTCGCAGGCCTGAAGCTCGCGCGTGAGCTCGTTCAGCTCCCTGATCGCGCGCTCCAGATACTTCTCCTGGATCTGATCGTCGGTGGTCGGCACGGCCCGGCCTCTCTTTGACGACCCCTGATCGGCTCCTGCGGCGTGCATCACTTCTTGCCTCGACGGTGCCTCGGTTTCACCGCCGGCGCCGGCGCTGCCGCCCCGCCGTCTGGAGGAACTTCAGCGCCTGGACGTAGATCAGGTTCTTGTGCTTGTGGATGATGTCGGCGTCACGCATCGCCTCGAGGAACTCCTCGGGGCCCTCGAACTCGCTGACCCGGATCCGCACGCTCCCCAGGCCCTGTGGGACGTGGCTGTCCGAGCCGGCTCCGGGGACGATCCGGTACTTGGCGGCGAACCGCTCCGCCTCCTCGTTGAACGCGGAGAACGCGATCCTGGGGTTGAAGACCTCGAGGATGTCGATCTCGTCGACGACGTCGAGCAGGTGCTCGTAGTCGGGCACGGAGTGCAGCCTGTCGAACGGGTGCGGGACGTAGACGAGGCCCCCCTGGCGGCGGATCTCGGCGATCGTCTCGGCCATCGACATCCCGCGGGGGATCTTCTCCTCGATGAACAGCCCGATCACCTCCCCTTGCTCGGCCGTCTTCACCTCCTCCGCGACGATGACCTGTAACCCGTCCATGCCGTCGGCCAGCTCGCGAGCCTCGAGCGCTCCGGATACCTCGTTGTGGTCCGTGATCGCGATCGCCCCCAGCCCGCGTTCCCGCGCGGTCTCGAGCAGCACCGGGACCGGCGTGGCGCAGTCGGGCGAGTGGTCGGTGTGCATGTGGAGGTCGCAGTGGATCGCCCGCCGCGGCGCAAGGCGCTGGCGAATCGCCGGTTTTCCGCGCGGATCGTGGCGGCGGGCGCTGATTCGCGCGTAGATTCCCTCGAGCTCGTCGGCCGTCGCGGACCAGCTCTCCACCGCGTCCCGCCCCGCAGCCCTGAGCTCGGCGCGAAGTCGGGGCTCCGCGACCAGGCGCGCGAGCTGGCCGGCGAGGGTGATCGCGTCCCCCCGCGGGAACAGCAGCGCGCGCTCGCCGTCGTAGCTGAGCTCCTCGTAGACCGGAAGGTGGGAGACGACGGGCACCGTCCCCGACGCGAGAGCCTGGCGGACGAGCCCCGGCGCGGTGCGAGGGCCGCCGGAGGCGAGGCAGAGGACGTCGGCGCTCGCGATCACCTCCTCCGGAGACGCATCGGCGGGGCGCACCAGGCGGACGCGCTCGCGGAGTCGAGCGCTGAGGCTCGTCATCGGGTCGGGGGGGCGCTCCGCCCACACCACCGCCTCCCACGCGGCGTCGGCCGGAAGCCGGCGCAGCGCTCTGAGGAAGAGCCGGAGCGCGCCGCGCTCCTCGCGCAGGCAGAAGGCGACCCGGACGGTGCCGTCATCGCTCGCGCGCGCAGGAGGGTCCACGGCGTCCGCTCCCGGCGCGACGAGATCGTAGGTCCCCGGGAAGTAGCGCTCGACCAGCTCGGCCGTGGTCCGGGTGCTAGCCGTCCGGGCGTCGAGGCGGCCAAAGAAGATCTCCACGAGGGGGCGGGCGACCTGCGTCGAGAGGACGCGCTCGGTCGGCTCGTGGAAGCTGCCGACGTTGAGCGAACGGGAGTGGCGCAGCGCGGTGGAGGAGGTGCTGGGACCGAACGGGTCGTGCACGTGGACGACGTCGAGCGGGACGCTGCTCAGGAGCTGCTCGAGGGTGCCGCTCACGTCGAGCGGGACCGGCGCCGCTCGCGGGCGCGGACCTCGCGGCATCGGTATCCCCTGCCCGACCGCGAGCACCGGCGGCTCGCCCGCGTCGCCGGCCCCATCGAAAACCGAGGCGGGCTTGTCCCTTGCCGCCCGGATCGCGCGGCGGGAGCTCCTGATCGCGGTGCGGGAGTCGGACGGCGCGGCGATCAGCACGCGGTGACCGCGCTCGGACAGCTTCGCGGACACCCGCTCGATGAAGTCGTTGAGCTCGTGGAACGGGCCCCACGGATGCGGCGTCACGTGGGCGATCGAGAGGCGCTCCACGCGCGCAGCATAGGACCAGCCGACGGCGAGCGGCCCGCCTGGTCAGGCGGCCCGCTCTCACTCTCACTTTCGGCCGGAGCCGGCTGCGGCTACTGCGCGTGTGAACTACGTCACGCGTTGCGCGGAGAGTCCGCCGCGGGCTCAGCCGCCGGCACCTCGCTCGGCGTGCGCGCGTACTTGCGGATGAACTCATCGGTCATGTCGCGCGCGACGGGGTCCGGCCGCTGCGTGTGGGGCGACTTCATCAGGTAGCTCGACGGCCCGTCGAGCTCGCCGGCGAGGCCGTTGTTGAGGGCCAGCTTGAGGATCCGCACGGCGTCGATCACGATCCCCGCCGAGTTCGGCGAGTCCCAGACCTCGAGCTTGAGCTCGACGTTCAGCGGGACGTCCCCGAACGAGCGCCCCTCGAGCCGGATGTGGGCCCACTTGCGGTCGCCGAGCCACTCGACGTAGTCCGAGGGACCAATGTAGACGTTCCCGTCCTCGATCTCGTTCTCCATGATCGA
Source organism: uncultured Thermoleophilia bacterium (assembly GCA_963756745.1). GTDB lineage: Bacteria > Actinomycetota > Thermoleophilia > Solirubrobacterales > 70-9 > DASPWW01. The sequence continues at coordinate 95,534 of CAVWOU010000011.1, forward strand.
AGTCACCGCGCGCGTCTTGGAGACCTTCTTAGACTCCAGCCGCTCGCGCTCGAGCATGTTGTAGAAGTCCATGTTCCCGCCGACGTTGAGCTGGCTCGTGCGCTCGATCCGGACGCCGCGATCCTCGAACAGCCGTGCGAGCTGGCGGTGCACGATCGTCGCTCCGACCTGTGACTTGATGTCGTCACCGATGATCGGCAGCCCGGCCTTGTGGAAGCGCCTGTTCCAGTAGTCCTCCCGGGCAATGAACACCGGGAGGCAATTCACGAACCCGACCCCCGCCTCGAGCGCCTGCTCCACGTACCACTTCGTCGCCTGCTCGGAGCCGACGGGCAGGTAACAGACCAGCACGTCGGTCTTGGTCTGCTGGAGGATCCCGACGATGTCGTCGGTCTCGCCCGGCGCCTTGTGGATCTTCTGCTTGAGGTACTTGCCGAGTCCGTCGTGGGTCATCCCGCGGTAGACCGGAACCCCGAGGTCGGGGACGTCCGAGAAGCGCAGGGTGTTGTTCTGGCCCGCGAAGATTCCCTCGGAGAGATCCTTGCCGACCTTGTCCTCGTCGATGTCGAACGCGGCCGTGAACTCGATGTCGCGCACGTGGTAACCGCCGAGGTCCACGTGCATGAGGCCGGGAACTCGCTCGGCAGGGTCAGCGTCCCTGTAGTACTGGACGCCCTGGACGAACGAGCTGGCGCAATTGCCCACGCCGACGATCGCGACACGGACCTTCCCGTCGTCAGCACGCGCTCCGTCGCTGTTCGCTCCGTCGGTGGTGCTCATTCGAAAAGACTCCTCTCGCGTGGCTGTGAAATCACACCCCGGGGCAAGCCCGGTTACATCTCACCTCGTCAGGACCCTCCCGCACCGGCACCCTCGAGCGCCGACAGCTCGCGGCGAACGTGCCACACACGCTGCCCGACCGTGATCGCCGTGAGGACGGCCATTGCGTAGATCGCCGGGGCAAGCAGCTCGACGTCGAACACGCCTGCTCCCTTGGCGAAGACTAGACCGATCGAAAGTAGCACCACACGCACGGGCCGGGTTGCGAGCCCGACCTTGCACTCGACCCCGAGCGCCTCGGCTCGCGCTCGCGTGTAGGAGACCATCAGCGAGCCGAGCACGACCAGCACGCAGGCCGCCGCGGCGAGCTCATCGCCGCGCTCGGCGAAGTACCACGCCACTGCGGTGAGCACGATCCCCTCCTCGATCCGGTCGAGGGTCGAGTCGAGGAAGGCGCCGAACAGCGTCCCCTTGCCGGACATCCGCGAGTAGCGGCCGTCGAGCGTGTCCATGACCGACCCGACGATGAACGCGACCCCGGCGAGGAAGAACAGGCGCTGGGTGACGAGCACCGCCGCGGCGACGTTGAGCACGAGGCCGGTCATCGAGATCGCGTTCGGCGTCAGCCGCGACTCGATCAACCGGTCCCTGGCGAGCGCCCCGAGGTCCTGGGCGTTTCGGACGCGCCGCGGCTCGCGGCGCCGGTCGCGGGTTGGAGGTGCCTCTACGGGCATCGCGGGCGGCTAGGCGGTCGCCTCGCCGCCCGCGGCGCGGCTGTCGACCGGCCGCCATTCCCATCCGGCGCGCCCGAACCTGGCCAGCAGGTGGCCGGCGACCAGGGCCGCGAGGCACGCCACGGCGGCGCCCGCCGCGGCGTCGAACCAGTAGTGGTTGGCCGTGACCACGATCACGAAGAAGACCAGCAGGGGGTACACGGACCAGAACAGGCGCGCGGCCCCGCTTCGCGCGAGCGCCATCCCCGGCACGGCGATCATGAGTGCGAATGCGATGTGCATGCTGGGGACCGCCGCGTAGGGATTGACGAGCAGGCTTACGGCCCCGGTGTCCTGATCGACGTTCGCGACGGCCGCGATCGTATCGGTGAATCCAGCCTCGGGGAAGAACCGGGGCGGGGCGGTCGGGAATGCGGCGTAGCCCACCAGGGCCAGCCCCATCGCGACGAGGAACATGTTTCGCACGAAGTAGAAGTTCTGGTTCCTGAACAGGTAGAGCCAGATGAGAAACCCGGTCGTGACCAGGAACTGGGTGTTCAGGTACATGAAATTCGCGGTGTCGATCAGCCACTGGTGATCGAGCAGGCTCTGCTGGAAGCCGGGCTCGAAGAACGTGCCGAGCGAGCGCTCGAGGTCGATCACGCTCCGTCCGTTCGCCATCGCCTCGTCGAGCTTGCCGTCGGCGAGCCCGCGCACCAGCTGATAGCCCTGGTAGGCGAACAGGAAGAGGGCGAACTGCCACAGCAGATCGCCCCAACCCTTGGGAAGCAGGCGACCTATGGTCTGGATCGGGCGGCGCACGGGGATGTCGCGGGATTGTAAAGCCGCCGTTCTCGGTGCTCCGTGGGGCGGGCTCCCGGGTCGGGGTGGGGTTAACCGCCCGCGCTTCAGACGGCGTCGATGAACGCGGCCACCCGCTCGACGATCTCGGGTCGCTCGACCCACGGCCAGTGCCCGGCGTCGGCGAGCTCGAGGAGCTCGGCGTTCGGCAGGCGATCCGCGTAGGCGCGCGCGAACTCCATGGGGAGGTAGGGATCGCGAGCTCCCCAGACGACGAGCGCCGGGCACGCGAGCGAGCCGAGGTCCCTCCCAGCGGCCGCGAGGGCATCCTCGGGCGCCGAGCGGTACAGCGCGAGGATCGCACGCCGGGTGCCGCGATCGAACCGGCTCCAGACCATGTCGACGAACTCCGGCGGCATCGGGCCTCGATCGGCTCTCGCCTGACGCAGCAGCAGCGCAGTGGCCGTGCGGCTCGTCGTCGCGTTGAACGCCTCCCCGATCCAGCGCCGCCGCCACTGCCGCGCGATCCAGTGCCAGCGGTAGCCCGGAAGCAGTGGGACCGAGTTCAAGATCACGAGCCGGCTCACTCGCCCGGGATCGCGCTGCGCCGGAATCAGCGCCAGGGCGCCCCAGTCGTGCACCACGAGCCGGTACGCGTCGATTTCGAGCGCGTTCATGAACCGCTCGAAGAACGAGGCGAGGCCGTCCATCGACCCGTCGAAGCGCCGCGGATCGGGCCGCTCCGACCGACCCCAGCCCGGCAGGTCGAGCGCGACGGCGGGCCCCTCGATGCGGCGCAGGAACGCCAGCCAGTCCTCGGAGTGGGTGGGATTGCCGTGCACGAAGACCGCGGGTGGCCCCTCACCGCCGATGCGGCGGTAGAACACCCGGACGCCGTCGACGTCGACCGTGGCTTCCTCGATCAAGGCCGGCCACCATATCCTCGCTCGCGTGGCCAGCCAGCAATGGAACCGCCCCTCGAAGCGTCGGGTCCGTGCGATTCGCGATCGCCTGCGCGAGCTCTACGGCCGCCCGACTGCGCGGCCGCATCGCAGGCCAATCGAGGAGCTCGTGCGGACGATCCTGTCGCAGAACACCACCGACACCAACCGGGACGTTGCGTTCGCGCGCCTGCGGGAGCGCTTCCCGACCTGGGAGGCGGTCCGCGACGCGCCACTCGAGGAGGTCGAGGAGGCGATCCGGGCGGGCGGCCTGGCGCCGCAGAAGGCCCCGCGAATCCAGGAGGCCCTGCGGGAAATCACAAGCCGCGCGCCGCCCGGACGCGCGGCGGAGGACGTCGCGCGTCCCGATCTGGATCTGTGCTGGCTGGAGGACGCCCCGAGGGAGGAGGCGCTCGAGTTCCTCACCTCGCTCCCGGGCGTGGGCCGCAAGACAGCCGCGTGCGTGCTGATCTTCGCCTTCGGCCGCCCCGAGATCCCGGTCGACACGCATGTGTACCGCGTCGGCGGTCGCCTCGGCCTGTTCCCACCGAAAGCCTCGTTCGAGCGGGCGCACGACGAGATGCGTGCGGTCACCGACCCGGAGGACGCATACGAGCTCCACATCAATCTGATCGAGCACGGTCGCCGGGTGTGCCGGCCGCAGCCGCGCTGCGAGGAATGCGCGCTGCGGCGGATGTGTCCATACTGGCGCGGCCTGCCCCGTCCCCCTTAGGCGCGTTGACGGCCAGACTCAAGCCTGTCCTCAGGCGGCCGATATCCGATCGCGCCGGGCTCCGATCTGCCCGCAATCCCCGGCACGGGATGCAGCGGGTACGCTCCGCCAGGACGATGGATCCGATAACCGGACGCCCCACACGAGCGGCTCGTGCCTTCCTTCCGGCGATGGGGGTCGTTCTCGGCGCGCTGCTAATCGTCTCGGCACCGACGGCCGAGGCTGGGGGCAATCCCTGGATCGTCGGTGAACCCCTGAACATCGCTCATCAGGGTGGCGAGGACGAGTTCCCGTCCAACACGCTGTTTGCGTTCGATCGCGCGCTTCGAGCCGGGGCGGACATGCTCGAGCTCGACATCGGGGTGACGAAGGACGGAAAGGTCGTGGTGATGCACGACACCAGCGTGGATCGGACCACCAACGGCCACGGGTTGATCGCATCGAAGACGCTGACAGCAAATCAAGCGCCTGGACGCCGCGTACTGGTTCTCAAAGCAAGGGCCTGATCACTACGAGCACGGACTCCCGCGTCACGCATATCGGTTTCGCGGCATCGCCACCGGGGAGAAGCGGCCGCCGAAGGGTTTCAAGGCAGGCGACTTCAAGGTGCCGACGCTGCGGAAGGTGCTCCGAACGTTTCCGGACACGCCGATCAACATCGAGATCAAGGGCCGCACCGAGGCCGAGGAGACGGAGGAGTACCTGGAGAACGCCGAGGTCCTGGCAGCTCTTTTGAGTAAGTTCAAGCGGCCTGACCTGATTGTCGCTTCCTTTCGGCAGCAAGCGGTGGAGCTGTTCCACGAGCTTCTGCCTCGAATCGGCGTATCGCCCGGAATCGATGGGTTTGCCAACTGGTTCCTGACCGGCGGATCACCGGGTGCAGGAGTCGTGGCCTTCCAGGTCCCGATCACGTTCGAGTTCGGCGGGCAGCTGCTCCAGATCACGACGAAGGACAGCGTGGCCCAGGCGCATGACGACGGGTACGCGTGGCACAACTGGTTCGGCGGCGCCGACCGTGACGACCCACCCACCTGGGCGACGCTGATCGAGTACTGCGTCGACGGCATCATGACCTCACGGCCGAAGAAGCTCGAGAAGGTGCTCGGCTCACACCCGGCGCCGACGGCCTGTCCGAGCGATTAGCAGCTCAGGTGCGCAAGACTCGCCAGCCCCACCCGGCATATGCCCGGCTCGAGGGCACCCGAGCGTTGCGACGTGTAGACTCGCGGCCCTTGCAGGGTGGGAGGGTCGCTCTATTTCTCGTCGTAAGTGCCGTCGCGGCGCTCGCGATTCCGAGCGCGGCGAGCGCCGCCAAGTTCACCTTCGGGGTGACCGCGGGCGAGATCACCTCGAAGTCCGCGCGCATCTGGGGTCACGCAACCAGTAAGGGGAAAGTCAAGGCGGAGGTTGCGAAGGACAAGCGCTTCCGCAAGCTCGAGGACAAGGCGAAGGTCAAGGCGAAGAAGTCCAAGGACTTCACGGTCCAGAAGACGATGCGGGGCCTGAAGCCGGGTAGGACGCACTACTACCGCTTCTGCAAGGGCAAGAAGCTGCAGCGAGAAGGGGACGTTCGAGACCGCGCCGAAGCCGAAGAGCTCGAAGACGATCAGGTTCGCGTACTCGGGGGACACCGATGCGAACCCAACCGCAGGCGAGACGGAGCCGTTCTGGGGTCACATGCTTGCCTTCAGGTCGATGCTGGCCGAGGACAACGACTTCAACATCCACATGGGCGACACGATGTACTCCGACTCCGAGGTGCCGGAGCCAGGGCCGGTGGCGCTCAGCCGGGCGCAGAAGTGGGCGAAGTACAAGCTCAACCTCGGCGAGCCGAACCTCACCAACTTGCGCAGGTCGGCCGGTTTCTACAGCCACTGGGACGACCACGAGTTCATCAACGACTTCTCGCCCAACGAGACGAGCTTCACGCCGTCCGGCTTCGCCGAGCCGATCACGGTCGACCCGGAGGAGGTCTACAAGGCCGGCCAGCAGGCGTTCCGCGACTACGCGCCGGTCACGTACTCGAACAAGTCCGGCATCTATCGCACGTTCCGATGGGGAAAGAACCTCGAGCTGTTCTTCCTCGACGAGCGCTCGTTCCGCAGCGCCAAGGCCTCGGCCGGCGGGACCTGCGACAACCCGGCGACGGGCTCGCCCGACCTTGCCCCAACGGCGCCCCCGAGCCAGCGAACGTTCTTTTCGGCACTCGCCCCGTCGCTCGCCGAGCCCGTCTCCCAGGCGTGCAAGGACGCGATCACCGACCCGAACCGGACGATGCTCGGCAAGCGCCAGTACGAGCAGTTCGTCAACGACGTGGACGACTCGAAGGCGCGTTGGAAGCTTGTCATCAACGAGATGCCGATCCAGCAGATGTACACGGGGGTGCCGTTCGACAACTGGGAGGGCTACGCCTTTGAGCGCGTCAAGCTGCTCGAGGAGCTTCAGTCCCGGGGCGTCGATCGCCTCGCCTTCCTGACCACGGACGTCCACGCGGCATTTGAGAACGTGATCCGCCTCCGGACGTGGCCGGACGACGTGGCACCGAGCAACGCCCCGGCGCAGCCGCAGAACACGCCGTACCACGACCACGTGATCGGACCGGTGGCGACGAAGACGTTCTGGGAGGAGATCGACGATTCGGAAGGAGTCCCCGAGGGCTCCGGACCACTTATCTCGGAGCTCTTCTTCAAGCCGCCCCCGACGCAGAATCCGTCAGGCGGCGGGCTCGGAATGTCGTGCGACCAGGGCGGCGTGAACAGCTATGCCGAGGTCACGGTCACCAAACAGTCGGTGACGATCGAGTACAAGGATGAGAACGGCGGCCCGGTGCTCGATACGAGCGGCAACCAGTGCGGGCCGTACGTGATCGCCGGTTAGTGGATGCGCGCCCGGACCACGGCGGCAAGGTGGTCAAGCTGCAGCTCAAGAAGTAGCTTCATGTCACACGATCGGCCGGCTGGCGGCTGACGCCGGCCGGCATATACCCCCCGGCGGGCCGGGGCACGCGACACCCCGGCCCGCCAACTATCCCGACGGGTAGGATCACGGCGGTTTGAGCAAGGGCACCTTCGTGATGTTCGGGATCGTCGCCGTCCTCTTCGGCCTGCTGCTGCCCTACTGGGCGATCAGCAAGGAGGGCGGCGAGGAGGCCTCGCCCGAGAAGGTGGCGGCGTCAGACCAGGAGGCCAAGGAGCTCTTCCAGACCAACTGCGGGGCTTGCCACACGCTCGCCCGCGCGGGCACCGACGGGATCGTGGGCCCCAACCTCGACGACCTGCTTGGCCAGGGAACGCCGGAGGCGAACCGGCAGCGGGTCGCGACCGCGATCGAGAACGGGATCGAGGGCCGGATGCCGGCCGGGATCCTCCAGGGCGAAGACGCCAAGATGGTTGCCGACTTCGTCGCCCGATACGCGGGCCAGTAGAACCCGGTCGAGACCGGGGAAGTCCGAAACCGCCAGATCTGCGAGCAGATCTGGCGATTGATTTCTGCTCACATATCTGCTAGGCTCAGACTCAGATTTTATGCAGACGAATGGAGGAAGCAAGCATGGCTAAGACGATCGGAATCGACCTCGGAACCACCAACTCGGCGATGGCCGTCCTCGAGGGCGGCGAGCCGGCCGTGCTCGAGAACGCCGAGGGCGGGCGTACGACGCCGTCGGTGGTCGCGTTCACCGAAAGCGGCGAGCGCCTCGTCGGCACGGTCGCCAAGCGCCAGGCCGTGACGAACCCCGAGAACACGATCTTCTCGATCAAGCGCTTCATGGGCCGCAAGGAGTCCGAGGTCAAGGAGGAGGAGACGATCGTGCCCTACAAGGTCGTCGCCGGCCCGAACGGCGACGTGCGCGTCGAGGTCCGCGCCAAGCAGTACTCGCCGCCGGAGATCTCCGCGATGATCCTCCAGAAGCTGAAGGCCGACGCGGAGCAGAAGCTCGGCGAGACGGTCGACGCCGCGGTGATCACGGTCCCGGCGTACTTCAACGACGACCAGCGCCAGGCGACCAAGGACGCCGGCAAGATCGCCGGCCTCGACGTCAAGCGGATCATCAACGAGCCGACCGCCGCCTCCCTCGCGTACGGGCTCGAGAAGGCGACCGACGAGACGATTCTCGTCTTCGACCTCGGCGGCGGCACCTTCGACGTCTCCGTGCTCGAGATCGGCGACGGCGTGTTCGAGGTCAAGTCGACCTCCGGCGACAACCACCTCGGCGGCGACAACTGGGACAAGGCGATCGTGGAGTGGATCGTGGCCGAGTTCAAGCGCGACCAGGGCGTCGACCTGTCCACCGACAAGAACTCGCTCCAGCGCCTCTACGAGGCCGCGGAGAAGGCCAAGATCGAGCTCTCCACCACGCAGGAGACGCAGATCAACCTGCCGTTCATCACGGCGACCGACGCCGGCCCGAAGCATCTCGACATGAAGCTGACCCGCGCGAAGCTGAACGAGCTGACCGCGGACCTGCTCGATCGGGTCGTCATCCCCCGTCAAGCAGGCGCTGTCCGACGCCGGCGACTCCGAGATCGACCACGTCGTGCTGGTCGGCGGGATGACCCGCATGCCCGCCGTGCAGGAGAGGGTCAAGGAGCTGACCGGCAAGGACCCGCACAAGGGGGTCAACCCCGATGAGGTCGTCGCGGTGGGCGCAGCGATCCAGGCCGGCGTGCTCGCCGGCGACGTCAAGGACGTGCTGCTGCTCGACGTCACGCCGCTCTCGCTCGGGATCGAGACCAAGGGAGGCGTGTTCACGAAGCTGATCGAGCGCAACACGACGATCCCGACCCGCAAGTCGGAGATCTTCTCCACCGCCGAGGACAACCAGCCTTCGGTGGAGGTCCACGTGCTCCAGGGCGAGCGCGAGATGGCCGCCTACAACAAGAGCCTCGGCAAGTTCCAGCTCACCGGGATCCCGCCGGCACCCCGCGGCATGCCGCAGATCGAGGTCACGTTCGACATCGACGCCGACGGCATCCAGCACGTCACGGCGAAGGACCTCGGCACCGGCAAGGAGCAGGCGATCGAGATCAAGGGCGGCTCGGGCCTCAGCGAGTCGGAGGTCGAGCAGATGGTCACGGACGCCGAGTCCCACGCCGACGAGGATCGCCGCCAGCGCGAGCTCGCCGAGGCGCGGAACACGGCCGAGAACGCCGCCTACCAGGCCGAGAAGCAGCTCGGCGAGATGGGCGAGCAGGTCGACGCCGACGCCAGGTCGGAGATCGAGGCCGCGATCAAGGACGTCAGGGACTCACTGACCTCCGAGGACGCGAACGAGATCAAGGCCAAGACCGACGCCCTGCAGCAGGCGTTCCACCGGGTCTCGGAGCAGATCTACCAGGCCGCCAGCAGCAGCAGGCGGGGGCCGCGGGCGATGGCGCCGGGACCGGCGACGATGGCGCGGGCGCCGACGAGGAGGAAGTCGTCGACGCCGAGGTCGTCGACGAGGACCGCTCCTCGTAGCCGCGGAGGTCCCGATGACCGACACGGAAGCGAGCGAGCGGCGCGAGCCCCGGCCCGCCGCCGAGGCGGCCGAGCCTGACGAGTCCGGCGAGGATTCGGCCGGAAGTGACGTCGAGCGTGACATCGACGCGCTCCTCGAAGACGTCCAGCGCGAGAGGGATGAGTACCTTGAGCTGGCGCGGCGCACGCGCGCCGACTTCGAGAACTACCGTCGCCGCGCCGCCGAGGAGGTCCGAGAGGCCGAGCGGCGCGGTAAGGGCTCCCTCGCCCGGGAGCTGATCCCGAGCCTCGACAACCTCGAGCGCGCGCTCCGCGCTGCCGGAATCGACCCGGACTCCGACGACGAGGGGAGCGGCGACGGGGGATTGGCGCACGGAGTTCGACTCGTCTATCGCGAGCTTCGCTCGACGCTGGAGCGCGCGGGCGTCGAGACTTACGATCCCACCGGGGAGCGCTTCGACCCGAACTGGCACGAGGCGCTCGCGACCCGCGCGCAGGAGGGCGCAGACGCGGGCGTCGTGCTGGAGACCGTGGAGAAGGGCTATCGCCTAAATGGACAGGTCCTGAGGCCCGCACGGGTCGTCGTGAGCCAGTAGGAGGGGGCGATGGCGCGCGATTACTACGACGTGCTCGGAGTCTCGAAGAAGGCCTCGGCCGACGAGATCAAGAAGGCCTACCGGAAGCTGGCCCGCGAGTACCACCCCGACCGAAACCAGGGCGATCCGAAGGCCGAGGAGCGCTTCAAGGAGGTCCAGGAGGCCTACGACGCGCTCTCCGACCCCGAGAAGCGCAAGGAGTACGACGCGGGTGGGGCATTCGCGGGCTTCGGCGGCGGCCGCGCTCCGTTCGGCGGCGCACCCGGCGCGGGCGGCTTCGCCTCCGACCTCGGCGACATCTTCTCGACCGTCTTCAACCGCGGCGGCCGCGAGGCCGCCGCGCCGGCGCGCGGCCGCGACCTCGAGACCGAGGTCCAGCTTTCGTTCGAGCAGGCCGTGGAGGGAGCGCAGGTCTCAGTGACGGTGCCGAAGATGGCGACCTGCAAGGTCTGCGGCGGCACCGGTGCGAAGCCGGGGACGGCGCCCAAGGTCTGCCCGCGGTGCGGCGGCCGCGGAATCGACTCCCAGAGCCAGGGGCTGTTCTCGATCAGCCAGCCGTGCCCGCAGTGCGGCGGGTCCGGGCAGATCATCGAAGACCCGTGCCGGGCCTGCGGAGGGTCGGGCCTCACGGAGCAACGCAAGCGCTACCGCGTGAACATCCCAGCCGGCGTGCGCGACGGAACCCGGATCCGCCTCGCCGGCAAGGGGGAGGACGGCCCCCGCGGGGGGCCGCCGGGCGACCTCTACGTGGTCACGAGGGTCACTCCCTCGCCCGTGTTCAGGCAGCGACGCGATGGCGATCTCGAGGTCGTCGTCCCGATCACGATCGCCGAGGCGATCCAGGGCGGCACGATCGAGGTTCCGACCCTGTCGGGGACGAAGCGGATCCGGGTGCCGGCCGGGACCCGCCACGGCTCGGTGCAGCGACTTCGCGGCGAGGGCCAGCCGGGGGGCGGTGAACGCGGGGACATCCGCTACCGGCTCGAGATCGAGATCCCGCGCAACCTGTCGAACGAGCAGAAGAGGGCCCTGGAAGAGCTGGCGGGGTCGATGAACGATCACAACCCCCGCGAGGGGCTTCTGCGCGCCGCGAGGCGCTCCACCGGCTCGTCCGATCGGTCCGGCGAGACAGGGAAGGTTGGTGCGACATGAGCGCGAGGCAACGCAAGGGACAGGAGGCAGTCGATGTAAAGCGCGGCGTGTTCATGATCTCGGTCGCGGCCGAGCTCGCGGAAATGCATCCGCAGACGCTGCGCATGTACGAGGCGCGCGGGCTGATCACGCCTCAGCGCTCGCCCGGCAAGACCCGCCTCTACTCGCAGCAGGACGTCGAGCGGCTGCGCAGGATCCAGGAGATGACCGAGGAGGGGCTGAACCTCGTTGGCGTCCGGACGGTGCTCGAGCTGGAACGGCAGGTCGAGCGGCTGCGCGCGCGAGCTCGGACGGATGCGCAAGCAGGCCGCCGAAGCCGAGAAGGAGATGCTCGCCGAGATCGAGCGGGTGCGCCGCTCGCTGCGCGCGGAGCTCGTCCCCTATCGCGCGTACGAGCCGGGTGAGCTCGTGCCCGCGAGGGATGGCCCGAGGCCGCTCAAGATCCCGGTGCGGCGCGGCCGCGGATCGAAGCCCGCGACGGAAGGCGGCTGAACCAGATGCAACCGGATCGCTTCACGATCAAGGCCCAGGAGGCCGTCGCCGCGGCGTCCCGGATCGCGTCGGAGTCGCGCAACACCGAGATCGCGCCCGCGCATCTGCTGCTCGCGCTGCTCGAGCAGGACGACGGGCTCGTCGTCCCGGTCCTGCAGAAGCTCGGCGCCGACGTCGACGCGATCATCGCGCGCACGCGCGGGGCGGTCGACGAGCTTCCCGCCCTGAGCGGCGATGCCGAGCCCGACGTGCGGCCGTCGTCCGAGCTCGTGCGGGTCCTGCAGCGCGCCGAGAAGGAGATGACGGCGCTCGGCGACGAGTACATCTCCACCGAGCACTTCCTGCTTGCGCTCGCGGAAAGCAAGTCGAGCGTCGCCGACATCATCCCGACCCGCGACGAGCTGATGAAGGCCGTCTCGGAGGTACGCGGTCCACACAGGGTCACGTCGCCGAACCCCGAGGACACGATGCAGGCGCTGGAGAAGTTCGGGCGCGACCTCACGGCGGAGGCGCGGGAGGGCAAGCTCGACCCGGTGATCGGCCGTGACGAGGAGATCCGCCGCGTGATCCAGGTGCTTTCGCGCCGCACGAAGAACAACCCGGTGCTGATCGGCGACCCCGGTGTCGGCAAGACCGCGATCGTCGAGGGTCTCGCGCAGCGGATCGTGGCCGGCGACGTGCCGGAGTCGCTGCGGGACCGGCGCGTGATCGCCCTCGACATCGGGTCGTTGCTGGCGGGATCGAAGTACCGCGGAGAGTTCGAGGAGCGTCTCAAGGCCGTGCTGAAGGAGGTCCAGGCCTCCGAGGGCCAGATCGTCCTCTTCATCGACGAGCTGCACACGATCGTCGGCGCCGGCGCGGCCGAGGGAGCGGTGGGCGCCAGCGACCTGCTGAAGCCGATGCTGGCGCGCGGAGAGCTTCGCTGCATCGGCGCCACGACGCTCGACGAGTACCGCAAGCACATCGAGAAGGACGCGGCCCTGGAGCGGCGCTTCCAGCCGGTGTTCGTCGACGAGCCCGATGTCAACGACACGATCGCGATCCTGCGCGGGCTCAAGGAGCGCTACGAGGTCCACCACGGCGTGCGGATCACCGACCCGGCGATCATCGCCGCCGCCACCCTTTCCTCGCGCTACATCTCCGATCGCTTCCTGCCCGACAAGGCGATCGACCTGATCGACGAGGCGGCGTCGCGGCTGAAGATGGAGATCGACTCCGTGCCGACCGAGATCGACGAGGTCGAGCGCCGCATCCAGCAGCTCGAGATCGAGCGCCAGGCGCTGTCGAAGGAGAAGGACAAGGCCTCGAAGGAACGGCTGGAGGCGATCGAGGCCGAGCTCGCGGAGCTCCGGGAGCAGGCCTCCGAGATGAAGGCCCGATGGCAGACGGAGAAAGAGCGCGATCGAGGCGATCAGGCAAGCCAACGCCGAGCTGGAGGAGGCGAACCGCGAGCTGGAGCGGGCCGAACGCGACGCCGACCTCGAACGCGCGGCCGAGCTTCGCTACGGCCGCATCCCCGAGCTCGAGCAGACGGTCGCCGACCAGGAGGCTCGGCTCGCCGAGCTGCACCGCGACGGGGGCTCGATGCTGACCGAGGAGGTGACCGAGGAGGACGTCGCCCAGGTGGTCTCCAGGTGGACCGGGATCCCGGTCTCGCGGCTGATGGAGGGCGAGGTCGAGAAGCTGATTCACATGGAGGACCGCCTCCACGAGCGCGTCGTGGGACAGGACGAGGCGGTCGCGGCTGTGTCGAACGCGCTGCGGCGCTCGCGCGCGGGTCTGTCCGACCCCAACCGCCCGATCGGATCGTTCCTCTTCCTCGGTCCGACGGGCGTCGGCAAGACCGAGCTCGCCCGGGCGCTGGCCGAGTTCATGTTCGACTCCGAGCAGGCGATGGTCCGGCTGGACATGTCCGAGTACATGGAGAAGCACACCGTCGCGCGGCTGATCGGCGCCCCGCCGGGCTACGTCGGCTACGACGAGGGCGGCCAGCTCACCGAGGCGGTGCGGCGCCGTCCGTACGCCGTCGTGCTCCTCGACGAGATCGAGAAGGCCCACGCCGACGTCTTCAACGTGCTGCTCCAGATCATGGACGACGGTCGCCTCACCGACGGCCAGGGTCGCACGGTCTCATTCACCAACACGATCCTGATCATGACCTCGAACGTCGGGTCGCAGTTCATCGTCGCCGAGGCCGACGAGGAGAGGATGCGCGAGGAGATCGAGGAGGTGCTCGCGGCGACGTTCAAGCCCGAGTTCCTGAACCGGATCGACGACGTGGTGATCTTCCGCCGCCTCACCCGAGAGGACATCTCGCGGATCGTCGATCTCCAGGTCGCCCAGCTGACCGCGCGCGTGCGCGAGCGGGGAATCGAGATCGAGCTCACCGACGATGCGAGGACGCTGCTCGGCAACCTCGGCTATGACCCGACCTACGGCGCACGCCCGCTGAAGCGGGTGATCCAGAAGCAGCTCGTGGACAAGCTCGCGCTGCGGATCCTCGAGGGCGAGTTCGGGGAGGGCGACGTGGTCCGGATCGACGCGGCCGACGGCGAGCTGACATTCGAGAAGGCGCCGGCGCGGGTGGCCGAAGCGGCGTAGCCCGGGGGTCTACCCGGACGCCCCACCCGGTGCTTTACTTTCGCCGGATGGGCAGCGCAGGGAGGTCCGTGTTCGGCGTTGCGGTGCTGGCGGGAGCGATATTGCTCACGGCACCCGCGGCGCATGCGGCGGTGACGATCGGGAGCGACCTCTCCCCGAACGCCGGAAACCAGGATCCCTGCACGCCCCTCGCCGGATCGCCGTGCACGGTCACCAATCTTCAGCTTCCAGGTGAGCAGCTCACGTCGCCCGTCGACGGCGTGGTCGTTCGCTGGCGGGTGGAGGCCGTCAACGGAGACACCGGCACGCCGGTGCGGCTGAGGGTCATTCGCGACGAGGGGGGAGGCGCGTTCGTGGGCGTCGGCGCGAGCGCCAGTCGCACCATCCCGACGACCGGACTCGGGACCTTCACCTTCGCGAGTCGGGTGCCGATCGCAGCCGGTGAACAGGTAGCCCTCGATGTCGAGCCACCCAGCACCGAGCTGCTGTTGATCGCGGCCGCAGCTACGGTCGATGGTGTGCTCGGCCGCTGGCAGCCGCCACTTGGCGACGAGGCAAGGTCAACGGCCGCCAGTGTGGGCGAAGCCACCTTCAACGCTGACGTCGAACCGGATGCCGACGGAGACGGGTTCGGCGACGAGACCCAGGACGACTGTCCTGGAGAGACCGGCGCTTCGAACGGGTGCGAGACCACTCCGCCCGACACGATCATCACCAAGCGCCCGCAGAGCAAGGTCAAGACGCGCGAGAAGAAGAAGAAGGTGCGATTCAAGTTCGTCTCCTCGGAGCCGGGCTCGATCTTCCGGTGCGACACTGACGAGGACCTGCCCACCGCCTGCCGCTCTCCCTACAAGAGCAGGTTCCCGCGCGGCAAGCACGACTTCGAGGTGGTGGCGATCGACGCCGCCGGAAACGCCGACCCCACCCCGGCGACGGTGGAGTTCACGGTAAAGCGCAAGCACAAGCGCCGCTGACCGCCCGTCGCCGTTTGCGCCGTCGGGGGATAATCCTCCGGTCGTGCGGGAATAATCCCGGTCTACCGCTCAATCCCCTGGCCCTGCGATCCGACACCCGCCCGAAGGACCCTGCGCTTGCCCCCGCCGGCGGCCAGAGCCCGACCGCAAGCACAGGTTCGCTCGTACCGGACTGGCTGCCGGCCGTCGCGCTCGCGAGCACGTTAGCGACGGTCCTGTTGATCTGGGACCCGCAGGTCCGTGACCTCGCTGCGCAGGCGTTCCGGGTGGAGCTGTTCGAGCGCGAGGGGTTCGCGATCTGGAACGGGAGCTGGTACGAGGGCCATTACACGCTCACCTACAGCGTGCTGTTCCCGCCGCTTGCCGCGCTGCTCGGTCCGCAACTCGTCGGCGCCGTGTCGGCGATCACCTCGGCGTACCTGTTCGACCGCCTCGTCCGCGATCACTGGGGCGCGCGCGCCCGTTGGGCGAGTCTGTGGTTCGGCGCCGGAGCGGTGACGATGCTCGCCACGGGTCGCGTGACCTTCTCGCTCGGAGTGGTGTTCGGGCTCGTCGCGCTCCGTTGCTTGCAGCTCCGGCGCACCCCGGCCGCGATCGTGGCGGCCGCCGCGTGCGCGCTGTCGAGCCCGGTGGCCGCGGTGTTCCTCGCCGGCATCACCGCCGTCGGCGCGCTCGCAAGCGGGTGGCGCTCGGCAAATCGCCCTGCCCTCGCCGTCGCCGCCGTCGCCGCGGTCCCGATCGTGCTCCTGAACCTCGTCTTCCCGGACGAGAGCCGCCAGCCGTTCTCGTTCGCCGCCTTCGTGCCCGTTCTGCTGTACGGGGCGGCGACCCTGTACATCACCCGGGGCCAACCGGATGAGCGCCGATTCCGGTGGGTGGTGGTCGCGTACGTCATCGCGACGGCGATCGTGTGGCTGTTCCCGAACCCGCTCGGCAACAACGTGGTCCGGCTTGCGCCTCTGTTCGGCGGCCCGCTGCTGCTCGCGATCCTGCTCGCACGCCGACCCAGGGTGCCACACGGGATCACGGTGCTGATCCTCGCCACCGCGGCGTTCTGGATGTTCCTCGCGCCCGTGCGCGACCTCGCCCGAAGCGCCGGGGACGAGTCCACCCGCGCCGGCTACTACCACGGCCTCGAGGACTGGCTGCATGCCCACGGAGGAAAGGAGGCGCGCGTCGAGGTCCCCACCACGCTCAACACCTGGGAGGCCGCGTACCTTGCGCCCGAGTTCCAGCTCGCGCGGGGATGGCTCGGGCAGCTCGACCGGGCCCGGAACTCGGTCTTCTACGGCGACCGGCTGACGAAGGAGCGCTACGGAGAGTGGCTGGGGCGAAACGGGGTCCGCTACGTGGCGCTCCCGGACGCGCCGCTGCAGCAGTCAGCGCGAACCGAGAAGCGACTTATCCTGAGTGAGCCCCGCTACCTCGAGCGGCGGTGGACGTCGAAGCACTGGCGCGTGTACGAGGTTGCCAACCCGCGCCCGCTCGTCCGCAGCACCGACGGCGAGGCCACCCTGCGCTCGCTTCGGCCCGAGTCGTTCACGATGCTGGTCGAGCGACCCGGGACGTTCACCGTGCTCGCCCGTTCGTCGCCGTACTGGCAGATCAGCCGCGGCTCGGGATGCATCGGCGAGCGCTCCGGCTGGACGACCCTGCGGGTGAGGCGGCCGGGCACCGTCCGCGCCGAGATCGGCTTCTCCGTCGGCGGCGCGCTTCGGTCGGCGGCGCGATCCAACAGCACCTGCCATTGAGATAACCATGCGAATCGGGATCTGCTCGTGGTGGTTCAACCGCGGCCAGGCGGTCGTCGCGCGCCATCTCCGCTCGACGCTCGACGAGCTCGGCCACGAGACGTTCGTGCTCGCGCGCCCCACGCGGGGAGGCAACATCAGGCCGTCGTTCATCGACCGCACCGGGGTCTGGGACCAGCCGGGCGTGACCGAGGCCTCGGCGTACGAGATCCCGATGCGCGAGTACGAGGCGTGGGCCGAGGCCACCTCGCCCGAGATCGTGTTCTTCGACCAGAACTACCAGTTCGAGGAGATCGCCCGACTACGCCGGTCCGGTGTGCGGACGGTGGGTCGTTTCGTGTGGGAGGCGTTCGGGTCCGACAGCGTGGGCGCCGCTCAGGAGGCGTTCGACGTCATCTACTCGCTGACGGCGAGCGAGCAGCGGCGCTACGCCGAGCTCGGGATCGAGAGCCCGCGCGTGTATTGGGGGTGCCACCCCGAGCTGCTCGAGATCGAGCCGCACCGCGACTCCGACACGGTCTCCTACATGTATCCCGGCGGCTTCATGAGCAAGCGAAAGCCATTCGAGGCCGTGATCGAGGCGTTCTCGCGCGCCCCCGACCCGCGCTCGCGGCTGACGTTCAAGGCGCAGGTCGAGCGAAGGGTGAGAAAGGTCGGAGAGCTCGCCGGACGGGACTCGCGGATCGAGGTGATCTGGGACGACCTCCCCACGCGGCGCTACCTCCAGCTGTTCGCGGACTCGGACGTGTGCCTCGCCCCGAGCCGCTGGGAGGGGCTCGGCCTGCATCTCTACGAGGCGACGGCGTTCGGAATGCCGATCGTCACCAACGACAACCCACCGATGAACGAGCTCGTCGAGGACGGCGTCAACGGGCTGCTCGTCCGCGGGGTCGAGACGGGAACGGCGAAGTCCGGGATCCCCGCGTTCGAGCCCGACGTGGACGAGCTCGCGGCGGCGATCGTGCGGCTCGCCGACGACGAGCTCCGGGCGGAGCTCTCGCGCGGGGCGCTGCGGATGCGGGAGCGTTGGAGCTGGGATCGGACCCGGCGCGGGTACGCCGAGCTGATCGAGCGCGTTACGACGTCTTCGAGCGCGGGCGCCGCGCAGACTGCTCGCTGACCGGGACGAGGTGGCGGAGCGGGCGGTCGAGTCGCCGTCGCACGTCCTCGACCTCGTCGTTCTCACCCTCCCCGGTCACGAAGATCACCTCCTGCGCCGGGTACGCTGCCAGGGTGTCCTCCACCGCCTGAACCGGGTCGGTGTCGCCAACCCGCCCGGTCGCCTCGACGCGTGCGGCCGCGAGCGCGCCCAGCGACACCGCGAGCCGCTCCTGAGCACCGAGCCGCGCCCCGCGCAGGTCCGACATCCAGTGCGATAGCCGCCGGTTCAGCGCCGGGGCCAGCACCAGGACCTCGCTGGCTTCGCCGGAGCGAGCGCGCGCACCCTCATGCGTCGCGGCGGCGATCGCCTCGACGGTTCGCGGATCCTCGACGGGCGACGTCGCGACGATGAGGAGGTGAAATCGCTCATCGGACGTCGGGGCGACCTCGATCGGCTCGTCGTAGCGAGCCCGCGCCGCGAGCACGATGATCGTCGCTGCGACCGCGGCGCCGACCGCGAACCCGGCGCCGGGCCCGCCGAGCAGGACCGCGCCGATGATCGGCACGATCACGGCAACAACGATCAGGGGCAGCGTCCAGGGCGCGAGCTCGACAGGAGTGAGCTTCCTCATCCCGGGCTGGCCGAGCCGCTGATCAGCGGCCTGACCCACGGTGTCATGCCCGACTTGGGGAATGTGTGCCAGCTCAGGCGCTTCACCTCGAGCCCCGCTTCGGGCAGGGTCTCGTAGGTGGGTCGGTTCGGATGGCACCCGCCCGCGAACCAGCCCCACGGACGCTCGACGCGATCCTGCCACCGCGCGAGCCCGGCGCCGTCGGGGCTGCGCACGTGCTCGAGGTAGAGCAGCGCTCCATCCCGGCGCAGCACTCGTCTCACCTCCGAGGCCGCCCGCTCGGGATAGCGAACCGTGCAGAACACGAGTGTGGACACGACGGTGTCGAAGCTGCCGTCGTCGAACGGCAGCTGCTCGGCCGGCGCCTCGACGACCTCGACCGCGTCGGAAGCGGGCGGCGCGTCGGCCACGTGCCGTCGCAACCGCGTCGCCATGAACCGGTCGGGCTCGGTGAGCACGAGCTCCGTCACCGCTGCGGGGTAATGGTCGAGGTTGTGACCGGTCCCGGCACCGAGCTCCAGTGTCCGGCCGGTTGCGTCCCGCAGCAGCTCGGACCGCATCCTCCGCAAGCCGCCCTTCTCGGCGGAGGCCAGCATCCGGTCGTAGACCGCCGCGAACACTCGATGGTCAGCCACGAATCCCGACTCTAGCGCCGGTCGCACTTGCGCGACGGGGCGGAACATGGGAGAAAGAGGACTCAACGATCGAAAGCGGAGAGGAGGACCGATGGCGACGTTCATCATGCTGACCAACCTCACCTCGGACGGTGTGAAGACCCTCAAAGACAACCCCGGCCGCGTGAAGGAGGTCAACCAGGAGGTCGAGCAGCTCGGGGTCAAGGTTGTCGACCAGTGGGCGACACTCGGCCAGTACGACTTCATCAGCGTCGTCGAGGCGCCCGACGAGACGACAATGGCCAAGGTCTCGGTCGAGCTGGGATCGCGCGGCACGACGACGCACGAGACGCTGACCGCGATCCCCGTCGACGATTTCGTCAGCGCGCTGTAGTCGCACGTGAAGGTCCTCGTTCTCGGAGGAGGTGGTCGCGAGCACGCGATCGTCCGCTCGCTGGCGCGCTCCCCCCGCGCGCCTGAGCTCGTGTGCAGCCCCGGGAACGCCGGGATCGCGCTGGACGCACGCTGCATCGACCTCGAGGGCTCGGCCCGGATGCTGGCCATGGGCGCCTCCCTCGGCGAGCCCCGAGATCTCGAGACCCTCGTGTCCCTGGCCTCGGGCGAGGCCATAGACCTCGTGGTGATCGGCCCGGAGGCGCCGCTCGTCGCGGGCCTCGTGGACGCGCTCGAGGTGGCCGGCATCCCAGCGTTCGGGCCGTCCGCGCCCGCCGCCCGGATCGAGGGCTCGAAGGTCCACGCCAAGGAGGTGATGGCGGACGCGGAGATCCCGACCGCGTCACACGTCGTGCTGCGCAGCCACGACGAGGCGCTCGAGGCTCTGTCGCGCGCCGCGTACCCGGTGGTGCTGAAGGCCGATGGGCTCGCGGCGGGCAAGGGGGTGATCATCTGCGCCGACGCGGCCGAGGCGCGCGAGGCGATCGACGCTTACTTCGTCGAGCGTCGCTTCGGCGAGACCGTGGTGCTGCTCGAGGAGCACCTCGACGGGGAGGAGCTCTCGTTGCTCGCGCTGTGCGACGGCGAGAACGCCGTCCCGCTCGCGCCGGCGCAGGACTACAAGCGAATCGGCGACGGCGACACGGGACCCAACACCGGCGGCATGGGGAGCTACTCGCCGGTGCCGGGGTTCGATGCTGCCGCCGTGGAGGAGATCGCCGACAGCGTCCACCGCCCGGTTCTCGAGTCGCTGCGACGCCGGGGTACGCCGTTCCGGGGCGTGCTGTACGCGGGGCTGATGCTCACCGACGGCGGGCCGAAGGTGCTCGAGTTCAACTGCCGGTTCGGCGATCCCGAGACACAGGCGGTCCTCCCGCGCCTGCAGTCCGATCTGGTCGACCTGTGCCTCGCCTCGCGTGAGCCCGGTGGGCTGGCGGGAGTCGAGGCCGAGTTCTCCGACGAGTGGGCCGTGACGGTAGTGCTCGCGTCGCGCGGGTACCCCGTGTCGAGCTCGAAGGGCGACGTGATCCACGGGCTCGACGAGGCGCGCGGGCCAGGCGTCGAGGTGTTCCACGCCGGCACGGCCAGGCGCGACGGAGAGCTCGTGACCGCGGGCGGGCGGGTCCTCAACGTCACCGGCCTCGGTCCCACGCCCGATGCCGCCCGGGAGCGCGCCTACGATGCGGCTCGCCGGATCAGGTTCGACGGCATGCAGATGAGGACCGACATCGCAACCCGCGCGGTCGAGCGAGCGGCGGCCGGCTAGGAGGTCTGATGGGAGTAAGCGAACCCGAGGAGCGGCCCGAAGTGGCGACCGTCGACCCGATGCCCGAGGTCGAAGAGGCGTTCGAGGAGATCGAGGTCGACGCACCGCTGGTCGGGATCATCATGGGCTCGAAGAGCGACAAGCCGAAGATGCAGCCCGCCGGCGAGGCGCTGCACGAGGCCGGGATCCCCTACGAGGTGCGCGTGATGAGCGCCCACCGGACGCCCGACCAGGTGCGCGACTATTGCGAGAACGCGCGCATGCGGGGTCTCAAGGTGATCATCGCCGGCGCTGGGATGTCGGCGGCCCTGCCCGGCGTCGCCGCCGCGCACACGGACCTGCCGGTGATCGGGGTCCCGATCTCCGGCCGCAACCTCGGCGGGCTCGACGCGCTCCTGTCCGCCGTGCAGATGCCCCCGGGTGTGCCGGTCGGCTGCGTGGCGATCGACGGGGCGAAGAACTCAGGCCTGCTGGCGGCCCGCATAATCAACGCGTGATACCGCGCTACACCAGGGACGAGATGGGGTCCGTGTGGACCCCGCGACGGCGCATGGAGGCGTGGCTGGCCGTCGAGCTCGCGGCGACCGAAGCGTGGGCAGCCGAAGGCGTGGTGCCTCCGGAGGCCGCGGAAGCGTGCCGCGAACGAGCGTCGTTCGAAGTCGAGGCAGTCGAGGAGCGCGAGCGCACGACCGGGCACGATGTGGCCGCGTTCGTCGATGTCGTCGCGGCGTCTGTCGGCGAGGAGGGCCGCTGGATCCACTACGGGCTCACTTCGTCCGACGTCCTCGACACCGGTCTCGCGGTCCAGCTCACCGAGGCCGGCGAGATCATCACCACGGGCGCGAGGGAGTATCGCGACGCGCTGATCAAGCGCGCGATCGAGCACCGCGACACGCTGACGGCCGGACGCACCCACGGCGTCCATGCCGAGCCCACCACCTTCGGGTTGCGGCTCGCGAGCTTCGCCTTCGAGGCCGACCGCAACCTCGATCGGTTGCGGCGCGACTTCGAGGGCGCGGCGGTGGGCAAGCTCTCGGGCGCGGTCGGAACTTATGCGTCGGTCCCGCCTGCCGTGGAGGAACGGGTGATGGGCGCGCTGGGGCTCCGCGCCGAGCCGATCTCGACGCAGGTCGTGCCGCGCGACCGCCACGCCGCCCTCCTCCAGGGCGTCGCGCTCGCCGGAGCGGGCCTGGAGCGGTTCGCGACCGAGATCCGCAACCTACAGCGCACCGAGGTGCGCGAGGTCGAGGAGCCGTTCACCGAGGGCCAGAAGGGTTCCTCGGCTATGCCCCACAAGCGCAACCCGATCCTCTCGGAGCGGATCTGCGGCCTCGCCCGGGTGCTGCGCGGGTACGCGCAGGCGGCGGTCGAGAACGTCGCGCTGTGGCACGAGCGCGACATCTCGCACTCGGGCGCGGAGCGCGTGATCCTTCCCGACGCCACGATCCTGCTCGACTACATGCAGCACCTCGCGATCCGCGTCGTCGAGGGGATGACGATCGACGCCGAGCGGATGCGCGAGAACCTCGATCTCACCCACGGCGCGCTGCACAGCCAGCGCGCGCTGACCGCGCTGGTCGAGGCGGGCATGTCGCGCGACGAGGCCTACCGCCTGGTCCAGGAGTCCGCCCAGCAGGCGTGGGACGAGGGGACCGATTTCGGCGAGCTGATCGCCGAGGCGGCGCCGGACCTCGACGTCGACGCGGTGCTCGACCACGACGCGTACCTCCGCCATCTGCCTGAGGTGTTCGAGCGGCTAAAAGATCTCAGGCGCTAGCTGGGCGCGCAGTCAAACAGCGGCGCGCTCGCCCTCGCGGGCGGGAGCGTCTCGTCCTCTGGAGCGCCGCTCCTCGAGGATCGCCGGGGTGCCGTTGCGCGGCGACAGCGTGACGTTTCGGTGCCCGTACGGCTCCGGTCGGTCGGTGGCGGGGCGAAGCTCGGCCCGGCGCAGAATCGTCCGCATCACGACCTTCATCTCGAAGCTGGCGAACGCCGCGCCGAGGCACCGCCGGGTCCCGCCGCCGAACGGGATCCAGCTGAACGTGTCGGGCGCTCCGTCAAGGAAGCGCCCGGGTCGGAACGCGTACGGCTCGGGGTAGAGGTCGGCGCGCGTATGGACGAGGTAGATCGAGGGCATGATGGCGGTGCCGGCAGGAAGGTCGAAGCCGCCCAGAGTGGCGGGAGAGGTGAGCAGCCGTCCGACGCTTGGGACCACCGGGCGCATGCGCAGCGTCTCGGTGACGACCGCATCGAGATAGCCGTCGCGGCCGTCGGCGAGCTCGGCGCGGAGGCGCTCCATCGCGTCCGGGTTTCGGAACAGGAGGTCGAACGCCCACGCGAGCGCGGTCGCGGTCGTCTCGTGGCCCGCGAACAGCAGCGTCACGAGCTGATCGCGAACCTCCGCGTCGCTCATCGGCTCGCCGTCCTCGAACCGGGCGGCGACGAGCAGGGACAGGATGTCGTCGCGCTCATCGAGGTCGGTGGTGGCTCGGCGCTCCGCGATCTGCTCGTGCAGGACCGCGTCGGTCTCGTCGAGGACCGCCTGGAGGCGGCCGTACGGACCGAGGCGACCGAGGCGCCGCGCCGCGAGCCCGATCACCTGGGCGCGCGGTGAGCTGACCACGTCGAGGACTTTGACCAGCAACGCACCCAGACGTTCCCGCCTGGCCGGATCGTCGATCCCGAACACCGCGCGCAGGATCACCTCGAGCGTGATCGCCTGCATTCGGGGGTGGAGCGGAAAGCGCTCCCGGAGCGGCCATGAGTCGAGCTCGCGGTCGGCGATCTCGGCCATCACGGCCTCGTAGGCGCGCATCCGCTCGCCGTGGAAGGGCGGGAGCATGAGCCTGCGGCTGCGCAGGTGCTCGTCACCCTCGAGCAGAAGCAGCGAGCGGCGACCGAGCACGGGCTCGAGCAGGACCGTGCGGCCCTCGGGCAGGCGGTTGTCGCGGTCGGCGGCGAAAAGCCGCTTGATCGAGCCGGGGTCGGAGACGAAGACGAGCGCGCCGACACGCGACATCCGCAGCGTGAACGTCTCGCCGAAGCGCTCCCGGCTGTTCTCCATCACGTCCACCGGGGAGCGCATCCATCGCATCGCCTGCACGAACGCGGGGGAGCGGGGGCCCGGAGGAAGCGCCATGCCCGGAATCTACCCCGGTCGGCGGGCCGCCAGCGTCATCGCGTGCGGGCGAAACGCTCCACCGCGGCGAGCAGCTCGTCGATCTTCTCGTCGCCCTCGGAGCCGCCGTGCACCAGCGCGTCGCGGACGCAGTGGGAGGTGTGGTCCTCGAGCAGCTTCAGCGACACGCCGTCGAGCGCCTTGGTGATCGCCGCGATCTGGGTGATGACGTCGATGCAGTAGGCCTCGGACTCGACCATCCCCCGCACACCCCGCACCTGGCCCTCGATCCGCGACAGGCGCCGCCCGAGGGCCTGTTTGTCCTCGACGTATCCGGGTTCGACGCGTTGCCCTTCGCGGTTTTCGTCCATGTGCGTGAGTATACGGGAGGGGGGTATTAACAACGCGCGCCGTCTAGAACGACGCGGTGCGCGGTGAGGCCGCGAACTCGCTCAGCGCTCGCTTGGCTCCCGCCGCGAGCGGCTCGCCGTGGGCGAATGCGAGGCCGTCGAACTCGAGCTGTAGCAGCCGTCGCACGGACTCGACGATCCCGCGCTTCGTTTGTTCGGGATCGTCCATCAGGAAGTCGGGCACGAACGCGAGCTCTCCCTTCCACCGGATCACGCCGTCGGCGAAGGCGAGCATCCCCGGTCCCGAGTCGATGTGCAGCGCCGCGTCGTCGGGACAGATCGATCCGACCTCGTGCGCCGTGATCCCGGGGGCGACATCCGCCCCGTACGCGTAGCCCTCGACCCGCGGCCCGCCCTCGAACTCATGCAGGCCGGACTTCGGGCACAGCACGGGGCAGTCGAACTCCTCGGCGAGGCGATCGCTCTGCCGGTAGTGATGGCGGTTCGTGAGCACGACGCGTTCGGGCCGCCGGCGCCGGCGAAGCGCGTCGATCACGTCCTCCGGGGCCATCGGGTCGAGGACCGTCGCGGCGTCCTCGACGTAATACGAGTGCACGATGAAGCGGATCTTCGGGTGCGGCGCCTTCCAGTGCAGGACGCCGGGCAAGATCTCCGCAATCTCCGTCAAGATCGAGGATGGAGCCTATCCGGACTCGCTTCGTCCGTTGTTAGGCTCGGTTTCGATGACGTCAGCGCTCGCCGAGCTGAAGCTCCACGCCACCGGCAAGGTCCGCGAGATGTACGAGCTCGACGGCGACCTGCTCATGGTCGCTTCGGATCGCATCTCTGCGTACGACGTGGTGATGCCGACTCCGATCCCCGACAAGGGCAGGGTGCTGACGCAGATGTCGGTGTTCTGGTTCGAGACAACCCGGGACATCGTCCCCAACCACTTCGTGTCCGAGGACGTGCCCCCCGACGTGGCCGGTCGTGCGATCCGCGTGCGGCGACTGAACATGTATCCCGTCGAGTGCGTGGTGCGCGGCTACCTCTCCGGGTCGGGGTGGCGCGAGTACCGCGAGTCGGGATCGGTGTGCGGAATCGAGCTTCCGAGCGGCCTGCGCGAGTCCGAGCGGCTGCCCGAGCCGATCTTCACCCCGGCGACCAAGGCTGCCGTGGGGGACCACGACGAGAACGTCAGCTTCGAGCGAGCATCCGAGATCGTCGGCTCGCGACCGTTGATGGAGGAGCTGCGACGGATCTCGATCGAGCTCTACAGCCGAGCCGCCGACCACGCGGCCGAGCGCGGGATCATCGTCGCCGACACGAAGTTCGAGCTTGGTTCCTCGCCCGGGTGCGAGGTGGTGCTGGGGGACGAGGTCCTGACCCCGGATTCGTCGCGGTTCTGGCCTGCCGACGAGTACGAGCCGGGGCGCCCGCAGCGCTCGTTCGACAAGCAGTACGTCCGCGATTGGCTCGACGAAGCCGGATGGGACCACACGCCGCCGGCGCCCCAGCTGCCCGACGAGGTGGTCGCGAACACGCGCGCGAAGTACATCGAGGCGTACGAGCGGATCACCGGTCGCAGCATCGACGGCTGAAGCCGCCGGTACGCTGGAGCGGTGAAGGCGCGTGTCCTGATCCGCCCCAAGGAGGGCATCCTCGACCCGCAAGGCAAGGCGGTCGAGCGGGCCCTGCCGGCGCTCGGATTCGACGATGTCTCGCACGTTCGGGTCGGCCGACTGGTCGAGCTCGAGGCGGAGAACGACGACCGTCTGGCGGAGCTGTGCGAGAAGCTGCTCGCCAACCCCTTGATCGAGGACTACGAAATCCAGCTCATGGACACCGAACCCCGCCGCCCCCGGACGCGAAGCGGAGGAGGCGGCGGGCAATGATGTTCGGAGTCGTTCAGTTCCCTGGCTCTTGCGACGATCGCGACGCCCTGGCGGGCGCTGGGCGAGTCGGCGACGCGCGCCTACTGTGGCACGAGGAGACCGACCTGAACGGGATCGACGCGGTGCTCGTTCCGGGCGGGTTCTCCTACGGCGACTACCTGCGCGCGGGCGCGATCGCGCGGTTCTCCCCTGTGATGGGAGCGGTGGCGGAGTTCGCCGCCGACGGCGGGCCGGTGCTCGGGATCTGCAACGGGTTCCAGGTCCTGTGCGAGGCGGGGCTGCTTCCCGGCGCGCTGCTCCCAAACGCGGGGCTGCGCTTCGTGTGCCGCCAGGTGGATGTCACCCTCGAGAGCGCCGACACGCCGTTCACAGCGGGCTCCGGGCCCGGCGGGAGACTGTCGATCCCGGTAAAGCACATGTCGGGCCGCTACTTCGCGCCGGACGATCAGCTCGACGCGCTCGAGGCCTCGGACCAGGTGGTCTTCCGCTACGCCCAGGGGCACAACCCCAATGGCTCCGTCCGCGACATCGCCGGGGTCTGCAGCGAGGCCCGCAACGTCGTCGGGCTGATGCCGCACCCCGAGCACGCAGTCGACACGCTGACCGGCTCGAGCGACGGGCTTGCGCTGTTCGGCTCGGTGGCGGCCCGCGAAGCGGTCGCACCAGGCCGGTAGCGCCGCGCGCTCTACATTTGGTCGCCGGATGAGGCTTGTAATGGCGATGAAGGTGCGCGACGAGGAAGACGTCCTCGACGTGAACCTGCGCTACCACCGCGCGCAGGGAGTGGACCATTTCGTCGTCACCGACAACGGCTCGACCGACGACACCCCCGAGATCCTGCGCCGGTACGAGGCCGACGGAGTGCTGACGCTGATCGAGGAGCCGTCGACGCAGGACTTCCGCGACCAGGCGCACTGGTGGGTCACCCGGATGGCGCGGCTGGCCGCTACGGACCTTGGCGCCGACTGGGTCGTCCATGCCGACGCCGACGAGTTCTGGTCCCCGGTGACCGGGACGCTGAAGCAGGCGCTGGCCGAGATCCCCGAGGAGTACAGCGTCGTGCTCGCCCCGCGACCTGAGTTCGTCGCGCGGCCCGAAGGGCCGGGGGAGTTCTGGGAGCGGATGACGATCCGGGAGGCTCGCTCGCGCCTGCGCCCCAAGGTCGCCCACCGCGCCGAGCCGGACGCTGTCCTCCATCGAGGCGCCCACGACGTCGACGTCGATCGCGACGAGGGCGGGGTACGGCACTCCGGCCGCGCCGTGATGCGGGCGGTGAAGTCGACCCGGGCGGCGGACGAGGACCGGCTGATCTGGGCGCCGGTGTGGCCGGCTCGCGTGCTGCACTACCCGCTGCGCTCGTTCGACCAGTACCGCCGCAAGGTCGAGATCACCTTGCGCGGCGGGTTCGACGACCGCGCCCACGATGACCTGCGGCGCGAGGTCGGGGCCGGGCGGCTGCCGGACCTCTACGCGACCCTCGTCGAGGACGACGACGCCATCGAGCGGGGAGTGCGGGAGGGCCGCCTTGTCGAGGATCGAAGCGTCGGCGAAGTCCTCACCTCCGGAGCAGGAACCTCGCTCTCGGCGGAGGACGTGGAGCGTGACCTCGCCGAGCTGCAAGCCGACGCGATGCAGACGCTCGCGCGCACGCAGCGCTCCCTGATCCGGCAGCTCGACACGTTCCGGGGGAGGGTCCGCAAGCAGCGCTCGCGTCTCGAGGACGCCGAGCGCGGCCGCCGCTGGGGCCGCGTGCGCAACGGTGCCGCGCGGATCCTGCGCCAGTCCCGCTCCGACCGTTGAATTTGTTCATCCAGGGAATGCGGCGTTCGGGGACCACGATCCTCTACGACGCGCTGCTCGACGACCCGGAGTTGAGTTGCTTCTACGAGCCGCTGCGCGAGGAGAAGGAGACGGTAGGGGGCGGCAGCGGCGCGCGGGACCTGGACGTGTTCGCGGAGACGCGCGCGATCCGCGACCGGTTCCGGCGCGAGCACTACCCGGATCTCCCGATCGACGCGTTCAACTGGGGCGGCCCGCGGGAGCCGACGCTTGAGCTCGAGCCCGAGTTGCCCGGGCACTGCGTCGAGCTGCTGCGCCACCTGATCGAGCTCGGCGACGCGACGGGGACCGCGGACACCGTGATCAAGGAGACCCGGCTGTACCTCAAGGTCGCGGCGCTCCACCGGCTCGACCCCGAGGGTGCGCTGGTCCACGTCGTCCGGGATCCCCGCGCCGTCACCGCGTCGATCGTGCTGGGGCGCAATCGCCGGCGTCAGCGCAAGCTGCGCACACCGGACGATTTCTTCGCCGACCGCGTGGATCGCAAGCTGTGGTCGAGTCGCGAGATCTCCGAAAGGCTGGTGGAGCGCTCGGGGTACCCCGCGATCGGCAACCCCTCGAACGCCGAGCGGGTGCTGCTCGTGTGGCGACTCACCTTCGAGGCGGCGCGGGTCGACGGACTTCGCCTGTTTGGGAATCGCTACCTGCTGCTTCGAAATGAGGACGTTCGCACCGACCCCGCGGGGTCGATCGAGCGCGTCTACCGGATGTTCGACCGTCCCGTTCCCGAGGGGGTCGCTTCGTGGGCTCGGGCGAACGTTCGGCCGCCCCAGGAGCCCTATGCGACGGGGGATCCGCGGTGGCGAGAGG
Source organism: uncultured Thermoleophilia bacterium (assembly GCA_963756745.1). GTDB lineage: Bacteria > Actinomycetota > Thermoleophilia > Solirubrobacterales > 70-9 > DASPWW01. The sequence continues at coordinate 124,604 of CAVWOU010000011.1, forward strand.
CGGTGGAGCGCCTCGGCATGGCCGACGCCGTCGAGGAAGCGGGATACGGCGAGGTTCTGGCATCCTGAGCGGCCCCTCCGCCGGGCCGCCGCGCCCGGGCACGCACACCAACCCCGACGCCATGCGAATCGGAATCGTCTCCAAGTGGTTTGACCGTGGCCAGCCCGTGGTCGGGCGCTACCTGCGCTCGGCCTTCGAGGAGCTCGGACACGAAACATTCGTGCTCGCGCGGCCGAAAAAGGAACGTGGGCCGCGGCCGGGCGCGCTCGATCGCGATGGAGTCTGGGACCAGCCGGGGATCACCGAGGCGTCGGCCTTCGAGGTTCCGCTGGCCGAGTACGAGGATTGGGTGGCGGCCAACGGGATCGACGCCGTGTTCTGCGACCAGAACTACCAGTTCGCCGAGCTCGCGGCTCTCCGTCGCGGCGGCACGAAGGTCGCTGGGCGCTTTGTGTGGGAGCACTTCGCGGAGGAGCACGTGGCCGGGGCGCTCGAGAGCTACGACCTCATCTACTCGATGACCCGCGCCGAGCAGGAGCGCTACCGCGGCTGGGGCATCGAGACGCCCTACGTGCAGTGGGGCTGCCACCCGGAGCTGACTTCGATCGAGCCGCACCGGGACGCGGACGTGGTCCGGTGCATCTTTCCTGGGGGTTTCATCGGGCACCGCAAGCCCGTTCTCGACGTCGTCCAGGCATTCGCGAAGACCGATCACGCCCGGCTGCGGCTCCTCGTCACGGCGCAGATCGACCGGCGCCTGGAGGAGGCCGGCGCGATCGCCGCCGGCGACCCACGGATCGAGATCCAGCTCGAGAACCTGCCGCGGCTCGCCTACCTGGCGCGGTTCGCCGCGTGCGACGTGTGCCTCGCGATCAGCCGCTGGGAGGGCCTGGGGCTGCCCCTTTACGAGGCGCTCGCGTTCGGGATGCCGGTGATCACGAACGACGTTCCGCCGATGAACGAGCCGATCGTGCACGATCGGAACGGGCTGCTCGTGCGGTCCTACCCCGACGGCCACGCCAAGTCGGGCATCCCCGCCTACCGTCCCGAGGTCGACGACCTGGCGGCGGCGATCGAGCGGATCGCCGACACCGAGGTTCGCGCGCGCCTGTCGGCCGGGGCCCGCGAAACACGGGAGCGCCTGAGCTGGTCGCGGACGGTCGAGGGGATGGGGGCAATGGTGGACAGGCTCCAGGGAGTGACCCCCGGCGTCGCCAGATAGTGACGAGCATGGCCGATCCGAGGACAAGTCATCGCAACGGGACGCCAGGCGCACGCGCTCCGGTCCCGTTTATCGTCGGCGTGGGTCGCTCCGGCACGACGCTGATGCGCCTGATGCTCGACGCCCATCCGGACCTCGCGATCCCGCCCGAGACTCACTTCGTGCCGGAGCTCATCGAGTTGTTCGAGGCGGACGAGGATGCTGGACCCGACGAGGTCGTCGAGATCATCGCCTCCGGCCGTCACTGGGGCGACTTCGACCTCGATCGCGACACGCTCACCGACCGGGTGCGGGCCGCCGGGCCGCTCGACGCCGCGGCGGCGATTCGCGCCTTCTTCGAGCTCTACGCCGAGCGCGAGGGCAAGCCCCGGTGGGGCGACAAGACGCCGATCTACGTCAAGCACATGCGCGAGATCGAGGACGTGATCGGCGAGGCGCGGTTCGTGCACCTGATCCGGGACGGGCGAGACGTCGCGCTGTCGCGCGCCGGCCGGGCGCTGCGCCACGCCGCCCCGATGCCGAAGGTGGCGAGGCGATGGAAGCGTCGGATCCTCAACGCGCGGGCCCAGGGTGAGCAGCTCGGCCACTACCTCGAGGTTCGCTACGAGGACCTGATCGTCGACACGGAGCCGACGCTGCGCGCGGTGTGCGAGTTCATCGAGCTGCCGTGGGACGAGCGCATGCTGGCCTACCACGAGCGAGCGGGCGAGAGGCTGCGGGAATTCGGCGACCTTCCCAGCGCGGGCGGAAAGCCGGCGCGGCCCGGCGAGGAGCGGCTCGCCGCGCACGCGAAGACGAGGGAGCCGCCGGATCCCTCGAGGCTCGCGCGCTGGAAGACCGAGATGAGCCGCGAGGACCGCGCGGCCTTCGAGCGCGTGGCCGGCGATCTGCTCGCGGAGCTCGGCTACGAGGTTCCCCGTGGCGCTGAATTTCGCCGCCGGGTGGGGCGACTGCTCGCGCCGCTACGGCGACGAGGTGCGTCCGGGAAGCCGCGCGTAACCGTGCATGAGCCTGACGCGGACCCCGCCGCGCCCCGACGCGAAGCTGAGGACGCGGCGGGCATTGATCAGGGCCACGAGGGGCCTCCCGCCCCATTTGTCGTCGGCGTCACGCGCTCCGGCACGACGCTGCTGCGGATGATGCTCGACGCCCACCCGCAGCTGACGATCCCGCCCGAGACCCACTTCATCCCCGACCTGATCGAGGCCTCGCGGGAGGAGCACGCTTCGCCGGAGCGCCTGCACGAGCTGGTCGTGAACAACCGGCGCTGGGGCGACTTCCACCTCGATTCCGACGAGTTGCTGAAGCGCTACCAGGAGATCGTGCCGCTCAACGCCGGAGACGCGATCCGGGCCTTCTTCGACCTCTACGCCGAGGGCCAGGGCAAGCCGCGGTGGGGGGACAAGACCCCGATCTACATCAACCGCATGATGCTGATCGAGCGCGCGCTGCCCGAGGCGCGCTTCATCCACCTGATCCGCGACGGGCGCGACGCGGCGCTTTCACGGGCCAAGCGGGTGCTGAAGGAGCCGACCCCGATGCACAAGGTCGCCGAGCGGTGGCGCAACCGGATCATCCGCGCCCGCGAGCAGGGCCCGCGGCTCGGCCACTACCTCGAGCTGCGCTACGAGGACGTCGTGCTCGACACCGAGGCCACGCTGCGGCGGATCTGCGAGTACGTCGATCTGCCCTGGGACGACGCGATGCTGCACTATCACGAGCGCGCCGCCGAGCGGATGCGCGAGATGCACCGCGACCTCCCGCCCGAGCCCGGGAAGCCGCTGCGCCCCGCGGACCACCGGATGGCCGCCCACGCGCTCACCTCCGAGCCGCCCGACCCGAGCCGGCTCGGCCGGTGGAAGACCGAGATGAGCCCCGAGGATCGCGCCGCGTTCGAGGACGCCGCCGGGGACCTGCTCGCCGAGCTCGGCTACGAGCTCGAGGGCGAGCCGGTCGGCCGATGATCGGGCGGCGGAGCCAGCCGCCGGCGCCGTTCGTCGTCGGCATGAACCGCTCGGGCACGACGTTGCTGCGGATGATGCTCGACGCGCACCCGCAGCTGACGATTCCGCCTGAGACTCACTTCGTCCCGGACCTGGTCAAGGTCGCTCGCGAGGGGGCAGCGAGTCCGGAGGCGCTGCTCAAGGTGATCGTCGCGCAGCGCGAGTGGGGCGACTTCGGGCTCACGGAGGATGAGCTGCTGGACCGATTCCGCGCGATCGGCTCGCCCGACGCGGGCGACGCGATCCGCGCCTTCTTCGAGGCGTACGCCGAACGGGTCGGGAAGCCACGCTGGGGCGACAAGACGCCGCGCTACGTGACCCGGATGCGCTTGATCGCCGACGCGCTGCCCGAGGCGCATTTCGTGCACGTGATCCGGGACGGGCGAGACGTCGCGCTATCGGTCCGCGATCGCACGGTCAAGGACTACACGGTGGAGCGCGTCGCGCAGCGGTGGAAGGAGAAGGTCTCGAAAGCGCGCCGCGACGCCCCGCTGCTCAAGCACTACGTGGAGCTGCGATACGAGGACCTCGTGCTCGACCCGAAGGGCTCGCTGCGCAAGATCAGCGAGTTCGTGGACCTGCCGTACGACGACGCGATGCTGCGCTACCACGAGCAGGCCGAACGGCGGCTGCAGGAGATGGCCCGGGAGCTGCCCGAGCAGGGCGGCAAGACCCGGCTCAGCGTCGAGCGCCGGATGGCCACGCACGCACGCACAACGGAGCCGCCGGACCCCGAGCGCGTCACGCGGTGGCGAAACGAGATGAGCGCTGACGACCAGGCAGCGTTCGAAGGCGTCGCCGGCGCCCTGCTCGTCGAGCTGGGCTATGAGGTCGGAGGCCGCGACGGAGGCGGGGCATCGCCCGAGACGGGCTCGCCGTCGGGCCTGGGCGAGCTGCAAACCCCGCGCCGAGCGAACCCGGTAGTGCGGCTCGCGCTGCGTGCACGGGAGATCAAAGCGCGCCGGGCAAGCTCCCGCCGCGTCGCCTCGGGCGATCTGGCCCCTGCGCCGTTCGTGGTCGGGGCGACGCGCTCGGGAACGACGCTGCTTCGGTTGATGCTCGACGCGCACCCCGAGATGGCGATTCCGTCGGAAACCCACTTCATCCCCAACCTGATCAAGGCCTACCGGCTCGAGAGCGCCACCCCGGAGCGGATGTGCGAGGTGGTGACCGCACACCGCCGCTGGGGGGACTTCCACCTCGACCCGGAGGAGCTGCTCGAGCGGTTTCGCGCCATCGACCCGATCAACCCGGGCGATGCGGCCCGCGCCTTCTTCCAGCTCTACGCGGAGCGAGAGGGCAAGACGCGGTGGGGCGACAAGACGCCGGGGTACGTCCGCGAGATGCACCGCATCGAGAGCGTCCTCCCCGAGGCGAGGTTCGTCCACCTCGTCCGCGACGGACGCGACGTCGCGCTGTCTGTGCTGGGGATGAACTGGGGTCCGAGCACCGTGCCCGAGGCGGCGTTCAGGTGGAAGAAGCGGATTCTGCGCGCTCGCGAGCAGGCGCCGCGGATCGGGCACTACGTGGAGATCCGTTACGAAGACCTCGTGCGCGACACCGAGGACACGCTGCGGCGAATCTGCGAGTTCATCGAATTGCCATACGACGAGGCGATGCTGCGCTACCACGAGCGCGCGCCCGAGCGCCTCCAGGAGAAGGCCCGCGACCTGGATCGAGGGCCGGACAAGGCGCCCCAGTCCGCCGAGGCCCGGCTCTCCAGCCACGCGCTCGCCACCCAGCCGCCGGACCCCGACCGGATCGAGCGGTGGCGCACGGAGATGAGCGCCGAGGACCGCGCCGTGTACGAGGAGCTCGCGGGCGACCTGCTCGCCGATCTCGGCTACGAGGTCGAGACGGTGCCCGCCCAGCGCCCGATTCGTACCTGAACTCCCCCGCCGTTAGCAGCCTTTCAACACGGGTGGTCGAACGCCTTCGTTCAGGACCCCTGGGAGGCCCTCACGACCCGATCTGCCTTCACACTGCCCAGCCGCTCCACGTCGCCGTTCGGCCACGTCACCTCGAGCGCCGCGGACGCTGCCGCGCCGAGCCCGAAGTAGAGACGGTAATGCCCCTGTGAGAGATGCGAGCCGTCGCTCTGCCCGACCCACTGCGTCAGGGTTCGCTCGCCTACTCGGGCGCTGACCTTCGCCCCGACCGCCTGGCGGTTGCCGGGCGGGCCGGTGAGCTCGACCTCGATCCACCTTCCTACCGGGCCGGCGTTGTCGAGCAGGCTGAGGTCGGTGTTCCGCCCCGCGTCGTCGTGGCGAACGGCGAGCACGGCGTCGCGCGAACCGTTCGAGTCGAAGTCGAACCACGAGGCGATCGCCCGGATCGGGCGGCCTCCGGGAAGCGCCAGGCCCGCGCGCGAGAACCGGTGGCCCGCCCCCTGTCGGTACAGGCCCCGGGGGATCACGTGCAGGTCGGTGAGGCCGTCGTTGTCGTAGTCCACCCAGTTCGCAGTCCACGCCGTCGATGGGAGCCCGACCGACTTCGGGGCCTCGGGCCGCAGCCCGCCGCGCCCGTTGACGAGCAGGGTGCTGCCGCTCTTCGAAGCCGCGAAGACGTCGGGGTCACCGTCGTTGTCGTAGTCGGCGACCGTGAGCTTCTGCGCGTTCGCCTCGTGGCGGCCCTTGAGCGTCTGGTCTCGCTCCCACTCCCCCTTGCGGAGCGCGTAGACGACGAACCTCGACTTGCGGGCGCCGATCAGCTCGGGGCGCCCCCGGCTATCGACGTCGAGCCACTCGAACGCGGTCCCGTGGACGTTGTCCCGCTCGAGCCGGGCTGAGACGCTCTTGAAGCTGCCGTTCGGACGCTGGCGGTAGAGCTGCGGGCTCTCACCGAAGCAGTCCGCGAACACGTCGAGCCTGCCGTCGTCGTCATAGTCGACCGCACCCGCCGCGCGGCCGCGGCACGTCCCCTTGCCGATCCCGGTGCTCGCGATCGCGTCGGCGAACGTGGAGCCGTCACCGAGCAGCATCTCGTCCTGGACCAGTCCCTTGTAGCGCCCGATGTTCCCGGACACGCCCCCTCGGGTGACGAAGATGTCGATGGGCCCATCGCGGTTGAAGTCGGCCCACGCCATCCCGTGGCGGTCCCGCTGGTAGAGCGTGAAGCTCGACGAGGTCGGGCTCACCGCGCGGCGCCCGACGAACACGTTCGACGGGCTGAACGGCGCGTCGATGGACAGCTCGAGCGGCAGGCCGCTGCTCTCGGACTTGAGGCGGACCGTCGAGCCGGCGCTCATCGAGAAATCGGCCACGGTCCGAGGTGGTTGCTGCGCCGGGTCGAGGCGCAGCGCCACCTGGGCTCCGGTCGCCTGCTGGAGCGTCGTCGGCGCGAGCAGCCGCACTTCGCCGCTCACGGACCCGCCGCCGCCGACGCGCTGCAGAACGAGCCCCGAATCTCGGTAGATGTACAGACCCGGCTCGCTCATGTCCGGCGGTCGATTCGGGTCGTCCTCCCAGCCCGGGAACGCGGGCGTCTGGTTCAGGTTCGCGGCGGTGAGGCGGTCGTCGAACGACCCGGTCCCGTCGTTGGCCAGCAGGAGCTGGGTCGAGAGGTGGTTGGTCGTGAACACGTCCAGGTCCCCGTCCTCCTGGTAGTCCGCGACACCGAGGTCGTCGAGCGTGAAGCTCGGCGGCGCGAGCTGGGTGCGCTCGAACCAGCCGTCGCTCTGCGCGCCGGCCGGCGCCGCCGAGGCCAGTGCGCACACCACGAGCGCGCCGGCAATGAGAACCACCCCGCCCCTGCCCATCCGCTGCAGCGTAGCGTCCCTCACTCCGCCCATCGGAAGGGCCCGTCGATCGTCGGAGTGAGCGGCAGTCTCTCCGCCAGCCACCGGTAGCGCTCCGATCCCGTGTCCAGCGGAGGCCGAACCTCGCCCAGGAAGCCGGGCAAGTGCCCCCAGCGGTGGTAATGGACGTGCACGAGGTCGTCTAGCTCGAGCTCGCGCGCGTCGGGCGGGAGGAACTTGCGCTTTGGAAGCGGGTAGTTGTAGCGGTCGGGCAGGATCCGGACTCGATCGTGGATGTTCGCGATCACCCCTGCCCACGCGACCTGTTCCATCAACACGGGCTTCTTGAAAACACATCCCGCCTCGAAGAGTCTCACCAGCGCCCGCTCCCAGGCACCGAACAGCCCCGCGTCGCGGCGCGCCGCGATCAGCCCGGTGTTCCAGTACGCACGGATCCGCACCCTGTCGACGGTCGTCGTCACGTAGGGCCACGCGCGAACCCCGAGCTCGTCGTAAACGCGCTGCCAGTACGGCTCGTTCGGATCGCCGGGGCCGGTCGAACCCGCGGCGCGACTGTTGCCCACGGGCTTCGCGGCCGCGAGCCAACCGTCCCCCGTCAGCTCGGTTGGCTCGTCGAGGAACACCGTGTCGCTGTCGACGAACGCGAGGACATCGTGCTCGAGCTCGCGCTCGGCCCACGCCGAGACGTAGACCTTGTTGAGCACCGGTGGGTCGCGGTAGGGCAGCTCGAGGGACGGCTCCACGTGAGTCACGTCGAGCGAGCGGAGGTGCTCGATCGTCGCCGGAGGTGGCGCGTCGCCGGGACTCGTGAACGCGTAGATGGGCGCGCCCGCGGCTCTTCCTCCCCACGCGCGCACCGACTCGGCGAACAGCACGCTCTGCGCCTCGAGCTTGCCGCGCGCGACGCGGATCAGGAATCCGATCTCGCTCAACAGATGGAATTACTCATCGTGCGAGGTGGCTGAAGTTCGGCCACAGCTCCAGGTCGATCTCCGGGCACAGCTTCGCGAGCCTCGAGACGTCGGCGCTCAACCGCTCGACGAGCTCCACCCGCATCCGCTCGGGCAGCGACGGCTTCTCGCGCGGCGAGCGCTCGCGAACGAGCTGGTCGGGCAGCTCTTCGAACGGCTCGAGGCCGAGGAAGCGGCATGTCGCCTCCATCTGGCCGGCGGGATCGGTTCGGCAGCGCTCGAACTGGAGCACGAGCACCCGCTCCCTGTCGAACAGCTCGAAGACGCGGTTGAGCTGCTCGTAGTAGAAGCTCCTCCACATGGCATCGGTGATCTCGACGAGGCGCAAGGGCCGCTCGAGCTCCTCGGCGAGCCTCACCATCCGAGCCGCGCCCGATCTGTAGCGCTCGACCGGGTCGCGGAGGATCGCGAGCACCTTCGTGTCCGGGGCGGCCTCGGCGAGCAACGGCACCGACCAGTAGTCATGCATGTAGCGGGGAGTCCACTCGCCGCTGATCGTGCCCGGCGGGCGCGGGAAGAGCCTGTGGTAGCTCTGCGCGAAGTCGGGCGGCACATCTCCCGTCCAGAAGCGGTTGAAGTAGTGCAGCTCCTTGCGCTGTCCCTTCACCCGGACGACGCGGTGGTGCGCCTCGATGCCCCGATACCACCAGCTCGTCCCCGAGCGCTGCGCCCCTATTCCGACGAACTCGGGCGGGCCGGTGTGCCAACCGGCGGGGCACTCGGGAATCTCGAGGGGCTGCGCCCAGCGGGGCGTCGGGGCGGATCGCTCGGCGCGACCGTCGCCAGCTTTCGAGTCGGTGAGTCGCGCCCTGACTCTGCGGATCATCGGATGCCTCGTGCTGCCAGCCGCGGGGTCAACCCCCCGCGGGACCGCCGAAGGTTACGTGCACGAGCCGGTCGGCATTGACCGCCTTGACCGTCATCACGCCCAAGTCCCGGCGGACGTTCGTGCGAGTATAGGCGTGGTAATGCGGATCTGGAGTCGCCTGCGCGGCCGGGGGCGTCACGCCGGCCCCCCGGCGCCCTTCATCGTAGGAGTCGCCCGGTCGGGCACGACGTTGCTGCGGCTGATGCTCGATGCCCACCCGGAGATGGCGATTCCGCCGGAGACCCATTTCATCCCCAAGGTGATCAAGGCGTGCGACCGTGCCGATGACCCTCACGAGGCGGTCTTCGAGCTGCTCACGGCCCATCGCCGCTGGCCCGACTACGGGCTCGACGCGAACCAGCTCCGCGAGCGGCTCGACCGCGTCGCCCCGCTGAGCGCCGGCGACGCGCTGCGCGCCTTCTACGGCCTCTACGCCGAAAAACAGGGCAAGCCGCGGTGGGGTGACAAGTCGCCCTCGTACGTGCGCCGGATGCGCCGCGTCGCCTCCGCGCTTCCCGAAGCCCATTTCGTTCACCTCGTGCGCGACGGACGTGACGTCGCGCTCTCCCAGGTCGAGGTCGACTTCGGCCCCGACCAGATCGCCGACGCGGCGCGCGACTGGGTGGAAGGGATCGAGAAGGCGCACCGGCAGGCCCGCCGCCTGCGCCACTACATCGAAGTGCGCTACGAGGACCTCGTCACCGACCCCGAGCGCCCGCTGCGGTCGGTGTGCGAGTTCGTGCGCCTCCGGTGGGACCCGGCGATGCTCGCCTACCACGCCGGCGCCGAGGAGCGAATGGCCGAGGTGACGCGGGACTTCGAGCGCGGCGAGGGGCCGGCGATCCCCGCAGCCGTGCGCGCGAGCCGCCACACGCGTGTCGCCGAGCCTCCGCAGCGCGAGCGCGCCGGGCGGTGGAGAACGGACATGTCGCCCTCGGACCGCGCCACGTTCGAGGGCATCGCCGGCGAGCAGCTCGCGAAACTCGGATACGAGGTATCCGGGTCACGGTGAGCGTCGCCGAGCGCTATCGCGAGCTCGGCCTGACCGACTCCGAGTACGACCGGATACGTGAGCTCCTGGGCCGCGAGCCGAACGACCTCGAGCTCGCGATGTTCTCGCTGATGTGGTCCGAGCACTGCGCGTACAAGCACTCGCGCAAGCTGCTGCGGCGCTTCCCCACCGAGGGACCGAGGGTCGTGATGGGACCGGGCGAGAACGCGGGCGCGGTCGACGTGGGCGGCGGGCGCGTGGTCGCGTTCAAGGTCGAGTCGCACAACCATCCCAGCGCCGTGGAGCCGTTCCAGGGCGCCGCGACCGGGGTCGGCGGGATCCTGCGCGACGTGTTCGCGCTCGGCGCACGACCGATCGCAGTACTCGACTCTCTGCGCTTCGGCGAGCTCGACTCCGAGCGCTCGCGATACCTGTTCGATCGCGTCGTCGCGGGGATCGGCCACTACGGGAACTCGATCGGCGTGCCGACCGTGGGCGGGGAGGTGTACTTCGAGCCCCCCTACGAGCACAACTGCCTCGTCAACGCGATGTGCGTCGGGCTCGCGGACGCCGACCGCCTGGTTCGCTCCGCCGCTGCGGGGCCCGGGAACGCCGTCGTGATCCTCGGCGCTTCGACGGGCCGCGACGGGATCGGGGGTGCGTCGGTCCTCGCGTCGGCCGAGCTCGAGGCGGGGGAGGAGAAGCGCCCGTCGGTCCAGATCGGGGACCCGTTCGAGGAGAAGAAGCTGATGGAGTGCTGCCTGGAGCTGCTCGACCGCGGGCTGCTGGTCGCGCTTCAGGACCTGGGCGCCGCCGGGCTGACCTCATCTTCGGGGGAGATGGCGGCGAAGGGAGGAGTCGGGATCGAGATCGACGTCGAGCGGGTGCCGCTGCGCGAGGCCGACCTAGAGCCGTTCGAGGTGATGATCTCCGAGTCCCAGGAGCGGATGCTCGCCGTGGTCGATCCCGCTCGCCTGGACGACGTGCTGGCGGTGTGCGAGCGGTGGCAGACGGGCGCGGCCGCGATCGGAACGGTCACCGACACGTCGCGTATCACGGTCCTGCGGGGCAAGGAGGTCGTCGGCGACGTCCCGGTCGGTGTCCTCGTGGACGGATGCCCCCTCTACGACCTCGAGCCCGCCGAGCCCGAGGGCTGGATGTACGGCAACGAGGCAACGCTCGAGGCCGACGAACCGGGGCAGGTCATGCTGTCGCTGCTGGCGTCACCGAGCATCGCGTCCAAGCGGTGGGCGTTCGAGCAGTACGACTCGATCGTGCAGTCGCGAACGGTGCGGCGGCCCGAGTCCGCGGACGCGGCGGTGCTGAAGCTCGAGGGCGGCGGCGCGATCGCGGTGGCGATCGACGGCAACGGCCGCCGCGTGGCCTGCGACCCCTACCGGGGCACCGTCGAGGCCGTCCTGGAGTGCGCCCAGAACCTCGCGTGCGTCGGCGCCGAGCCGCTCGGCGTGACCAACTGCCTCAACTTCGGGAATCCGGAGAAGCCAAGCGTCGCGTGGCAGCTCGAGCGCTCCACGCAAGGCCTCGCCGACGCATGCCGCGCTCTCGAGGTGCCTGTCGTGAGCGGCAACGTCTCGCTGTACAACGAGACCGAGACGGGACCGATCTACCCGACGCCCGTGATCGGGATGGTCGGCGAGCTTCCCGATCCCGAGCGCGCGCCGGGGCTCGGCTTCGCCGCCGGGGACGTGGTCGCCCTGGTCGGGCCGTTTGCGCCGTCGCTTGCCGGATCGGAGCTCGCCAAGCAGCGCGGCGACCTCGGGCCGGGCCTGCCGGCGCTTCCGACCGACCTCGTGCGAGCGGCGATCGAGCTGGTTCGCGAGGGCGTCCGCGCAGGGCGGCTGACAAGCGCACACGACGTCTCCGACGGCGGCCTCGCGTGCGCGCTCGCCGAGTGTGCGATCGCGGGCGGCGTCGGGGTCCGCGCCGATCTCGACCCGATGGTCGAGCTGCGCGGCATGTCGGGCGAGTCCTGCCTGTTCGGCGAGGGCCCGGGTGGGTTCGTGGTCGCCGGTGAGCGAGCGGCGATCGAGGATCTCGCCGCCGCGATCGGCGAGGCGGGCGCGGTGGTGATCGGCGAGGCCGGCGGGGATCGGATCGAGGTCTCGGCCGCCGAGGCCGAGATCGCTGCCGATCTTGCCGACGCTGAGCGGGCGTGGCGCTCGCTGGGCGAGCGCGTCGGCCCCTGACCCTTGCCCGCGGGCCCATTCGCTAGCATCGTCGCCTCGAGCGTGGGCGCGCTGCGCCGGCAGGGAACTGGCCGCCGCGACTTACGGGTACCGCGCTTGTTGAACGCATGATGCGAAGGACTCGCACAAGCCTGCGGCTGCCCGTCGTCGCGCTCACCCTCACCACGGCTCTGGTCGCCGTGGCGGCCGCCCCGTCCCTCAACGGGGCGAGCGCCGCCCCGGGCGAGAAGCCGAACATCGTCATGGTCGTCACCGACGACCAGCGGCTCGACTCGTTCAACTCTCGGACCATGCCCGCCACCGAGCGGCTGGTCGCGGACAAGGGAACGACGTTCGCGGACACGATCATCACCACTCCGACGTGCTGCCCGTCGCGCGCCACGATGCTGACCGGGCAGTACGGCCACAACAACGGCGTTATGGCGAATGCCCCCGGCTACCGGGCGATGGAGGATCCCGAGAACACGCTGCCGGTGTGGCTCGACAAGGCGGGCTACCAGACCGCTCACCTCGGCAAGTACCTGAACGGCTACCAGGGCGTCGCCGACCCCGACACGGAGGTCGCGCCGGGTTGGGACGAGTGGTACACGCTGCTCACTCCGCGGCGCTACTACGGCTACAACCTCGCCGTGAACGGGGACGAGGAGAAGTTCGGGAATGACGACGAGGACTACTTCGCGCGGGCGATCAACCGCGAGACCACGCATGTGATTCGTCGCTTCGCCGGGCGCGGAGACCCGTTCTACTTGCAGGTCGACCAGTTCGCCCCGCACACGGAGAACGGGACGAGCAAGGGCGCCGGTCGCTGCAAGGGAGGGGCGGTGCCCGACCCGCGCGACGAGGCGCTGTTCGAGAAGGAGAAGGTGCCCGAGACGCCCAACTTCAACGAGAAGGACGTCAGCGACAAGCCGAGCTTCATCCGCGAGCGCGAGCGGCTCGGCGCCGACGAGAAGCGGAAGGTCGGAAAGCGACTCGGATGCCGTCTCGGATCTCTGCGCAGCGTGGACCGGGGCGTGAAGAAGATCGTCCAGACCCTGAAGCGCGAGGACGAGCTCGACAACACGGTGATCATCTTCGTCTCCGACAACGGCTACTTCGAGGGCGAGCACAGGATCGCGATCAACAAGACGTTCCCCTACGAGGAGGCGCTGCGCGTGCCGCTGGCGATCCGCGTTCCGTCCGGGGTCATCGGCGGGCAGCAACCCGCCCGAGTCAAGACGCTGGTCTCGAACGTCGACCTCGCGCCGACGATCGTCGACCTCGCCGGGGCCGAGCCGTGCAACGAACAGGACTGCCGGGTGATGGACGGCCACTCGCTGGTCGGCCTGCTGAAGGGAAGCAACGGAGGGATCCCCAACGACCGCTCGCTCGTGCTCGAGTATGGCCGCGAGCGCGACAAGACCGGCCTGCTGTGCGAGTACACCGGGATCCGCGACCCCACGCACATGTACATGGAGTACACCGGGCTCGCGTCGAACGGGGGGTGCACGCCCATCGACGAGGGCGAGGTGTACGACCTCGGCGCGGACCCCTTCCAGCTCGAGAACGTATTCCGGCCCAACGGCGGGCAGCCGGCGGTGCAGGGACAGCTCGCTGACAGGCTAGAGGAGCTGCGCGACTGCGCCGGGATCGCCGGGCGCGACCCGGAGCCCCCGGCAGGCTCCACCTACTGCGAATGAGGAATCAAACCCGCGACGTGCTCCGCTCCCGCTCGCTCGCGCCCACACCTACCGGCAAGTTCGCGAGCGAACTTGCCGCGTTGCGTTGCGCGAGCTCGCTCCCGCGTCCGCCGTCGCGGGGTTTGCTGTTGCTTCTGTCGTTGCTTGCTCTGGTCGCGGCGCTGCCTTCGCAGGCGGAGGCCGCGAAGCGCCCGAACATCGTCGTGGTCACGACCGACGACCAGACTCTCGCCTCGTTGCGGGCCGACACGATGCCCAACGTCGCCCGGCTGCTCGCCGGGAAGGGCACGACCTTCACCGACGCGATCGTGACCACGCCGCTGTGCTGCCCCTCGCGCGCGACCTGGATCACGGGCCAGTACGCCCACAACCACGGCGTGACCTCGAACGGCCTCGGCTACGCGGCTCTGGAGGACAAGGCCAACACGCTTCCGGTGTGGCTCGACCGCGCGGGCTACAAGACCGCCCACGTGGGCAAGTACCTGAACGGGTACGAGGCCTCCGTAGGGACCCCGACCGAGGTCGCTCCGGGGTGGAACCGCTGGTTCACGACGCTCGGCAGCACGCGCTACTACGACTACGACGTGTCCGCGAACGGCCGCCCCCGTCACTTCCAGGAGCACGACAACGACTACGTCACCCGGGTCATCAACCGCAAGGCGAAGAGCCTGATCGGGCGGATGACGCCGCTGCGAGCGCCGCTCTACCTCCAGGTCGACCACCGCGCGCCGCACACCGAGACCGCGATCGAGACCCGCGGGGGCTGTAGCGGGCGAACCGTCCCCGACCCTGACGACAAGCAGCTCTACAAGAGCGAGGCGCTCCCGCAGCCGCTCTCGTTCAACGAGGCGGACGTTTCCGACAAGCCCGGGTTCGTCCAGTCACGGATCCCGATCGACGCCAACCGGCTCAAGAAGCTGACGAAGCGCTACACGTGCGCGCTCGCGTCGCTGCGCGCCGTCGATCGCGGGGTGGAGAAGATCGTCAGGGCGCTGAAGGACGCGGGCGAGCTCGACAAGACGGTGATCGTGTTCACGTCCGACAACGGCTACTACTACGGCGAGCACAGGATCCCGGTCGGGAAGATCTACCCCTACGAGGAGGGGATCAGGGTGCCGCTGATCATGCGCGTGCCCGAGCAATACCACGCCGGCGGGGATCGGATCCCGGAGATCGGAGCGCCGGTCGGCAACATCGACCTGGCGCCGACGCTGGTCGAGATGGCTCGAGCGAACCCGTGCAGCGGAGGTGGGGTCTGCCGCGTGATGGACGGACGCTCGCTGGTCGGGCTGCTCGGCGGAGACGATCCGACGTTCCCGGACAACCGTGCGCTCGTCACCGAGTACGACTTCGGTGGCGAGGGCAGCGGCGAGGACGGCCTGTGCAGGTATTCCGGCCTGCGCGTCACGGGCGCCCTCTACGTCGAGCACACGCTCGCGAGCGATCCCGCCAACGGGTGCGACCCGGCTCCCGTGCCCGAGCTCTACAACCTCGCCGACGACCCGTTTGAGCTCGAGAACCTCGCCGGCGAGGCGTCCGCGGGCGGCCTCGAGTCCGGGCTCGCAAGCCGGCTCGACCGGCTCCGGAACTGCGCCGGCATCGCCGGCCGCGACCAGCCGGTCGAAGGCCAGCCGTTGTGCGAATAGCTACTCGACCGTGATGGTTCCGATCATGCCCTGCTCGGCGTGACCGGGGAGCGTGCAGACCATCGAGTGCTTGCCGGGATCTGCGTCGACGGTCAGCTCCGCGCTGTCCCCTGACTGGACGTCGGGTGTCGCGGCGAGCTCGGCGGTTTCCTGCTCCGGGTCGGGCCCCTCCCGGATCGTGAGGTTGTGCTCGACGTTGCCGTCGTTCTGGGCGGTAATCGTGTCGCCCTGGCTCACCGTGAGGTCGTTGGGATCGAACTCGAACTCGGTCATACCGACCGTCGTCGCACCGCCACCGCCCCCACCGCTCTCCTCGGTTGTGGTGGCGGCGGTCGTTCCCTCGTCGTCGTCATCGCCTCCGCACCCTGCGGGGATCCCGATGGCCGCAGCGACGAGCAGGATCGTGCCAAAGCGAAGGCCACCCATTGCCCGTATCCAATCATTCGCGGCGGGTGCGGCTGGGCGCGCTGCTAGGCTTGCCCATGCAGGTAGCGCGCCTGCGTGATGTCTCCTACCGAAGGCATCGACGCCTCGAAGATCGTGAGCGAACGGCCTATCCCGGACCGTGACGGCCCACGTGATGAATGTGGGGTATTCGGCGTACTCGCGCCGGGCCACGACGTGGCGCGTCTCGCCTACTTCGGCCTCTACGCGCTCCAGCACCGCGGGCAGGAGTCGGCCGGGATCGCGACCTGCGAGGGCGGGCACATCACGACGCTGCGCGAGCTCGGGCTCGTGTCGCAGGTGTTCGACGAGCAGAAGCTCCAGGCGCTGTCCGGCGACATGGCGATCGGCCACGTCCGCTATTCGACGACGGGCGGCGGCGCATGGGAGAACGCGCAGCCGGTGTGGCGCTCCGACCGGCGCGAGGTGGCGCTGGCGCACAACGGCAACCTGACCAACGCCATCGAGCTCTACAAGGAGCTGCGCGAGCGCGGACTCTCGTTTCGGGGCACTTCCGACTCGGAGATCATCGCCGCGCTGCTGTCCTCGAGCGAGGCCGACACGATCGAGGACGCCGTCGCCGAGGTGATGCCGCGGCTGCAGGGCGCCTACTCGACGGTGGTGATGACAAAGCACGCGGTGGTCGCCTTCCGGGATCCCCACGGGGTGCGCCCGCTGTCGCTCGGCGAGCTGGACGGGCGCCACGTCGTCGCCTCCGAGAGCTGCGCGTTCGACATCATCGGCGCCAGGTTGCTGCGCGAGATCGAGCCCGGCGAGCTCGTGTCGTTGACCGAGCGCGGCCTCGAGGTGCGGGAGGCCGTCCCGTCGGGTGAGCCGGCCCGATGCGTGTTCGAGCACATCTACTTCTCGCGGCCCGACACGCGGCTCGAGGGAAGGGTTTTGCAGCAGGTGCGCGGGAGGATGGGAGAGATCCTGTGGCGGGAGGCCCCGGTCGACGCCGACCTCGTGATCTCGGTCCCGGACTCGGGCAATCCAGCCGCGAACGGTTTCGCGCGCGCCTCGGGCATCCCCCAGGACGACGGGCTGATCAAGAACCGCTACGTCGCGCGTACGTTCATCCAGCCCGGACAGGAGCTTCGCAAGCACGGGCTGCGGATGAAGTTCAATCCGCTGCCCGAGATCGTCGCGGACAGGCGCGTGGTCGTAGTCGACGACTCGATCGTGCGCGGCAACACGACCCGCCAGATCGTCGGAATGCTGAAGGACGCGGGCGCGCGGGAGGTGCACCTGCGGATCTCGGCGCCGCCGATCCGCCATCCATGCCACTACGGGATCGACATGTCCACCCGCGAGGAGATGATCGCCCACGGGCGCACGGTCGGGGAGATCGCCCGGGAGCTGAAGGCGGACTCGCTCGCGTACTTGTCGATGGAAGGCGTGTACGAGGCAGTCGGGACGCCCGCCGGGGACCACTGCGACGCTTGCTTCACCGGCGACTACCCGCTCGGCGATCCCGAGGCCGCGAACGGAAAGTTCGCCCTCGAGGAAATAGAACAAATTCCGGTCGAATCCTCCGCTCCCACTCGCGCCTGAGGAATCCAAGCATTTCCGGCCAAATCCTCCGCTCCCGCTCGCTCGCACTCACATGACCGGCAGCCTTGCTCGCTAGCTCTCGCGTCCGGTTTGGCCGGGTCGGCGCTGACCCGGTGAGCTTCCGAATTGCGGTCCTGGCCTCGGGGGCCGGGACCAACCTCCAGGCGATCCTCGACAAGGTGCACGGGCGCGGCGGGATCGAGGTCGCAGCGGTCGCGTCGAACAAGGTGGACGCGATGGCGCTCGAGCGCGCGGCGGGAGCCGGGATCGAGACCGCCGTTTTCGAGCGCGGCGCGCACCCCGACCGCGAAGCGCGCGATCGCGCGATCGGCGACTGGCTGGGCGAGCGGGAGATCGACCTGATCGTGCTCGCCGGCTACATGGAGCTTCTTGCGCCGAGTTTCGTCGAGCGCTTCCGCGGTCGGATCATCAACGTCCATCCGGCCCTGCTTCCGTCGTTCCCCGGGCTCGACTCCGTTCAGCAGGCGCTCGATCATGGAGTCAAGGTGACCGGGGTCACCGTCCACTACGTCGACGAGGGCGTGGACTCGGGGCCGATCATCCTGCAGCGCTCCGTCGAGGTGCCCGAGTCGCGAATGTGGGATGACCTCGAGGAGCGCATCCACGCCGTCGAGCACGAGCTGCTGCCGCGGACAATCGAGCTGATCGCCGCGGGCGCGGTGCGGATCGAGGAGCGAAACCCGAGACTGGTGAGCATCGATCGCGAGCTTGCGAGGTAGTCGCCCCGCGCGGGGCCTTGCGGGGCGCCGGGGCGCGTGCATACACTCGGCTCACGTCGCGCACCTCGCGTGCATGGACCTCCCCCATGAGCACCCAGACGCCCACCGCCGGCACCAGCGATCCGCTCGGTGCTCCAGTACGGGTTCGGCGCGCCCTGATCTCGGTCTCCGACAAGACCGGGGTGGCGGACTTCGCCCGCGGTCTCGGCGCGCTCGGCGTCGAGATCGTATCCACGGGAGGCACGGCGGATGCCCTGCGCGAGTCGGGCGTCGAGGTTCGGACCGTCGAGGAGCTGACCGGCTCGCCGGAGATCCTCGACGGCCGCGTGAAGACGCTTCATCCCCGCCTGCACGCGGCGCTGCTCGCCGTTCGCGATGACCCGTCGCACAGAGCGGCGCTCGAGGCGGAGGGAATCGAGCCGATCGACCTTGTGTGCGTGAACCTGTACCCGTTCGAGCAGGTCGTCGCGAATGTCGACGTGGACGAGGACGAGGCGGTCGAGAGCATCGACGTCGGCGGGCCGACGATGGTCCGCGCCGCGGCGAAGAACCACCGCTACGTGGCGGTCGTGGTGAAGCCGGAGAGCTATGACGCGGTGCTCGCGGAGCTCCAGGAGTCCGACGGTGAGATCTCGGGGGAGACGCGTCACTGGCTCGCCAACGAGGCGTTCGCCCTCACCGCGCACTACGACGCCGCGATCAGCCGCTGGTTCGGCGCTCGATACGAGGTGTATCCGACGCACCTCGCCGTCGCGCTGGAGAAGTTCCTCGACCTCTCGTACGGCGAGAACCCGCACCAGCGGGCGGCGCTGTACACCGAGGTCGGGGCGCGCACCCACGTGCTGTCGCGGGTCGCGAAGCTCCACGGGCGGGCGCTGTCGTTCAACAACGTGCTCGACCTCGACGCCGCCCGGCGGCTGCTGTTCGAGCTCGAGCGGCCCGCGTGCGTGATCGTGAAGCACAACAACCCATGCGGGGTCGCGCTCTCCGAGTCGATCGACGACGCCCACGCGAAGGCGCTCGCGTGCGACCCGTTGTCTGCGTTCGGCGGCGTGGTGGCGCTCAACCGCGAAGTCGACGCGACGCTTGCGGAGCACCTGCACGAGACCTTCATCGAGGTGCTGATCGCCCCCGGTTACGAGGAAGACGCGCTGGAGATCCTGCGCCAGAAGGAGGCGGTGCGGATCATGGAGGACGGCGAGAGCCGCGCGTACGAGACGGCCGAGCGAGACGTCAAGCGGGTTCGGGGTGGGCTGCTGGTCCAGGACGCCGACCGCGCTCCCGACGAGCGCGAGTCGATGAGCGTCGTCACCAAGGCGGTGCCCGACGACGCGCAGTGGGAGGACCTGCTGTTCGCGTGGGAGGTGGCTCGCCACGTGCGCTCCAACGCGGTCGTGTTCGCGAAGGATCTCGGAACGGTCGGCATCGGCGCGGGCCAGATGAGCCGGGTCGACTCGGTGCGGATCGCGATCGACAAGGCACGCGCGGCGCGCGGCGACGACGCCGACCGGTATCTGGGCGGCTCGGTGGTCGCGTCGGACGCGTTCTTCCCGTTCCCCGACGGGCCCCAGGCGGCGATCGACGCCGGGGCGGCGGCGTTCATCCAGCCGGGCGGCTCGGTTCGCGACAAGGACGTGATCGCCGCGTGCGACGCCGCCGGGGTCGCGATGGTGGTGACGGGCCGCCGCCACTTCCTGCACTAGAGCGGGCGTGCCCGAGCTGCATGTCCTTCGGGTGTTCTGCGCCGACGACGGGACCGGCGGGAACCCGCTCGGTGTGTTCATCGACGGTCGCGAGGTCGCCGAGCGGGATCGCCAGCCGTTCGCGACCGACCTCGGTTTCGCCGAGACGGTCTACGTCGACGACCCCGCCACGGGAGACGTGCGGGTCTTCACCCCGGGCGAGGAGCTCGACTTCGCCGGCCATCCAATGCTCGGGACGGCGTGGCTACTCGCCCGCGAGCGCGCGCCGGTCGACCGGCTGCACCCGCCGGCGGGCGAGGTGCCGGTGCGCTACGAGGGCGAGCTGACGTTCATCGCGGGCCGCCCCGAGTGGGGGCCCCCGTGGGAGTTCGTGCAGCTCGACGCGCCCGAGCAGGTCGAGTCACTCGATGGGCCACCCGACGACCGGCCGCTGGTCGCGGCGTGGGCGTGGCTCGACGAGGAGGCCGGCGTGATCCGCGAGCGCGTGTTCGGGCGCGAGATCGACATCGTCGAGGACGAGGCGACCGGCTCCGCGGCGATTCGGCTCGTGACGATCCTCGAGCGCTCACTCGACATCCGCCAGGGCAAGGGCTCCCGGATCGTCGCCCGCCCGATCGGCGACGGCATGGTCGAGGTCGGCGGGCGGGTTGAGCTGGACGAGGTGCGCGACTACCCGCCCTGAGAGCGACTAAATCGCTTCCTGGCACGCCATCATGTAGGCGCCCCCGTAGCGTAATTGGCTAACGCGCCGGGCTTTTAACCCGTGAGACTGTGGGTTCGAGTCCCACCGGGGGCACTCAAGAGCTCACGCGAGCCGGCGCTCGCACAGCTTCTGGAGACGGGGTTGGCCGTCGTCGCCGGGCACCGCGCGGTCGAGTCGCAGCGTGGCGGCACGGCCGTCGAGGCGCAGCGTCGCCACCTGGTTATCGAAGAACGGCCCCTGGGTGACGCGCCAACGGATCCCCGGATCGTCGACGCCCGCCGCGCGGGCGAGGGACTCGCCAAGCATCCGTCCCGCCCGCGACATCCCGAACCGAACCCCGTGTCGCTCGTGCGCGTCGAGCGCGTTGCGGAACGGCGAGCACACCGCCTGGTAGACGTGGCTTGACACCCCGGCGTCGCGCCGGAACGCGACGTCGGCCAGGTACGCGTGATGCACGTCGCCCGACAGAACTCCGATCGTCGCGGGCGGCCCGCCTCGCCGACCCGAGCCGACGTCCTCCAGCAGCTTCGCGAAGCGGCGAAATGACGACTGGAACGCGGCCCAATGATCGAAGTCGAGCGCGCGCCGCATCCGCTCCCCGAGTCGCGCCGGGCCCTCACCCCACGCCCCGTCGCAAACCGCCTCGTTCCAGGCCTCGATGTAGTGCAACCCCGGGCCGAGCAGGAAGGGATCCGTGGTCCCGATCAGCAAGTGGTCGAAGTCACCGGTGGCGTGATCCACGATCCACTCCCATTCCTCGTCGTCGAAGATCGACCGCCGGCCGTCCTCGAGCACCCTTCCGGTGCGATCGTCGGTCACCACCACGCGTACCCGGTCGATGTCGGTGCAGAAGCTCCACCGCTTGCCCTCCGGCACACGCCCCTCGTGCTTCGCGAACCTGCGCAGCACCCGCACCGAGTCCTCCGCCTCCCGAGCCTCCCGGTACTCCGGGTTCTCCTTCAGCTCACGCGGCGAGAGGTTGCCGAGATGCTGGTAGACCCAGTACGACATCAGCCCGCCGACCTCGCGCTCCTCCCACCACGGCTGGCTTCGCATCTCCTCGATCCACTCGCGAGAGATCAGCCAGTCGTCGTGCATGTCGTGGTCGTCGATCACCATGCTCGTCGGAACGACCGACAGCAGCCAGCGAACCACAGGCTCGCCCCACGACTCCCGGTATAGCCGGGTGTACTCCTCGAAGTCCGCAACCTCCTCGCCGGGCGGCGCTCTCACGTCGCGGCGCGAGCGGATCCACTCTCGCACCCGGGGTGACCCCTCATCCACGTACACCTGGTCCCCGAGCATCAGCAGCAGGTCGGGCCAGCGTCGCTCGCCCGAGATCATCTCGAGCGCCAGCGTCCTGAGCGCGTCGTGCTCACGCCCCCGCGGGTCGTCGTCCTTGCTCAGCGTGTATGGCGGCTCGTGCGGGAGCGCGACCCGGCACGAGCCGAACACGACCTCGATCCGGCCCCCCGAGTCGGGGGTCCGAATCGCGCTCGGCGGAAAGGGCGAATCGGGCGGCGGCCAGCGCCGTTCGCCGTCGAGCAGGACCTCGTACGGATGCGAGCCACCGGGGTCGAGCCCCTCGATGCACACGAGCGCGTAGTGGTGCCTGTCGACCGCAAACGTCGAATCTCTCGCGCCCAGCACCTCGACCTCGCACGGTCGGTCCGTCTCGACCCAAACGGTCGCCTCCTCGGGGTCCACGAATCGCAGCACGGGACCCAGCACCAGCTCGCTCATACACGTCCCGTACCCCACGACCATGCCTTCTAGTCGCCGCGGCCCCGCGGATAGAGTTCACGCCCGTGGCCCTCCACCCAGCCGAGATCCGCGGATATCGCGAGCTTTTCCTCACAGGTCGTCAGCTCGTCGCGCGCTGGCCGCGGCTTGCCGATGCGCTGGACGGGAGCGTTACGGAGGGCTCGCTCCGAACGGCCGCGGAGGCGGTTGACGGAATGGTGTCGGGACTCGAGCCACTGACCGCCCAGCACGGCCTCCGATCGCGTGTAGCGGCGCAGGGATCGGGCGCTCGTCTGGGGTTCGCGCGCTCCGTCGTCATCGACCGTTTCCTGGACCGCAACGTGGCGCTGCGGCTCGCCGTGACCGACCTCGAGCACGTCACCACGCTGCTCGCCTATCTTGCGAAGGTAAGCGACGACCGCGGCCACCCCGAGCTCGCCCGGCCGTGCCGCTCCTGGGAGCAGCGCCTTGCCGCCGAGGAGAAGTCCGTGCGCGATGCCGCGGTGGGGCTCGGAGCCGAACCCGATGCCGCGATCATGCCGCTCGACTCATCCCTGATCGGCCGCGCTGCCCACAGAGCCGGATGGACGCTCGGGGCGGTCGGCGAGTGGATCGACCGACGGATCTCGCGCTAGGCGTTCCTCTGAGTCACGGCCCGAGCTCGGGCAGACCCTCGTCCGGCGTCGAGGCGCGCGCGTGGAGCTTGCGCGGGATCCGGCCCGCGCGCCGCGCCGCGTAGCCGGCCTCGACCGCGCGGCACATCGCCCCCGCCATCGCGACCGGGTCCTCGGCGCGGGCGACCGAGCTCGACAGCAGCACCCCGTCGCATCCCAGCTCCATCGCCAGAGCGGCGTCTGACGCCGTCCCGATACCGGCATCGAGGATCACCGGGACGTTCGCGTGTTCGACGATGATCTGGAGGTTGTAGGGGTTGCGGATCCCCATCCCCGATCCGATCGGCGAGCCGAGCGGCATCACCGCGGCGCATCCGGTCTCCTCGAGCCGGCGCGCGAGGATCGGGTCGTCGTTGGTGTACGGAAGCACGGTGAACCCCTCGGCGACGAGCGTCTCGGCGGCGTCGATCAGCTCAACGGCGTCGGGGAAGAGCGTGCGATCGTCGCCGATCACCTCGAGCTTGATCCACGCGGTCTCGAACGCCTCGCGGGCGAGTCGGGCCGTCCGCACCGCGTCTCGCGCCGTGTAGCACCCGGCCGTGTTCGGCAGCGCGAAGGCGCCCCGGCCGTCGATCACGTCGAGCACCGATCCTTTCGCGAGTGGATCGACCCGCCGCAGCGCGACGGTGACGATCTGCGCTCCCGACGCCTCGAGCGCACGATCGAGATCGTCGAGGGAGCGGAACCCGCCCGTTCCTACGATCAGGCGCGAGTCCCAATCTCGCCCTCCCAACGTCATTCCCGCGAAATGCTCCGCGGGGGAGCCGCCCTGGACGGGCGGCGAGGGGGCGGAGCCCCCATGTCCGCTTTCGCGGGGTCCGGTGAGGGATGAGGTTTCGGCGGGCCTAGCCACCTTGGATCGCCTCCACGACCTCGACCTTCTGGCCGTCTCGCAGGTTCGTCCCCTCCCACCCGCTCCGGGGCACTACCTCGCCGTCGACCGCGACCGCGACGCCGCGCCGTCCGGAGTTCGCGCCGGCGGTCTCGACCGCGTCGGCGACGCTTGCGCCGTCGGACAGCTCGACGCGGTCGCCGTTCAACTCCACGATCACCCTGCCGCCACTCCTTCGAAGCGCTCCGGGGCCATCGCAGCCACGACCGCCGGCGGATCATCCCCGGCGAGGATCGCCGCCACCGCGTCAGCGGTGATCGGCGCGAGAAGGATCCCGTTGCGATAGTGGCCCGTCGCCACCACCAGGCGGTCGAGCGAGCCGCGCCCGATCATCGGAGCGTTGTCGGGCGTGCCGGGGCGCAGCCCCGCCAACGCCCCGGAGAACTCCAGCTCGGCAATCTCGGGCAGCACGCGATACGCCTCGCGCAGCAGCTCGTGTACCCCGCCGGCCGTCACGGTGAGGTCGAACCCGCGCTCCTCGACGGTCGCTCCGACCACCACCCGGCCGTCCGCGCGGGGGACGACATACACCCGGGGGGTGGCGACGATCCGCTCCGACACCGGGGACGCCGCCGCGCCGCGCAGGTTCACGACCTCGCCCTTGACCGGTCGTACCGGAGGCAGCGAGTCGTCCGGGAGCCATCCCGCGCTCCCCGACCAGCTACCCGTCGCCAGCACGACCCGATCGGCGAGCAGCTCGCGCCCGTCCCGGATCCTCACCCCGCGCAGTCGCTCGCCCTCGATCACCGCAGCGGTTGCCTCGGCGCCGGGAATGATCTCTCCGCCGGCGCCGCCGATCGCCGCCACGAGGGCGCCGACCAGCGTGCGGGGATCGACCTCGGCGTCGTCCGCCGCGTGCACGCCCCCCGCGATCCCCGGAGCGAGCCCGGGCTCCAGCTCGCGGCACTCCGCCGGGCGGAGCCACTCGGCGGCCAGCCCGTGCGATCTCTGCAGCTCGTGATGGCGGTGAAGCTCCTCCGCCTCGTCGACGTCGAGCGCGACGTGAAGTGCCCCGGAGCGGCGATATCCCACGGCAAGCCCGGAGGCGTCCTCGAGCTCCGCGGCGAACGCGGGATACGCGCGGGCGGAGTCGAGGTTGAGCTGCAGCAGCGCCTGCTCCCCCCACGACGCCTCGCCGACCGGTGCGAGCATCCCCGCTGCCACGCGGGACGCGCCGGCGCCGGGGGTGTCGCGATCGATCACGCGCACCGACAGGCCGCGCTGCGCGGCGCGCCAGGCGCACGCCAGCCCGATCACCCCCGCCCCCACAACGAGGACTTCGCTGGTTTTCTCGCCGCGTCGCACGAACACCGCCTCTCGGTCTCGACGGGCGGCTCCGCACCACCATCCCTGCGCCGGCATTACCCGGATCAGGTTCAGACGGTCGGCGGCGCCCCAGCCGCCCTCTCAGCCCGTCACCCGGGCTCCCGTTATCTAAGTTCATGGTACCCCCAGTGGAACGAGTGTCGGCCGTCGCAGGTTCCGTCGTGGCTGGGCGGTACTTGCGGCGGACGACACTAGGCTAAGCGGCGATGCTCCCCGCCCGCGATCGCCACCCCCGGCTCGGCGCGGCCCGGCTCTACTTCGTGTGCGAGGCGCGCCCGCGCGGGAGCGACCCGGAGCGGCTGCTCGAGGCGGCACTCGAGGGCGGCACGGGGATGCTCGAGCTGCGCGAGAAGTCGCCCGAGGACGACTCCTGGTTGATCGAGCATTCGCGGCCCTTCCGGGAGGCGTCGGAGCGCCACCGCGTGCCGTTCATCCTCAATGACCGGCCCGACCTCGTCGGCGACTGCGGCGCCGACGGCGTCCATGTCGGCCAGGACGACACGCCGGTCACCGAGACTCGCGCGCGGCTCGGCGACGAGCACCTGATCGGGCTCTCGACTCACTCCGCCGCACAGCTCGACGCGGCGTGCTCGGCGCCATCGCAAGCGCGCCCCGACTACATCAGCGTCGGGCCTGTGTGGGAGACGCCGACCAAGGAGGGGAGGCCCGCCGCCGGACTGGAGCTGATCGAGCACGCGGCGCGCGAGGCGACGCTTCCGTGGTTCGCGATCGGCGGCATCGACCTGTCGAGCGTGGGTGACGTCGTCGCTGCGGGCGCCGAGCGGATCGTCGTAGTTCGGGCGCTGCGCGATGCGAGCGACCCGGCGGCCGTCGCCCGGGGGCTGCGCGAGGCGATCGAAGCCGGCGCCGAGGTGTGGGATGGGTAGCCGGGAGCGCAAGCGCGCCCAGCGGCGGAAGCGAAAGCGGCGCACCGGCGTGCGAGAGGTCGCCCCGCCGACCGCGGAGCCGGCTGACGACGGCGGGGGGGCGCGGGAGCTCAGCCGGTCCGAGCAGAAGGACCGCGAGGCCCGGGAGGCGCTCGAGCCGCTTCGCGAGGACGAGCGCCCTGGAGCAGTGACCGCCGGCGCGATCGTCTCGGGAGTATTGGCGCTCGTGATATGGGTCTCCGCAGCGCTCGCCGCGATCACCGACATCGACGTGCGCGGTTCGGATCCACAGGCGGTGCCCCTGGCTCTGTTCGCGGCCGTCCTCACCCTGATGGCCTACGGGATGTGGCGGGCGCGGTACTGGGCCGTGCTGGGCTTCCAGGCGCTCCTGGTGCTGGTGATGCTGTCCTCGGCTCTTGGACTGATCCAGGTCACGACGGTGCTGGAGGCAATCGGGACGCTCGTGCTGCTCTCGGGCTCGGGCGTGCTCTTCTATCTCATGGTCAAGGCACTGGCGCGGATCCAGATGCCCCAGCGCGCGCCGCGCGAGTAGAGGCGCACCAGCACGACTCGGGTTGAGGCCAATCACTCTCGGGTAGAGTCGAATTCGATGCCTGACCGGTACGACGTGATCGTGATCGGATCCGGCCCCGGAGGGTACGTCGGCGCGATCCGCGCCGCCCAGCTCGGTCAGAGCACCGCCGTGGTCGAGCGCGACGACCGCCCGGGCGGCCGGTGTCTCAACTACGCGTGCATTCCCGCGAAGACGATCCTCCACAGCGCGGCCGTGTTCGACGAGGCGCGCAACGGCGCCGCCGAGCTCGGAGTCAAGGTCGACGGAGTCAGCCTCGACTGGGGCGGCGTCGGCAAGCGCCGCGACAAGGTCCGCAAGACGCTCACCGACGGTGTGGCGATGCTGTTCGACAAGAACAAGGTCGACTACATCGAGGGGACGGGCTCGCTGACCGCCGACGGAGACGTCAAGGTGGGCGATCAGACCTACGCGGCGAAGGGCGTCGTCCTCGCCACCGGGTCGGTGGCGCTGCCGATCCCCGGGATCGAGTTCGGAGACCGCGTGATCGACACCTGGGGCGCCTACTCGCTGCCCGAGCTGCCCGAGCGGATGGCCGTCGTGGGCGCGGGTGCGTCGGGCGCCGAGATCGCGTCTGCGTTCGGCCGCTTCGGCGTCCGGGTGACCCTGATCGAGATGCTCGACCAGGTCCTTCCGGTGGAGGACAAGGACGTGGCGAGGGTCGTCGAGCGAGAGTTCAAGAAGCAGAACATCGAAGTAGTCCTCGGGACGAGAGTGGAGCAGGTCGACGCCGGCCGCAAGTCCGTCAAGGTCAAGTACGGGGACTCGGAGGTCGACGTCGACTACCTGTGCATCGCCGGTGGGCGCGCACCCGACACCGAGGCGCTCGGGGTCGCCGACGCCGGAGTGGAGACGGGCGACGGCGGCCGGATAACGGTCGACGAGTATCAGCGGACGAGCCGGGACGGCGTGTTCGCGATCGGCGACCTTGTCCCCGGCGCCGACCTCGCGCACAAGGCATCCGAGGAGGGGGTCGTCGCGGTGGAGACGATCGCGGGCCACCCGACGCACCCAATCGACCCCGGAGGGATCCCGGCCGCGACCTTCTGCCATCC
Source organism: uncultured Thermoleophilia bacterium (assembly GCA_963756745.1). Lineage (GTDB taxonomy): Bacteria > Actinomycetota > Thermoleophilia > Solirubrobacterales > 70-9 > DASPWW01. The sequence continues at coordinate 152,261 of CAVWOU010000011.1, forward strand.
ACAGGTTGCGAGCTTCGGCCTCACCGAGGCGCAGGCGAAGGAGTCGGGCCGCGAGATCAAGGTCGGCCGCTTCAAGCTCGGCGCGATCGGTGCAGGCACCGTGTACGACGATCGCCTCGGGTTCGTGAAGATCGTGGCCGACGCGGAGTACGGCGAGATAATCGGCGCCCACATCGTCGGGAACACCGCCTGCGACATGATCTCCGAGCTCGTCGACACCCGGGAGCTCGAGGGCGGATACCAGGAGCTCGCGCGGATCATCCACCCGCACCCGACGATCTCCGAGGCCGTCCTCGACGCAGCACGCGCGGTCGACGGCTGGGCGATCCACCAATGACGAATCAATTCCGCTCGAATCCTCCGCTCCCGCTCGGCCGCACTCACATCACCGGTCCTCTTGCGGCCTCGCTCCCGCGTCCGGTTCGAGCGGGTCTGGGACCAATTGAGCCGACCAACCTTCTTTTTTGACCTGGGCTCGCCGTACGCGTACCTCGCGGCGGAAAGGGTCAACGCGATGTTCGCGGAGGCGGTCGGGGAGCCGCCCGTGTGGGAACCGGTGCTGCTCGGCGGGCTGTTCAAACGCTTCGGCCGCGATTCGTGGGCGAACGGCCCCGGCAGGGCGGAGGGGATCGCGGAGGTCGAATGCCGCGCGGAGGAGCGGGGGCTCCCGCCGCTGCGGTGGCCGGACCCGTTCCCCGGCAACACGCTGTACGCGATGCGGGTCGCGACGTTCGCGAAACAGACCGGCCGCGCGGTCGCGTTCTCGCTCGCCGCGTTCCGGCAGGCGTTCGCCGCAGGGCGCGACCTCACCGATCCCGACAACGTGCTGCTCGCGGCGGCGGCAGCCGAGCTCCACCCCCGTGCCGTGAGGGCATCGGCCGCGCGCGAGTCGGTCAAGAGCGCGCTGCGGGACGCCACCGAGCGCGCGGGCGACCTCGGCGTGCGCGGGGTGCCCAGCGTCGTGATCGGGGACGAGGTGTTCTGGGGCGACGACAGCCTCGAACGGGCGGTGGAGGCGGCGCGCTCCTAGACTGCGAGGAGCAGTGGCGACCAATCCTGACAGCACACAGAAGGCCCCGGTCGAGTCCACCGGCGCCGACGGCCACGGCTCCCAGCGTCCCGGACTTCCCGACCCGGAGACCTGCCGCGAGCTGCTCCAGACGATGGTCCTGATCCGGCGCTTCGAGGAGGAGGCCGGCCGTCAGTACCAGCGCGCCAAGATCGGCGGCTTCCTGCACCTGGGGATCGGCGAGGAGGCGACGATCGTGGGCACTGCGTCGGTGTTGGAGGACCGCGATTACCTGATCAGCACGTATCGCACCCACGGCCACGCAATCGCCCGCGGCACGTCTCCCGACGCGGTGATGGCGGAGCTGTTCGGGCGCGAGGACGGCTGCTGCCGCGGCCGCGGCGGCTCGATGCACATGTTCGACCTCGAGCGCCGCTTCATGGGCGGCTATGGCGTGGTCGGCGGCAACCTCCCGATCTCCGCGGGACTCGCGCTGGCGTCGGACTACAAGGGCGAGGACGCCGTCACCGTGTGCACATTCGGCGACGGCGCCGTCAACACCGGCAACTTCGGCGAGACGATGAACCTCGCGGCGCTGTGGAGCCTCCCGATCGTGTTCCTGGTTGAGAACAACCTCTACGGGATGGGCACTTCCCTGGAGCGCCACTCCGCCGTCACCGACCTGTCGAAGAGGGCCGAGGGTCACGGCGTTCCGGGGCGCCGGATCGACGGCATGGACATCCTCGCGGTGCGCGAGGCGCTCACCGAGCAGATCCGGATCGCGCGCGAGGAGCGCCGCCCGACGCTGCTCGAGGCGTTCACGTACCGGTTCCGCGGGCACTCGGCCGCCGACCCGGAGGTCTACCGCACCAAGGACGAGGTCGAGGAGTGGCGGAAGAAGGACCCGATAGTCGTGTTCGCCCAGCGACTCGTGGAAGAGGGCGTGATCGCGGAGGGTGATCTCGACGAGATGAGGCAGCGGGCCGAGGAGCGGGTGATGGCCGCGGTGGAGTTCGCCGACGCATCGCCGGAGCCCGCGCTCGAGACCCTCTACGACAACCTGTACGTGCTCGGGGAGGAGGCGATCGGCGGCTGGTACGCGGTCGACGAGCGCACGCCGGAGACGCATCCCGGCGAGATGGAGCGCGAGGTGGGCGCCGAGGGCGAGATCCGCAAGCTCGCCGAGGCTGGCGCGGCGTACGCGGGCCAGGCCGAGCGGCGCCGGCGGCCGCCGCAGGACGACCAGCAGGGAGACGAGGAGTCAGAGCGGGAGTCGGACGAATGAGAGCGGACCGATGACCGTGATCCGAATGCGCGAGGCACTCAACCAGGCGCTCGCCGAGGAGATGCGCCGCGACGAAGGCGTGTTCGTGATGGGGGAGGACGTCGGCGTCTTCCAGGGGGCGTTCAAGGTGACCGAGGGCCTGCTCGACGAGTTCGGCGAGCGGCGCGTCCGCGACACTCCGATCTCCGAGAACACGATCGTCGGCACCGGGGTCGGGTCGGCGATGGCGGGGCTGCGTCCGGTGGTCGAGATCATGACCGTCAACTTCTCACTGCTGGCGATGGACCAGATCGTCAACCACGCCGCCGCTATCCCGTACATGTTCAACGGCCAGGTCCGGGTGCCGATGGTGATCCGGATGCCCGGCGGGGGCGGCCACCAGCTCGGACCGACCCACTCACACAGCTTCGAGGCGCTGTACCTCCAGATTCCCGGCCTGCTCGTCGCCTGTCCCTCGACCCCAGCCGACGCGAAGAGCCTGCTGAAGGCGGCGATACGCGACGACAACCCCGTGATCTTCATCGAGCACGAGACGCTGTACGGTGCGCGCGGCGAGGTGCCGGAGAACGGAGACGATGGGCTGCTGCGCTTCGGCCAGGCGGCCGTCCGCCGCGAGGGAGGCGATGTGACGATCGTCGGCATCCTGCGCATGGTCGAGGCGGCGGAGAAGGCGGCGAAGACGCTCGCCGGCGAGCACAACGTCGAGGCCGAGGTGATCGACCCCCGAACGCTGCGCCCACTCGACCTCGACACGATCCTCGAGTCGGTTCGAAAGACGAACCGGGCGGTCGTCGTCGAGGAGGGTTGGCCGCACGGCGGAGTTGGCGCGAACCTCGCGGCGCTGATCCAGGAGCAGGCGTTCGACTATCTCGACGCGCCGGTGCAGCGGGTCACCGGCGCCGACGTGCCGATGCCGTACTCGAAGCGGTTGGAGCAGGCCGCGATCCCGCACGCCGAGCACGTCGTGAGCGCCGCGATGGCCACGCTCGAGGGAGCGCGCTAGTGCCAACGGACATCGTGATGCCGCGCCTCTCCGACTCGATGGAGGAGGGGACGATCCTGCGCTGGATCAAGTCCCAGGGGGACGAGGTCGCGGTCGGCGATGAGCTCGTCGAGATCGAGACCGACAAGGCGAACATGGTCTACGAGTCCGACGCAGCCGGGACGCTGATCGAGATCCTCGCCGGCGAGGGCGACACCCTCCCGATCGGCGAAACGATCGCCCGAGTCGGCGAGCCCGGCGAGACGGGAGGCGACGGGGCGGGACCCAAGGCCGAGCCGGAACCGAAGGCCGAGGAGGAGCCACGGCAGGCGCCGGAACCCGAAAGGCCGAGCGCGCCCGCCACCACCAGCACCAAGGCGCCCCAGGAGCAAGCTCCTGGGGCGGTGCGTGCCGGGACGGAGTCGGGCGACGGGCGTGTCAAGGCGTCGCCGCTGGCGCGGCGGATGGCGCAAGAAAGAGGCCTCGATCTGGCCGGGCTTACGGGTTCCGGACCCGGCGGGCGAGTCGTGAAGGCGGACGTGGAGCGAGCGGCCGCAACAGAGGCGCCCCAGGAGCAAGCTCCTGCGGCGGTCACTGCAGGGACGGCCGAACCGACACCCGGAACCCGCGAGCGCCCCGAGACCGCCAAGGGCGAGGTGGAGACGATCGAGCTGACCAAGGTGCAGCAGACGATCGCGCGGCGGATGGCCGAGTCGAAGGCGACGGCGCCGCACTTCTACCTCGAGGCCGAGGTCGACATGAGCCGCGCCGTGGAGGGTCGCGGCCGGATCAAGGCCGCCGCGAAGGAAGGCGACGTCGTGCCCTCGTTCAACGACATGGTCGTCAAGGCGGCGGCGCTCGCGCTGCGCGAGTTCCCGCGCGCGAACGGCGCGTACCGCGACGGCAGGGTCGAGCAGTACTCGCGGATCAACGTCGGCGTGGCGGTCGCCGCGCAGGACGCGCTGATCGTTCCCACCGTGTTCGACGCCGACGCCAAGGGCCTGCGCGAGATCGCCGCCGAGACCCGCGCGTTGGCGCAACGTGTTCGCGAGGGCCAGATCACACCCCCCGAGCTCTCGGGCGGGACGTTCACGGTCTCGAACCTCGGGATGTACGGGATCACCAACTTCTCCGCCGTGATCAACCCGCCCCAGGCGGCGATCCTCGCCGTCGGGTCGATCGTCGAGCGCCCCGTAGTGCGCGACGGCGAGATCACCACGGCGCACCTGATGCCGCTCAACCTCGCGTGCGACCACCGGATCCTCTACGGCGCCGACGGCGCTCAGCTCCTCGCGCGGATCCGGGAGCTGCTCGAGGAGCCTCTCGCTCTAGCCCTTTGACCACCGCCAAGTTCGCTTGCGAACTTGGCGTTTGATTCAGGAGCGCAGGAAGGTCAGCACCGCCAGCACACGGCGGTGATCCTCGTCGGTCGGCTCGAGGTTGAGCTTTCCGAAGATGCTCGTGACGTGCTTCTCGACCGCCCTCGCGGTGATCACGAGCTCGGCGGCGATCGCCTTGTTCGATCGCCCCTCGGCCATCAGCTCGAGCACCTCGCGCTCACGGTCCGTGAGCTCGGCGAGCGGGTCGGTGCGCGTGGTCCGTCCGAGCAGCCTCGAGACGACCTCGGGATCGAGCGCCGAGCCGCCGTTCCCGACCCGGCGCACCGAGTCGACGAAGCCGTCGACGTCGGCGACCCGGTCCTTGAGCAGGTATCCGATCCCGGAGGCGTCGTCGGAGACCAGCTCGAGCGCGTAGGCCTCCTCGACGTACGCCGAGAGCACCAGCACCCCGGTCCCGGGGTGGCGATCGCGGATCTCGATCGCTGCCCGCAGGCCGTCGTCCGTGTTGTCGGGGGGCATTCGGATGTCCGCGATCACGACGTCGGGCTTGTGGGCGCCGACCTTGCGCAGCAGATCCTCGGCATCGCCGGCCTGCCCGACGACCTCGAGGTCGCTCTCCAACAGCAGCCGGACGATCCCCTCGCGCAGCAGCACCGAGTCCTCTGCGACGACTACTCGCACGGGATGCTCGCCTTCACGGTCGTTCCGGTGCCGGTGGCCGAGTCGACCTCGAGCTTGCCGCCGAGCGCCGAGAGCCTGTCGCCGAGGCCCCGGAGCCCCGACCCGTCCGCTGGATCGGCGCCCCCGACGCCGTCATCCGAGACCTCGACGAGGACGCTCCCGTCGTCGCGGCCGACCCGCACGATGGCGCGGTTCGCGGCGGCGTACTTGGCGACGTTGGTGAGCGCCTCCGAGACCACGAAGTAGGCCGCCAGCTCGACGGCTTCGGGGACTTCCCCGATTCGGGCATCGACATCGACGGGCAGCGGGGCGCGCGTGGCGAGCGTCTTCACCGCCTGCTCGAGTCCGCGATCCGTCAGTACCGCAGGGTGCAGCCCGCGCGCCAGCTCCCGGAGCTCCTCGAGGGCGCGCGAGAGCTCCTCGCCCACCCCGTCGAGCAGCTCCTCGGCTCGGTCGGGATCCTCGCGCAGGGACGCACGCGCCAACCGCAGATCGAGGGCGAGCGACACTAGCCGTTGCTGGGCGCCGTCGTGCAGGTTTCGCTCCATGCGGCGGCGTTCCGCGAGGCCAACCGCGAGCAGCCTCGCGCGTGACTCCCGCAGCTCCTCCACCCTCGCGCGCAACTCGGCGTCGAGGCGCCCGGTCTCGAGCGCGAGCGCGGCCGCCGCGCCAACGGCATCGACGAGGTCCGGGTCTTCGAGGACGAGTGGATCGTGGACGATCGCGGCCACTGGCCTGCCCTCGAGGCTCACGGGGGACGCCGCCCGCCCAGAGCCGCGACCCGGGAGCTCGACGCGGCGGCCCTTCTCGTCGACGTACTGCTCCGACTCGGGCAGCCAGTACGCGAGCTCCAGTGATGGGTCGCCGAGGGCGCGGGACAGCTCGTCGCGCAGCTCGCCCGGTCCGAGCGGCTCGCCAAGGGAGGCGACGAGCCGGCCCACCGCCCCGCCGCGCAGCATCTGCGCTCGGGCCAGCCCAGCGAGGAACAGGTAGGGCACGAGGCCGAACGGGATCATCGTCGCGTAGAAGACGTCCTCGATCACTCCGTGCGGCGACCCGGCAAGCTCGAGCACCAGCAGCGTCGCGAGCGACAGCATCAGGGCCGCGCCCGCGGCATACACCGGGGTGATCGCCCGACGCTGCAGGGGAGTCGAGCCGCGCCACTTTCCGGCGAGGCGCGCGAATGTGGCGAGGAGCAGCGTGACTCCGACCACGGCCAGCACGTCGCCGGCCGTCTCGGTCACGGACGCGTCCGGGGTTATCAGCAGGACGTTGTCCGGGCAGCCGGCGCAGCCCATCGCCGCGGGATCCCAGAAGACGATGTAGGGGATGTAGCCGACCGTCACCGCCGCGTACACGGCACCGACGAGCCAGCGATCGGGCTTCGACTCCAGCCTCCCGGACGGAAACGAGAGAAACAGGTGAATCGCCACGCCCACGAACAGGCTGTCGAACAGGGCCCCGACAGTGAAGAACGGCGCCGGCTCGGTGTGGCCGAGGACGCTGATGAACCACGCAAAGCCGGTCGCCACCATCAGCGCGCCGACGAGGTTTTCGGGACGGCGCATCCACGCGTAGATCCCCACCAGCACGAACCCGAGCCCGATCACCCAGTTGAGGACGATCCACAGCTCGTGGTCGGGAGCGAAGTCCGCGGTCGCGATCAGGGGCGTCTCGATCGCCGCAACCAGAAGACCAGCGGCGCCTAGAACCCACAGCGGCCGCCTGGCCAGGCTCACGTCAGGAGCTCCTCCATCGTCCGCCGTGAGAGCTTAGCCTTTGGGATGAACCCCCGGGCGCCGACCTCGGACGCCGCGCCGCCCCACTCGTCCACCTCGCGGCTCGAGATCAGGATCACGTCGGGCGTCGAGTTTCCGGCGCAGCCCGGGCCCGTGATCCGGCGCGAGACCGCGAACCCATCGAGGTCGGGAAGCCTCACGTCCAGCAGGATGATGTCAGGCGCCAGCTCCCGCGCCGCGCGCAGCGCATCGTTTCCGTCGGCCGCCTCGCCGACCACCTGGTAGCCCTCCTCCTCGAGCAGGCGTCGCGCGCTCGCCCGGAAGCTCGGGTGATCGTCGACTATCAGCACGGTCGTGGGCATGGCTAAACGATTGTCCACCACGCCGCCTCTGCGGCCAATACGGCTAACCGCACCCGCCCTGACAGGAAGACCCCATTGTCGCCCAGGGCCGCTAAGGGAATGATCAGGGTGATTCCCAATCGACAGCGCCGCCTGTCACTGGAACCCTCTCGCGCAATGAGTCGCCCCCGAAACCTCGCCGCCCGCGCCGGACGCTGGAGCGCCCAGCACCCGTGGAAGGCGATCGTGACGTGGTTCGTGTTCGTGATCGCCGCGGTGATGATCGGCGGAGCGGTCGGGACCGACACGATCTCCGACGAGGAGTACGGAGTCGGTGAGTCCGGCGCCGCGGACCGGGCGATCTCCGACGCGTTCCCGAACGAGGACAACGAGACAGTGCTCGTGCAGAGCGAGGATGGCGTCACGGCGAACGATCCTCGATTCCGGGCCACGGTCGAGGACGTCGTGGCCCAGCTCAGGCGAACCGACAGCGTCGCGAACATCAAGAGCCCCCTCACACCGGCGAACGCCGGCAACATCTCGGAAGACGGCCGCTCGGCGCTGGTGACGTTCGAGATCCCGAAGAGCTCCACCCGGGAGAGCGACGAGCTGGTCGAGGCTCCGCTGGCAACCGTCGCCGAGCTCGACGAGTCCCACCCCGGGTTCCGGATCGAGGAGTTCGGCGACGCGAGCGCCGACAAGCAGCTCTCGGAGGCGTTCGAGGACGACTTCCAGCAGGCCGAGTTCACCTCGCTTCCGATCACCCTGATAATCCTCGTGCTCGCGTTCGGGGCCCTCGTCGCGGCCCTCGTGCCGCTGCTGCTCGCCGCGACTGCGGTCTTCTCGGCGATCGGCCTGCTGGGGCCGCTGAGCCAGATCTGGCCGGTCGACGAGTCCGCCTCGTCGGTGATCCTGCTGATCGGGCTCGCCGTCGGCGTCGACTACTCGATGTTCTACCTGCGCCGCGAGCGCGAGGAGCGCGCCCGCGGCGCGGGTGAGCGGGCGGCGCTCGAGACAGCCGCCGCGACCTCGGGACGGGCGGTCCTCGTCTCGGGAATCACCGTCGCGACGGCGATGGCGGGCATGTACTTCGCCGGCGCGGCGACCTTCGAGTCGTTCGCCTCGGGCACCATCCTCGTCGTCGCGATCGCTGTGATCGGGTCGCTTACGGTTCTGCCGGCAGTCCTGTCGAAGCTTGGAGACCGCGTCAACAAGGCGCGGGTGCCGTTCCTGACGCCGCCCGAGGAGCGCGTGAAGCGCGAGTCCCGGGTGTGGAACGCGGTGCTCAACCCCGTGTTGCGGCGGCCCGCGATCGCGGCGGCGCTCGGCACGGCGGTGCTGGTGGTGATGGCGATCCCGGTGTTCGGGCTGAAGATGGCGGTCCCCGGCATCGACTCGCTGCCCCAGGACCTCCAGGTGATTCAGACCTACGATCGGATCCAGGCGGCCTTCCCCGGCAACCAGATCCCTGCCGAGGTCGTGATCGAGCGCGGGGACGCGTCCCAGGCCGAGGTGTCGGGCGCGGTCCGCGAGCTACGCGCCGAGACGGGTCGCTCGGACCTGTTCGAGCAGCCGCTCACGGTCGACGTCAGTCCCGACCGCAGGGTCACGGTCGTCGAGGTCCCGATTGCGGGCGACGGGACGAACGACACCTCGTACGCGGCGCTCGCCGAATTGCGCGACGACGTGATCCCGGCGACGGTCGGCCAGGTACCGGGAACCGAGACCAACGTCACCGGCCTCACGGCGGGATCGGAGGACTTCAACCAGCTGATGGAGGACCGGGTCCCGATCGTGTTCGGATTCGTGTTCCTGATGGCGTTCGCGCTGCTGCTGGTGACCTTCCGCTCGATCGTGATCCCGCTGAAGGCGATCCTGCTCAACCTTCTCTCCGTCGGCGCGGCGTACGGCGTCGTGGTCTGGATCTTCCAGGAGGGTCACCTCGAGTCCCTGCTCGGCTTCGAGTCCACCGGCGCCGTGACCTCTTGGCTGCCGCTGTTCTTGTTCGTGCTCCTGTTCGGGCTGTCGATGGACTACCACGTCTTCATCCTCAGCCGCGTGCGCGAGGCATACGACCGCGGCATGCCGACCGGCGACGCCGTCTCCTACGGGATCAAGACCACCGCGTCGGTAGTCACGGCGGCCGCGATCGTGATGGTCGCGGTGTTCTCGATCTTCGCAACCCTGTCGTCGGTCGAGTTCAAGCAGTTCGGCGTCGGGCTGGGCGTCGCGATCCTGCTCGACGCGACGCTCGTGCGTGGAGTGCTGCTGCCCGCGTTCATGAAGCTGCTGGGCGACTGGAACTGGTACCTCCCGCGCTCGCTCGAGTGGCTGCCCCACGTCGGGATCGGCAGCGGGCCGGCCGACGCCGGCCGCAAGCAAGAGCCCGAGCCCGAGCCCGCCGGATAGACGTACGGGCCCGCCCTGCGACGAGCGCGTTGCCCCCGTGCTCGCGCTGCGGGCTGCTCGGGTACCGTCCGAACCCTTGAACCGGGCCGAGCTTCGAGACTGGATAGCCGGCTACGAACGGGTGTGGCGCACGCCCGGTACCGATGCGCTCGCGGAGCTGTTCGCCGACGACGCCTCGTACAGCACCGCGCCTTACGGGGAGACCCACCGCGGTCTGGAGGCGATCGCGGCGCTGTGGGACCGCGAACGCGAGGGCCCCGACGAGGCGTTCGAGATGACCGCTGAGGTGGTCGCCGTCGAGGGCGACACGGGGGTCGCGGGGATCGAGGTCAGATACGGCGACCCGAGGCCGGCTGAGTACCGGGACCTATGGATCGTTCGGCTCGACGAGCGGGGGCGCTGCGTGGGGTTCGAGGAGTGGCCGTTCTGGCCGACTGGCCAGGGGGCTAGGGCCCTATTCCGGGCGCCCGATCCGGACCGTTTGACGCGGCCTCCCCGCGGGGTAGAATCGTGACGTAGATCACATAGGGAGGAGAGGCGGAACCCTCGCCTCCCGTCGTCCGTAGGCGCCGCAGCGGAGATCCCGAGGCGGCGGAAGGCCGATCCGGACCGGTGGAGATCCCCCCGAGCCGGTGAGACAGAAAGGCGGACGCGATATGGCGCGAACGCAGGTGCGCGCAACCGATGGTGCGCGCGACCCGAAGCGCGGAGACCACCTGACCCGAGAGGACCGGGCGAGGCTGCTCCGCTACATGCTCCTGATGCGCGTTTCGGAGGAGCGCGCCCTGACCCTCTACAAGCAGGGCAAGGTGCCGGGCTCGTTCTACGACGGGTGCGGCCAGGAGGCGATATCGGTCGGCGCCGCGTACGTGCTCGGCCCCCGGGACCGGATGTGCATCCTGCACCGCGACCTGGGGGCTCATTTCGTGCGCGGGGTCACCCCGGATCGCTATCTCGCCAACTACATGGGACGGGCCGGAGGCGTTACCGGCGGCAAGGACGGCAACATGCACTTCGGGGATCGCAACCTGGGCTGCGTCGGCATGGTCTCGATGCTCCCCGACATGGCGCAGGTCGCGACGGGGCTCGCGCTGGCGTTCAAGATGCGCCGCGAGCCGCGCGATCGCGATGACGTTCTTCGGCGAGGGCTCGACCGCCAACGGCCAGTGGCACGAGGCGATGAACTTCGCCGGCATCCACCAACTCCCGGCTGTGTTCGTGCTCGAGAACAACCGGTTCGCGTACTCGACGCCGCAATCGCTCGAGTACGCGGTCGATCCCGTCGAGCGCGCCGCAGGATACGGCTTTCCCGGCGTGTCGGTGGACGGGAATGACGTCGAGGAGGTCTTCGAGGCGTCGCGCGTCGCGGCCGAGAGAGCGCGCGCCGACGAGGGACCGACCCTGATCGAGTGCCACACGATGCGCATGCACGGCCACGGTGCGCACGACGACATGGGCTACGTGCAGAAGGAGCTGCTCGAGGAGTGGCGCGGGCGCGACCCGATCGACCGCTACGCGTCGCGGCTGGCCGGCAAGCACGGCTTCACCGAGCAGGAGATCGAAGAGATCCGCCGGGGGGTGGACGAAGAGGTCGAGTCGAGCGCCCGCAAGGCGCTCGACTCCCCGATGCCGGATGGGGAGCTCGCGACGCAGGGCGTGTTCGCCGAGTCGTGGGAGCCGCTCGGCGACGGCCAGGCGCCGTGGTCGTTCTGGCAGGAGGCCGCATGCCCAGGGCAACGGCTCGGGCAACGGCGCGGTGAAGAGGTGGCGGCATGACTCCGGAGGTCGCAACCGAGTCCGCCACTTCGGTCCGCGAGATGACATATCTCGACGCGATCTCGGACGCGCTGCGGTTCGAGATGCGCCGGGACGAAACCGTGTTTCTGCCTCGGCGAGGACGTCGGGTCGTTCGGCGGCGCGTTCAAGGTCACGAACGGGTTCGTCCAGGAGTTCGGCGAGGAACGATGCCTCGACATGCCGCTGGCCGAGAACACGATCGTCGGCGCCTCGATCGGCGTTGCGATCGAGGGCATGAAGCCGGTCGCCGAGATGCAGTTCGCCGACTTCATCGCGTGCGGCTTCGACCAGCTCGTCAACGTCGCGGCGAAGATGCACTACAGGCAGGGCATAGCCGTGCCGATGGTCGTCAGGCTCCCGTCCGGCGGCGGGTTCTCGGGCGGCCCCTTCCACTCCCAGAACCCCGAGGCTTGGTTCGCTCAGACTCCGGGCCTGAAGGTGGTCGCACCGGCGACCGCCGCCGACGCCAAGGGCCTGCTGATCAGCGCGATCCGCGACCCCAATCCGGTCTGCTACCTCGAGCACAAGGGGCTGTACCGCCACGTCAAGGGCGAGGTCCCGGAGGGGGAGCACACCGTCCCGATCGGCAAGGCGCGCGTCGCCCGGCGCGGCGAGGAGATGACCGTCGTCGCGTACGGGTCGGCCGTGCTGATCGCCGAGCAGGCGGCCGAGGAGCTGGGCGAGGACATCGAGGTGCTCGACCTCCGCGCGGTCGCGCCGCTCGATCGCGATGCGATCCTCGCCTCGGCGCGCAAGACCGGCAAGGTGCTGGTCGCCCACGAGGCGACCCAGTCGTGCGGAGTCGGGGCCGAGGTGTCCGCTCTGATCTCTCAGGAGGCGTTCGAGGACCTGGACGCGCCGGTGCGCAGGCTCACCACGCCCGACGTGCCGATCCCGTTCAGCCCGACGCTGGAGCAGGCGGTGCTCCCGCAGCTCGACGACATGAAGGAGGCGTGCCGTGAGCTCCTCCGGTACTAGCGGCAACCCGGCCGCCGCGGAGGCGGCGGCCGGAATGGTTCTTGTACAGATGCCCCAGATGGGGGTGTCGGTGGCCGAGGGGACGATCGTCGAATGGCGCAAGCGCACCGGGGACTGGGTCGAGGCCGACGAGCCGATCTGCGACATCACAACCGACAAGATCGACGTCGAGGTCCCGTCGCCTTCCAGCGGCCGAGTGGAGCGCATCCTCGTCGAGCCGGGGGAGACCGTCAGCGTGGGGACGCCGCTTGCCGAGATCAACCCGGGAGCGAAGCCGGGGGAGGCGCATCCGGAAGAGGACGTGAATGGAGCGAGAACCCAGGGGACGGGCGCGCCCGCCGACGAGCAGGCGGGCGCGCCCGCCGCTCCTCCGCCGGCGCACGACAGCGAGCCGGACCGCTCGGGCTTTCACTCGCCGGTCGTGCGGCGGATCGCCGACAAGCACGGGATCGACCTATCGCAGGTGACGGGAACCGGGATCGGCGGCCGGGTTCGGAAGCGGGACGTTGTTGCGTTCATCGAGTCCCGGAAGGCCGGCCCTGCCGAGCCGAAGCCCGAACCCACCCTCCACATGGAGTCGCCGTACCGTCCGGAGGAGCCCGAGCAGCCGCCCGCGCCACAGCCGACGGGGCAGGCGGAGGTCTTCTCGCCGGAGCGCCGCGAGCCGATGTCGCCGATGCGACAGCAGATCGCGCGGCACATGGTGGAGAGCCGCCGCACCTCGGCCCACTGCACGACGATCGTCGAAGCGGACATGTCCGCGGTCGCCCGGCGCAGGGGCGAGCTCAAGGAGGACTTCAAGCGTCGCGGAGTGCCGCTGACGTACCTCGCGTTCGTGGCGCGCGCCACCGTCGCGGCGCTGCAGGAGCACCCGATCCTCAACGCGTCGATCGAGGACGCCGAGATCGTCTACCACGACGACGTCAACCTCGGGATCGCTGTCGCGCTCGAGGACGGGTTGATCGTCCCGGTGATCCGTCAGGCCCAGCGCCTCAGCCTCGAGGGCACCGCCGTCGCGATCGCCGACGTGGCGCAGCGGGCGCGTTCGAAGCAGCTCCAGCCCGACGAGGTGCACGGTGGAACGTTCACGATCACCAATCCGGGGCAGTTCGGCGCCGTGCTCGCGACGCCGATCATCAACCAGCCCCAGGTCGCGATCCTCGATCTCGAGGCGATCGTGAAGCGGCCCGTCGTCATCGAGACGGACGACGGCGACTCGTTCGCCGCCCGCCCGATGACGTACCTGTGCATGTCATGGGACCACCGCGCTCTGGACGGCGCCGAAGCCGCCCGCTTCCTCGCGTCGGTAAAGGAACGGCTCGAGGAAGGGGGCGTGAGCTGATGGCAGTCGCCACGAAGCAGAACACCAACGGCCGCCCGAACGGGAACGGCGCCGCCGCGGCGGTGCCGCCGGTGCCGTTCGACCACGAGGACCTGGTCATTCGCAGGGGGCGGCGCAGCGGCACCTATGCGATCGTCGCGATTCATTCCACCGCGCTCGGCCCGGCGCTGGGCGGCGTCCGGATGTGGCACTACGAGGCCACGATCGACGGCGCTCGCGACGCGCTGCGGCTGGCCAGAGGGATGACCTACAAGGCCGCCGCGGCGGGACTCGAGCTCGGCGGGGGCAAGGGCGTCATCTGCGCCCCCGACGGACCGCCCGCGGCGGGACCCGAGCGCCGCGCGATGCTGCTCGACTTCGCCGATCTCGTCGAGTCGCTCGAAAGCCGGTACATCACGGCGGAGGACGTCGGCCTGTCGCCGGACGACCTCGTCGTCATCAGCGAGCGGACCGAGCACGTAACGGGTCTTCCGCCCTCCCACGGAGGCTCCGGCGACCCCAGCCCGTTCACCGCGCTCGGTGTCGAGGCGGCGATGCGCGCATGCGTGCGCGAGCGCTTCGGATCGTCCGATCTCGAGGGAAGGGTCGTGGCTGTCGTCGGCCTCGGACACGTCGGCGAGAAGCTTGCCCGGCGGCTCGCCGACCACGGCGCGGAATTGCTGCTCTCCGACATCGACGATCGCAAGCGAGCCCTGGCAGGCGAGCTCGACGGGCAGTGGGTCGAACCCTCCCTCGCAATGATCGGTGAGTGCGACGTGCTGGCGCCGTGCGCGCTGGGTGGCGCGGTCAACGATGCCAACGCCAAGCTCCTTCGGTGCGAGATCGTGTGCGGCAGCGCGAACAACCAGCTCGCGAGCGAAAGACTCGCCGGAACGCTCGCGGAGCAGGGCATCCTGTACGCGCCGGATTTCATCGTCAGCGCGGGTGGGCTGATCCACGTCTTCAAGGAGATCCGGGGCTACTCGGAGGAGCACGCCCGGGAGCTCGCGCTCGGCATCGAGGACACGATGGACGATGTCCTGGGGGCCGCCGCCCAGCGCTCGACCACCCCACTGCGCGCCGCGGGAGAGCTTGCCCGCGAGCGCCTCGAGGCCGTTCGCGAGCCTGCCGCCGTTGCCTGAGTCCCGGTCAGGCGTGCGAAACTAGATGGCATGAGTGCCGAGGTCTGGTGCGTGAGGCCGGGGCAGGTCCGGTACGGCGAATCGCGCGAGCTCCAGAAGCGGCTAGAGGCGGCGCGACAGAACGGCGCGATCCCGGACGTACTGCTGCTGCTTGAGCACCCGCCGGTCTATACGAAAGGTCGCCGCTCGACCGCCGACGAGCTGCCGATGGGCGAGGACTGGTACCGGATGCAGGGGATCGAGGTCACGGACACTGACCGCGGCGGCCGCGTCACCTATCACGGCCCCGGCCAGCTCGTCGGCTACCCGATCGTCGACCTGCGCGCCTATGGCGACGACGTTCACGAATACATCCGCCGGATGGAGCGCATGATGATCGAGTCGCTCGGAGAGTGGGGAGTCGAGGCGGGCTGCATCGAGCGCCAGACCGGCGTGTGGGTTGGTGACCGCAAGATCGGGTCGATCGGGGTGCACGTCGACCGCGGCGTCACGACCCACGGGTTCGCGATCAACGTCAACAACGACCTTCAGCCGTTCGAGTGGATCGTCCCGTGCGGGATCGAGGCCTGCCGGATGACCTCGCTGACGCGCGAGCTCGGCGCCGAGCAGGACATGGGCGCGTTCATGGACACTGTCGCCCGCGTTTTCGGCGAGATCTACGAACGCGAGCC
This sequence comes from uncultured Thermoleophilia bacterium, assembly GCA_963756745.1. GTDB lineage: Bacteria > Actinomycetota > Thermoleophilia > Solirubrobacterales > 70-9 > DASPWW01. The sequence continues at coordinate 167,956 of CAVWOU010000011.1, forward strand.
GGTCGAGGTCGCGGAGGGTGAGCTCACGGCGGGCCCGCACCCCGTGGCTCGCTAAGTTGAGGTCCATGGATACCTCCGACACGTCTGTCGCCGAGCGCGTCCATGTAACGCGCTCGCGGGCGCGTCCCGGCGGCGCGAGCGAGGACGGCGGGCTGCCGTTCCGCCACCGCAAGCCGCCTTGGCTCAAGGTCCCGGCGCCGGGTGGCACGAACTACCGCCGGCTGAAGAAATCAATCGCAGCGGACGACCTCCACACCGTGTGCCAGGAGGCCAACTGCCCCAACGTCGGGGAGTGCTGGGAGCGCGGCACGGCGACGTTCATGATCCTCGGCGACGTGTGCACGCGGCGGTGCGGGTTCTGCAACGTGCAGACCGGCAAGCCGACCTGGCACGACCCCCTGGAGCCGATGCGGGTCGCGAACCAGATCAGGCGGATGGGGCTGCGCCACGCGGTCGTCACGTCGGTCGACCGCGACGACTTGCCCGACTACGGGGCGAGCGCGTTCGTGGGTGTGATCCGCTCGATCAGGATGATGGCTCCGGGATGCAGGGTTGAGGTCCTGACCCCCGACTTCCGCGGCCAGGAGATGCCGATCGCGAAGGTGATCCACGAGCGCCCCGACGTCTTCAACCACAACGTCGAGACGGTGCCGCGGCTGTACCCGAAGGCGCGGCGCGGGTCGGACTTCATGCGCTCGTGCCGCGTGCTGCGCCTCGGCAAGGAGATGGGTGGCGACGATGTCGTGACCAAGTCCGGGCTGATGGTCGGGCTGGGTGAGAGCTTCGACGAGATGGTCGAGGCGTTCGGGATCCTGCGCGAGCATCGCGTTCAGGTCTTGACCGTCGGCCAGTACCTGCGCCCCACCGAGAGCCACCTTCCGGTGGAGCGCTATTGGCACCCGGACGAGTTCGCAACGCTCGAGAAGGCCGCGTACGCGCTCGGGTTCGAGTCGGTGGCCTCGGGCCCGCTAGTCCGCAGCTCCTACCACGCGGACGAGCAGGTGCCGGACCGACGCGCCGCCGTCGCCTAAGGAGCGAGCCGCTCGACCACTGCGCCGCTCGCGTCCACGGCGACCACGGTCGGCACGACCGCGATCGCGTACTTGCGCGCGAGGTCGGGGCGCTCGCGGACATCGAGCGTCAGAAGCTGCCGCTCGCCGCCCTGGAGCCGCCGCTCCCACTCGCGGCACTCGGCACACAGCGGATGCGTGAACTCAACGAACGCCTCACGGTGCCCGTCCAGACCGCTGAGATCGGCCGGGTCGATCCATCCGTGGCGTCGCGGCGAGATTCCGCGCAGCCGCGCACCGAGCCGGTAGATCTCGCAGCCCACGCACAGGCCGGTCGACGCCGAGAGCAGTGCCAGGGCGGCCACAACCGACGCGAGCACCGTGCCGGCGACCGGTGCTCCGACCCACCAGGCGATTGCGGCTGACCCGAGCACAACGGTCCCGATCGCGTTCGCGAGCCGCGGCGGCCGTGAGTCCTCGAGCGGCCCCTCGCCGAAGCGCGGCTGGACCAGCTCGAAGTAGCCGAGGCACGGAAGGCAGAACCGGCGCCCCGCCGTAAGGCCGAGCAGCAGCTGGCCGGACATCAGCGCCCACGCGAGCGGCCACCCGAACACCGCCCCGGCCAGCGCCACGATCCCGGTAACAGCCTGGCCGAAGCGTGCCGCGCGCGAGTCGATCACGTCCGTGTCGCGGTAGGGGTCCGCGGAGGGCTTCGATTGCGATCGCCGTGCCACTCAGCCAAGTGTGGCAGGGCCTGTCGCGCCCCTAATACGCTTGCGCGGCCCGTGCTGCCGCTCAGGGACAACATTCCCACCTCGCGGTTCGCGATCCTCACCGTGGTCCTGATCGCGATAAACGTGGTGGTGTTCGGATGGGAGTTCACGCTGTCGCAGGACGCGGGCTCGGCGCAGGGTGCCGCCGGCGAATTCGGGGCCTCGGAGTACGACGTGGAGCTGATCGAGCTCGGGGCAATCCCGTACCGGATCACCCATCCCGGCAAGGAATGTGGGCTGTCGGGCATCGGGGGCGGGGACACGATCGTGTGCGAAGGGACCTCGGACTACCGCAAGGCCCAGGACGCCCGCGGCTGTCAGCTGCCCGACGGCCGCGTGGTCTCCTGTCTCGTCGATCTCGACGAACCACCGTGGTGGGTGACGCTGTTCACCTCGATGTTCCTGCACGGCGGGATCCTCCACCTTGCCGGGAACATGCTCTTCCTGTGGGTGTTCGGGAACAACATCGAGGACGCGATGGGCCGGATCGTGTTCGTCCCCTTCTACCTGTTGGCGGGGCTGGTCGCCGTGTACACACAGGCCCTACTCGACACGAGCGCGACGGTGCCCACGGTGGGGGCAAGCGGGGCGGTCGCGGGTGTGTTGGGCGCCTACGCGCTGCTCTACCCGCACGCGCGGGTTCTGACACTGATCTTCATCATCTTCTTCGTCACCCTGGTCGAGATCCCGGCGATGATCATGCTCGGGATCTGGTTCGCGCTCCAGTTCCTGCCGGCGGTCGGGCAGCTGGCGACGCCGGACGTGACCGGGCAGACCGGTGGAGTCGCGTACTTCGCCCACGTCGGGGGGTTCATCGTCGGCCTGGCATTGATCAAGCTGCTCGCGAGACGTGACACCGAGGGGCCCGCGCCGCGTTACCCCGTGTACTGACCGTGGACCCGGAGGTCCGCACCGGGATACTCGCCGTCGGAATCGTCTTCTGCGTCCTGTTCCTCATCCTCACCCTGGGCGTCGTCGCCGACTCGGGGCTCGACATCATCTCCGTGACGTCGTTCGCGATCATCATCGTTCTAGCCATCGGCCTGATCGGCGCGATCCGCAACCCGCCGCAATGAGCACCCGTCCCGTCGACAGACTGTGAGGCGGCGAGCCTGGATCGCGGCACTCGCGGCCGTCGCGGCGGGCGGGATCGCGGGCGCGGTCGGAGCCGTGCTGCTCGAGCCGTGGGAGGAGGGCTCGGACGCCGCGACGCTACGCTCCGCCGGCGCGGCGGAGCAAAAACGCGAGCCCGAGCCCTCGCCGTTCGCGCTCCGGCCGGCGCCGGATCCGCCGGTGGAGGTCGAGTTCAATCGCGCTCCCCGGGCGGGGATCCTGTTCGACGTCGACACCGGCGAGGTCCTGTGGGAGCTCAATCCGGGTCGGAAGCTCCCGATCGCCAGCCTGACGAAGATGATGACCGGGCTGGTGATCGCCGAGCGCCACCGGCCCTCGGAGAAGGTCCAAATCACTCCGGAGGCGCTCGCGTATGAGGGATCGGGCGTCGGGGTGCTACCCGCCGGCCGCGAGGTGAAGCTGGAGACGATGCTCAACGGCCTGCTGCTCGTCTCCGGCAACGACGCCGCGATCGCGCTCGCCCAGCACGACGCCCGGACCGTGCCGCGGTTCGTCGCGCGAATGAACAAACGTGCGCAGCGAATCCGCCTGCGCTGTACACACTTCACGACTCCACACGGGCTCCAAGACCGCGGGAACTACTCCTGCGCTCGCGACCTCGCCGAGCTCGCCCGCGCCGACCTCGCGAACCGGCGCGTGGCGCGCATCGCGGCCACCGATCACGGCAGGTTCCGGTTCCCGATCCGCGGCGGCTTCCTCGACCTCTATAACAACAACCCGTTCATCCGCGCCGGCGCCGAGGGGATCACCGGGCTGAAAACCGGCTACACCGACGCGGCGGGGCGCTGCTACGTGATCACCGCCCGGCGCGGCGGCCGCCACCTCGGCGTCGTGCTGTTGCACTCGCCGAAGCCGCTCGACCAGGTGCCGGCGCTCCTGACCGCCGGCGAGCGTCGCGGCTAGAACGACGGCCGCTCGGGGAGGATCACCGCGAATCGCGACCCGTGCGCCGGCCTGCTCTCGGCCTGGATGCGGCCTCCGAGCGCCTCGACGATGCGCTTCGCGAGCGCCAGTCCGAGTCCCGCGCCATTGCCCGAACGCGCGGGATCGGCGCGCCAGAAGGGATCGAACACGCGCCGGAGGGCCTCGGGCTCGATCCCCTCGCCCGAGTCCTCAACGACGACCTCGACCCCATCGCGAAGGTGACGAGCCTCCACTCGCACGGTCCCGTCAACCGGGGTGTGGCGAATCGCATTCTGAAGCAGGTTCTGGACCACCCGGGTGACCCTCGGCGAGCACGATGCGCCGCGCGCGCCGGCAAGGCTGGTCTCGAGCGCGAGTCCCTTCCGCGCCGCCTGCGCGTCGCAGGCGGCGACCGCCGAACGGACGACGTCATCGAGCCGCGCTCGCTCGGACTCGGCCTCTATCGCGCCGGCGTCAAGCTGCACGAGCTCGAACAGATCGTCGACGAGGACGACCAGAGAGGCCACGGCGCCGCGCATCTCGCCGACGTAGCGCCGAACCGTCGCCGGGTCGTCGACCACGCCGTCGTCGATCGCCTCGACCATCGCCCGCAGCCCTGCGAGCGGCGTTCGGAGATCGTGCGAGACCGCGGTAACGAGGTCGTGGCGCTGGGCCTCCGCGGCGCGCTCGCGCTCGAGTGATCCGCTCAGCCTCGTCGCCATCTCATCGAGGGTCGTGGCGAGTCGATCGAGCTCCGGCCCGGCGTCGAGCCGGCCGGCGCGCGCGTCGAGGTCGCCCTCCCCGATCTGGCGAGCCGTGTCCGAGAGGCGCTTCACCGCCACCGCCGACGCCCGGGCGCCCGCGAGTGCGACACCGAGCCCCGCAGCGGCCGAGTACACGAGCAGCAACGCGACCTGGGCGGCGTCGTGCTCGGAGACGAACATCAGCTCGGCGAGGACGACGAGGTTGGCTAGGCCGACGAGGACCGACGCGAGGGCAACCGCGACCAGCCGCCCGCGCATCGACGAGCGCGCCAGCAGAGGCGCGGCGAGGGCTGCCGCCAGGCCGGTGAGCACGACGGCGGGGAGCATGTACACGGCGAGATGACCGAGCTCTTCGCTCGGCATGCCGCCGATCGCTGCGATCGCGATCGTCGCCAGAGCCCCGGCGAGAGCTAGCCCGGCGGCGAGCGCGACCGGTCGCAATGCGCTCATATCAGAGCTGTTCGCGCTCGGCCCAACATCAAATTCCCCGCCCGCCCCCACCCTGGTAGGGCCTCGCGCTCACGGCTGGAACCGGTAGCCCGCGCCCCACACCGTGACGAGGCGGCGCGGCGCGGACGGGTCGAGCTCGATCTTCTCGCGCAGCCGGCGAATGTGGACGGTGACGGTCGACGGATCGCCGTCGAACGCGACATCCCAGAGCGCGTCGAGGAGCTGAAGCCGGCTGAACACCGTGCGCGGCTCCGACGCGAGGTAGTGCAGGAGCTCGAACTCCTTCGGCGTCAGCTCGACGGGCCTGCCGTCGACCAGGACCTCCCTCGTCCGAGGATCGATCTCGAGCCCGTCGAAGCGCAACACGTGCTCGCTGCCGTCGGCCTCCGAGCCTCCCGCCCGCCGCAGCACGGCCCTCACGCGCGCGACCACCTCGCGGGGTGAGAACGGCTTGCCGATGTAGTCGTCGGCACCCAGGTCCAGGCCGACGATCCGGTCGGTCTCGTCGCCGCGCGCGGTGAGCATTATCACGGGGGTTCCATTTCTGGCTCGAATGCGGCGGAAGACCTCGAACCCGTCGATCCGCGGCAGCATCAGGTCGAGCAGCACGAGGTCGGGCTCGGTGTCGACGAACACCTCGAGCGCGGATGCACCGTCCGCCGCGGTCCCCACCTGGAACCCCTCCTGTCTCAGGTAGCGAACGAGCACGTCGCGCACGATCGCCTCGTCGTCCACCACCAGCACCCGGGCCGGCTCAGCCATGCCCACATTGTCCCCCCAGACCTTAAGAAAGGATTGCGTGCGCGCTCAGGCGGCGGTGAGCGTGAAGTCTGGCGTGGAACATGCCGGTGGGATCCCACCGGGCCTTCACGTCTTCCAACCGCCGCACGGTGTCGGCCGGAAACAGCGTGCCTGGCTACCGGCTGCGACTAGCTGCGGAGGAGCTGGTGCGCGAGCTCGACGATCGTGTCGCGGGTCTGCCGTAGCGAGAGGCCGTACTCGCGCCGCAGCCACAGGAAGGCCTCGAGACTCGTGAGCATGTGCAGCGTCGCGTTGACTCGAGCCTCGCCCAGCCCTGGCCGCAGCCGGCCCGCGCGAGCCAGGCGCCGCGTCAGACCCTGAAGATCGGCTCGCTGCTCATCCTTCTGCTGTTCGACCGTGGCGCTCGCCCCGGGCTCCAGGATGACGATCGCCTGGAGGTGCTCCTGGATCAAGCCATGCGCTTCCCACATCGCGCACGCCGTCCCGATCACGGCGTCGAGCGCCATGACCGGATCCTCGAGCTCGAACGCTGCGCGAACCGCCTCCATCTCGGGACTCTCGACGCAGCGCGTGTAAAGCGCCTGCAGCACGCCTAGCTTCGAGCCGAAGCGGTTGAAGATCGTCGCCCGCGAGACCCCCGAGGCAGCGGCGAGCTCGTCCATCGTCGCGGAGGGGAAGACGTCCTCCTGGATCAGAGCCTCGGAGGCCTCGAGCACACGTTCGACGCTCGCGGGACTCCCCCGTCGGCGCGATGCCGTGTACGAGCGTGTGGCCATGGCACAAAGGATACCGGCTGGACTTGACATTCCAGACTTTTGGTCTAGACTGATAAGTCTAGATTCGTAGTCTGATCAAAAGGAGAGCCCATGACGGAGCAAACGCAAAAGAGCAAGCCAATACTGGTAACGGGTGGCACGAGCAAGACGGGCCGACGCGTCGCGGAGCGGCTCACGGAACGGGGCCTGCCCGTGCGAATCGGCTCTCGCTCCGGCGAGCCTCCGTTCGACTGGGATGACCGGTCGACGTGGGCGCCCGTCCTAGAGGGGGTGGGGTCGGTGTACATCTCGCACTACCTGGACGCGCTCCCGGGCGCGGCGGAGACGGTCGGCTCGTTCGCCGAGCTCGCAGTTGCCAACGGGGTCCGGAGGCAGGTCCTGGTGGGCGGCCGGGGCGAGCCGGAGTCCGAGCGCGTCGAGGAGGCCGTGCGCGGCGCCGGAGGCGAGCTGACGATCGTCCGCTCGACCTGGTTCGCGCAGAACTTCAGCGAGGGCGGCTTCCTCGATTTCGTGCTGGCCGGCGAGGTCACGCTCCCGGCGGGCGATACACCCGAGCCGTTCGTCGACGTCGACGACATCGCCGACGTCGCTGTCGCGGCGCTGACCGAGGAGGGTCACGTGGGCGAGCTGTACGAGCTCACCGGCCCACGCCTGCTGACCTTCGAGGAGGCGGTCGACGAGATCGCCCGGGCCGCCAACCGGGAGCTCCGGTACGTGCCGGTCTCCATCGAGGAGTTCGAGTCCATTCTCGCGGAGGCCGATGTGCCGGCCGAGGTCGTGTGGATGTTGAAGTACCTGTTCACCGAAGTCCTCGACGGGCGCAACGCCCACGTGGTGGACGGGGTGCGGCGTGCGCTCGGTCGCGAGCCGCGGGACTTCAGCGAGTTCGCGCGGGACGCCGCTGCGACGGGGGCCTGGAACGCGTCGGCGGTGCCCGCCTGAGGTTACGAACACCGCCACGCCGAGGGAGGCGGGGGGATCGAACCCCCCGCCTCCAGCGTTGTTCGGGCGTCGCGCCGGGCGTGCTCAGCCAGGTGCTCGACACGGCGCGCCCAGCGAGCGCGGATCAGGTTCGCCGAGGACTACCTCGACCTCGAGAACGGGCGACGGCCGATGCTAGCCATGGAGCCAGCGGGACTCGAACCCGCGACCTCCCGGATGCAAACCGGACGCTCTCCCAGCTGAGCTATGGCCCCTCGACGGCCATTGTAGGTCGCGACCCCGTGCTCCCCGCTACAGGGAGCTGACGCCTACTCGTCGAAGTCGAAGTCCTTGGGCGGCTTCTGCTCGAACCAGAGGCGGTCGTGCTCTGGCGTGTCCTGCAGGAAGTCGGGCGTCTCCTCGAGGACGTCGTCCGCCGAGACCTCCTCGGGGCTCTCGTCTGCGCCCTCTTCCTCGACGATCTCGATCTCCTCCTCGACGATCTCGATCTCGTCCTCTTCGACGTGAAGCTCGAGATCGTCGTCGACCTCGTCGGCGGCGGCTGGCTCGCCCTGCGGCTCGGCCTCGACCGGCCCCAGCTCGGCCTCCATGTCGTGGGGCTGGGTGTCGTCCGCCGAGGGCTGAGGGACCGGCGTCGGCGTCTGCTCACTCACCTCCGGCTTCGGCTCCGGCGCCGGCGGCGATGGCGGCTCCGGCTCCCGCACTCGCTCCTGCACCGCGTCGGATCCCGTGGCTGGCTCGGCGGGGGCTTCTTCGACCTTGAACTCCTGCTCGACCGCGGTGACATCCGCATTCGGGGGAACGAGCCCCTCCTCGGCGGCGAAGTCGTGGAACACGCCTCCTCCCTCGGCCTCGGGTGCGCTCATCCCAGCCGTGCCGTTGCGAGCGGGTGCGCCCTCCTGAGCCGGCGCACTCTTGGGTGCCGCCGCGCTCTCGGCTGTCGCGCGCTCGGCTGCCGGCGCCTCGTCCTCGATCTTCAGCGCCTGAGGAGCCTCCGAGGCGGCCCCGGACCCGGGCTCGGGGTCGCCCGGTCGCGTCGGTGGACCGAACGCCTCGTCCTCGAGGCGTGTCAGGTCTTGTTCTTGCGTACCGCCTCGACGCTTCAGCTCGAGGTGGTCGCGGATCGCTTCGTCCAGGATTCCCATATCCGACCGCAGTAGATCGTTGCAAAGTCTCGCTGGGAAAGGGCACCCATGCAAGGGCAATTGTTCCCGCAGGGTGCGCGTTTTCTACGGGCGCGTGGAGGCTACGTTCGCCGCTCCGCCGGTTCTCCCTGCGCAGCCCTCGCCCACGAGGGCTCCTCGCTCGCAGCGGCTTCCTCAGACCGGTTCCTGCTCGCTCCCTTGGCTCGGTACAGCGCCGCGTCGGCGGCCGCGATCAGATCCATCACATCCCCGCGCCGAGTCCGGCATCGTCGCGACCCCCAGGCTCGGTGACCCGGATCGCACCCGATCGGTCCACGAGCAGGAAGAAGATCGTGAGGTGACGGCGAAAGGTCATGTCCTTCCCCCACATCGGCATATCCGGCGCCCATGTGAACGCCCTGGCGACTGTATCCTTGCTTGCGCCGCTCGGGCGCCCCGGGCGTGCATCGCGGGGCTATAGCTCAGTTGGGAGAGCGCCTGGATCGCACCCAGGAGGTCGCCGGTTCGAGCCCGGCTAGCTCCATTCCAAAGAAAGCCCTGCTCAGGCCGGGCTTTCGTCTTCGTTGAGGGCCCTTGTTACCCGATCCCGTGGTACTCCACGTGGTACTACTGGGCCTCTGGCGAATGCCGCCTCGACCCACTAGCGGCTGATCCAGCGCCTCGGCGAGATCCCGAACCCGAAGGTGCCGGCGAAGCCGTCGGCGG
>CAVWOU010000012.1:0-192415 GCA_963756745.1 uncultured Thermoleophilia bacterium
CCAGGCTCGTCGTCTCATGCGGCGCCGGCATGACAACCGGTCAGCGGGGCTTGAAACCGGCAGAGTTCTGCTAACCCGCGCGCCCGTAAACCGGGACCGCGGCGCCGGACGTCGGCGTCGAGTCGGGCGAGCACAGGAACCGGATCACGCGCGCTATCTCGGCCGGCGGAACCCACTTCGAGTGGTCGGCGTTCGGCATCGACTCGCGGTTGGCCGGCGTGTCGATAACGCTCGGGAGCACGGCGTTCGCGCGGATCCCGTCGTCGCGGTAGTCGACCGCCAGCGAGCGCACGAACGCGAGCACCGCGGCCTTGGCGACGTTGTAGCCGGGCGATCCCTTGAACGGCTGCAGCGCGGCCTTCGCGCCGACGCACACGATCGCCCCTCCGCCCTGCTCGACCATCGCCGGCAGGGCGGCGCGCGTCGCGCGGTACGCGGTCATCAGGTTGAGCTCGATCATCCGGCTCATCTCATCGGGCGGCGCCTCGTGCGTGCGCCCGCCGCCCGCCCAGCCGCCGACCAGGTTGACGAGCGCCGTAAGCGGCGGTTGGCTATTGGCCGCGGCGACCGCGGACTCCGGCCCTGCGTCGGTGGTGAGGTCGGCTTCGACGAGCTCCAGCCGCTCGGGCGACCCGAGCGCGTCGGAGACCCGATCGCGCTGCTCGGGGGCGATCCAAGTCGCGACGACGCGCGCGCCCGAGTCGAGCAGCTCCGCCACCACGGCGGTACCGAGCGCACCGGTCCCCCCGGTAACGAGGACCGTTCCTTCCAGGGGGAGACTCGGTCGCGCGCCGCCCTCCATAGGCCAGCGAACCCTAGTCGACCGCCGCCGACGAGCGATCCGCGCCGTCCGCGGCTCGCTCTAACGTGAATTTGGAGTGAGCAACAGGCAAGCAATCCCTGCGGAGCAGCCCGCGCTCGACGTGCCGTACTCGAACGGCCGCCGCAGCGTGCGCGATCTCGCCGACGGCGAAACCGTGTCGGGCGTGTTCGCGATCCGCGAGCGCGAGCTGCGCCCGCGCCGGGACGGCGGCGAGTGGCTGCGGCTCGTCGTCTCGGACAGAACGGGGTCGATGGAGGCCGTGGCGTGGGAGGACGCGGCCGAGCGGTTCGACTGCGCGAGGCCGGGGAGCGTCGTTCACATCAGCGGCCGGTTCGGGGTCCATCCCCGCTACGGGCCGAAGGTGACGATCGAGGCGATCCGCCCCGCCAGCGAAGGGGAGTACGACCCGGGTGAGATCGCTGAGGGGCCGCCCGTCTCCGTCGAGCGGCTCGAGTCCGACCTTCGGGAGTTGATCGCGACGGTCCAGAACCGCCACCTCGGCCGGCTCCTCGAGCTGTTCTTCGGGGAGCACTCGCGCGATCTGGCAGCGGTTCCGCGAGGCCCCCGCCGCCAAGTACTACCACCAGGCCTACCGTCACGGGCTCCTCGATCACACCCTCTCGGTCGCGCAAGCCGTGAGCGCGGCTGCGGCGCTGTTCCAGGGCATCGACCGCGACGTCGCGGTGACCGGCGCGCTCCTGCACGACATCGGCAAGGTCGAGGCCTACAACGACGACCCGCTGGCGATCGAGCTCACCGATCGCGGGCGCCTCCAGGGGGAGATCCCGCTCGGCTACTACGCGGTCCGTCGCGAGATCGAGAGGATCGAGGGCTTCGACCCGGAGACCGCTCAGTCGGTCCTTCACATCATCCTCTCGCACCACGGCACACTCGAGAACGGCTCGCCGGTCGTCCCGGCGACTCGCGAGGCGACGCTCGTCCACATGCTCGACAACCTCGGCGGCCGGCTGGGGAGCTTCGACCGCATCGAGCGGGCATTGCGCGACGGCGAGGCCTGGTCGCGCTTCGATCCCGGGATCGAGTCAGCCGCCTACTTCGGCCCCCGGGCGGCGTAGTTCGCGACGAGTGTCGCCGGACATCCCCTTCGCCACCTAGTTCGCTGCGCGCACCGCCGGCACGCAAATTGCGCGGAAAAGTCGCGATCGAGTGCAACGGCCGCACTTTGTACGCCTCTATTCTCAGATCCGTGGCCAAGGACACCGAGAAGCTGATCCGCCAGCTCTCCCTGATCTCGTTCCTGATGGCCAACCGGCGCCCCGTCTCCGCACTCGAGATCAAGCAGGAGGTCGAGGGCTACAGCTCGATGAACGACGACGCGTTCGCGCGCCGCTTCTACGCCGACCGCGCGGAGCTCGAGTCGCTGGGGATCTCGCTCCAGGTGGAGAAGCCCGGCGAGGGATTCTTCGAGGCCGAGCTCTACGCGCTGCCACCCGACAACTACTACCTGCGGCCGATCGAGTTCTCCGACGACGAGCTCGCGGCACTCCGCACCGCGCTGACCCTGCTCGACGGCCGCTTCGCCTATGCCGAGCCGCTTCGCTTGGCGCTCCAGCAGGTCTCGTGGGGCAAGCCGAATCCGCTCTCCAATGGCGAATCGGCGCCGGTGGACGTCGCGGTCACCGCCTCCGCGGGCGGGCGAGAGCTTTCGCAGCGCCTCGCGAAGGTCGAAACGGCGATCTCGCGGCGCAAGACGGTCGAGTTCAACTACTACACGATGGAGCGGGACGAAGTCTCGGCCCGCAAGGTCGATCCCTACCACCTCGTGTACAGGGCCGGCCAGTTCTATTTGATCGGCCACTCGCACGAGCGTGACGCCGTGCGCGTGTTCCGGCTCTCGCGGATTCGCGGCAAGGTCTCCTACGCAACCAAGGCCGAGCACGACTTCCCGGCTCCCGAGGACTTCGACCGCCGCGATTACGGGAGCCGCGCCGACTGGCAGATGGGCGAAGTAGAGCAGACGGCGAAGGTGTTCATCCGTGAACGGATCGCGTGGCTCGTCGAGCGGGACTTCGGACGCTTCGGCGAGTTGCGCCCCGCGCGCAAGTCGGACGGCGCGCCGGGCCGCGGGATGATCTTCGAAACCCCGTACGCGTCGAGCCGTCAACTCGTTGCCTGGGTGCTGAGCTGGCGACAGAACGCCACCGTGCTGGCGCCGAAGGAGCTCGCGGAGGAGGCGGCGGAGCGGATCGACGTGCTGCGCGACCGCCACAGCGGCGGGTTCGAGGCGGCGGCGACGGTCTCCCGCCCGGCGGCCGAGGCGGCGACCACTTCGCGGCCGAGCCGCTCGAACGGACACGCCGAGTCGCCGATCCGCCCGGAGCGGTTCGCGCGCCTCGTCACGCTGGCGGGCCTGCTGATCGACGCGGCACGCAACGAGCGGCGGCTCCAGGTCGCCGAGGTGTGCGAGGAGTTGAAGGTCAGCGAGGCGGAGCTCCGCGAGGACATCTCCGTTCTCAACGTCGTCAACTTCGGCGGCGGCACGTACGTGCTTTTCGCCGAGATCGTGGGTGGCGAGATCGAGGTGGACACCGACGCCTACGGCGACAGCTTCGCCCGCCCCGCGCGCCTGCTCCCGCTCGAGGCGAAGGCGCTCGTCGCCGCGATCGACCTGTTCGGCGATCACCTGCCGCAGGCGGGGCTGCAGAGCGCCCGTCGCAAGATCACCGAGGCGCTCGGCCACGATCCCTCCGAGGAAGGCCTCGAGATCGCGAGCCTCGGCGACGACTCCGAGGTGGTACGCACCGTCAACGAGGGGATCGCGAAGCGGCGCGTGCTCGAGCTGCACTACTACAAGGAGAACGAGGACCAGTTCACGAAGCGCGAGGTGGAGCCCTATCGGCTCGCGAACGGGCCCGAGGGGTGGTACGTCGGATGCTGGGACCTCGGGAAGGACGACGTCCGCCACTTCAGGCTCGACCGGATAAAGGAGGCGAAGCTGACGTCGCGCTCGTTCGAGGTCAGGCCCCAGGTCGAGGAGATGCCCGGGCTGGAGAGCTGGCTCATCGACGGCGAGGTCGAGAACGCGAAGGTGGCGCGCGTGTGGGTCTCACCGGAGCGCTCGCGCTGGATCCGCGAGGAGCGCACCGTGATCGAGGAGCTGGCCGACGGCGCGGTCACGATCGAGTTGCCCTATGCCGGCGCCGCGTGGCTGGTGCGCGAGGTGCTCAAGGGCGCCGGCGACCTCGTCGTGCTCGAGCCCGAGGACGCCCGCGAGGCGGTCCTCGGGGCGCTCGACGAGTAGCGCCGGGCGTGGGCCGGTTGGACACGGCGCCCGGCCGCCCCGAGATCGCGCGGATCGTGGCCCCGAACCCGGGCCCGATGACCCTCGAAGGCACCAACACCTACGTCGTACTCCGCGATCCCGCGTTCGTGATCGACCCAGGCCCGGACGACCCGGGCCACATCGAGGCCGTCGCGGACGAGGCCGAGCGGCGTGGGGGGATCGGCGGCGTCCTGCTCACCCACTCCCACGCCGACCACTCGGCGGGTGCAGCGCGGCTCGTTGCGCCGGTGACGTGGGGGGACGGCGGGTCCGACCCCGGCCCGTTCACGGTGGTGCCGACGCCGGGTCACGCGAAGGACCACGTCTGCTTCATGCTCGACCGGGCATGCTTCAGCGGCGATCTGATCCTCGGTGAGGGGTCAAGTTACGTCCCGCCGGATGGCGGATCGCTGGCCGCGTACATGGACTCGCTGCGGCGCGTGCAGGCACGCGAGATCGACTTGATCTGCCCCGGCCACGGGCCGTTCGTCACCGACCCTGCGGCGAAGATCGCCGAGTACCTTGCCCACCGCCTCGAGCGGGAGCAAAAGCTCGTCGCCGCGCTCGACGCCGGGGAGCGCTCGCGCGCCAACCTGCTCGACGCGGCGTGGGACGACGTCCCGGCAGAGCTGCGCGGCGCCGCGGCTCTCGTGATGCAGGCGCACCTCGAGAAGCTCGACTCCGAGGGGCGCCTGCCGAGCGATCTGCGCGACTAGCATCACGCCGTGGCCCAGTGGACAAGCCCCATCGGGATGTGGCGCTCGCAACGGGCGTCCCAGGCACGCAAGGTGGCTTTCCGCAGCGCGGCGATCGGGAGCGCGGCGCTCGGTGCCGTGGCGGGGACCACGGCCGCCGGGCTGTGGTACCAGATCTTTCGCCGCCCGCTGCCGAAGACGCGCGGGCGGATCAAGGTCACGGGCGTCTCCGGCCGGGTCGAGATCAGGCGGGATCGCTGGGGGGTCCCGCACGTCCACGCCGGCACAAGACCGGACCTGTGGTTCGGACAGGGGTTCTGCCATGGCCAGGACCGCCTGTGGCAGCTTGACCTCTATCGCCGCATGGCGTCCGGGCGGCTGTCGGAGATCGTCGGAGGAGAGGCGCTGCGCGCCGACCGCCTGATGCGAACCCTCGGGCTGCGCCGGATCGCCGAGCGGGAGGTCCCGGAGCTCTCCCCCTGGTTGCGAGAGGAGCTCGATTCGTATTGCGCCGGAGTCAACTCCGCGGTCGAGACGGCGCGAGCGCTTCCGGCAGAGTTCCAGCTACTTCGCAGCGGGTTCGAGCAATGGCGGCCCGCGGACATGCTCGCGGCGCTGAAGCTGCTCGCGTTCGGGCTCTCGACGAACTGGGAGCGCGAGCTGCTGCGCGCCGACATGGTGCGAGAGCTCGGGCCCGAGCTGGCCGCGCGGCTCGACCCCGCTTACCCGACCGGGCACCCTGTCGTGATCTCGCCCGGGGGCGCCTACGCGGGGGACGGGCACGGCCTCGTCGAGCAGATCGACCGGGTCCGCGAGACCCTCGGCCTCGCGGTCGAGGCGAGCGGCTCGAACAACTGGGCCGTCTCAGGGGCCCGCTCGAAGACGGGCCGGCCGCTGCTCGCGGGCGACCCCCACCTTCCCCCCAGCATGCCGGGGATCTTCTACGAGGTCGAGCTGGAGCTGAACGGCCGCTTCGCGCGCGGCGCGTCGCTCCCCGGCGTGCCGGGCGTCTCGATGGGGCAGACCAACGACGTGGCGTTCTCGTTCACGAACGCGATGGCGGACGTCATGGACCTCTTCGTCGAGCGGATCGACGGCGACCGCTATGAGTTCGAGGGCGAGTGGCGCCAGCTCGACTACGTCGTCGAGCAGATCGCGGTCAGGGGGTCGGAGCCGCAGCGCCACGAGGTTCGCCTGACCCACCACGGTCCGATCGTCAACGAGGCCCTGGGCTCGGATGCCGCCGAGCCGCTGGCGCTTCGATGGACGGTTCTCGACATGCCCTCGATCAGCGAGGCGAACGTCGAGGTGCTCGAGCCGAAAAGCGGCCCGGAGCTGGTCGAGATGCTGTCCGTCCACACGGCGCCGGTCTCCAACCTGGTGTGGGCGGATCGCCACGGGAGCATCGGTTACAAGGCGGTGGGGCGGGTGCCGATCCGCCGGGGTGACTGTCCCGACCTACCTAAGCCGGGATGGACCGGGGAGTTCGAGTGGGAAGGGGTGGTGCCCTACGAGGAGATGCCGGCCGTGCAGGACCCCGAGTGCGGCTACGTGCTCACGGCGAACAACCGCATCGCCCCCGACGACTTCCCCCACCACATCAGCAGCGATTACCTCGACGGCTACCGCGCGCGCCGGATCGAGGCGCTGCTCCTCGCGCAGCCCGAGCACGACGCCGAGAGCTTCGAGACGATGCAGTCCGACAACTACTCGATACCGGGCGTCGAGTCGGTCCACCGCCTCGCTCGGCTCCGGCCCCGCGACCAGCGGGAGGTGACTGCGATCGAGCGGCTGAAGAGCTGGGACGGGTGGCTCGCGCCCGACTCGGTCGCCGCTTCGATCTACCAGGCGTTCACGATGCGGCTCGCCCGCGAGGTCGCGCGATCGGCGATCCGCGACCGCGACCTAACCGAGCGCTGGCTCGACCGCTCGGACAGCGGCTTCATCAACCACGTCACCTCCCCATGGCGGTGGCACTCGCACCTGCTCGCGCTGTGGGAGGAGGGAGACGAGGATCTGGTCGGCCGACCGTGGGAGGAGCTCGCCCTGGATGCGCTGCGCGGAGGGCTCGACGACCTCGAGGACCGCTTCGGCCCCGACCCCGAGCGGTGGCGCTGGGGGCGCCTCCACCGGCTCGAGTTCCCGCACCTGATCGGGGAGGCGAACCCGGTGTTCGCCCAGGTCTTCAACCGCGACCTCGAGGCCGGCGGCGGCCAGGAGACCGTGAGCCAGATCGCCCACGACCCCAATGACCCGTTCCGGGCGATGTGGGCGCCTTGCTGGCGTATGGTCGCCGACCCCGGCGATCCGGACAGCTCGCGGTGGCAGGCGTTCACCGGCCAGTCGGGTCAGCCCGGAAGCCCGCACTACGACGATCTCCAGGTCGACTGGCTCGAGGGCCGTACCCAGCCGATGGTCGGCGAGGGACCGTGGCGGGAGCTGATCCTCGAGCCGTAGCTCGGGCTAGGCGTGCGCCGGCGTCGGCTCGCCGGCGCGCGCCCGCCACCCCCGGCCGATCTCTCGCATCATCGCCGGGTAAACGACCAGGTGCCGGAACGGCCTGATCGCGGCCATGTAGGCGGTCCCGAGAAGTCCATTTGGCTTCACGAGCACGGCGAACTGGGCGCGGTAGCCGCCCGTCCTGTCCGGGACCCAGCCGACGTGCATGACGCCGTGCATCGTCCGGTTGGCGATCTCCGCTGCCCACTCGTCCTCGAGCAGGTAGAGCGAGGTGAAGGGGAGCGCGTCGAAGCCCGGGCCGGATGGGGCCTCCCGCAGATCCGCCGGCAACCGGTCGCGGAGCGTCGGCACCCTGGAGCCGAGGCCGGCGTCCGGGCTGTCCCAGCCGAGCACCTCCCCGATCTTCCACCGGAGTGCGAAGAGCGCGCGCGCCGCGCGCGAGGAGCTTCGCGACGGGTCACCTGAGGCGATCCCCTCCACCAGCCGACGGAAGTCGTCTGAGCCGCCCGCCGTCGGCAGCGCCCAGACGTCCTCCAGCCGGAAGTCGCGCGTGAGCTCGTGGATCCGCCAGGACCGGGAGGTGTGCGCGGTGTTCGGAAGCCTCATTCAAGGACCTCGCCTTCGTCGTCGTCGCCGGATGGCAGATTAACATACGTACATGCATGCACGTACGTCGGATTCGATGAGCCGCCCGACGACCCAGACGCCGGCAGTTCCCCGGCCAACCCAGGCCGAGCGGAGTGCTCGCACCAGGAGCGCGTTGCTCGAGTCGGCGGCGAGGGGCCTCTCCCGGTACGGCTACGGCAATTTGGTGCTCGAGCAGGTGGCGCGCGAGGCGGGATACACGCGCGGCGCCCTCTATCACCAGTTCAAGGACAAGGAGGATCTGGCCCTGGCGGTGATCGAGTGGGTCAACGAGAACTGGATGCGCGAGGTGGGCGGACCGGCCAGGCATGAGCCAGATCCGGTCGCTGAGCTGATCGCGCTGGCGCGCGGTCACGCCGTCTTCTGCCGGCGAGACATCGCCCGCGTCGTGATGGCGCTGAGGGTCGAGTTCAGCGGCCAGGATCATCCGGTCGGACGGGAGATCGAGCGGATCTCAGAGGCGGGCGTCAAGCGCGTCGCCCGCCTGATCGAGGCAGGGCGCAGAGACGGGTCGATTCCGCCCGGCCCGCCCGCCAGGGCGGTTGCGCTGGCGTTTCTCGGAGCGCTCGAGGGCGCGGTGATAGCGCTCGCGGGGCAAGCACCGCACGACGAGCTGCTTGCCGCCCGCGCGGTCGCGGGCGTGCTCGGAGTGCAATCCTGCCTCGCCCCGTGAGCAGGCGTGACCAGATCAAGCTGAGCGAGGGCGAGCAGCGCGAGCTGGTCGAGAACGAGCGCGTCGCGATCGTGTCGAGCCTCGGCCAGCGTGGGTGGCCGCACTCGATGCCCATGTGGTATGTCCCGCGCGACGGTGAGATATGGACCTGGACCTACGCCAAGTCCCAGAAGGTGCAAAACCTGGAGCGGGACCCCCGTGCGACAGTTCTCGTCGAGACCGGCCATGAGTACACCGAGCTGAGGGGGGTGATGATCGAGGCCGAAGCCGAGATCCACCGTGATCTCGAGACCGTGTCCGCCTTCGGCAAGCAGCTCACAGTCCGGTACGCGGAGGGGATCGAATCGGTCGAGGGCGACGCCGCTGCCGCGCTCGAGGCGCAGGCGGCCAAGCGGGTCGCGATCCAGTTCCACCCCCGACGTACCGCGACGTGGGACCACCGCAAGCTGGGCGGCACCTACTAGCGAGCGCGGGCGAGCCGCGGCGCCCCCCGCGCTAGCCTTCGCGCCGCTGATGGAGACGCTCAAGGGGCTGATCCTCTCCGGTGGGGCAGGCACGCGCCTGCGCCCGATCACCCATACCTCGGCGAAGCAGCTCGTGCCCGTCGCCAACAAGCCCGTGCTGTTCTACGGGATCGAGGCGCTCGTGCGGGCCGGCGTGACCGAGATCGGGATCGTGATCGCGCCCCAGACCGGCGACGAGATCCGCGACGCGGCGGGGGACGGCTCGGCTTTCGGAGCGCGGATCTCATACATCACGCAGGACGAGCCGCGCGGGCTCGCCCACGCCGTGCTCACCGCGAGGGAGTTCCTCGCCGAGACGCCGTTCGTGATGTACCTCGGCGACAACCTGCTCCGCGACGGGATCAGCGACCTCGTCGACGCCTTCCGCAACTCGGAGCCCGACGCGCTGATCCTCCTCACCAGGGTGCCCGACCCGTCCGAGTTCGGGGTCGCGGAGCTCGACGGCGATCGCGTCGTCCGGCTGGTGGAGAAGCCGAAGGACCCGCCGAGCGACCTCGCGCTCGTCGGCGTGTACATGTTCGGGCCGGCGGTGTTCGAAGCCGCAGAGGCGATCAAGCCGTCGTGGCGCGACGAGCTCGAGATCACCGACGCGATCCAGGCCCTGATTGACGGCGGGAAGCGGGTGGAGTCGCGGCAGGTGCGCGGATGGTGGAAGGACACCGGCCACCTCGAGGACATGCTCGAGGCGAACCGGCTCGTGCTTGAGGACATCGAGCGACGGATCGACGGCGAGCTCGTCGACTCTCGGGTGGAGGGCCGCGTTGTCGTCGACGCGGGCGCGCGCCTCGAGCGCTCCCTCGTGCGTGGCCCGGCCGTGATTGGAGCCGACAGCCGCATCACCGACTCCTATATCGGGCCCAACACCTCGATCGCTCCGAACGTGGTCGTCAAGGGCTCCGAGGTCGAGCACTCGATCCTGCTCTCGGGATCAAGCGTCAGCGACCTGGGCGCGCGCATGGAGGCCAGCCTGCTGGGCCGCAACGCGATGCTCGCACGCGGCGACGGGCTCCCCAAGACCCTGAGGATGATCGTCGGCGACAACTCCGAGATCGCGATCCCGTGAAGGTGCTGGTCACCGGGGCCGGCGGAATGCTCGGCCGCGACGTGGTCGCGGCGTGCGAGCGGCGGGGCGACGAGGTCGTGGCCCTCGCTCACGCCGAGCTCGACATCACCGACGGCCCCGCCGTCGACGAGGCCGTGGGCGAGCACCGACCCGACGCGATCGTCAACTGCGCGGCGTGGACCGACGTCGACAGTGCGGAGGAGCACGAAGCCGAGGCGACGCGGATCAACAGCGAGGCAGCCGGCGTCACCGCTGCGGCGGCAGCGGCGGTTGGCGCGAGCATCGTGCATCTATCGAGCGACTACGTCTTCGACGGGAAGAAGCGCTCCCCTTATGTCGAGTCCGATCCGACGGGCCCGCTGTCCGCGTACGGCCGCTCGAAGCTCGCCGGAGAGACTTCGGTCGCCGTCGCGAACCCGAACCACGTCATCGTCCGGTCCTCGTGGCTGTTCGGCGTCGCGGGACGAAACTTCGTCGAGACGATGCTGCACCTGGCCGAGCAGCAGCCCGAGGTCCTCGTCGTGAGCGACCAGGTCGGCTGCCCCACTTACACGGGTCATCTCGCAACCGCGATCGCTCAACTCGCCGGGACCGAGGCGTACGGACTCCACCACGTCGCGGCGAGCGGCTCGTGCTCGTGGTTCGAGTTCGCGCAGGAGATCTTCGACCAGACCGACGTCGAGTGCCGCGTGATGGCGGCGACGACCGACATGCTCGCCCGCCCCGCGCCGCGACCCGCGTACTCCGCGCTCGGGAGCAAGCGCCCCGACGCGATCGAGCTTCCCGAGTGGCGGCGGGGGCTGGCGGACTACCTCCGGGAGCGCCGCACGGCGCGAAGCGAGGCTGCCGCATGAGGTTGCTCGTCACCGGCGGGGCCGGGTTCATCGGCTCGAACTACGTCCGCCACAGGCTGGCGTCCCATCCCGACGACGCTGTCGTGGTGCTCGACAAACTCACCTACGCGGGCCGGCGCGAGAACCTCGGCGGGCTTTCCGAGGAGCGGCTCGCCCTCGTCGAGGCCGACATCTCCGACCGGGACGCCGTTGCCTCCGCGATCGACGGCTGCGACGCGATCGTCAACTTTGCCGCCGAGTCGCACGTCGATCGCTCGATCACCTCGCCCGGCGAGTTCATCACCACGGACGTGTTCGGCACATTCGTGCTCCTCGAGGCTGCGCGCGACGCCGGCATCCGGCACCTTCAGGTGTCCACCGACGAGGTCTACGGGTCGATCGAGGAGGGCTCGTTTACCGAGGACTCACCGATCGACCCTTCCTCGCCGTACTCCGCCTCGAAGGCGGGTGGGGATCTGATCGTGCGGGCGTTTCAGCGCACGTACGGCGCCGACGCGCTGATCTGCCGTTCCTCGAACAACTACGGCCCGTTCCAGTATCCGGAGAAGCTGATCCCGCTGTGCATCCTCAACGCGCTCGCGGGTGACCCACTGCCGGTGTACGGGGACGGGCTCCAGGTCCGCAACTGGCTGTTCGTCGAGGACAACTGCGCCGCGATCGATGCCGTGCTCGAGCGCGGCGAGGCCGGCGAGCTCTACAACGCCGGTGGTCCGGATGAGCTGCCAAACATCGAGGTCGTGCGGGCGATCCTCGAGCTGACCGACCAGGACGAGTCGCTGATCGAGTATGTGAGCGACCGTCCCGGGCACGACCGCCGTTACTCGCTCGCCTTCTCCGCCAAGCTCAGGTCGGTGGGATGGGAGCCGCGCGTGCGCTTTGGTCCGGGCCTCGCCCGGACGGTGGACTGGTATCGCGATAACGCCGCATGGTGGGCGCCAATCCGCTCGGGCGAGTACCGCGAGTACTACGAGCGCCAGTACGGCCGCACCCTCGGCTGACGTGGCCGCGCGCCTGGAGACGGAGATCGACGGGCTCGTGCTGGTCGAGCCCGAGGTCCACGGAGACGAACGCGGTTTCCTCGTCGAGACGTTCCGCGACGACGCCTGGCGCGAGCTCGGGGTCGACGTCGAGTTTGTTCAGGAGAACCACTCGCGCTCGACGCGCAACACCCTCCGAGGCCTCCACTTCCAGACCTCGCCGGGCCAGGCGAAGCTCGTGCGGTGCCTGCGCGGACGGATCTGGGACGTCGCGGTGGATCTACGCCGCGACTCACCGACGTACGGGAGATGGGACGGCCACGAGCTCGACGACGAGCGCCACCGCCAGTTCCTGGTTCCGGTCGGGTTCGCGCACGGGTTCTGCGTCCTCAGCGAAACCGCCGACGTCGCTTACAAGCTGTCGAGCTATTACGACCCCGACACGGAGTCGGGGATCGCGTGGGACGATCCCGGCGTCGCCGTCGAGTGGCCGGTCAGCCGGCCGCGGCTCTCCGAGCGCGATCGCACCGCGCCGCACCTGGCCGAGATCGCCGACGAGCTTCCCTGGTAGCGGCGGCCGACCCTTACCCGCGCGCGGCCGCTACCAGCTCCGGGACCGTCGCGAAGCGGTAGCCCTCGGCGGAGAGCCGGCCCAGCACCTCGTCGGTCGCCGCGATCGAAGCGTCCCGGTCGTGTGCCGGGTCCTTGTGCGAGCCGTCATGGAGCAGGACGACGTCGCCGTCGCCTGCGCGGGTAGCGCGGCGCACCAGCTTTCGCGGGGTCGCGGTCCGGCGCCAGTCGTAGCAGGTGATCGACCACAGCAGCGGGACGTAGCCCTCCTCTCGTAGCACCCTCATCGTCGCGGGCCGGCGGCGGCCGTACGGTGGCCGCATCAGCGCCCGCCCGTCGACGCGCGACAGCTCGACGCCCGCGGACTCGACCGCGTCGGTGCAGCGGCGCAGCTCCTCGCGCAGCTGCGCCATCGTCCGCAGCGCCATCATCGGGTGGGTGTAGGTGTGGTTGCCGATCGCGTGCCCCGCCGCGGCCAGCTCGCGGATCAGCCCCGGCTCGCGCTCCGCCCAGCGACCGATCAGCAGGAACGTCGCCTTGGCGCCGTGGCGCTCCAGCACCTGCATCAGCCGCGGGGTCTCACGCGGGTTGGGGCCGTCGTCGTAGGTGAGGGCGATCACTCGGCCGCCATCGGGCTCGCGACAGATCGTGCGTCCGTACAGCTGCGATGTCGGGATCTGGCCGTGGTACCAGGCGAACGCGGCTCCGCCCATTGCCGCGGCGCCGAGTGCGCGTCGCGCGGCCGAGCTCATCGCTATAGCTTGCGCGCCGCGCGGCGAGCGCGGCGAAGCTCGCGCGGCTTCGCGGCCGCGGCGGCGGCGGCGCGCTCGGAGATCGCCGCCAGGGTCCGCGCGTTGCCCTCCTGCTCGTAGCCGGCGAGCGCGGCCTCGAACTCCGCCAGCCGCGCGATGAAGCCTCCCAGCACCTCGGCGTCGACCTCGTCCGCACACAGCCCGTATCCGAGCCGCTCGACGTAGCGGGCGTTCATCAGCTGTTCGAACTGCCCGTGCAGCGGCACCGCGAGGATCGGCTTGCCGAGGTAGACCGCCTCGCTCAGCAGCGAGAAGCCGCCGCCGGCGATCACGCCGCGCGCGGTGCGCAGAGACTCGACGAAGTCCTCGCTCGAGCGCGGCCGCAGCTCGACGCATCCGTCGATCACGGCCTCGTCGGGCCCGCCGCGCATGCCGTACACGCGAGCCGGCGTCCCGACCGCGTGCAGCGCGTCGATCAGCTTCGGGTCGCCGCTCGAGTACACGACCAGGTGCTCGCCGCGCTCGCTGCACGCGGCGACGATCTCGGGCCGGATTATCGGCGGCACGAGCGTCGTCCCGCCCCGGGCCAGCGGCGGCTCGAAGAACGTCGTCACGATGTACTCGACAGCGCCGGGCACCATCGAGTGGGCGACCGCTCGCGCGAGCAGGTAGTCCTGCCGGTGCGCGCCGATGATCTCGTCGTCGTGGCGACAGCGGTCGAGCATGTTGATGTTGTCGACCGCGATCAGCGGGGTGCGCGTGCTGCGGGCGTAGACGCCGGCGAGCGGCTCGAAGTCGCTGATCACGACGTCGGGCTTCCACTCGTCGACCTCGCGCACCCAGCGCTTGACCGTGCCCGGCAGCTCATCGAACGCGTGCTGGACGTTCTGGCGCATGGTCGCCCACCGGTTGATCTCGCCCTCCTCCATCGCGAAGGTGGGGCCGAAGATCTCGTCGACGCGGGGGAGGCGCTCGCGCAGGTGCCGGTAGGCGGTGCCCGAGGCGACGACGCGGACGTCGTTGGAGTCGAGCAGCGAGCCGATCACGACCTCGGAGCGCGTCGCGTGCCCCATTCCCTCTCCGTTCACCCCGTACAGGATTCGCATCCGGCGCAGAAGCATCGCACGCGTCCGGCGGACCCGTAACATCGATGGGTTAGCCACCGTGGCATCCGCGACCGAGAAAAGCTCCCCGCTTGCGCCGTTCAGCGACGAGGTGCGACGCTGGTTCGACGCGTCGTTCGAGGCCCCCACGCCCGCGCAGGAGCGCGGCTGGCCCGCGATCGCGTCGGGTGCAAACACGCTGATCTGCGCGCCGACGGGGTCGGGGAAGACCCTCGCCGCGTTCCTGTGGGGGATCGACCGGCTCGCCGCGGAGCCGGAGCGGCTGGGCCAGGGTGTCCGGCTCGTCTACATCTCCCCGTTGAAGGCGCTCTCGTATGACATCGAGCGAAACCTGCGCGCACCGCTGCGGGGAATCGGCGCCGAGATCAAGGTCGGGCTGCGGACCGGCGACACGCCCCAGCGGGAGCGCCAGGCGATGCGCCGCAAGCCACCCGACATCCTGATCACGACGCCGGAGTCGCTGTACCTGATCCTCACCTCGCAGGCGCGCGAGATGCTGACCGGGGTCGAGGCGGTGATCGTCGACGAGATTCATGCCGTCGCGCAGTCGAAGCGCGGGGCGCACCTCGCGCTGACGCTCGAGCGGCTCGAGGAGCTTGTCAGAAGAAACACCGACCCCGCCGCGCCCGGACGCGAAGCGGAGGACGCGGCGGGCAATGGCAATGGATCTGTGCAGCGGATCGGGCTGTCCGCGACCCAGCGGCCGCTGGAGCGGATCGCGCAGTTCCTGGTCGGCCCCCGCCGCGAGTGCGAGATCGTCGACGCGGGTCGCAGCAAGGAGCTCGACCTCGAGATCCGCGTCCCGGTCGAGGACATGACCGAGCCGGACGCGTCGATCGAGAAGCGGCGCGACGGAGGCGACTCCGGCATCCCCGAGCCCACCGACGCGAACTTCGATGGAGCGACAAACCCGCGCTCGATCTGGCCCGCGATCTATCCCGAGCTGCTGAAGCTCGTCCGCGAGCACACCTCGACGATCATCTTCGTCAACAGCCGCCGCGGCGCCGAGCGACTCGCAAAGCGCCTCAACGAGCTCGCGAACGAGGAGGAGACGCAGGAGCTTCCACCGACCGAGCATGGGGGGCACGACTCCCCCTCCGGCGAGGAGACCCTCGAGATCGCCAGGGCTCACCACGGCTCGCTGGCGCACGAGGAGCGGGTGATCGTCGAGGAGCTTTTGAAGTCGGGGAAGCTCCCGTGCATCGTCGCCACCTCGTCGCTCGAGCTCGGGATCGACATGGGCGCGGTCGACCTCGTGATCCAGGTCGAGTCTCCGAAGTCGGTGACGCGTGGGCTGCAGCGGATCGGGCGCGCCGGCCACGGCCTCGGGGAGGTCTCCGTCGGGCGCATCTTCCCCAAGTTCCGGGGCGACCTGCTCGAGTGCGCGGTCGTCACGAAGCGGATGCGCGGAGGGGAGATCGAGGAGACGGTGATCCCGCGCAACCCGCTCGACGTCCTCGCGCAGCACCTGGTGTCGATGGCAGCGACCGACGAGTGGGAGATCGACGACATCGAGCGGCTCGTGACCTCCGCCGAGCCGTTCTCCGAGCTGTCGCGCGAGCAGCTCGAGAACGTGCTCGACATGCTCGACGGGCGCTATCCGTCCGAGCGCTTCGCGGAGCTGCGCCCGCGGCTGGCCTGGAACCGGGCGCAGGGCAGCGTGCGAGGCCGCAAGGGCGCACGCCAGCTCGCGGTCACGAACGCTGGGACGATCCCCGACCGCGGCCTGTACGGCGTGCACCTGCCCGACGGGCGCCGGGTCGGAGAGCTTGACGAGGAGATGGTGTACGAGGCGCGCCCCGGCCAGACATTCCTGCTCGGGGCGACGACATGGCGGATCGAGGAGATCACCCGCGACCGCGTGATCGTCACACCGGCCCCGGGGACACCGGGCGCGGTTCCGTTCTGGCGCGGCGACGGCGTCGGTCGCCCCGCCGAGCTCGGCCGGGCGATCGGGGCGTTCGCGCGCGAGGCGGTCTCGGCGAAGCCGGGCGAGTTGGCGAAGGAGTTCGACCTCGACCGGCGCGCGGCCACGAACCTCGTCGCCTACCTGCGCGAGCAGCAGGCGGCGACGCGAGTCGTCCCGTCCGACGAGACGATCGTGGTCGAGCGGTTTCGCGACGAGATCGGCGACTGGCGACTGTGCGTGCTGTCGCCGTGGGGCGGGCGCGTCCACGCCGCTTGGGGACTCGCGCTCGCCGCCCGGATCCGCGACGAGCACGACCTCGAGGCCGACGCGATCTGGTCGGACGACGGGATCGTGGTCCACCTCCCCGACGCCGACGAGCCGCCGCCGTCCGACATGATCCTGATCGAGCCCGACGAGCTCGAGGACCTCGTCGTCGGCGAGCTGTCCGGATCGGCGCTGTTCGGTTCCCGCTTCCGCGAGAACGCCGCCCGAGCGTTGCTCCTCCCGCGCGCCTACCCCGGCAAGCGCACCCCGCTGTGGCAGCAGCGCCTCAAGTCCCAGAGCCTGCTCGAGGTCGCCCGCGACTTTCCGCGCTTCCCGCTCGTGCTCGAGACCTACCGCGAGTGCCTGCGGGACGTTCTCGACCTACCCGCGCTCGAGCGCCTGCTGCGCGACCTCGCCGCGCGGCGGATCTCGCTGGTCGAGGTGGAAACGTCGACAGCGTCGCCCTTCGCCTCCTCGCTCCTTTTCGACTACGTGGCCACGTACATGTACGAGGGCGATACGCCCAACGCCGAGCGGCGCGCCGCCGCGCTCGCGCTCGACCGCGAGTTGCTCCGCGAGCTGCTGGGTCAGGACGAGCTCCGCGAGCTGATCGACCCCGAGGCGCTCGTCGAGGTCGAGGACTCGCTCCAGCACCGCGCCGAGCTGGCCCGGGCGCGCGACCGCGACGCGCTTCACCAGATCCTGCGCCGCGTCGGCGACCTGACAGAGGACCAGTGCGAGGAGCGCGTCGCCGAGGGCTACTCGGCTGGATCGATGCTCACCAAGCTCGAGGGCGAGCGCCGCGTCGCGCGGGTGAGGGTGGCCGGCGAGGAGCGCTGGATCAGCGCGGAGGACGCGGGCCTGTACCGTGATGCGCTGGGAGTCCCGCCCCCGTCGGGGCTTCCGGACTCCTTCCTCGAGCCGATCGCGGACGCGATGGTGGTCGTGGCGCGCCGCTATGCCCGCACCCACGGGCCGTTCGTGACCGCCCGGCTCGCGGACCGCTACCGCGTCGATCCCGCTCCCGCGCTCCGCGACCTGGAGCGCGCCGGGGAGCTGGTCCGAGGGGAGCTGCTGCCCGGCGGCACCGAGCGCGAGTGGTGCGATCCCGAGGTGCTGCGTCGCATCCGTCGCGCGAGCCTCGCCCACCTTCGCCGCGAGGTCGAGGCCGCGGATCAGCGCGAGCTCGCGCGCTTCCTGCCCGGGTGGCAGAACGTCGACGCACACCGACCCGGAGGCGCCGGCCCGGACCGTCTCCGAGAGGCGCTCGTCCCCCTCCAGGGTGTGGCGCTCACGCCCGAGGTGTGGGAGCGCGACGTGCTCCCGAGACGCCTCGGCGCGTACTCGCCCGCGTGGCTCGACGAGCTGTGCACGGGTGGCGAGCTCGTGTGGATCGGGGCCGGAGCGCTCGGCCGAAGCGGCGGCCGCGTGGCGCTGTACTTCCGCGAGGACGTCCGTCTCGCCGGGCCGCCTCCGGCCAACGCCAAGCTCGAGTCGCCGCGCGGGGACGCCCACGACGCGATCCGCGAGCTGCTCGACGCGAGGCCAACCTTCTGGGTGGACCTCGCGTCGGAGCTGGATCTCGAGACCGAGGAACTCCACGCGGCGCTGTGGGATCTCGCGTGGGCCGGCGAGATCACCAACGACGCCTTCGCGCCGCTGCGCGCGCGGCGTCTCAGCTCGGTTCAGCGGGCGCATCGCACGAGCGCTCGCCGGTTCGCCCGCCGGCGCGGGGGGGCCGTCCAGGCCGTCCAGGGCCGCTGGTCGCTCACCGCGCCGCTGTTCGAGGACGCGCCGCCGAGCGGTCCGCGGCTGCGCGCGCAGGCGGAGCTGATGCTCGAGCGCTACGGGATCGTGACCCGGGAGGTGGTCCTCGCGGAGGGCGTCCCGGGAGGCTTTACGACGCTTTACGGCGAGCTGTCCAACCTCGAGATGCTCGGCACGGCGCGGCGCGGGTACTTCGTCGAGGGCCTCGGAGGCGCGCAGTTCGCGCTCCCGGGCGCGGTCGAGCGGCTGCGCTCGCTTCCCGACTACGAGGGTCGCTACTTGATCCTGGCGGCGACGGACCCCGCCAACCCATACGGCGCGGCGCTGGGATGGCCGAAGCGGCCGGGAGGCCGCCGCCCCAGCCGCACCCCTGGCGCGTACGTGCTGCTGCGCGAGGGCGAGCCCCGGATGTTCGTCGAGCGCGGTGGCAGGGGGGTGCTGCGGCTCGCCGAGCTCGCCGACGAGGAGTTCGCCGAGGCCTTGCAGGTCCTCGCCGAGGCGGCCGCGAACGGGCGGCTTCCGAGGCTCGCGATCGAGCGGGTCGACGGCGAGCCGGTGATCGGTTCCGGCCTCGAGCCCACGCTGATCGAGGCCGGTTTCTCGCGCCAGCCGCGGCGGCTGGTGGCCTCCGCTTGACTCCACCGTGGCAAGTGGGCGGGAAGCGACCGCGCGCACCGTTCGCGCGTTCCCCGACTCGCCGATGAAGCCGAGGGTCCGGCCGCCTCGTACCCTCTGAGGATGCCCCTCGAGCCTCCCGCCCTCTCGATCAGGGACCTCACTAAGCGCTACGACGACGGGACGCTGGCGCTCGCGGGCCTCGATCTCGAGGTGCCCGCGGGCGAGTTCTTCGGCCTGCTCGGCCCCAACGGCGCGGGCAAGACGACGCTCATCAACGCGGTCTGCAACCTGATCCGGGTAACGGACGGCGAGATCGACGTCTTCGGCCGCCGGGCGTCGAGTCTCGAGGCACGACGCATGGTCGGCCTCGCGGAGCAGGACCCGAACCTCGACCGATTCCTCAGCGTGCGCGAGGCGCTGCGCTACCACGGCGGCTACTACGGGATCACGCGGGCACGCTCGGTGGAGCGGGCCGAGGAGATGATCGACGTGTTCGACCTCCGCGCTAAGGCGGACGTACGCGCGCCGAAGCTGTCCGGCGGGATGCGCCGCCGCCTGCTTCTCGCCCGAGCCCTGCTCCACGAGCCACGCCTCGTGATTCTCGACGAGCCGACCGCCGGAGTCGACATCGAGCTGCGCAGGGAGCTGTGGCGCTACATCCGAATGCTCCACAGCCGCGGCACGACGATCCTGCTCACGACCCACTACCTCGAGGAGGCGGAGGCGCTGTGCGAGGACATCGCGTTGATCGCCGGGGGTGAGATCGTCGCCCGGAGCACGCCGCAGGGGCTGAAGGAGCAGTTCGGCGCGGCGACGCTCGAGGACGTCTACCTGAAGGCCGTTCATCAGCCGCGAGAGGAGGCGATGGCGTGAACGCCCCCGAGTCCTCGATCCCGGCCGCCGACCCCGCCCGCCCCGAGCCGTGGCGCGGCCTCGCGTGGCTCTCGGCGCGCGAGTGCCTGCGCGTCTCGAAGCTCTGGACCCAGACGATGCTCGCCCCGGTGGTCTCGTCGCTGCTCTTCATCCTCGTCTTCGGGCTCTCGCTCGGGACCAGGATCCGCGAGGTGTCGGGGTTCGAGTACGACGTCTTCATCGTCCCCGGCCTGATCGCGATGGCGATGGCGCAGGCGGCGTACTCGAACAACTCCAGCTCGATCTTCCAGGCACGCAGCGACCGCTACATCGACGACGTGCTCGCCGCTCCGATGCGCCCGTGGCAGATGAACCTCGGCCTGACGATCGGGGGCGCGTTCCGCGCCGTGCTGATCGGCATCACGCTCGCGGCGCTCGCGATCCCGCTCACCGGGGCGCCGGTGGAGCGGCCCCTCGCCCTCGCCGCAGCGGCGCTGCTTGTGGTCGCGCTGTTCGGTGCGCTGGGCGTCGTGGTGGGAATCTACGCCGAGACCTTCGACCACCACACGTTCATCAACAACATCGTGATCCTTCCGTTGACCTTTGTAGGCGGCGTCTTCTACTCGGTCGAGGTGCTGCCGTCGCCGTGGGAGGAGTTCTCGCACGCGAACCCCCTCTTCTACGTCGTCAACACGGTGCGATACGGGTTCCTCGGCTCGAGCGACGTGAGCGTGTGGCTCTCATTCGCGGTCACTGCGGCGATCGCCGCTGTCGTCGTCGCCTGGTCGCAGTACCTGTTCACGACGGGGAGGCGCCTGAAGCCGTAGTCGCATCTCCAGGGGGATAATCGGAGGATGGAGGAGGATCGGGAGGCCAACGTCGCGCTGCTGCAACGGGTTCCGCTGTTCTCCGAGCTCTCGCGCGAGGACCTCGAGCAGATCTCCCGGGTAGCGGTCGCCCGCAACTACCCGCGCGGGGTGCGGGTGTTCCACGAGGGGGATCGGAGCGACGCCTGTTACATCGTCCGCTCCGGCGACCTGCGGGTGACGCGCGAGCACCCCGACGGGCGGGCGATCGCGCTCGCGACCCTCGGCCCCGGCGACATCTTCGGCGAGCTCGCGATGCTCGACGGCGAGGCGCGATCGGCGAGCGTCGAGGCGCTCAGCCCGTGTGAGCTACTCGCTCTGCCCGCCGGCGACGTCAGGCGGATGCTCCAGTCGAGCTCCCAGATCACCGTCAAGCTCGTTGTGGCGCTCACCCGGCGCCTGCGCGAAGCCAACGAGCGGATCGCGCGGCAGTCCTTCCAGACCGTCCCGAGCAGGGTCGCGGGCGTTCTGTCGCAGCTGATCGCGGAGGAAACCCCGCTCGAGAGCCGGGACGGGATCACGATCCGGATGACGCAGGCCGACCTCGCGCAGCTCGCGGGGACGTCGCGGGAGAGCGTGAGCCGGTTCCTTGCGGTGTTGGAGCGGGCCGGCGTCGTCCACGTTGGACGCGGGCGGGTCACCGTGCTCGAGCCGCGCCGCCTGCGCGCCTACATCTTCTGACCCTTGGCGCGGGATCCCGATTTCGCCAAGCAGCGCGCGGCGATGGTCGAGCGCCAACTTCGCCGGCGCGGGATCGGAGACGAGGGGGTGCTCGAGGCGATGGCCGCCGTGCCCCGGGAGCGATTCGTGCCGCAGTCCGAGCGGCGCCGGAGCTACAACGACTCCGCGCTTCCCATCGGGTACGGCCAGACGATCTCCCAGCCGTGGATCGTCGCCGCGATCTGCGAGGCGCTCGCTCTCGAGGGAGACGAGCGAGTGCTCGAGATCGGCACCGGCTCGGGGTATTCGGCATGCGTCCTCTCCCGGCTCGCGCGTGAGGTGGTAACGATCGAGCGCATCCCTGAGCTCGCCGCCGAGGCCCGCGCAGTGCTCGCCGAGCTCGGGGTCACGAACGTGGAGGTCGTGGTCGGCGACGGCAGCGCTGGCCTTCCGGAACGCCCTCCGTGCGAGGGGATCGCGGTGCACGCGACGGCGCCGGGCGCACCGGAGAGTCTGCTCGAGCAGCTCTCCGTCGGCGGGAGACTCGTCGTCCCGATCGCCTCCGACGGGGCCGACATCCTGACCGTGTTCATGCGCGTCTCCGAGGAGGTCGACCCGAGGACCGGGAGCGGGCTGGAGCGGCGAAACCTCGGGCCGGTCCGGTTCGTGCCCCTGATCGGCCGAGAGGGGTTCGGGGAGGGACGCGACGGCGGTTGGCTTCTATGAGCGACTCGGCCATCCCGTGCGGCTGGCGGCTTGTTGCACGAGCCGCTATCCGGTTAGGCTCGTATCGCAATGCACGGCGGAATCTTCGTGCTGAACTTCTATTCGCCGGTCTTCGTCGACCAGCTCAAGCGTGGCCGCAAGACCGCGACGATCCGGCTCGGCGACAAGTCGAACAAGTACACGCGCGGACAGATGGTGTGGATCACGGTCGGATACCGTCACTCCTCGCGTCAGAAGATCTTCTCGGCCGTGATCGACGACGTCGAGGTGAAGCGGGTCAGCGAGCTGTCGCCGCGGGACATCGAGCATGACAATCCCGAGTTCCGCCGCCTCGACGAGACCGTTCACTTCCTGGAGCAGATCTACGGTCGCAAGATCGCTCCCGAGGACAGCGTCACTGTGATCCGGTTCTCGCGCATCATCGAGCCTCCCGGGCCTGGATTTGGCAACGGCGAGCCGCCCTCCCCCAACTAATCCGAGCTGGACCGCGACCCGTAGGACAGAGCGATGAGTGAGTACCGGTTCCTGACCACCTGGTGCCTGGGAGCCGGCATCGATCCCGTGTGGGAGGCGATCTACGACTCCAAGCGGTGGCCGGAATGGTGGCGGGGCGTCGAGCGCGTGGTCGAGCTTCAGCCGGCCGGTGACAACGGAACGGGCCAGGTTGCTCGGTACACGTGGAAGAGCAAGCTTCCCTACGAGCTCGAGTTCGAAATGCGCACGACCCGCATCGAGCGGCCGCACGCGCTCGAGGGGGAGGCGTCGGGCGAGCTCGAGGGAACGGGGCGGTGGCGGCTGTTCGAGAGCGACGGGTCGACGGCGGTCCTGTACGAGTGGACCGTCCGCACCACGCGCCCGTGGATGAACCTCCTCGCCCCGGTCGCGCGACCGATCTTCGCCTGGAACCACGATTACGTGATGCGCAGTGGCGGCGAGGGGCTCTCGCGGCTGCTCGGCGCCCCGCTGCTGACCTCGGGCGGCGGTGTGGTGCACCGGACGCGATCTGGCTAAACTACGCAACCGGTCCTGGCACTCTCACACCTAGAGTGCCAAAACCAAAACCGAAAGTACATCCCAGCACTCACCCCGCCGTGACCGACGTCAGTCGTCGCCTGCGGCGGGCAAGGAACTTCGACGGAGGTAATCGATGAAGCTGAAGCCCCTTGGCGATCGGGTGATCGTCCAGGCAACGGAGGAGGAGGAGACCACCGCCAGCGGGATCGTCCTCCCGGACACCGCGAAGGAGAAGCCCCAGAAGGGCAAGGTCGTGGCGGCCGGCGAGGGCAAGTGGGACGAAGAAGGAGAGAAGCGGATCCCGCTCGACGTCGGCGAGGGTGACGAGATCCTGTACAGCAAGTACGGGGGCACCGAGATCACGGTCGACGGCGAGGACCTGCTCGTTTTGCGCGAGTCAGACGTCCTGGCCAAGGTCGAGTGACACCTCTACCCAACGGAATTAGACACAGGAGGCAAGAACACACATGGCTCACAAGGAGCTGAAGTACAACGAGGAGGCGCGCGGCGCCCTTCAGTCGGGCGTCGACGCCGTGGCCAACGCGGTCAAGGTGACGCTCGGGCCGAAGGGTCGCTACGTCGTCCTCGACAAGAAGTTCGGCGCGCCCACGATCACGAACGACGGCGTCACGATCGCCCGTGAGATCGACATCGAGGACGTGTTCGAGAACCAGGGTGCCCAGCTCGTGCGCGAGGTCGCGACCGCGACCAACGATGTCGCGGGCGACGGCACCACGACGGCGACGCTGCTCGCCCAGACGATGGTTCGCAGCGGGCTCAGGAATGTCGCCGCGGGCGCCAACCCGCTCGGGTTGCGCCGCGGGATCGAGGCCGCGGTCGATCAGGTGGTCGAGAACCTGCGCGACAAGCAGTCGAAGGAGATCGCCGGCAAGGACCAGATCGCGCGCGTCGCCGCCATCTCGGCGGCCGACGACGAGATCGGCAACGTGATCGCGGACGCGATCGAGAAGGTCGGCAAGGACGGCGTCGTGAACGTCGAGGAGGGCCAGACCTTCGGCATGGAGCTCGAGTTCACGGAGGGGATGCAGTTCGACAAGGGCTACATCTCCCCGTACATGATCACCGACCAGGACCGCATGGAGGCAGTGCTCGAGGAGCCGTACATCCTGATCGCGAACCAGAAGATCGGCTCGGTGCGCGACATGCTCCCGATCCTCGAGCAGGTGATGCAGGGCGGGAAGCCGCTAGTGATCATCGCCGAGGACGTCGAGGGCGAGAGCCTCGCAACGCTGGTCGTCAACAAGCTCCGCGGCACGTTCACCGGCGTCGCGGTGAAGGCGCCCGGCTTCGGTGACCGCCGCAAGCGGATGCTCGAGGACATCGGCATCCTCACCGACGGCGAGGTGATCACCGAGGAGATGGGGCTGAAGCTCGAGAACACCCAGCTCAACCAGCTCGGCAAGGCGCGCCGCGTCGTGGTCACCAAGGACACGACGACGATCATCGACGGTGCCGGCGAGAAGAAGCAGATCGAGGGCCGGATCAACCAGATCCGCCAGGAGATCGAGACGACCGACTCCGATTTCGATCGCGAGAAGCTCCAGGAGCGGCTCGCGAAGCTGGCCGGCGGCGTCGCCGTCGTCAAGGTCGGCGCCGCGACCGAGACGGAGTTGAAGGAGAAGAAACACCGCGTCGAGGACGCGCTGCAGGCCACACGCGCGGCCCTCGAGGAGGGCATCGTGCCCGGTGGCGGCGTGGCGCTGCTGAACGCCCAGGACGCGATCGACCCGAAGAGCCTCGAGGCCGACCAGGCAACCGGAGCCGAGATCGTGCGCCGGGCGCTGGAGGAGCCGCTCCGTCAGATCGCCGAGAACTCGGGGTTCGAGGGCTCGGTGGCGGTGGAGAAGATCCGTGGGATGAAGCCCGGCGAGGGCCTCAACGCGGAGACAGGCGAGTACGGCGACCTGGTCGCCGACGGCGTGATCGACCCGACGATGGTCACCCGCTCGGCGCTCCAGAACGCCGCCTCGATCGCGAAGAACATCCTCACCACCGAGGCGATCGTCGCCGAGCCGCCCGAGAAGGAGCCCGCCGGAATGCCCGGCGGCGGCGGCATGCCCGACATGGGCGGGATGATGTAGACGGCGCCACGAGCGCGGTCGTTTGAAGGGCCCGGCTTCGGCCGGGCCCTTCTGCGCTCGTGGCCGCGCCCCGGCGAACCGGGCCTACAGGACCTCCCCCATCGGGCGGGGATCGACGCCGAGGGCGTTCGCGTCGGCCGTGCCGCGCGGTGTGACCATCCCGATCTCCATCAGCTCCGCCTCCTCCCAGGTCGCGAACGCCGTCCCGCCGAACACTCGGCGAAGCCAGATCAAGCCCGAGCGAACGAGCGGAAGCGGGACGTGCACGAGCGGGCGGTTGCGCCCCGCGGCGTTCGCGATCAGGCGCGCCATCTCGTTGTAGCTGAGGACCTCGGGCCCGGCCAGCTCGTAGCGGGCGTCGTCCTTCCCCTTCAACGAGGCGACCACGCAACGGGCGACGTCCCGCGCCCAGATCGGCTGATACAGCGCCTTGCCGGACCCCGAGATCGGGAGCACGGGCAACAGCGCGAGCCGTCGCATGATCGTCACCCAGGGGTCGTCGCGGTCGTAGATGATCGACGGAGCGAAGATCGTCGTATGCAGCGGCGATTCCCGCACCCCCTCCTCGGCGAGCGCCTTGGAGCGGAAGAACCGGGTGCGCTGGAAGCGGGTCGCGCTCATCGCGGAGAAGAAGACGAAGCGCTCGACGCCGGCGCGCTCGGCGGCGCGCAGCAGGCGCAGCGTGCCGAGCCCATTCACTTCCTCGACCCGGCGCGGCGGCTGATCGCGGATCGTCGCGGCGAGGTGGATCACCGTGTCGGCGCCGCGCAGCGCATGGCGAAGCGCGTGCGGGTCGCCGAGATCGCTGAACGCGAGCTGGACCCGAACCCGGTTCGGCCCGAGCAGGCGCGGATCGCGCACGAGGGCGCGCACGGGCTCTCCCGCCCCGATCAGGGTGGAGAGCAACGCCTTGCCGACCGTGCCCGTGGCTCCCGTGATCGCGATCACGCGGGGACTCTAGTGCCCACGGGGCACTTGCCACGACGCCACGTTTGCCTACAATTTGGCCTCCGCTCGACCGGCATTCCCGGGCAGGGCGGATCGGTCGCACCCGCCACCCAACCCCAAGGGAGCCACGAAACAAGTGACCTACGTCATCGCGGAACCCTGCATAGGCGAGAAGGACAACTCGTGCGTCGAGGTATGCCCTGTCGACTGCATCCACCCGACCCCGGACGAGCCCGACTACGACAACGTCGAGCAGCTCTACATCGACCCCGACGAGTGCATCGATTGCGATGCGTGCGTCGAGGCGTGCCCCGTCGACGCGTGCTTCGCCGAGGACCAGCTCCCCGAGGAGTGGGCGAAGTACACGCCGATCAACGCGGACTACTACAAGGCCGCGTAGGCCGCGGGCTCTACTGAACGACGGGTAGCTCGGTCCCGCCGACCGGCGCGGCGGCGGCGACCGCCGCGGGGGGCGCCTGCATCACGGGCAGCTCCTGCGGCGTCGCGGCGACGATCCCGCGCGCCGCGGCGCGGATCGCCTGGGACGCGGGGGCGTCCGGCTGATCGGTCACCAGTGGCGCCCCGGCATCGGCGTGCTCGCGCAGCTCCTGCTCGAGCGGCACCTTGCCAAGCAGGGGAACGTCGAGCTCGTCGGCGAGGAGCTGGCCGCCTCCCTCGCCGAAGATCGTGAAGCGCTCGCCGCCCGGGGCCGTGAAGCCCGACATGTTCTCGATCACACCGAGCAACTCGAGGTCCACCTTCGCCGCCATCTCCGCTGCGCGGCGCGCGACCGACTGCGCGGCGGGCTGGGGAGTGGTCACGACGAGGACCTTCGCCTGGGGGAGGAGCTGGGCGAGCGTCATCGAGACGTCGCCGGTCCCGGGTGGAAGGTCCAGCAACAGGTAGTCGAGGTCGCCCCACTCGACGTCCTCGAGGAACTGCTGGATCGCCTTGTGGAGCATCGGCCCGCGCCACACGACAGCGGCGTTGTCCTCGAGGAAGAAGCCGATCGACATCACCTTGACGCCGGCGGCGCCCTCGACCGGAAGGATCTTGCGTCGCTCCGAGACCTCGGGCTTGCGGTTGACCCCGAGCATGCGGGGGATCGAGTAGCCGTACACGTCGCAGTCCAGCGCGCCCGCGTCGTGGCCCTCGGCCCTCAGCGCCGCGCTCAGGTTGGCGGTCATCGTCGACTTGCCGACGCCGCCCTTGCCCGAGGCGACGCAGATCACGTTCTTGACCTGCGCGAGCGCGCCCTCGGGGAGCTTCGGGCGACCGAGCGTCTCTCGGAGGCCGTCCTTCTCCTTGTCGCTCAGTACGTCGAAGCCGACCTCGACCGCGCTCACTCCATCGAGCTCGGAGACGCGCTGCGTGACGGCCTGCTGGAAGTGGTTGCGGATCGGGCAACCCGGTGTCGTCAACGAGACCACGACCTCGACGCGCCCGCCGTCCTTGACGTCGATCGAGCGCACCATGCCGAGATCGACAATCGATCGGCGCAGCTCGGGGTCGATGACCTCGCGCAGCCGCTCGGTGATCTGGTCGTTCGTCGGCGTTGGCATCGGGACCATTGTCTCAAAACAGATCGGCGGGCCTGATGGCCCGCCGATCGGAGAGGGGTTTGGTGCTTCCTAGACGAGAGCGGAGACCCGATCGCTGACCTGGGTCCGGGCGCTCTTGATCCGCTGCTCGGCCTGGCGCCGACGCTCGGTGGCGTCGCGCTCGACGCGGTTGCGGGTCTTGCTCACCCTGTTGGTGAAGCGGCGGCGAGCGGTGCCTCCGCGGCGCTCGACTTTGCTCGCCTCGCGGGAGAGCTGCCGGCGAAGGCTCTTCAGCTCCTTCTCAGCGGTCTGGCGACTGCGCCACGGAGCGACGAGCTCGCGCACGCGATCCGCCGCGGTCAGCGCGGCGCCGACCTGCAGGTCGACCGCCTGACGGGCGTACGTACCGACACCCTCTGCGGGCGGGGTGGTGGAGCCGGCGCTCTTCTGAGCGGGTCCGGTGTTCTGGCTCTGGCTGGGCATCTTCGCGACCTCCTCGGGTGGGGGAGTGTTCCTTGGCAGAGTTACTTAGCTGTAAGGAAGTTCGGCAGAGTAGCACCGAACGGATGTTTGTACCCTGACCGCGACCGGGGGTTACACGAGCACGCGCGCCATCCAGCGCTCCGGGCTCTCGAGTTCGTCCGGACCCGGCAGCGCGCCGGGCCCGCGCCACACGTCGTTGAGCCCGGTGACGCCGGACCTCGCGGCGACAAAATCCGCAAATCGCTTGCCCAGCCCGTACTGGCGCAGCTTCATGTCGAGCCCGAGCAGCCGGATCGCGATCGCGTCGAGCATCCCACGCCGCCGGCGCTCGGCCTCGATCGCTGCGCGAAGCCGCGCGTACCCGGGATCCAGCGCGTCCCCGACGGCGTCCATCACGTGCTCGGCGTAGCCCTCGATCACCGCCATCGTGGCCTGGAGGCGGCGGAGCAGCTCGCGCTGAGCGGGTCCGGTGACCAGCGTGACGAGCCCCTCGTCGCGGAGCTCGACCGCCAATCGCCGCGGGTCGGGCCGGCTCACCATGCGCTTCAGGCTCTCGCGCAGCGCGGCGAGGTCGGCGCCGATGGTCGCGCCCTCGAGGAGCTCCTCGACCATCCCGCCGAGGTGTCCGCGCAGCCACGGCACCGACGCGAACTGGAACGCGTGGGTCGCCTCGTGGAGGGCTATCCAGTGCAGGAACAACCCTTCGTCCCCGCCCAGCCTCGCGTGAGCGTCTGTCAGGTTCGGGCCCACGAACAGGAGGCGTGGCGGCCGGTCCGGGCCCAGGATGGCGACGTCGTACTGGCCGAGCACCTTGCGGCCCACGTAGCCGAGCACGAGCCCGAGCTGGGTTCCGCCGACTGTTCCCGCCACCCGGCGCGTGAGGCCTCGCAACGGCTCCGCGATCCGCATGGACTCGGACAGGCGCAACTCGAGATCCCCGCTCATCCCGCGGAAGGTCGCCAGGTTTGCGCGAATCCATTCCGCGCGATCCACCAGCTCGGGCTCGGGAAGCGCGGCGAGCGGCTCGAGCTCGGTGTAGGAGGCGACCTGCTCTACCGCGCGCGCGGCGGCGTGCTCGATGCGATCGGCGCGCACGGCCTCAGGCGCTCCTCCCGCGCCGCCGATCACGACGGCGACGCGCTCCGCAAGCCCCCAATCGAGGAGCCGCGGGTTGTTCCCGTTGGACCCGCTCACCCTGCCGGCGCCTGCGCCGCGAGCATTACCGCGAGCGCGTCGGAGTCGAGGCCGGCCGCGAGCCGGTATCGCGCGTCGAGGTCCAGCGGGGTGTGGGCCAGGTCGAGGTTCTCGAACTCAACCCGCGCCCCGGCCTCCCGCGCGATCAGCTGGCCGCCGGCGGCGTCGACCGAACGGCAAACCCGGGCGGTGAGCATCCCGTCGAGGCGGCCGGCCGCGACGTAGGCGAGGGTGATGGCGATCGCCCCGATCGAGCGCACGCGGAACGCCTTGCCGCGCAGGGCCTCGACGGCGGG
Source organism: uncultured Thermoleophilia bacterium (assembly GCA_963756745.1). Classification (GTDB taxonomy): domain Bacteria; phylum Actinomycetota; class Thermoleophilia; order Solirubrobacterales; family 70-9; genus DASPWW01. The sequence continues at coordinate 29,684 of CAVWOU010000012.1, forward strand.
AAGAATCCAGCCCGGCTCGGCGGACTCGAGGCCCACGACCTCGATCCCGTGCCCTGGCCCCTCGGCCCGGATCGGCCGCCTGTTGAGCTGCGCTCCCTCGCCCCGCGCGGCGACGAACTCCTCGGAGGCGCCGAAGTCGTACACGTATCCGAACTCGACATCGGCCATCGACCCACCGTCCGCGACCGCGATGCTGAGGCAGTGCGAGGGGATCGTGCGGCGGGCGTTCAGCGAGCCGTCGATCGGATCGATGACCACGCGCACATCGGACTCGTCGGCGTCGAAGCCGACATCGCCTCGCTCCTCGGATATCGCCGTGAAGGCGTTTCCGTCCGCGTGCATGGCCTCGAGCTCGCGAAACACGATGTCCTCGCAGCGGCGGTCGATCTCGAGCGCGCGATCGCCGCCCTCGCCAATCCCGTCGTACACCGTGCGCTCGGCGATGCTCGGCGCGGCGGAGAAGACCTCCCGCTGCTCCTCGACCATCCGCCGGCACGCGGCGAGCCAGTCCGCGGCGACGAGCGCGCCGCTGCTCGCGCCCCGGCTATCGCTCTCCGCAGCCACCGCGGTCACTCTAGAGAGGTGCCCGCGTCGGTCGCTAGCGTGTTGGGCGTGGCTTCAGAATCGGATTCCGGGACCCCGGCGTCCACCGTCGAGCAGCGCGAGGCGATCGCGCACCGCGGGGGCCCGCTGCTGCTGGTCGGTCCGGCGGGATCAGGGCGCACCGAGACGATCGCGCGCCGCCTCGCGCACCTCGCGGCGGACGGGGTCAACCCCGAGCACGCCCTCGTGCTCACCCGCTCGCGGGCCGCCGCCGCGCGGCTGAGGGACAGGGCCCAGGCGTTGCTCGCGGGCCCGTTCGAGGAGCTCTGGATCGAGCCCTATCCCGCGCTGGCCGAGCGGTTGCTGCGCGACCACGCAATCGACGCCGGGCTGAACCCGTTCTTCGAGACGGTCGGCGCGGCCGATCGCCTCGCGATGCTCCTCGATCGCGTCTCGGACCTTCCGCTGCGTCGCCACGAGATCCGTGGCAACCCCGCGGGACTGCTCGCGCGCCTACTCGAGCGGATCGACACGCTCAAGGCCGAGGCGGTGAGCGCCGCCGCGCTGCGGCGGTGGGCGGCCGAGCGGGAGCGCGAAGCGGCGGGCGAGGGCGATCGCGAGGCGGCGCGGCGCGAGCTCGAGTTCGCCGACCTGTACGAGCGCCACGATCGCATCCTCACCGACGCGGGGAGCCTCGATTCGGGTGACCTCGTGCTGGCGCTGGGACGGCTGCTGCGCGATCGCACCGACGTCCGAGAGCGGCTCGCGGCGCGCTTCGGTGAGGTGATGGCCGACGAGTACGAGGACGCCGGTGCGGCTCACCGAGCGCTCGTCGGCGGGCTGGCCCCGCACGGAAACCTGCTGGTCGCGTGCGACGACCACCAGGGGATCAGGCGATATCGCGGCGCGGGAGCGAGCGCGGCGGTGGCCTTCCGCGACACTCACCCCGGATGCGCCGAGGTTGTCTTGAGCGAGCCGATGCGGAGCGGGCGCGAGATCGCGCGCGCCGCATCGGCAGCGATCGGCGAGCTACCCGCGGCCGAGGGCGAGGACAACGGAGTGGTGCGGTTCTGGCGCTCGCAGAACCGGCGCGCCGAGGCGCAGGCGGCGGCTCGCGAGATCGAACACCTGCTCGCGACCAACGACGTCAGTCCAGAGGAGGTGTGCGTGATCGTCGAGGAGGCCCAGCGCGAGGGAAGGCTCATGGCCGCCGCGCTCGAGGAGCGCAGCGTTCCGTTCAGGCTCGCGGGCGGGGCCGCGTTCTTCCAGCGTCCGGAGGTCCGTGACGCGATCGCGTGGCTGCGCGTGCTCGCCGATCCCAACGACGCTCCCGCCGCGGTGCGGGCGCTCACGCGGCCCCCGGTTGAGCTTCGCTCGGTCGACCTCGCGCGCTGCACCCTGATCGCGAGGCGGCGCAAGCTCGACATGGTGTCTGCGGTAGAGGCCGCGCTCGAGAGCCCGCAGCTTCCGCCCGAAGCCCGGGACAGGATCCAGTCGTTCCTGAGGCTCTACCGGGCGGCGTGCGCAGCGCTCGAGGAGATGCGCGCCGACGTGTTCGTGCGGCGGTTGATCGAGCGCATCGGCCTGAGGCGCCACCAGCTCTTCGCGGCGTCGCCCGAGACCGCGTACCGGCTGGTCAGCCTGTCGCGGCTCGGCGACCTCGCCGCGGCCTGGACGCGGCGGGAGCCGCGCGCGTCGACGCGCGACTTCGTCCGCTACCTCACCGCGGTCGCGGAGGCCGGGGAGCTCGGCGACGACCCGCTCGCCGAGCCGCCTCCTGCCGGGGTGCTGCTCGCCGAGCCCGAGCAGGTGAAGGGCCTGGAATTCGACCACGTGTACGTGCTCGACCTTCATCAGGAGGCGCTGTCGGGCAGGCACGTGCACGACGGGTGGATCCCCGAGGAGCTGCTCGACGAGCGCGTGCCGCCTACGGATGCCGAGCTCAGCGCCGCGCACAGGGCGGCGCTCGCCTACGTGGCGATGACTCGCGCCCGGCGCTCGCTCGTGTTGGGGTGGCCCGAGGAGACGAGCCGCGGCCCGGCCCGGCCGTCGCAGCTCTACGAGGCCGTGCGCGAGGCTCTCGGCGGCGAGGAAGAGATCCACGAGGAGGAGCTGTTCGGCCCCGCCGAGGGGCTCCACGCGACCTACCGCATGCTCCGCGACGAGGTGCTCGAGGCGTCATGGCGGGCCGGAGGCGTGATCAGCGAGATGCGCCTCGATACCGCGGGGGACATCGACAGTGCGGTCGCGCGGTTTCTCGAGCTCGTCAAACTGGCGGCCCTGATCCAGCGCCCAGCCGCCGAGTCCGCCGCCGAGGCGCTCGAGGCGCTGAACCAGCTCGTCGCCCAGTCCGCGAGCCCCGAGCAGCTCGCGATCCTCGAGAGCTCGGTGCTCGACGAGTACCTCGTCGAGGAGGAGCGCGAGCGCCGCCGCCGCCGCGAGCTGATCGCCGAGCGCCACGAGCCATCGCTCGAGGCGTTCATTCCGAGGCGAGGCGAGGGCCTCGCGCTGTCGGCCTCCGACCTCGACCTGTACCGGATCTGCCCGCTGAAGTACAAGTTCGCGCGCGTCTTCGCGATCCCCGAGGAGCCGACGATCAACCAGCGATTCGGGATCCTGATCCACCAGGTCCTGGAGCGATTCCACGCCGACGAGCTCCGCCGGGAGGACGATCAAATCGACGACGGCGGCGAGGAGGTCACGCGCGAGGGCATTGATCGCCTCCTGTGGCTGTTCGAGGCAGGGTGGCGCCGCGCCGGGTTCGGGGCCTCCGACGACGAGCTTCAGTACCGCGACCGCGCCGTCGCCGCGCTCACCCGCTACTGGGAGCGCCACGTGCGATCGGAGGCCACCCCGGTGTGGCTGGAGCGGGCGTTCGCGTTCGGGATCGGACCGCACCAGCTCCGCGGACGGATCGACCGCGTCGACCGCCTCCCCGAGGGCGGCTACGAGCTGATCGACTACAAGACGGGCAAGCCGGGCGCCGCTCCGGAGCTCGCGGGCGATCTCCAGCTCGCGCTGTATCGGCTCGGGGCGCGCGAGTCATGGCGGATCGACGCCGACGCCGGCAGCTACTGGTACGTGCTCGAGGACGAGAAGGTGTCGGTGCCGGGCGCGCCCGACGACCGGGAGCGCGTCGAGCGCACCGTGCTCGAGGTGGGGGAGGGCATCCAGGCCCAGGACTTCGAGCCCCGACCCTCGTACGAGATCTGCAGCTGGTGCGACTATCGGCTGATCTGCCCGGCTTCGGAGGCTTAGCTAGCCGTCGCTCCCCCGTTCGCCCCGCTGGCGAAGAAAGCGCTGGAAGTCGCTCGCGATCGTCTCGCCGGACGGGACGTCGTCGAGCTCGACCGAGTCCGCCTGCTCCTGCTCGAGGCGCTCGACGAGCTCCTCGATCTCGGGGTTCGCGGCGACCGCGCGGTCGATCTGCTCGTCGAACCGCTCCGCCGCCTCCTCGAGCTCGGACGCCTCGATCGCGACTCCCGTCAGGCTCTCGAGCCTCCGAAGCAGCGCCATCGCCGCCTTGGGGTTGGGGACGGCCGCGACGTAGTGGGGCACCGCCGCCCACAAGCTCGCCGATGTGATCCCGCGGCGACGGCACGCGTCGTGCAGCACTCCGACGATCCCCGTCGGCCCCTCGTACCTCGAACGGCTGAGGCCCAGCTGCTGGACGAGCTCGGGGTCGGTGGCGAGGCCGGTGATCGGGACGGGGCGCGTGTGGGCGACGTCGGCGATCAGCGCCCCGAGGGTCACGACCATCTCGACCTCGAGCCGCTCGGCCGCCTGAACGACGAGCTCGGTGAAGCTCCGCCATCGCAGGCTCGGCTCGGTCCCGCTGAGCAGCAGCAGGTCCCGCTCGGCGGTCGGCGCTGGCGCCGAGATTAAGGTGTTCGCGGGCCACTCGATCCGCCGTGTCTGGCCGGCGGTCAGGCGGACCGTCGGGCGCGTGTCCTGAAAGTCGAAGAACTCCTCGGGGTCGACACGCGCGATGACCTCCGACTCGAGCGACACGGCGACGGCCTCGAGCGCCGTGGTGGCGGCGCTCGCCGCGTCGTTCCAGCCGACGAACGCGGCGACCAGCGTTGGGGAACGGAGGTCGGGCGGGTCGCCTTCCCAGATCAGTGGATCTCGATCCACAGAACGAGACTAACGGGTGGCCTGTGCGTCCGAGCCAGCTTGCAACATCGTGGGCATGGAAGCCGCGAGCGGCCATCAGAACGGCGACCAGCGTGTCGCCTCGCAGTCGGACGCTTCGCGCCCGATGCTCGACGCCAAGAACACACGCCCCTCGGTGGCCGAGCTGCGGCCCGGGCAGCGCTTCGAGGGGCGGTACGCGTGCGTGCGCAAGGACCGGCTCACGGCGCGAAACGGCTCGCCCTACCTCTCGCTCGAGCTGCGCGATCGCACCGGCGCGATCCCGGCGCGCGTGTTCCGCGAGGTGGACCGGGTCGCGTCGCGCTTCGAGTCGGGCGATGCGGTCCGGGTTCGCGGTCGCGCGGAGCGCTTCCGCGGCGATCTCCATGCGGAGCTCGAAGACGTCCGCCGCCTCGACGCCGGGGAATACGAGGCGTCCGAGTTCCTTCCCGCCGCCTACCGCTCCGTCGAGGAGCTCGAGGGCTTCCTCGAACACCTCGCGCGCGAGGTCCACGATCCCGAGCTGCGCGCCGTCGTCGAGGCGGTCCTGTTCCGCGACCCGGTGGCGAGGGAGTTCCGCCGCGCCCCGTGCACGCGCGCGGGTCACCATGCGTACCTGGGCGGGCTCGTCGAGCACACGGTCTCGGTGGGGACCATGGCGCTGGAGCTGTGCCCGCTCCATCCCCGGCTGGACTCCGATCTGCTGATGGCCGCCGCGCTGCTGCACGACGTCGGCAAGGTGCGCGAGTTCACATACGGCGCCGAGTTCGGCCTCACGGAGGAAGGGCGGATGCTCGGCCACCTCGCGATCGGGGCGGAGATCATCGGCGCCGCGGCGGGCGGGCTGTCCGAGGAACGGCGGGTCGCGCTGCTGCACTGCGTGCTCTCCCACCACGGCACCGACCCCGGCCGTCCCGGCGGGTCCGGCCAGGGTGCCCGCGGCCTCGGCTCGCCGGAGGCGCTCGCGCTGTATCGCCTCAACGCCCTCGACGCCTCGGTCAAAGGCGCGCTGGAGCACGGCTAGTCCGGCTCGGGCGGGCGGCGTTCGCGCTTGCGCTGCGAGCGCGCGCGTTTGTCGGCGAGCCGACGCTCGCTCGCGGCGCGCGAGGGCCGCGTAGGCCGGCGCTTGCGCGGAGTCGCAAGCGCGGTCGCGAGCCGGTCTCGTAATCGTTCGAGGGCGAGCTCCCTGTTGCGCGCCTGCCCGCGAGCGTCCTGAGCGACCGCGGTGACGCGGGGTCCAGCGCGCTCGATCACCCGTCTCTTCTGCTCCTCGGTGAGCGCGCCGGACGCCGCGACGTCGAAGCTCGCCTCGATCCGCGACGCGGTGACGTTCGCGTGCTGGCCGCCTGGGCCCGACGAGCGGCTGGCCCGGAGCTCGATCTCCGACAGCGGCACCGCGACATCCGGTGTCACGACCATTGGATCCTCCACGTAGCGCGATACTAGGCCCCGTGCCCGGAGGCCCCGCCAAGCCCGCCGAGATAGTGGATCTGCTCCGTCCGCTTCGCGCCGACCCGGAGTCCTCGGCGATCTTCTGCGACATCGACGGGACGCTCGCCCCGATCGCCGAGCGCTCCGACAGGGCGTCGGTGCCCGACGCGACACGGGACGTTCTGGCGTCGCTCGCCCGGCGCTACGCCGTGGTCGGCTGCGTGTCGGGTCGGAGGGCGGAGGAGGCCCGCCGGCTCGTCGGGCTCGACGAGCTCGTCTATATCGGCAATCACGGGTTCGAGCGCTTCCTGCCCGACGTTGGCGACGTTCGTCTCGACCCGGCGGTCGCGGGGCACGAGGACGACGTCGCGGCGTTCCTCGAGCACCTCGACGCCCGCGAGCTCGTCGCGCTGGGCATCAGGGTCGAGGACAAGGGCCCGATCTGCGCGCTGCACTGGCGCGGGGCGGCGGACGACCGAGCGGCCGAGGCCGGGGCGCGCGAGATCGCGACGGACGCAATCGGAAGGAACCTGCTGCCGCACTGGGGACGCAAGATTCTGGAGATTCGCCCCGCGGTGAACCTCGACAAGGGGACCGCGCTCGCCGAGCTGCTCGACGAGCTCAGGATCGCGCACGCGCTGTACGGCGGCGACGATCGAACCGACATCGACGCTTTCCGCCGCCTGCGCGAGCTCACAGCGGCGGGCGAGCTCGACTCCACGGTGTGTGTCGCGATCGCCTCCGACGAGAGCCCCAGCGAGCTCGCCGAGGAGGCCGACGTGCTCGTCGACGGCCCGTCGGGCTTCCTCGAAGTGCTGCGCTCGCTCGAGGAGTCCTAGATGCTGTTCACGGATCTGCTCCGCATCACAGTGCTGCTCGTCGCCGCCGAGGCGACAGTCCTCGGCGCCGTCGCGGTCCTGATCGCGAACCGTGACGGCGACGTAGCGACGCTGATCGTCGCCGCTGGATGGTGGGTGGTCGCACTCGTGGCCGGGCTGATACTCGGCCGCGCCGATCGCGCCGCCGATGGGATGGCGCGCGTGCTCGCCGGCGCGCGGGTCTCACCGAGCCTCCCCCCCGAGAGCCCGCTGAGAATCGCGTTGATCCGGCTGTGGCCGCTCGGGGCGTTCGCGCTGATCGCGGGCGGGCTCGCGTGGATCTGGCCGCAGGTGGCGGCGATCGGCGCCGGCTACGCGCTGCTCGTGGCGCTGACGTGGCGAAATCGCGAGGCCGCGGTCACGGGCGTCGAGGACCGCGACGGCGTCCGCTTCTACGTCGAGCCCTCCTCGGCGCTGGAGCCCGTGAGGCTCGTTCGGACTCCCGGGCTCAGCCGCGACCGCTTGCCGGCCGGCCAACCGCCGCCGCCGGAGCGCGAGGCAGGCGTCGGCGGAGGCCGTCCCGCGTAGCGGCTAGCGCTTCGCTCGCTTCCTGAGCTTCGCGAATTCGCGCCACCCGCGGGTGTTCGCGATCTGGCCGGCCGTGAGCCACGCGCGGCGTGCGGTGGCGACGCCGTAGCGCATGTTCTCCATCGTGCGCACGCGGTGGGCGTCGGTGTTGATCACGATCGTCGCGCCGATGTCCGCGGCGAGGCGCGCGTTCTGCTCCGAGAGGTCGCGGCGGTTGGGGTTGCCGTTGATCTCGAGCATCGTCCCGTTCGCGGCCGCCGCCTCCGCGACGCGCTCGACGTCGATGTCATACGGGCGGCGCCTCAGGATCATCCGGCCCGACAGGTGGCCGATGCAGTCGACGAGCGGATGCTCAATCGCGGTCACCACGCGATCGGTCATCTTCTTCTCGCTGATCCGGAACGAGGTGTGAACGCTCGCGATCACCCAGTCGAGCTCTTCGAGCACATCGTCCTCGTAGTCCAGCGAGCCGTCCGGGAGGATGTTCGTCTCCGTCCCGGCGAGCAGCTTGAGCCCGCGCGTCCGGCGGTCGAGCGCTCGCACCTCTTCGACGCGCTCGAGGAGCGCATCGGGCTGGACGTCGTTGCCGAATCCGTGGGAGGCCGAGTGATCGGTGACGGCGAGGTACGAGTAGCCGCGCGCCCCCGCCGCCTCGGCCATCTCCTCGAGCGTGTTGTGCCCGTCCGACAGCGTCGTGTGGCAGTGGAGGTCGCCGCGGATGTCCTCGCTTGTGATGAGCTTCGGCAGCGTGCCGTCGTCGGCTGCCTTGATCTCGCCGCCTCCCTCGCGTAGCTCGGGCTCGATGTAGGGGAGCTCGAGCCGCTCGTAAACCTCCTCCTCGGTCGCGCACAGCGTGACCCGCCCGCTCTCGACATCCTTGATCCCGTGCTCCGACACCGACAGCCCGCGCGCGACGGCGCGCTCGCGGAGCTTGATGTTGTGCTCGGCCGAGCCGGTGAAGTGCTGGAGCAGGTTCCCGTACTCCTCTGGTGCGGCGATGCGGAGATCGACCACGATCCCGTTGTGGGTGAGGATCCGGGCCGCGGCGTCGCCCCCCGCGCGGGGTTCGGCGGAAAGCGAATGCGATCCGAGCTCGGCAGCGAGCGCCTCGGGGTCGGTGGAAGTGGCGATCAGGTCGATGTCCTTGCACGTCTCGGCCATCCGTCGGGCGGAGCCAGCGACAGCCACCTCGCCGCTGGCCGGGCTCTCCCGGAGCGAAGCGGCGATCTCCTCCGCGATCGGGAGCGCGTCGGAGAGCAGCCGGCGCTCCCCGACCCCTTCCTTCTCGAGCTTCTCGACCGCAGCGAGCACGTTTTCCTCCGCCTTCTGCCCGAGCCCCTTGACGTCGCGAAGCCGGCCCGACTCGGCGGCCTCGCGGAGCTGCTCGAGGCTCTCGATCCCGAGCTCGTCGTGCAGCCGCCGGGCGGTCCGCGCTCCGAGCCCCGGGACATAGGTGACCTCGATAAGCGAGGTCGGGAAGCGCTCCTTGAGCTTGTCGGCGGCCGGAATCGAGCCGGTGTCGACGAGCGCCACGATCTTCTCCTGCAGCGTCTTGCCGACGCCGGGGAGCTCGGTCGCGCGGCCCTCCCTGGCGAGCTCCTCGACCGAAACCGGGCTGTCGCGGATCACTCGGGCCGCCTCGCGGTAGGCGATCACCCGGTAGCGCACCGCCCCGTCGAGCTCGTACAGCGTGCCTAGCTCGGAAAGCGCGTTGGCGATCTCCGCGTTCCGCATACCCCTAACTTATTCGCGACCGTGAGCGCGCGGCTCTACAAGGGTGTGGGTGGGCGGGGAAGCTGATTTTGGGCCGCGCGCGAACCTCGAGTGATGTGAGCACCCCTTCGCCTGTCTGGGTGGTCCTTCCGACCTACAACGAGGCCGAGACCATCGAGCCGGTGGTTCGCGCCACTCGCGACAACCTGCCCGCGTCTCGGCACGTGCTGGTCGTCGACGATGGCTCCCCGGACGGGACCGGCGAGGTCGCCGGCCGCCTCGCCGCCGAGCTCGACGACGTGTCCGTGCTGCACAGGCCTGGCAAGGGGGGGCTCGGTCCCGCCTACATCGCCGGCCTCGGCGCCGCACTCGAGGGAGGGGCCGAGCTGGTGGTCCAGATGGACGCCGACTTCTCCCACGATCCAGCCGAGCTGCCGCGCTTGATCGCCGCCACGGACGAGGCCGATCTCGTGGTCGGGTCGCGCTACACCGAGGGCGGACGCGTGACCGACTGGGGCTACGGGAGGGTCGCGATCAGCCGCTGGGGGAGCCGGTACGCCCGGATGGTGCTCGGGATCCGGGTCCACGACATGACGAGCGGATTCAAGTGCTGGCGGCGCGCGGCACTCGACGCGATCGACCTCGCGTCGATTCACTCGCACGGGTACGCGTTCCAGGTCGAGATGACCTACCGGGCGCGAGAGGCCGGAATGAGGATCGTCGAGGTGCCGATCACGTTTCGGGACCGCCGGGTGGGGGAATCGAAGATGACCGGCTCGATTGTGCTCGAGGCCGCGATGCGGGTCCCCGGGATGCGCTTCCGGGGGCGTGGCTGAGCCACCACCAGCCGCGGTACTATACTTTTTATAGCGACGCTTGTTCGTCGCCCGTTTAGCGATCACCCGACAGGAGAGGCAATGCCCGGACAGCTCCCCGATGTGACCGACGCAAACTTCCAGTCCGAGGTCCTCGACTCCGAGACCGCGGTGCTGGTCGACTTCTGGGCACCCTGGTGTGGTCCGTGCCGCGTCGTCCATCCGATCCTCGAGGAGATCGACAGCGAGCGGGACGATCTGCGAGTCGTCAGCCTCAACGTCGACGACAACCAGCAGACCGCGGCGCAGTACGAGGTGCTCTCGATCCCGACCCTGATCGTGTTCAAGGGCGGCCAGGAGGTCAAGAAGGTGATCGGGGCGCTGCCGAAGAAGCGACTCGAGGCCGAGCTCGAGCCGGCGCTCGCGTAGTCAGCGCGTCGCGCTGACGCCGATTCGCAGCTCGCGGCCCTCGATCCGGGTCTCGAGCCCGTCGGACCCGTCGTAGGAAAGCGACGTCGCGAGTGTCTCGCCGGCTACGTAGTCCTGATGTATACGCGCGGCGTCCAGCAATTCCGGGTCGCCGCCAAGCCGCAGCTCGATCCTGTCGGTGACCTCCAGCCCCGCGTCCCTGCGGGCGTTCTGGACGGCGTGCACGACCTCGCGCGCGAGCCCCTCGCGGCGAAGCTCGTCGTCGAGATCGAGCGCGAGCGCCACCGCGCGGCCGGACTCGGCCTCGACCTGGTAGCCGTCGAGTGGCCGCAGCACTAGTGACACGTCGTCGGGCTCGATGTCGTGCTCGGTGCCGTTCACCTGGATGCCGATGGTCTGCTCGCCTGCGACGGCCTCGGCGACGGCGGTCGGGTCGAGCGCCTCGACTGCGGCCGCCGCCTGCGGCATCAGCTTCCCGAACCGGGGACCGAGTGAGCGGTAGTTGGGCTTCACCTCGTACCGGACCAGCTCCGCCTCCTCGGCGACGAACTCGATCTCCTTCACGTTGAGCTCGCGGGCCACGAGCTCCGAAAGCCGCTGGATCTCCTCGCGCTCGCGATCGGTGGCGACGATCACCGCCTTGCGAAGCGGCTGGCGGACCTTGACTCCGGCCTGGGCGCGGGCGGCCCGGCCGAGCTCGACCGCTCGGCGCACCGCCGCCATGCCGAGCTCGAGGTTCACGTCCTCGAGCCCCTCGTCGGGCTCGGGGAAGTCGAGCAGGTGGACCGAGTCCGGCGCGTCGCCGAGCGCCTCGGTCTCGCCACCGGCGAGGTTGAGATAGATCTCGTCGGCGAGGAATGGGGTGAACGGCGCGAGCAGCGCCGAGACGTCGAGCAGGCAGCGGCGCAGCGTCCCGAACGCCGCACGGTCGCCCTCCCAGAACCGTCTGCGCGACAGGCGCACGTACCAGTTCGAGAGCTCGTCCACGTAGCCGGCGATCGCGCCACCGGCTGCCGTGGAGTCGAACGCCTCGAGCCCGTCGGTCACCTCGCGGATCGTCCCCTGCAGCCGGGACAGCGCCCACCGGTCCAGGTTGCTCGGGTCGCGGGGTACCTCGGGCGGGTCCGCAGGGTTGATCCCTTCCGCGTTCGCGTACAGCACCCAGAACGAGTACGTGTTCCACAGCGTGAGCATGAACTGGCGCACCGCCTCGCCGACGGTGTCAACCGAGAACCGGTAGCCGGCCCACGGCTGCTGCGAGGTGAGGTAGTACCAGCGCAGTGCGTCGGCCCCGTGGCGGTCGATCACCTCGCTCGGCTCGACCACGTTGCCCCGGCTCTTCGACATCTTCTGTCCCTCGGGGTCGAGGATCAGCCCGAGGCACACGCAGTGGCGGTAGCTCGTGGTGTCGAACAGCAGGACCGAGACCGCGAGCAGCGAGTAGAACCAGCCGCGGGTCTGGTCGATCGCCTCGCAGATGAACTCGGCCGGGAAGCGCTGCTCGAACTCGTCTTTGCCCTCGAACGGGTAGTGGAATTGGGCGAACGGCATCGAGCCCGAGTCGAACCATGCGTCGATCACTTCCGCGACACGCCGCATCTCCCCGCCGCACGCGGTGCACGGGATCACCACGTCGTCGATGTAGGGACGATGGAGGTCGTCGGGGACCTCGCCTCCGCGCTCGCGCAGCTCATCGATCGACCCGGCGCAGAAGCGCTCCTCGCACTCCGCGCTCGCGCACTCCCAGACCGGCAGCGGCGTGCCCCAGTAGCGCTCGCGCGAGAGTGCCCAGTCGACGTTCCCCTCGAGCCACTTGCCGAACCGCCCGTGCTTGATGCGCTCCGGGTGCCAGTCGATCTGCTCGTTCTCCGCGAGCATCCGGTCGCGGACCTCGGTGGTGCGGATGTACCAGCTCGACTTCGCGTAGTAGAGCAGCGGCGTGTCGCATCGCCAGCAGTGCGGGTAGGCGTGTTCGTAGGTCTCGGCGCGAAGCAACAGCCCTCGCTCGCGCAGAGCCTCGACGATGTCCTCGTCGGCGTCCTTCACGAACCGGCCCTCGAAGTCCGTGATCCGCTCGTCAAAAGTGCCGTCGGGGCGCACCGGGTTCTGGAGCTTGATCCCGTACTGCTCCCCGAGCCGGAAGTCGTCCTCGCCGAACGCGATCGCCGTGTGCACCAGGCCCGTTCCCTCGGACGTGGTGACGAAGTCGGCCTCGAGCACGGTGTGCCCGCGGGGGCCGTAGTCGGTGATGTAGGAGAAGGGGGGCTTGTAGGCGACACCGGCGAGCGCCGAGCCCGGAAGATGGGAGAGCACCTCGGCTCCCTCGCCGAGCACGCGCTCGACGAGGTCCGCCGCGAGCACATACACCTCGTCCGAGCCCGGGACCCGCGCCCGCACGTACTCGATCTCCGGGCCGACCGCAACAGCCGCATTCGTAATCAGCGTCCACGGCGTAGTCGTCCACACGAGCAGGCGATCGCCCGCGCGCAGCGGGCTCTCCGGGATCTCGGCGCTCGGCGGGACCTCGGTGACGGGCAGCTTCACGTACACCGACGGGTCCTGGACGTCTTTGTAGCCCTGCGCCACCTCGTGCGAGGACAGCGTCGTCTGGTCGCGGGGGCAGTAGGGGACGACCCCGTTGCGCTCGTACAGCCGCCCGTCGTCCCAGATCCGCCGCAGCGACCACCACACCGACTCGATGTAGGTGTTGTCCAGTGTGACGTAGGGGTCGTCGAGGTCGATCCAGAACCCGATCCGCTCGGTGAGCCGGTTCCAGTCCTCGACGTAGCGGAACACCGACTCGCGGCAGCGGTCATTGAACTCGGCGATCCCGTATGCCTCGATGTCGGCCTTCGAGCTGATCCCTAGCTCCCTCTCGACCTCGAGCTCGACCGGGAGCCCATGGGTGTCCCACCCGGCCTTGCGCGGCACGCGGTACCCGCGCATCGTCCTGAAGCGCGGGTAGATGTCCTTGAACACGCGCGACAGCACGTGGTGCGCGCCGGGCCGTCCGTTCGCGGTCGGCGGCCCCTCGTAGAAGCTCCAGGTTGGCGCGTGGGCGCGCTGCGCGAGCGAGCGGTGGAACACGTCGCGATCCCGCCACCGCTCCAGGATCCGCTCCTCGAGCTCGGGGAAGCGCTGCTTCGGATCGACGGGGCGGTAGCGCGCCATGGTCAGCGGATTCTAGGAGTGGCTAGTCGCGCGAGATCAGGTTGAGGACGATCGTCAGCGCGATGCTGAGCACGATCATCAGCCCGATCGGCGCGTAGAGGGTGAACCCGTCGCGCTTCACCACGATGTCCCCGGGGAGCCGCTCGAGGCCGAGCTTCGACGCGAGCAGCAGGCCGCCGCCGACGACCGCCAGCAGCAAGGCGAGGCCGAGCAGGACCTTTGCGACGCTCTCCATGCGGCAAGCGTAATGCCCGCCGATAGCCTGCTCTCGTGATCTCGGCCCCGGGCAGGTTGCCGCGTCGCGGTCTCGCGATTGCGGCGCTCGCGCTAGCCGCGCTGGCGGGCTGCGGCGAGGAGGAGGCCGAGACGCCGACTGCGTGCCTCGCCAGCCCCGACGTCTATCTGGATGCGCTTCGCGCTGCACCCGAGCCCGTGCTGCTCGAGGGCTCGACGCCGATCAGCGACTGCGTCCCGGCGGACCAGGACCCGGCGGAGCTGGGACAGGCCGGCGAGCAGATGATTGCCGCGGCGACGCAGCTCAACTCCGAGGCGCGGCGCGACCACTCAGGCGAAGCCACCGTCCAGCTCGGGTACCTGATCGGCGCCGTGCAGCAGGGCGCCGCCGAGGGAGGCGGCATCCACACCGATCTCCTTCGGCGGCTCGACGCGGCGGCGCGCTTCAACCAGAGTGAAAAGCCGCTTCCGGCGAGCTTCGAGCGCGCGTTCGGTAAGGGCTACGCCGCCGGACAGGAGACGGGCTAGATAGCCTGGGATCGATGGAAGCGGACGTCGCTACCGAGCTATGGGGCACTGAGACGAGTAAGGCGATAGAGAACTTTCCCGTCTCGGGCCAGCCGATCCCGGCGCCGGTGATCCACTGGCTCGGCCTGATCAAGGCCGCGGCCGCGCAGGTCAACGGGGAGCTTGGACTGCTCGACGCTGAGCTTGCGGAGCGGATTGCCGCGGCCGCCGACTCGGTCTGGGAGGGCGAGCACGACGACCAGTTCCCGATCGACGTCTTCCAGACCGGTTCGGGGACCTCCTCGAACATGAATGCGAACGAGGTGATCGCCAGCCTCGCGGGTGACCCTGCGCATCCCAACGACCACGTGAACATGGGGCAGTCCTCGAACGACGTGTTCCCGTCAGCGGTCCACCTCGCGGCGATCGGGGAGGTGACCGAGGGCCTGCTCCCGGCGCTCGACGGCCTGGCCGAGGCGCTGGCGGCGAAGGCGGACGAGTTCGCCGAGGTCGTGAAGGCCGGGCGCACGCACCTCATGGACGCGGTGCCGGTGACGCTCGGTCAGGAGTTCGGGGGATACGCGGCGCAGGTGAGCCTCGGGGCGGATCGCGTTCGCGGCACGCTCGAGCGAGTCGCGCAGATCCCGCTCGGCGGCACCGCGACCGGCACCGGGCTCAATACCCACCCGAACTTCGCCGAGCGCGTGCGCGAGAGGCTCTCGGTGGCGACGGGCCTGCGCATCCGGCCTCCCGCTGACCGGTTCGAGGCGCAGGCCAACCGCGACGCCCTGGTCGAGCTCTCCGGCGCGCTCAAGGTGGTCGCGGTGTCCCTGATCAAGATCGCCAACGACCTCGCGCTGATGGGGTCGGGGCCGCGCGCCGGGCTCGGCGAGCTGCGACTCCCGGAGCTCCAGAAGGGCTCCTCGATCATGCCCGGCAAGGTCAACCCGGTGGTCCCGGAGGTCGTGATCCAGGTCGGCGACCAGGTGATCGGGAACGATGCCGCGATCACGATCGCGGGTTCACAGGGCCAGTTCGAGCTCAACGTGCGGGTGCCGGTGATCGCCCGCAACCTGTTCGACTCGATCACCCTGCTCACGGCCGCGGCGCGGCTGCTCGACGAGAAGGCCGTGAGGGGCGTCGAGGCCAATGTCGAGATGAACGAGCGCCACGCCGAGGCCACCCTCGCGACAGCCACCGCGCTCAACCTCCACATCGGCTACGACAAGGCGACAGAGATCGTCAGGGAGGCGGCGGAGACCGGACGCCATCTGCGCGAGGTGGCACGGGAGATGGGCGTGGACGAGGAGATTCTCGACGAGGCGCTCGACCACCGAAAGCTCGCGCGTCCCCACGATTAGCGGCCGCGGCGGCGAGCCACCCGATCGCGGCGGCCGCGAGTGCGATCCAGCCGATCGCGTCACCCAGGCGCGCGTACGGCGTCGGGCTCCCGGCGGCGACCTCGGCGACGAGCACGGTCCGGGCGCGGCCCTCGCCCGCGTCGGCCACCACCGCGCCATCGCGACCGTAGATCGCCGACCCGTAGCGCCAGTCCGCGCGTACGACTGGGACGCCCGAGGCCTTCGCCCCGAGCGCTGCGAGCGCCCGGTGCTGCGTCGCGAGCTGGGCCCAGTCGTGAGTGCTGGAGGTAACGATCTCGGCGCCGGCGTCCGAGAGCGCGCGCCCCACATTTGGGTCCTGGACGTCGACCCCGAGCAGGGTGCCGAGTTCACGGTCTGCGGCGGGAAGGGTTCGCGGCTCCGTGCCGGCGGCGCGCTCGCCTAGAAACCACATCGGCCGCTGCTTCGGGCGCGGGCTCGTGAGCGCGCCATGCGGTGACGCGGCGATCGCCGCGCTGCTCCGCGACGCGTGGTCGAAGTACGGGGCCACGATCGTGACACCGCTGTCGCGCGCGATCCGACGCAGCGCCGCTCGCGCCCCGCGACGTTCTTCGAGGTCGACGAACGTGACCGCCTCGGGCCACACGACAATCTTGGCGTCCTCGCGCGCTGCGCGCCGGGTGAGTCCGCCGAGGTCGCGAAACAGATCGCGCGCCGCGAGGTTGAACTCGCCGGCGTGCCAGTGGCGCAGCAGCCGCGGCTCGGTCTCCTCCTCCGCCGTGTCGTACCCGGGCTGGACCGCGGCAACGGCGACAGGCGGGCCGGAGGGCTCGTCGTCGGCCGCGGCCGAGAGCGCGAGCGCCGCGGCGACTGCGACGACCGGAACAAGCGCCGGCGCGGGACGGCGGCGAACGAGGGCGAGCGCGAGTCCGTAGTTGACCGCGACGATCGCGAGCGTGACCAGCCACGGTCCACCCAGCGCCGCGAGGTCCGCCCCAGAGGTGTCGACCTGAGACAGGAACAGGGGGCCCCACGACCCGCCTGGCTCGAGCTTCGCGCGCAGGAGATCGAGCCCCGTCCACGCCAGCGCAGGCATGAGCACGGCGGCAGCCATCGACAGGCGCGGGCCGAGCAGCTCCGCGCCCCACGGCTCCCCGAACCGGATCAGGTAAAGGAGAGCGCCGAAGAGAGGGATCGCCAGGAGCGCGACCGCCAGGACGGGAGAGTCCCCGACCATCACCGGGAGAGTCGCGTCGCCCCACTGCCCCGAGGCGATCCCGAACGGCAGCGCCGGCACGAGCAGAAGCTCGAGGTACAGGGCGTAGGCGAGCGGGACGGCGAGGCGCGCCGCACGCGTGCCCGGAGCCGACAGGACGACGGTCGCGACGGGGACGAGCGCGACCCACGCGAGCGGCCCCGCGCCGCCGACCGGGCTCGCGGCCCACAGCATGATCGCCGTAACAACGGCGGCTCCAATCGACACTTTCAGCATGGCTACCATCAATTGTGAGAGAGATTTCGAGGAACGGAGGCAACGTGGCAAGGACGGAGAAGGCGACCTTCGGTGCGGGATGCTTCTGGCAGCCCGAGATGGAGC
This sequence comes from uncultured Thermoleophilia bacterium, assembly GCA_963756745.1. Classification (GTDB taxonomy): domain Bacteria; phylum Actinomycetota; class Thermoleophilia; order Solirubrobacterales; family 70-9; genus DASPWW01. The sequence goes on from CAVWOU010000012.1 coordinate 47,004, forward strand.
TCAAGGCGCTGCCGGGTGTCATCGACACACAGGTCGGCTATGAGGGCGGACACGTCGACAACCCGACCTACGAGCAGGTCTGCACCGGGACCACCGGGCACGCCGAGGTGACCCAGATCGAGTTCGACCCCGATCAGATCTCCTACGAGGAGCTGCTGAATCGGTTCTGGGAGATGCACGACCCGACCCAGGTGAATCGCCAGGGGCCGGACGTCGGCAGCCAGTACCGCTCGGCGATCTTCTTCCACACGCCCGAGCAGGAGGCCGCGGCGAAGGCCTCCAAGGAGCGGGTGCAGAAGAACCACCGCAAGCCGATCGCGACATCGATCGAGCCCGCGACCGGATTCTGGCGCGCCGAGGAGTATCACCAGTGCTATCTCGAGAAGCGCGGCGAATCGCGCGGGCTCGCAGGGATGATGCGCTCGGTCCTCGGCTCGTAGCTCGCACCCCGACTCAGCGCGACCTCGTCAGAGTCGTCGCCGCCAGCGGCGTTCGCGACGAGCGAGTGCTCGACGCGCTGGCGCGCGTCCCGCGCGCCGGGTTCGTCCCGCAGGAGATGGCGCGGCGAGCCTACCTCGACGAGCCGGTCCCGATCCCTCGCGGCCAGGTGACGACCCAACCGTCCCTGGTCGCAAAAATGGTGGCGGCGCTGGAGCTAGCCGGAAGCGAGCGGGTCCTCGAGGTGGGCACGGGATACGGGTTCCAGACGGCGCTGCTCGCCGAGCTGTCGGCGGAGGTGTGGAGCGTCGAGCGCTTTCCCGACCTCGCCGACGCGGCGCGCCGGAACCTCGCCCACCACGGCGCCCACGACGTCGAGGTGATCGTCGGTGACGGGACGCGGGGGCTCCCTGACCGGGCGCCCTTCGAGGCGATCGTGGTCACCGCGGCGCATCCGGTTGTACCCGCTCCGCTAGCCGAGCAGCTGTCGCCGGGTGGCCGCCTGGTGCACCCCGTCGGACGAGGGGGCAGGGAGGACGTTGCGCGGTTCGACTACGGCGAAAACGGCCTTGTCCGGCGGCAAACCATCGTTGGCGCCCACTTCGTCCGACTCGTGGGCGAACACGGATTCGATCGGTAGATAGGTTCCTCCTGATGGCGGGAGGGAACCTGCTTCGAAACCGAGACTTCGCACTGGTCGCCGGGTCGGTGGGGCTGTCGGCGCTCGGCGACTGGGTCGCGATCGTCGCGCTCGGGCTCCACGTCAAGGAGATGACCGACTCCGGATTCGCGGTGGCGGCCCTGTGGATATGCCTGTTCGGCCCCTCGGTCGCGGTCGCCGGCCACGCGGGCCTGCTGGTCGATCGCCTCGAGGCGACGCGTCTGCTGGCCGGGGTCTCGGCGCTTGGAGCGGTTATCGCCGCCGTCCTCGGCTTCGCGACCGGGACCGCGCCGGTGCTCGCGCTCACCGCGCTGCTCGGCGTTGTGTTCGCGGTCTCCCAGCCGGCCGAGTTCGCCCTCGTCCCGCCGCTTGCAGGGGGGCGCATCCAGGAGGCGAACGGCCACGTCGAGACCGCGCGCTACATCGGGTTCGGGATCGGGCCGGTGCTCGGCGGCGTGTTGTTCTCGCTCGGAGGGCTCGAGCTCGCGATGCTCGTCGACGCCGCGACGTTCGCCGCGGTTGCGTGCGCCGCCCTCGCACTGCGGGTGCGGCGGGATCCCAGCGAGCAGCAGGAGTCCGAGCGCGCCCCGCGTGCCCGTGACGGGATCGTGTTCCTGTTCGGGGACAGGGTCCTGTCGTTGGCGATGTTCGTCGCCTTCGCCGCGCTGCTGTTCATGTCCGCCGTGTGGGTGGGGGAGCTGTTCTTCGTCGAGGATGTTCTCGGCAAGGGGGACCTCGGCTATGGCCTCATGCTCTCGATCTGGACCGTCGGCATGGCGCTCGGCGCCATGCTGCTGTCACGGCGGATCGCGGCCGGCGCCGTGGCGGCGACGGGGCTCGCCGCTGTGGCCGTCCAGGGAGCGGGCCTCGCCCTGCCGGCGCTGTGGCTCAGCTTCGGCTTCTTCCTCGCCTGCTCGTTCATGGGAGGCCTCGCGCACGGCCTCAAGAACGTGATGTTCCGCAGCCTGATTCATGTCCGCGTACCCGACCGGCTCCACGGGCGGGCGTTCGCCGCCTACAACGGGATCCGCAACACCGCCGAGCTCGGCGCGTTCGCAGCGGGCGGGCTTCTCGTCGCGGCGATCGGTGCCCGAGGCACCCTTGCCTACGCGGGAGGACTCTCGGCGCTCGCCGGACTCGTCGGGCTGCTCGTCCTGGTGCGGATGCAGCGTGGCTGGGCGCCGACCGGTCCCGTCGGCCCGCTGGCCGAGCCGGCGGGCGGGAGCTCGGAGCCGCCAGGCCCGGCGCAGCCCACGTAGGTACTAGCTCAGCCCTGGAGCGTTATCAGTCGCTCTTCGGTGAGCTCGCGGACGGCGTACGCCGGGCCCTCGCGCGTGTTTCCCGACTCCTTCACGCCGCCGTAGGGCATCTGGTCGGCCCGGAACGTCGGCACCTCGTTGATCAGCACGGCGCCGAACTCGAGCCGGCGGCCGGCGTCGAGCGCCAGCCCGACGTCGCTGGTGAACACTCCGGCCTGGAGCCCGAAGCGGGCGTCGTTCGCCATCTCGATCGCTTCCTCGAAGGAGCCGAACGAGTTAAGCGTGGCGACAGGGCCGAAGATCTCGTCGCACCACACGCGCGCATCGGGTGGGGGCTCGCGGATCACGGTCGGCTCGAGGCAGCGATCGTCGTCGGTCAGCTCGCCGCCGGTGAGGACCTCGCCGCCGCTCTGGGCCGCCTCGTCGATCCATTCCTTGACGCGGTCACGGTCCCCGTGCGAGATCAGCGGCCCGACGTCGGTGTCGGGGTCCATCGGGTCGCCGACGACGAGGCTCTCGACGTTGGAGACGAAGCGCTCCACGAAGGGGGAGGCGATCGCCTCGTGGACGAGGATCCGCTGCACCGAGATGCAGCTCTGGCCGGCGTGGGAGTACGCGTGAAGCTTCGCCTTGTCGGCGGCCGCCGCCCAGTCGCCGTCCTCGTTCACGACGAGCGGCGCCGTCGAGCCGAGCTCGAGGTTGACCTTCTTGCGCGGGGCCTTGGCGCGAATGTCCCAGCCGACGGGAGCCGAGCCGGTGAAGCTGATCGCGCTCACGCGCTCGTCCTCGACCAGCGCGCCGCCGATCTCCGAGCCAGAGCCGCACACGACGTTCAGCCATCCCGGGGGAAGCCCGGCGTCGACCAGCGCCTCGGCGAGCTTGATCCCGGAGATCGGCGTCTGGCCCGCGGGCTTGTGGACGACGGCGTTCCCGCCCGCGATAGCGGGGCCGATCTTGTGGGCGACGAGGTTGAGGGGGAAGTTGAAGGGGGTGATGGCGCCGACGATCCCGTACGGCACCCTGATCACGATCCCGAGCTTGCCGGCGCCGCTCGCCGAGCCCTCCATCGGAACCGTCTCGCCGGTAAGCGTGCGCGCCACGATCGCCGAGTACGCGAGCGTGCCCGCGCACCGCTGAGCCTCGATGCGAGCAGTCTTCACCGGCTTGCCGGCCTCGGCGGCGATCGCGATCGTGAGCTCGTCCTCGCGGTCGGCGACGAGCGCGGCGGCGCGCTCGAGCACTGACGCGCGCTCGTGCTGCGGAAAATCGCCGGCGGCGAATGCGTCGCCGGCCGCGGAGACGGCGCGGTCGAGAACCTCGGCATCGGCCTTGGCGACTCGCCCGACCACCGTGCCGTCGTAGGGGCTGTGGACCTCGGACCACTCCCCGGTCTCGACCCGCTCGCCTCCGATCAGCAGCTCGTGGTCCGCCGCCTGAATCGTCTCCGTCGCCATGCTTCGCCTCCTCGCTTCGCTCTACCTCCAGCGTAGTGGCTAGGAAGAGGTGAGCGGGACCTCCACCGCGGCGTCGAGCTTCGGGTAGTAGGCCTTCACCCGGTCGGCGCCGTACTTCTCTCTGAGGCGGTCGACCACCTGGTCGACCCGAGCCTGATCGGCGATCGGAATCGCGGTCGTGCTGAGCTCGGCATCCCCGGCGGAGACCCGGATCGCCGGCGTGTTGACGATGTTCCTGTACCAGTCGCTGTCCGAACCCGTGACCGGGACCAGGTAGAGGCTCTCGCCTTCCCCGACAAACCACACCGGCCGGGTGGATTCACGACCGGACCGTCGCCCGGTGACCGTGAGCTCGATCTCGTCGGTGCTGCTAAGGGCGTTCGTCAGCTGCTCGGCTCCCACGGTGTCCTCCTTCGGATCTGCGTTGCCTCTGTAGGGAGAAGCTACCCGTCCGGGTAGGGCTGAACCAGGATTCCGTGGTCGGTCTCCTTCATCCCGATCTCGTACGCGGCAGCGCCGCGGCTCTCGAGCGTGCGCGGCTCGCGCCCCGGGCGCTCGACGGTCAGCTCGAGGTCCGAGATCGAGCAGTTGAGGGTGTTGTGCTCGCCGCCGGCGGGGTCGGCGTAGACCCACGCGACGAAGTTGCGCGCCTCGGACATCACCCGGCCGCGCACGGCGATGTCCTTGCCCGTGAGCGCGAAGCCGCAGCTCGTCGGCGCGTCCTCGATCTCGGTGCTCCGCACCCGGTCGAGCCCACCGAGCCGGTGCTGCTCGCCGTCGAGCGCCAGCAGGCCGTTCGCCACCCACGGCGTCGTCCACGGGCCGAGCTTGATCCGGCCCGCCGCGATGTCGAAGTAGCTGTCGCTCCCGCCATCCAGCCGCCCTTGCACCCAGGTCCAGCGCTCGGCGTGCTCGGCGCCCCAGTTGTGTCCGATCATCCCCGGCCACCCGTCGAGGTCGATCTCCCGGTCGCCGACGCGTAACCGGCCGGCGTAGGTCGCGTTCGGGTGCGGGCTGAGGAACTTCGTTCGGGGGAGCGGCGCGCGATACATCCACCCGTACGGAAGGTGGCGAAGCGGCTCGGACTCGTCGCTGAAGTTGAGATCCCAGCTCGCCTCCAGCCCTTCGACCCGCATCTCCCCGCGCGCTCGACCCGGCTCCAGCGCCGCGCCGTCGACGCGGATGTAGGCGCCGGATCCCGCGGAGAGCTCGGCGGCGGGGAAGGTCGACTTCGCCGCGACGGGGCCGGGAGCCTCGGCGTCGAACAGCGTGAACCACACAGACGCCGTCGGTTCGGCGCCCGGGCGCTTGTGGACCGTGTGGCGGATCCACACGCCGAGTCCTCCCTCGGGACGGCAGGCCTTGATGTAGAAGCTCTCGTAGTGACCGGCCTTCCGGTCGAGCTCCGGAAACCGGGCCTCGCTCCTCACGCGGTGAACCTAACATGACTCTAGATGAGGCGGGGAAGGACTGCGCTCGGCGTCCTCGCGCTGGCGGCCGCGGCTGTCGTGGCGCTGATCGGGCTCGCGTCCGCGTTCGGCATCGGCGAGGGAGACTCGCCCGCGGTGTCGCCCGAGTCGGCCGCCGAGCGTTACGCCTACGATCCGGCGAGCCGCGACGCGTTCGAGGCCCGGGCGATCGCCGGGCTGTCCCACGTCGTGTACGCGAACAGCCCCGAGGGCGCGGTCGCGACGGCGCAGCGGGTGGCTCGGTTCCGAGACGAGATCGAGACCGCGACCGCCGGCACGGAGACCGATCCCGACCTGCTCGAGGCGATCGTGTTCCTGGAGTCCGCCGGGCGCCCCGAGGTGATCGCCGGCCGGGACCCCGAGCTGGCGTCGGGCCTCGTCCAGATCGTCGCCTCGACCGGGACGGCGCTGCTGGGGATGAGGGTCGACCTCGAGCGCAGCCGCAAGCTGACCGTCGAGGCGCGTCGCGCGCTCAGGCGGGGAGAGACCGGTCGGGTGGAGCGGCTGCTCGCCGAGCGGGCGCGCGTCGACGAGCGATTCGATCCCCGCAAGGCGCTCGACGGAGCGGTGCGCTATCTCGCTCTCGCGCGCGAGCGATTCGGCGCCGAGGACCTCGCGGTCGAGTCCTACCACATGGGGATCGGCAATCTCGAGAACGTGATCCACGCGTACACCGGCTCGAGCGAGCCCGTCGGCGATGTGGTCGCCGAGGACGAGCTCACCTACGCGCAGCTGTTCTTCGACTCCTCGCCGAACACCCATCCCGAGGCCTGGGACCTGCTCGCGGGGTTCGGTGACGAGTCGAGCGAGTACTACTGGAAGGTGCTCGCGTCGCGCGAGATCATGCGCCTGTATCGCGAGGATCGCGTCGAGCTGCGCCGCCTCGAGCGGCTGCACGCCGCGAAGGACACTGCCGAGGAGGTGTTCCACCCCCGTGCGGAGACCGAGGTGTTCGACGACCCCGGGGAGCTCGCGAGCGCGTGGCGCGATGGCGACCTCGCTCCCCTGCCCGGCGGTGATGAGCTCGGCTACGTCGTCGGCGATCAGCTCGGCGAGGCCGCACCGAAGCTCGACGCCGACCGGGCCCTCTACCGGGCCCTGCGGCCCGAGGCGCTCGAGGTCCTGACGCTGATGGCGGCGTGGGTGCGCGAGCTGAACGGTGGCGCCGGGAGCCTGATCGTCACGAGCGCGGTGCGCGACCGTGAATACCAGCGGGCGCTCGGCCAGCGCAACCCCGAGGCGAGCGACGCCTACTCGCTTCACACGACCGGATGGTCGTTCGACATCCTGCGCGACTACGACAGCGAGGAGCACGCGGCCGCGTTCCAGTTCGTGCTCGACCGCCTCCAGGCTCTCGCGGTGATCGACTACGCGGTCGAGCCGAGCGCGATCCACGTTACGGTGTCCAGCGAGGCGGGGTCGCCGATCGAGTAGGAGCAGCGATGGACGTGAAGCTCGGGATCTTCGTGGTGCCCGACGCGACCGACCCGGACTCGACGATCGAGCAGATCGTCGCCGCCGACCACGCCGGGCTCGACCTCATCGGCGTGCAGGACCATCCCTATCAGCGGCGCTTCTTCGACACGTGGACGCTGCTCGCGTACGCGGCGGGGCGTACGGAGCGGTTGCGCCTCGTTCCCGACGTCATCAACCTCCCGCTTCGCCTCCCGTCGGTGCTCGCCAAGTCCGCGGCCTCGCTCGACGTCCTTAGCGGCGGCCGGGTGGAGCTGGGCCTCGGCGCCGGCGCGTTCTGGGACGCGATCGAGGGGATGGGCGGCCCTCGGCGCACGCCGCGCGAGGCCGTTGACGCGCTCGAGGAGGCGATCGCGATCCTGCGCGCGTTCTGGTCCGGGGACCGCACGGTGAACTTCGAGGGGAAGCACTACCGGGTCAACGGGGCGAAGCCCGGTCCTCGGCCCGCGCACCCGATCGGGATCTGGGTCGGAGCGCTCGGCCCGCGGATGCTGAGGCTGACCGGGCGGCTCGGTGACGGGTGGCTCCCCAGCCTGGGCACCGGCATGACCGCCGAAGAAGCGCCGAGGATGCAGGCGGCGATCGACGAGGGAGCGAGGGCCGCCGGCCGCGATCCAGCCGAGATCGAGCGCGCGGTGAACGTTCCCGCGCCGGCAGGCGATCCCGGAGGATGGGCCGATCAGCTCGCGCGAATCGTGACCGCGCTCGGCTTCACGACGCTGGTTGTCGTCACGCCCGGCGAGGACCCGATCGGCGAGATCCGCCGCCTCGGCGCGGAGGTCGCGCCGCGCCTGCGAGAGATGGTCGGATGAGCGCGCCCGAGGCGGTGATCTTTGACCTCGACGGCGTGCTCGTCGACTCCGAGCAGGTGTGGGATCGGGTCCGCGAAGAGTTCGCGCGCGAGCGCGGCGGCCGGTGGCACCCGAACGCCCAGCGGGACATGATGGGTATGAGCTCGAACGAGTGGTCCCGCTACATGAGCGAGGAACTCGGGGTCCCGCTGCTGCCGGAAGAGATCTCCGAGGAGGTCGCCCGGCTCGTCGCGGAGGAGTACCGGCGCGAGCTGCCATTGATCCCGGGCGCCGTCGAGGCGGTGTCGCGGATCGCCGAGCGTTGGCCGCTCGGGCTTGCGTCGTCGTCCAACCGCTCGATCATCGACCTTGCCCTCGAGCGCGCCGGGATCGCCGACCGGTTCGCGGTCACGGTGTCCTCGGAGGAGGTCGGGAGGGGTAAGCCCGCCCCCGACGTGTATCTCGAGGCCGCGGCCCGCCTCGGGGTCGAGCCTTCGAGGGCCGTGGCGATCGAGGACTCGACCAACGGCTTGCTCGCGGCGCGCGCCGCGGGGCTCGGAGTCGTCGCGATCCCGAACCGCACCTTCCCGCCGGCCGACCACGCGCTCGACGCGGCGGACGTGGTGCTCGGCTCGCTCCAGGAGCTCGAGCCGGCCTCGATCGAGGCGGCGGTCAGCTCTCGAGAATCCGCCGCGTAATGCGGCGTGCGCCGCGGGGCAAGGGAGGGGCCCCGCGGCGCTACGCCGCCGTCCCGCCTCAGTCCCGCCTCAGTGGAGACTCCCCGGCGCGAGCGTCACTTGACCGTCACCTCGCCGACCATCCCGAGTTCCTCGTGGTTGCCGACCGGGCAGTAGAACTTGTACGTCCCGGCCTCGCTGAGGTCGACCGCGAGCGAGCCGGAGTCGCCGGGTTGGAGGTCCTCGGGAAGCTCGGCCTCACCGCTCGGCCCCTCGACCTCGAGGTTGTGGAGCGTCTCGCCGTCGTTGGTGACGTCAAACGTCACCTCACCGGGCGCCACTGCGGGATCCGAGGGGTCGAACTTGAAGTCGGTGGCCGAGACCTTGACCGTCTCGCCGCCGCCGCCGCCCGCGGCGGTCGTCTCCTCGGTGGGAGCCGTGGTCCCGGCGCTCTCGTCGTCGTCGTCATCGCCGCCGCACGCCGCGATGCCGATCGAGGCGGCCACGGCGAGGATCGCGACCGCGCTCCAGCGTGCGCGCCGGCCGCCTAAGACGGTGCGGTGGGATCTGGGCACGGTCGTCTCCTTTCGGCTGGCTACCGTTACCCGGTGATACGGGTAAAAGGGCGTCAGGGATTGCGAGCGCCGAGCGTTTCGACGTGAGCAATCTCGCCGCTGCGACGGGCCGTATTCCATCATGGTGTGGTCACCCTCAGACGAAGCGCTTCTGGCCGGGCTAGCCTCGGGCGACCGCGAGGCCGCCGCCTCGTTCGTGCGACGGTTCCAGTCGCGCGTGTACGGGCTCGCCTACACGCTCGTGGGCGACGCCGCGGTGGCCGAGGAGATCGCACAGGAGGCGCTGCTGCGGGCGTGGCGGCACGCCGGCGCCTACGATCGACGCCGGGGACGCGTCGAGACGTGGCTCCTGTCGATCGCCCGCAACCTCGCGATCGATCACCTGCGGGTGAGGCGCGGAGAGCCGATCGACCCCGACGCGCTGGCTGCCAAGGAAGCGCTGTTCATGCGACCGCCGGAGGACCCGGGCGGCGGCGCCCGGGAGGAGGTCGCGGCGCTTCGCGATGCCCTCGCCACGATTCCCGCCGAGCAGCGCCGGGCCTTGCTGATGGCCGCGTTGTGGGGCTTCACCGCGCACGAGATCAGCGAGATGGAGGGTGCACCGCTGGGCACCACGAAGTCCCGCATCCGCAGCGCGATGCTGAAGCTGCGCGGCGAGCTGGAGGTGACCGATGAGCGATAGGCCGAGCTGCGAGGAGGTTCGTGCGCTGGCCCCCGAGCTCGCGCTCGGGATCGCGGTCGGTGACGAGCGCGCGCGCGTGCTCGAGCATCTCCTCGCGTGCCCGGCGTGCCGGCGCCATCTCGAGGAGCTGTCGAGCGTAGCCGACGACCTGCTCCTGCTCGCCCCGACCCAGGAGCCGCCGGTCGGGTTCGAGTCGCGCGTGCTGGACGAGCTCGAGCAGCGCTCCGAGCGTCCCGAGCGCCGCCGGCGCACGCCGCTGATCGCGGTCGCCGCGGCTGCCGTCGCCGCGCTCGTGACGGCGTCCGCGATGTGGCTCGCGTTCGACGACGACCGCGATCTCGCGGACCGGTATCGGGAGACGCTCGCGGTGGCGAACGGCAAGTACCTCGCCGCCGCGCCGCTGTCGGCGGCGGGCGGCCGTCGTGCCGGGACGGTGTTCGGCTACGAGGGTGACCCGTCGTGGGTGCTCGTGACGGTGTACGAGTCCGCTCGTCCGGAGCCGGGGCGGTACGAGCTGGAGGTGATCACCGCGAAGGGCAGGCGAATGGACCTGCGTCCGATGTGGATCTACCCCAAGGGGGGCAGCGGAGGCGGCGCGATCCCGATCGACTTCCACGACGTCACCGAGGTGCGCCTGCTCGGCCCCGGTCGCGGGAATGTCCTCCACGCTAGCTTCGGATCGTGATCACGTCCCCGTCCTGGACGGCGTACTCGCGCCCTTCGGTGCGAAGCAGGGCGCGCTCGCGGGCGGCCGCGTAGCCGCCCGCGTCGACGAGCTGGTCCCACGGGATCACCTCCGCGCGGACGAACCCCGACTGGATGTCGGAGTGCACCTTGCCGGCCGCGTCCCATGCCGTCGCGCCGCGCGGCAGGCTGCGCGCTCGCCCCTCGGACCCCTCGTGCGCCGTGAAGAACGTGATCAGGCCGAGCAGCTCGTACGCGGCGCCGATCAGGCGCTCGAGCCCTGCGGCCGGCAGGCCCAGCTCCTGGCGCATCTCGTCCGCCTCGGCACGGTCCATCTCCGCGAGCTCGGACTCGATTCGGGCCGCGATCGCGACCGCGCCGGCTCCGCTCCGCGGCGCTCGCGCGGAGACAGCCTCGGGGACCTCCACGACGCCCTCGTCGACGTTGGCGACGTAGAGCACGGGCTTCGAGGTGAGCGCCTGGAGGCGCTCCGGCGCGCCGGCTGCGGTGTCTGGGACCGGCACGCTCCTGACCGGCTCGCCGCGGCCAAGCGCCTCGATCACGCGCTCGAGCCACTCCCGTTCGGCGCCCGCTTCGGGGTCGCCCGACGCGGCCTGCTTGACGACCCTCGCCAACCGGCCCTCGGCCTGCTCGAGGTCGGCGAGCATCAGCTCCGCCTCCACGGCTTCGATGTCCGCCCCGGGATCCAGGCGTCCCTCGGGGTGGGGCACCCCCTCGTCGGTGTGCGCTCGGACGACGTGACAGATCGCGTCGGTCTCACGGATCCCGGCGAGAAACTGGTTGCCGAGCCCCTCGCCCTCGGCCGCGCCGCGCACCAGCCCCGCGATGTCGTGAAACTCGATCGTCTCCCTGACCACCGGACTCGCCCCCACGACCTCGGCCACGGCATCGAGCCGTTCGTCCGGGACCTCCACGACCGCGACATTCGGATCGACCGTGGTGAACGGGTAGACCGCGGTCTCGGCGCCGGCGCGCGTCAGGGCGTTGAAGAGGGTGCTCTTGCCGGCGTTGGGCAGGCCGACGATCCCGACCTTCACGTCGGCTCGGCCGCAGGCTCCGCGCGACGGTCGCCGTCCAGGCCCGGGATCGCGCGCCCGAGGACGGAGCCGAGGACCGTCCCGGCGAGCACGTCCTGGGCGGAAGGAAACGAGAGCTTGGTCGGCGCACGAGCGAGGGGCGGGTGCTCCTCGATCAGCGGGCGCTCGCGCGCTATGACCACCTTGACGAGGAAATTGACCCCCACCGCGGCCGGACCGGTCGCGGCCGCGGCGAGCCATTGCGCCCGTCGGCGCTCGTCGATCGAGGACCCGATCACCCCGATCACGGTCCACGCGACGGCGAACTCGCCGGCGAGGCCAAGCGCCTTCATCGTCGACTCGATCGGCTCGGAGTGGCCGCGGGCGCGAAGAAACCGAAGCGCCGACTGATCGGCTCGGCCCAGCGCGGCGAGCACCGGGTTGCGGGGCGCCACGCGGCGACCCGGCAGGAACCTCCACCGGGAAGCCCCGCTTCGACGAGATCGCATCCGCCCGAGCACGCGGGCAGGATACGCGCGGCAGCGTCGCTTGATGACGGCTAGAGCTCCCGCCGCAGGACCTTCGTCGCCGATTCGGCGACCCGCTGATGGGCGGGACGACCGTTCCACCGGCCGGCCTCGATCTCCTGCGACCGCTCGAGGTCGCGCTCGAACGCGTCGCCGAGCTCGCCGGCGAATCCCTCGTCCCACACGCACAGGGTCGCCTCGTCGTGGAGCTGAAACGAGCGGTTGTCGAAGTTGACGGTTCCGACGGACGCCCACGTGCCGTCCACGACGAGCGACTTCGCGTGCAGCATCGTCGGCTGGTACTCGAAGATCCTCACCCCGGCGTCGAGCAACGTCGCGTACGCCGCGCGCCCGGCGACGCGGACGAGGCTCTTGTCGATGTGGGGCCCGGGGACGAGGATGCGGACGGTCACGCCTCGCCGCGCCGCCTCGGTGAGCGCGTCGGTGAACGCGGGCCGCGGCACGAAGTAAGCGGCGGTGATGTCCATCGAGTGCTGGGCCGACGCGATCACGAGGTAGTACAGCGCCTCGACGTTCGTGTCACCTACCTTGGCCGACGAGCGGACGAGCTGCATCGGCACGCCGTCCTCGAGCGGTTCCAGGTCCGGCAGATGGTCCTTACCGGCGAGCACCTCTCCGGTGCCCTCGAGCCAGTTCTCCGCGAACGTCCCCTGCATCCCCCGCACCACCGGCCCTCGGACGCGAACGTGGGTGTCGCGCCAGTGATCCGGGTCCTGCGCATCTCCCGTCCACTCGGCGGCGATGCCGACCCCGCCGGTCATCCCGACCCGCCCGTCGGCGATCAGGAGGCGGCGATGGGTGCGGTTGGCGACCCGCCGCACCGCGTAGGGCTTGGGCGGCCGAAACCGGATCACCCGGACGCCCGCATCCTCCATGTCGTCGATCAGGCGTCGGTCCATCTTCGCGGCGCCGAGCGCGTCCAGGATGACCCTGCACTCGACGCCGTCCTTTGCCTTCGCGCAGATCTCACCGGCGACCTCGCGCGCGATCTCGCCCCGCCAGTAGACGTACGTCTGAACGTTCAGCGTGCGCTCCGCGGCCGAGATCGTCTCGAGGAAGGCGGGAAAGATCCGGTCGCCGTTGATGAGCAGCTCGGCCACGTTTCCTTGCGAGATCGGCGCGCCCGTGAGCGCCTCAGCCGCGCGCAGGAACTCGGGCGAGTCGACCGGGACCGACTCGGCGAGGTCGTACCCGAACGCACCCTCGCGCCGGTGCCGGAGGCTGTCGGCGGCGTACCAGCCGAGCGCTGCGCCGGCGAACCCCGCGGGGACCGCGTACCGTCGCCACGCGCGCTTCCACGCGGTCTCGTTCGCGCCGCGCCACGGGTGGGGTGGACGGATGGATTCGGGCTTCACCCGGTGACTACCTCGAATGCCCCTGCCTCGACGCGGCACCGCGCCCGGTCGGCCTCGACGAGCTCGCCGTCGACGTTGAATCCGGAGCCGCCGTCCGTGCGGATCTCCGTTTCCCGGCAGCGGCGCCGGCTCACGCCGCGTTGCGAGCGCACCCTGCCCGCGCGGAGCCGGTACGCGTGGGCGACGAGCCGCGCTCGCGAGCCTGCCTCGAGAACGACCACGTCGAGAACTCCGTCGCTCGGGTCGGCGTCGACCGTGGCGCCGCCGCCGAATGCGCCGGTCACCGCGACGCTGACCTGCCACGCGCGTCCGTCGAAGAACGGCTCGCCGTCGCAGCCGATCCGGCATCGAACCGGACGGGCCCCGACACCCGCGCGCACAGCGCCGACGCTGTAGGCGAAAGGGCCCAGCACCCGCTTCAGGCCGCGGGCCTTGCGGGCCGCCACGGGCGAGAGGCCCGCGCTGGCGACGTTGACGAACGGGCGCGACCCGAATCGGGCCAGCTCGAGGCGCCGCGTCTCGTCACCAGTGACGGCTACCCGGCACGCCTCCGCGGGATCGAGCGGGATGCCGAGCGCTCGGGCGAAGTCGTTCGCCGTTCCCACCGGCACGATGGCCAGGGGAACGTCCGCGACACCCGCGACCTCAGCCGCCGGGCCAATCGATCCGTCACCGCCGGCGACGACCATTCGCTCCGGTTTGGAGCGGGGCGCCTCCGCGGCGCGGTCGAGCGTAAAGCGACGCACCTCCGCGCCATGCTCGCGAAGCATGCGCTCGGCCTGCGGCGCATCCCCGCGGCCGGAGTCCGGGTTGGCGATCAGCGCGACGAGCAGGATCAGCTCTCGACCCTACTGCGACCCTCCCGGCCCTTCGCGGCGCTCTTGTTGGCAGCCTTCCGCGAGCTGGAGAACGGCTTCTGCAGCCACCGGCCGAGCTTTCCAGGCGCCCTGCCGGCCGCGCTCTGTCCGGCGCCGAGCGTCTCGTCGACGCCGCGCTGCGGATATCGCGAGAGGCGAGGAAGCAGGAACGCGAGCACCAGCAGGACGACGCAGACTCCGACGATGATCGCGATGGTCATTAGAGCGATCCCTCCTCCGGGGTTGCTTCCGTGACCCTGCGGTATACCCACCGCCACCGGCCGTAAACGGGCACAATCCCGCGACGTGGGCAAGACCGCCTCGCAGACCATGGTTCCCGGGTACCGCCATCACCCGGGCAACCACTGCGGCTCGACCGCGCTCCGCAACCTGCTCGCGTTCCACGGGCTCGATGTCTCGGAGGAGCTTGCGTTCGGGCTCGGGGCAGGCGCGTGCTTCTACTACGTGGTGATCGACGGGCAGTCGCCGTCGCGGTTCACGAACGGGCGCACGGCGCGCCTCGAGGAGCAGTTCGTCGAGCTCACCGGCGCGCCGATCGAGCTCGACACCACTGAGGATGCCGGGGAGTCATGGCAGCGCGCGCGGGCGGTGGTCGACTCGGGTCGGCCGGCGATCCTGCTGACCGACCTCTACCACCTCGATCACTACGGTCGCTCGGCGCACTTTCCCGGCCACGCGGTCGTGCTCGCGGGATACGACCCCGAACGTGCCTACCTGTCCGACACCGGGTTCGAGGAGCTCCAGACGACCTCGCTCGAGAGCCTCGCGCTCGCCCGCCACGAGCAACACCCCGCGTATCCGATCTCGGGCCACATGTTCCACATCCCCGACGGCGCCTCGCTCGGCGCCCTCGCCGCCGCGGCGCCGCGCGCGATCGAGCGGGCCGTGCGGGGAATGCTCGAGCCCGAGTTGGGCGAGTTCCAGGGCCTTCCCGCGCTGCGCCGCTTCGCGGCCGAGGTGGGCGAGTGGCCGGACGCTGCGGAGGACTGGCAGTGGTGCGCGCGCTTCGGCTATCAGGTGATCGAGCGCCGCGGCACCGGGGGCGGGAACTTCCGCCGCATGTACGCCCGTTTCCTCGCCGAGGTGGGCTACGACGAGGCCGCGCTCGCCGGCGAGGCCGCGGAGCGCTGGAGCGCACTCGCCGCAGCGTTCCTGGCCGCGAGCGAGGCGGACGCCCCGAACGCGGATCTGTGGTCGTCCGTCGGCGAGCAGGCGTCGCGCGTCCTCGACGCGGAGGAGCGGCTGTGGGAGGGACTGGCCGCTTAGGCGGCGATCACGCCCGCAGCCGCGCGAAGTAGCCCAGCTTCGGCCCCACGTGCCCCTCGAACACGAGGCTCGCGGCCTCGGCACGGCGGCGCAGGGTGCTCAGCCTGACCATGTGCGGGTCCCCGAACAGCTCGCCGACGATCAGCCGCCCGCCGGGCTTGAGCACGCGGTTGATCTCGCTCAGGGCCGCGTCAGGATCGGGAATCTCGCCGAGCACCGCCGTCAGGGCGACGGCGTCGAACGAGTCGTCGTCATAGGGCAGCGACCGCGCGTCGCCGAGAGTGGGATGCAGGTTCGAGATCCCGCGCTCGCGGGCGCGCTCCATCGTATGGTCGAGCATCTCCTGCTGGACGTCGAAGATCTCGACCGCGCCGTCGGGCCCGACCCAGTCGGCGAGGTCGAGTGTGTAATAGCCGGTTCCCGGACCGATCTCGAGCACCCGCTCGCCCGACGCTGGCTCGAGGATCTGCCGCAGGCGGTCGCGGGTGATCAAGGGATGGGGAGCCTCGACGAAGAATCGCTGGCCGTACGGGCAAGCCGAGGGGTTCTTGCGCCACCAGAGCGCCGCGGCGATGACCGCCAGGGCCGCGAGCGCGAGCAGCCGGCGGATCACTTGCCGGAGAACCCGATCGCCTGCGCGCCGCCCTCGATCCGCAGGAACACGACCTGGCGCAGGTCGAGCACGAGCTCGGAGTCCTGCGCGGTCAGCGAGCGCCAGCCGTCGCCTTGCTCGAGCGCGCTTCGCAGCCCGGCGAGCTCCTCCTCGGCGAGCCGCGCGGCCGCGACCTGTCCGCCCGCGAACCCGATCTCGACCCTCCGGCTCTCGGACGCCATCCCTAAGCCTCCTCCGCCGGCTCCACGATCTCGGTCAGAACGCTGCCGGTCGCCTTCGGGTGCACGAACGCGACCCTGCTGCCGCGGATGCCCGCGCGCGGCTGCTCGTCGATCAGCTCGAGCCCCGCGCCCCTCAACCGCTCCAGCGTCGCTTCGATGTCCTCGACCGCGTAGGCCACGTGATGCAGCCCCTCGCCGCGGCGCTCGATGAACTTGCCCACCGCCGTGTCGGCGCCGAGCGGCTGCAGCAGCTCGACGTGGCCGTCGCCGACGTCGAGAAGCGCGGCCTCGACGCCCTGGGACTCCACCCGCTCGCGGTGCGCCAGCGGCATTCCCAGGGTCCCCTCGTAGAGGGCGGCGGCCGCGTCGAGGTCCGAGACCGCGACGCCGACGTGATCGATCCGATCGAACATGGGCGCGGGAGTCTACGACTCGGTCGTCCTCGGCCGGGTCGCTCGCGGGCTGATTCAAGCTTGCGCGGCGCCCTCGGCGCGCAGGATCTCGGCAAGGGCCGCCGTGCCGACCTCGAGCTGCTCGTCGGTCGGCTCGCGGGTCGCGACCCGCCGCTGGATCTCGGTCCCCGGACGGCGCAGCGCGTGGGCGAGCGAGGTGTCGGGGTTGCGCTCGCTCCAGGCGAACAGCTCGGCGGCGATCCCGACGCCGACGATTCCCGCCGCGCCGCGGGCGATCGGGCCGGGCTGCTCGAGAATCCGCTCGATCGCGAGCTGGCCGGCGATCGAGAGCGCCAGCAACGGCACGACCAGGTGGGACCCGCAGCGGTCGTGTTCCTTGGGGACCTCCCTGGGGTCGATCCGCCCCTGCTCGTAGGCGCCGATCGCCTTGTGCTCGACGCCGTGGTACGCGGCGAGGTCCGAGTCGCGCAGCGCGACGAGCGCCGGGAGCGCGCCGAGGATCGCGGCGACGCTCTCGCGCCACAGCGTCGCTGGGCGGCCGCGTCGCAGCGCGCCGCTCAGGAGCGTCACCATCGCCGCGGCCGCGAGCACGCGGGGGTCCTCGAGCGGGAGCCGCGCCACAGGGAGGTTCCGGCGCGCGAGCGGCACGACCGCGAATCCCTCGAGCAGCTTGATCGGGCCACGCAGCAGCGGTACCGTCGCGACCACGCCCCCGATCGTCGGCTTGCGCCCCGACGCGACCTCGAGCTCTCCGTCCGGCGCCCGCGCGGCGATCGCCCAGGAGGTCGGGCCGTGGATCAGCAGGCCGTTGCGAAGCGCCATCCCGCCGAGGCGCAGCCGCGGCGAAGCCCCGTTCCCCGACACGGCCGGGTCGGCGGCCGCCGGGAGTGCCGTGTCGCTCAACCCAGCACCCGGGTCGGGAGATCACAGAAGAAGCGCGCCGCCAGCTCGACGTCGGGGGCAGCGACTCGCTCGTCCGCGCCGTGGATGAGGGGCGCCTCCTCGGCGAGGGTCATCACGTTGGACGGGCAGAAGCCGAGCACCGTGGCGCCGAACCGCGCGCGGAACCAGTGGCTGTCGCTGAAGCCGGCCATCAGGGTCGGCACCAGTCGCGCGCTGGGGTCGACCTCTGCCACCCAACCGGAGATCGCGTCCGCAAGCGGGCCCTCGAGCCGCGAGCGGTTGCCGACGATGCACTCGGGGATCTCGAGCTCCCAATCGCCGTCGCCGAGCAGCGCCGCGACCCGGCGCCGGACGTGATCCTCGTCCAGTTCCGGCGGCGTGCGGCAATCGACCAGGACCTCGCAATGGGCCGGGATCACGTTCTCCTTCACCCCACCCTCGATCATCACCGGCACGATCGTGACGCCGAGCATCGGCTCCGCGAGGTAGTCGGCGAGAGCGGGATCCTCCGCGCGGACCCGCTCGACCGCCGCCGCCAGCTCGTTGTTGCCGGCGTCGCCCAGGTCCTCGTCGAGCAGGGTCGAGAGGAACTTCACAGGCTCGGGCGAGGGATCGGCCGGCGGCTGCTCATGCATCCGCTCGAGGAGCCGCGCCATCTTCAGCACCGCGTTCTCGCCCATGCGGGGCACGGACGCGTGGCCGGCGCGCCCGTGCGTGCGCACGCGCAGCCGGCAGACGCCCTTCTCGCCGAGCGCGACGGTGTAGAAGCGCCGGCCCCCGAAGTCGACCGCGATCCCGCCGCCCTCGTTGACGACCAAGTCGCTGCGGACGAGGTCGGGGCGCTCCTTGCACAGCCAGCGCGCGCCCAGCTTCGCTCCGCGCTCCTCGTCGGCTGTGACCACCACCAGCAGATCGCCCGCCGGGGGCCGCCATCCGGAGCGGGCGAGGGCGACCGCCGCCGCGACCTCGGCCGCGACCTGAGACTTCATGTCGAGCGCCCCGCGACCCCACACCTCGCCGTCGCGAAGCTCACCGGACCACGGATCGCTCGTCCAGTCCGCGGGGTCGGCCGGAACCGTGTCGACGTGGCTCAGCAGGCAGAGCACGGGGCCCGGCGACTCGCCGCGAAGGCGGGCGACGAGGTTCGGCCGGTCGGGTTCCGCGGCGGGCAGCTCGCACTCGAAGCCGACGCCGGCGAGTAGATCGCGCAGCACGAGCTGTGCCTCGGTCTCGTTTCCCGGCGGATTCGAGGTGTCGATCCGGATCAGCTGCTGCAGCAGGCCGACGGCCTCCGCCCCTAGCTCGGCCTGCGGCGCGAGCGCGACCTCCTCGCTCATGAATTCAGGTTACCCGCGATGATCGCTCAGCCGACGATCGCCTGAACGAGCATCGACAGCCCGGTCACCCGAGGATTGCTGCACCGCTGATCGCGACGTTGGCGCCCGCGCCGGCGGCGGGCGAGGAGGCGAGCAGGACGACGAGCGGCAGGCGCAGGTTTCCGAGCACGAGCCCGACCACGCCGCCGAGCAGTCCCACCCCGAACGCCCAGGCGACGAGCGCAATCAGCTCGAGCGCCTCCACGGGCGGGGTTCATACTCCATTCGCATGGAGCGGCTCTTCGACACGGGGGAGACGCCGCGGCAGCGCACGAGCGTCCCCCCGACCAGGCGCCGCTGGCGGTGAGGCTGCGACCGCGCGATCTCGACGAGCTGGTCGGGCAGGAGCACCTGCTCGCCCCCGGGTCGACGCTGCGCGCCGCGATCGAGGCAGGCGAGCCCCACAGCGCGATCTTCTACGGGCCGCCCGGGTCGGGGAAGACGAGCCTCGCGCGGATCATCGCCGCGCGCGCTCGCGGTGCGTTCGAGGAGGCCTCGGCGGTGAACGCCGGCCGGCCGGAGGTGCGGGCCGTGATCAAGCGGGCGGAGGAGCGGCGGGAGGCGGCGGGCGAGCCGACGATCTTCTTCCTCGACGAGATCCACCGCTTCAACAAGGCGCAGCAGGACGCGCTGCTCCCCGCCGTCGAGGAGGGACTGATCACGCTGATCGGCGCCACGACCGAGAACCCCTACTTCGAAGTGATCTCGGCGCTGCTGTCGCGGTGCCAGATCTACGAGCTTCGCCCGCTCGGCGACACGCAGATCGAGGAGCTCGTCCGCCGGTCGCTGAGCGACGCGCGCGGGATCCCCGACCCGCCCGAGGTCGCGGAAGACGCGATCGAGGTTCTGGTCGCCCGCTCGGGCGGCGACGCACGGATCGCGCTGGGAGCACTGGAGCGCGCCGTCGAGGCCGCCCGCGAGCGCCACGGGCCGGTCGACGTGTCGGCCGTGGAGGACGCCCTGCAGCGCAAGGCGCTCCTCTACGACCGCGAGGGCGACCGCCACTACGACTACATCTCGGCGTGGATCAAGGCCACCCGCGGATCCGATCCCGACGCCTCGCTCTACTACCTCGCCGTGATGCTCGAGGGCGGGGAGGACCCTCGCTTCATCGCCCGCCGCATGGTGATCCTCGCCTCAGAAGACATCGGGAACGCGGACCCGATGGCGCTGGTCGTCGCCAACGCCGCCGCCGAAGCCGTCGACCGGGTAGGTCTCCCAGAGGCGACGCTCAACCTCGGCCAGGCCGCCGCGTACCTGGCGCTGGCGCCGAAGTCGAACGCGTCCTACCGCGGGATCTCCCGCGCGATCGGCCACGTTCGCGAGCACGGCGCGAAGCCGCCTCCGCCCTATCTCCAGGACGCGCACTACCCCGGGGCGCGCAAGCTCGGTCGCGGGGTCGGGTACGAGTACACGCACGACGCTCCCGGCGGAATCGGGAGCCAGGCGCTCGCGCCGGAAGGCCTCGAGTCGGAGCGCTTCTACGAGCCGACCGACCGCGGATTCGAAGCCGAGCTGAGCCGCCGGCTGGAGGAGGTGCGCCGCCGGCTCTCCGGTCGCGAATAGAATTGGCTGAGCAGCCAGGAAAGGAAAGCGAAGAGATGGAAGCCGCCACTGCACTCCGCGACGAGACGCAGGCCACCGGAACCCTCGAGTCCTTCAACCCCGCGACCGGGGAGCTGGTCGGATCGGTCGGGACGATCACCCCGGACCAGGTCCAGGCGGTGGTCGACGAGGTCGCCGGGGTGCAGCCGTTCTGGGCCGAGCTCTCGCTCGACGACCGCGCGCGCTACCTGCGCGCGACGGCCGAGGCGCTGCTCGCCGACCTCGACGAGATCGCCGAGCTGCTCACCCGCGAGCAGGGCAAGCCCAGGGTCGAGAGCTACACGATGGAGCTGCTCCCGACGGTGGACCTGCTCCACTGGTGCGCCGACAACGGCCCCGAGATCCTCGCCGACGAGCGCATCCCGTACCCGCAGCTATTCCTGAAGACGAAGAAGAGCTTCTTCAGCTACGAGCCGATCGGAGTCGTCGGGGTGATCGCGCCGTGGAACTACCCGTGGTCGATTCCGTTCGGCGAAGTCGCGATCGCGCTGATGGCCGGCAACGGCGTGGTGCTCAAGCCGGCGAGCCTCACGCCGCTGCTTGGCGAGCGGATCCAGGAGACATTCGAGAAGGGCGGCATCCCTGAGGGTCTCGTGCGAACGGTCCACGGCGGCGGCAGCGTCGGCGGCGCCCTGGCCGAGTCCTCGGCCGGGAAGATCTTCTTCACGGGCTCGGTCGGGGTCGGGCGCCGGGTGGGAGAGGCGTGCGCGAAGCTGCTCAAGGGGTCGGTGCTCGAGCTCGGCGGGAAGGACCCCCAGATCGTGTGCGCCGACGCCGATCTCGCGAACGCCGTCTCGGGCGCCGTGTGGGGCGGGTTCGCGAACGCCGGCCAGACGTGCTCGGGGATCGAGCGCACCTACGTCGTGCGCGAGGTCGCCGACCGGTTCATCGCGGGCGTTGTCCGCGAGACCGAGCGTTTGACGGTAGGCGACCCGCTGGACTGGGACACCGAGATCGGGCCGATGGTCTCCGCCCAGCAGGCGGAGAGCGTCACCGAGCTCGTGGACGACGCGATCGCGAACGGCGCCGAGCGGCTGACCGGAGGACCGCGCATCGTGCCCGGGTTCCAGGGCAAGTTCATCGCCCCCACGGTGCTCACCGGCGTGACGCACGAGATGCGGATCATGCGCGAGGAGATCTTCGGCCCGGTCCTGCCGATCGTCACCGTGGACAGCGAGGAGCAGGCGCTGGAGATGGCGAACGAC
This sequence comes from uncultured Thermoleophilia bacterium, assembly GCA_963756745.1. Lineage (GTDB taxonomy): Bacteria > Actinomycetota > Thermoleophilia > Solirubrobacterales > 70-9 > DASPWW01. Next base: position 68,587 of record CAVWOU010000012.1, read on the forward strand.
TCGCAGTTCGGGCTCGGCGCGTCGATCTGGACCAAGGATCGCGCCAAGGGGGAGCGGATGGCGCGACGGGTGGAGTCGGGGATGGTGTGGATCAACGACCACTCCTACTCCCACGGCGCCTGCCAGTGCTCATGGGGCGGCGTGAAGGAGTCCGGGGTCGGCCGCACGCACTCGAAGTTCGGCTTCTACGAGTGCGTCGACATCAAGCTGGTCGCCTGGGAGCCCGGCCTGACTCGGGACTTCTGGTGGCAGCCTTACGACCGCACGCTCGGCAACGCCGTGCGCGCCTCCGCACAGCTCGTCTACGGGCGGGACGGGAACCGGCTGCGCGCGCTCCGCGAGGGTGCGGTCCCGCTGCTCAGGGCGACGGCGCGCACGTTCCGCAAGGGGCGCTAGTCCGGCTCAGCGATCGACGACGAGCTCCGGCGACCACTCGCTGCGGGTCTTCTTGCCGGAGCGCGAGCGCACCTGGAACCGGTACGAGCGCCCGCTCTTCACCTTGACCGGCTTCTTCTTCTTGCCAAACGTGCCCGCCGGCTTCGAGATGTCGCTCTTCCACTTCTTCCACTTCCCGCCGGTGCGGAAGCGGACGTCGTAGCTGTCTCCCGTCGTCGTGGTCGGCGTCGCCCACATCACGGGAATCGGCCCCTGGCCGGTGTCGGACGGTCCGAGCACCGGCCTGACGGAGACCTCCCCCTCCATCCCGACGTGGATTTCGCAGTAGTAGGGGTAGCGGCCCGCCGACGCTGTGACACTGAACCCGTCCGGGTCGCTGCTCACCGGCTCGCCCGAGTCGAACAGCGCGCTCCCCGACCCGAACGCGTCGCCCTGGACGACGTTGTGGCGATCGAACGTCCCCGACCCGCCCGGGCCCCACTCCCAGTCGAAGCTCCCGGCCCCGAGGTCGAGGGTCGCGCTCGCCGGGTTGTAGGTGTTGGAGTCCTCGACCGTGATCGTGGTCGATGCCGATGCGACGCCGGGCACCGCAAGTGCCGCCGCCAGCGCCGCGGTGGCGACGATCACGTAGCTGCGGACCTCTACCCTGCCCATGCCCATGCGCGGCAGCTTAGCTTGGCGCTCCGGGGGAGACTCAGCCGGGCAGGCGGACGTGGAGGTGGTTGTCGTGGTTGGCGAGCGGGATGACGATGCCCGCCGGACCCTCGAGCCCCGTGTTCGGGCCCACGAAGACCACCTCGGCGCCGGCGTGGACGAACCGGTCGACGAGGTCCTGGGACAGCGGCAGGTCGATCTGCTCCACCGTCTTTGGCGACAGCTCCTTGCGATCGAGACGGGGGTAGTACAGGTCGACGTCGAGGCCGTTCTGGTGCGACGCGTGGCCGGGCAACCCGTATCGGGGGCCGAAGTCCCCGCCGTGCGGCCGGCTGAGGTCGCCGATCCCGATTCGCGGGGCATTGGGATGAGCGCGCGCGAACTCGCGCACCACGCCCAGCGTCGTGCGCACCAGGCGGTCTGTGCCCCATCGCCGCCAGCCGCGGTTCGGAGACTGCCTCTGGATCGGATCCCAGGTGAAGAATCGGGCGCCGGCGCTCGGCAGCTTCACGCCGTCCTCGAGCCGGCCGGCGCTCGGCGCGCCTATCGGGGTCGACTCCCGCCACTCGATCGGGGGCGGCTTGCGCGCTCTCTCGCGCGCCGGCTCGTCCCTCGCGAGCGGGCTTCTCGGGACGTCCGCCACACGTTCCGCCGTGGCGTCGTCCGCCGCACGTCCCGCCGCTCGGTCCTCGGCCATGCCTCGCTCGTCGGCGGCGAGCATCGCTCCCGCCGCCGCGGCCGAGCCCGCTGCCACGACCACGACCCCGAACAGCCACGCACGCCGCCTGCGCGCGCTTCGGCTCCCGGTCATGGTTATGAAGGTAGGCACCCTCCTTAATTGGGCCTAAGGGGTAGATTCGGCTCGCTGTGGCAACGAGCACGAAGCGCGACACCGGCGTGGCTGAAGCGAGGGCGACCCAGGCGCAGCGGCCGCCCGCGATCCGCCTCGCCGGCCTGTGGCGCGAGTACGGCGAGCGAGTGGCGTTGGAGGACGTGAGCCTGGAGCTCGCCCGGGGCGAAAGCCTCGTCGTGATCGGCCCCAACGGGTCGGGAAAGACGACGCTGCTGCGCATCCTCGCGACGCTGCTGCGGCCGAGTGGCGGCGAGGTCGCGGTGCTCGGCGCCCGCTTGCCGCGCGAGGCGTGGCGAGTGCGCGGCCGCATCGGCTATGTGGGTCACGAGCCGCTGCTCTACCGGGACCTCACGGTGGGGGAGAACCTCCGCTTCCACGCCCGGCTCCACGGGCTGGAGGCACCCGATAGGCGCATCGCCGAGCTCCTCGACCGCGTCGGGATGGCGCGGCGCGAGGACGAGGTCGTCGGAAACCTCTCGGCAGGCATGGCGCAGCGGGTCGCCGTGTGCAGGGCGGTGCTGCACGAGCCGGAGCTGATGCTGCTCGACGAGCCCCTCGCGCACCTCGACCCCGAGGCGAGCGCTCTCGTCGACCCCCTGATCGGGCGGGCGGCCGGCCGCACCCGGGTCACGGTCACGCACGACTTCCGCGCCGGCCTCGCCGGAGGCGGGCACGCGCTGGCGCTCGGGCACGGCGGCACCGTCGCCTATGCGGGGCCCGCGTCGGCTCTCTCGCTGGAAGCGGCCGAGGCGATCTACCGGGGGGCGCCACGGTGAGGGCCTTCGCCGCGATCCTCGCGAAGGACCTGCGGGTCGAGCTGCGCACGCTTCAGTCGGTGCCGGCGATGGTGCTGTTCGCCGTCAGCGCGTTCGTGCTGTTCCGCTTCGGGCTCGATCGAACCTCGCTCGACGGGAGCCTCGCCGCGGGGGTGCTGCTCGCGACGCTGCTGCTCGCGGCGATCCTCGCCGTCAACCGCGTGTTCGTCGCCGAACGCGACCAGGGCGGGTTCGACGCGATCAGGCTGGCGCCCGTCGATGGCACGGCGCTGTTCGCGGCCAAGGCCGCGGCGCTCGTCGTCTACCTGGTCGTGCTCGAGGCGGTCACGGTGCCGGTTTTCGCGATCTTCTTCCTCGACGACTGGGCGGCGCTGCTCCCGCTCGCCCTCGTGCTGCTGCTCGCCGACCTCGGCCTCGCGGCGACCGGCGCGCTGATCTCCTCGTTGGCGACCGGCTCTCGCGCCAGGGACCTGGTCGTCCCGCTGGTGCTGCTGCCCCTGCTCGTCCCGTTGATGATCGCCGCGGCCGGCGCGGCGGAGCCGCTGCTCGCAGCGGGCGGGCCAACCTACGACCGCGTGGCAACCTGGCTGGCGGTGCTCGGCCTCTACGATGTGATCTTCCTCCTGGTCGGATACGGAGTCTTCGACTTCGTGCTGGAGGATTGAGGCACTTGCTGGCCCTGCGCACACTCTCATTCGCCACGGTCGCGGCCATCGTCGCGGCGTTCTCGCTCGTGTTCTTCTACGCGCCGCTCGACGCCGACCAGGGGTTCATCCAGAAGATCTTCTACCTCCACGTCCCGCTTGGGATCGTCGCGCTCGTCGGCTTCATCGTCGCCGGGGTTCACGCGATCCGCCACCTGCGAAGCGGCGATCCGGTCCACGACGCGCGCTCGTACGTCTCGATCCACATATCGGTGATCTTCGGCGTCGCGGTGCTGGCTACGGGATCGATCTGGGCGCGCGCGTCGTGGGGCAAGTGGTGGGTATGGGACGAGCCGACCCTGGTCAGCTTCCTGATCGTGTTCCTGCTCTATGCGACCTACTACCCGCTGCGCTACGCGATCGAGGATCGTGACCGCCAGGCCCGCTACGCGTCGGTGTTCGCGATCATGGCCGGCGCGTTCGTGCCGCTCAACTTCATCGCCGTGCGGCTCGCGGAGACGCTTCTTCACCCGCGCGTGTTCGCGACCGCCGAGGGCGGCATGCCCGGGTCGATGTGGCTCACCTTCCTAGTCTCGCTGCTCGGGATCGCATTGCTGTGGGTGACGCTCGTCCGGTTCGAGCTCGCGGCGAAGGACGCGTCCGCGCAGCTCGCGCGGCTGCGGAGGGCGCTAGAGCCGCGGCCCGCCTCGGGATCCGGTCGGCGGTCGTCCGCCCCCGCGACGGTCTCCGCGATGAGGAAGCAGGACTAGCCGTGCCGGCGCTGCCGCTCGACGAGGCCGGGAAGTACGTCGCGGGCGCCTATCTCGCGTTCCTCGCGCTGCTGCTCGTGTATGTCGCGATCATGGCCGCGAAGCTGCAGCGGATCGACCGCGAGCTGCGCTCGCTGACGAAACTCGCCGAAGAGAGAAGGGAGCAGCGGTGAGCGCGAGGCTCTACAAGGGTGTGGGGGGGCGGGGAAGTTGATTTTGGGCCGAGCGCGAACCCAATTGTCATGAGCGAGGTGCTCGCGCTCGGCGTCTCGCACCGCACCGCCCCGCTCGACCTCCGCGAGCGGCTCGCGCTGCCCGAGGGCCGCGCGGTCGGCGTGCTCGGCGAGCTCGTCGGCTCCGACCAGGTCCACGAGGCGGCCGCCCTGTCGACCTGCAACCGGACCGAGCTCTACCTGGTCGTCTCCGAGCCGGTCGAGGCCGAGAGCCTCGCGCTCGGGGTGCTCGCGCGCGAGGCGGACATCAGGCCGACCGAGCTCCTGGGCCGCCTGTACTCGCTGCGCTCGGTGGCGGCCGCCTCGCACCTGTTCTCGGTCACCGCAGGGCTCGACTCGATGATCCTCGGCGAGGCCGAGATCCAGGGCCAGGTGAAGCGCGCGTACGAGCTCGCGCTGGTCGAGGGCGCCACCGGACCGGTGCTCAACCGGCTGTTTCGCGGCGCGCTCGCCGCTGGGAAGCGGGCCCGGCACGAGACCGGGATCAGCGAGAAGGGGGTGTCGATTCCCTCGGTCGCCGTCGAGCTCGCCCAACACACGCTCGGTGATCTCGCCGCCCGCACCGTCCTGCTGGTGGGCGCGGGAGAGACCGCCGAGCTGACCGCTCGCGCGCTGGCGGCGCGCGGCGTCGAGGCGATCTTCGTTGCCAACCGGCACTACAGCCGCGCGATCGGGCTCGCGCAGCGCTTCGGCGGCCGGGCGGTGCGCATCGACCAGCTCCCCGCCCAGATGGAGCGCGCCGACATCGTCGTCTCGTCGACCAACTCTCCGCACCACATAATCGAGCGCGAGGAGCTCGAGCTGGTGATGGAGCGGCGGGACGGCCGTCCACTCGAGCTCGTCGACCTCGCCGTGCCGCGCGACATCGAGCCGGCGTGCCGCGAGGTCGCGGGGGTCAGCCTCCACGACGTGGACGACGTCCAGTCGATCGCCGAGCGCAACGCCTCGGGGCGCGAGACGGAGGCGCGCCGTGCCGAACGCCTTCTGGAGGCGGAGGTCGGTCGTTTCGAGCGCTGGCTGGGCTCGCTCCAGGTGCTGCCGACGGTCGCCGCGCTGCGCCGGCGCGCCGACGAGGTCGTCGAGCGCGTCCTGGCCGAGAACGAACCCCGCTGGGAGAGCATGTCGGAGGCCGATCGCGAGCGTGTGCGGGTGATGGCGCGCGCGATCGCGAACAGGCTGCTACACGAGCCGACGCTGCGGCTGAAGCGGTCGGCGGACGACGAGACCGCCTACGCCTACGTCGATGCGCTGCGCGAGCTGTTCGCCCTCGATCCGGGGGCCGCGCCGCTGGAGGCGGAGGACGCCGAGGTGACCGAGCTCGACGAGCGGCGGCGCTCAGGCTGAGAACACCGCCTCGATGTTTTGGAACTCCCGCTGCAGCGACGCATGCTGTGACGCGAACAGCTCGTCGGGCATGTCCGGCGCCTGGAACATCGTGAACGTGTAAGCGGTGCTCCCGCCCGGCAGCGCCACGACGCGGGTCGGGAACAGCGCCATCCGCTCGGGGTCCGGCCCCGCGTACATGTCGATAACGCCGGTGTCCGGGTCCGCATCGATCTCGAAGAAGTATTCGCCGAGGTTGTTGACCACCTTGTAGCGGTCACCGTCGCGCTTCAACTCGCGCGCAAACTCAGTCGCCCATTCGGGGAGCTTCTCGATGTCGGACAGGTATCGGAAGACGTCCTCGCGCCGGGCTGGGAGGACGGTCGTCACGGTGCGTGCCCTCACAGGCTCATCACCTCCTTGAGCGCTCGCTGGAGCGCCCTTGCTTCGGCTCCGCCGAGCCGTGCCTCGACGCGTTCGTCGAGCTCGGCGAGCGTGTCTTCTGCGATCGGCCGGAAGGCCTTCGCGCGGTCGGTCAGATGGACGCGAGTCGCGCGGCCATCGTCCGGATCTGGCCGACGCGCGACGAGGCCGTCCCGTTCGACGAGCCGAACCAGGGTGGTCATCGTCTGCTTCGAGACCCGCGATCTCGACGCCAGCTCTCCCATCCTCAACTCGTCCTCCTCCAGCAGCGGGACGAGCACCGAGCCATAGGAGGGACGAACCTCCGCAAACCCCCGCTCGGCGAAGCGCTCGGCGAGCAGCTCGTTCCACCGCTTCGACGCTTTTGCGAGGAGGAATCCGAGGTTGTCAGTGGTTGCACGTTGTGCCCTGTTCACCCGACGAATTATTAGTCCTATATCGGACTAAAATACCAGACGCGAGAATGGGACGATGGACAAGTCGATCCGCCTCGGCACCCGCGGGAGCGCGCTCGCGCTCGCGCAGGCGCAACTCGTGGCGGATCTGGTCGAAGGGGCGGAGATCGTGGCGATCAAGACCGACCCCGCGACGGGCGGCTCGGCGGGGGACAAGGGGCGGTTCGTGCGCGGGATCGAGGAGGCGCTGCGCGCCGGCGAGGTCGACCTCGGGGTTCACTCGGCGAAGGACCTCCCGTCTGAGCTGCCGGACGAGCTGCGGCTTGCGGGCGTCCCCACCAGGGAGGACCCGGCCGACGCTTACGTCGGCGACGCGTCGTCGCTCGACGACGTCGCCGAGGGCGCCCGGATCGGCACGTCGAGCCTACGCCGCCGAGCACAGCTGCTCGGGGTGCGGCCGGATCTCGAGGTGACCGAGCTGCGCGGCAACGTCGACACGAGGCTCCGCCGGCGCGCGGACGGCGATTTCGACGGCGTCGTGCTCGCCGCCGCCGGGCTGCGCCGCCTCGGCCGCGAGGACGAGATCGCGTTCCGGTTCGAGGCCGAGGTGATGACGCCCGCGGCTGGCCAGGGCGCGCTCGCGCTCGAGACGAGGCGCGATGACGAGAGCTCGTCGCGGGTGGCGGCGGGGATCAGCGACGCCCGCGCGCTGATCGAGCTGACCGCCGAGCGAGCCGCCGTCGGCGATCTCGACGCGACGTGCCGCACGCCGGTCGGCGTGCACGCCGAGCTAGCGGACGGGGCCCTGCGTGCCGACGCTTTCGTCGGCCTCCCCGACGGAAGCGGAGTGGGTTCGCGACTCGCTCGAGGGCGATCCCGACGAGCCCGTGGCGCTGGGTCGGGAGCTGGCGAGGAGGCTGCTGTCCGCCGGGGCCGGCGACGTGCTCGAGCGCGCGGGTTCGATGGCATGAACGCGCGACCGGGAGTCGTCTACCTGGTCGGCGCCGGTCCCGGCGACCCGGGGCTGATCACCGCGCGCGCGCTCGAGCTGATTGCGACGGCAGACGTGATCCTGCACGACCGGCTGATTCCGGACGGGGCGCTCGACTCGGCCGGCGCAGGAGCCGAGCTGATCCATGTCGGCAAACGGCCGGGCAATCCCGAGATGCCCCAAGAACGGATCGAGGAGCTGCTCGTCGAGCACGCGCGCGGGGGGCGCAGCGTCGTGCGGTTGAAGGGAGGCGACCCGTTCACGTTCGGCCGCGGCGGCGAGGAGGCCGAGGCTCTGGCGGAGGCGGGGATACCGTTCGAGGTCGTGCCCGGGGTGACGGCGGGCGTGGCGGCCCCGGCGTACGCGGGTATCCCAGTCACCCACCGCGACGATGCGTCCGCGGTGGCGTTCGTAACCGGGCACGAGGACCCCGACAAGGACGAGTCTTCCCTCGATTGGGATGCCCTCGCCGCGTTCCCCGGCACGCTGGTCCTGTACATGGGCGTCAAGCGGCTGCCGGAGATCGCGGAGCGGCTGATCGCCGCGGGGCGCGACGCCACCGAGCCGGCCGCCGCCGTCGAGCGCGGCACGATGAGCGATCAGCGGACGGTGAGCGCCCCGCTCGGCGAGCTCCCGGCCGCGGCGGAGGGCGCGGGACTGCGACCTCCGGCGGTCGTCGTGCTCGGCGCAGTCGCGGCGCGCGGCGACGCGATCGCGTGGCTCGAGAACCGTCCGCTGAACGGCCGCCGGGTGGTCGTGACCCGTGCACGGGCCCAGGCGAGCGGGCTCGCCCGGACGCTGATCGGGCTCGGGGCCGAGGTCGTGGAGCTCCCCGCGATCCGGATCGAGCCGCGGATCGACTCGGACGAGGTCCGCCGTGCCGTGGACGACGTCTACTCCTACACGCTCGTCTGCCTCACTAGTCCCAACGGCGCCGATCTGCTGTTCGAGGCGATGGCGGCCGCGGGTCGCGACGCGCGGGCGCTCGCCAACGCGACCGTCGCCGCGATCGGCCCGGGGACCGCGTCCGCGCTGCATCACCACGGCGTGATCGCCGACGTCGTCCCGGACGAGTCGGTGGCCGAGGCGTTGATCGAGGCGCTGACCGAGGTGGCCGTCGAGGGCCGACCGGTGCTCGTCGCGCGCGCCGCTGGGGCGCGCGACGTCCTGCCCGACGCGCTGCGCGAGCGCGGGGCCGAGGTCGACGTTGTGGCGCTGTACGAGACGGTCGCCGAGCAGCCGGAGACCGAAGCGATCGAGGCCGCCGAGGGCGCCGACTACGTCACCTTCACCTCGTCGTCGACGGTGCGGAACTTCGTCGCGGCCGTCGGCAACCGGTTCCCGCCCGGGGCCCGCGTCGTCTCGATCGGGCCGATCACGAGCGCCGCCGCGCGGGAGGCCGGGCTCGAGGTCCACGTCGAGGCCGAGCGGCACGACATCGAGGGGCTCGTAGAGGCGCTGCTCGCAGACGCGGCCTCTGCGCGGTGAGTCTGCGGTAGGCGCCGGGCCACGTGCGGCGCTGCGAGGGCCATGGAGAGGAGGTTCTTCTTGCGAGCCGCCGCACCGGGCTAGATTGCCCACGTGGCCGCGCGCCCGATCACCTTTCTCTCCGACTACGGGTACGAGGACGAGTTCGCCGGCGTGTGCCGGGCGGTGATCGCCCGGGTCGCGCCCGAGGCGCGGCTGATCGACCTCACGCACGGTGTGCCGCGGCACGACGTGCGCCGGGGCGCGCTCACGCTCGCCGACGCCCTCCCCTACGCGCCGGCCGGGGTGCACCTCGCGGTTGTCGACCCAGGCGTGGGGACCGAGCGGCGCGCGGTCGCGATCCGGGTCGCGACCGAGGACCGCGTTCTTGTCGGGCCCGACAACGGGCTGCTGTGGCCGGCGGTAGATGCGCTCGGAGGCGCTTTGGAGGTCGTGGACCTCGACCGGTCGCCGTTCCGGCTCGAGCCGGTGTCGGCGACCTTTCACGGGCGTGACCTTTTTGCGCCGGCGGCCGCCGCTCTGGCGCTGGGGGCCGCGTTGACGGAGGCCGGGCGCGCCATAGAGCCGAGCTCACTCGCGCGCCTCGATCTCCCGTCCCCTCGCTTCGAGCCAAATCGCCTCGCCGTCAACGTGCTGTACCTCGACCGGTTTGGGAACGCGACCCTGAGCGCCGGCGCGCGAGACCTCGCGGACGGGACCCTTCGCCCGGGCCACGCGCTGTCGGTCGAGGTGGGCGGGCGCTCGCTCGGGGCGACGTTCGCGCGCACTTTCGCCGAGGTCGGCGAGGGGGACGTGCTGGTCTTCGAGGACTCGTCCGGGCGGCTCGGGCTCGCGGTCAATCGCGGCAGCGCGGCGGAGATGCTCGAGGTCGCGCCCGGGGACGAGGTCGCGATCGTCGTCGTCCGATGAGGTTCGGGCGCCCGCGGCGCCACTTTCGCCGCACCGGGTCGACCAACGAGCGCGCGCGGGAGCTGGTCGAGGCCGGTGCGCCGTCCGGAACAGTGGTCACCGCAGCCGAGCAGACGGCGGGGCGCGGCCGGCGGGGCCGGAGCTGGGCCGCACCGGCCGGCAAGGCGCTGCTCTACTCGGCGATCCTGCGACCGCTCGACGCCCGTCACGGGATGCTCCCGGTGGCGGCGCCGCTCGCTGTCGCGGAGGCGGTGGAAGCGGTTGCTCCGGAGCGCTGCGAGGTCAAGTGGCCCAACGACGTGTGGATCGCGCGGCGCAAGGTTGCCGGCGTTTTGATCGAGGCGCGCCCGCCCGAGTGGGCCGTGATCGGCGTGGGGCTCAACGTCTCGATCGAGGAGGGCGAGCTGCCGGCGGATCTGCGCTGGCCTGCGACGTCGATCGGGCATAGGGCCACCGTCGAGGGGGCGCTGAAGGCACTCGACGACCGGCTCGGAGAGTGGGTCGAGGCGCCGAGCGACCGGGTGCTCGCCGCGTACGCCGAGCGCGATGCGCTGCGTGGCCGTGAGGTCGCGTGGGAGGGCGGCCCGGCCGACTCGGAGGCCGGTCGCGGAATCGCCGTCGGGATCGACGAGTCGGGGAACCTGGTCGTCGAGCTGGAGTCAGGCCGCCGGATCGCCCTCGGCGCCGGGGAGGTCCAGCTGAGCCCTGGCTAGGCGGGCGCCTCTTCGGGCGCGCGGTCGGGCGCGTCGCCTCCGTTCGGCTTCCCGTTCTCGCCGCCCGACTTCGAGCGCCGCCGCCGGCGCCTGCCGCCGGAGCGCGGGAAGTTGCGCAGCAGCTCGCGCGCGACCGCGGAGGGCTTGCGCGAGGTCCGCATCCGGGCGCCGCGGAGCGCCTCCTCGGCCTCCGGCGTATGCGCGACGGCGGCCGCCAGGAGCGCGACGGCGAGGCGGCGATCGTGCTGGCGCGCCGCGTGGACGATCCGGCGCGCGTTGCGTCCATGGGCGCGCCCCGACGAGTTCACGAACAGGCCCAGCAGGCGCTTTGTCTCGGGCCAGCGCTGGACGGCGTACTCCTCGTGAAGCTCGCGCGTGAAGGACGCGAGCCTCCACACCCAGGCCTGCGCCTGGTCGCGGCGACCGATCCTGCGCTCGGCGAGCGCCTGGAGGAGAACCTTGGTCCCGCCGCGCTTGTCGTCGCGCGACCACCCACCCACCATGTCGATCGCCTCGTCGAAGGAGTCGGGGTCCCGAAGCGCCGCGATCTCGCCCAGCGCCTTGAGGCGCAGCTGGTGGTTGCGGTTGCGCTGCACGCAGGTCAGCAGGAACCTCTTGCGCAGCTCCTTCGACTGGTCGTGCTGCATCATCGCCTTCGCGCGGCGCCAGTTGTTGGGCGTGACGCGCGCCCCGGCGAGCGCCGCCCACGCGTGCTGCTCGGAGTAGTTGAGGTGCTCGACGGCGATCCGCCACAGCTCTCGCTCGAGCACCGCGAGCCGGCGCTCGGAGCTCGCCGACACGGGGACGATCCGGCGCTCGACCCGCACGCGCCGCCCGCGACCGCGCCGCACCGGGCCGACGACGATCGCCCCTCCCCGGTACACGTCGCGATCGAGCAGGCTGTGCAGGGTGATGATCGTCTCGTCGTGCGTCGTCGCCGGGTGGACGAAGTCGATCACGATCCCGGCTTCCTTGCCTGGCGCGCGCCGGGTCACCCGTCCGACGCGCTGCTGGTAGACCCGCCGGGAGGCGGTCGGCGCGAGGTGCATGCAGATCGTCGCGCGCGGCGAGTTCCAGCCCTCGGCGAGCAGCATCGCGTTGCAGAGCACGTCGACCTCGCCGCGCTCGAACGCCGCCAGCGTCTCGGCGAGCTCGCGCTTCGGTGTCTCCCCGGAGACGGGGCGGGCGTCTATTCCGGCCGCCTGGAGAGCCTCGGCGACGTGGTGAGCGTGCCGCACGCCGGCGGTGTAGATGACGCCGGGAACGCGCCGGAAGCGCGACCGGTACAGGTCGGCGACGGCGACATTGAACGGCTGCTGGTCCAGCAGCTTGGCCAGCTCCTCCTGGTCGAAGTCCTGGTCTACCTCGCCCTTTCGCAGCGGCACCTTGGCGATCGTCCTGACGCCGGGCCCCGGCGGGATCCGCAGGCAGCGAAGCGGCGCGATCACGCCGCGGCGCGCGGCCTGCGCGAGGTCGAAGCGCGAGGTCTGGGTCGGGAACAGGTCCGCGACGTGGCGCGCGATCAGCGCGCCGGTAGCGGTCATGCCGATGTAGACCGGGCCCTGCCAGCTGCGGATGCAGGCGCTCGTCTTCTCGCCGAGCGCCGTGTGGGCCTCGTCGCAGATCACGATCGCGTACGCGTCGGAGATCCGGCTCGCGTTGCGGACGAACCACTGGTAGGTCTCGACCGTGACCGGCCCGTAGGGGTGGTCCTTGCCGTCGAGCAGCGCCGGTGAGAGCCGATCGCCGTAGCCGCGGTCCTTGATCTCGCCGATGAACTGGTTCACGAGGTTGCGCCGGTGGGTGAGGATCAGGACCCCGCCGGTGCGCGACGCCTCGATGAACCCGACCGCCGCGACCGTCTTGCCGGCGCCCGTGGCGTGCTCGAACCAGAACCTGCGGCTCTCGCCCGGGTCCTCCGGCGCCTCATCGACGACCTCTACCGCGGCTGCGGGCTCGTCCCAGTCCTGAGGCTCCTCGTCCGGCTCCAGCAGCTCCTCCTCCTCGGCGGGAGGCGGGCCGTTCGAGCCCTCGTCGTCGCCATTGGCGCGATCGGATGCGTCGCGTACCGCGGCGCTCGGCCCGTTGGAGCGACCGTTCGCTCCCGGATCCTCGACCTCGGTGGTGAGCGCCGCGAGCGTTCCGGACAGCGCATCGACCTGGTGGGCCGAGAGCTCCGCTCCGTCGGCGAGATGCGGCGTTTCCTCGTCGAGCAGCCGCTCGAGCCCTAACAGCAGCGAGTACTGCTGCCGCCACTCGATCGAGGGGTTCTCGCGGCCGTCCGCGATCTCCTCGAGCGCGGCGTCGAACGCGAGCCGCCGCGCGCTCCCGGGAACGAGATCCTCGAGCTCCTCGCCCTCGAGCAGGATCGGCTCGCGCGTGAACTCCTGCACGCGCTCGAGGTCGGCGCGCTTGACAGCGGCGCTCGAGCGGGCCTTCGTCGCGCCCGCGACTTGAGAACTGTCAGCCATTCAGGGCCATTGGTCGCGCGCTCTCACGGCATGCGCGACTCGCAGGGGGAGAGCGCAATAGTCGCTGGAGGTCGCCGGGACCCGGTGTCTATAACCGGGCCGGACGCCCTCCCTCGCGGTCCAGATTCCCGGTGGACCGCCATCAATTAAACCATCCGGCGCCCCGTAATGACCGTACGGTTGAATGAACCCATGAGCAACCGCAAACATTTGCGGCACAACCGCCAAGTTCGCAAGCGCACTTGGCGGTGGTCGGTGGTCTGCGTCGCTGCGATTGCGCTCGCGGGATGCGGGAGTGACGACGAAGGGAGCGGGACCTCCGGTTCGGCGCCCCCGGCGGCGGCCGCGTCGAAGGGCGCGCCCCCGAAGCTGGCGGCGCTGCAGGAAGAGCAGAACGAGCTGCTGCCGGGAGGCACCGAGGCGTTCGATGCCCGGCTGCGCGAGCTCGAGGGCTACCCGGTCGTAGTCAACAAATGGGCGTCGTGGTGCGGGCCCTGCCGCGCCGAGTTCCCCTACTTCCAGTCCGAGGCGGCGAAGAGGGGCGACGAGGTCGCCTTCCTCGGGGTGAACTCGAACGACGGCGAGGACTCGGCGGCGGAGTTCCTGGCCGAGTTTCCGGTCCCCTATCCGAGCTACCTCGACCCCGACCTGAAGATCGCCGACGGGATCGAGGGCGCTCTGGCGTTCCCCGCGACCGGGTTCTACGACCGCCGCGGGGAGCTTGCGTACGTTCGCAACGGCCCGTACGCAGAACGCCGACGAGCTCGCCGCCGACATCGAGCGATACGCGCGGTAGCTGGGCGAGCCGCGCGGGCCGGTAGCGGATAATCCACGGTGATGACCGCACGCGGGGTTCGCCTGCTCCTCTCGGGAGCGCTTGCGCTCCTCGGCGGGCTGTTGCTAGCCGGCGGAGCGGGGGGTCAGCAGGGCGGAACCGCGTACTCGATCGAGCTCACCGGGACGATCGACCCGGCGACCGAGCAGTGGCTCGGGCAGGCGCTCGGCGATGCGGAGGAGGACGGGGCGGAGGTCGCGATCATCCGCATCGACACCCCGGGCGGGCTGGACAGCTCGACCCGCGAGATGGTCAAGGACATCATCGCCGCGCCGATGCCGGTGATCGCCTACGTGTCCCCCGACGGGGCGCGCGCGGCTTCGGCGGGTTTGTTCATCACCGAGGCGACCGACGTCGCGGCGATGGCGCCGCAGACGAACATCGGCTCGGCGACGCCGATCTCGATCGGGCCCGGCGAGACGAACAAGGTGCTTGGGCGAAAGATCGAGAACGACGCCGCGGCCTACGTCCGCGCGCTTGCCGAGGAGCACGGTCGCAACGGCGACCTCGCCGCGAAGATGGTCACCGATGCCGTCAACCGCACCGCCGAGGAGGCAGAGCGCGCCGGCCTCATCGACGTCATCGCGTCGAGCGAGCAGGAGCTGCTCGACGAGCTCGACGGGTTCCGGGTCCAGGGGCCGAAGTCGCAGCGCCTCGCGACCGCGGGGCTCGAGATCGAGCGTCACGACATGCCGCTCCAGTTCGAGCTGCTCCAGATCATCGTCAATCCGACGATCTCCTACCTGCTGCTTCTCGCGGGCCTGGTCGGGCTGGCGATCGAGCTGTTCAGCGGCGGGAGCACGATCGTCCCCGGGGTGTTCGGGGCGATCTCGCTGCTGCTCGGGCTCTACGGCACCGCGCAGCTCCCGGTGACCCTCGTCGGCATCCTGCTCCTCGTCCTGGGGGTGGCGCTGATAATCGCGGAGGCCCACGTCGTCCCCACCCACGGGATCCTCGGCGCCGCGGGGGTCGCCGCGCTGGTCGTGGCGGGCCTGGTGCTCTACAACACCGACTCGGACTCGTTCGAGGTCTCCGTCCTGGCCGTCGTGGTGACCGGGCTGCTGCTCGGTGGCTTCCTGGCGTTCGCGGTGCAGCGCACCTTCGTCGCCCACCAGCGTCCGGTGAGGACCGGGTGGGAGGAGATGGTCGGCGCCATGGGGGAGGTGCGCGAGCCCCTCGACCCGATCGGCCAGGTGTTCGTCGAGGGGGCGCTGTGGCGGGCGCGGCCCGCCGACGAGGGGAGCAGCGTGGGGCGCGGGTATAGAGTCCGAGTCGAGTCCGTCGAGGGCCTCACCCTGATCGTGCGCCCAGTGCCTCTGGAGGACGAAGGGGAAGGCGTCGAGACGGGGGAGAAGGCACAGGAAGGAGCCGCATAGTGGCAGTGGTCATCGGAGTCGTCGTCGTCCTCGCCCTCTTCGTGCTGATCCTGCTCGCTTCGGCGATCCGCATACTGCGAGAGTACGAGCGCGGGGTGATCTTCCGCCTCGGGCGGCTGATCGCGCAGAAGGGCCCGGGACTGGTCCTGCTGATCCCGATCGTCGACCGGATGGTCCGCGTCGACCTGCGAACCGTGACGCTGAACGTGCCGCCGCAGGAGCTGATCACGCGCGACAACGTGACGGTGCGCGTGAACGCCGTCGTCTACTTCAGGGTCGTCGACCCGAACCGCGCGATCACCGAGGTCGAGAACTTCCTGCTCGCGACGTCGCAGATCGCGCAGACGACGCTGCGCTCGGTGCTCGGCAAGGCGGAGCTCGACGCGCTGCTGTCGGAGCGCGAGCGCCTCAACACCGAGCTTCAGCAGATCATCGACGACCAGACCGAGCCGTGGGGGATAAAGGTGTCCACCGTCGAGGTCAAGGACGTCGAGCTGCCGACCGAGATGCAGCGCGCGATCGCGCGCCAGGCCGAAGCCGAGCGCGAGCGGCGTGCGAAGATCATCAACGCCGACGGCGAGTTCCAGGCGGCGGAGAAGCTCGCCGATGCGGCGGACATCATCAGTCGCAATCCCGCCACGCTCCAGCTCCGCTACCTCCAGACGCTGCTCGAGATCGGGGTAAACCAGAACTCGACCGTGGTGTTCCCGCTTCCGCTCGACCTGATCAAGCCGTTCGCCGGCGCGCTCAGTGCGTTTCAGGAGCGCGACGAAGGCGGGACCAGCCGCCCCGACGGGCCCTGAGTCCCGCGAAGCCCACCCGCAACCGCCAATTTCGCTTGCGAAATTGGCGAGTGATGTGAGTCCCGAGATTCGGATCGATCAGCTCACCGGGCTGCGCTCGGTGCTTGCGCCCGGGCGCGCCGAGCGGCCCGACGCGTTCGCCGGCGCGAGACCAGGGCAGCCCGCGGACACCGGCGGCGAGTGTCCGTTCTGCGAGGGCCACGAGGACCGCACCCCTCCCGAGGTCTACGCGGTCCGGCCGGGGGGCGGCGGGCCGGACACCCCGGGCTGGACCACACGCGTGGTGCCGAACCTGTACCCGGTGCTGTCGGGTGACGACACGGACGAGGTCGCGGGCGCGGTCGAATCCGGGATCGCGAGCTCGGCCGATCCGCTCGGGGGCTCGACGCGGTCGGGTGCGCCGGACGCGTTCTCGTCGTCCGCGGCTCGCGGCGCGCACGAGGTGATCGTGAACGCGCCACACCACGTCGCGGCGCTGGCGGAGCTGTCCGCGGAGAGCTTTGGCGCGGCGGTGGCGACGTGGCGCGAACGGATCCGGGCCCACGCGGGCGAAGCGGCCTATTGTCATTTGATCGTCAACGAGGGCCCCGACGCGGGAGCCTCGCTCGAGCACACGCATGCGCAGCTCTACGCGCTCGACTTCGTCCCGATCGACGTCGCGCGCGAGCGGGAGCGCTTCACCGCGTACCACGAGCGCACCGCCGGCGGCCACCTGCTCGAGGACGTCGCGGCCGAGGAGGTGCGCCGCCGCGACCGGCTGGTGGCGATCGACGACGATGCCCTGCTCGTCGCCCCGTGGGCCTCCCGCGCTCCGTTCGAGCTGCGTGTGATCCCGCGCCGACCCGCGGCGAGCTTCGAGGACGACGGCGAGGTGGGGACGGCGATGGTGCGACTCGCGCTCACCGCGCTGGCCGAGCTCCTCGGCTCGCCGCAGCTCAACCTCTGGGTGCGAACCGCGCCGCGGGGCATCGACGAGTTCCACTGGCACGTGGACATCCTCCCGCGGCTGACGGTCCGGGCGGGATTCGAGATGGGCACCGGCGTCGAGGTGGACATCTACCCGCCCGAGCGCGCGGCCGCCGATCTTCGTAGGGTGATCTCGTGAGCCCGCCGCTCTCACGGCCCATCCCACGCTTCATCGCGGACTCCGCGCAGGAGAAGCTCCCGTACGGCCGCTGGGCGGAGCGCCTGCGGCGCGAGTTCGAGGGCGCGTGCGCCCCGCTGTCCGAGGAGGCGGGGACGGCGCTCGACCCGGAAACGGTGGAGTGGTTCCCCGAACGGGCCTGGGGCGGGAGGGTCTACGTCCCGGTCACGGGACGGGGCGAGTCGGAGGGGGAGAACCCGATCGAGTACTTCGGTCACGTCTCCTTCGTGCGGCCGGACGAGGACGAGCCGCAGGAGCTGCGCGCCATCGCCGACTTCACCGACGTCGTCGCGGAGGCGAATCCGGAGTGGCAGATCGACCTCAACGACGACGTGATCGGGGCGTGGCGCACGGATGGCGGACGCGGGGGCGACGTCACACTGGTGTGGGGGGTGCCGCTCGTGCGGGGCGCGGTCGCGGCCACCGCGGAGCTCGACCGCGAGGTCGTCGACCAGGCGCCGATCGACGACGGCCGCTTCACGCTCATCGCGGTGGACGCGGTGAAAGGATTGGGCGACGACGATTACCTCGAGATCCAGCTATGGGATCGCCGCGTCAACAAAGTGGCCGCCGAGAGCCTCTACGATCAGGCCGAGTGAGCCCCGATAGCTCAGTCGGATAGAGCGACTCCCTCCTAAGGAGTAGGCCGCAGGTTCGAATCCTGCTCGGGGCGCTTGGCAAATCCTGCGTGAGCGACCGTTAAGGACTTCAGCATGGGCGTTCCCTACGAGTTCTTCTACCGGATCGGTTTCCACCCCTGGGAGGACCTCGCAGAGCATCCCCCGTTCGCCGACAAGCTCTCGGAGTTGCTCGACCGCGAGGAGAGCGGGCGCGAGCCGCCCTACGGTCCGGCGCTCGACCTCGGATGCGGCAGCGGCGTCTGGGGGGTCCCACTGGCAACGCGCGGCTGGCAGGTCACGAGCGTCGACATCGTCGACAAGGCCCTGGAGCGCGCCCGCGAGCGGGTGCGAGAGGCCGGTGTCGACGTGCGGGTCATGCATGCCGACGCGACGGCTCTTCAAGAGGCGGGAGTCGGCTCCGACTTCCGATTGGTGCTCGACACCGGCACCTTCCACGGGCTCGCCGATGCCCAGCGCGAGGCGATGGGTCGTGAGGTAACCGCGGTCGCCGCCGACGATGCCACCGTACTGCTCGACTGTTTTGCGCCTTCGCACCGCAGACCGTTCTGGCATGGCGCTGGTCGAAGCGATGTCGAGGCTGCGTTCCCCGGATGGAAGGTGACCGACGTCGAGGTAGCGGATACCGAGCCGGACGTCATCGCGAGGCTGCTGAGGTTCGACGAGCACTGGTACCGGCTCCGTCGGGAGTGACCCTGGGCTCGAAGCCGCCGGGCTGTCGGAGTAGGCGATGTCGCGGGAGAACGTGGAGATCGTTCGCCGGTTGTTCGCCGAGTTTGGTGCGACCCGCGAGGGCGTCGAGGAAGCCGCCCGCGCCGGGTTGTTTGCACCCGACGCCGAGTTCGACTTCTCGGCCCTCTACCCGGATGCGCCGATCGTTCGCGGACTCGAAGCCCGGAGCGGCCTGTTGGGTTCGTTGCCCTGGGGGCGAACCCTGAAGCTCGAGCCCGAGCGGTTCTTCGATGTCGACGACGAGCGCGTGCTGGTCTTCATCCGCGGAACGGCCGTGGGGGAGGGCAGCGGGGTTCCGGTCGAGAGGCGGACCGCACACGAGATCACGATCCGGGACGGGGTCGTCGTGCGCTTGAAGGTGTACGCGGACCGAACCGAAGCCCTCGAAGCCGCCGGGCTTGGGAGTAGGCGATGTCTCCCAGGAGAGCGTGGAGGCGGTGCGAGCCGGCTTCGAGGCGTGGAACGCGACGGGCCCGGCGGCGCTGAGGTGGTCGCCGCGGCGCTCGGCACGCGCGGCCGTCAGCCGTCCGGCCGCTCGGGATAGACCTCATCGATCGTGGCCAGCGAGCGGAGCGGCGTTCCGCTTGCCGCCTCGATCGCCTCGCCCCCACCGGCGAGCCGGTCGACGACGCACAGCACGCCTGCGATCTCATGGCCCTCGTCCCGAATCCGCTCGATCGCCCGCACGGTCGACCCGCCCGTGGTCACCACGTCCTCGACGACGAGGCACGCCGTGCCCGGCTCCAGCTCGGGACCCTCGAGCCAGCGCTGCAGGCCATGGGCCTTGCGCTCCTTGCGGACGAAGAACCCGACGAGGTCGTCGCCGCCCGGAACCGCGAGGGCCGCGCACGCGATTGGGTCCGCCCCGATCGACATCCCGCCCACGGCGCCCGCTCCGACCGCGGCCGCCGCTCCCGCGACGAGCTCCCCGGCGGCCCGAAAGCCACGCGGCCGCAGCAGGGCTCGCTTGGCGTCCACGTAGTAGGGCGCCGTCTGCCCGCTGGTCAGCGTCACCTCGCCGATCACGAGCGCGTGCGCCCGCAGCTCCTCGATCAGCACGTCTCTCGCCGAGGCACTCACCGGCGGCCGCTTGCCTCGGCCCGAGCCGCGAGCGCGGCGAGCAGCAGCAGCGTCAGCCCCGTGACCAGGATCGCTGCGAAATCCACCGGGCCGGCCCAGTCGGGATCCGACTGGCCGATGTCGACGAGGTGGTTGACGCTGTGGGCGAGATACCAAACCGCCGACACGAGCAGGACCGGGAACCGCCACGACGGACGGCCGACCGCGACCAGGAGCCCTACGCCGATCGCGAACGGGAACGCCGCGTTGTCGCGAATGTAATGGTCGTTTTGGCTACCGAACCCGCCGATCGAGTCGAAGAACGACTCCGGTGATACGACCATCCAACCCGCGAGCGCGAGTTGCGAGATCCCGAACGCGACCAGAATCGCGCGGAAGCTCGGCTCGGTCACCTCAGTAGGTGTAGATCGACATCCCGAGGCTCACCCAGTTGTAGATGCTGCGGGCGTCGGGGATCGGCGTGCGCACGCAGCCGTGACTCGCCGGGTAGGTGGGGGGAACGCTCGGATATCCATGGATCGCATAGCCGCCGTGGAAGTAGACGGAGTAGTACATCCCGACGGCGTTGAATCCCGGCTGGCGGCGGTAGAAGCGGAAGTGGCCGCGGACCGTGGGCGTGGACGCCTTACCCGTCGACACGTGATAGGTCCGCTGCGCCCTGCCGTTGTCGGCCAGGACCATCACCTGACGGCCGATCGACACCTCGACGTGCCTGCCGGCGCCCGGGTGCTTGAGCTTGTAGGCGCCACGTCCGTCGGCCAGCGTCTTGAAGATCCCTGACGTGGCGCGCGTGGTCTTCGCCATCCCGTGCACCTTGCGGTACGCGAGCACCGCCCGCCCCGTGCGGCCTGTGAACCGGCGGCCGTTGGACGGGACGTACCCCTGCTTGTCGAGCAGGCGGTTGAAGATCTTCACGTCCTTGCCCCTCGATCCCTTGTGAAGGCCGGGGTAGGAGATCTTGAACTTGCCGCTGCGGGCGGTCGCGCCGCCTCCGGCGAGTTGCGCGACCGCTTCGTAGTGTCCGGGCGCGACGAGCACCGGGCCGCGGAACTCGAAGTGTCCCGCGTCGCCCTCGCCGCGGGTCACGCTCACGATCTTCTGCTTCACGGTGCGGTCACCGCGCAGGAGAGTCACCGCGATTTGCTGGCCGGGCTGCCACGGCCGCAGGGTTCCGAGCAGCCTGGCGTGCTTGCCGACCCGCACCTTGTCGTTCTTCGCGCCGCGGAGCTTCAGATCGAGCGAGGTGTTTTGCCCCGGTGCCTGGGGACCCTGCGGCGCGGTGGGCGGACCGGGGGCGGGGTCGGGCGGCTTCGGGACCTTGTCGCCCGCGAGGGCCGATGCCGGTACGAGCAGCACTATTCCCGCAACGGCGACGGCGATGAGACGTCCCTCCCGGATCATGGCCGCGGGAATTCTATTCCAACCATCCGTCGTGTCCGGCGCCAGAGCTACGCCACAAGGCGGCTGCGAAGCGCGCGCACGGGCACGTAGAACAGCACGGCGCTGACCACCACCAGCCACGCGGTGTGTGCGGCGATCTCGAGTGCGTCGGGGCCGGTGGCGAGCCCGCGGGTGATCTCGACCATGTGGAAGAGCGGCGTGAACCACGCCACGACCTCGACCCATCCGGGCAGGCGCTCGAACGGGAAGAAGATCCCCGAGAACAGGAACATCGGCGTGATGAACAGCGTGAAGAAGTAGCTGTATAGGTCGATCTTCGGGATCAGCGACGTGAACGTGTAGCCGACGACCGAGAAGCACAGCCCGCCGAGCAGGACGAAGAACGGGATCAGGATTGCCCACGGCGAGCTGACCAGCCCGAACAGCGTGACGACGACCAGGAAGCTGGTTCCGTACACCGCCGCGCGCGACGCGCTCCACGCGAGGTCGCCCGCGACCAGGTCCTGGACCTCGACCGGGGTCGCGAGCACGGCGTCGTAGAGCCGCGTCTCGTTCATCCGCAGGTACACGTTGTAGGTCGTCTCGAACGCCGCGGACCACATCGCGGCGGAGGCGATCAGCCCGGGAGCGATGAAGTCCTCGTACGGAACGCCGTTGATCCGCGCGACGTAAGTGCCGAGCCCGAAGCCGAGCGCGACGAGGTAGAAGAGCGGGTCGATGAACTGCGGCAGCAGGACCCCTTTCCACAGCTTCGAGAACACGCGCGCGTTGCGCATCCACACCGCGGCCGCGAGGCGCGGCGAGGGAATCAGGTCGCGGAGGGCCACGGGCCGGCCGAGGCCCGCGTAAGCACCCTCCTGCATCGCACTCACTCTCTGAGGCTCCTTCCGGTGAGCCGCAGGAAGACGTCCTCGAGGGTCGCCTGGCGAACGAGCGCCGAGTCGTGGGGATACTGGTTGTGGTCGATCTCGGCCAGGAGCGCCTCGGCGTCCGACGTATACAGCATCAAGAGGTCCTCGGAGAGATCGTGCCCTTCGACGCGGCCGTCGAGGGCGGCCAACAGCCCCTCTGCATCGCAGTCCTCCGCGAGCCGCAGCTCGAGCACCTCGCGGCCGACGTGCTCCAGAACGAGCTCACCTGGCTCGCCCTCGGTGACGATCTTCCCGTGGTCCATGATCACGAGGCGATCGCACATCCGCGCCGCTTCCTCCATGTAGTGGGTCGTGATCAGCAGGGTCACGCCGCGGCGCTTGAGGCGGTCGAGCTCCCGCCAAACCGCGAGCCGCGCCTGCGGGTCGAGGCCCGTCGTCGGCTCGTCGAGCACGACCAGCTCGGGCTCGTTGATCAGCGCCCGGGCGACGAGCAGGCGCCGCTTCATCCCGCCCGAGAGCGCCCACACGCGATCCCGGTCGCGCTCGTCGAGCAGCGAGAACTCGAGCAGCTCGTCGGCCCGTCGCGTCGCGACGGCGGGGTCGATCCCGAAGTAGCGAGCGTGGTAGAGCAGGTTCTCGCGCACCGTCAGCTCGCCGTCGAGGTTCGTCTCCTGGGGCACGACGCCGAGTCGCTGCTTGACGGCGCGTCGCTCCCGCGCAGCGTCCATGCCGAGCACCGCGAGCTCGCCGCCGTCGATCGCGCCGAGCCCGTAGATCATCTTCATCGTCGACGTCTTGCCCGCTCCGTTCGGGCCCAGGAAGCCGAAGCAGATCCCCTGCTCGACGACGAAGTCGATCCCGTCGACGGCGACGCGACCGTCGTAGCTCTTGCGCAGGCCGGAGGCGACGACCGCGGGCGTGGGCTCGGATTCGGCGGTCACGTCGAAGTCAGGACCGCGAACGCGACCGCGTTGTTGACGACGTGCAGCATGATCGGCAGCCACAGCGATCCCGTGCGCTCGTAGAGCCACGCGAGCAGGATGCCGAGCACGGCGAGCTGTGGGACCACGGCGAGGCTGTCGGGGCCGGTGTAGTGGAGCAGGCCGAAGATCAGCCCCGAGATTCCGGCTGCGGCCCACACCGGCAAGCTGCGGCGCAAGCCCCCGTACATGAACCCGCGGAAGAAGACCTCCTCGGAGAACGGCGCGACGCCCACGATCAGCACTCCGGCCACCACTGCCGCGACGCCGCCCTCGTCGACGCCGAGGTCGCGGGTGACGTCCTCCTGCTCGGGACTGAAGAGCGGAGCGTAGATCGCCGCGAAAACGATGTATGCGAGGTAGGCGAGCGCCGCGATGCCGAGCGCGGAGGGGGCAAAGCCACGCAGGCCGAGCCGCGCCGGTGCCACGACGGGCGAATCCCGAAGTGACGCGAACCCGAACGCTACGCCGACGAGGTTGAGCGCCACCAGGCCCTGGATGGCCAGCAACCCGCCGCCGCTGTCAGGGTCCGGGTCGAAGATCGTGACAATCGCGCTCTCGGCGATGATAGGCCGATGATCGCCAGCACCGCCCAGACGATGTGGATCGGCCGCCAGGTCGCGGTGGGAATTCCGACTGAATTCGCCCACGGGTTGGACCTCTTGGCGCCGGCGATCTGCTCCGCCTCGCTCGCTCGCGGCCGAAGACCACCGGCAAGTTCGCTCGACGAACTTGCCGCGTCGTTCAGTCGCTCGCATCGCTCGCCGCGTCCGCGATCGCGGGGTTGGTGCAGGACCTGCGGGATTGCTGGTTACGTGGTGGCCCGGGTTCGTCGGTGCGGGGAGGGGGCGCGCCGGGACCGGGCGGCGCGGTGGTGGCTTGTCGCGGACGACGATCGAATGGGCGAAGCGGTCGCCGAGGCGCTGGTGGCGCTCCGAGTTCCCGATCATGATCGGGCCGATCCCGAACACGTCGATCAGGCGCATGATGTTGCGCACCGTGGCCGGGCCGAAGCGCAGCCGCTCGCCATCCTCGGTCGTCACGTGGATGCTGACGATCGCCTTTCCGAGCGTCTTGCCGAACTTCCACTCGGCGAACCAGAAGTAGTTGAAGGCGAACGAGAACAGAACCAGGAAGAGCACGCCGACAGGCACAGGCGCGTCCTCGGAGGCGTCCGCGGGGAGCCAGGCCGCGGTCTGTCCCACGAGCACGATGCACGCGATGCTGTCGATGAGGAACGCGAGGGTGCGCTGGCCTAAGCCCGCGTAGGACACCTCTTGAGCGACGGCGTTCGTCATCGCTCCAGATGGTCGTCTATCTCGTCGAGCGAGGCGATCGTCGCTTGCTCACCGCGGCCGGCGCCACCGTTGCGCTCGAGGAGCAGCGCGCGGATCCCGGCGGCGCGTGCCCCCTCGACGTCCTCGGCGGCGGTGTCGCCGACGTGCACGGTTTCGCCGGCGGTGGCGCCCGCGAGCTCGAGCGCCCTGACGAAGATCGCCGGGTCCGGCTTGCGGGCGCCTGCCGCCGCCGAGGTCACCACGGCGTCGAGGGCGCCCCCGAGCCCGGAGCGCCCGAGGACCTCGGGCAGCGAGCAGTCCCAGTTCGAGACGCAGACCAGCGTCAGGCCCAGTTCCCTCAGGCGCGCGAGCGCGGGCGCGGCGTCGTTGAAGGCCCGGAAGCGGATCGCCGCCATCAGGGTCTCGACGTCGACGGTGCGACCGAGCTCGCGCGACAGGACGTCGGCGCAGCGCTGTCGCAGATCGGCCAGCGAGTCCGCGTCGCGCCCCTCGTCGCTGTGGGCGCGGTAGTAGCGCATCTCCGCGCGCACCGCCGCCTCGAGCCGGTCCGGCGGAACTCCGTCTCCGAGCGCATCGGCGAGGTGCACCCATGGTGGCTCGAGCTCGACCAGGGTGCCGAGCGCGTCGAGCAGGATCGCGCGCGTTCGCGTCATCGAACCATTGTCGAGGAACGCCCCTACCGGGTACCGTGCCCGGCGTGGAGTCGAGCTTCTGGGACGAGAACGGCGCCGAGATCTCGGCTGCGATCACGCTCGTCGTGACCATCGCTGTGGCATTCGTCGTCGATCGACTCGTTCTCGCGCGCGCGAAGCACGTCGCGGAGCGCTTCGCCGAGAACGGTGTCTCGCGCGCCACCCAGACGCGCCTCCAGGTCGTGCGCCGGCTCGTGTTCGTGATCATCCTCGCGATCGGGATCGCGTTGGCGCTGAGCCAGTTCGGCTCGATCAGGCGGCTGGCGACTGGGATCCTCGCTTCCAGCGCGCTGCTCGGCCTCGTCGTGGGGTTCGCTGCCCGCCAGACGATCGCCAACTTCGTCGCCGGGATCCTTGTCGCGATCACGCAGCCGCTCAGGATTGGCGATCGCGTCACGTTCGACGAGGAGACGGGTCGGGTGGACGACGTGACGCTCACCTTCACCTACATCGACACCGGCGACGGGCGGCTGATGGTGGTGCCGAACGAGCGGATCGTCACCGGCGTGCTGTTCAACCATTCGACCGGCGACCAGGCGGCGCCGATCACGGCGTCGGTGTGGTTACCGCCCGATGCCGATGTCGCCGCGGCCCGCCGGGCGCTCGAGGCCGCGGGGGTCACGACGATGGAGGTCGCGGAGACGTCCCCCGAGGGGATCCGCCTCGACGTCGGGACGGGGCGGGAGGCGGGCCGGACGCGGACCGGCGACGAGGAGGCCGCGCTCCGCGAGCACGCGCTGAAGACGTTGGGTGAGGCAGGGCTGATGGAGCGCCTGCCGACCGACTCGAGTTAGCGTTCCTTTAGACCGGCCTGGCTACTCTTTTTCGGCATGACGCAGCGGGAACGCAGGCGGCGCCGGGGCGCGGGCAAGGCGCGAAACAAGATCCTGCTCGGCATCGGCGTGTTCGCGACGGCGATCGCGGTCGGCGTTCTGGGCGTGGGCATCTGGGTGCTCAGCGTCGCCGCGAAGGCGCCTCCGATCGAGGACCTGAAGCCGGTGGATCGAAGCACGAGCTCCCAGGTGTTCGCGGCGGACGGGAGCCGGCTCGGCTACATCCAGTCGGACGTGGTACGCACCCCGGTCTCGATCAAGCGGATCCCAGACGAGCTCGAGCAGGCGACGGTCGCGATCGAGGACGAGCGCTTCTACGAGCACAGCGGAATCGACATCAACGCGATCGCGCGCGCGGCGGTCGAGAACGTCGAGGCCGGCAAGATCGTCCAGGGCGGCTCGACGATCACCCAGCAGCTCGTCCGCAACCTCTACATCAGCGACCCTGAGCGCGACCTCGAGCGCAAGATCCGCGAGGCGACGCTCGCCGAGGAGCTCGAGGACGCGCACTCGAAGAGCTGGATCCTCGAGCAGTACCTCAACACGGCCTCCTACGGGACGATCGAGGGCCGCACCTCGGTCGGAGCCGAGTCGGCGTCCCAGACCTACTTCAACAAGCCGGTCCAGGAGCTGAAGCTCACCGAGTCCGCGCTGCTCGCTGGTCTCCCTCAGTCACCGTCGCGCTTCAACCCACTCATCAACCCCACCGGCGCGCTGGAGCGTCGCAACCAGGTGCTCCAGAAGATGGCGGAGCAGGGCTACATCACCGATGGTGTCGCGGACCGGGCCTCACAGGCGGGCCTCGGCATGGAGCGTGGATACCGCTACACGACGATCCGCGAGCCCTACTTCTTCGACTTCGTGCAGCAGGACCTGATCAGCCGCTACGGGGTCGCCACCGTCCGCCAGGGCGGGCTCAAGGTGTACACCACGATCCAGCCCCAGCTCCAGGAGGCGGCGAAGCAGGCGATCATCGACCACGGCTATACGTCCGACCCGGCCGCGGCGATCGTCTCGATCGATCCGTCGAACGGAAACATCGTGGCGATGGCGTCCTCGGGCACCTATCAGGAGAGCAACTTCAACCTCGCCGCCCAGGGCCACCGCCAGCCGGGCTCGTCGATGAAGGTGTACGTGCTCGCGACCGCGATCCGCCAGGGGGTCGACCCGGACGCGACCACCTACGAGTCCAGGGTCCTCAACCTGAACCTGCCCGAGTACGGCCCCTGGCGGGTGACCACTGCGGAGGGCAGCGCGTGCGGCTGCTCGATGTCGATCCGGGAGGCCACCCAGGCCTCCGACAACACGGTGTTCGCCCAGATGGATCTCGACCTCGGCCCCGAGAACGTGCGCGACACCGCATATGACATGGGCATCGAGACCACCCTCGACGCCGTTCCAGCGGAGGGGATCGGCGGGTTGCGGATCGGCGTGACGCCGCTCGAGATGGCGAACGGCTCCGCGACGCTCGCCGACGGCGGGATTCGCAACACCCCGCGCGCAGTGACGCGGGTCGAGTTCCCGAACGGCGACGTCGACGAGCCCGAGGAGGGCGAGCGCCAGCGCGTGTTCTCCGACGGTGTCGCGTACGAGGTCACCGACATCCTCAAGGGCGTGATCGAGGGCGGGACCGGCACCGCCGCGAACATCGGCTGCCCGGCGGCCGGGAAGACCGGCACTACCGACGACTTCACCGACGCCTGGTTCGTGGGCTACACGCCGAAGCTCTCCACCGCCGTTTGGGTGGGACACCCGAACGCGCGCACGACATTGGGCGGAAGCGCGTTCGGCGGCACGCTGGCCGCCCCGATCTGGCACGACTACATGCTCACCGCGAAGGGCGACTTCTGCGAAGACTTTCCCGCCCCGCAGGATCCGGTCACCTACCAGCCGTTCTACGGCGAGTACGCGACCGGCGGCAGCTCGAGCACCTCGTACGACAGCGGCACCTCGTACGACAGCGGCACCAGCACGACCCCGACCGCGCCGAGCACGACCCCGACCGCGCCGAGCACGGGCACCGATACCGGCGACACCGGCGCGTACGCTCCCGGCATCCAGCAGGGCGCCGACCCCGTGGAGTAGCGCCTGACCCGCGAGCCGAGGATGCGCGGCGAGGGCGAGTTCGGCCTGATCGCGCGGCTCGCCGAGCGACTGCGCGGCGTCGCGCTCGCCGTCCCCGGCTGCGGTGCACGTCGGGCTGGGAGACGACGCGGCGGTCACCACGCCCTCGGGAGTGACAGTCACCTCGACCGAGGCGCTCGTGGAGGGCGTCCACTTCCGTCGCGAGTGGTCCCCGCCCCCCTCGATCGGGCGCAAGGCGCTCGCGGCGGCACTCTCCGACCTCGCCGCGATGGGGTCGGCCCCGGGCGAGGCCTACGTGGCGCTGGGGATACCGGAGGACTTCGACGAGGCCGCGTGCCTGGAGCTCTACGACGGCATCGCCGCGATGGCGGCGGACGCCGGCACGGCCGTTCTCGGCGGCGACCTCACGCGCGCGCCCGTGCTGCTGCTCGCGGTGACCGTGGTCGGACACGTCTCCTCGCCGGAGGCGGTCGTCGGTCGCGATGGCGCGTCCCCGGGAGAGGCCGTGGCCGTCACCGGGGAGCTCGGCGGGGCCGCGGCGGGCCTGCTGCTGCTCGAGCGTCCCGAGCTTCGCCGGTCGCTCGACGCGGGCGTGGCGGACGCGCTCGTACGGCGCCAGCTCGAGCCCGCGCCTCGGATCGCCGCGGGCTCGGCGCTGGCATCGGCGGGGGCTACGGCGATGATCGACGTGAGCGATGGCCTTGGCGCCGACGCCGGCCAGATCGCGGCCGCGAGCGGGGTCCGCGTAAAGGTCGATCTCGAGCGCCTTCCGGTTCAGCCGGGCGTCCTCGACGTCGCCGCCGCCGCGGCGGTCGATCCCGCCGACCTCACCGCCGCCGGCGGCGAGGACTACGAGCTACTCGTGGCGATACCCGCTGCTCGCGTGTGGGACGCCGCGGCGGCGGTCGGCGCGACGGGATCGCGCTTGAAGGTCGTCGGAGAGATTGGCCCGGGGGAGGGAGTCGAGCTCAGCGGCCCGGGCGGGTCGGTTCGTCCCCCGTCTGGGTTCGATCATCTGCCGGCTCGTTGAGCACCCGCCGGGCGCGGTTGATGTCGCGCAGCTTGCGCACGATCGAGTTCGCCACGTTGCCGGCGTTCACGGCGTAGTGGCCGGTGGCGATCTGCCTTCTCAGTGCCGCCACATGCTGGTCATTCGAGACGGTGTATCGCGACATTTCGGGCTCGGGAGGAATCCTCTTCACGGTTCTAATCGGCTTTCGGGAAGCGAATCGTTAGTCGGCGGCCCTCGAAGATCCGTCTATTGTCCACCCGGTTTGTACCCTGCCGGGGGCGACGTCTAAACCGCTCCGGGGCGCGCCGCCGTATCGGGCTCGACCTCGTCGGCGGGTCGGTCGGGGCCGCGGGCCGAGATTCGCGGCTCGGCGGCCGACGGCGCGCCGGGACCGATCGCGGCGGCGATGACCGCGACCAGGCCGCCCGCCAGCACGCAGCCGAGCAGCGCGATCCCCGGTCCGATGTGCCCTCCGCTCACCATCAGCAGCAGGTGCCAGGGCGCCGCGGCCCCGACCTCGAGCCGCCCGGCCACCCAGGCCAACGCGACGACGGCGGGTACGAGCGACACCACCACGGCGGCGACCGACGCACCGAGCCGTACTCGTGGATTGTGCGCCGTGCCGGCCAGCCACGCGTGTGCCGCCGGGACCGCCAGCAGCGCGAGGTACGGGTTGAGCAGCCAGATCACGAGGGCGGTCCCGGACATGACCAGACCGGTCGCGGTGATCAGCCCCTCGTGGTCGGCGCGCCGCGGGACGCTCACCGGCCGGATTTCGATCCACGCACCCACGAGCGCGCCGGCAAGCAGCACAAGCGCCACCGCCCCGGGCACGTCGATCGAGAATCGCGCCGGGTCGTATGGAAAGCGCGGACTCGGAAGCAGCCCGACGATCGCCACGAGATAGGTGAGCACGAGAAGTCCCAGGAACGGAAGCGAACGGCCGACCACCCAGCTCAAGTCGATCGGCCGGGCGAGGTCGCGCCGCATCGCGCGGGCGAACCCGTCGGTCGCCGCCACAACGGCGGGAACGAGGAGCGTCAACACGAGCAGGGCGATCGCCCACCCCGGGGCGAGATTGCTTCCCGCCACCACATACGCGCTCGGCCCGTGCTCGGGTCGCTGCTCGAGATCGTCGAGCGCGAGCACGATCGTCTGAGCGGCGTCACCGAGGTCGGCCATGCTCTCCTCGGACAGCGAGGCCTCGCTGTCCTCGGCGGGGCTGAGTGGGGCCTCGCCTGAAGAGCTGATCCGAACGGCGTCGATGCCCTCCTCGATCAACGGCCCTTGCTCCCCCAGGCCGGTCGGGATCGCGAGCCGGAGGAACCCCTCGAACGAGCCCTGGAGGCCCGCGGGCCGGCCGAGCTCCGCGGAGACGAGCGTGGCCGCCGTGCGCGTGAGCTGGATCGCCGTGCTCTGTGAGCCCGTGGACCACGGGATCACGAACGGCGGCTCGGGGTGAGCCGCCCCGGGCTGCGATATCACGAGCGCGGCGTCGATCGCCTCCCGCTCGGGGTAGTTGTCGGCGAACTCACGCGCTCCCCTGGCTCCGTCGGTCGCGCCCGCGCTGGACACGAACACGAGCGTCTTGCTGTGGGACGCGCCGCCGAAGCTTTCGGCGAGCTCGAGCAGCATTCCGGTCGCGGCGGCACTGCTCGCCGCCCCCTGTGTGCCGGCGGAATCCCGCGGCGCCATAACCACCAGGCGGCGGTCGGTTTCCCCCGGAAGGGTCGCGATCACGTTCCGCGGCTCGACGTCCTCGCCCTCGAAGCTGTCCGAGTAGGTCTGCTCCGATACCTGGGCGGTAGGGATGTCGCCGAAGCGCTCGGTGACCATGTCGGCGATCTCCGCGTCGCCGGGGCTGCCGGGGGCACGGTCCGGAGCGAGCCGGACGATCTCCCGCGCGGTCTGCGCGGCTCCGTCCTCGTCGAAGCTGGCGAGGGAAACCGGCGCCTCGAGCGGCTCCGGCACTCCCTGGAGGGAAAACAGCAACACGATCGCTGCGGCGATCGCGGGCAGGAACGCGGCCCGGTAGAGGCGCCACTCAATCATGACGGGCGGAATACTCTTGTTCCATGGCCGAGGGATCGGCTCGCATCCTGCTCGTGGACGACGAGCATGCGGTCCAGAAACTGCTCTCCTACCCCCTGCGCAAGGAGGGCTACGAGGTGGTTCCGGCCCGCGACGGGCGCGAGGCGCTGGACCGCTTCGCCGCGCAGCGCTTCGACCTCGTGGTGCTCGACATCATGCTCCCGAAGCTCGACGGGATCGAGGTCTGCCGGCGGCTGCGGAGCCGAAGCCAGGTGCCGATCATCATGCTGACCGCGAAGGACGACGAGATCGACAAGGTGCTCGGGCTCGAGATGGGCGCCGACGACTACATCACGAAGCCGTTCTCGGTGCGCGAGTTTCGCAGCCGGGTGATGGCCGCGCTGCGCCGCTCGGACATGCTCGGGACCCGCCCGCCCGCCGGCGAGCCGATCGTCGCCGGTGCGCTCGAGATCGATTTCGACCGCCGGGGTGTGATGGTCGGTGACCGTGGTGTTCGCCTCACCTACGTTGAGTTCGAGATCCTGGCCGCGCTCGCGGCCAACCCCGGACGCGTCCACACGCGCGAGATGTTGCTCGAGCGGGTCTGGGGGGACTCCGAGTACCGCGATCCGCGCACGATAGACGTGCACATCCGCCACCTGCGGGAGAAGCTCGAGCGCGACCCCAAGCATCCCGAGTATCTGTTCACGGTGCGCGGCGTCGGCTATCGATTCCGGGAGTAGACATGCCTCTCAACAGCGTCCGCAACAGGCTCGTGCTGTTGTTCTTCGCGATCACCACCGCCGCGGTCGGGTTCGTCTACCTCTACGTCGTGCCACAGCTTCGGTCCAGCCTCACAGCCGAGAAGCTGACACGGCTCGAGGCCACGGCGGCCGAGCAGAGCGAGCGCGTCGCGCGGGCGCTCGAGCGCGGCGCCTCTCAGAGCCGGCTGCGCCGGCTCGCGGTGAACATCGCCCAGGAGACAGATACCAGGGTCACCCTGCTCGGGCTCGAGGAGGGGGAGGCGGGCTTCACTCCGGCGTTCGTGATCAGCGACTCGGAGCTCGAGCGCACCGCGGTCGAGCCCCGGTACACGGCGGCGGCGAACGCTGCGGAGACCGGCGTGCCGAGCTCGGCGGTGGAGCGTGTGGACGGCCACGAGATCGGCGAGACGGCGGTTGCGGTCGGCGACGAGGGGCGGCCGCAGTGGGCCGCGGTGCTCTCCACGTCGCTCGACGACGTCGACGACAGCGTCGCGCTGATCCAGCGCCAGATTCTGATCGCGGGCGGGATCGCGCTCGCCGCTGCGTTGCTCGCGGGCTACTTCGCGGCGCGCGCCCACTCGCGGCGCCTCAGCCGGCTGGAGGAGGCCGCCGAAAAGATCGCGGAGGGCAACTTCACCGAGCCGATCCCGGTCGACTCCTCCGACGAGGTCGGGCAGCTCGCGATGACCTTCAACGAGATGCAGAAGCGGCTAGCAAGGCTCGACGGCGCGCGCAAGGAGTTCATCGCGAACGCCTCGCACGAGCTGCGCACGCCGATCTTCTCGCTCGGGGGCTTTGTCGAGCTGCTCGAGCACGAGGAGCCGGATCGCGCGTCGCGCGAGGAGTTCGTGCGCGAGATGCGGGGCCAGATCGAGCGCCTGACGAAGCTCACCGCCGATCTGCTCGACCTCTCGAAGCTCGACGCCGACGCGATCGAGCTGCAGGCCGAGCCGGTCGAGCTGAAATCCCTCGCCGAGCGGGTGGCCGCCGAGTTCCGTCCCGCCGCCGACCGCCATTCGTCGAAGCTCGACGTGGCGGACGGGACCGGGCCGGCGCTGGCGCGGTGCGACCCCGATCGGGTCGCGCAGATCATCCGTATCCTGCTCGACAACGCCTTGACCCATACCCGGGAAGGAACAGCGATCTCCGTCACGACCATGCAGGGGGACGGGACCGCCGGGCTCGTCGTCACCGACACGGGGGCCGGCATCGATCCCCGCACGCGCGGGCGCGTGTTCGAACGCTTCTACACCGGCGACTCGGTCAGCGGGTCCGGTCTCGGGCTCGCGATCGCGCGCGAGCTCGCGATGCGGATGGACGGAAGCCTGGGGGTCGCGTCCCGTCGCGGCCACACCGAGTTCACCCTCGAGCTGCCGGGGGGTACAGCCGCGGCGACGCCGGCGGGCCCAACGTGAGCGCAAGGCCAGATCCAGGATCCCGCCCCGGGCGGGGAATTTGATGGTGGGCCGAGCGCGAACTGAGGTGGTGACGTGAGACGCGCCCACGTAATCGCCGCCGTGGGCGTGGTGGCGGCCCTGGGTCTCGCGGCGTGCGGGGATGACGACGAGGGGACGACGACCACGGTGTCCACCGACGAGGGTGGCCGCGAGCGCGTCGTCGTCGAGGCCACGAACGGGGCGTTCAACCCCCAGGCCGTCTACGAGCGCGCGGCGCCCGGGGTGGTCACCGTGAGCTCCGTGTTCGGCAGCGGCGAGAGCATTCTTGGCGGCGGCGGCGCGGGCCAGGGATCGGGTTTCGTGGTCGGCGACGGGGGAGAGATCGTTACCAACGCTCACGTCGTCACCGACGCCGGGGCGAGCGGCGGCGGAGGCGACCTCAACGAGGCGGACGAGGTCTACGTCGAGTTCGCCGATCGAAACCAGGTCCCCGCGGACGTCGTGGGGTTCGATCCGTTCGCCGATGTCGCCCTTCTCGAGATCGACGCCGAGGGACTCGACCTCGTTCCGCTCGAGCTCGGCAGCAGCGACGAGATCACGGTCGGCCAGCCCGTGGCGGCCATCGGGAGCCCGTTCGGCGAGGAGCAATCGCTGTCAGTGGGCGTGATCTCGGCGACCGACCGCTCGATCGAGTCGCTGACCGACTTCACGATCGACGGTGCGATCCAGACCGACGCGTCGATCAACCCCGGAAACTCGGGCGGCCCCCTGCTCGACGCCGAGGGCCGCGTGCTCGGGATCAACCAGCAGATCAGGACCGCATCGGGGGCCGACGAGGGGGTCGGGTTCGCGGTCCCGGTCGACGCCGTCAGCCGTTCGCTCGACCAGCTGCGCGACGACGGCCAGGCCGACTACGCGTTCCTCGGCGTGACCACGCAGGCGCTCTACCCGCAACTCGCCGATCGGCTCGGGATCGACACGCCGACGGGGGCGCTGGTGGCGGAGGTCGTCCCCGACGGGCCCGCCGACCAGGCGGGCATCGAGGCCGGGGACGAGGAGCAGCGCTTCCAGGGAGTCCCGGTGACGGTGGGGGGCGATGTGATCGTCTCCGTCGACGGCCAGGACGTGGTTGCCGAGGCGGACCTCGCCGAGGCGATCGCCGAGCACAGTCCCGGCGACACCGTGGTCGTCGAGGTGCTGCGCGACGGCTCGACCGAGGAGATCGAGGTCGAGCTCGGCGACCGCCCGGAGCAGAGTCCGCAAGGCTGATGGGGGACTGGGAGTCGCTTGCGCGGCTCGCGAGCGAGCTGGCGCTCGCGCTGCGCGCCGAGGTGCTTCCCTTGCTCGGTCGTCACGAGGGCCGCGGCCACGTCGGGTCGGCCGCGGGCGCCCGCGGCGAGGGCGGCGACGTCACGTTCGAGATCGACGAGCGGGCGGAGTCGTTCATGGAGGAGTTCCTTTCCGAGCACGCTCCGGAGGTCGCGTTCTACTCCGAGGACCGCGGCCTCGTGACGCCGAGTCGGGATGCCCAGTGGGTGCTCGTCGTCGACCCGATCGACGGCACCCGCCCGGCCATGGCCGGGCTCGAGGCCGCGTGCGTGTCGGTCGCCGTCGCCCCGCTCGACTCCGAGCCACGGATGGTCGATGTGCAGGCGGGATGCGTCGCCGAGATCAAGTCGGGAGCGCTGTTCCGGGCCGAGCGAGGCCGGGGTCTCGATCCTCGCCCGGCGCTGTCGGCGAACCGCGAGCTCGACCGCATGTTCTGGAGCTACGGCCTGCGCGGCCGTCCGGCCCGAGCGATGGCCGAGGTGCTGGGCGACCTGATCGATGTCTCCTCGGTCGGCGGAGCGACGTTCGATCTCGGTTCCGCGACCTTCGACATGACTCGGGTCGCGAGCGGCCAACTCGACGCGTACGTCGAGCCGGGGCCGCGGGTGGTCGCCGACGTTCCGGGGATGCGCGAGGAGTTCGAGCGGGTGGGGGGCGGCTCGATCCTCAACAACTCGCCGTACGACCTCGCCGCGGCCGCGCTGTGTGTGGAGGAAGCCGGCGCCGTGCTCACCGATGCCTACGGGCGCTCGATCGGAGACCGGCCGCTGCTCGGGTCGGGACCCGAGTTCCAGATCTCGTGCGTGGCGGCCGCGAACCAGGACCTGCATCGCGCCATCTGCGAATCGATCGAGGCAGGTATTGCGCGGCTCGCCGCCTCCGGCTAGATAGCCTGACGCAGTGCTTCAAGAAGTCAGCCTCGGCCAAAGGTCGCTCGGCGACTACACGCACATCGCCGGGCGCGGCCTGATCGAGGAGATCCGCGAGCTCGCCGAGCCCGTTCAGGGGCTGCGGGTCCTTCACGTCAGCGCGACCGCGTTCGGCGGCGGGGTCTCGGAGATCCTCTACACGCTGATCCCGCTGATGCGGGACGCCGGGCTCGACGCGCACTGGAACGTGATCCTCGGGCGCGAGGAGTTCTTCAACGTCACGAAGCTGATCCACAACTCGCTTCAGGGCGACGAGGTCCAGCTGACCGAGGAGCAGTGGGAGGTGTTCTTCGCCTACAACGCGATGAACGCACGGGGGCTCGACGGCGATTGGGACGTGGTGGTGATCCACGACCCCCAGCCGCTCGGACTGCGTCGCAACGCGCCTGATCGGTCGCAGAGGTGGATCTGGCGCTGCCACATCGACCTGTCGAAGCCCAATCCCGCGACGGTGGCGCGCCTGCTTCCGCTGATCGAGGAATACGACGCGAGCGTGTGGCACCTGCAGGACTACGTGCCGCCCGGAATCGAGGCCGGGGTGTACATCGTGCCTCCGGCGATCGATCCGCTCTCGCCGAAGAACATGGCGCTGTCGCCCGACGACGCGGCGTTCGTGTGCGAGCAGTTCGGGATCGACCCCGACCGGCCGCTGCTGTGCCAGGTCTCCCGCTTCGATCCCTGGAAGGACCCGATCGGGGTGATCGACGTCTACAAGATCGTGACTCGCGAGGTGCCTGACGCGCAGCTCGCCCTCGTTGGGTCGATGGCGACCGACGACCCCGAGGGGTGGGAGTTCTTCCACAGGACTTACCGCTACGCGGACGGGGACCCGGACATCAAGATCCTCAACAACCTCAACAACGTCGGCGCGATCGAGGTCAACGCGTTCCAATCGCAGGCCGACGTGGTGCTGCAGAAGTCGATCCGCGAGGGGTTCGGGCTCACGGTCACCGAGGCGCTCTGGAAGGGGCGCCCGACGGTGGCGAGCCGGGTGGGCGGGATCCCGCTCCAGATCGACGACGGGAAGGGCGGTTATCTCGTCTCCTCTTCGGAGGAGGCGGCGCGGCGCTGCATCGAGGTGCTGAGCGATCCCGAGCTGGCGAAGCGGCTCGGCCGCACCGGCAAGGAGCGGGTGCGCGAGCGCTTCCTCACCCCGCGGCTGCTCCGCGACTGGCTGTTCCTGCTCGACGGTGGCGAGGCGGGCGCTCGGGAGCGGGCCGCCGGAGCGGTCGAGGAGTCCGGATAGATGGCCCCGGTGCGCTGAGGTGACCTCGGAGGAAGACCAGCTCGTAATCGTCTCCAACCGCGGTCCTGCCCAGTTCGAGCGCGACGCGGAGGGCAATCGGGTCGTGAGCCGCGGAGGCGGCGGCCTCGTGAGCGCGCTCACCGACCTGGTATCGCATCGGCGCGCGCTGTGGATCGCGTCGGCGCTCACTGACGAGGACGTTGCCGTCTGCGCCGAGGCCGGCGGGCCGGTGGAGGTGACGCTTCGCGGGGTGGACTACCAGGTTCTGCTGGTGGAGAGCGAGCCGCTGGCGTACGACCGCTTCTACAACGTGATCGCGAACCCGATTCTGTGGTTCATCCAGCACTACCTGTGGGATCTGTCCAACGCGCCCGACATCCGGCGCGATGAGACCGACGCGTGGGAGCTCGGCTACAAGGTCGTCAATCGCGACATCGCGGAGGCGGTGCTACGCCAGATCGACGGCCAGCACAAGCCGCTGGTGATGATCCACGACTACCACCTGTACACGTGCCCGGGTCTGATCCGCGCGGCACGGCCGGACGCCTTCCTGCAGCACTTCGTTCACATTCCGTGGTCGCAGCCCGACAGCTGGCGGATTCTGCCCGGCGGGATGCGGGAGGAGCTCTTCCGCGGGCTGCTCGCGAACGACATCATCGGGTTTCACACCTCCGCGTACTGCCGCAACTTCCTCGCCTGCTGCCGAGAGCTGATGGAGCTCGACGTCGACTACGAGCGCGGGATGGTGGTCCAGGACGATCGCGAGACGTGGGTCAGGGCCTATCCGGTGGCGATCGACGCCAACAGGCTTCGCCAGGCGGCCGCGTCGGACGCGGTCGCGGCGTACGAGGAGGAAGTGCTGGCGCGCCGGCGCGACTACCTGATCATCCGCGTCGACCGTGCCGACCTGTCGAAGAACGTGCTGCGCGGGTTCACCGCCTTCGACGCGTTTCTCCAGCAGCATCCGCAGTTTCGCGAGCGCGTCACGTTCGTTGCCCACCTGCAGCCCTCGCGCCAAGACGTGTCCCAGTACGTCGAGTACCTGGAGCGGATCGAGGCTCTCGTCGCGGTCATCAACCACCGCCACGGCACCACCGACTGGATGCCGATCGACCTGCGAATCTACGACAACTTCGAGGAGGCCGTGGCGCGCTACAAGCAATACGACCTGCTGATCGTCAACTCCCTGTTCGACGGCATGAACCTGGTCGCGAAGGAGGCGCCCGCGGTCAACACCCGCAACGGGGTGCTGATGCTGTCCGAGAACACCGGCGCCCACGAGGAGCTCGGCGACTGCGCGCTAACCGTGAACCCGTTCGACATCCAGGAGCAGGCCGACTCGATCTATCGCGCGCTGACGATGGAGCCCGAGGAGCGCGCGCTGCGCGCCGAGCGGCTGCGCGAGATCGTCGACGTCCGCGACCCCGGCGACTGGGTCGACGAGCAGCTCGCCGACATCCGCGCCAAGCAGGAGGGCCGCGAGCGGGTGAGCTAGTGTGCCGCGGACGGGGCACTAGAGGCCGAATTCCTGCTGCACCGGGGTGGGTTGCGGAGTCGAAGGTGTCGGGGCGGGTGGCGCGGGCCGCGGCGAGATCGGCGCGGGAGGCGGCGGTGCGGGAGCGGGAGCAGAGACGGGCGGTGGGGGCTGGGAAGCCTGTGCCTTGGCGTGAGGTGACGAAGCAGACGCGGTGGGAGGCCGCGAGCGCACGCGGTCCCGATCCTCTTTGCTTGCCCGGTGATGACGGCGCGCTCGGTCGCGCTCGGGCGGACGCCGATGCTCACCGCGCGCTGCAGGTCTAGGCGCAGCGTCCGGTTCCGGCGCCGGAGGCTCGACAGGGGCCAAGCCCACGTCCGGCGGCGGGGGCGGCGGCTCGGGCCCGCTGAGCAGGGACGGGAGCGTGAGGACCACTGCCACGGCTGCCGCCGCCCCCGCAGCGAGCTTTGCCACGTTCGGCCACCTGACCCGCCTGCCGCGCATGGTGATTCGAAGCCCGCGGAGGCGCGTTTCGCCCCCTCAGCCGGCCCCCGCTAAAGTAGTCCGCCGCTGTGGCACGTGACTATGAACTTGTGCTGATGCTCGATCCGACCGCCCCGGACGAGCGTCGCGACGCCCTCGCCGGAGAGACGCAGAAGCAGATCGAGTCGGCCGGCTCGCTCAAGCATGCCGAGGGATGGGGGACGCGCAAGCTCGCGTACGAGATCCGCCAGCGCACCGAGGCGGACTACCGCTTCTACCGCTTCGAGGGCGGCAGCGACCTGCTCGACCAGCTCGATCACACGCTGAAGATCACCGACGGCGTGCTGCGCTTCAGGATCTTCAAGGTCGACGACCGCACGTCCACCAACGCCCCGCCGCCCACCGCGCAGCCCGCGGGCGTGTCCGCGCGCGCGGCGCGTGCCGAGCGGCGCGCCGCGGAGCCGGCCCCCGAGCCCGAGGCGGAGCCCGAGCCCGCGGAGGCCGAGCCCGCGGAGGCCGAGCCCGCGGAGGCCGAGCCCGCCGCAGGCCGAGGCCCAGGCGGAGGCCGAGCCCGAGGGCGAGCCGGCGGAGTCCGGCGAAGAGGCCTCGCAATAAGGGCGCAAGCTGCGGCTATAGCCGGGTGTCGAGGCGCTGCGGGGGGAGAGCGACGCCGCTTGGCGACTTAGAATCAGAGTCGATCAAGCGAACGAGAAGGGACTGAGCTCTTGGCAGCCACCAACATGAATGTGGTCGTGATCACGGGGAACCTGACGCGGGACCCCGAGCTGCGAACGACCCCGAACGGAACCTCCGTCTGCAAGCTTCGAGTCGCGGTGAACAGCCGCCGCAAGGACTCGTCGAGCGGGGAGTGGGTGGACAAGCCGAACTACTTCGACGTCACCGTGTGGGGCGCGCAGGGAGAGAACTGCGCCACGTACCTCTCGAAGGGCCGCCCGGTGGCGGTCGACGGCCGGCTCGACTGGCGGGAATGGGAGGCACAGGACGGGTCCAAGCGCCAGGCCGTTGAGATAATCGCCAACTCCGTCCAGTTCCTCGGATCCCGCGGTGACGCGCCGAGCGGCAACGGGATACAGGCTTCATCTGACGTCCCCGCCGACACGTCCGACTTCGAGGGCGAGAAGGCCGGCGTCAGCTCGAAGGACGACGACATCCCGTTCTAGCAGGGAGCGACGCCGCCAGGGCGCCACACGGCACCGGCTATGATGGCCGGCCGCGATGGCGCGCAAGCAACAGCGACAGGCACCACGCCGGAGACGAGGCCCGGAGCGGCATCGTCCCCGCAAGTACACGCGGATCAACGTCGAGCAGATCGACTACAAGGACCTCTCGACGCTGCGCCGCTTTCTCTCCGACCGCGGCAAGGTCCGTTCACGCCGCGTCACCGGGCTCTCGCGTGCCCACCAGCGCCAGCTCGCCGTCGCCGTGAAGCGGGCGCGCGAGCTCGCCCTGCTCCCGTACGTCGGCGAGCGCTGAGCCCGGAGATCCGATGGCCGAAGCGATCCTGCTCAAGGACGTCGAGGACCTCGGGAGCGCCGGGGAGGCGGTCGATGTCTCGCCCGGTTACCTCCGCAACTATCTCGTTCCCCGCAAGCTCGCCCAGCCGGCGACCAAGGGAGCGCTCGAGGACGCCCGGCGCCGCCGCGAGGCGACGGAGCGCGCCGAGCGCGAGCAGGCCGAGCGCGCGCAGGAGACATCCGCCTTGCTCTCCAAGACCGTGCTCACGATCTCGCACCGCGCGGGCGAGGACGGAAAGCTGTTCGGCTCGGTCACCCCGAAGGAGATCGCCGACGCGATCCGCGACGCTCGCGGGCTGAAGGTCGACCGCAAGCGCATCCGCCTCGACGAGCCGATCCGCGAGATCGGCACCTACATGATCGACGTCGAACTCACGGGCGGCACCACGGCGAAGGTCAAGACGATCGTCGCCGAGCAGAAGTAACTCGCCGGTAGTAGCGGGCAGTTGCCGGGCGACCCCTAGCGGGTCGATGGGTCGTGTGCTTTGCTCAGCGTCCGTCCGGGGTGGGGCTAATCCTCCCCTCCGATGTCTCTACGGAACGAGAGTCGGAACGGGAGCCACCGGGACCCAGGGCGGGTGGAGACTCGACAGGCGATGGCTCAATCACAGGTGACACACGTCCCGCCTCAGAACCTCGAGGCGGAGGAGTCGGTGCTGGGGGCGATGATGGTGTCCGAGGGCGCGATCGCCCCGGTGATCCTCGACGTCCGCCTCCACGACGAAGACTTCTACCGCGACCGCCACCGGGTCACGTTCGGCGCGATCAAGGCGCTGTACGAGCGCTCCGAGCCGATCGACGCGCTGACGGTCACCGAGCTCCTCGCGCAGCGCGGGGAGCTCGACGGCGCCGGCGGCAAGGACGCGGTCTCGGCGCTCGCCTCGACCGTCCCCGCGCCGGGCAACGCGCGCCACTACGCCCAGATCGTGAAGCAGAACGCGCTGCTGCGCCGATTGCTCGCCGCCGCCCAGTCGATCCAGTCCTCCGTCCACGATCGCGAGGGCGAGCCCGAGGAGCTCGTCGAGGGAGCGGAGCGGCTTCTGTTCAAGGTCGCCCACGAGGAGCGCGCGAGCGACTTCCGCCAGGTGGCCGAGGTCCTCGCCGAGGAGATCGACCGGCTCGAGCAGCTCGCGAAGGGCGACACCGAGCTCACCGGCGTGCCGTCGGGGTTCCGCGACCTCGACTCGATGACCGGCGGCTTCCAGCCCGGGAACCTCGTCGTGATCGCAGCGAGGCCGGCCATGGGGAAATGCCAGAGCGGCTCGACACTCGTCTACGACCCGACCACCGGGACCCGCCGCCGGCTTGACGAGGTGGTTCAGGCGATTGAGCGGGGAGACAAGGTGTGGGTCGCCTCGCTTGGAGCCGATTTCAAGCTTCGCCGTGCGAGGGTCTCCGCCGCATATCGCAACGGCATGAAGCCCCTGTATCGGGTCACTACCCGTCTCGGTCGGCGGACCGACGCCACCGCGAACCACCCCTTGCTCACCATCGAGGGCTGGAAGCGGGTCGACGAGCTCAAGCCAGGCGATCGCATCGCCGTCCCGCGCAGCCTCCCTCGAGTCGGAGGTGCGGAGCACATGGATGACGCCGAGATTGTGTTGCTCGCCGCCCTGATCGCGGACGGGAACCTCACCGGTGGTACTCCTAGTTTCTCCTTCGGGCGTGGGTCTCCCGTGCTCAGCGAGGTCGAGCGCGCCGCGGCATCGTTGGGCGTGCGTTTCGTCGTCGGCCCACGTGGCGACTATGCCTACCTCAGCGCCGGCCGCGGTGCGCGAGCCAATCCTGTCCGAGAGCTATGCGAGCGGCACAGCGTTTGGGGCACGCGGTCGGAACACAAGCGCGTGCCGAAGGCGATCTTCGATCTGAGCCACGACCAGATCGCGCGTTTCCTCGGAGTGCTCTACGCCTGCGACGGTCACATATACGCGAGCGACCGCCTGCGCCAGGTCGGCTACACGACGATCAGCGAGGAGCTCGCAAAAGGCGTGCAGCATCTGCTCCTTCGGCTCGAGATCGTTTCGGTCATCCGCGAATTGCGCCGCCCCGTTTATGACGGAACCGACAAGGTCGCGCGCGAGGTTCGGATCACGGGACGCGAGGGGCTTCGCGAGTTCTGCGCCCGGATATTCGTTCCGGGCAAGCAGGACAAGGCTAACCAGGTGATCAGCGGTCTCCCCCGTTCCACGCGGATGACCAACGTGGACACGATTCCCAGCGAGGTTTGGTCCTTCATTGATTCCGCGAGAGGCGATCGGCCGTGGCGGGAGCTCAGCGTCGCCTCGCAGCGACCTCCGAACCACAACTGGCACGTCGGAACCCGCGGAGTCTCGCGCTACCTACTTGCGGAGATCGCTGAGTTGTGTGATGACGATCGCCTCACGCATCTGGCCGAGTCGGACGTGTGGTGGGACGAGATCGTCTCGGTAGAGCCCGTCGGGGAGGAGGAGACCTACGACCTCACCGTCCCCGACCATCACAACTTCGTTGCCGATGACTTGATCGTGCACAACTCCAGCATCGTCTCCAACATCGCCGAGCACGTCTCGCTCAAGCATGGCCAGGCGGTCGCGTTCTTCTCGCTCGAGATGTCCGAGACCGAGCTCGCGCACCGCTTCATCGCCGTCCGGGCGCGGATCGCGAGCGACCGGCTGCGGAAGGGGAAGGTCGCGGCGAAGGACTGGCCGGGAGTGGTCCGTGCGTGCAACGAGCTAGAGCAGGCGCCGCTCTGGATCGACGACTCCTCGGACGTCGGGATGCTCGACCTGCGGGCGAAGGCGAGGCGCCTTCATGCGGCGGAGGGCGGGCTCGGCCTCGTGATCGTCGACTACCTCCAGCTCATGCGGCCCGAGGACCCGCGCCAGAACCGGGTCGAGCAGGTCGCGCAGATCAGCCGGGGCCTGAAGATCCTCGCGCGCGAGCTCGACGTTCCAGTGCTCGGGATCTCGCAGCTGTCGCGCGCGCCGGAGCAGCGCCCCGACAAGCGCCCGATCCTCTCCGACCTTCGCGAAAGCGGGCAGATCGAGCAGGACTCGGATCTCGTCGGGTTCATCTATCGCGACGAGTACTACAACCGCGAGGACTCGGACGACCCCGGCGTCGCGGAGCTGATCATCGCCAAGCATCGCAATGGCCCGACGGGAACGGTGCGGCTCGCGTTCCTCGAGCACTATCCGAGCTTCGCCAACCTCTCGCGGCAGGAGCGGCCCGTGGAGCAAAGCCCCGGCGAGGGGCCGCCGATCCTGGACGCCGCCGAGGAGGGCTGACGCGTGCCCCGGCTGGCGGCCGCCGAAGCCATCGACCGCGCGTGTCCTTTCGGCGCCTGCGACGGCTCCGGCTGGATCCTCGGCCCCGAGGACGTCGCGCGCCCCTGCGAGTGTCGGGAGCGCCGCGTGTCGCGCGCCCGGTCGCGCGGGGTCGCCTCGGTGATCCCCGCCAAGTACAGGGGGCTCGGCTTCGAGCGCCCGCCGATCACCGAGCTCGACGCGACCGTCGTGGGGGTCGTCCGCGAGTACGTGGAGCGGCTCGACGAGAACCTCCGGGAAGGCCGCGGCCTGTGGCTGATGGGCGACGTCGGGACCGGCAAGACCTCGCTCGCGATGCTCGTCTCCAAGGCCGCGCTCGAGCACGGTCGCTCGGTCGCCATCTATTCGCTCCCGCGGCTGTTGGCCCGCATCCGGCGGACCTACGACGCCGAGGCCGGCGAGCAGTCCTACCTCGAGTTCTTCCAGCGCCTGACCGCGGTCGACCTCCTCCACGTCGACGACCTCGGGGCCGAGAAGCGCTCCGACTGGGTGCTCGAGCAGCTCTACGCGCTCGTCGACGAGCGCTACGAGTCGCAGCGCTCGATCGTGGTCACGACGAACCTCGATCAGGCGAGCCTCGAGGAGCAGATCGGCGCCCGGACCGTCTCGCGGCTGGTCGAGGTATGCGGCGATCCCCTGCCCCTGTTCGGGGACGACCTGCGCTACCGGGTCGACGCCTCGTAAGGCGTCTGCGTCCCTCGACGCCTCATAATCATCCCGGTCTAATGCCCGGAATCGTGATCGTCGGCGCCCAGTGGGGCGACGAGGGAAAGGGAAAGGTCACCGACCTGCTCGCGGAGCGGGCGGAGCTCGTCGTGCGCTTTCAGGGTGGCAACAACGCGGGCCACACGATCGTCCGCGACGGCGAGGAGTTCAAGTTCCACCTCATCCCCTCCGGGATCCTGTATCCGGGAAAGACGTGCGTGATCGGCAACGGGGTCGTGATCGACCCGCGAGTGCTGATCGGCGAGCTCGACGAGCTCAAGCGGCGCGGCGTGGACGTGAGCGGGCTGCGCGTGTCCGCCAACGCCCACATGATCATGCCCTACCACGTGATGCTCGACACCGCCGGGGAGCTGAAGCTCGGCAAGCTCTCGATCGGGACCACGCGACGCGGGATTGGCCCCTGCTACGCGGACAAGGCGGCGCGGCTCGGCATCCGCGTGCAGGACCTCCTCGACGAGAAGATCCTGCGCAAGAAGATCATGGCCGCGCTGGAGCCCAAGAGCCAGCTGCTGCGCCCGTTCGCGAAGGATCCCGATCTCGACCTGCACGCGATGACCGAGAAGTACGTGACCTACGGCCACCGGCTGGAGCCCCACATCGCAGACACCTCACGGCTGTGCTGGGACGCGCTCGACGACGGCTCCACGGTGCTGTTCGAAGGCGCCCAGGGCACGTTGCTCGACCTCGATCACGGCACCTATCCGTTCGTCACCTCGTCCAACCCGGTCGCCGGCGCGGCGTGCGTCGGCGCGGGGGTCGGCCCGGCCGA
Source organism: uncultured Thermoleophilia bacterium (assembly GCA_963756745.1). Lineage (GTDB taxonomy): Bacteria > Actinomycetota > Thermoleophilia > Solirubrobacterales > 70-9 > DASPWW01. Next base: position 113,395 of record CAVWOU010000012.1, read on the forward strand.
CATCGACGAGGTCTGGGGCGTCGCGAAGGCCTACGCGACGCGCGTGGGCGCCGGGCCGTTCCCGTCGGAGCTCGGCGACGAGATCGGCCGCACGATGCTCGAGCGCGGCCACGAGTACGGGACCACCACCGGCCGCCAGCGCCGCACTGGGTGGCTCGACCTGGTCGCGCTCCGGTACGCGGTGCGGCTGAACCGGATGAGCGCGATCGCGGTGACGAAGCTCGACGTGCTCGCCGGGTTCGATCCAATCAGGGTCGCCGTTCGGTACCGACATCCCGAGGGCGCGACGTTCGACGAGTTCCCCTACCACCAGTCGATCCTCCACATGGCCGAGGCCGAGTACGAGGAGCTCCCCGGCTTCGAGGCCGAGATCGGCGAGTGCAGGCGCGAGTCGGACCTGCCGCCGGAGGCGCGCGAGTACCTCGAGCTGATCGGCGACCACGCCGGCGCGCCGGTCCGCCTCGTCGGCGTCGGGCCCGGGCGCGACCAGGTGATCTGGCTCGGCGAGGAGCCCGAGGCTCGGCTGCGAGCCGCGTAACCTCCCGCGCCATGTTCGAGAAGGTCCTGGTCGCCAACCGCGGCGAGATCGCGATTCGCGTCATGCGGACGCTGAAGGAGATGGGGATCGTGTCCGTCGCGGTGTACTCGGAGATCGATCGCGACGCGCCTCACGTCCGCGAGGCCGACGAGGCCCACCTGATCGGTCCCGCGGCGCCGACCGAGAGCTACCTCGCGAGCCAGAAGATCGTCGAGACCGCGTCGGCCGCGGGCGCCGAGGCGATTCACCCGGGCTACGGCTTCCTCGCCGAGAACGCCGATTTCGCTGCGGCGTGCGAGGAGGCCGGCTTGAGCTTCATCGGCCCACCCGCCGCCGCGATCGAGGCGATGGGCTCGAAGACGCGGGCGCGCGAGCTGATGTCCGAAGCCGGGGTCCCGATCGTCCCGGGCACGACCGAAGTCGTCGAGGACGCGAAGCAGGCGGCGAAGGAGGCCGGCGAGATCGGGTATCCGGTCGCGCTCAAGGCCGCGGGCGGGGGCGGGGGCAAGGGCTTCCGGGTCGCCGCTTCCGAGGAGGAGATCGAGGAGGCGTTCGAGGGCGCATCCCGCGAGGGCGAACGGTTCTTCTCGGACCCGTCCGTGTACATCGAGAGCTACCTCGAAGATCCCCGCCACGTCGAGGTCCAGGTGCTCGCCGACTCGCACGGCAACGTGATCCACCTCGGCGAGCGCGACTGCTCGGTCCAGCGTCGCCACCAGAAGCTGATCGAGGAGGCGCCCGGCCCGCACGTCGACGCCGCGATGCGCGAGCGGATCGGCAAGATCGCGATCGACGCCGCCGCGGCGGTCTCCTACCGCTCCGCCGGCACCGTCGAGGGGCTGCAGGTCGGCGAGGAGTACTTCTTCCTCGAGATGAACACCCGGGTCCAGGTCGAGCACTGCGTGACCGAGATGGTCGCCGGAATCGACATCGTCCGCGAGCAGGTGCGGGTCGCGGCGGGCGAGGAGCTGTCGGTGGGCCAGGACGGCGTCGCGCTCCGCGGTCACGCGATCGAGTGCCGGATCAACGCCGAAGCCGCGCACAAGAACTTCGCGCCGGCCCCCGGCACGATCTCGACCTACAGGGAGCCCGGTGGACCGGGGGTGCGGGTCGACTCGGGCGTCGAGCCGGGCTCCGAGGTGACGCCGATGTACGACCCGATGATCGCGAAGCTGATCGTGTGGAACACCGATCGCGACGGCGCGACCCGGCGCATGCTGCGCGCCCTCGACGAATACGAGATCGAGGGGACCGACACGCTGCTCCCGTTCCACAGGGCTCTCCTCGCCACCGAGCAGTGGCAGCGAGCCGAGACCTGCCGCGACCTGATCGGCGACCGGGAGTGGCTCAAGTCGCTCGCGCCGGAGACCGCCGGTACGCCCTCGAGCGACGCCGACGGCGGCGAGACCGCGGCGGTCGAGCGCACCTATCACGTCGAGGTCGACGGGCGCCTTTACGGCGTCAGGGTGATGGTGGACGCCGAGATGGCGACCGGCCACGGCAACCCCACCACCGGCCTGGCTCGTCCTCCGCGGCGCGAGCGCGCAGAGGCGGCCGGCGGCGGCGCGGCGACCGAGACGCTCGTATCGCCGATCCAGGGATCGGTCCTCCGCGTGCCCGTCAACCAGGGCGACGAGGTCGAGCAGGGCACCTTGATCTGTGTCGTCGAGGCGATGAAGATGGAGAACGAGATCACCGCGCACCGCTCCGGCAAGCTCACGACCCTCAACGTCGAGGAGGGCGGCTCGATCTCCACCGGGGACACGATCGCCGTCATCGAGTGACCGGCGATCTGCCCTGGCGCGGGCCCGGCCCCGGCCGCCCGGACCTTCCCCTCCCGCCCGACAAGATGCCCGTCCGCCGAGGCGGGCGGATGCGCAAGCGATGGATCTACCTCGGCGCGTTCGCGGACGAGTTCCTGCTCTGCTGCGCGCGGGTCCAGGTCGGGCCCTTCGGCCAGACGTTCTGGGCGATCTTCGACCGCGACGGAGATGCGCTGCACGAGCGCACCGCGCTGCGGCTGCCGCCGGCGCGCGGCGAGGTGTGGACCGAGGACGATGGCAGCATGCACATCAGGTCGGGCGACGAGGTGAGGGTGAAGCTTCGCCCGGCTGATCGCAACCCGGTCGAATCGGTGTGTCCGACGTCGGAGGGCCAGTACACATGGACCCGCAAGAGCGCCGACGTCCCGGTTCACTGCGACGTGCGCGTGAACGAGAAACGCTGGCGAGCCGACGCGCGGGGGGTCATCGACGACTCCGCCGGGTACCACCCGCACCACACCGTGTGGAGCTGGTCAGCCGGGATCGGCCGTTCCGACGATGGGCGTGCGGTCGGCTGGAACCTGGTCAGCGGCATGAACGACCCGCCACACCGAAGCGAGCGCGCGATCTGGGTCGACGGAGATCCGTTCGAGCCCGGTCCGGTCGAGTTCGACGACCTCGATGCGGTTGCGTTCGACGACGGCTCGCGGCTGAGCTTCGACGCCGAGTGCGAGCGCGCGCGCCGCGAGAGCCGGCCGTTCATCCGCTACTCCTACCGCCAGCCGATGGGGATCTTCACCGGCTCGCTTCCCGGTGGGATCGAGCTCGCTCACGGCCTCGGCGTGATGGAGCACCACGACGCCGAGTGGTGAGCGCCCGTTTGTTCGATCACCCCGGATAGACGGACTCGACCTGCCACCGCCAGGGCGGCTGCTCGGAGCGGGGGAACCGATAGTGGTTGCGCCCCGCGAGCGTCTCGAGCGGGACGAGCTTGGGGCTCGCGCTCTCGAGCAGCGGGGTCTTCGCGGCGGCTGCGACGTCGGCGGCCCCTGCCCGGCGCACGACCCGCTCCCATCCGAGCGAGGGCCGGTAGATCCAGTAGTTGACCTCGACTCCGCCGCCGGCCCTGCGGCGATCCTCGACCGAGGTGAACGCCGTGGTCCGCCGGTTCGACGCCGTGAGGCGCTCGTCGCCGGTCCACGCGGCGCAACTGGCGCTCCGGCAGTAGCGGAAGTCGACGCCGACCAGGGGCAGTCCGCCGGCTCCGGCGCGTGGCTCGGGGGCCGGCGCGAGCGCGCGGACGAGGCCCGCGAGCGGGCGGCCGTACGCGTCGGTTAGGGGATCGCGCCAGCACGGGCCGGGGAGCCGCGGCGCGCAGCGAAGCTTGCGCGTGATCGCGGTGCCGAGCTCGCGCCCTTCGTCGACCGGCGGGCCGGCAGCGAACGCCGCCACGCCGGCAAGCAGAGCCGTCGCGACGAGCATCGCGAGCCCGATGTGCTCGACCGACGCGGCTCCGCGCTGCGGGTGGTTCGCGCGGAGGTGCACGCCGCGAGCGTGCCGATCGCGGGCGCGCGAGTGTGGCGGCGAACGTAAAGAGGCTTAGGACAGTCCCTCGCGCGCCTCGCGCACGAGGGTGACCGCCTCGGGAAACACGATCCTGATCGCGTCACGGACCTGGACCGCCTGCTCGTCGCTGGACCCGGTGAGGTCGAGGCGGTTGATCGCGGCGACGGTCATGTCGACCGCGAGCTTGATCGCGTTGTCGGCCCACGCCACGCGCTGCGCGCCCTGCATCTGCTCGGCGAGCTCTCCGAGCCGCTGTCGGATCTCCTCGGGGTCGCCCCCGAACAGGTTGAAGGACTCGCCTTCCACTCGTCCGATGATAGAGCGGCGCGTTCGGTGCCGCGAGCCTTCTAGCTCCGCTCGCTGCCACGTGACCCGGGGGCCACTGTGACGTCGAGCTCACCCCCGCGCCGCAACGGGCTGGCGATGATCTCCAGCGGGGCGGCAATCAGGGCGATCGGCAGCGCCGCGAGCGCGGAGACGATGGCGTCGATCGCGAACGTCACGCGCCCGCGGGCGGTGCGAGGCGTGAGCCGCCCCCGCAGGACGTCGCGCGCGAAGTTCGTGTGGAAGGTGAATCCGTTGAGCAGCGTCTGCCACATCCACACCTGATTGCGGCCGAACGGCGGTTGGCGCATCCCCACCGACTCGAGGCCGTGGCGCTCGAGCAGTAGCGTCAGCGATCGCGGGGTCACGTGGAGGCGCTGGGTGGGGAGCTCGAGCGCCGCCCACCGATCGCCGCCGATCCCGGCCTGGAGGCTGGCTCGGTTCGGGAACCTCATCTCGATCGTCCCCCCGCCCTCCAGGCTCGCGCGAGCGCTCTCGAAGATCGCTACCGGGTCCGCCGCGCCGCGCGTCACCCCGAGCCCGCACTCCTCGCAGCGGTCGACGACGTAGCGCTCGCGCACCCGTCGGTCCGCCGAGCCGACGACGATCCAGCCGTAGAGCGGCTGTCCGCACGCGGGGCAGCGACGTTCCGCCCGCGCGCTCGAAGGCTCGCGCAGCGTGGCCTCGGCGCTCACCCTTCTCGCGCCTGCACGGGCTCCGGGAGGGGGTCGACCTCGTGGTCGACGCCGTACTCGGCCAGGGTAGTGAGGAAATCGCCGGCGTCGAACGCCTGGGACGGAGCGAGCGCGCCGCTGCGCTCGAAGCCCGGAGCCGCCGCCAGCAGCGCGCCGTGCGCGGTCGTGAACGCGGTCAGCCCGTAGACGTCGGATCCCGTGACGACCCCACGGCGTCGCGTCCCTCCCTTGCGGACCTCACACACGATCATGAACCGGGTCGCCCGCCGCGCCTCCTCCTCGGGACCCTCGGGCAGCCGGTCGATCACGAGCTCGCCGGCGCGGCGCAGCGGAGTGCGCATCGCGAGCTGGATCGCCGGCATCACGACCGGCGCCGCGCGGGCCAGGTGGGAGCTCGGAAGTACGCTCTCGGCGCTGAACATCGCCGACACGTTGCGCGTCGCGATGTGCCGCGGGACCGTGATCGGCTCTCCGCTCGGGTACCGGATCACCCGCTGGCGACCGACCGGGGGCGGGAAGTCGAACGTACCGCGATCGATGCCCCCCGACGCCGGACGCCACGCGCCGTCGCGGTATTCGATGTCGCCGCTGCCCATGACCCTGAGCGCGGAGCGCATCGTGCCTCGGCTCATCCCAAACTCGCGGACGGAGTACGCGACGACGACCTCGTCGGGCATCTCGATCCCGGCGGAGGTCAGCGCCGCGATCATGTCGCCAGGCGCGTAGTCGAAGCCCATCGCCGGGACCACGATCGATCCGGAGCTCTCGGCGCGCCTCCCGTACGCGTCGAATGCGAGCTCGATGAAGGGCTGCTCGCCGGTCGTGTCGAGATAGTGGGTGCCGGCGTCAGTCGCCGCGGCGAGAACGGGCTCGCCGTGGGCGGTGAACGGCCCCGCGCAGGCGATCACCGAGGCGCACGGTTCGAGCAGCTCGCGCAGTCCCGCGCCGTCCTCGAGCGCGACCGCGGCGGTCGGGACGTCCCCTCCGAGGCGCGCGGCGAGCGCGTCGAGCTTGCCCGCGTTTCGCCCCGCGAGCACGAGATCGGCGCCGCGCCGCTTGAGCTCGTCGGCGACAAGGCGGCCCGTGTAGCCGGTCGCGCCGTAGACGGCGACCGGGCCGCTCTGCTCGGGACGCTCGGCCATCGGGAGATGTTAGACCGGCGCTCAGGCCCGACGCGTTACCGTACCGCCGGAATGCAGGTACGGGAGATCATGACCGCGGCGGTCGTGACCGCGGACGCGGACGACGAGGTTCGGGAGGTGGCGCGCCTGATGCGCGACCACAACGTCGGCTCGGTCGTGATCTGCGATCCCGACGGCGCGCCGGCTGCGATGATCACAGATCGGGACCTAGCGACCCGGATCGTCGCTTCCGAGCGGGCCGGCGCCGAGCCGATCGGCGATCACGTATCGACGCCCCTCGTCACCGCCGAGCCCGTGATGGGCCTCGAGGAGGCCGCCGCCCTGATGGTCCAGCACCGCGTCCGCCGGCTCCCGGTGGTGCAAGGGGACGAGCTGCTCGGAATCGTCACGCTCGACGACATCGCGGTTCGGACCGGCGACCTCGACGTCGCGCAGCGGATGACCCACCAGGTGATCGAGGGCGCGCTGCCCGAGTTCTTCTTCCACGAGCGCGGGTAGCTCGGGGAGCGGCAGATGTCCGACCTCACGCCCGCACAGCAGCGACTCCGCTCCCGCATCGAGCGCGTGATCGGGGCGGTCGCGCCCGCCCTCGACCTGCTCCTGGCGGCGGGAGACCGGGTGTCGCGCATCGTCTCGCCCGGCGATCACGAGTACCAGCCGGTGCGGCCGGGCGCCGAGCCCGCACTGCTCGAGCCGCCCCGGGCCAAACCGGGCGCCCGGGACGGCCAGGCCGAGTGACCCCCGAGGAAATCCTGGCGCGCGAGCGGGAACGGGCGCTCCCGGTCGCGATCGCGGCGTTCGCCTCGGTCGCCGCGTTCATCCTCGCGATCGTCGTGAACCAGGGCGGCTCGCTCGGCTCGGCCGACACCGACGCGCAGTTCCTCGCCGACTTCGACGACAACAGCGGGTCGCTGCTGCTCACCGCGATCTTTCAGGCGCTCGGGATGGTTCTGTTGATCGCGCCGCTCTTCTACCTCTTCCAGGCGGCGGCCGCGCGGTCGGACGCGATGCGCCCGGCGCTCGTGGGGATCACCGTCGCCGGACCGCTGTTCCTCGCGATCGGATCGGTGCTTCAGTGGTACGCGTTCGATCAGGCCGCCGCCGACTTCGCGACGCCGGGCGGCGGGCTCGGAGTCCCCGTCGGCGAGTACGCCGAGGACCTGATCCGCGACCAGGCGGCATTCGACGCCGCCCAGGGGTTCACGTTCGCCGGCACGCTCGGACTGGTGGTCGCGATCGTCTACACGGCGGTTCACGCGATGCGAACGGGCCTGCTCACCCGGTTCTGGGGCACCCTCGGGATGGCGCTCGGAGTGTCGCTGCTGTTCCTCGGCCCGATCGGGGTGATGGCCTTCATCATCGCGATCGGCCTGCTGATCGCCGGCCGGTGGCCCGGCGGCCGGCCACCCGCGTGGGAGACGGGCACCGCGATGCCATGGCCGAAGCCCGGCGAGGAGCCCGGACCCGAGGAGCCGGATCCGGCGGTCGCGAGCGCGAACCACGCCAACCTCTCCCCCGAGCAGCCCGAGCCGGCACCGAGCTCGCAGCCCCCGCCCCGCAAGCGCAAGCGCCGCCGCTAGCGGACTATTCCCCCTTGCCGCTGGCGTGCGCCTCGGCGACCTTCTCCTCCAGCGCCTCCATCACGGCGGGATCGCGCAGCGTGGTCACGTCGCCCAGCGCGTCGCCCGAGGTGATGTCGCGCAGAAGCCGGCGCATGATCTTGCCCGACCGCGTCTTCGGCAGGTCGTCGGCCCAGATGATCCGCTTCGGGCGCGCGAGCTTGCCGATCTTGTGCGCGACGTGCTCGCGCAGCTCGGCGACCATCTCGTCGCTCGGCTCGTTGCCGCCCTCGAGCGTCACGAATGCGCAGATCGCTTGTCCGGTCGTCTCGTCCTGCTCGCCGATCACCGCCGCCTCGGCGACCCCCTCGTGCGAGACGAGCGCCGACTCGACCTCCATCGTCGAGAGCCGGTGGCCGGAGACGTTGATCACGTCGTCGATCCGCCCCACGATCCAGAAGTAGCCATCCTCGTCGCGTCGCGCCGCGTCGCGCACCGCATAGGTCTCGCGCCCGTGGTCCTCCCAGTAGGTCTCGATGAAGCGTTCGCGCTCCTTGTACAGGGTGCGTGCCATCGAGGGCCACGGTCGGGTCAGCACCAGGGTCCCGGCGCCCTCGTCGATCTCATTGTTCTCCGAGTCGAGGATCTTCGCCTCGATCCCGGGGAAGGGCACGGTCGCCGATCCCGGCTTGGTCGTCGTCAGCCCCGGGAGCGGGGTGATCATGATCGCCCCGGTCTCCGTCTGCCACCAGGTGTCGACGATCGGGCATCGTCCGCCGCCGATGTGCTCGCGGTACCACAGCCAGGCACGAGGGTTGATCGGCTCGCCGACGGTGCCGAGAAGGCGCAGCGAGGACAGGTCGTGCTTGGCGGGATGCTGTGTGCCCCACTTCATGCACGCCCTGATGGCGGTCGGGGCGGTGTAGAAGATCGTCACGCCGTAGCGCTCGACGATCTCCCACCAGCGGTCCTCGGCCGGGTAGTTGGGCGCTCCCTCGTACATCACGCTCGTCGCGCCGTTCGCGAGCGGCCCGTAGACGATGTAGCTGTGACCGGTCACCCAGCCGATGTCGGCGCCGCACCAGTACACGTCTTCGTCCTTGAGGTCGAAGACGAGCTTGTGCGTCGCGGTCACCTGGGTCAGGTAGCCGCCCGTCGTGTGGAGGATCCCCTTCGGCTTCGCGGTCGAGCCCGAGGTGTAGAGGATGTACAGCGGTTCCTCCGCGTCCATCGGCTCGGGCGGGCACTCGGGATCGGCTTCCGCGACGGCGTCGTGCCAGAACACGTCGCGGCCTTCGGTCATCGGCGGATCGGTCCTGCAGCGGTCGACCACCACGACGTGCTCCATTCTCGGCAGCTCGCCGAGGATCCCGTCGACGGACGACTTCATCGGCACCGGCTCGCCGCGCCGAAGCGTCGCGTCGGCCGTGACCAGGACCCTTGCGTCGGAGAACGCCATCCGCTCCTTCACCGCCTCGGCCGAGAAGCCGCCGAAGACGACGTTGTGGATCGCGCCGATCCGAGCGCACGCGAGCATCGCGACCACTGCCTCCGGGACCATCGGCATGTAGATCCCGACCACGTCACCCCGGTCGACTCCCAGCCCCCGCAGCGCGTTCGCGAACCGCTGTGTCTCGGCCAGCAGGTCGGCGTACGTGACCTCGCGGCGGCTCGCGTCCTCACCCTCCCAGTAGATCGCCACCCGGTCGCCCCGACCGCCCTCGACGTGGCGGTCGAGGCAGTTCGCTGACGCGTTGAGCGTGCCGCCGACGAACCATTTGGCGAACGGTGGATCGGACCAGTCCAGGACCTCGCTCCAGGGCTTCATCCACGCGAGCTTCTCGGCCCACGACGCCCACCACGTCTCGGGGTCCTCGTCGGCGCGAGCGTAGACCTCGGGATCGGACGCGTTGGCCTGGGCGGCGAACTCGGGCGGCGGCGGGAACGTCTGCTCGGTGTGGAGGAGGACGTCGAGCTCCGAGCCCTGTGCGGTCGTCTCGGCGGTTCCGTCGGACATCGCTCTCCTCTCGCGGGCGGGTTGCCACCCGCAATCTACCCCGGCCGAGCAGCAAGTACCCGGTCCCCGTGCCGGTTACGATCTCCCCAGTGCAGGGGAGATCGAGTGCGGGATGGGCGGCGATCCTCACGGGTCTGGCTGGGCTGCTCGCCGTTCCCGCGTTCGTGGGCGCCGCGGATCCCGCCGCCCTCACCGACCGGCCACTCGCCGGGCGAAGCTCGGTCGGGGACGTCCGCGAGTACTGGACGCGGGAGCGCATGCGCGAGGCGGCGCCCCTTGACCTCGAGCGTCAGAACGGGGTGCGAAGCGGCGCCGGCAAGCCGCAGGCCACGAGCTCGGACGCGGTCGAGCAGCCGGACACGACCTCGTACCCGAATCGGGTCGTCGGAAAGATCTTCGCCACCTGGCCGGGCGTCGGGGACATCACGTGCTCGGGCTCGGTCATCAACACGGAGACCGACTCGTTCGTGCTCACGGCGAGCCACTGCCTGTTCGAGGGCGGGGTCTTCTTCACAAACGTCACGTTCGTCCCGGGATACCGGCAGGGCGCGCGACCGTTCGGCGAGTTCCCGGGGGTTCAGCTCGCGGTGCCGCGCCTCGTCGCACTCGGGTCCCAGCTCGCCAACGACCACGGCTCGGTCATCGTGGCGCCGTCCGCGACCGGCCAGAGCGTCGAGGACGCGGTCGGGTCGTTCGGGATCTCGCTGTTCGGGTCACCCCGCCAGAGCTGGCGCGCGTACGGCTATCCCGCGGAGACGCCGTTCGACGGCGAGCGGCTGTTCACATGCGACTCACCCACCACGATCTTGGACGCCTCGATCGACCCGGCCGGGATCGGGATCGATTGCGAGATGACCGGCGGCGCTAGCGGCGGGCCGTTGGTGATCGCGGGGACGACACTCGTCGCCTCGAACGCCTCGTACACGATCCCCGACGAGTTCCCGGAAGTCCTCTTCGGGCCCCAGTTCACCCAGAGCGCAGCGGCGCTGTTCGACCCCGCGCACCCCGTGAGGTGCGGTCGCAAGCTCGCTTTCATCGTCGGCACCGAGGAGTCCGATCGGCTCGTCGGGACGAGCCGGCCGGACGTCATCCTCGGCGACCTCGGCAACGACACGATCATCGGCAAGGGCGGCAAGGACAAGCTGTGTGGCGAGCAGGGACGCGACAAGCTCAAAGGCGGCGGCGGGAAGGACCTCTGCGACGGAGGCCCTTCCCGGGACAAGGCAGGCAGGTGCGAGAAGGAGAAGAGGGTCGCCGGGTAGTGTTCGGAGCCACTTCACCGAGTCCGCGAGGAGGTAAGCGATGACGCATCACGAGCATCTGCCACTCGAGGGGAAGCGGGGAGCGGTGATGATCGGCCCGATGTTCGAGGACGTCGAGGCGACCTATCCCTACTACCGCCTGCTCGAGGCGGGGGCGACGGTCGAGCTGATCGGGATCGAGGGGGATGCCACGGTCAAGGGTAAGAAGGGCCAGGAGCTTCGAACCGATAACGCGGCCGCCGACCTGATCGCCGACGACCTCGACCTGCTGGTGATCGCGGGCGGGTATGGCCCGGACAAGCTCCGAACCGATGCCGGGGTCCAGAAGCTCGTTCGCGAGCTCGACGAGGCCGGAAAGCCGATTGCGTTCATCTGCCACGCTGGCTGGGTTCCGATCTCGGCCGGCATCGTCGACGGCCGGCGTGTGACTTCCGTTCCGGCGATCGCGGACGATCTCCGGAACGCCGGGGCCGAGTGGGCGGACGCGGAGGTGGTCGTCGACGGGAACTTCGTGACCTCGCGGCGGCCCGACGACCTCCCGGCGTTCATGCGCGCGTTGATCGAGGTCGCGGTGGGCGCAGCGGAGCCGGTCGCGGCCTCGTAGCGGGGCGAGAGGTATCGATGACCAGAGAACAGACACCAAGCGAGCGGATCACCGAGGAGGTCACCTCGTGGCCGGGAGTCGAGGCCGGTCCCGGCAGGCGCGGCGAGTTCGCGTTCACGATCGGGGGCCGCGAGATCGGTCACCTGCACGGTGACCATGCCGCGCATTTCGGGTTCCCGAAGAGGGTGTGGGCCGAGCTGAAGGAGCAGGGACGGATCCAGGACCACCCGGTCTTCCCGGGCAAGGAGGGCCCGGGTGCGCGCCCGATCGAAAACGACGCCGACGTCCGCGATGTGATCGAGATGATGCGGCTGAATTACGACCGCGCCGTGGCCCGCCACGGCCTGCCGGTCGGGTCGGCTCAGTAGACCCGTCGCGCGACGAGCGCGGTCGCCGCGCCGAGCGTCAGCAGACCGGCGCCGATGAGCGCAAGCCAGACCAGGTCGCTGCCGGTTGCCGGGAGGGTCGAGGTCGAGCCCGAGCCCGCGGTCGACGTTGTCCCGGTCGTTCCTATTGAGCCGGTGCTCAAGCCCGCGGTGCCGCTGCCGGTCGCGCCGGAGCCGCCGGAGCCGCCGGTTCCCGATCCGCCGCCCGAGCCACCGCCGGATCCGCCGCCCGATCCGCCTCCCGAGCTCGCGCCGACGGTGATCTTCCCCGTCATCCCGGCGTGCAGAGAGCAGAAGTAGGGGTAATTCCCCTTGCGGTTGAAGGTGTGAGAGCTCGTCTCGCCCTCGTCGATCACCGGCGTCTCGAAGCTCGAGTCCTCGCCAAGGGCGTTGTGGCGCTCGCGGTCGTCGTTCCGCCACTGGACGGTGTCGCCCGGGTCGATCGTGATGTTGCGCGGCTTGAACTTGATGTCGCGCATCGCGACTGTTCGCGTCGCGGATGCCCGCGCGCTCGCGTTCTTGGTGCGGGTCTGAGTCGGGCCGGCCCGCGCCGGGGCCGAGACCTCCGCCTTCTCGTCGGGTGCGGGCGGCGCTTCCGGAGCGGACGGCGCTTCCGGAGCGGGCGGCGCTTCCGGAGCCGGCTGCTCCTCCGAGGCGGGCGGTTGCTGATCCGGCGCGGGCGGGGCACTCGGCGCCGGCGCCTCCGGGCCGGTGGGAGGAGGCTGCGGGTTCTCCGTCGCGAACAGCACCGCGGGCGCCGCCAACGCAGCGAGAAGGACGTACCCGCCAACCAGGAGAACAATCCCCTGCCTGCACTGCATCTGACGATCGTAGCGCGCTAGTTCGCTCAGCCGGCCGCGCGCAGGCGCTTGCGGTGCGTGCGGATCTCGCTCAGGATGCGTTCCAGGCGCGGTTCGCGCGAGGTGTCGACGTGGCGTATCGCCCGTGCGATCGCGGGGTGGACGTCGGCGATCTGCTCGTACATGGCCTGCGCGACCGCGCGATACGTGGGGTGACCCTCCCGGCCCGAGCGAAGCTCGCAGATGTGCATCGCCTCGCGCGCATTGAGGTCGAGGACGTAGCGAATCCGGTAGCCGAGGCAGAGCGCGTACGGTGCAGCGTCCGGCAAACCGGCCGACTCGAGGCGCGCGAACTCGCGCCGCGAGATCGCCAGCGCACGCTCGTACTCGTCGCCGACGCCGGCCTGGCGAACCTCGTCAGGCACGCCGGCGCCTAGGTCGGGCGAGAGCCGCTGCCACTGACACGTGAGCAGGCGATGGCGCTGCAGGTCGCGAAATCCGCCGTAGTCGGACACGATCTCGAACCGGTAGCGGACCGCCTCCCACCCGCGGCCGGGCCGATGGCGACGGTTTCGCCGCTCTCCCGCCAGCTCGCTTAGCATCAGCTCGCGCTCGCGCGGATCGAGCGCCTCGACCGCCGCGCGAATCCGCTCCTCGGCCACCCCGGCCTGCTCGAAGAGCGACGCGCTGAGCAGGTCCTCCTCGGTGCCGTCGACATGCACGAGCTCGACCCTGGGGCCGTCGCCGGGATCACGGCGGTCGAGGCCGAGGCGCGCGACCCAGCGCTCGGTCGCCTCGCGTCTGTGCCGGAGGTACTCGATCCACTCGCCGCCGCGATCGGGCCGCTCGATCCGGGCGAGGAAGCTCGGTATCAGCCTGTTCAGCTCCTCGAGCATCATGTCCGCGAAGTGGCGCGCCTCCGGCAGCGGCGACGCCATCAGCCGCAGCAGGAGCTGCTCGTAGGCCTGGCCCGACGCGAAGATGCCGACGTGGCTGAGGGTCGAGGCCGGCAGCAGCCCGCGCAGCAGGTCGAGCGCCTTGGCCTTGATCGAGCGCCGCCACGCCGCCTCGGGCTCGTCCTGTCGCGGCCAGTTCCCGGCGGCCCACCCCTGCACGGACTCGAGGCTGCGCGAGTAGATCTCGAACAGCTCCTGCATCGCGTCCCCGTACGCGCGCCCGAGCTCCTCGTCGCGGTAGTAGCGATACCCGCCTCCGGGCATCGGCTGGTCGTACGGGATGTAGCGGGTCGACTGCTCGAGGTACGCCGCGAGCCGCCCGCGCTGGAGCAGCTTCGTGAGCACGTTCGAGACCCACTCGCAGGCGAGATGCGCGCCGCCCACCTGGGCGATCGAGTCGTCGCCGTAGCCGATGAACACGCGCTCGTACAGCCCGGCGGCACGCTCGCCCTCTGCTCCGTCGAAAGGCCGCCCTCCCTCCGGAACGTCGGATGCGAACTCCTCGAGGAACATGCGGCGCAGCGTCCCCGGGTAGCGGGAGTAGCGCGCGAACATCGCGCCCTTCACGGCCTCGGGGAGATCGACGAGGGCGAAAACCGGCCGGTCGAGGTTCGTGAAATGGGGGGCGAGGATCGCCCGCTCCTCGTCTGTGAAGCTCTCGACCGGATACTGCAAGGGGGTCCGATCCTAAAGTCCGGGTCGGCTAGCGGCCGTCGGTCTCGACCTCGTGGGGCTCGGCCGCACTTGGGGGATGATCGCTCAGCGGGCGCGCGAGAACCTCCTCGCGTCCGTAGTGGCCGACCGAGTCGAACCAGCGCTTCGCCCGCAGTCCCATGCCGAGATCGCAATCGGCGGCCACGATCCCCTCCTGGTCGTACAGCGGGCCGGCGATCACCTCGCCCATTCGGGGCTCGACGATCGCGGCGCCGCCGCGCCCGAACACCTCCACGCCCTCGGGGAGCTCCGCCGGAAAGTCGTCGGGGAACGCGTCGGCCGGGATGTATTGCGGCACCGAGACTACGAACGCACCGGACTCGATCGCGATGTGGCGCACCGAGGCGAGCCACCCGTCGGTGTCGTCGGCCGTTGGCGCGAGCCAGATCTGCGGCCCGCCCCTGTACACCGCGTAGCGGGCGAGCGGCATCCTGTTCTCCCAGCAGATCAGCCCGCCGACCCGGCCGGCGGGAGTGTCGACGACGTCGAGGTCATCGCCGGCCCCGATCCCGTGGAAGATCCGCTCGTGCATCGTCGGCATCAGCTTGCGGTGCTTCCAGACCAGGCCCTCGGGGCCGATCAGCAGCAGGGCGTTGTATAGCGTCCCGGGCCGCTGGGACTCGCGCTCGTTGACGCCGATCGCGCAGTGGATGTCGTGCTCCCGGCACGCCTCGGCGATCCGGTCGACGAGCGGCCCCGGCACGTCGACCGAGTTCGCCCACAGCCGCTCCCACAGCTCGTCCCAACCGCCGAAGCTCGCCGCCCCGGCCGCCCACGCGCCCGATGGGTACAGCGGCACGAAGACCTCAGGCAGCACCGCCAGCTTGGCGCCGTTCTGGGCGGCCTCGCCGAGCAGCCGCACCGCCTTGTCGATGCTCGCCTCGGCGTCGAGGATCACGGGCGTCGCCTGGATCGCGGCGACGCGCACCGTCGCGAACTCCGTCATCGGCCGAGCATACGACTTAACCCCCGGAGGGAGGCGGAGGCGCCGCCATCACCTCGAGTCGCCCGCCCCCGGGTGTGAGCACGAAGGCACGCCGCTCTCCCCACAGCTCGTCGGCGTCCTCGACCTCGAAGCCGGCGTCGCGCAGCCGTGCGACGGAAGCGTCGTACTCGGCGGCCACGACCCCTGGATGGCCGAGCACGGGCGTCGTCGCCGTGGGCGTGTGGATGAGGTGAATCTGGGTGGGCCCATGCTCGAGCCAGCTCACGAAGGGCGCGATCGGGTCGGGCGCCGGCACGCGCGCGAACTCGAGCAGCTCGAACAGCTCGATCGTTCGGTCGACGTTCTCGGGAGCGACCTCGAGCGACACGTGGTGCAGCACGGGTGAAGCTTCGCACCCCTGTCGCCTTCAGGAAGCCAGCGACAGCGGGACAAGCGCGACCACCGCGATCGCGGTCGACCACGCGACGGCGCCGGCGGAGATCCGCAGGTCGAGCCCGTACGCGTGGGTGACGATCATCGTGTTGATGCCGCACGGCATCGCGGCGAGCAGCAAGTAGGTGTCGGGAAGCTCGATCAGCGGCAGCGCGATGAGGTAGAGCAGGAGGGGCGCGAGGAGGAGCCTGATCGCGACCGCCGCGGCGACCGGCGCGTCGAGCGGCGGCGGCACCGCGATCGCGCCCTCGTCCGCCTCCTCGGCGAGGGCTGCCCCGACGGCGAAGAAGCCCAGGGGCAGCACCGCGACGATCGCGATCCGCGAGGCGTCGACGAGGACGTCCGGCGCGAGCGAGTCGGGCGCGATCACGGCGAGGAGGGCCGCGTAGAGCGGCGGGTTGCGGGTGAAGAACGCCGCGACGCGTTCCCCCGCGCCGACTCCCGCCCGATCCCCGAACGCCGCCCCGACCGAGAACGCGCCGAGCAGCAGCGCGGGCGCCGAGACGAGCACGTCGTACACGACCGCCTCCGACAACGCGTCGAAGCCAAGCAGCGCGGCGACGAGCGGATACCCGAGGTAGCCGGTGTTGGCGATCAGCGCGCAGCACATCACGGAGCCGATCGCGGGACGCTCCAGGCGCAGCACCCGCGCCGCGACGAACCACGCGGTGAACGTCACCGCTCCGAGCGCCACGTAGGCGAGCACGACGCCGGCGCCGGCGTGCACGTCGATGTCGGCGCGGGCGAGGTTGAAGAACGTGACCGGGGGGAGGACGAAGTAAAGGACGAAGATCAGCCCTCGCCGCGCCGCGATCCCGGCCCGCCCGCCGAAGCGGTCCTCGGCCCACACGCCGACCGCCGTCGCCACCAGGATCGTCGCCACGATCGCCGCCATTCGCTGAGCCTTTCACGGCCGAGGCTCCAGCCTGCGAACATCGGCGACATGACGCAGGCGGGCACGGAGGCTGTGATCTCCCGCGACCGGGTCGCGGCGCTGCTCCAAAGAGAGCGGGAGTCGTTCGCGAGCGGGCATCCCGCGTCGCGTGAGATGCACGAGCGCGCGATCGAGGGCCCGCTGCTCTCGGGCGTGCCGATGAACTGGATGACGCGCTGGCCGGGCGCCTTCCCGATCTACTTCGCCGAAGCGCGGGGTGCTCGGATCGTCGACGTCGACGGGATCGAGTACGCGGATCTGTGCCTCGGCGACACCGGCGCGATGACCGGCCACTCGCCGGCTCCCACCGTCGCGGCGGCGAGCGAGCGGCTGGGTCGCGGGATCACGACGATGCTCCCGAGCTCCGACGCTCTCGACGTCGGCTCGGAGATGGAGCGGCGGTTCGGCCTCCGCCACTGGCAGTTCACGCTCTCGGCGACGGACGCGAACCGGTTCGCGATCCGCCTCGCGCGCGAGATCACCGGGCGGCCGAAGATCCTCGTCTTCAACCACTGCTACCACGGCACGGTGGACGAGACCTTCGCCTCCCTTGAGGACGGCAGGGTGGTCGCGCGGCACGGCAGCGTCGGCCCGCCGGTCGACGTGGCGCTGACCACCCGGGTGGTCGAGTTCAACGACGTCGACGCGCTCGAGCGCGAGCTGGGCGCGGGCGACGTCGCGTGCGTGCTCGCGGAGCCGGCGCTGACGAACGTCGGCATCGTGCTCGCGGAGCCGGGCTATCACGACCGCCTGCGCGAGGCGACGCGCGAGGCCGGGACGCTGCTGATCATCGACGAGACCCACACGCTGTGCTGTGGCCCGGGCGGCTACACCGCCGCCGAGGGGCTCGAGCCCGACATGCTGACGATCGGCAAGCCGATCGCGGGCGGGATCCCGACGGGCGCGTACGGGATGACCGACGCGGTCGCGGCGCGGCGTCCTCGAGGGGACGATCTGGGACGAGGCGGACGTGGGAGGGATCGGCGGAACGCTCGCCGGGAACGCGCTCTCACTGACCGCGGTCCGCGCGACGCTCGCCGAGGTCCTCACCGAGGAGGCCTTCGAGCGCATGATCGCCCTCGCGAAGCGCTTCGAGGCAGGTGTTGCGGAGTCGATCGCGGCCCACGAGCTCCCGTGGCAGGTCACGCGCCTGGGGTGCCGTGCCGAGTACATGTTCGCCCCCGGGCGACCGCGCACGGGCGGGGAGGCGGCGGCCGGGTTCGACCCCGGCCTCGAAGCGCTGCTGCACCTCTACATGCTCAACCGCGGCGTCCTGATGACCCCGTTCCACATGATGGCGCTGATGTCGCCGGCGACGACCGAGGCCGACGTCGACCGCCACAGCGCCGCGTTCGCCGAGGCCGCGGCCGAGCTGACCTCAGAGCGCCGCTGAGCACCCGGCGGCGCTAGCCCGTCTCGGCCCTGACGAGCTCGAGCAGCACGTCTATCAGGGTGTCGACGTCGCGTTCGGTCGTCTGCCAGTTGACGATCGCGGGGCGGAAGGCGACTTTGCCGTCGTACACCGTCGTGCCGGCGAACACTGTGCCGTGGCGGAGCAGCGCCTCGCCGAGCCGGCGGTTGAGCTCGTCGAGATCTTCCTCGTCGACGCCCGCCGGGCGGACCCTGAAGCACACGATGTTGAGCCGGACGTCGGCCAGGCGCTCGAGCTCGGCCGCGTCGTCGATTCGCGCCGCGAGGTGCCTCGCGAGGGCGAGGTGGCGCTCCACCATCGCGCGATACCCGGACCGCCCGTACGCCCGCAACGTCGCCCAGACCGCGAATGCCCTCGCCCGCCGCGAGCTCTCGGGACTGAGAAAGCCCGGGTTCGGCCGGTCCTCGCGGTAGGCGAGGTACGGTGCTCCGACCGCGAACGCCTTTGCGAGCCGGTCGGGCTCGCGCACGAACGCGAAGCCGCAGTCGTACGGGACGTTGAGCCACTTGTGGCCGTCCGCCGCCACCGACTGGGCACGCTCGACTCCCTCGGTGAGATGCCTCGACTCCGGAGCGAGCCGAGCGAACAGGCCGAACGCGCCGTCGACGTGAAGCCACGCGCCGTGGCGCTCGGCGAGGTCCGCCGTGGCCGCGATCGGGTCGAAGTCACCCGCATTGACCTCGCCGGCGTTCGCGATCACGATCGCGGGAGCGCCGTCGAGCTCGGCGAGCTCACGCTCGAGCCGCTCGAGGTCGAGACGCCCGACGCCGTCTCGCTCGAGGCGGCGAACGTTCGATCTCCCCATCCCGAGCATCCCAATCGCCTGCACGGCGCTGGGATGCACGTAGCCGCTGGTCAGCACGCCGGGGCCGGAAGTCCGCCGAGCCCCTGCTCGTCCACGTCCACTCCCTGCCGCTCCGCCCACCAGGTGCGCGCCGCCGCCAGCCCCGCGAAGTTGGCCATCGTCGCGCCCGTCGTCAGCACGCCCCCGTCGCTATCGGGGAGCTCGAACAGCTGCCGCAGCCACTGGATCGAGAGCCGCTCCATCGCCGAGGCGAGCGGGGAGGACGCCCAGCTGTACGCCACCTGGTCGAGGGCGGAGGTGAGCCAGTCGGCCGCCAGCGACGCCGGCGTCGTTCCCCCGATCACGAAGTGGAAGAAGCGCGGGCCGCTCGAGCGCGTCGCACCGCCCCGCGCCTTTTCGAGCAGCTCGGCCACCGCCGCGAGCGCTCCGTCTCCGTCTTCGGGGAGGTCTCCGGCAACCGAGCCGGCCACGTCCTCCGCTTCGTGCCCGAGCACGGGTCGTCGCCAAGCCCGGTGACGTACCCGGTGGAACCCGCCGCGGCCAGGGCGAGCACCTCCTCGATCTCGTCGCGAAGATCGAGGGGGTCGGTCACGAATCAGGCGTTCGCGCTCGGCCCAACATCAAATTCCCCGCCCTGGGCGGGATCCTGATTTGAGCCTCGCGCTCACGATATGGCCCCCAACGATTCGCCGGCAGCCGAGGCCCAGTCCACGAGCGGGTCGGGGTAGATGCCGAAGCCGACCGTCGCCGCCGCGACGACGATCGTCGGAACGATGATCAGCATGCAGCGGGTCCCGCGCGGCGGGGTGACCGCGACGGCGTCTGCCTCCGGCGCCCCTCCCGCGATCGCCGGTACCTCCTCGCCGGCGACCGGCGTGGCCGCCGGTCGCATCCACACGGCGGCGAGGACGCGCAGGTAGTAGGCGAGCGAGATCATCGTCCCGACGACGATCGCCACCCCGAGCCAGGTGTAGTCGCCCTCGACCGCCGCCTCGATCAGGAACAGCTTGCCGATGAAGCCGGTCGTGCCCGGAAGCCCGGCCAGCGCCAGCATCGAGATCGTCAGCGGCCACGCGAGCTCCGGGCGCTCGCCGCCGAGGCCCTCGACGGCCCGGATGTCGTCCCCGAACGGCGTCTCGCGCTCGCGAATCGTGATCACGGCGAACGCGGCCAGGTTCATCAGCGTGTACGCGGCGAGGTAGAAGACGAGCGCCTCGAGCCCGTTCTGGATCGCGACCACGAGCCCGACGGCGATGTAGCCCCCCTGCGCGATACCGGAGTATCCGAGCAGTCGCTTGAGCGAGTCCTGGCCGAGGGCGCCGATGTTGCCGATCAGCATCGAGACCACCGCGACCGCGGCGAGCGCGGGCTGCCACGTGTCGACCGAAGGCTCGAGCGCGACCTCGAACAGCCGCACGAAGACGCAGAACGCCGCCGCCTTCGTCGCCACCGACATGAACGCGGTGACCGGGGTGGGGGCGCCCTCGTACACGTCGGGCGTCCATTGGTGGAAGGGGGCGAGCGAGACCTTGAACGCCAGCCCCGTCGCGGCGAGCGCGATCCCGATCAGGACCAGCGGGTCCTCCGCGAGCCCGCGGTCGGCGATCCCCTCGGCGATCGCGGTGAAGTCCGTCGATCCCGAGGCCCCGTAGATGAACGCCAGCCCGTACAGCAGCGTCGCCGATCCGACCGAGCCGACGATCAGGTACTTGAGCCCGGACTCGAGCGAGCTGGCGCGGCGCAGCGCCGAGCCGCACATGACGTAGAGCGGTACCGACAGCAGCTCGAGCGAGACGAACAGCGAGATCAGGTTCTGCGCCTGGGCGAGCAGCACCATCCCGAGCGTCGAGCACAGAAGCAGGGCGAGGATGTCGCCGTGGCGCTCCTCGGCGGCCGGCTCGCGCAACAGCAGCGGGACGGCGAACGCGGCCGCGGTGACGACCATCAGCGAGATCGCGATCGCGAGGTCGTCGAGGCGCAGCGCGCCCTCGACCAGGTCCTTGTCCTCTCCCCACTGCCAGATCAGAAGACCCGCGGCGGTCGCAAGCACGACGATCGCGAGCCCGCTCACGACCCAGCGCTGGCGCTCTCGCCCGATCAGTCCCGCGAGCAGCACGACGCACAGCCCGGCGGTCAACGCGATCACGGGCGACAGTCCCGCGTAGTCGATGTGGGGAGCCTCGAAGCTCACCTTGCCGCCACGGTCGCCGGGGGCTCGAGCGCCTGCTCGACAGACGCCTCACCGCGTTCGAGGATCAGCCCCGGGTACAGCGCCAGCGCGACGATGCAGGCGACGAGCGGCGCCAGCACGAGCCCGTCCTGGAGCGAGATCTCCCGCGACTCGACACCGTCGGGGAGCCGGTTGTGCATCGTGCGCTGGTAGAGGCGGATCGCGTAGAAGGCGGCCAAGGCCACGCCGACCATGGCGATCATCGCGAACATGAGCTTCGACTGGAAGGTGCCGATGAGGATGAAGAACTCGCCGATGAAGTTCGACGAGCCTGGCATCGCCAGGGTGGCGAGGGTGACGATCAGAAACAGCGCCGCGAGCACGGGCGCGCGCATCGCCATTCCCCCCATCTCGCGCAGGTCCTCGGTCCCGGAGCGCTCCGCGAGCAACCCGATGATCAGAAACGTCGGCGCGACGACGAGGCCGTGGTTGACCATCTGGAGCACCGCACCGTCGGCGGCATCGGGTCGCAGCGCGAATATCCCCAGCGTGATGAACCCGAGCTGGGCCAGCGACGAGAACCCGGCGACGAGGCGGACGTTCGTCTGGGTGAACGCCATCACGCTCCCGTACACGATGCTCGCGAGCGCGATCACCATCACGACCTCCTGGAACTCGATCGTCGCGTCCGGGAACGTCGGGAGCACGACGCGCAGGAACCCGTACGCGCCGACCTTCGCCAGCACCCCGGAGAAGACCGCGATCACGGGGATCGGCATCGCGCGGTAGGCGTCCGGCATCCACCCGTGGACGAGGAAGGCGGGCATCTTGACGAGGAACGCGGCCGCGAAGAACCAGAAGATCCAGTACTGGCTGCCTTCCGAGAGCACGTTCGCCTGGAGGTAGGAGAGCGAGAAGCTCAGCTCTCCGGTCTGCTCGGAGACGAGGATCGCCGTCGCGATCGCCGCGACCAGCATCAGCAGCGACCCGACGAGCGTGTAGACGACCATCTTGAGCGTCGCCGCGATCCGGTCGCGGCCGCCCCATTGCCCCACCAGGAAGTAGAACGGGATCAGCATCAGGTCGAAGAAGAGGACGAACAGGAGCAGGTCCTGGGCCAGGAACGCGCCGAGGACGCCGGTCTCGGCGAGCCCGAGCATGAAGAAGTAGCTGCGCGGACGCTCGGGGGGGCGGAACGCGGAGTACAGCGTCGCCGCCGACCACAGCAGCGTCGTCAGGAGGACCAGGAACACGCTGATCCCGTCGACGCCGAGCTGGTAGCGGACCCCGAGGTCGGGGATCCACTCCTCGTCGACGGGGTGCTGAAGCCCCGCGGTGTCGGGGTCGAATCCTGCGACGAGGACGATCCCGAGGACCAGCACCCCAAGCGCCCCGGCGACGGACAGGGCGCGGATGCCCTGCCGCGGCACGACGAAGCACAGCAGCCCGACCACGGCCGGCGCCCAGAGCAGGACCTGAATCAAGGCGCGCGACCTCCCACTAGCTGCTCGCGATCAGGAAGTAGAGGCCGAGGGCGGCAAAGCCGCCGATCAGCAGCGCCGCGTAGGAGCGCACGAACCCGGACTGGGCGCCGCGGACGACGAAGCTGAAGCCCCGCACGAGTCCCACCGCCCCGGATACCAGGCCCTGGACGACCAGGCGCTCGAAGACCGAGTTGGCGAACTGGCCGAGCGCGATCATCGGCCGGTACACAAGCGCGTCCTGGAGCTCGTCGAAATACCACTTGTGGACCAGGAACTCGTGCACGAGGCGCGCTCGGGCGATCAGCCTCGCGGGCGTCTCCGGCCGGGCGACCCAGAGGTAGTACGCGATCCCGATCGCGATCATCGAGAGCACGCCACCGACCCCGAGCCCGAGCCACGCGTCGCTCGTTGGCTCGTGGATCTCGAACAGCGTCGAGTTCTCGAACGTCGGGGTCAGGAACTCCGTGATCAGCTCGTCGACTCCCGGCACCTGGACGTAGCCGCCGAGCACAGAGAGGGCGCCGAGCACCGACATCGCCGCGGCCATCGGCCACGCCTGCTCGGCGATCCAGTGCTTCCCCGGAAACCCGACGTCCGTGTCCTCCTTCTCGCCGGTGGCCGGGTTGAACGGCTCGGCGTGGTACTGCTCGCCCCGCTCGAGCGAGCGCGCCTCCTCGTTCGGCTCCCCGAGGAAGACCCGGAAGATGATCCGGAAGGCGTAGATCCCGGTGAGCAGCGCGCCGAGGTAGCCCCCGACGACGATGATCCAGAAGTAGCCGCCGCGCTCCGCGGCGAAGCCGAGGATCTCGTCCTTGGAGAAGAACCCCGCGGTGGCGGGGAACGCGGCCAGCGACAGGGCGCCGATCGTCATCAGCACCGCCGTGAACGGGATCGCGCGGCGAAGGCCCTGCATCCGGTCCATGTCCTGCACCCCCGCCATCGCCGAGATCACCGAGCCCGCCCCCATGAACAGCAGCGCCTTGAAGAACGCATGGCACATGAGGAGGAACATCCCCGCCGCGTACGCGCCGATCGAGACGGCGACGATCATGTAGCCGATCTGGCTGATCGTCGAGTACGCGATCACCCGCTTGAGATCGGTGACCACGAGCGCCACGGAGGCCGCGAAGAGCAGCGTCGCGAGCCCGAGGAAGGCGGAGATGTCGGCCGCAGTCGGCGCGAGCTCGAAGAACGGGTGGGTGCGCGCGATCAAGTACACCCCGGCCGTCACCATCGTCGCGGCGTGGATCAGCGCCGAGACCGGCGTCGGCCCCTCCATCGCGTCGGGGAGCCAGGTGTGGAGCGGCAGCTGGGCGGACTTCGCGAACGCGCCGACGATGAGCAGCAGGCAGATCAGGACGAGCACGCCCTCGTTTTCGGTAAATGTGTCGGGCGCGGCCTCGAACGCCGCGAGGAAGTCGAAAGTGCCGAGCTCCCGGAAGATGAAGAACGCCGCCAGCGTTAGCCCGACGTCGCCCACGACGTTGATCACGAACGCCTTCATGCCCGCCTTCGTCGCCGTGTTGCGCCGGTACCAGAAGCTGATCAGCGCGTACGACGCGAAGCCGACGAACGCCCAACCGACGATCAGGAGCACGAAGTTCCCGGCGAGGACGAGGAGGAGCATCGAGAAGACGAAGAAGTTCAGGTACGCGAAGTAGCGGGAGTAGCCGCGGTCGGTCCACAGGTAGGCGACCGAGTAGAGGTGAATCAGCGTCGAGACCCCCGCCACGACCAGGGTCATGAAGACCGACAGCGGGTCGACGAGGATTCCCATCTCGATGTCGAGTCCGGCCGCTGACGCGTACTCCCACAGCGACGAGGTGAGCTCGCGGGAGTCCTCGGGGCGGTCCTGGAGCATCACCATCGCGGCGATCGCCGACACGAAGGAGGCGAAGATCGCGGCGGTCCCGATCCAGCCGGCCGCCCGCCCGGGCCACACGCGCCACCCGAGCGCGATCACGATGCTCCCGGCGAGCGGGAACGCGATCACGAGCCAGCCGTAGGTTGTCGCGCTCAACCCCGCAGGCCCCGGAGGTCATCGACGTTGAGCGGCAGGCGGCGGCGGTACATCGCGACGATCAGCCCGAGCCCGACGACCACCTCGCACGCCGCCACGACCATCACGATCAGCGCGAAGACCTGCCCCTCCTCGTTTCCGTTGCTGCGGCTGAAGGCGACCAGCGCGAGGTTGCCGGCGTTCAGCATCAGCTCGAGGCACAGGAGGATGACCAGCGGGCTGCGGCGGATCAGCACCCCGGCGACCCCGGTCGCAAACAGCAGCGCCGACAGCACGAGGTACCACTCAACCGCCATCCGACGCCTCCCGTCTGCGCCCCGCGAGCACCACCGCGCCGACCGCGGCGATCAAGAGCAGCAGCGAGGCGGCCTCGAACGCGATCAGGAAGCGCTCCAGGAACAGCTCCCCGATCGAGGCGGGGTCGCCGAACGATCCCCCCAGCGTCGGTCCCTCGTCGCCGAGCGCGGTCAGCGCGGTCCCGAGCACGGCGATCGAGAGCTCGACGAACAGCGCCGCCGCGAGCAGCGGCGCGAGCAGCCGCTGACCAGGTATCGGCTCCCACAGCGGCTCCTCGGCGCCGCCGACGTACGCGGCCACGAACACGTACAGGACCATCACCGCGCCGGCGTACACGACGATCTGCGCCGCGGCGACGAACTGCGCGTAGAGCAGCAGGAAGAGGCCCGCGAGCGAGACCAGGTGGACGACGAGCGCCAGCACCGAGTAGAAGGGGTTGCGGAGCGCGATCACGGAGATCGCGCCGCCCAACGCGCCGATCGCCCCGACGAAGAACGCGACCTCAACCACGGCCGCATCCTATTCTGGGCGGTGAGAGGTGCGGGCGACCGAGGAGACCACAAGCGTCGCGATCGTCGGGGCGGGGTTCGGAGGAATCGGGCTCGGGATCCGGCTCGAGCAGGCCGGGATCGAGTCGTTCACGATCCTCGAGAAGGCGGACGGCGTCGGCGGTGTGTGGCGCGACAACACCTACCCCGGGCTGACGTGCGACATCCCGTCGCACCTGTACTCGTTCTCGTTCGAGCCGAACCACGAGTGGTCGCGCCGCTTCCCGCGCCAGCCCGAGATCCTCGACTACCTCGAGCGGTGCGTCGAGGTGCACCGGCTGCGTGGTCGGCTGCGGCTCGGCACCGAGGTTACGTCGGCGCGATTCGACGCCGAGACGGGCCGGTGGCGGCTCGAGCTCGCCGGCGGCGACGCGATCGAGGCCAACGTCCTGGTCACCGCGACGGGGCAGCTCAGCCGGCCGGCGTACCCATCGATCCCTGGCCTGCGCCATTTCGGCGGGAAGCTGTTCCACTCGGCCCGCTGGGACCACGGGTACGACCTCGCGGGAAAGCGGGTCGGCGTCGTCGGCACCGGAGCGACCGCGATCCAGATCGTGCCCGAGATCGCCCCCCGGGTCGAGCGACTCGACCTCTTCCAGCGCTCGGCCCCGTGGGTGGTTCCCAAGCCCGATCGCGCATATCGACCGCGCGAGCGCGCGCTGTATCGGCGCCTGCCGTGGCTCCAGGCGCTGAGCCGACTCCGGGTCCACCTGCTTTACGAGCTCCTCAGCCTTGGCTTCGCCGGTCGCCGCTGGATCCACCGGCCGCTCGAGCTGGGCTACGAGCGGAGCCTGCGAAGGGAGGTGGCCGATCCGGAGCTTCGCGCGCGGCTGCTTCCCGACTACCCGCTCGGCTGTAAGCGGATCGTGCTCTCGAACGAGTGGCTCGCGACGCTCACGCGTCCCAACGTCGCCGTCGTGAGCGATCCGATCGCCGAGATCGTGCCCGACGGGATCGCGCTGGAGAGCGGGGAGCTGCGCGAACTCGACGCGATCATCCTCGCGACCGGGTTCGCGAGCCGGGACTTCCTCGCTCCGATGGCCGTCACCGGCATCGATGGCGCGGATCTGAACGCGGCGTGGCGCGACGGCGCCGAGGCCTATCTGGGGCTCGCGGTCGCGGGCTTCCCGAACATGTTCATGCTCTACGGCCCGAATTCGAACCTCGGCACGGGCTCGATCGTCTACATGCTGGAGAGCCAGATCCGCTACGTCGTCGGTGCCGTGCTCGAGCTCCAGCGCACCGGCGCGCGCTATCTCGACGTCCGCCGCGACGTGCACGCGAGCTTCAACACGGAGCTCCAGCGGCGCCTCGCCGGCACGGTGTGGACCGCGGGGTGCTCCAACTGGTACGTGACCGAGTCCGGGAAGGTGACCAACAACTGGCCCGGAGTCGCGTTCGAGTACCGGCGCCGCACGAGGCGCTTCCGGATCGCCGACTACCGCGTCGCTCAACCGCTCATCGAGTCGAGCGCGGGCGCCCGATCGGTGTAGATCCGGAGCTCGACGAGGACCCCGTCGCGGAGCTTGAACACCTGGAACAGGTCCTGCGTGACCTCGATCCCGGTGAGGCTGGCGCGGCCGGTTTGATCCGACGCCACGAACACCTCGTCGCCCTCCTCGATGAACTCCTTCGGCTCGACCCTGTACTCGTCCCAGTTCTCGAGCCATTCCTCCCAGAACCGCTTCAGCTCGTCGTGGCCGCGGAACGTGGCGCCGGTGCGCCCGGGGTCGTGGAGGACGACCTCCGGGTCGGACAGCGCCAATGCCGCCTCGAAATCACGCCGCGCCCATGCGTCGAAGGCCCTGCGCACGATCTCGACGTTGGAGCTACTCACCCTCCGTCCGCAGCGGCGCCTTCTCGATCGGCTCCGCGAGCAGCATCTCCTTCGTGAAGATCAGGTCGGAGCGGTTGTAGTCCGACAGCTCGTACTCGTGGCCCATCGTGATCGCGTCGAACGGGCACGCGACCTCGCAGTAGCCGCAGAAGATGCAGCGGCTGAGGTTGATCTCGTAGACCTCGGCGTAGCGCTCGCCGGGGGACACCCGGTTGTCGGGTGTGTTCTCCGCGGCGACGACGCGGATGCAGTCGGCCGGGCAAGCCGCCGCGCACAGCGAGCACCCGACGCACTTCTCCAGCCCGGTGTCCTCGAACCGGTGCAGCTTGTGGCGTCCGCGGAAACGGGGGTAGACGGGCGTCTTCTCCTCCGGATACTGGATCGTGGCGGGGCCCTCGAGCACGCGCCCGAATGTGGTCTTGAGCCCGCGCAGCGTCTCCCCGAACGCGCGGTACGCGCCGGCCGGGCCGCCGGGCCGCGGGCCTCGCTGTACGGAGACCACGTCCGCCGAGTCCAGGTAGGGGAACCGCTCCCAATCGGTGGCCTCGACGTTGAGCTTCGCCTCCATCAGAGCACCGTCACCAGGATCGCGGTCACCAGCACGTTGAGCGTCGCGAGCGGCAGCAGCACCTTCCACCCGAGCGACATCAGCTGGTCGTAGCGCAGCCGCGGCAGCGTCGCCCGCACCCACATGAACACGAGGACCAGGGTGAGGATCTTGACCACCATCCAGATCGGGTCGAGCCATCCGGGGCCCGGGCCCATCCACCCGCCGAGGAAAAACGCAGCGGATATTCCCGAGATCACGAACATCTCGAAGTACTCGGCCAACGCGAACGAGCCGTAGCGCATCCCGCCGTACTCGGTCTGATAGCCCTGCACGAGCTCGGCGTCTGCCTCCGGGAGGTCGAACGGGGCTCGGTTTGCCTCCGCGAACCCGGCGATCGTGAAGATCAGGAATCCGACGATCTGGGGAACGATGTACCACACCTCGCCCTGGGCCTCGACGAGGCCGACCAGCGAGAGCGTGCCCGCCATCATGATCGGGCCGAGCAGGGCGAGGCCCATCGAGACCTCGTACGAGATCAGCTGCGCCGCGGAGCGCATCGCGCCGAGGAAGCTGTACTTCGAGCCGGAAGCCCACCCGCCGAGCAGCAACCCGTAGAACGACAGCGAGCCGAACGCGAAGAAGTACAGGACGCCGATCGGGACGTCGATCCCGTAGAAGCCGACCCCGTCCTTGACGTTGCCGAACGGGATGATGGCCAGGGTCGCGACGGCGGAGACGACGACGAGCGCGGGAGCGATGTCCGAGAGGATCGGGACCGCGGTGGCCGGCCTGAACCCTTCCTTCGAGAGCAGCTTCACCGCATCGGCCGCCGGCTGGAGGAGCCCGAACGGGCCGACCCTGTTCGGCCCGTAGCGGGATTGGAGGCGACCGAGCACCTTGCGCTCGACCAAAGTCAGCAGGGGGATGATGATGAAGGCCGCGAGGAAGATCACGACCGACTTCACGATCATGATCCACGTCGCCTCGGTGAAGCCGACATCCGCGACCGGGAGGCTCACCTCGCGGCCTCCTCCTCGGGCGTCAGCGCCCTGACCTCGACGGCGTCGGCCCCCGCCAGCAGGCCAGGGTTGTTCTCGGCCGTTCCCTCGATCAGGAATCCGGCCCCGGGTCGCATCCGCTGCCGGATCGCGACGTGCGCCCGGAGGCTGTGCCCGTTCGAGCGGGCCTCGACCGGCTGGCCGTTCTTCACCCCGAGCCGCTCGGCATCCGTGGGCGCGAGCTCGAGCGTCTGGCGGGGAGCGAGGAATCGCAGCGCCGGGTTGCGCTCGGTGACCTCGCCCGCCCACAGGTCGCGGTAGGTGCCGAGTCGCAGCCGTCCGTCGGCCGCCGCGGCCGCCGCCGGCTGGGACGCCTCGGGCCGCCGTCCGGGCGCCGGGAGGCTCGCCGCGGCGTCGCGGTCCTGCCACCGGACGCCCAGGCCGCCGATCTCCTCGTGGGTGACCCCGGCGTAGAACGGGACCTCGCGCGCGATCTGGGCGAGCACCATCGGCCCGGTGTGCAGCCCGAGCTCGTCGCCGAGCGCGGCCGACAGCTCGACCAGCACCTCCCAGCCCATCCGGACTCGGTCTGGTCGCGGGATCGCCGGGCGCAGCCGCTGCAGGCGACCGTCGGGATGGGTCACGGTGCCCTCCTTCTCGGCGTAGCTCTCGGCGGGGAACACGACGTCGGCGCGGCTCGTCGACTCGTCCCGAAACATCGAGCTCGCGACCACGAAGTCGGCGTGGTCGAGCGCGTCCCGCCACCGCGCGCCGTCCCGGCTGTAGCGGATCGGGTCGGCGTTGACGAGGATCGCGGCCGCGAGCTCGTCGGAGTCGAGCAGCCGTGCGATCTCCGCCGCGTCCGCCCCGGCGGCGACCTCGCCGTAGCCGGGTCCCGCGTTGGGCAGGCAGCCAACCTCGCGCAGGCCGCGCGCGTTGCTCTGCCGCGGGACCTCCAGCAACCCCGAGCCGTCGCGATCGGCCAGCCCGAGCGCATCTGCCACGGCGAGCAGCTGTTCCGCCGCGGCGTGCTTCCCACCGGCGAGCTCCTCACCCCACACGACGACGACGTTCTCGGTATCCCGCAACGCCGACGCGAGCCGCTCCGCATCCTCGCCGTACTCGCCCGGAGCCTGGGACGCATCGCCCTCACGGAGTGCCGCGGCGAGCCCCGCGAGCAGCGCGGCGGCGTCGCCGGGCGCGTAGCGCACGACTTCGGTCGCGCCGCCGTCGAGCGCCGACGGGCGTGGCGAGGCGACCACAAGCCGCGCGCCCGCTCGTCGCACCGCCTTGCGAATCCGCAGGTCGAGTATCGGCATCGAGTTGAGCGGGTCCGCGCCCACGACGAGGATCGCGCCCGCGCGGTCGAGATCGGGCATCGCCGCCGCAAGCTGCGGTCGGGCGAGCTCGAGCCACCGCTCGCGGTCGACCGGCCCGCCGTCGCGCGAGTCGACGTGCGGCGAGTCGAGCGCTTCCCGAACGATCCTCTGCACGAGGTAGCCCTCCTCGTTCGAGGTCGCGCCGCCGACGAGCGCGGCGGCGCGTCCGCGCGCGGCGCCGAGCCCCGCGGCGGCGGCGTCGATCGCCTCGGCCCAGCTCGCTTCGCGGAGCTCACCCGCCTGGCGAACGAGCGGCTTGGTGATCCGATCCGGCGAGGTGATCATCTGGTAGCCGAAGCGGCCCTTGTCGCACAGCCACCCGTCGTCGACGTCGAGGTTGTCGCGACTCAGCACCCGCTCGACGCGCTCGTCGCGGACCGTGAACAGGACGTTGCACTGGGACGGGCACAGGGTGCAGATCGAGCCCGCGTCCTCGATGTCCCACGGGCGGGCGCGGAAGCGGTACGTCTGGGAGGTCAGCGCCCCGACGGGGCACAGCTCGACGATGTTGCCGTGGAAGGGCGCGACGTACGGGCGGTTGTCGAACGTCCCCACGAAGGTGCGGTCGCCGCGCTCGAGCAGCTGGAGCTGCTCGTCCTCGGACACCTCCTGGCTGAACCGGACGCACCGATAGCAGAGGATGCAGCGCTCACGGTCGATCTTGACCAGCGGCGAGAGCGGAAGCGGCTTCTGGAAGTGGCGCTTGGGGTCGGTGAAGCGGCTCTTTCCCGGGCCCCAGCCCATCGCGATGTCCTGGAGCGGGCACTCGCCGCCCTTGTCGCACACCGGGCAATCGAGCGGGTGGTTGACGAGCAGGAACTCGACAACCGCCTCCTGAGCCACCTTCACGCGGTCGGTCCGCGTGTACACCACCATCCCGTCGCGGATCGGCGTCGAGCATGCGGTCTGCAGCTTCGGGATCCCCTCGATCTCGACCAGGCACATGCGGCACGCGCCGACCGGGTCGCCGAGCTTCGGCTCGTAGCAGAACACCGGGATCTCGACGTCCCCCAGCTTCGCGGCGTCGACGAGCATCGCTCCCTCCGGCGCCGTCACCTCGACGCCGTCGACGACGAGGGTGGCCGGGTTGCCGTCCCGCTTGATTCGCAGCCGCTCGAACATCAGTGGGACCTCGCGCTCACGCTGCCTCCATCGGTGCCCACTCCTCCGCCTCCTCGAGTGGCAGCGCTGCGGCCGCCCGGCCTTCCTCGATCGCCTGCTCGAACTCGTCGCGGAATTTGCGCACCATGCTTCCCACCGGCATCGCCATCGAATCGCCGAGCACGCACAGGCAGTTGCCGATGATGTTGTCCTGCACCGAGGCCGTGACGTCGAGGTCCATCGGCGTCGCATCGCCGCGGATCGCGCGCTCCAGCATCTTCACGGTCCAGTTGGTCCCCTCGCGGCACGGGGTGCACTTTCCGCACGACTCGTGGTGGTAGAAGCGCGCCGTCCGCAGCGCCAGGTGGGGGATCGAGACCGTCTCGTCGGCGACGATGATCGAGCCGGAGCCCAGCATCGAGCCGGCTTTCTGCATGTCCTCGAACGTGTACGGGACGTCGAGCTCGGCCGCGGTCAGGACGGGTGCCGAGGAGCCTCCCGGAAACCACGCCTTCACCTCGTGGCCGGGCGGAGGACCGCCGGCGAGACCCTCGATCAGGTCGCGCGAGGAGATCCCGAGCTCGACCTCGTAATTGCCGGGGCGCTGGACGCGCCCGCTGACCGACACGACCTTCGTGCCGGGGGACTGCTCGGTGCCGAAGCTCTTGAACCAGTCCGCGCCCCGGCCGATGATGTGGGGGCAGTTTGAGAGCGTCTCGACGTTGTTGATCAGGGTCGGCCCGTCGTACAGGCCCTTGATCGCGGGGAACGGCGGCTTCAGCCGCGGGTTTCCGCGCTTTCCCTCGAGTGAGTCGAGCAGCGCGGTCTCCTCGCCGCAGATGTACGCGCCGGCGCCGCGGTGGACGACGAGCTCGACCTGGTGGCCGGTCCCGTACACGCGCTCGCCGAGGTAGCCCGCCTCGTACGCCTGCCCGACCGCGCGCTCGAGGATGTCGGCGAACTCGGCGTACTCCCCACGGATGTAGACGAAGCAGCGGTTGGCGTCCGCGGCCAGGGCGCCGATCGTGATCCCCTCGATCAGCTGGTGGGGGTTCTTCTGGATCAGCTCGCGGTCCTTGAACGCCCCCGGCTCGGACTCGTCGGCGTTGCAGCACAGGTACTTGTCCATCTCGCCCCGAGGAAGGAACGACGCCTTCTTCCCCATCGAGAATCCGGCGCCGCCGCGCCCGCGCAGCCCCGAGCTCTCGAGCTCGTTGAGCACCTCCGTCGGCTCCATCGCGGTGAACGCCTTCTCCGCGGCCTTGTAGCCGCCGAGGCGCCGGTAGGTGTCGATGTCCGCGAGCCCGGGCTCATCGATGTGCCGGAACAGCACTCGCGTTTCACCGGCCATCAGAGCCCTCCGTCACTCGGGGATCCGGCTCGGGCTCGGGACCGCCGGCCGCAGGGCGGCGGACCAGCGAGCGCTCGGGGAACGGCTCGCGGCCGGAGCGGATGTCTTCGACGATCGCCGCCGCGTCACCGGCGTCCAGCGGCCCCACGTAGCGCCCGTCGATCGCGGCCATCGGCGCGATGTCGCACGCGCCCATGCACTGGAAGTTGGAGATGAACAGCTCGCCGTCGGCGGAGGTGGCCCCCTCGTGGGTCGCCTTCTCGAGGTCGGCGTCCGCCGCCTCGCACACCGCCTCGAGAAGCTCGTCGGCGCCCGCCATCCAGCACGAGATGTTGGTGCACAGCAGCACGTCGTGGCGCCCCGCGGGCTCGAGCCGGAACAGGTCGTAGAAGCTCGCCACCGCCTCGAGGTGGGCGGGCGGGACGCCCATCACCGCCGCGGCCTGGCGGATGCCCTCCGGCGTGCACCACCCGTAACGGCGCTGCACGGCCCACAGCGCGGGAATCGACGCGGACCGCGGGTCCGGGTAGCGGCCCATCGCCGTCTCGATCGCCTCCCGCAGGTCGGTGGGGCAGTCGACCTCGTGCAGTTCGGGAACCTCGCCCGTGTCTGCAGATACCGGCAAGTTCGCTCGCGAACTTGCCGCTTGGCCGGACTCGTTCACCGGTCGACTCCTCCCAGGATCGGGTCGAGCATCGCGAGGTTCTGGATCATGTCCGCGACGTAGCCCCCCACGGACATGTCGCGCAGCGCCTGCAGGTTCACGAACGAGGAATCGCGGAAGTGCACGCGGGCGGGCTTCGCGGATCCGTCCGCGACCACGAAGCAGCCGAGCTCTCCGCGCGGCCCCTCGATCGGGTAGTAGGACTCGCCCGCAGGCACCCGAAAGCCCTCGGTGACGAGCTTGAAGTGATGGATGAGCGCCTCCATCGAGGTCGATAGCTCGTCGCGCGGCGGCAGCACGTACTTGCGGTCGTCGAGGATGTGAGGACCCTCCGGAAGGCCGTCGATCGCCTGCTCGATGATCCGGACGGACTCTCGCATCTCGGCGAGCCGCACCCGGTAGCGGTCGTAGCCGTCGCCGACCGTCCCGATCGGGACCTTGAAGTCGAATTCCGCGTAGGACAGGTAGGGGCTCGCCTTGCGAAGGTCCCACGGCTCGCCGGCGGCGCGGAGCAGCGGGCCGGTGACGCCGAGCTCCAGGAGCCGCTCGCGGGGCACCACGCCCACGTTCCTGGTCCGGTTGAGGAAGATCTCGTTGCGGTCGAGGATCGCCTCGTACTGGTCGATCCGGGTCGGCATCTCGGCGCAGAACTCGCGTACCCGGCGCGCCCACCCGACCGGTATGTCCTCGATCACCCCGCCGACCTGGAAGTAGCGCGTGTGCATGCGTTGGCCGCTGGACATCTCGAACAGGTCGAGGACCTTGTCGCGCTCGCGGAAGCAGTAGAAGAGCATCGAAATCGCGCCGACGTCGAGCGCCGAGGTACCGAGCCACACGAGATGGGAGTGGAGCCGGTTGAGCTCGAGGTGGATCACGCGCAGGTACTTCGCGCGGTCGGGGATCTCCATGTCGAGCAGGCGCTCGACCGCCCCGCAGAACGCCTGCATCTGGAAGAAGAACGAGACGTAGTCCATCCGCTCCACGAACGGGATCACCTTCCAGTACGACTTGTCCTCGCAGTTCTTCTCGATCCCGGTGTGGAGGTAGCCGACGATCGGCTTCAGGTCCCGGACGACCTCCCCCTCGAGGGTGACCATGACGCGAAGCACCCCGTGGGTGGCCGGATGATGGGGGCCGAAGTTGACCGTCAGCAGCTCCTGTTCGGGCTGGAGCTCCTCGACCGTGTCTCACTCCCACCACCCCGGCGCCTCGACCTCGTTGTGCGTGTACAGGACCGGCTCGCCGCCCATCGGGAAGTCGCGCCGCTGCGGCCACCCGACGTAGTCCTCGGGCATCAGGATCCGGCGGAGATCGGGGTGTCCGCGGAACACGATTCCGAACAGGTCGTAGGCCTCTCGCTCCTGGAACTCGGCGGTAGGGAACAGCTCCACGCACGAGTCGAGCTCGGGAAGCTCCTCGCCGCCGGGATCCGGGAGCGCGGCCTTGACGCGCAGGCGCTCGATCCGCGGCATGCAGAGCAGCTCGTAGTGCACGCCGAACCGCGGCTCGCCCGGAAGGTAGTCGGCGGCATGGAGGCTCGAGAGGAAGTGGTACTCCTGGCCCGGGGTGTCGCGAAGCCAGCGCAGCGCGTCGAGGACCCGGTCCGGGTTGACGACGAGCGCCGCCTGTTCGTGCTCGTAGTAGGTGTCGAGAACGGCGCCGTCGACGGTCTCGTTGAGCTCCTGAGCGATCAGCTCGAGACCGGGGGCGTCAGGCACCGTCACTCCCCGGCGCCCTGGGCATCTCACGCGTGAGCTCGCGCGCCGCCGTGTAGGCATCGCGCTCCTCCTGCGTCGGTTCGATCGCGCCGCGCGCCCACTCCTCGGTCCCGATCGCGTTGTAGCGCTGGCGCCAGCCGGGGTCGGGGTTGCCAGCGATCATCCGCTGGAGCTTGTTGAAGCCGGAGATCAGCGCCTCCGGGCGCGGCGGGCAGCCGGGGACGTGGACGTCGACCGGCATGAACTTGTCGGCGCCCTGAACGACGGCGTAGTTCGCGAACATCCCTCCCGACGACGAGCACGCGCCCATCGCGATCGCCCACTTCGGCTCGAGCATCTGGTCGTAGATCCGCCGGACTACCGGCGCCATCTTGATCGACACCCGGCCCGAGAGGATCAGCAGGTCGGCCTGCCTGGGCGACGCGCGCATGTTCTCGGCGCCGAACCGGGCGATGTCGTAGCGCGGGGTGACGAGCGAGATCATCTCGATCGCGCAGCAGGCGAGGCCGAACGTGAGCGGGAAGACCGAGTTCGCCCTGGCCCAGCCCAGCGCGCGCTCCAACTTCGTCGTCGACCACCGCCTCCTCGACATGGCGCTCGAGGTCGCGCCCCTCGAGGTCGCCCCGCAACAGATCCCGCGCGCGGAGCTGGCGGGCGCGAAACTCACCAACGCCGGCCGCGTCCTCCGCTTCGCGTCCGGGCGCGGCCGGGTCGGCGCCAGTCTGGTCAAGCGGCGCAATGGGGGCTTCGCCCCCTCGGCGCCCCTTCGGGCGCCTCCCCCGGCGCAGCTTCTCGCGCCTCACCTCCAATCCAGCGCACCCCTCCGCCATGCGTACGCGAACGCGACCAGCAGGAGGAAGACGAACACCAGGATCTCCGCGAGGACGAAGACGCTGTCGGCCGCGTTGAGGATCACCCCGACCGGATACAGGAACACGACCTCGATGTCGAACAGGATGAACAGCATCGCGATCATGTAGAAGCTGATCCCGAACCGGAACGTGTGCGAGACCTCGGATGGAAGCCCGCACTCGTAGGGCTCGCTCTTCGCCTTGTTCGGGCGGCGCGGGCCGAGCACGTGGTTGAGCGTTACCAGGGCCCCCCCGACGACGATCCCTAGGCCGGCGAAGACGAGGACGGGGAGATAGGCCTGAAGCAAAGCCAGGCTGTTATACACCAACTTTGTGACAGAGTGTTACATAGTGATTTTTCGCATCTGCATGGGGATTGACGGGGGTCGCGCAGTGCATTTGCCGGCGGCTCGCTGAGGGCCGCGATTGGACACTCTCCACCTCGTCCTGGGGGTCGCCGTAATCGCGCTGAACCTGCTCGCGGGCGCGTGGGGCGGGGTCGCTTGGATCCAGCAGCGCCCGTCGGTGAGCTTCTGGTACATCCTCCGCGCGGCGCAGGTCTCAGTCGTGCTCCAGGTCCTAGCCGGCGGAATCCTCGTCCTGCTCGGCGAGGAGGCGACCGGGGCGCTCCACTACATCTACGGGCTCGCGCCGCTCCTGGTGTCGTTGCTGGCCGAGGGGGCGCGGGCCGGCGCCGCCGAGCGCGAGCTCGCCGACACCGATTTTCAGGCGCTTCCCCGCGAGCGCCAGCGGACGATCGCGCTCGCGATCGTGCGACGCGAGATGGGGATCATGGCCCTGTCCGCGTGGGTGATCTTCTTCCTTGCGCTGCGGGCGGCCGGGACGAGCACCGCGTTCTAGAGCGAAGGGTAGAGATAGCCGTACCGAATCCGCGCGCGAAACGCGCTACCTTCGCGTGCGATCACTGGCGTCACCGGTTCGGGGGTCCACGATGAGTTTTGCGGCGCCAGGCGGTCGTTGCAGACAAGCGCGACGCATCGCGCGATGACCTCCGAACCCACTCATTCCACGCTCGCGATCGAGGCCTCCGGCCTCGTCAAGGTCTTCGGCGAGACGCGCGCCGTGGACGGCGTCGACCTCGCCGTGAGGCGCGGGAGCGTGTACGGCATGCTGGGTCCGAACGGGGCAGGCAAGACGACGACGATCAGGATGCTCGCGACGCTGCTGCGCCCGGACGACGGCGACGCGCGCGTGCTCGGCCACGACATCGTCAGCGAGGCGAACGAGGTGCGAGCCTCGGTCAGCCTCACGGGCCAGCTCGCCTCCGTGGACGAGGACCTGACGGGGCGGGAGAACCTGATCCTGATCGGCCGCCTGCTGGGGCTGAAGCGGGCGAGCGCCAAGGCGCGCGCGACTGAGCTCCTCGACGCGTTCGGCCTCAGCGACGCGGCCGGACGCCTGGTCAAGAACTACTCCGGCGGAATGCGGCGGCGGCTCGACATCGCCGCGAGCATCGTCGTCACCCCCGAGCTGATGTTTCTCGACGAGCCGACCACGGGACTCGACCCGCGGTCCCGAAACCAGGTGTGGGACATCATCCGGCAGTTCGCGGCGCAGGGCACGACGATCCTGCTCTGCACCCAGTACCTCGAGGAGGCCGATCAGCTCGCCGACGGGATCGCCGTGATCGACCACGGCAAGGTGATCGCCGAGGGGACGCCCGCGCAGCTCAAGCTCTCCGTGGGCGGAAGCAAGCTGCACATCAGGCTGCTGGAGCCCGAGCAGCGACCCGAGGCCGAGCGGGTCATCACGCGGGTCCTCGGGGCGGAGTGCCATCTCGAGGCGGATCCGTCGTCGCTGTCGACGTCGTGCGCGGATGCGGACCGGGCCGCCGAGGCCGTGGGCGAGCTGACCCGCGCGGGGATAGGCGTCGCGAACTTCTCGCTCGGCCAGCCGAGCCTCGACGAGGTGTTCCTGGCGCTGACCGGTCGCCCGGCCGAGGACCAGACCGCCGAGGAAGCGATTCAGGAGGAGCAAGCGGCGTGAGCACGGAACCGACGACGCAGATCCAGACCGGCCCCGGTGTCGAGGAAGAGGCGCTCCGCAAGGCGCTCGCCTCGACCGGCCGCCCACCTCGCGCCAGCGCCGTCTCGGCCGCGCTGACGTTCGGCTGGCGCGGGATGCTCAAGGTCCGGCACGTGCCCGAGCAGCTGCTTGACGTGACGATCACGCCGGTGATGTTCGTGCTTCTGTTCACCTACCTGTTCGGCGGCGCGATTGCCGGCTCGACCTCCGAGTACCTGGACTACATCCTGCCCGGGATCCTCGTCATGTCGGTGGTGTTCACCACCGTGTACTCCGGCGTCTCGTTGAATACGGACCTGACCAGAGGGGTCGTGGACCGGTTCCGCTCGCTTCCGATCTGGCGTCCGGCGCCGCTCGTCGGAGCCCTTCTCGGCGACAGCGTGCGCTACCTCGTCGCCGGCACCGTGATCATCGTCCTCGGCGTGATCCTCGGCTACCGCCCGTCCAACGGAGTGCCAGGGGTCGTGGCGGCACTCGGCATCGTGGTGCTGTTCGCCTTCGGCCTCTCCTGGATCTTCACCGTCCTCGGGCTGCTGATGCGCGCCCCGAACGCGGTCATGAACGCGGGCTTCATGGCGATATTCCCGATCACGTTCCTCAGCAACGTGTTCGTCGACCCCGACACGCTGCCCAGCGCGCTCGAGGCGTTCGTGAACGTCAACCCGATCTCGATCCTGGCGGACGTCTCCCGCGGCCTGATGGACGGGACGGCTTCCGGCGGCGACATCGCCATCGTCCTCGGCGTCGCGGCGCTCTTGACCGCCGTTTTCGCCCCGCTCACGACGCACCTGTACCGGACGAGGGGCTGACCGAGCGCCGCTACGGCGCCTCGCCGAGCGGCATGTAGGCGCCGCGGTAGAAGATCAGAGGGTCTCCGTCGCGCGCCGCGACGTCTAGAACGGCGCCGGTGACGATCACGTGGTCGCCGCCCGCGAGCACGTCGCGGAGCTCGCACCCCACCCATACGACGATCCCGTCGAGCGCGGGAATGCCGCCGCGCTCGCGCCACGCGACGCCGTCCCACTTCTCCTGCATCTCGAGCTTCGTCGAGAACGAACGTGCGAGCTCCGCCTGGTCGGCGGCGAGCACGTTGACGCCGAACCGCCCCGCCTCCTCCACCGTACGCAGCGTGCGCGAGCCCCGATCGAGCGCGGCGAGCATCAGCGGGGGATCGAGCGACAGCGACAGCACCGCGTTAGCCGTGAGCCCCGACGGGCCGCCGTCGCCCAGCGCCGTCACCACTGTGACGCCGGTGGGCAGGTGCGATATCGCGCGCCGGAAGGCGTCCGGCTCTACTGCGGCCGGCTTCGATTCGGGCTCTGGCGTGGCCATCCTCTGAAACCTTATGATCCCGCCGCGTGCGCGCAGTTCTGGCCTTCATCCCGGTTGCCGCGCTGCTGGCGCTCGGTGGATGCGGCACCGAGAGCGTCTCGGTGCCCGAGGACGATCCGACGCACGAGGGAGCCGTGCTGTTTTCCGAACGGTGCTCCGGTTGCCACACCCTGAGCGCCGCCGGAACCCAGGGATCCGGCGACCGCGACCTTCGCAACCAGGGCCCCAACTTCGACCAGCGCGACGTGAGCTACGCCGACGCCCTGTTCGCGATTCGCAACGGTGGGTTCTCCGGCGCGATCATGCCCCAGAACATCGTCGTCGGCGACCAGGCGGAGGCCGTCGCGCGGTTCATCGAGGAGTGGTCGGGAAGCGACGTTGAGGAGCCGCCGATGCCGGGTGCGGACGGGGGCTCGACGCAGCCGGCGGGCGGGTAGCCCGAAACTCGGGCCCCTCGGGCGTGCTTGACCTGAAGCGCATTCGCGACGACCCCGAGGGGGCTAAGGCGGCGCTCGCGCGGCGCGGCGCGGCCGACGAGGTCGACGAGCTGCTCGCGCTCGACGAGCGACGCCGCGAGCTGCTTCCAGAGGTCGAGGGCGGCAGGGCCCGCCAGAACGAGGCGTCGGACGCGATCGCCGAGGCCAAGCGCGAAGGCCGGGACGCCGAGGCGGAGATCGCCGCGATGCGCGAGCTAGCCGCTGAGATCAAGCGACTCGAGGGGGAGCTCGGCGAGGTCGAGAGCAGGCGCGACGAGCTCGCGCTCACGCTTCCCAACTTTCCCGACCCCGACGCCCCCGAGGGCGAGGCCGACGACGCGGTCGTGCTGCGCGAGGTCGGCGAGCGGCCGGAGTTCGGGTTCGACGTGCGCGACCACGTCGAGCTCGGCGAGCGCTGGGGCGTGATCGACATCGAGCGCGCCGCGCGGACTTCCGGGTCGCGTTTCGCGTACCTGATGGGCGAGCTCGTCACCGTCGAGCTCGCGCTGGTGCGCTTCGCCCTCGCGCTGGTGTCCGGCGAGGGCTTCGTTCCCGTGTCGCCCCCGGTGCTCGTGCGCGAGCGCCCGCTGGAGGGAACGGGCTTCTTTCCCGGCGAGCGCGAGATGATCTACGAGATCCCGCGCGACGACCTGTTCCTCGTCGGCACCTCGGAGGTCTCGCTCGCCGCGCTCCACATGGACGAGATCCTCGCCGCGACCGAGATCCCCCGACGCTACGCCGGGTTCTCGACGTGCTTCCGCCGCGAGGCCGGAGCTGCCGGCAAGGACACGCGCGGGATCTTCCGCGTCCACCAGTTCGACAAGGTGGAGATGTTCTCGTTCGTCGAGCCCGCCGACTCGCCGGCGGAGCACCAGCGCCTGCTCGACCTCCAGGAGCGCATCCTCCAGGCGCTCGAGATCCCGTACCGCGTCGTCGACATCCCGACCGGCGACCTCGGCGCGGCCGCGGCGCGCAAGTTCGACTGCGAGGCGTGGATCCCGAGCCAGGAGCGCTACCGCGAGGTCACCTCGTGCTCGAACACGACCGACTTCCAGGCCCGCCGGCTGGGCTGCCGCTACCGCCCGGCCGAGGGAGCCCCGCCCGTCCACCTCCACACGCTCAACGGCACCGCGGTCGCCGTGGGGCGCACGCTGATCGCGATCATCGAGAACCGCCAGGACGCCGAAGGCCGGATCTCGATCCCCGCCGTGCTCCAGGAACACGGAGCACCCGCGACAATTCCCTCGTCCAGCTAGACCTGCCACCTACCGCGCGATCTGCTCGCAGATCGCGCGATGAGTCCTCGCACATCGCGCGCTGACTACTCCTCCGCGTCGTTCTCTTTATCGAGCTTGAGTGCCGCCGAGTTGATGCAGTAGCGCTGGCCCGTCGGGTTCGGGCCGTCGTCGAAAACGTGGCCGAGGTGGCTGCCGCAGCGGGCGCACAGCACCTCGGTGCGACGCATCATCAGGCTGTTGTCGGGCCTCGTGATCACGTTGTCGTCCTCCATCGGATCCCAGAAGCTGGGCCATCCGGTGCCGGAGTCGAACTTGGTGTCGGAGCTGAACAGCTCGAGGCCGCAGGCCGCGCAGCGGTACACGCCGTCGGCCTTCTCGTCGTTGTAGATCCCGGTGAACGGGGGCTCGGTGCCCGCCTCGCGCAGGATCTTGTACTGCTCCGGAGACAGCTCCTTGCGCCACTCCTCCTCGGTCTTCTCGACCTTCTCCATGCTTCTCCTCGCTCCGATCCGGTTTTCGACGTCCATTGCAAGCGTAGCCCGCGCACCTAGTATGCGCGCCCCGTGCCGGACGCCTTCTACGAGACCGACGGAGACAGATACGTCCCGACCGAGCTCACCCGCGGCCCGTGGGACCCCGAAGCGCAGCACGCCGGGCCGCCCGCTGCGCTGCTGGGGCGAGAGATCGAGCGGCACCCCGGCGAGGGCGGGCCGGGCCGGGTGGGCCGGATCACGTTCGAGATCATGCGCTCGGTCCCCTTAGCTCCGCTGTCGGTCGCGGTCGAGGTGCTCCGTCCCGGCCGCCGGGTCGAGCTGGTCGAGGCGCGCCTCGACGACGGGGACGGGGAGGTGATGCGAGCCACCGCGTGGCGGCTGCGGGGCGACCCGGTCGAGATCCCGCCCGGCCTGGAGAGCGCCGACCCGCCGCCGGGGCCCGCGGCGGGCGAGCCGAAGCCCTTCTTCGACACCGGACAGGCCGTCGGGTACCACACGGCGATGGAGTACCGGTTCGTCACCGGCGGGTTCCTCGACCCGGGCCCGGCGACGGTTTGGATGCGGATGCGCCAGCCGCTGGTGGACTCCGAGGAGCCCTCGCCGCTCCAGCGGGTGCTCGCGGCGGCGGACTCGGGGAACGGCGTCAGCGCCGCGCTCGACTACCGCCGCTATCTGTTCATCAACGTCGACCTCACCGTGCAGCTCCACCGCCTCCCGGCGGGCGAGTGGGTGTGCCTCGATGCGGTCACGATCCCGGAGCCGACCGGCGTCGGGCTCTCGGACACGGCACTGTTCGACGAGCGGGGCGCGATCGGGCGGGCTACGCAGACGCTGCTGGTCGCCGAGCGATCGGGATAGCTAACCCGGGCGACGCACGAGCTCGTCGAGCGTCTCCGCGAGGCGCGAGAGGTCGGGGAGCTCGCGCGCCGGCGCCACATCCGCCTCCTCGCCGAGCCTGTTGATCCAGATCGAGCGCATCCCGAGCTCGCCGGCCGGGCGGATGTCGTGGTAGAGGCTCGCGCCGACGTGGACGTGGAGCGAGGGCTCGGTGCCGGTTCGCTCGAAGAACGCGTCCCAGTGTCCGCGGTCGGGCTTGTAGGAGCCGATCTCCGAGGCGACGATCGCGAGCTCGAACGGAACCCCGATCCGCTCCATCGAGGCGTCGATGAAGTCGCGGTCGGTGTTCGAGAGGATCGCGAGGCTCCACCCGCGCCGCCGGGCCTCGGCGAGCGCCTCGGGAACCTCCGGAAAGACGGGCCACGATGGCAGCGAGCGGCCGAGCGCGTCACGCTCCTCCGTGGGCAGGTCGACCCCCTCCTCGGCCGCGAGCCGCGAGAGCACCTCGGCCATCACCTCGCGGTAGCCGAGCGACGGGTCGTCCGCCTGGACGAGCGGCTCGACCGCGTGGTAGCGGTCGAGCATCCGAGCCCCTTCGCTCTCGCCGAATATGCGTCCGAGCTCGGAGCGCAGGCCCGCCGTTCCAGTCGATCAGCGTGCCGTAGCAGTCGAACGTCGCCCAGCGCCGACCCTCCGTCATACGGCGACTATTCCATGGTTGCCGCGGACTTGGGCGTAAGCTGGGCCGCCGTGGGAGCGTCGCGCCCCCGGATCGTCGGGATCAACCACATCGCGCTCGAGGTCGGAGACCTCGATGAGGCGATGGACTTCTACGGGCGGCTCTTCGAGATCGAGCTACGGGGGCGGATGCCGGGGATGGCGTTCATCGACATGGGCGACCAGTTCATCGCCCTGTCGGAGGGCCGCACCCAGCCACCCGACCGCGCCCGCCACTTCGGGCTCGTCGTCGACGACAAGGAGGCCGTCCGCGCGGCGCTCGAGGACGCCGGCGCGGAGATCCTCCCCGGCCGCGGGCTCGACTTCCGCGACCCGTGGGGAAACCACGTCCA
Source organism: uncultured Thermoleophilia bacterium (assembly GCA_963756745.1). Taxonomy (GTDB): domain Bacteria; phylum Actinomycetota; class Thermoleophilia; order Solirubrobacterales; family 70-9; genus DASPWW01. The sequence continues at coordinate 156,731 of CAVWOU010000012.1, forward strand.
GGTCGTCTCCTACGGCGACATCCAGTTCACGAAGACGCCCGAGGTGCTCGCGCGGCATGGGGCTCGAGGATCTGGAGAAGACGCCCGCGGCGCTTCGCGAGCTTCGCGACAAGGGGCTCGCCTGACGATGGACGCCGACGTTCCCGAGGTCCTGTTCGTGTGCGTGGAGAACGCCGGGCGCAGCCAGGTGGCGGCGGCTCTCCTCGACGCCAAAGCCGACGGCACACGTCCGAGTCCGCTCCGCCGGCTCGGAGCCTGCGGAGCGAGTCAACCCGAACGTGGTCGATGCGCTCGCGGAGGTCGGCCTCGACGTGTCGAAGGAGTTCCCGAAACCGATCACCGACGACGCCGTACAGGCCGCGGACGTCGTCATCACGATGGGGTGCGGCGACGCGTGCCCGGTCTACCCCGGCAAGCGCTACGAGGACTGGGAGCTCGACGATCCCTCCGGCGAGGACCTCGACGGCGTGCGCAGGATCCGTGACGAGATCGACGCGCGCGTCACGCGCCTGCTCGACGAGATCGCTCCCGAAGACGCCGCCTGGCGGGAGCTCGGAGCTCGAGTGACGGCAGATCAGGTCGTCAAGAAGTAGGTCGGCTCCGAGCTGGTCCTGAAGGGGGTCGACCTGGCGGTGCCGCAGGGCGCGATCACGGTGCTGCTCGGCCCGTCGGGCGCCGGGAAGACGGTCACGATCAGCCACGTCTTCGGCCTCATCCAGCCCACGGCGGGCGTCGTGAGGGTCGAGGGAAAGGACCTCGCGGAGCTGTCCGAGGACGAGCTTTACGCGCTGCGGCGGCGGATGAGCGCCGTGCTCCAGGGGACGCTGCCGTTCACGTGCGGGCTGTTCTACTCGCTCAACGTGTACGAGAACGTCGCGTTCGCGCTGCGGGCCCGCAACACGCGCTGGTCGGAGGAGCAGGTCCATCGCGTGACGATGGACCATCTCGGGATGGTGGGCCTGCGCGACCGCGCCGGGGACATGCCGGACGTCCTGTCGGCGGGAATGAGCAAGCGGGTGGCCCTCGCGCGGGCGCTCGCGCTCGACGCGCGCATCGTCGTGATCGACGACTTCGACAGCGGGATCGACGGCGTCCGGCTCGCGCTGCTGTGCGAGCTGATCCGCGACATGCAGCGGCGCACCGGCGCGACCTACCTCGTCACGACGCACGACATGGCGGCGGCGCGCGAGCTCGCCGACCACGTAGCCGTGATCCACGACGGCCGGATCGCCGCGACCGGCACCGCGGACTCCGTGTTCGACTCGAGCGACCCGCTCGTCCACCAGCTCGTCTCGGGCGAGCTCTCGGGGCCGCTCGAGCTCCGCGCCAAGTAGGGGAGTGACGTAAAGCGAGACGTCACGAAGTAGCGCGTGCCGGAGACGGCAGAAGTTGCGTAGGATCGCGTCCATGCCGATCGACGTCGACGAGTACCGCCGGAATTCACTCGACACCTGGGACCGATGGGCGCCCAACTGGGAGCGCGAGCGAGACTTCATGTGGTCGAGCACCGGCCGGTTGGGCGAGCGGCTGGTCGAGCGGCTCGATCCGAAGCCCGGCGACACCGTGCTCGAGCTCGCGGCGGGAGTGGGGGACACCGGCTTCGCCGCCGCGGAGCGGATCGGCGATCAGGGAAAGCTGATCTCGACGGACTTCGCCCCCTCGATGGTCGATGTGGCGCGCCGCGCCGGTGAGCGAGCCGGGCTCGGGAACGTCGAGTACCGCGTGCTGGATGCCGAGCGGATGGACCTCGAGAGCTCGAGCGTCGACGGGGTTTTGTGCCGGTTCGGCTACATGCTCATGGCGGACCCGGCGGCCGCTCTGGCCGAGACTCGCCGGGTGCTTCGCGACGGCGGGCGGCTCTCGTTCGCCGTCTGGGCGGTGCCCGACCGCAACCTCTGGGCATTCATCCCCGGGATGACCCTGGTCGAGCTTGGCCACCTGCCCGCGCCCGAGCCGGGCGAACCGGGCATCTTCGCCATGGGCGACCCGAACAGGGTCAAAGAGCTGGTCGGCGGCGCCGGGTTCGGCGAGCCGCGGATCGAGGAGGTCGCCGTCCACTGGGGCTACTCCGACCCCGACGTGCACTGGCAGAAGACACTCGCGCTCGCGGCGCCGATCGCCGAGGCCGTCGGCAAGCTCGACCCCGGCGAGCAGGAGCGAGTCCGCGGCCTGGTCAGGGAGCGAGCGGCAGAGCGGCTCTCCGAGGACGAAGCCGGCCTCGACGGCGTCGCCCTCGCGGTGCTCGCGGAATAGGCCCTAGTCCGACCGCCCCGACCGGAACACTGCGCATGTGCCGCAACCTGTCCGAGCGGGAGGTCGCGAGGTTGGCAATGTGGCGCGTGGGGCCACGCCGACGCATGCGCACCTGCGTGCGCGGCTCGTGTTTCTCGTCGTCACGACGCTCTTCGTCGATGCCATCGCAACGGTGCTGATCCTGCTCTTCGAGCGCGATGCGCCCGGCACCAAGATCACGACTTTCGGGGACTCCCTCTTCTGGACGAGCACGCAGCTGCTCACCGTGTCATCCCAGCTCCCGAACCCAATCTCGACACCCGGGCGCGTTCTGGACGTCTTCCTACAGGCCTACGCGATATCCATCGTCGGGGTAATCGCGGGAGCCCTTGGTGCGTTCTTCACCCGGCGCAGCGCGGAGCGCGATCCGCTCAAAACTCTGTAAAGGCGGGCAGGACGACGACTGACCAGTACCTCTACCCGCAGCCCGTGTTGTTCCCGCAGCTCGAGCACGTGTAGCACGAGCCCGTGCGCTGCATCATCCCGCCGCACTGGTCGCAGGCGGGGCCGAGGTCGCCGCCGGAGAGCTTCGCGGGAACGACCGGCGGGGTGTCGGTAATCGCCTCCGCAGCGGGGACCGGAGCGCTCTCGGCCGCCGGTGAGTCGCCTCCGTTCGCAGGCTTCGCCGCTTGGGCGCCGCCGTTGCCCTCGGAGTGGCCGTTGCCGCCGCCGTTGCCATCGCTCTCGCCGGCGAACAGCGACTGCTGCGCCTCGCGGCGCGCGCGCACCTCGGCGGTCATGATCCCGAGGTCCTCGAGCAGCTCGGGGTCCTCGAGGAACCGGCTCGCGAGCCATCGCATGATGTAGTCGGGCATCGACTTCGCGAACGGGATCTCCGGGTTGCGGGTGATCCCCTCGGGCTCGAAGCGCACGTAGCTGAACTTCTTCACGAACACCTCGAGCGGCACTCCGTACTGGAGGCCGATCGACACCGCGGTCGCGAACGCGTTCATCATCCCGCGCATCGTCGACCCTTCCTTGCCGATGTCGGTGAGGAAGATCTCGCCGACGGACCCGTCGTCGTACTTGCCGGCGGTGATGTAGCCCTCGTGGCTGCCGATCGAGAACTTGTGCGTGATCGACTCGCGCTCGACGGGCATCCGGTGGCGCACCGGCTCCTGGGACCCCGGCTGGGCCGCGGCCTCTGCCTCCGCCGGCTCGTCCTTCTTCTCGCCGGCGTCGGTGCGCAGCGCCTGGGCCGTCTTCGAGCCGTCGCGGTAGATCGCGAGCGCCTTCAGGCCGAGCCTCCAGCCCAGCGCGTAGGCGTCGGCGATGTCCTCGACCGACGCCGACTCGGGCAGGTTGACCGTCTTCGAGATCGCTCCCGAGATGAACGGCTGCACCGCGGCCATCATCTTGATGTGGCCGGCGTGCGAGATCGCCCGCTCGCCGACCGCGACGTCGAACACCTCGAGGTGCTCGTCGCGCAGGTCGGGCGCGCCGATGATCGTGCCCTTCTCGCTCACGTACGCCTCGATCTGCTCGACCTCCTGGTCGGTGTAGCCGAGCGTTCGCAGCGCCATCGGAATCGTGCGGTTGACGATCGTCATCTGCCCGCCGCCGACCAGCTCTTTGAACTTGACGAGCGAGAAGTCGGGCTCGATCCCGGTCGTGTCGCAGTCCATCAGGAAGCTGATCGTCCCGGTGGGGGCGAGCACGGTCGCCTGCGCGTTGCGGTACCCGTCGCGCTCGCCGAGCTCCACCGCCTCGTCCCAGGTTCGGCGCGCGGCGTCGAGCAGGTTCTGCTCGACGAAGTCGTCGTCGATCTCGTACGCCGCGTCGCGGTGCATCCGCATCACGCTGTTGTGCGGCTCGCGGTTCGCTCGTACTCGTCGTACGGGCCCATCGCCGCGGCGATCTCGGCCGACTGCCGGTAGGCGCGCCCCGTCATCAGCGCGGTGATCGCGGCCGCCACCGAGCGACCGTGGTCGGAGTCGTACGCGAGCCCGTCCGACATCAGCAGCGCGCCGAGGTTGGCGTACCCGAGCCCGATCTGGCGGAAGGCGCGCGCGTTGCGGCCGATCTGCTCGGTCGGGTAGCTCGACGGGCCGACGATGATCTCCTGGGCGAGGAACACGACGTCGACCGCGTGCTGGAAGTCCGAGACGTTGAACGTCCCGTCCGCGTTGCGGAACTTCATCAGGTTGAGCGACGCCAGGTTGCACGCCGAGTCGTCGACGTGCATGTATTCGGAGCACGGATTAGACGCGTTGATCCGGCCCGAGTTCGGGCACGTGTGCCAGCGGTTGATCACGGTGTCGTACTGGACACCGGGGTCGGCGCAGCGCCACGCGGCGTCGGCGATCTGGCGCATCAGCTCACGCGCTTCGAGCGTCTGCAGAGCCTCGCCCGTCGTCCGCGCGGTCAGCTCCCACTGATCGCCGTTCTCAACCGCGACCATGAACTCGTCGGTCACCCGGACCGAGTTGTTCGCGTTCTGGTACTGGATCGACGCGAACGCGTCGCTGTCGAGCCGCATGTCGAAGCCGGCGTCTCGCAGCGCCGCCGCCTTCTCCTCCTCGCGCGCCTTGCACCAGATGAAGTCCTCGACGTCGGGGTGGTCGACGTCGAGCACGACCATCTTCGCCGCGCGCCGCGTCTTGCCCCCCGACTTGATCGTCCCGGCCCACGCGTCGGCGCCGCGCATGAACGACACCGGCCCGGAGGCGAGGCCGCCCTTCGACAGCGGCTCCCTCGAGGAGCGGATGTTCGACAGGTTGATCCCCGACCCGGAGCCGCCGCGGAAGATCATCCCCTCCTTCGTGTTCCAGTCGAGGATCGACTGGATGTCGTCCTCGACGCTGAGGATGAAGCACGCCGAGCACTGCGGCTGCGGCTCGAAGCCGACGTTGAACCACACGGGGCTGTTGAAGGCCGCCTTCTGGTGCAGCAGGATGTGGGTCAGCTCGTCCTCGAAGGCGCCCGCGTCGGCGTCGCTCGCGAAGTAGCCGCCCTCGCGGCCCCACGTCGCGATCGTCCCCGCGACGCGGCCGATCATCTGCTTCACCGAGCGCTCGCGCTGCGGCGTTCCGAGCTGCCCACGGAAATACTTCTGGGCGACGATGTTGGTCGCGTTCTGCGACCAGCCCTTCGGGAACTCGACATCGCGCTGGTGGAACGCGGGGTCGTCGGGGTCGCCGATCAGGGCGTCGCGGAGCTCCCACTCGACCTCGTCGAAGGGGGGGACGTCGGCGCTCGTGAAGCGGCGCTCGATGTTCAGTCCCTTCGTCCCTGCCTGTGCGTCGTTTGCAGCGGTTTTACTCATCGTTCCCTCTCCTCGAAGCAGCTTTTGGCGGCAACTCCGCATCCTCTCCAACGGACCGGACGGACCCTCGCTCGCTGTCCGCTGCAATTTCCGGGTTCACCGAGGGGAGCGTCCCCGCGAACTGCAGGTAGGCGCCGGCATCGAGCTCGCGGAGCTCGTTCATGCACAGCTCGCCGATCCGCTCGGCGGCGAGCTCGCCGCCGGCGCTCTCGGCCTCGACCTGGACGTGGCGCACGATCGCCTCGACCTCGTCGGCCGACACCGGGCGCTTGTGGGCCGCGCGGACGAGCGCGGCTCGCAGCTTGTCGCGGTCGAAGCGCTGCCGCGTCCCGTTGCGCTTGATGACGTAGAGCGGCCCGGGCTCGCGGCGCTCGAAGGTGGTGAAACGCCGACCGCAAGCCGTGCACTCGCGGCGGCGGCGCACCGCGCCGCCGCCGTCGGCGCGACGGCTCTCGAGCACGTGGGTCGGCGAGTTGCATCGGGGGCAGTTCACGAACAACCCATTCTACTAGCACTGGTGCTTTCCTTCTTCTGCGCCACGCTAGATGTAGCGCCACCACGCCTGGGTGTGACCATCTTCACCACCGGCCCCGCCGATTCGTTACGCTCGCACGACAATGGGCGATCCGAGTAGGGGGAAGGCGGCGAAGGACCGCGTCGCCGAGGCCAGGGACGCCGCCAGGGACGCCGCGACCCAGCGGGTCACGGAGGCCCGCGACGTCGCCTCTCAGCGGGTCAGCGACGCGCGTGACGTGACCGCCCAGCGGGTCGCCGACGCGAAGGCGAGCGCGTCGGAGTTCATCGAGCGCCAGAAGCCGCGCCTGCGCGGCGTCTCGCACCAGTGGGCGTTCTTCGTCTCGCTCGTCGCCGGGTCGGCGCTGATCGTCGCCGCGCCGAGCACGCGCGCGACGCTCGCCGTCGGCATCTACGCGATCTCGCTCTCCGCCCTGCTCGGGGTGAGCGCTCTATATCACCGCGTCAACTGGGTGCGCCCGAACGTGCGCCGCTGGATGCGCCGCCTCGACCACTCGATGATCTTCCTGCTGATCGCCGGGACCGTGACGCCGTTCTGCGTTCTGGTGATCAACGGGCCGTTCGCTGACGCGCTGCTCGTCGCCGTTTGGGCGGCTGCCGCCGCGGGAATCGTCGTCGAGATGATCTGGGTCGATGCTCCGAAGTGGGTCGCGACGACCGTCTACGTGGCGGTCGGATGGATCAGCGTGCTCGGCTTCCCGGCGATCGTCGTCGCCGCCGGGCTCGGTGCCGGTGCGCTGATCGCCGCCGGCGGCATCCTCTACACCGCCGGCGCCGTGATCTACGCCCGCCAGCGTCCGGACCCGCGGCCGGCGACGTTCGGCTACCACGAGATCTTCCACGTGCTGGTGATCGCGGCCGCCGTCGCTCACTTCGCCGCCATCGCCCTGTACGCGCTGCCGGCCGGCTGAGCGCTACCCGCGCGCGGAGATCTGCTGGACGCCCCAGCCGTTGCCGTCCGGGTCGCGAAAGAACACGAACCCGACGTTGTCGAGCGGCTCCGGCGTCTCGCTCGGGCTCTCGCCCATGATCTGGATCTCGCTCACGTCGACCCCGCGCTCGACCAGTTGCGCTCGCGCCGCGTCGAGGTCGGACACGACGAGCTGAAGGCCCTTGAGCGAGCCGGGCGGCATCTCCTCCCCGAGCCCCTTGGCGATCACGATCGAGCAACCCGATCCGGGGGGAGTGAGCTGGACTACGCGAGCGTCCTCGCTGACCGTGGTGTCGTGGTCGACGTTGAAGCCGAGCTTGTCGGCATAGAACTCCTTGGCGCGGTCCACGTCCGACACGGGGACCATTACGACCTCGAGCGTCCAGTTCATCGCGGCCTTCCCATCCTAGGCACGCGCGAACTGTCCGTGGAACCCGAACGGGATGTGGTGCGGGACCTCGGCCCGGGCCCGCTCGGAGAGATCCCGGGCGTCGAGCACGAGCAGGAACGAGCTGCCGCGATCGCCGTCGAGCACGACCGAGAGCAGGACACCCTCGTCCTCGGCTTCGGCGTCGGGTGCGGCGACGAAGACCGGCTCCCCCGGGAAGCTCCCGCTTTCCTCCCAGATTCTCGTACCGCGCTCGACGACATCGACCTTGACGAGGCGATCGAGCCAGGACCCCTCGGGGCTCAAGCCGACGCCCCACGCGTATCGGTAGGGACGTTCGTTGCAGCGCCCGTAGTTGATCCGCGGCAGCTCCATCGACTCGTCGGTCAGGTGCTCGGTGGTCACGGATCCGAACCCGGGTGAGATCCGAAAGCGCTCGAGCCTGTTGGGCGAGGGACGCTTGCCGTCGCGCAGCCGCTCGAGGTAGAGGTCCTCGACGATCTGCGCATCGGCGAAGGCCGCCACGTCGACGACCACCTCGCCGTCCTCCTCGTAGGAGTTGACGTGGTGGAACCCGAACCGCGGCTCGGCCTCGAACGGGCCGGCGCTCTCGCCGGTCGCGCGGTCGAAGAGGTGGAACCTGGTCCCCAGCTCCGGCTTCCAGCGGAAGTTCTCGATGTACGGCCGGCCGCCGAGGGCGAGGCTGATCGGGTTGACCACGTACGGGAACTCGGCGAGCACGAGCCAGCGCTCGGTGAGCCCGAACGAGTGCATGTACGCCGGCTCCCGCACCGGCTTCGACGCGATCACCTCGGGCTTGGAGCTGTCCGGCCGAACGAGGAAGAACCGGTAGCTCGACCTCGGCCCGAGCTTCGCGGCGTAGTTCAGCATTCCCCTCGTGGCCCGATCGACGTGGGGATGCGCGGTCGTAAGCATGCCCGGCGGCTTGTAAGCGACCCCCGCGGTCTGGAGGGTACGACCGTCGAACTCGACCGGAATCGGTGTCTCGGTCATCGAGATGAACCGCTCGCCGAGCTTGACGAGGTTGACGTTCGCGTTGTCGGTCAGCTTCGGCGAGAACATCGCCGTGACGCGCGCAAACAGCGAGCGGCACGGGTCGGTCGCGAACTCCGAGTAGGCGATGCGACCGCGCTCCTTAGCGGCGCGGTAGGCCTTGCTCTGCAGGAAGCGGTTGGCGTACGAGACCTGCCCGTCCCCGAACGAGAAGCGGTGGAGCATCGCCAGCCCGTCGAACCAGTGGTTGACCGAGCGGTCGCCCACGTCCCACTGCGCCGGGCCGGTGCGCAGCAGCGACCCCTGGAGCCACGGCGGGAGGTCGCCCCGAACCGGGAGGCTCTCGACGTGCGTCTCGTTCTCGAGCGAGTCAAATCCCCGGCGGGCGGTGCGGGCGGGGGCGTCGATAACAGTGCTCATGGTGCCTCCTGAATCGTTCGTTTCCAAAGCGGTAGACCCGTTTCACGTCCGAGACGCGCCGGCGCGCGATAGCGGCCGCCCGGGCCCGGCGGCTACGCGCCAACCGTCGCCCGGTCGCGCTGTGCGGCCGCGATCAGCTCCCGCACGGCGCCCTCATCGCCGCGCCGCAGCAGCTCCACCGGGTCGGGCTCGCCGTTGACGATCGACTCGAAGAACTCCTTGCGGTCCTGGTAGGTGGGCAGCGTGTCCTTCGCCCACCCGCGCACGTCGTTGAGCAGGATCGCGAGCCGCGCGTAGGGCTCCCCGAACTCGTTCGCGATCTCGCGCTTCATTCGCTTCGCGAGCGCGGGAGAGGCGCCGGAGGTGGAGATAGCGATCGCGAGCGCGCCGGAGCGGACGATCGCGGGGAGGATGAAGTTGCACAGCGGCGGCACGTCGACGACGTTGACCAGCATCGGGCGACGCTCGGCGTCGTCGTGGACCGCGATGTTGACGTCGGTGTTGCTCGTCGCCGCGACCACCAGCAGGCACCCCTCGAGGTCGGAGGAGCGGTACTCGCGCCGGTCCCATCGGATCGAGCCCTCGGCGGCGTAATCGGCGAGCTCGGAGACCGCGTCGGGCGCGACCAGGGTGACATCCGCGCCGCACGCGAGCAGGCCCTCGACCTTCTCCAGCCCGATCTCGCCGCCGCCCACGACAAGGGAGCGCCGGCCCTTCAGCAGAAGGCACGCTATATAGAGCGGCGTGTCGAGCATCCCGCGCACGCACGACTGGTCGCATGTCCCCTTGCGGAGCTGGCACACGCATTCCTTGCCGGTGTAGGCCTGCGCGGGCATCTAGATGCGACGTGCCACGCACGTCATCCGGGCGTGCGCGGTTGTGGGATTACTCATCTGGGCACAGGGTAGTGAGCCGGCCCTCTGGCGGGGCACTACACGTCCCGCATGCCCGAGACCGCCAGCGCGACCGCGACAACGATCCCGAGCGCCGCCAGGAGCTGCGCCGCGAGGACCGCCGGCGCCCGAACCCGGGTCGTGGCGGCGATCGCGACGATCGGGAGCGTCAGCGCGGCCGCGGCGAGGGCCCTGCCGGCAGGCTCGTCGGCTCCGAAGCTGAGCGCGACGCACGCGAGCTCGGGGGTGATGAGCACCACCGCGAACGGGCCCGCGACCGCATTGGGCCACACGAGGATGCGGATGCCGGTGACCGCGAGCACGAGCCCGGCGGCGATCCGGAACGACTCGGGGCTGATCGAGAGCGCGTCGAGCAGATCGTCGGCGAACACCGTGGCGACGACCACCAGCACGGCGCCGCACGCGAGGGCCAGGCCGGCGGTTGGAAGCGAGGGCTTCGCCTCCTCGCGAGCGAGCGCGACCCGTCCGGCGTTGGTGGTCGCGAGGAACCCGGCAAGCAGAAAGCCGAAGCTCACCGCAGCACCTCACGAGCTCCCAGCAGCGCCGCGATCGCGTGCTGCTGGTCGTCCATCTGGGTGTAGCCGTCGTCGAACCACGCCCCGCGGGCGAGTCGATTCTCCTCGTCAGCGCTCACCTGTCTGTCGACGAGCACGCCGGCGTTACAGCTCACGCGATCGCCGAGCCTTCCATGGAGGTCGGCGAGCCTCGGCTCGGCGCCCGCCAGCCGCCACAGGGCGGCGGCCGCCTCGCCGTCCGTGCCAAGCGACGATCCCGACTCCGATAGCCGATTGAGGGCGCTGCCCTCGTGCTGCGACTCGTAGCGGATCAGGTAGCCGAAGTAGCCCGCGAGCCAGCGCGCGTACTCGACCTCGGTCGCAGTCAGCCCGGAGGGCTCCAGCTCCGCGAGCCCGTAAGCCGCCCAGTGGTCGGGCTCGCGGAACCCGCCCTCGACCTCGTCGCGGCGTGTCGCGAGGTACTCGGCGACTCGGTGGGCGGGTCCGTCCCACCCCTCCGCGGGGAACGCCCGCTCCAGCAGCGCCATGGCGTAGAAGGCCTCGCCGGTCGCAAACTTCCCGTACACGCCGGGGAGGCTTCGCTTCGCGTATCGCTGGTAGTACTGGAGGATGCTGCCGTCGGCCTGCAGCTGGAAGACGAGGAAGCGGCCGATCCGCCGCGCGAGCCTGTCGTAGCGTCGCTCCCCGGTGGCCTTCCGCCGGTTCATCAGGGCGACGACGAGGAGCGAGTTGGCGCCGACGTCGACCGACTCGCCAAGCGGCGCGAACGCGGTCCAGCCGCGCTGCGAGATCAGGTTCTCGCGGACGTAGCCGAGCGCCGCGTCGGCTGCGCCGATCCGCCCGTGCGCGTACAGCGCCGCCATCACGCCGGCGTGGCGGGTCGTGTTGTAGTCCGACGACACCCTGTCCTCGTCCGAGTAGTAGCCGTAGAGGAAGCGGCCGTCGTCGCGCTGACCGCGCACGAGCCAATCGCCTCCCGCATCCGCCGCCCGCGCGACGGAGCCGGCGTCGACCGGGGGGCACGTCTCGGCCGGTACCACGACGACCCGGAGCAAAAGGGCCAGAATCCCCCACAACGCGACCTGGCCGATCAACCAGCGCCGGTGCTGTCGCCAAGCGCTCAACGGTGGGTTCAGCGTAGTCCAGGCGGCCGGGCCCCACACATAGCGTGAAAGCGCCGCCGAGGACCCCTGCTACCCTCGCCGGCCGAATGCGCCTGATAGTCACAGAGAAGAACAACAGCGCCAAGAAGATCGCCCAGATCCTCGGAAACGGCGCGAAGGAAAGCGCCTCCTACAAGGTGCCGTACTACACGTGGTCGGACGCCGACGGCGACCACATGGCGATCGGGCTCAAGGGCCACGTGCTCAATCCGTCGTTCCCGGACGGCTACTCGAACTGGCAGAAGACCGACCTGCACGAGCTGATCGACGCGAAGCTCGTCAAGGAGCCCACGGACAAGAACTTCCTCCGTGCGCTTCGCAAGGTGGCGAAGGACGCCGACAGCGTCGTGATCGCGACCGACTTCGACCGCGAGGGCGAGCTGATCGGGCTCGAGGCGCTGTCCGAGGTGCTCGACGTCAACCCGGAGGTCGAGTCGACGGTCAAGCGGGCGCGCTACTCGGCCCTGACCAAGGACGAGATCGAGCGCGCGTTCGCCAACCTCGACGAGCTCTCCTACGACCTCGCCTACGCGGGGGAAGCGCGCCAGGACATCGACCTGATCTGGGGAGCAACGCTGACACGCGCCGTGTCCCTGGCGACGCGGCGCTTCGGCTCCAACTTCCTCTCCGTGGGCCGAGTTCAGAGCCCCACCCTGGGGCTGATCGTGGAGCGCGAGCTGGAGCGCCGCGCCCACAAGCCGCAGCCGTACTGGGAGGTGCTGGCGCGATTCCAGCATCCCGACGACGCCTTCGAGGCGCACCACACGGTGGACAAGTTCTGGAAGCGCGAGGAGGCCGACGCGGCGGTCGCAGGGACGAAGAGCCCGGGCGTCGTGAGCGCGATCACCTCCCGCAAGGTCAACCGCAGGCCCCCGACGCCCTTCAACACCACAGCCTTTGCGGCCGAGGCGTCGAGCCGGCTCTCGATCACGCCCTCGCGCGCGATGCGCGTCGCGGAGGACCTCTATATGGACGGCTTCATCTCCTACCCGCGCACCGACAACACGGTCTACCCGAGCTCGCTCGCCACGCGCGAGCTCGTCGCCTCGCTGGTCGGGATCCCCGAGTTCGAGGCGGCCGCGCCGCTGCTCGATGGTGACCTGAAGCCGACCCGCGGCAAGAAGGAGACCACCGACCATCCGCCGATCTACCCGACCCAGGCCGTGCATCCCGGCGGCCTCGAGGGCGTCCATCGCCGGGTGTACGAGCTGGTCGTGCGCCGCTTCCTCGCCACCTTCGGCAAGCCGATGATCACGGAGTCCACACGGGCGGAGATCGAGGCCGGGTCGGAGACCTACTTCGTGCGCGGCAGCGTCGTCGTCGACCCGGGTTACGCGGCGATCTACACCTACGCGCGCTCGGCCGACGACGAGATCCCGAGGCTCGAGGAGGGTCAGAGCCTGGAGCTCGACGGCGAGCCGTGGATCGTCGACAAGGAGACGCAGCCGCCGAGCCGGATCGGTCAGGGCAAGCTGCTCGAGATGATGGAGGAGCGGGGACTGGGCACCAAGGCGACCCGGCCGGACATCATCCAGAAGCTGTTCGACCGCGGCTACGTGTTCGGGAACCCGCCGTCGCCGACCGAGACCGGGATCGCGATGTACGAGGCGTTCAAGCGCTACGTGCCGCGCATGGCGACCCCCGAGATGACCGCCGAGCTGGAGCGGGACATGGACGAGATCGCGGGCGGGAAGACGAAGAAGGACGAGGTGCTCCAGATCAGCCGCCAGATGCTGCACGGCACCTACGAGGAGGTCGCCGACAAGGAGGAAGACCTCGCGAAGGTGATCTGGGCGGGAATGGACGAGGACCGGATCCTCGGCCCTTGCATCGTGTGCGAGCGGGCAGGGCGCAAGCACGAGGACGGCTCTCCCAACATGCTGCGGATCATCCGCGCCCGGAAGTCGGGCAAGCGGTTCGTCGGCTGCCAGGGGTGGGAGGCCGACAACCCGGACGCGTGCGACGTCACCTTCCCGCTGCCGCAGCGCGGCGACGTGTTCAAGCTCGAGGACCGCTGCTCGATATGCGGCGAGACGCCGCGGCTCAAGGTGGTCCCGTTCCGCGGCCGCCCGTGGAACCTGTGCCTGAACGAGGAGTGCCCCTCGATGGAGGAGATGCGCAAGCGCCGCGCCGAGCGCGAGGCTGCGAAGGAGGCCAAGGAGGCGGCGGAGAAGTTGGACGGTGACGGCGAGTCGGGCGACGGCGCCAAGGCCGACGGCGCCACGGTCGATGCCGCGGGGACCAAGACTCGTGCGAAGCGCTCCGCGAACGGGCGCCGGTCGGGTGGCGCGCGCAAGTCGCGCTCCGGCTCGGGCCGCTCGCGGTCTCGGGCCAAGGGCTAGACGCGGTTGTTCATCACGCTCGAGGGGATCGACGGCTCGGGCAAGACCACCCAGGCCGAGCTGCTGGCGAAGGCGCTCGGTGACGACACGGTGCTGGTCCGCGAGCCGGGCGGCACCGCGGCCTCGGAGCGGATCCGCGAGCTGGTCGCCGACCCCGGTGTCGAGCTCGATCCGGTCGCGGAGCTGCTGCTGTTCTGCGCATCGCGGGCCCAGCTCGTCGCCGAGGTGATCCGCCCCGCGCTCGACGCGGGCCGCGACGTCGTGTGCGACCGTTTCAGCGACTCGACCGCCGCCTACCAGGGGGCGGCTCGAGGCGTGAGCGTCGAGATCGCGGTGAGCGTGAACCTGGTCGCCACCGGCCGCCTGGATCCCGACCTCACGATCCTGCTCAGGATCGACCCCGAGCGCGCGGCGGCGCGCGGCCTCGGGGACGATCGCTTCGAGCGCGAGGGCATCGAGTTCCAGCGCAAGGTGGCCGAGGCGTACGATCGGCTCGCGCGCAGCGATCCGGGCCGGATCGCGGTGATCGACGCGGAGGGGAGCAGCGAGGAGGTGCACGCACGGGTGATCGAGACGGTCGAGGCGGCGAGACGGTGAGCGAGGTTCCGGAGGCGCCGACGCTCGGCGAAGCCACCGAGCACCAGCCCGCGGCGCGGGTCGCCCTCGAGGCCGCGGCGGCGGCGCCGCGCCACGCCTACCTCTTCGTCGGGCCGAGGGGCACCGGCAAGCGCGACGCGGCGCGGGCGTTCTCGGCTGAGATCCTCGCCGCCGGAGCGCCGGACCCCGAAGACGCGCGAAGGCGCGCGCTCGCGTGGCCCTCGCCGCATCCGGACCTCGTGTGGCTGACCCCACCCGGCACCCAGCATCTCGTCGAGGAGGTTCGCGAGCGGGTGATCAGGGGCGCGGCGTACCGGCCGTTCGAGGGCGAGCGCCGGGTGTTCGTGATCGAGGCGGCCGAGGCGATGGGGGACGAGAGCCAGAACGCGCTCCTGAAGACCCTCGAGGAGCCGCCCTGGTTCGCCCATCTGCTTCTCCTCAGCTCCGAGCCGGCGACGCTGCTCGAGACGGTTATGTCGCGCTGCCAGCCCGTTCGTTTCGCTCCGCTTCCGCCGCAGGCCGTCGAGGAGCGGCTCGCGAGCGCCTCCGTCGAGGCGCCGGAGGCCGAGCGTCGCGCGGCGGCGCGGCTGTGCGGAGGGGACTCCGAGCGGGCGCTGTTCCTGCTCACGGACCCCGGGCGCGAGCTGCGTTCCAGTGCCGAAGCCTGCGCGCGGGCGGCGCGCTCCAACCGCCTCGCCGACGCGCCGTGGCTGGCCATGCTCGAGACGGCGGAGCGGGCCGGGAACGAGGCCGCGACCGAGACCACGGCGCGGGTCGCGGAACGCGAGGCGATGCTTCGCGGCGAGCGCGGGCGCCGAAGCCGCGAGCCCGAGGAGGCCGGCCGGCGCGCGGGACGGCGACGGCGGGTCGAGGTGCTTGACCTGGGGCTTGCGATCTGCGGGGGTTGGTTCCGCGACCTCGCCGCGACCGGCGAAGGCGCCGCGGAGCTGGCGGTGAACGCGGACCGGGAGGCCGAGCTGCGCGAGGACGCCGAGGGGCTCGACCCGCGGGCGGCGCGCCGCGCCGCGGAGCTCGTGCTCGACACGCAGCGACGCCTCCGGGTGCACGTTTCCGAGGAGCTCGCACTCGAGGCGCTGTTCTACCGGGCGGCTTCGGCTCGCGCTGAGAGCACGGGAGCACCCGTGACCGCGCGACGGCGGACGCGGGAGCGAGCGAGCAAGGCTTCCAGTTGGGTGATGCGAGCGAGCGGGAGCGGAGCACGTCGCGCGATTGTTTGTTCTGTTAAGAGATACACATGGCGCCTGCGCTCCGCCGGTCGGATGGACCGGTACGTCCCCGTCGTCGTGTCGGCGTCAGGCTGTGGCTCGGGCTGGCGTTCGCCGGGGTGGGGATCGTCACCGGCTTGTCGGTCTACGCGTTCGTCAGCGGGTCGAGCGAGGAGTCCGCGCAGGAGCGCTCCGTCGAGATCGCCGTCGGGCGCACGGTGACGCTCGCCGACGAGCTGGGCGAGTTCGACCGCGGAGCGGCCGAGTCCGTGCTCGAGGACAACCGCAGCGAGGACTTCGTGGCGTGGGTGTTCGACCGCAAGGGTCGCCTGATCACGCCCCGGATCGTCCTCGGCGTCGACCTCTCCGAGGTCCGCAAGCGCGGCGAGGCGATCCGCGCCGCGCTGCGAGGCGGGCGGATCGTGCGCGAGCACGGAGGCGAGGTCACGGACGTGTCGGTGCCCGTGTTCCGCAACGGCGAGCTCGCCGGCGCCGTGCTGACCCGCGCGACGAGGCCGCCCGAGGTCGTGGGCGCGCTCGAGGCGGTCCGCGAGGAGCGCCTGACGGCGCTCGCGATCGCCGTCGGGATCGCGGTCGTGCTCGGGCTGATCGTCGCGAGCCTGTTCACGCTGCGCCTGAAGCGGCTCGCGGACAGCGCCGCGCAGCTGGCGGAAGGGCGGCTGGACATCCCGATGGCGTCGCGGTGGCCGCGACGAGATCGGGGATCTCGGCAGGGCGCTCGAGTCGATGCGCACGGCGCTCCGCGGCACCTTCCGGGTGCTCTCGAGCGAGCGCGACCGGTTGTCCGCCGTGCTCCACGCGCTGAGCGAGGCCGTGATGGTCGTCTCCAAGCACGGCGCCGTTCGTTTCTCCAATCCGGCCGCGGCGCCGCTGATCGGGGCCGACGGCTCACCGATCGAGGCGCTCGGCCCGTGGCTGCGCCGCGCCGCGCAGCGCGGGGAGGCCTCGAGCGACGCGCTCCGGGTGGGCGAGCGCGTGTACGCACTCCAGGCGCGCGAGCTGGCGGCCGAGGACGCGGTCCTGGTCGTGGTTCGCGACCGAACCCACGAGCTGCGCAAGGAGGTCGCCGAGCGCGAGTTCATCTCCAACGCGGCGCACGAGCTGCGCAATCCGATCGCGGGGATCTCGGGCGCGATCGAGGTCCTGCGGGCGGGCGCGAAGGACGATCCCGAGGCGCTCGAGCACTTCCTGGTGCGCCTGAACGAGGACGCCGACCGGATCAGCCGGCTTACGCACTCGCTGCTGACGCTGGCCAGGATCGACGCGGTCGGGGAGAGCGAGTCCGAGGTCGTCGACGTCACGCTCGCCGCGCAGGAGGCGATCCAGGCGGTGGTCCCGCCCGAGGGGGTGCGCGTCGAGCTCGACGCGGAGCCCGTCGTGTTCGCCGACGGCGATCCGGCGCTCGTGCGCCAGATCCTCATCTCGCTGTTGACGAACGCCTACAAGAACACTCCCCCCCAGGGGACCGTTACCCTTCGCGCGCGCGGTTGGGCGTCCGCGTCGTCCGCTTCGTCGGGCGAGGGCGGGATGGGGTCGGAGAAGGATGTGTTGATCGAAGTCAGTGACACCGGAACGGGCATCCCGCGCGAGGAGCGGGATCGGATCTTCGAGCGCTTCTACCGCGGTCGCAACTCGCTCGAGATGGAGGGGTTCGGCCTCGGGCTGTCGATCGCTCAGCGCATGGTCGAGGTGATGGGCGGCGAGATCGGCGTGCAGTCCGAGCTCGGCAAGGGCAGCACCTTCTGGGTCCACCTACCCGCCGCGAAGACGGCGCCGACGCCGGTCGCGTAGTGGAGGCCGCGATGATGGCAGCGGACAGGATCCTGATTGCGGACGACGAGCCCTCGGTTCGCGACTCGGTCGGATACGCGTTGCGCCAGGAGGGTTTCGACGTGATCCTCGCGGTCGACGGCGACGACGCGGAGCAGAAGCTCGGGGACGACAACCCGGAGTTCGACCTCCTGGTCCTCGACATCATGATGCCGGGGCGCAGCGGGCTCGACCTGTGTCGAGACGTGCGGGGAAGAAGCCCAGTCCCGATCATCCTGCTCACGGCGAAGGACGCCGAGGTCGACAAGGTCGTCGGGCTCGAGGTCGGCGCCGACGACTACGTCACGAAGCCGTTCTCGGTTCGCGAGCTGCTCGGCCGGGTGCGGGCTCAGCTCCGGCGCCGCGAGCTAGACCGCAGCTCGGCGACCGGCGAGGCGGCGACGATCGAGGCCGGGTCGGTGCGAATCGACCTCGCCCGTCACCTCGTGACGGTGCGCGGCGAGCCGATCAACCTCACGCGCTCGGAGTTCCAGGTACTGAGGCTGCTCGCCGGCCGGCCGGGTCAGGTGTTCAGCCGCCAGGAGATCATGGAGGAGCTGTGGCAGAGCGAGTTCCAGGGTGACGTGCGGGCGTGCGACGTCCACATCTCGAACCTGCGCCAGAAGATCGAGCGCGACCCGCAGGAACCCGAGCTCGTGCTGACGGTGCGCGGCGTCGGGTACAAGCTCGCCGAGTAGCCGGATCGATGCTACTCGCGCTTCACCTGCGACCCGCCGACGATCGCGTCCTGGCCGTGACGGGAACCGAACCCACGCCTTGTTCCCGCCGTCGTAGTCGGGCGCCCACAGGACGAGCGTCGCCTGCTGGCGCTCCTCGGCGTCCGGCGGACCGACCGAGCACGGCTCCGAGCCCTCGTCGTCGAGGCCGCGCCACACTCGCACGAACGGGTTCGCGTCCCATTCCTCGGCGATCGTCGAGGGGACGCGGTGGCCGGGATGGACGCGAGTAGCAGGCGCCAGCTTCATCAGCCGCTCCATCACGGACGCACGCAATTCGTCGAACCCGTTGGGGCCGCCGCCGAGCGTGCCTCCGACCGTTCCCTTGAACAGCACGTCGGCGGTGAGGCAGTCCGTCCCGTCGACGAGCAGCGCGAGGTGGTCCGGGCAGTGACCGGGCGTGTGCAGCGCCTCGATCCGCAGCTCGCCGGACGCGACCTCGTCGCCGTCTCCGATCGTCTCGGTCACCTTGCCGTTGAGCTGCGCCGCGCAGAGCTCGTGCGCGACGATTGGCGCGCCGACGCGCTCGGCGAGCCTCTCGACGCCGATCACGTGATCGAAATGGTGGTGGGTGAGCAGGACGTGGGTGATCTCGGTGCCCTCGCGTTCGACCCGCTCGACCAGCGGGTCCGTGACGTCGTTCGAGTCGACCAGCACGCCGTCTCCCGCCGGGCCGGTCGACGATCAGGTAGGCATTGGAGAGCCACTCGGACTGCTCGACGCGCTGCAGGATCACTCGACCTCCTACTATCCTCGATTCGCCGCCGCCGCGCCGGCGTAGCTCAGTTGGTAGAGCACTTCATTCGTAATGAAGGGGTCCCCGGTTCGAGTCCGGGCGCCGGCTCTTGACCCACCTCTCGGTCGTGGTCGTGACCTACAACTGCCGGGAGGCGGTGGGGCGCTCGCTGCCTCCGCTCGTCGAGCAGCTTCGCGAGGGCGACGAGCTGGTCGTCGTCGACAACGCGTCCACCGACGGCACCCCCGAGACGGTTCGCGAGCTCGCTCCCGGCGCCGCCCTGCTCGAGCCGGGCGCCAACCTCGGCTTCGCCGCGGGGTGCAACGCCGGCGCCGCCCGCGCGTCCGGCGAGCTGCTTTTGTTCCTCAACCCCGACGCCGTGGTCTCGGAGGGGTTTCGCGCCGCGATCGCCCGCCCGCTCGACGACGATCGCGGCTGGGCTGCCTGGATGGGCCTCGTGACGGCCGCGGGCGGCCGCATCGTCAACACCGAGGGCGGCGTCGTTCACTTCACGGGCATCGCGTGGGCGGGCGGCGCCGGCAGGCGGCTCGACGGCGCCGCCGCGCCCGAGCCCCGCGAGGTCGGGTTCGCCTCGGGAGCCTGCCTCGCGATCCCGCGTGACCGGTGGGAGCGCGCGCGGCGGCTTCCCGGGCGAGTTCTTCCTCTACCACGAGGACGTCGACCTCTCGCTGCGGCTGCGGCTCGCGGGGGGAAGGATCGGGATCGAGCCAAGCGCCGTCGTCGACCACGAGTACGAGTTCGAGAAGGGCCCCGCCAAGTGGCGCTACATGGAGCGCAATCGCTGGGCGACGATCGTGCGCACCTACCCCGCGTCGCTGCTCGCGCTGCTGGCGCCGGCGCTGGTGGCCACCGAGCTCGCGCTGGTCGCGATCTCGATCGCGGGCGGGTGGGGGCGCCAGAAGCTCCGCGCGTGGGCGGACGTGGCGCGCTGGCTCCCGCGCCTGCTGCGCGAGCGCCGCGCGATCCAGGCCGGCCGCGAGGTCCGGGGCGGGGAGTTCGCGTCCGCCCTCACCGCGGAGCTCTCTTCGCCGTATCTGGGGCGGGTCGGCGCCGCCGCCCCGCTGCGCTGGGCGCTGCGCGCCTACTGGTCGGTCGTCCGGGCGCTGCTCTGAGCGTCGCCCGCGCCGGGGTCCCGCGGCGCGCCGTCCGGGTCCTCGCCGTCCTGCGGCTTTCCGTTGGCGCTCGCGGCGCGCAACGAGCGCACGCAGCTCGTCGAGCCGCGCGACCTCCTGGGCGAGGATCTTCGTCTCCTCGCCGAGCCGCGAGTTCGCGACCGAGAAATGCAGCAGGAGCACGAACGCGACGCCGAACGCGGCGAGGAAGAGCGCGTTGGCGGGGTCGGCGATCCCGACCAGATCGGACGCCCAATCGAGCAGGTCGGTCCACACGGCGAGCAGGAGCAGGACGACAGCGACCGTCATCCACAGCAGCGCGTAGCGCTCGGCGAGCTGGCGACGCCTGACCAGCTCGAGCACCGCGAGCAGCAGCACCGCGGTCACCACGACCGCGACGATCTGGACGGTGGGCTGGAGCTCGCCCGCGGCGGCGATCGGGAGCATGGCGCTCATCGCCCCACGGCCGCCGGCCCCGACTCCTCGCTCGTGGCGGCGGTCGCCGCCGCCGGGGCGACGGGCTGGCCCTCGGGGCGGTCAGGCGGCTGATGACTCGGCGTCGGGCGCTTGCGGAACAGGCCGACGAACAGCGCCAGCAGCACCTTGGCCATGTAGTAGGCGCTGCGCGGATAGTCGATCGAGGAGCGCCCGAAGCCGCGCGCGTTCATCCTCACCGGCACCTCGTGCAGCCGCAGGCTGTGCGCATGGAGCATCAGGATCGCCTCGACCTCGGGGTAGTCGTGCGGGTAGTCGCGGGCGAACAGCTCGATCCCCCGGCGGTTGGTCATCCGGAATCCCGACGTCGGATCGGTGATCCGGCGGCGGACCATCACGCTGAGGATCAGCGAGAAGATCAGGTTTCCGATCCGGCGGCCGATCGGCACCTTGTAGCCCGGGTCCTCGCGGAATCGGCTCCCGCACACCATGTCGGCCTTGCCGCTCGTGCGCAGCGCCTCGAGCAGGTCGTTCAGGTAGGTGGGCTTGTGCTGGCCGTCGCCGTCGACCTGCGCGGCGACGTCGTACTCGTTGGCCGCCGCGTACTTGAACCCCGACTGCATCGCGCCGCCGATCCCGAGGTTGAACGGGTGGCGGATCACGGTCACGCCCTCGGCGCTCGCCTCGGCGAAGGTCCTGTCCGTGGACCCGTCGTCGACGACGACGATGTCGAACTCGGGGGCGTGGCGCCGGATCCCGCGCACGACCTGGCCGACCATGCCCTCCTCGTTGTAGGCGGGGATGATCGCCAGCTTGCGAAGCTGATCAGCTTGCTCGGTGTCCGTCATGAGGCTCGCGACCGCTGGGGTCCCGGGTCGCGGAGCCAGGTTACCGCGCCGCCGCCGCCTCGACGATTCCTGCACGGCGCATTGTCATCCGCATCAGGACCACGAACACGACCAGGGCGGTCGCGTTCAGGAACAGCTTGTAGTTGACCTCGATCGCGGTGAAGATGTCGCCCCGCTCGGGCCGCGTCTCGGGGATCAGGCCGGCGAGCGAGAACAGGCCGTCGACGACGAGCGCCGCGAGCACCGTCGTCACGAACATCAGCGCCGTGATGCGGAGCGCGAACGCCGTCCCGTAGTACTTGCGGTACGCGACCACGATCGGGAGCACGATCAGGTCGGCGAAGATGAACGCGATCACGCCGGCGAACGAGATCCCTCCCGACCACAGCACCGCGGCGAGCGGCGCGTTTCCGATCGAGCACACGAAGCTCAGCACCGCGATGATCGGGCCCGCGATCACGTTCTCGATCGTCTTCACCGCGGCGGGCGCGTCCTCGACGAACAGGAAGTCGAACACGTCGTTGCCGAGCAGCCCGATGAACCCGGCGAGCAGGAACCCGATCGTGATCTCCTTCCACAGCGTCGTCCAGTCGGCGCGGAAGTTTGTGGCCACATCCGACCACGCCGCGCCCGAGGTGACGCGCTCGCGCACGCTCATCCCGGCGGAGCTCGCCATCTCGTGCTCGTGCTCCCCGCCGGCCCGGCGTGCGTGCTCGCGAGCGCGCTGCTCGAGCCGCGGTGATACGAACAGCCGCAGCATGAGCGCCATCAGCGCGATCAGGACGAATCCGCCGACGAACTCGGCGAGCGTGAACTGCCACCCGATCAGGACCCAGAGGACCAATCCCAGCTCCCAGACCAGGTTCGTGGACGCGAACTGGAAGGAGAGCGCGGTGACGGCGGACGCGCCCTTCGCGAACAGCGAGCGGGCGATCGCGATCGCCGCGTAGGAGCACGACGAGGACGCGGCGCCGAGCCCCGTTGCCTTGGCGACCGGCGCGACCCCCGTGCCCGCGAGCGCGCGCTCGACGCGCTCGCGCGGGACCCATGCCTGGACGATCGCCGAGATCGCGAACCCGAGGACGAGCGCCCACCACACCTCGTACGCCATCAGGAACGCGTTCTGAAGCCCGTCCCAGACGGTCGAGAGCACCTCGCCCATACAGCGCATACCCTATGGGGGTATTAGACAGGTTTCAACCGAATGTCCGCGGCGTGCCGCCAAGAGGGTTTCCGGCCGCGCGGCCGTAACAGGTTCCGATGGAGCGCTCAGAGGGCGTCGGCGGCGGTCTGCGGGCGGGTGAGGCCCGCCATCGCGACACGTGGGGACTCGAGTTCTCGCGCATCGTCGCGTTCAGCGACGGTGTGTTCGCGATCGCGATCACGCTGCTCGTGCTCCAGATCAATATCCCGGGGCACCTCCCGGCCGGCGAGACGCTGTTCGATGAGATTCTCGACCAGCACCGGGACTTCATCGCCTACGGGATCAGCTTCGCAGTGCTCGGAAAGCTGTGGCTCGCCCACCACCGCTTGTTCGCCGCGGTCGAGCGCTTCGACCCGGTGTTGATGGGGCTCAATCTCCTCTACCTGGCGTGGGTCGTGCTGGTGCCGTTCACCAGCGAGGTCCTCGGCGACTACGGGGATGACTCCACGGGTGTGATCCTGTACGCGGCGATCATGGCGGCGGTGACCATCACGTTTCAGGTCCAGATCGTCTACGCGTACCGCAAGGAAATGATCCGTCCCGAGCTGCGCGAGTACGAGCGACAGTACGGCGGAACGGCCAACTTCGCGGTAGCGGCGGTGTTCCTGCTCTCGATCCCGGTCGCGCTCGTCAGTCCGCTGGCGGCGACCGTGATGTGGCTGCTCGTTTTCGTCGCCGGCGGGTGGGCGGTGAGGTGGGCGCGGGCCCGCGCCTGAGCCAGCCGCGATGCCACCGCGAAGGGCGGGTGAAGAGGAGCTCGAGCGCCTCGCGCGCGAGGTGCACGATTGTCGCCGGTGCCCGCGGCTCGTCGCGTGGCGGGAGGCGGTCGCGTCGGACCCGCCGCGCCGCTTCCGCGGGGAGCGCTACTGGGCGCGCCCGGTGTCGGGGTTCGGCGATCCGCGGGCGCGGATCGTCCTGGTGGGTCTCGCACCGGCGGCGAACGGCGCCAATCGCACCGGGCGCATGTTCACCGGCGACCGCTCGGGCGAGTGGCTGTACGCCGCGCTTCACCGCGCCGGGCTCTCGAACCGTGCGGCCTCCGAGCGGCGCGACGACGGCCTGCGGCTCCGCGGCGCGTACGTGACCGCGGTCAACCGCTGCCCGCCGCCCGCCAACAGGCCGACGCCGGCGGAGCGCGACAACTGCCTTCCGTACCTGGCGCGCGAGCTCGCGCTGCTCGAGCGGGCGCGGGTCCTGGTCGCACTCGGGGCCTTCGCGTGGGACGGCGCGCTGCGCGCGTTGCGGGAGCTCGGCCACGAGGTTCCGCGCCCCAAGCCGCGCTTCGGGCACGGCGCCGAGGTGGAGGTCGGGCCCTTCACGCTGCTCGGGTGCTTCCACCCCAGCCAGCAGAACACGTTCACGGGGAGGCTGACCGAGGCGATGATGGACGCGATCCTGGCTCGGGCGCGCGAGCTGGGGGGCGCATCATCGACCACAGGGGGACGCCGCGAGGAAGCTCGCGCTCCCCGTCGAGCTCGTACCCGAACCGGCGGTAGTAGGGGAGGTTCTCGGGGGCGCTCGTCGTGAGGTGGATCGGCACGCCGCGCGCCTCGGCGTGCCCCGCGATGTGCTCGAGCAGCGCGGTTCCGGCGCCGGTCCGCTGTGCGCCGGGGTCGACCCCGAGCGTGTGGAGGAAGTCGTGGGGCTCGTGAGGATGAACGGCGTCGATCGCGCTCGTCGCGCGCAGGCCGCGCGCGGCGGCGCCGGGCCCGGACAGCGCGACGCCCCATGCCTCGTGCACGAACGAGCGCGGCGGCGGCGGCCAGCGATCGGCCGGATAGACGATCGCGATGCCGCGCAGCTCGCCGTCGCTCGCGCCGAGCACAGCGCCGTGCGCGTATGCGCGGACCAGTGCGCCGCGGTAGAACCGATTCAACATCCGCCATCGCGGCCGGCTTCGACGGGGGCCGATCGCGAGCCACGCCGGGTAGTCCCGAAACGCGTCGGCGAGCACGTGCGCCGCGTGGCGCGAGCGATCGGGCGGTAGCGGTCCGACTTTCATTGCCCGCGTGGTCGTGACCTACAACTGCCGGGAGGCGGTGGGGCGCTCGCTGCCTCCGCTCGTCGAGCAGCTTCGCGAGGGCGACGAGCTGGTCGTCGTCGACAACGCGTCCACCGACGGCACCCCCGAGACGGTTCGCGAGCTCGCTCCCGGCGCAGCCCTGCTCGAGCCGGGCGCCAACCTCGGCTTCGCCGCGGGGTGCAACGCCGGCGCCGCCCGCGCGTCCGGGGAGCTGCTTTCGTTCCTCAACCCCGACGCCGTGGTCTCGGAGGGGTTTCGCGCCGCGATCGCCCGCCCGCTCGACGACGATCGCGGCTGGGCCGCCTGGATGGGCCTCGTGACCGCCGCGGGCGGCCGCGTCGTCAACACCGAGGGCGGCGTCGTCCACTTCACGGGCATCGCGTGGGCGGGCGGCGCGGGCAGGCGGCTCGACCCCGCCGCCGCGCCCGAGCCCCGCGAGGTCGGGTTCGCCTCGGGAGCCTGCCTCGCGATCCCGCGTGACCGGTGGGAGCGCGCGCGCGGCTTCCCGGGCGAGTTCTTCCTCTACCACGAGGACGTCGACCTCTCGCTGCGGCTGCGGCTCGCGGGGGGAAGGATCGGGATCGAGCCAGGCGCCGTCGTCGACCACGAGTACGAGTTCGAGAAGGGCCCCGCCAAGTGGCGCTACATGGAGCGCAATCGCTGGGCGACGATCGTGCGCACCTACCCCGCGTCGCTGCTCGCGCTGCTGGCGCCGGCGCTGGTGGCCACCGAGCTCGCGCTGATCGCGATCTCGATCGCGGGCGGGTGGGGGCGGCAGAAGCTCCGCGCGTGGGCGGACGTGGCGCGCTGGCTTCCGCGCCTGCTGCGCGAGCGCCGCGCGATCCAGGCCGGCCGCGAGGTCCGGGGCGGGGAGTTCGCGTCCGCCCTCACCGCGGAGCTGTCTTCGCCGTATCTGGGGCGGGTCGGCGCCGCCGCCCCGCTGCGCTGGGCGCTGCGCGCCTACTGGTCGGTCGTCCGGGCGCTGCTCTGAGCGTCGCCCGCGCCGGGGTCCCGCGGCGCGCCGTCAGGGTCCTCGCCGTCCTGCGGCTTCCCGTTGGCGCTCGGGGCGCGCAACGAGCGCACGCGCTCGTCGAGCCGCGCGACCTCCTGGGCGAGGATCTTCGTCTCCTCGCCGAGCCGCGAGTTCGCGACCGAGAAATGCAGCAGGAGCACGAACGCGACGCCGAACGCGGCGAGGAAGAGCGCGTTGGCGGGGTCGGCGATCCCGACCAGATCGGACGCCCAATCGAGCAGGTCGGTCCACACGGCGAGCACGAGCAGGACGACCGCGACCGTCATCCACAGCAGCGCGTAGCGCTCGGCGAGCTGGCGACGCCTGACCAGCTCGAGCACCGCGAGCAGCAGCACCGCGGTCACCACGACCGCGACGATCTGGACGGTGGGCTGGAGCTCGCCCGCGGCGGCGATCGGGAGCATGGTGCTCATCGTCCCACGGCCGCCGGCCCCGACTCCTCGCTCGTGGCGGCGGTCGCCGCCGCGGGGGCGACGGGCTGGCCCTCGGGGCGGTCAGGCGGCTGATGGCTCGGCGTCGGGCGCTTTCGGAACAGGCCGACGAACAGCGCCAGCAGCACCTTGGCCATGTAGTAGGCGCTGCGCGGATAGTCGATCGAGGAGCGCCCGAAGCCGCGCGCGTTCATCCTCACGGGCACCTCGTGCAGCCGCAGGCTGTGCGCATGGAGCATCAGGATCGCCTCGACCTCGGGGTAGTCGTGCGGGTAGTCGCGGGCGAACAGCTCGATCCCCCGGCGGTTGGTCATCCGGAATCCCGACGTCGGATCGGTGATCCGGCGGCGGACCATCACGCTGAGGATCAGCGAGAAGATCAGGTTTCCGATCCGGCGGCCGATCGGCACCTTGTAGCCCGGGTCCTCGCGGAATCGGCTACCGCACACCATGTCGGCCTTGCCGCTCGTGCGCAGCGCCTCGAGCAGGTCGTTCAGGTAGGTGGGCTTGTGCTGGCCGTCGCCGTCGACCTGCACGGCGACGTCGTACTCGTTGGCCGCCGCGTACTTGAACCCCGACTGCATCGCGCCGCCGATCCCGAGGTTGAACGGGTGGCGGATCACGGTCACGCCCTCGGCGCTCGCCTCGGCGAAGGTCCTGTCCGTGGACCCGTCGTCGACGACGACGATGTCGAACTCGGGGGCGTGGCGCCGGATCCCGCGCACGACCTGGCCGACCATGCCCTCCTCGTTGTAGGCGGGGATGATCGCCAGCTTGCGAAGCTGATCAGCTTGCTCGGTGTCCGTCATGAGGCTCGCGACCGCTGGGGTCCCGGGTCGCGGAGCCAGGTTACCGCGCCGCCGCCGCCTCGACGATTCCTGCACGGCGCATTGTCATCCGCATCAGGACCACGAACACGACCAGGGCGGTCGCGTTGAGGAACAGCTTGTAGTTGACCTCGATCGCGGTGAAGATGTCGCCCCGCTCGGGCCGCGTCTCGGGGATCAGGCCGGCGAGCGAGAACAGGCCGTCGACGACGAGCGCCGCGAGCACCGTCGTCACGAACATCAGCGCCGTGATGCGGAGCGCGAACGCGGTCCCGTAGTACTTGCGGTACGCGACCACGATCGGGAGCACGATCAGGTCGGCGAAGATGAACGCGATCACGCCGGCGAACGAGATCCCTCCCGACCACAGCACCGCGGCGAGCGGCGCGTTTCCGATCGAGCACACGAAGCTCAGCACCGCGATGATCGGGCCCGCGATCACGTTCTCGATCGTGTTCACCGCGGCGGGCGCGTCCTCGACGAACAGGAAGTCGAACACGTCGTTGCCGAGCAGCCCGATGAACCCGGCGAGCAGGAACCCGATCGTGATCTCCTTCCACAGCGTCGTCCAGTCGGCGCGGAAGTTTGTGGCCACATCCGACCACGCCGCGCCCGAGGTGACGCGCTCGCGCACGCTCATCCCGGCGGAGCTCGCCGTCTCGTGCTCGTGCTCCCCGCCGGCCCGGCGTGCGTGCTCGCGAGCGCGCTGCTCGAGGCGCGGTGACACGAACAGCCGCAGCATGAGCGCCATCAGCGCGATCAGGACGAATCCGCCGACGAACTCGGCGAGCGTGAACTGCCACCCGATCAGGACCCAGAGGACCAATCCCAGCTCCCAGACCAGGTTCGTGGACGCGAACTGGAAGGAGAGCGCGGTGACGGCGGACGCGCCCTTCGCGAACAGCGAGCGGGCGATCGCGATCGCCGCGTAGGAGCACGACGAGGACGCGGCGCCGAGCCCCGTCGCCTTGGCGACCGGCCCGACCCCCGTGCCCGCGAGCGCGCGCTCGACGCGCTCGCGCGGGACCCATGCCTGGACGATCGCCGAGATCGCGAACCCGAGGACGAGCGCCCACCACACCTCGTACGCCATCAGGAACGCGTTCTGAAGCCCGTCCCAGACGGTCGAGAGCACCTCACCCATCGGCGCATACCCTATGGGGGTATTAGACCAGGTTTCAACCGAATGTCCGCGGCGTGCCGCCAAGAGGGTTTCCGGCCGCGCGGCCGTAACAGGTTCCGATGGAGCGCTCAGAGGGCGTCGGCGGCGGTCTGCCGGCGGGTGAGGCCCGCCATCGCGACACGTGGGGACTCGAGTTCTCGCGCATCGTCGCGTTCAGCGACGGTGTGTTCGCGATCGCGATCACGCTGCTCGTGCTCCAGATCAATATCCCGGGGCACCTCCCGGCCGGCGAGACGCTGTTCGATGAGATTCTCGACCAGCACCGGGACTTCATCGCGTACGGGATCAGCTTCGCAGTGCTCGGAAAGCTGTGGCTCTCCCACCACCGCTTGTTCGCCGCGGTCGAGCGCTTCGACCCGGTGTTGATGGGGCTCAATCTCCTCTACCTGGCGTGGGTCGTGCTGGTGCCGTTCACCAGCGAGGTCCTCGGCGACTACGGGGATGACTCCACGGGTGTGATCCTGTACGCGGCGATCATGGCGGCGGTGACCATCACGTTTCAGGTCCAGATCGTCTACGCGTACCGCAAGGAAATGATCCGTCCCGAGCTGCGCGAGTACGAGCGACAGTACGGCGGAACGGCCAACTTCGCGGTAGCGGCGGTGTTCCTGCTCTCGATCCCGGTCGCGCTCGTCAGTCCGCTGGCGGCGACCGTGATGTGGCTGCTCGTTTTCGTCGCCGGCGGGTGGGCGGTGAGGTGGGCGCGGGCCCGCGCCTGAGCCAGCCGCGATGCCACCGCGAAGGGCGGGTGAAGAGGAGCTCGAGCGCCTCGCGCGCGAGGTGCACGATTGTCGCCGGTGCCCGCGGCTCGTCGCGTGGCGGGAGGAGGTCGCGTCGGACCCGCCGCGCCGCTTCCGCGGAGAGCGCTACTGGGCGCGCCCGGTGTCGGGGTTCGGCGATCCGCGGGCGCGGATCGTCCTGGTGGGTCTCGCACCGGCGGCGAACGGCGCCAATCGCACCGGGCGCATGTTCACCGGCGACCGCTCGGGCGAGTGGCTGTACGCGGCGCTTCACCGCGCCGGGCTCTCGAACCGTGCGGCCTCCGAGCGGCGCGACGACGGCCTGCGGCTGCGCGGCGCGTACGTGACCGCGGTCAACCGCTGCCCGCCGCCCGCCAACAGGCCGACGCCGGCGGAGCGCGACAACTGCCTCCCGTACCTGGCGCGCGAGCTCGCGCTGCTCGAGCGGGCGCGGGTCCTGGTCGCACTCGGGGCCTTCGCGTGGGACGGCGCGCTGCGCGCGTTGCGGGAGCTCGGCCACGAGGTTCCGCGCCCCAAGCCGCGCTTCGGGCACGGCGCCGAGGTGGAGGTCGGGCCCTTCACGCTGCTCGGGTGTTTCCACCCCAGCCAGCAGAACACGTTCACGGGGAGGCTGACCGAGGCGATGATGGATGCGATCCTGGCTCGGGCGCGCGAGCTGGGGGGCGCACCATCGACCACAGGGGGACGCCGCGAGGAAGCTCGCGCTCGCCGTCGAGCTCGTACCCGAACCGGCGGTAGTAGGGGAGGTTCTCGGGGGCGCTCGTCGTGAGGTGGATCGGCACGCCGCGCGCCTCGGCGTGCCCCGCGATGTGCTCGAGCAGCGCGGTTCCGGCGCCGGTCCGCTGTGCGCCGGGGTCGACCCCGAGCGTGTGGAGGAAGTCGTGGGGCTCGTGAGGATGAACGGCGTCGATCGCGCTCGTCGCGCGCAGGCCGCGCGCGGCGGCGCCGGGCCCGGACAGCGCGACGCCCCACGCCTCGTGCACGAACGAGCGCGGCGGCGGCGGCCAGCGATCGGCCGGATAGACGATCGCGATGCCGCGCAGCTCGCCGTCGCTCGCGCCGAGCACAGCGCCGTGCGCGTATGCGCGGGCCAGCGCGCCGCGGTAGAACCGATTCAACATCCGCCATCGCGGCCGGCTTCGACGGGGGCCGATCGCGAGCCACGCCGGGTAGTCCCGGAACGCGTCGGCGAGCACGTGCGCCGCGTGGCGCGAGCGATCGGGCGGTAGCGGTCCGACTTTCATTGCCCGATACTCCATCATCCCCCCGAAGTCGCACGAGCACCCCTGGTTGTAGACCTCGTGCAGGAACTCAGACGAGGACGTGTTTGCCTCGTTTGTGTCCTCAACTGGTGAGAGGCCGCCGACGATGATCGGCGCGCCGCTCCCTGCGGCGGGCCATCATGCGCGAGCCCGAGCACCTCCGCGTAGCGCCGCGGATCGGGGGCCGGGGCCCAGAAGCGGCAGCCGAAGACTCGGGGTGGGGCTGCCGACACCCGCGTCCGGACCGCCCGCGCGCGGTCAGACGCAGCGGCGTTCACGGAATTGAACGCAATTTGAGTCATGTGGGCCATTCACAAGCCGCACCGCGGGCCTCATGCTGCAACGGCGGCAGGGTGTCTTTCCACTTTCGAACCTCTTGTGAATGCCCTTTTCTAATCCAAAGCAGCGCAGCCCGGATTCGGGGTCGCGCACGCTGCGGGCCCTGCTGGGCCCGCGGCGGGCCTGGTTCCTGTTGGCCGGCCTGCTCTGTGTTCTGCTCGCTCCCGCCACCGCGACTGCAGCGGACCGGCTCTACTGGGCCGACAAGGACAGCGACGCGATCCAGTTCGCCGAGCTGGCCGACTTCGAGAACACCGTCACCGACTTGGCGGGCACCGAGGGCACCGGAACGCAGTGCGGGGTCGCCTTCGACTTGGCGGCGGGCAAGATCTACTGGGCCAACGATGACAACCCGACCGGGACGATCAGGCGCGCGAACCTCGATGGCTCAGACGCGGAGACCCTGCCGATCAACCCGCCCCTGCAGGCCCCGTGTGGGCTGGTCGTGGACCCCGAGGCGGGCAAGCTCTACTGGACGGATGTCAACAGCGACACTCTCAGGGTTGCCGACCGCGACGGGTCCAACTCGCAGGTACTGGTTGGCCCGGCCGGCAACGACCACCCGGCGGGGCTCGCCCTGGAAAGGTCGAGGGCAAGATCTACTGGACCAACGAGGGAACACCGGGCGCGGGCGATGCAGGCGACAACGACGCGATCCGCGTCGCGGACCTGAACCCGGCGACGAACGACGCCCAGGATCTGATTCCCGAGGGCAACCCCCACACCGGCGGGCCGCTGGGTCTTGCGATCGACCCGGTCGCCAACAAGATCTACTGGTCCAACTGTGCATCGGACACGCTCGAGGTCGCCGACCTCGATGATGGCGGCAACCCGCAGGAGATCGTGGACCTTCGGGAGCCTCCCGTCTCGGATTGCCCCGACGGCATCGCGCTCGACGCGGAGGCGAACGCAATCTACTGGACCACCTACTGGACCGACACCGTCGAGCACGCGGAGCTGGACGACCCCCAGGACACCAGAGCGGTGGACCTCGACGGCCCAGGCAACGGCAGCGCGAACTTCCCAGCGCTCCTGCGCGAGCCGCAGGGGACCGGGCCCCCGGTCACCTCCCCCACCGGGGTCGGCGACGAGCTCAGCTGCAGCCACGGCGACTGGGCGCCCGACCTGCTCGGGGCCTACCTCTACCGCGCGCCGCAGTCGTTCGCGCGCCAGTGGCTCAGGGATGACGTCGAGATTCCGGGCGAAACGGGGGCCACCTTCACGCCGACCGAGCCCGGCGACTACACCTGCCGGGTGACGGCGACCAACCCGGCGGGCAGTAGCTCCCAGACGAGCTCCTCGGCGCTCGACGTCCCGCCCGCCGCCGTCGACGATGAGCGCACCGTCGCCGAGGACTCCAGCGCCACCCAGCTCGATCCGCTCGACAACGACGACGACGGCGGCGACGGCGGCCCCGTCCAGATCGCCTCGGCGAGCGACCCCGCCCACGGCACCGTGGCGCTCACCGGTGGCACCTCTGGCGCCCACACCGGCCTTACCTACGAGCCCGACGCCGACTACTGCAACGACGCCCCCGCCAACCCGACCGACGACTTCACCTACACCCTGAACGGCGGCTCAACCGCGACCGTCGCGGTCACCGTCACCTGCGTCGTCGACGACTCGCTCTACTGGACCAACAAGGGCGGCGGCGGCGCGGTCCGCTACATGGGCCTGAACCCGGCGACTGGGCCGGATGATCTGGTCGGCGGCCAGGGCGACAACGGCCCCTGCGGGATGGCGCTCGACCCCGCGGCCGGCAAGGCTTACTGGGCTCACTTCGCGGACGACAAGATCCGGCGCGCGGACCTCGACGACGGCGATGCAATCGAGGACGTGGTCACCGAGCCGCCGGGAAGCGAGCCGTGCGGGATGGCGATCGACCCGGTCGCCGGCAGGATCTACTGGGCGAACTCCGCCACCGGCCAGATCCGGGTCGCGGACCTCGACCCGGGGACCGACGATGCCAGCAACCTGGCGACCGGCCAGGAGGCCCCGACGGGCGTGGCGATCGACCCCGTGCCCGGCAACCCCGCTGCCGGCAGGATCTACTGGACCAATGTCGGCTCGAGCACGATCCGGTTCGCGGACCTCGACCCCGGCACCGGCGACGCGCCGCAGACCTTGGCCACTGGCCCTGCAAACGGCCTGAACGCCCCGCTCGGGCTTGCGATCGACCCGGTGGCCGGGGACCCCTCCGCCGGCAGGGCCTACGTGGCAAACCTCAACAGCAACCAGATCCTGGTCATCGATCTCGATCCCGGCACGAACGACGTGGCCGAGCTGGCGAGCGGCCAGGCCGGCCCGGCCGGGGTGGCGATCGACCCGGTGGCCGGGGACCCCTCCGCGGGCAGGGCCTACTGGGCCAACTTCCTCGGTGGCACGCTCGCGCGGGCCGATCTCGCCCCGGGCACGGTGACACACCGCAGAACCTGACCGGCGGCGAGAGCAACCCCAACTTCCCAGCGCTCCTGCGCGAGCCGCAGGGGACCGGGCCCCCGGTCACCTCCCCCACCGGGCCCGGCGACGAGCTCAGCTGCAGCCACGGCGACTGGGCGCCCGACCTGCTCGGGGCCTACCTCTACCGCGCGCCGCAGTCGTTCGCGCGCCAGTGGCTCAGGGATGACGTCGAGATTCCGGGCGAAACGGGGGCCACCTTCACGCCGACCGAGCCCGGCGACTACACCTGCCGGGTGACGGCGACCAACCCGGCGGGCAGTAGCTCCCAGACGAGCTCCTCGGCGCTCGACGTCCCGCCCGCCGCCGTCGACGATGAGCGCACCGTCGCCGAGGACTCCAGCGCCACCCAGCTCGATCCGCTCGACAACGACGACGACGGCGGCGACGGCGGCCCCGTCCAGATCGCCTCGGCGAGCGACCCCGCCCACGGCACCGTGGGGCTCACCGGTGGCACCTCGGCGCCCCACCGGCCTTACCTACGAGCCCGACGCCGACTACTGCAACGACGCCCCCGCCAACCCGACCGACGACTTCACCTACACCCTGAACGGCGGCTCAACCGCGACCGTCGCGGTCACCGTCACCTGCGTCGTCGACGACTCGCTCTACTGGACCAACAAGGGCGGCGGCGGCGCGGTCCGCTACATGGGCCTGAACCCGGCGACTGGGCCGGATGATCTGGTCGGCGGCCAGGGCGACAACGGCCCCTGCGGGATGGCGCTCGACCCCGCGGCCGGCAAGGCTTACTGGGCTCACTTCGAGGACGACAAGATCCGGCGCGCGGACCTCGACGACGGCGATGCAATCGAGGACGTGGTCACCGAGCCGCCGGGAAGCGAGCCGTGCGGGATGGCGATCGACCCGGTCGCCGGCAGGATCTACTGGGCGAACTCCGCCACCGGCCAGATCCGGGTCGCGGACCTCGACCCGGGGACCGACGATGCCAGCAACCTGGCGACCGGCCAGGAGGCCCCGACGGGCGTGGCGATCGACCCCGTGCCCGGCAACCCCGCTGCCGGCAGGATCTACTGGACCAACGTCGGCTCGAGCACGATCCGGTTCGCGGACCTCGACCCCGGCACCGGCGACGCGCCGCAGACCTTGGCCACTGGCCCTGCAAACGGCCTGAACGCCCCGCTCGGGCTTGCGATCGACCCGGTGGCCGGGGACCCCTCCGCCGGCAGGGCCTACGTGGCAAACCTCAACAGCAACCAGATCCTGGTCATCGATCTCGATCCCGGCACGAACGACGTGGCCGAGCTGGCGAGCGGCCAGGCCGGCCCGGCCGGGGTGGCGATCGACCCGGTGGCCGGGGACCCCTCCGCGGGCAGGGCCTACTGGGCCAACTTCCTCGGTGGCACGCTCGCGCGGGCCGATCTCGCCCCGGGCGGTGACACACCGCAGAACCTGACCGGCGGCGAGAGCAACCCCAACTTCCCAGCGCTCCTGCGCGAGCCGCAGGGGACCGGGCCCCCGGTCACCTCCTCCACCGGGCCCGGCGACGAGCTCAGCTGCAGCCACGGCGACTGGGCGCCCGACCTGCTCGGGGCCTACCTCTACCGCGCGCCGCAGTCGTTCGCGCGCCAGTGGCTCAGGGATGACGTCGAGATTCCGGGCGAAACGGGGACCACCTTCACGCCGACCGAGCCCGGCGACTACACCTGCACCGTGATCGCGACCAACCGGGCGGGGAGCAGATCGCAGACCAGCGCCGTCCAGCAGGTCGACGGCCCGCCACCGCCGTCGACGACGAGGCGACGGTCGACGAGGACGACCGGCGACCCAGATCGACGTGCTCGCCAACGACACCGACCCCGACAACGGCCCGAAGTCGGTCGGCTCGGTGACCCAGCCGACGAACGGCGACGTGCAGATCACCGGCGGCGGCACGGGGCTCACCTACACCCCCAACGCCGACTACTGCAACGGCCCGCCCCCAACCAGACCGACAACTTCACCTACAGCCTCAACCCCGGCAGCTCGACCGCGACGGTGCGCGTCGAGGTGGACTGCGCCGACGACGGCCCGGTCGCCGTCAACGACGAGGCGACGGTCGACGAGGACGACGCGGCGACCCAGATCGACGTGCTCGCCAACGACACCGACCCCGACAACGGCCCGAAGTCGGTCGGCTCGGTGACCCAGCCGACGAACGGCGACGTGCAGATCACCGGCGGCGGCACCGGGCTCACCTACACCCCCGACGCCGACTACTGCAACGGCCCGCCCCACAACCAGACCGACAACTTCACCTACAGCCTCAACCCCGGCAGCTCGACCGCGACGGTGCGCGTCGAGGTGGTCTGCGCCGACGACGGCCCGGTCGCCGTCGACGACGAGGCGACGGTCGACGAGGACGACCCGGCGACCCAGATCGACGTGCTCGCCAACGACACCGACCCCGACAACGGCCCGAAGTCGGTCGGCTCGGTGACCCAGCCGACGAACGGCGACGTGCAGATCACCGGCGGCGGCACGGGGCTCACCTACACCCCCGACGCCGACTACTGCAACGGCCCGCCCCACAACCAGACCGACAACTTCACCTACAGCCTCAACCCCGGCAGCTCGACCGCGACGGTGCGCGTCGAGGTGGTCTGCGCCGACGACGGCCCGGTCGCCGTCGACGACGAGGCGACGGTCAACGAGGACGACCGGCGACCCAGATCGACGTGCTCGCCAACGACACCGACCCCGACAACGGCCCGAAGTCGGTCGGCTCGGTGACCCAGCCGACGAACGGCAACGTGCAGATCACCGGCGGCGGCACGGGGCTCACCTACACCCCCGACGCCGACTACTGCAACGGCCCGCCCCACAACCAGACCGACAACTTCACCTA
>CAVWOU010000013.1:0-20282 GCA_963756745.1 uncultured Thermoleophilia bacterium
ACTACGTGGAGAACATGTCCTTGGGTCGCGACCTGCGGATCCTCTTCCAGACTGCCCCGGCGATCATTCGCGGCACCGGGGCGTTCTAGCCGACCCTTTCCCCGTCGTCGCTCTCGACGCGACGCCCCGGCCGCATCGTCTCGGACACCAGCTCCCGCATTCGCGAGACGAAGCGCACGCGCGAGAACCGCCGCGCGCGTGCTGCGAGCGCCTCAGGGTCCCAGCCTCGGTCGACGACCTGCTGCACCGCAGCGGCGATCGCCGTCACGCTCGGCTCCGCGATCAGCACACCGTCGACGCCGTCGCGGACGATGTCGCGGGCGCCCCCCGCGTCGAGTGCGATGACCGGGGCCCCGCCCGCGAGCGCCTCGACCATCGTGATCCCGAAGTCCTCCTCGCCGACATGAACGAAGCCGAGCGACTCGCGGTAGAGGCGGGCCAGCTCCTCGCGTGGTATCCAGCCGCGCAGCTCGACGTTATCGGGGAGGCGGCTCCGGAGCGCCGCCTCCCGTGGCCCTATTCCGACCATCACAAGCCTGTGGGGGAGGTTGCGGAATGCCTCGGCGACGAGCTCGGGACGCTTGTACGGGACCAGCCGCCCCACCCACAGAAAGTGGCCGCGCGCCCCGTCCCGGGCGCGTTGCTCGTCGTCGAGCTCGACCGGCGGATGGACGACATCCGCCCGGCGACCGTAGAAGCGCCGGATGCGCTGCCGGACGGCGGTCGAGTTGGCGACGAGGCGATCAGGTCGCCGGGCCGCGGCCCGATCCCCGCGGCGGAGCCATCCGGACGACAGTCTCAGTGCGGAGCCCCGGAGCCCGGACGCGCGGCCGCGGTCGGTCTCGGTTAGCCACGCGTACCGCATCGGGGTGTGGCAGTAGCACACGTACGGAACTCTCTCGGGAGGCCTGGCGCGGAGGGCGCAGGCATGCGAGGAGGCGACGACGAGCTCGTACTCGCTCAGGTCCAGGGAGCGGAAGTAGTGGGGCATCCAGGGGAGCAGGTAGCGCCACCGTCCGGGATCGTGTTCGACCTGCCGCACGCCCGGCAGCCGGGCGAGCCGCGACTCGCGCACGATCCGCGCATCGAGGTCCGCCGGGAGCAGCTCTCGCGCCGCATGGAAGGTGAGCACGTCGACGCGGCTCGCCTCCGCGAATACATGGTCGGCCAGGACCTCGACCACGCGCTCCGAGCCGTGGTATCCCTGGAACCAGTCGTGGACCACGGCAACCGGTCGTCCCGACCACGGTACGGCGTGCGCATACATCATCAAAGTGCTCGCGCTCGGCCCACGATCAAATTCCCCTCCCGCCCCCACCTTTGCAGAGCCTCGCGCTCATGAGGCGAGCTTAGTGCTCCGAACGAGCCCGATCTGCGAAGCTCGCGCCCGCGATGGCGCCCGACCGACCGGCGGTGACCGTGCTCATCGGCGCGTACGACAGCCAGGCCACGCTGCCGCGGGCGATTTCCTCGATCCTCGGGCAGACGGAGTCGCGCCTGGAGCTGGTGGTGATCGACGACGGCTCCCGCGACCAATCCGCCGCGGTGGCGCGCGAGATCATCGGGTCGGACCCGCGAGGCCGGGTGATGAGGCTCGAGCGCAACCTCGGCATCGCCAGGTCGCTGAACAAGGGGCTCCACGCGGCCGCGGCGCCCATCGTGGCGATCCAGGACGCCGACGACTATTCGGAGGCGCGCCGTCTGGAGCGCCAACTCGCGGTGCTCTACTCCGACCCGGGGATCGCCGTCGTAGGCAGCCGGACGCGCGAGGTCGACGCGAGCGGACGCACGCTTCGGCCCCGGACGAGCTTCGCCCCGGGTGACGTCGGCGAGGTCCTGCTGCGGTTCAACCCGATCCCGAATACCTGCGCGATGTTCCGACGCGAGCCGGCCCTCGAGCTGAGCGGCTACGACCCGCGGTATCGCTACGCCGCGGACTGGGACCTGTGGCTCCGGTTTGGCGAGCGCCACCGGGTGGTGACTCTCGACGAGGAGCTCGCCACCCGGGTGATGGGCGCCGCCAACGTCGCTGCGCGGGCCGAGCGGGCGCAGATCGCGGAGGGAATCGCCATGCGGATTCGGGCGCTGCGTCGTCGTCGCACGCTTCGTGGCGCCACGGGCCTGGCGCGGCCGACGCTCTCGTTCGGGATCCCGATCGGCGCCAAGCGGGCGCTGCGCCGGCGTCGCGGGCAGGCGCCGTGAATCGTCTACCCGGCCCTCTCGCGCTCGACGGCTTCGTACAGCGTCCGCATCCGATCGAGGAAGCGGTTCGCGCGGTGCTCGGATCGAACCCGCTCGCGCGCCGCGGCCCCGAGCCGGTCCCGGGCCGCCGGCTGCGCGGCGAGCTCGAGCAGGCGCGCGGACAGGGCCTCGGCGTCGGCTGCGGGGAACAGGACGCCCGCCTCGCCCACCGCTTCCGTATTGCCCGGTCCGTCCGACACGACCGGCACCAGGCCGTGGGACATCGCTTCCAGCAGGGCGAACGACATGCCCTCCCGCAGCGAGGGCGCCACGAACACGTCGGCAGCCGCGTACAGTGCCTCGACGTCGTTACAGTAACCGAGCGGGCGGATCGCGTCGCCGCCGTGGGACGCGACCCGGGCCTGGAGCGGCCCAGCTCCAGCGACCAGGAGCACCACTGGCGCCCCGCGAGCACGCGCGTCCTCGGTCGCGGCGATCGCGGTGAGGGGATCCTTGCGGGGCTCCAGCCGACCGACGAACAGCGCCGCGAGCTCGTCCTCGCCAAGCCGGAGCGCCCGGCGCGCCTGCAGGCGCCGCGCTTGATCGCTTGGTGGCGGGAACGGGATGCCGTTCGGGACGACGACGAGCCGGGGATGCAGGCTGGCTGGGAGGACCGCCGCGAGGTCGTCGCGCTCCGAGCGAGCGCTACAGGCCGTCCGCGCCGCCGCGCCCACAGCTGCGCGCAGCCCCCGGCGCGCAGCGACCGCGCCCAGACCACTGACGCGGCGCAAGCGGTGCAGACCCTGCGGGGTGATGACCGAAGGACGCCCACGGAGCAGGGAAGAAGCGAGGATCGCGGCGCTGTCTCCGTGGACGTGGACGAGATCGGCCTGGCGAGCGCGGCGCGCCAGGGCTGGCCAGCGGGCAAGCACCTCGGCCGCGCCCCGCCTCCGCGCCCTCGTCCCGCTCAGCGGGAACCGATCGTGGCGATAGCCCTCGAGGCCCTCGAGCACGTCGATGTAGGTCTCCGCCCCTCCTCCGGGGTGGGGAAGGACGTGTAGCACGGTCCGCATCAGTGCTCCCGCCGGCGCGCGCTCGCGGCCGCCAGCCTGCGCCACGCCAGCGCGGCGAGGAGCGAGAGCTCGATGCCCATCGTCTCGTTGCGCCCACCGAGCCTCCGCAGCGATCGTGCGGCGAGCCACGCGAACGGCTCCGACGCGGTGGCGAGGCGGCCCACGCGGCGGATCGCCCTCGCCTTCCTGGCGCTGACCTCTCCGGCGATCCGCAGCTCGAGCGTTCGGGCGGCGACCGCGACGCGGAGCGCGTTCGTCAGATACGAGCGCCGGCCGTGGGCCGCGATGTCCCGCGCGGTCCCACGCGGATCGCGCCACCTGATCAGCCGCCGCGGGTCGTAGTCCCGCAACGCGGCGGCGTGGCCGAGCGAGGCCGAGCCGTGCTGGACGTAGTCGTACAGGGGTCGGTCGACGTACGCCAGGCTCCCCGTGGCCAACGCGACCGATGCGATCCACTGGTCGTGAAAGGCGCGCCCGACCTGCGGGGGAAACGGGAGCACGAGTTCGAGCAGCTCGCGGCGAAACAGTGACGCCGCGCCCGTGACAGTGTTCGTGAGCAGCAGGGATGCGAGGCTCGTGTAGTTGTTCCGCCTCCCGCTCCAGAACGTGTCGGAGATCGTGCGACCCGTCTCGTCGGTCACACGCATGTCGCTGTAGGCCAGCCGCGCATCGCCGAGGTCGTCGAGCAGCGTCGCCAGCTTGTCGGGATGCCAGCGGTCGTCCTGGTCGGCCAGGGCGACGAATCCCGCCTCGCGCGGCGTCATCGCAAGCGCTCGCTCGAAGTTGCGGTAGAAGCCGAGCCGCTCCGCGGAGCGCGAGATCGCGAAGCGCGGATCGTCAGCGGTCAGCGAGCGCAGGTCCCTGAGGCGAGCCACGGACGACCCGCCGTCGCTGATCACACACACCCACGCCCCGTGTGTCTGATCGCGAAGCGATGCGATCTGGCGTTCCAGCAGCGCGGGCTCGGGATCGAACGTGGTCATGCAGATCGCGACGACCGAACCGTCACCGGGTGCGCGCGGCGTCGGCGCGTCGGGTCGCGGCACGTCCGGAGTGAGCGCGATCCGGGCAACGGTCTCGCGGACCCGCCGGCGGTCGCGCCCGAGCTCGAGGCTCAGGACCGCGGTGCGGGCCTCGCTCACCGGTGGCACGGAGACCAGTCCGGCGAACCCGATCGCCGGGTCGCCGGCGCCGCCCGACGCGATCCCGGTCGCGACGGTGGGGTGCGCCTCCCCGTCGAGCAGCAGCGTGGGGGGGAGGCGACCGTGCCGCGCGTCCACGCTCCCGCTCACGGGCAGGCACGTGCCCGCGCCGACCGCCAGCGCACGCGGAGTCTCGCCGTCGAGCCGGATGCCCAGCGGGGGGTCCACCGCTAGCGGACGCGGCAGCGCGCGATCAACCACGGGAACGCCACCGCCACGTCGGCGACATCGACCTGCGCCCGCAGGAAGGCCGGCAGGCTCCGGCGGTTCCAGTGGTTCACATGGTCCGGATGGTTGCCGAATCCGCGCACGTACTTCCCGCGCATCAGGCTGCCGAGCCGGAAGTAGGGCTCGTACGGCACCGACACGACGAGGTTCCCCCGGCAGACGCGGCTCAGCTCGCGCAGGGCCTCGGCCGGCCGATCCAGGTGCTCCATCACCTCGAGGCAGACGACTAGGTCGAACGAGCGGTCCTCGAACGGAAGCTCGTACACGCTGGCCATCGATACGTCGACGTGGGGGAACCGCTGCTTCGTGTACGCGACGCACTTGTCGAGGACGTCGATTGCCGCAACCCGCTCACCCAGCACGTCTTCCAGCCGCGCGAGCGTCTCGCCCTCGCCGCACCCGGCATCGAGGACGCTCTCGGCGCCCAGCGGCTCGACGATCTCTCTCATGCGCTCGAAGAATCGATCGATGAGGCGCCGGACGATCGGGTTGCGGGTCTGGAACTTCGCGAAGTTTGTCGTCTCTACGGAGTTCGAGGCGGTCCTCCGCCCACGACGCGTTCGACCTGCGCGTCGCTCGTGCGAACGGCGCTCTGCTCCGGCCGCATGGCGACAAACATCTGGCTCAGGAGCCCGAAGGTGAGCAGCTGGATCCCGACCACGATCAGGAGTGCGCCGAGCAGCAGGAGCGGCCGGTCGCCGATCGCCTCGCCGCCGAACCGAAGCGCCGCGAGGTAGGTGGAGATCACGACGCCGACAAGGATCAGCGCGAAGCCCAAGCCCCCGAACAGATGCAACGGGCGGTACTGGTAGCGGCCGATGAACAGGACCGTGAGCAGGTCGAACGGCCCGCGCGCGTAGCGCTCGAAGCCGAACTTCGAGCGCCCGTGGCGGCGCACTCGGTGGTTGACCGGAAGCTCCGTCACGCGCCAGCCGCGCTGGACGGCGAGCACGGGGATGTAGCGATGTAGCTCGCCGTAGATCTCGAGCGCGCGCGCGCACTCTCCGTCGTAGGCCTTCAGGCCGCAGTTGAAGTCGTGCAGCCTCACCCCCGACAGGCGCGCGGTGACCCCGTTGAACAGGCGCGACGCCCAACGTCGCAGCCGCGGATCGTGGCGCCCCCGCTTCCATCCCGAGACGAGCTGGTAGCCCTCGCCGAGCCTGCGCACCAGCGCCGGGATCTCGGCGGGGTCGTCCTGGCCGTCTCCGTCGAGGGTGACGACGGTGTGCCCGGACGTCTGCGCGAACCCCGCGGCCAATGCCGCCGATTTGCCGAAGTTGCGCCGCAGCCGCACCACACGGATCTGCGGATGCTCATCGCCGAGCTCTCGGAGTACCCCGTCGGTGCCGTCGGTGGAGCCATCGTCGACGACGATCAGCTCCCACGGGAGTCCGATCGAGTCGCACGCCGACTCGATCTCCCGGTACAGGTCGTGCAGGCCGTCGCGCTCGTTGAACACGGGCACGACGACCGAGAGCTTCGCCGCTCGGGTCTCCGTCTGGTCCGGCGCGGGCTGCTCGCCCACCACCCCCGTCACGCCCATGGCCGGGGCAAGGATAGCCGCAGGCGCCCGTGCCGCCCGAGCGCCGGGCCCTTCAGCTCAGCGCGCACACCACGACCGCTCGCGCCTCCGCGAACTTCGCCCGCCACGGCCTGGGTGACGAGTCCGGAGGGATCCGCAGCGTGGCAGCCTCGCCCGATGGGAGGCTTCCGACGTCGGCGGTCTCATCACCGGCGAAGCGTCCGACCGTCACCGGCACCGCACTGACTCCCTCGGCGCGGACGCTAGCTCCGCCGGGCGGAAGCTTGGCCGCGATCGTCCCCCCGCGTCCGGGACTGCGCAGCCGTGCGCACCTTCGCGGCTCCGTCGGGGGCGCTCCGGGCTCGAGCCGGAGGCCCAGCGCCGCCGCCAGCACCCGGTCGGCATATGCGCGCACCCCCTCCGACTCCCCCTCGAGCACGGGCAGCGACGGTGCGAGCGAGCCATATCGATCGACGATCGTGAAGTAATCAGCCGCGGGTGCATCGACCAGGGCGGCGGGCGAGTCATTGCCCGGTACGTCCGCGGGCGTGAAAGCCGGGTCCACCTCGGCCCGTGCCAGCTCGAGCATCGCGAACTCCGCCTCTAACGTGGCTGACGTACCACGGAAGAACTCGGCGCCGTCGCGAAGCAAGCCGATGTTCGTCGCAAGGCTGATCGCACATGCTCCAAACAGGACCGCGAGTCCGAGCCTGGAGAAACGGACCGCGCCGGCGGCCGCGGCTGCGACGAGGAGGACCCCCACCGAGCCCATGTAGACGTAGCGGACGGAGTCGGGTGGTCGCGCCTCGTAGTAGGCCAAGGCCCCGAGCGCCCACCAGGTGAAGACGATCGCGAGCGCGACCCACAGACTGGCGGGCATGTCACCGCGCCGTATGCACAGCACGAGCGCGACGACTACGGGGACGGCCAGAGCTCGGCCCCATGCCGGGTCGATGGTGGATACGTCCCCGTTGCTGAAGGAGAAGTCGAGTCCGAAGAGGGCGGCGGTCACGGCGGCAAGCGACTCCGCCGACCAAGCGGGGATGAGAAGCACGTTGGAGAGCTTCGTCTCCTCCCCTGACGAGACGCCCGTCGACTCCGCCCACAGCCACCAGGCTGCATAGAGCGCGAGGGGGACTAGGAAGATCCACGACCGCCGCCACGGGTCGTCTCTCATGAGCACCGAAACCGCAACCCCGACGAGGAACGGCAGGCCCGTCGTGTAGGTGGCGACCGCGGCGATCAGCAGTGCGCAAGCAGCCGCATCGCCAGCTCGGCCCCCTCGCTCCAACGCCAGCAGTGCCGCGAGTCCGAGGGCGATGCCGAAGATCGGGGTGAACCCAATCGGCGCGACGACGTGCTGCCACGCCGAGCCGAACAGCAGCAGCACGAACGTCGGGGCGAGCGCCGGGAGCGCACCGATCCTGCGCTTGATCAGGGCGTAGAAAAGACCGGCGGAGAGCAGGACCGCGCCGACGGCGAGCAGTCGGAAGGCTAGGTAGTCCGCTCCGACGGTTTCCAGGACCAGCTTGTACGCCATGCGGGTGGTGGCGATCAGGTGCCCGTTGTGAGGCTCGAACACCTCCCGCGGGCCGAGCGTAGGAGTCTCATAGAGGAAGGTCAGCTCGTCCAGGAAGAACGTCGTGCCGCGATTGAGGTAGAGGATCAACCCCGCGGCGGCCGCCATCGCCACGCCGAGAGCTCCCCAGCACAGCCGATCGTCGAGGACCAGTCCCCGGCTGGTGATCGGGAGCACGATCCGGGGTCCGGTGGCCCGATCCTCCCCCAGCCTTTGAGGCACGCTCGCCAAGGCGTGCACGTTAGCGTGGCGCCGAGGCTAGACTGCCGCCCGTGGAAGGGGTCGGGGAGGCTTTGACGCGGCGGAGGATGGTGCCCGCCAGCTGGGCCTCGCCGGCTGTGCTCATCGCGGCCGCGCTGACGGGCCTCGGCCTCGTCCTCGCCTCGTCTACCTCGACCAGCAGAGCCTGTACGCGGACGATCTGTCGACGGCGTTGATCGTCACCGGGCAGGGGCTCGGCGAGGTGATCGATCGCGTCCCAGACGGACCAGGTGATCACCCCGCCGCTCTTCTTCGTGGTCAGCTGGCTGACGGCGAAGCTGCGAGACTCGACGTCGTGGCTACAGGTGCCGTCGCTTCTGGCCGGCACCGCCACCATCCCGCTCGTCTACCTCCTCGGCGCGAAGACCATCGGCCGGCCGGCGGGTCTCGTCGGCGCCGCGCTCACGGCGTTGAGCCCGTACCTGATCTTTTACTCGACCGAGGCGCGTGCGTACGCGTTGGTCTTGCTGCTGGTTCTGCTGTCGACCCTCGCCCTCCTCACCGCCCTCGACACCGGCCGGCGCCGCTGGTGGGGCGCCTATGCAGCGTTGTCCTGCGCGGTCATGTACACGCATTACTCGGGCGCCTATCGCTACGACACCGCCTTCCGGGATCGTGGCGTCGTGGGGTTACAACCTGCTCGTGCGCCTGCTGTTCAGGGTCAAGATCCGCGACGTGGATTGCTCGTTCAAGGTCTTCAGGCGGGAGGTGCTCGACAAGATCACGATCGAGTGCGACGACTTCTTCGTCGACACGGAGCTGATCGCCAAGGCGCGGAAGTGGAACTTCCGCATCGCCGAGAAGGGCGTGCGCCACTATCCCCGGGTTGCCGGGGAGACGAGCGTCAACCCGGGCGACGTTCCGCGAACCCTGCGAACCGTTCTGCGCATGTGGCAACGTATCCACTATCCGACCCGACGTCAGGTCGAGGCGACAGCGCACGCTGCGGCCCGGCGGCATGCTGCTGCTAAGCGTGCCGGCGTACCGGTACCCGCCTGTCCTACTTCAACACGATCCTGTTTGCGCCGATCGCGGTCGTGCGCCTCTTGCGTCGGGTCCAGACTCGGCCACCAGAGCTGCAAGAGAGCCTGGCTTCACCCGCGGTGCGATGCTGTCGATCGCCG
This sequence comes from uncultured Thermoleophilia bacterium, assembly GCA_963756745.1. Classification (GTDB taxonomy): domain Bacteria; phylum Actinomycetota; class Thermoleophilia; order Solirubrobacterales; family 70-9; genus DASPWW01. The sequence continues at coordinate 9,171 of CAVWOU010000013.1, forward strand.
GCGCAACAGCCACGCCGCCGCAGCACAGACAGCGAGCGCGCCGCCCACGACGGCCCACGTCGGAGGCCGGTTGTCGTCGCTTCCCTCCACGTCATGGCCAGTGGGGGTGCCGGTGCTCAGCGCGGAGTATGCCGTCCACGCAGGCCTCGGGTTCCCGCCGGCATCGAACAGCCCGGCGGTGCGGCACCACGAGCATGCCGGCTGGCTGGCGGGCGGATCACGCCACGCGTACCACAGCAGCCGCGCGACGTTCCACTCCTCCCGCTTGGCCTCGAGGAGTTCGAAAGCCCCGCGGAGCATTTCGGCCTGGCCGTTGATCGTTTCGACAAGCCTCCCATCGCCGCTCGGGGTCGCGCCCCAACCGAGCTCGGTGACCCAGATCGGCGTCTCGCGATCCTGATGCGAGGCGAGCACTTCCCGAAAGGCGACGAGCTGACTCCGCACCCCGGCGAGATGCGGGGCGTACGTGTGGACCGCGACGGCGTCGAAGTCGGCGCGTGCCCCGGTCCAGTACAGGCCGTCGAGGAACTCGGGTCCCTGGATCGCGCCAGGCTTGTCGGGGTCGCCCGACAGACCCCCGACCAGGATCGTCGCGCCGGGATCGGCCATCGTGATCGCCCGCGCCGAGATCTGCAGCAGCTCGGCGTAACCATCCACCGAGGGTTTCGGCGCGTAGAACTGAGGTACGTTCGGCTCGTTCCAGATCTCCCACACTCTCACGGGGCGCCGAGGGACCGAGGGATTCTCGGTCCAAAAGCTCCCGCCCGGCCCGTAGCGGCCGGCGACCTCGTTCAGGAACGCCGCCCACGCAAGCTTTGCGGGACCCGAGCCGAGCGGTGGCAGGGGGCTCGGCTGACCGCGGTCGCCCGCGTCGCACTGGACGACGAAGCACGGCGTGCCGTACACGACTGGGAGCGGCTCGATCCCGTTCTCGACCAGGCCTCGGACCAGCCGGTCGGTCGCGGTCCAGTCAAGCGGTGCGCCGCGGCTCGGCTGCATCGACGGCCACGAGATTGCCAGCCGGTAGGTCCGACGCCCCCCTCGCGCATCAGCGCGAACTCCCGCTCGCCCAGCTCGGTCTGAGGCGACGACGCCGAAGAAGCGAGGACGCTCGGTCGAGGCGCCTGCCGAGCCGGCTGCGAACAGGACGCAGAGCAGTGCGGCGGCCGTGGCACGGCAGAGCATGGGCCAGGCGGGATTAGTGCTCGAGGACCAGCCCGAGGAAGCGCTGGGTGCGCTCGTTCTTCGGGTGCTCGAGAACCTCTTGCGGCGCTCCCTGCTCCACGATCACGCCCTGGTCCATGAACACGACCTGCGAGCCGACCTCGCGGGCGAAGCCCATCTCGTGGGTGACGACGACCATCGTCATCCCTTCATCGGCCAGCTCGCGCATCACGTCGAGCACCTCCTTGACGAGCTCCGGGTCGAGCGCGCTCGTCACCTCGTCGAAAAGCATCACGTGCGGCTCCATCGCCAGCGCCCGGGCGATCGCGACGCGCTGCTGCTGGCCGCCCGACAGCCGCTCTGGGTACTCGTTGATCTTGTCGGCGAGCCCCACGCGGGTCAGCAGCGACTCGGCCTTCGCTCGCGCCTCCTCGCCGGAGCGGTCCAGCACCTTCTGCTGGGCCATCGTGACGTTCTCGATCGCCGACTTGTGCGGGAACAGGTTGAACTGCTGGAACACGATTCCCACCCGGCGGCGCACGAAGTCCACTCCCTCGCGCGCGTCGTTGCCGGTGATCTGCTGGCCCTCGAGCAGGATCCGACCCTCCTCGGGGGGTTCGAGCAGGTTGATGCAGCGCAGCAGCGTGGACTTGCCGGACCCGCTGGGGCCGATCACGCAGACCACCTGGCCGCGATCGACGTCCATGTCCACCCCGCGGAGGACGTGCAGGCTGCCGAAACGCTTGTGCACGGCCTCCAGGCTCAACATCGCCCCGGGCGCCCGCGCATCGCTCTGCTGGAGCGTGGTGGGTGCTTTCTCCTCCACCGCCATCATCCTAGGCCCCCGCCATGCCCGTTGGGGCTGGCGTCGGTTGGGCCTCGGCACCGCCGCCTCCGCCCCGCTCGGTCTTGCGCTGCTGACGCGCGATCAGCCGGTCGACCACCCGCGCCAGCGGGATCGTGAACACGAGGAAGAACAGCGCGCCAAGCGTAAGCGCGGAGCTGTTGAAGAACTCCGCCTGCACGTCGCGCCCAGCCTGCACCACCTCGACGAACCCGAGCACGCTGACCAGCGAGGTGTCCTTCATCAGCGCGATGAAGTCGTTGAGCAGCGGCGGGATCACGGTGCGGACCGCCTGCGGGACGATCACGTAGCGCATCGACTGGCCGTGGCTCATCCCGAGTGAGCGCGCGGCCTCCATCTGTCCACCCGGGATCGCCTCGATCCCCGCCCGGTACACCTCGGCCATGTAGGCGCCGTAGGTGATCGTCAGCCCCATCACGCCGTACCAGAAGGGGTCCGGCTTGCCGAGGAACGTGGGTATGCCGATCGCCCGCGGGATCACGCCCTCGAGCGCGAGCGCGCCGAAGCCGCCCGAAATGAGCAGGAGCACCAGCAGTAGGGGGATGCCCCGGAAGGCGTCGATGTAGGCGATCGTGAGCGCCCGAACCGGCGCCAGGGCTTTGCCGGGGAGCTGTCGCAGCACCGCGAGCACCAGGCCCCATAGCAGCGAAAGGACGCCGCCGAAGATCGAAAGCAGGATCGTCTGCTGGAATCCCTTGAATACCGAATCGAACTCGTCGAGCATCAGGCTGACGTCGAAGTACTGCTCGATGATTACGTCCATCTCTCCTCCTCTGTTTCCGGTGCGGCCGGGTTCGGCACGGCTCTATATACGACGAAGGGGCGCCGCGCGGCGCCCCTTCGCATCACTCCTCCCCGAGTCGGGCCCGGGGTGCTGCTCGTCTAGCTGGGCTCGTGCGTGCCCTCCAGGACCTCCGAGGGCGGCTTGGTCTTGAAGTACTTCTCGTACAGCTCGTCGATCGTGCCGTCGTCCTTCATCTCGGCGAGCGCGTCGTTCACCTGCTCGCGCAGGCCGTCGTTGTCCTGCGCGAAGGCGAAGCCGTACAGCTCGCCGGTGGGGATCTGCGTGATCTCGAGGTCGCCGAACTTCTTCATCGCGTCCTCGGCGACCGGCTCGTCGATGACCACCGCATCGACCTGACCCGCGCGCAGCGCGTTGAGCGCGTCGGGGCCCTCGGGGTACCCGCGCACCTCGCTGGCGTCGGTCTCGTCCTCGACGTACGCCTCGCCGGTGGTCGCGTCCTGCGCGCCCACGGTCGTACCGCCGAGGTCGTCGGTCGTCTGGATGTCCGAGCCCTTGGGCACGGTCAGCGCCTGGTTCGCCCGGTAGTAGGGGTCCGAGAAGTCGACCGTCCGCTCGCGGCCCTCGGTGATCGTCGACGCCGCCACCGCAACGTCGAACTTGCCCTGAGCGGTGTCGCGGAAGATCGTGTCGAAGGACGTGTCCTGGTACTCCACTGGCAGGTCGATCCTCTTGGCCACCTCGTTGAACACGTCGGGGTCATAGCCGGTGAAGTTGTCGGGGGGTTGCCCGATCTCGAACGGCGGGAACGGGGTGTCCGTGCCCGCCAGGATCTCGCCTTCCTTGATCAGGCTCGGCTCGCCGCCGCTGACGTCGTCGTCGTCGTCCCCGCCGCACCCGGCCGCGAGCAGCCCGACCGCCAGCAGGGACGCGAACGCGAGGACGATCCAAATCCTTGTCCTGCTCATTCCGGTTACTCCCTTCTCCTCTCGATCAGCACCCCTGTAGCACGCGGGGACATTATCCCTCCATGACCCGCGCGGTCGGCCGGCGGGTTGGGCCGCAGCACTACACTTTCGGAAGCGATGGTGGAGGACGGCCTCCTCAACCGCCCCTGCGGCGGGCGCTTTTCGAACCTGGTCGAGGCGATCGGGTACACGCCGCTGGTCGAGCTCCCGCGGCTGTCCCCGAAGCCCGAAGTCCGCATCTACGCGAAGCTCGAAGGCCGCAACCCCACCGGCTCCGTCAAGGACCGGATCGCGAGGGCGATGATCGAGGACGCCGAGGAGGAAGGCCTGATCTCGCCCGGGCAGACGATCCTCGAGCCGACCTCGGGCAACACCGGGATCGCGCTTGCGATGGTCTGCCGGCGCAAGGGATATCCGCTCGAGGTCGTGCTCCCCGAGAACGTGACCGAGGAGCGGATCCAGCTGCTGCACATGTACGGCGCCGAGATCGTGTTCTCGGAGGGGGCGAAGGGATCGAACGGGGCGGTCGAGAAGGCGCTCGAGATGGCGGAGGCGGACGCCTCCTACTACATGCCCTACCAGTACGGGAACGACGCCAACCCCAGAGCACACTACGAGGGCACCGCGCCGGAGATCCTCGAGGAGCTCGACGAGGTCACGGCCTTCGTGGCCGGGCTCGGGACCGGCGGCACGTTGATGGGCGTCGGGCGGAGGCTGAAGGAGGAGGACCCGGACACGAAGGTGGTCGCCGTCGAGCCGATGCAGGGCGAGGACGTGTTCGGCCTGCGGTCCCTCGACGACGGCTTCATCCCGCCGATCCTCGACCTCTCGCTGCTCGACCGCAAGATCATGGTGTCCAACCGCGACGCGATCGTGTGGACCCAGCGGCTGCTCCACGAGGAGGGCGTGTTCGCCGGCGTCTCGGCGGGTGCGATCGCCTCCGTGGCGGTGCGGATCGGCGCCGAGCTCGACGGGGGCAACATCGTCTTCCTGATCCCCGACGACGGCTGGAAGTACCTCTCCTCGGGCGTCTACACGAAGCCGATCGAGGAGCTCGAGGGGGTCGAGTCCACCTTCTGGTGGTAGCCGGCCTCCCTCACGACCCGAGGTAGAAGTTCGTCTCGAGCTGCTCGCGGACCGGGTAGTCGAGGAACTCGCGACCGTAGGGGCGAACCTTCTCGAAGTCGAGGAAGATCCCCGACGCCATCGTCGGCAGCGCGCGGGCGAGCGGCTTCGCCGCGAACGGCGGGAACGGATAGAAGTTGGCGCCGCGAAACTCCCGCAGGCGGTAGCCGCGGGGGAACCCCGCCTCGAGCAGCGCGTCGACGTCCCCCTTCGTGAATCCCCGCACGTGGGCGAGGCGGTTCCGGATCGAGGTCGGCTGGCGCCCGATCAGCAGCAGGATCCGGTTGTGGAGCGAGGCGAGGTTCGGCACGCCGATCAGCAGGCGACCGCCTTCGCGCAGCGTCGCGCTGACCTGGTGAAGGATCCAGAACACCTCCTTGGTGTGCTCGATGATCTGGTTCGCGATGATCACGTCGACCGATTCCGGCGGGAACGGGAAGGGCTCGCGCTCGATGTCGACCGCGTGCACCTCGACGCCCCGTTCGCGCAGCACCGCGACGCTTGGAGCGAATGCCTCGAGCGCCAGCAGCCGAGCCGCGGGCTCGACCTCCCGGGCGATCTGCAGGTCGTAGCCTCTCCCGGCGCCGATGTCGAGCACGTCGCGGTACGGACGCGCCCGCTCGAGGAAGAGACGCATGCATGAACGGCCATAGTTGAGCGAGCGGTCGATCACGCCTTCACCCGGACAACAGCGTCACCCTATCGTCGTCGCGCGAGTGCGGGAGCTCGCTGCGGGGTACACACCGCCTGACTTCGCCGAGGTTCCCAGCGCGAACGCTGCGTTGTTTCTCTGCGCGATCGACCACCGGACGGCATACGAGCGGCCTCATCTGGTCGAGGGTGAGGGCCCGTACACCGGCAGCGCATTGCTCTGGGCGCTGGGGCTCGATGCCGAGCGGCGCCGGCCCGGGTTCCTGAGCGCGTCCCGCCTCGCGACGATCGGCGCGGACGAGGTCGCCGAGGCGTTCGGCATCGGCGGGGAGACCGTGGCGGGGCCGGACTTGCGCGCCCGCTTGTGGCGCGACCTCGCGGGGGCACTCGAGCGCGAGTACGGCGGCGATGCCGGCACGCTCCTGGCGGCGGCCGATGCGCGGCTCGGAGGGGCTGGCGGGCTGCTCGCCCGGCTCGCCGAGTTCGAGGTCTACTCGGACCCGCTCCAGAAGAAGAGCTTCCTGTTCGCGAAGATCGCAGCGCGCCGGGGATGGTTCGATCCTTTCGACCCCGAGAGCTGGGAGGTCTGCGCGGACAACGTGCTGATGCGCCTCGCGCTGCGCTCGGGCCTGATCGAGCAGGGGCCGCTCGACGAGGTGCGGGCGGCGACGCGCGATGCGTGGAAACGGGTCGCGGTCGATTCCGGGATCCCGCCGCCCGTCCTCGACGACCTGCTGTGGGAGCTCGGGCGCGAGGATCCCGACCTGCTCGGGACGGAGGGCGGCGACGTTCGCGAGCCGCCGCGCGATCCGGGCTTGCACTGGTATTGACACGCTAGCCTCGCCTCGTGCGCATCCCAAGCGAGATGGTCGACGAGATGGTTGCCCACGCGCGGGCCGAGGCGCCCAACGAGTGCTGCGGGATGATCGCGGGCCGCGACCGCACCGCGACGAGCATCCACCGCGCCCGCAACGCGGAGGAGAGCCCGCTTCGGTACGTCATCCATCCCACAGACCAGCTCCGGATCATGGAAGAGATCGAGGAGCGCGGGGAGGAGCTCGCGGCGATCTACCACTCGCACACCGGCAGCCCGCGCGTACCCGTCGCAGACGGACATCAACCTGGCGGAGAACTGGCCCGATCCGCTGTACGTGATCTGCTCGCTCGCCGATCGCGAGCCCGAGGTGCGCGCGTTCGCGATCCGCGACGGCGAGGTCGAGGAAGTGGCGCTTGAACTCGCGTGAGGGACCCCTCGCGTGTCCGCGCTGCGCGACCAAGCACTCGCTCGACGAGCGGTTCTGCCCCGAATGCGGGATGCCGCTCGTCTACGCGGGCCACGGCGAGCGCAAGCCGATCACGGACAGGCACGAGCGCGCGCGGAAGATCAAGCCGCAGTACACGGAGGGCGAGCTTGTGCGTGTCGCCGGCGGCCGCAACCAGGCCGAGGCGGAGATGATCCAGGGCATGCTGCTCGAGGAGGGAATCCCGAGCATGCTGCGGCGCACGCGCGGCTTCGACGTCCCCGACTTCCTCGCCGCCGGTCCCCGCGACGTGATGGTCCCCGCGGCGGGATACGAGCCCGCGCGTCAGCTGCTGCTCGACGCCGAGATGGTCTCGAACGGCGGAGAGCCCGAGCGGCTTCCCGGGATCGGCTCGCCGGCGCGGCTGCTGACGTGGGTGCTGATAGCGGTGGCCGGCGCCGCCGTGTTGGTGTGGGCGCTCTACCAGCTGTCGGGTTAGGCTGACCGGCTCGCGGGCCGCGGCGCGACCTCGCGGAGGTGGTGGCGCCACGCGGCGTCGATCTCGTCGAGCGGAGCCTCGAACGCGAGCTCGAGGTTGCCCTGGGCGCCGTCCTTGCGCAGGCGCGAGACGAGCTGCTCGCACGCGGCGGGACCCGCCTGGCGGTCGAGAAGGTCGAAGATCGTCCCGCCGAGGATGATCGCGTCGCGCGGCGAGGGGGGAAGCGAGGGGGGAGGGCCCTCGCGCATGCGCCGCACGACGGCGGCCCGGAACAGGGGGATCTGAGCGGCGAAGTACTGGGCCGCTCCCTCGACCAACCACGCCCAGCGCAGGTAGCGGCCGAACCGGCGCGGCCCCCACGGGGGCGGGAGCCGGGGGTTGTTGGCGCCGAGCACGATCTGGACGTAGAGGCGTTCGGCGGTCCCGCGAAGCGCGCGGCGCGAGTCCTCGCCCGCGGCGCGGCGGTCGGCGTGCTCGTCGCTGAGGATGTGTACCTCGTTCGCCATCGCCCACCCGGCCAGGTACCGGCGCCCGGCGGGAGCGGCGGCCCAGCGTGCCGCGGGCAGAAACGGATGTGCGGCGGCGAGCCACGCCGGCGCCGGGTGGACGATCACTGTGACCTCGCCCGGGACTTGCTCGAAACGATCCTCGAGCCGCAGCCGCAGGTCCTCGAGGCGGTCGAGCGTGCGCTGGGCCGTGTCCTCGTCGTCACTCTCGTGACGAGAGGTGAAGCTCAGCGATTCGGTCTCGACCCAGGCCATTAGCCGAGGTTACTCGCGGGCTGGCGCCCGATTTCCACCGCTTGCCGGAAAGTCGGGCGGTTTATCAACTGAATCGGAGGCTGGGTGACCACGCCGCGCGGCCCGCAAAGCCGATCTATCCCGCGCTCGGTGGCGGCGGGCCGCACGCCAGGAGCGCGCTCTGCCCGGTGACCGAGGCTCGCCACGGGGTGGGCGATGAGTCGGTCGGGATCCGCAGCATCGCGCTCCGACCAGGCTGCAGGGCGCCGACGTCGACCGTGGCCGCGGTGGCGAACCGTCCCACCGTCACCTCCCCGGGAGCGTCACCCCTCGTCGTCAGCGTCGCGCCGCCGGGCGGAAGCGGGAACGCGATCGCCCCGTCCGGGCTACCGCTTTTGACCAGTTCGCACTCGCGGGTGCCTGTCCGCGAGCGGGAGGGCTCGAGGCCGACCCCAAGCGCTCTCGCGAGGGTCCGGTCTGCCCGCTGGCGAATCGGTTCCGGTTGTGCGGTGAGCTCGGGGAGCGAGAACGCCAGCGAGCCGTAGCGGTCGCTCGCCGCCAGGTACTCGGTGGCTGAGAGCGCGCTGCTTATTGAGAGCGCCGGAACGCCAGCCCGGGGGTTGAAGCCGGCCGGGACCTGATCGCGAGCGAGCTCGACCATCGCCAGGTTGGCACGCAACGGAGCGGTGTAGGCGTTCCTGAACTCGTTAGCCCCGTCCCGCAACAGCACGAGGTTGGTCGCCAGGCTCACGGCGGCCGCGGTGAAGAGCGCGGCCACGCCCGCTCTCGTGAACCGGACGCCGGATGCCGCCGCGGCGGCAACCAGCAGCACACCGACCGCTCCCGTGTACAGGTAGCGGATCTCCCCGGGCGGGCGGAACTCGTTGCGCGCGAGCGCGCTCAGGGTCCAGAACGCAAGCACGATCGCGAGCGAGACCCAGAGAAACCGGGGGACGCTGCCCTGCCTGATCCGAAGCGCGAGGGCGACCGTCGCCATGATCGCCAGGACGATGCCCCATTGCGTCACCGCGCCCTCCGTCGTCTCCGGGCTGAACTCGAACGACAGCCCGGCGAGCGAGCTCAAGACCGCCGCGAGCGACTCGGCAATGTAGCTCGGAATCAGGAGCACGTTCGAGGCCTCCGCGCCTGTTCCCGCCGGGTCGGCCGCCGACTGCCCCCATACCCACCACACCGCGTACAGTGCGCCCGGGAGGAGGAAGATCCACGCCCGCCTGCGGCGATCCCGTCCCAGGAGGACAGAGATGGCGACCCCGACCAGGAACGCGAGTCCGATCGACAGGGTCGAGACCGAGACGACCAGCAGCACACACGCCAGCGCGTCGCCCAACCGGTCCTGGCGCTCCAGCGCGAGCAGCGCTCCCAGGCCCATCGCGACGCTGAACACGACGTTGAAGCCCAGTCCCGTGATGATCATCTGCCATGACGAGCCGAAGAACAGCAGCACGAGCGTCGGCGCGAGCGCCGGCAGCGCGCCGATCCGCCGTTTGACGAGGACGTAGAAGAGGCCGGTCGTGAGCAGGACGCAGGACACGATCAGCACTCGAAACGGCACGTAGTGGGCGCCGACCGTCTCCAGGATCGCCTTGTAGACGAGGTTCGATGTCGCGGTCAGATGCCCTGCGTGCGGCTCGATCACGTCCGCGGGCCCGAGCGTGGGACCGTTCTGAAAGCGCTCTAGCTCGTCGACGAAGAAGACGGTTCCTCGGTTGAGGTAGAGGATCAGCGCAGCGGCGACGACCATTGCCGCGCCTAGCATCGCCCAGCACACCCGGTCGGTGAGCTCGAGGCCGCCGCTGCGGATCGGCAGCACGATGCGGGGCACCGTCGCCTGCTCGGTCCCCAGCCTGCTCTGCGCGCTCGCCAAGGCGTGCACGATACGGGAAGCCTCTCCGGGCGATGCGGCACCGACAGCCGGCGGCGGAGTCGCCAGGAGCCCGCGCCGACCGTGCGCGGTACGTGGCCCCAGGCGCGCGCTAGACGTTGTATCCGAGCTCGACTAGCTTTGGTCCGATGACCTCCTCGATCGCTCGCCTCTCCTCCGGGCTCATGTGCTCGCGCCACAGGCCCGGGGTTGCGGCCCTCCACTGGGTCCCGGGACCCTTGTCCGCAGGTGGAATCGCCTCGAACGCGTTGTCGGCGATCGCCGTCCGTAGCTCGGCGCCGGATCGTCGAATACCGAGCCAGTCCACGAGCGGGCGCAAGGTCCCGACCGTATCCCTTCGCAGGTCCTCGTAGCGCAGCTTCCAGCGCAGCCCCGGATCGTGTGCCTCGAAGGCTCGCTCGACGGCCCTGGTGCGCTCGAGCCAGACGCGGGCCTCCGAGCGCGCGAACGCCAGGCGCTGCTCGGGTGTATCCAGGCGCCCCATGTACGGCTCGTCCAGCCAGCCACCGCTCATCGCGTCCATCAACGAATCGATCACATCTCGCGCGTCCCGCACCAGGAAGATAAGACGAGCCCGCGGAAGCAGCGCCATGATCAGGTCTGCACCGTGGGAGCCGTTCGGCTCCTTGATGACTACCGCCGGGTCGGCGAGCGCATGCTCGCGTTCGGCGCGCTCGACCTGGGCCGCGAGGCGGGTCAGGATCAGGCGCCGCAGTTCGGGCCGCCAGGCGCTCTCGTACTCGGTTGCGAGAGTAGTGCGAATCGGCTCCGCGTGTCTCGTTCAGGGTCGTTGCCGCGCGGCTGCTCGGATCCTCCGGATGGACCCGGATGCCCATGGTGGGATCAGGTGCTGGGGCAGGTACGGCTCGTTGATCGCGACCGCCTCGGGCTGGAACCGCATGAGCGGGTGCCGAAGGCGTCGCTTGAGGGTCGCTCTCCGGCCCGGTCTTAGCATCCCCGTCGGGTGACCCGGGGTCGTCTTCAGCGGAAAGCACAGCAGATGGAGCAGCCACGTGCTGCCGCAGCGCGGCGAGCCAAAGATCCACGCCAGCCGCTCCTCGGTCGCGCCCAGACGCTCCGCACTATCGGGGCCGGTGCCGTGCGCGATCGCGTGCGGCTGTCGGATGTCGGCGTCCACGGCTGTACGGTACCCGCACCCCGGGCCCGCATCCGCATGGGATGAGCTTCTCGGGCCGTCGCGGGCGCGGGCGCGC
>CAVWOU010000014.1:0-117865 GCA_963756745.1 uncultured Thermoleophilia bacterium
GTTGATCAAAGGGATGGGCGCGGCTGGGCTCGAACCAGCGACCTCTCCCGTGTGAGGGGAGCGCTCTCCCACTGAGCTACGCGCCCGCTGCGTCAATCATAGGAGCGCCACAATGGCGGCGTGGAGTCGCTCCGCGGAAAGCTGCTGATCGCCTCTCCGGCGCTGCCGGACTGGTTCCGCCGCACCGTGATACTTGTCGTCGAGCACGCCGAGGAAGGGGCATTCGGGCTGGTTCTCAACCGGCCCTCCGAGACAACGGTCGGCGAGGCGGTGCCGGTGCTCGCGGATGTCGCCGGCTCGGACGAGCCTGTGCACATCGGCGGCCCGGTCCAGCCCGATGGCGTCGTGGCGCTGGGGGAGTTCCCGGATCCGGAGCTGTCGCCAAAGCTCGTCGTCGGCGACGTCGGGCTCGTCGACCTCGAGCACCCACCGGACGGGCTCACTCGGATCCGTCTGTTCGCGGGACACGCCGGGTGGGGCGAGGACCAGCTCGACGGCGAGCTCGAGGCCGAGTCGTGGATCGTCGCCGAGCCCGACCCAGGCGATCCGTTCAGCGACGGCGACCTGTGGGCGGAGGCGCTGCGACGTCAGGGCGGCGAGCTCGCGCTGCTCGCCAGGATGCCCGTCGACCCGTCGATGAACTAGCGCTTCTCCGGAACGGCGCTGCGCTGGATCTTGCTGATCTTCGGGTTGGTGCCCCCACTCGGGACCGGCTCCTCGGGCGGCGGCTCGATCTCGTCGACCGCCTCGGGGCACTTGATCGTGTACACGGTCCTCGCCGGCTTCTCCGGCGTCGTCTCGGAGTGGGACCACGAGAGATGCAGGTGGTTGCCGCGGCCGTGGTTGACGTCCCCGTTGTAGCCGACCCAGCGGAACGGGGCGCGCGGCTCGTCCCGCTCCGGCTCGGCCCACTTGGCAAGCCGGGAGACCTTGCGCCACTTCTCGGTCCTGGAGAAGTCGGGGATGATGTCGAGCGCGAGGCCGATCGGATGCTCACCGTTGCGGGAGTGAACGGGGTCGGTCGAGTATCCGTCGGTGATGAAGAACTTGTGCTTGTACTTCTCGAGCAGGAACTCGATGTCGGTCAGCAGCCGGCGGTCGATCCTCTCGCCGGGGAAGCCCGGGATCTTGACGAACTTCCCGCCCCCCGTCGTCTCGCATAGCCTCGGTCCCAGCTGGGTGCTGGTCATCTCGCCGATCGCGGCAGCGGGGAGCAAGCCGGCGGCGGCGACGCCCACGACTACGAGCACGGCAAATGGTGTCGTGCGGTTACGCATCCCCTACCTGAGGACTCGACAGTAGCGCGGTATCCATGATCGTGCGATCCAGAACTGCACGGTGTCTTGCTGACGCGGCGCACCGACGATCAACGCCGTGCGGCGCTAGGATTCGGGACGGACCGTGCTAGGCGGGGAATTAGCGGTGCCCTGAACCCGCAATCCGCTCTAGCGGGGCCGAATATCCGCCTGAGGGCCGTGGCCATCGGGGCCCGGCCCGTCGCGGGCGGCGTTGACGGCCAGGTCCCGCGCAATGTGGGCCCGTGAACCAGGTCAGGTCCGGAAGGAAGCAGCCTTAAGCGATTCCCCGCATGTGCCGCGGATCAGCCTGGCCCGAGCTCGCCACGACGGCAGCGTCCGAGGACCACTCTCGACGGCGGACCGCACGGTCCATTTCGCGCTCGTCGCGGCCGGACGGGAGAGGCGCGCTACCGACAGGCGGCGAACAGCTCCCAGGACTCGTTGACCTCGACGAACTCGAACCGGGGCGGCACCCGTCCACTGCGTTCGCCGGGATCGTTGGGGTCGAGCTCGAACTCGTCGCCGATCTCGGGAAAGGCGGGCCGCACGTAGTAGCCCTCGACGGGCTCGGCGGGGACGAGCTCGCCATCCTCGACTCGTCTGCCGGGGACGATCCCGGAGGGTGCGCGGTCGAGCCACAGCGCGAGCATCGGGACCGGACGGGTGTTCGGCACCGACACTGGCGCGCAGCCCGGTTCGAACGCGCCCGAGTCGGCGAGGTCGTGAAGATCGGCCTGGATCCGATCCTGATTCGCGATCTTGTCCCCCAGATCGTTGAGGCGGTCGGCCTGGGCCGGCGCGAACGCGATCAGGACCAGGGCGACCAATGCCCCGGCGGCGATCCATGCGGTGCGCCTACCGCCGGGCTCGAGCAGCATCCACCCGAGCACCGCGACGGCGCAGAAGATCGAAGCGATCACGCCGGTGAGCAGCAGGTAGCGGGTGATCACCGCGAGGCCCCCGAGCGCGAGCAGCGAGAACGCGGCGATCGCGAGCGCGCCGGCCGCCAGCGGGAGCCGGGCTCGTTCCCGCATCAGCACGAACGCGAGCACGACACCGACCGCGCCGCCGAGCAGCACGGGCTCGCGCACGACCTCCCCGAGGCGCTGCGGCGCCTCCCCGACCAGGCCGCTCACACCCGTCTCGCGCTCGAGCGTGTCGACCGTGTCCTGGGTCCCGGTGAGGGAGTACAGGGCGTCGCCGGCGAACGCGAGGTCGCTGAGCGCCCAGATCACGGGTGCCGAGACTGCGAGCACCGTGAGCCCGAGCAGCTCGCCGGGGCGAAAGAGGGCCTTGACTGGTGCCAGAAGACGGCGCCCGCGCCGAGGCGGCCGACGAGCACCGGCAAGTTCACTCGTGAACTTGCCGTAGGTGATGAAGAGCAGGTATGCGCCGGAGAACAGCCACGCTTCGGGGCGCAGCAGGCCGGCCGCGGCCAGAAGCGCCAGCACCGGCCACCCCGCGCGCGGCCTCTTCGTCTCGGCGAGCAGCGCCGCAAGAACGAGCGCGATGTACGGGATGTCGACGTACGCGCGCACCCCGAAGTCGAGCATCGGGACCCGGGTGAGGACGATCGCAGCCGCCAGCGCGCCGACAGCGCGGTTGAACCACTCCGTGCCGAGCCGGTAGGTCAGGTATCCGATCGCGCCCAGCGAGGCGAACGCGATCGCGACCACCGCGTCCTCGGCGCCGTCGCCGAGCGGCGACAGCACGATCCCCGCCAGGGTCGCGAGCGGATGCGGCGTGGGGGGAAGGAGGACGTCGAGGTCGGGGCTCTCGCCACTCGCGATCTCGTCGCCCCACACGAGCGCGTAGAAGGTGTCGTAGTTGGCGAACCCGTGGCGGAACGCCAGCCACAGCGCCAGGGCGATCGCCGCGATCCAAAGCAGGGGGATAAGCGCGCCGGTGGCCCTGCGTGCATAGTGCTCGCCGTCCACTGAGCGGTGCACAGTAGCGGTGCCGCGGGCCGCTCCCGGAGCCCTCGCCGAGTCGGCGGATACACTGGCTCGTGGTGCCCGAAACCTCCCTCTACCGCCGCCATCGCCCCCAGACCTTCGACGAGGTGGTGGGCCAGGAGCACGTGGTCCGCACGCTCCGCAACGCCGTCGAGCAGGACCGCGTCCACCACGCCTACCTGTTCGTCGGCTCGCGGGGGACCGGGAAGACCTCGATGGCGAAGATCCTCGCGCGATGCCTCAACTGCGAGCGCGGCCCCACCACCGAGCCGTGTGGCGAGTGTGAGTCGTGCGTGGCGATCGCCGCCGGCACCTCGCTCGACGTGATCGAGATGGACGCTGCCTCGAACCGCTCCGTCGACGACATCCGCGACCTGCGCGAGCGGGTGGGGTACATGCCGGCCGCAGGTCGCTGGAAGGTCTACATCATCGACGAGGCCCACATGCTCACCCGGGAGGCCTGGAACGCGTTCCTGAAGACGCTCGAGGAGCCGCCGCCCAACACCGTGTTCGTGCTCGCGACGACCGAGGCGCACAAGGTGATGCCGACGATCGTCGACCGCTGCCAGCGGTTCGACTTCCAGCGTCCGGCGGCGCGCCAGATCGCTGAGGTCCTGGAGCGGGTGTCGGGTGCCGAGGGGATCGAGATCGACGAGGGTGCGGTCGGTGCGATCTCGCGCGCGGCCGGCGGCAGCTTCCGGGACGCCCTCGGCACGCTCGACCAGCTCGTCGCGTACGGCGGGAGCCCGGTCGAGACCGACGACGTGTTCGCCGTGCTCGGGGTCGCCGACTCCGAGCTGATCTTCGCGGCGGCCGGCGCGATCGCGGACGGGAACGGCAATGCCGCCCTCGAAGCGGTCGAGCGGCTCTCCAGCTCCGGGCGCGACGTGTCGCAGTTCATGCGCGACCTCGTCGCGCACCTGCGCCAGCTGCTCGTGATCCGGACCGCCGACACGGTGCCGGAGGCGTTCGCGGTCACGGCCGCAGACGAGGAGCGGCTCCGCGCTCAGGCCCGCTGCATCGGCGACGCGTCGCTGGTGCATGCAATCGACGAGCTTTCGGAGGCGCTGAGCGCGATCCGCGAGTGGGGCGACGATCCGCGCACCTCGCTCGAGCTGGCGCTGCTCCGCTCCGCTCGCCCCGACGTCGATCCCGCCCGCGAGGCGCTCGCGCAGCGAGTCGAGCGACTCGAGCGAGGTTTCTCCGGCCCCGTCGCGGTCGAAGACTCGGGACCGTCACCCGCACAGCCTGTCTCTGACCCGGCCGAACCGGACGCGGGAGCGGAGGATTCGGCCGGAGATCGTTCTCCGATCGCCGGTGGAGCACCGACGGCCGAGGCGATCGACCTCGAGCGCATAGTCGCGGTGTGGCCGGCCGTCCTCGATCACGTCCGCGAGTCGGGGTCGGACCTGCTGTCCGCGGTCTTCCAGGCGGCGCGCCCGATCTCGGTCGACGCGGACCGATCCGTGCTCGAGGTCGGGTTTCCGGCCAGCGCGGCGTTCAACAAGCGCAAGGCCGAGGCGCAGGAGAACCGCGACCGGCTCGCCGAGTCGGTCCGCACGATCGCCGGCGAGAGCCTGCGTCCCGTCTACGTGGTGCTCGACCGCGACGAGGAGCCCGACGACGCGAACGGCGCGGAGGGCGAGCTGAGCGAGGACGAGCTCGTCGAGCGACTCAAGGCCGAATTCGACGCCGAGGAGACGAGCGGCGAGGAGGACGCGCGGTGAGGGGCGGCCAAAGTGGCGGAATGAACCTGAACCAGCTCATGAAGCAGGCTCAGCAGATGCAGGCCGAGATGATGAAGGCCCAGGAGCAGCTCAAGGACGAGGTCGTCGACGCGAGCGCCGGCGGCGGGATGGTGAAGGTGAAGATGAGCGGCGACATGCGACTGCTGGAGCTCACGATCGACCCCGAGGCGATCGATCCCGACGACGCCGAGGTGCTCGCCGACATGGTGACCGCGGCGGTCAACGAGGCACTGCGCGCCGCCCAGGCGCTCGCCGGCGAGCGAATGGGGGGGATACAGGGGCTCGGCGGGCCGGGCGGCGGTGGCCCGGGGATTCCGGGACTGCCGGGCAGCTAGCCGCCGCACGAGGCTACGCGGCGTTGCCGCTACCGTCATGACGATGCAGCCCGGTCCGATCAACCGACTGATCGCCGAGCTCGCGAAGCTCCCCGGGGTCGGTCAACGGACCGCCCAGCGACTCGCATTCCACATCCTGCGCTCGGATGAGCAGGAGGCGGTCGGGCTCGCCGATGCGATCCGCGAGGTGAAGGAGCGGGTGACGCTGTGCGAGGTGTGCTTCAACCTCGCCGAGGGACCGCGGTGCAGGATCTGCGCCGACGAGGGCCGCGACGCCTCCGTGATCTGCGTCGTCGAGGAGCCCGGCGACGTGATCCCAATCGAGCGCACGCACGAGTACCGCGGCCTCTATCACGTGCTCGGTGGCGCGCTGTCGCCGATCGACGGCGTCGACCCCGAGGACCTCAAGATCGAGGAGCTGATGGAGCGCATGGACGACGGCAAGGTCCAGGAGGTCGTGCTCGCCACCAACCCGACGACGACCGGTGAGGCGACCGCCCTCCACATCGCCGAGCGACTGAGAGGCAAGGCGCGGGTGACCAGGCTCGCGAGCGGCCTCCCGGTCGGCGCCGATCTCGAGCACGCCGACGAGGTGACGGTGGGACGGGCGCTCGCGGGGCGGAGATCCCTGGAGGATTAGTTAGCGCAGCCGACGCGTGGGGTCGTCGGGCCCCGACGGCGGAGGCGGGTTGTAGTACTCGTCGGCGCGGTTGCGGCGATCGTTCGTCAGCAGCAGGTACAGGATCGAGATTCCCAACCCGGCGAAGCCGGCGATCATCAGGATCAGCCCCAGCGCCTCGCGGTCGACGCCCTCGATCGAGAACGTGAACGCATAGCGGATGATCGCGCCCGCCGCGATCAGGAATATGGACGCGCCGATGGACACCGGCGGCCAGCATAGCTACCCGGTGTCCAATGGGCGCATTCCTGCGCCCGATCGCCTACGCCTCGCTCAGCCCGATCCTGGCGTGGAAGCGGCGGAGCGGCCGCGGCGCCCACCAGCTCCACTTCCCGAGCATCTCCATCAGCGAAGGCACGAGAAGCGAGCGGATGATCAGTGCGTCGATCAAGACGGCGATCGCGGTGCCCAGTCCGAGCTGCTTGATGAACACGATCTCGGAGGTGACGAACGCTCCGATCGCGATCGCGAACAACACCGCCGCCGCGGTGACGATGCGACCCGTGCGCTCGAGCCCGATCGCTGTCGCCTCGGAATCCGAAGCGCCGGAGTCTCGCGCCTCCTTGATCCGCGATAGCAGGAACACTCCGTAGTCGGTCGAGAGCCCGAACGAGACCGCAAACAGCAGCAGGAGCTGGGTCGGCTCGAGCGCGCCCTGGCTGGTGTAGCCGAGCAGGCCCTCGAAGCGGCCGTCCTGGAAGATCAGCACCAGGATCCCGAACACGGCGCTCAGCCCGAGCACGTTCATGAGCAGCTGCGTGATCGGGAGCACGACCGAGCCCGTCATCAGGAACAGGGCCACGATCGTCGCCCCCGCCACGATCAGCAGCACGAGCGGCAGGTGGTCGACGAGGCTGTCCTGGAGATCGACGAAGTGGGCGGTGTCTCCCGTGACGAGCGCGCCCCCTGGGGCCGCGCGTAGCCGCTCGACCAGGTCCTGGCTCTCCTCGGTGAGCGCTTCGCTGCTCGACACGGCCTCCACCGCCCACACTCCTCCGCCGAGCTCGGTGGGCGGATTGACCGCGGCGACCCCCTCGGTGCGGGCGGCCTCGCGCGCGATTCGCTGCGCGTCGCTCTCGTCACCCTCGACCGCGAACCGAATCGGCGTCGTGCGGAACGGCGGGAACTCGGTGCGCAGCGCGTCGTCGACCTGCCGCGCGCCAGCCGAGGTCGGGAGGACGCGGGCGTCGACGGTCGTGAACTCGATCGACAGGAACGGGATCCCGAGCGCGATCAGAAGCGCCGCGGTCGCCACGGCGATGCGGCCAGGGACACGCATCACCGTCCGCGAGAGGCGATACCAGAAGCCGTGCTCCATCGGGCGCGCGTCGCGCTCGGCGCGGCTCTGGAGGAAGGCGGGCGCGAGGGCGTTGACGCGCTTGCCGAGCAGCGCGAGGATCGCCGGCAGCACGATCAGCGCGATCGCGGCCGCGATCAGCGCCACGAGTGAGCCGCCGAGGCCCATCGAGTAAAGGAACCTCTGCGGGAAGACGAGCAGCCCCGCGAGCGCACCGGCGACGGTCACGGCCGAGAAGAGAACGGTTCGCCCCGCGGTTGCCATCGTTCGCCGCATCGCCTCGAGACCGGGGCCCGTCCGGGCGATCTCCTCGCGGTAGCGCGAGACCATGAACAGGCTGTAGTCGATCGCAAGCCCGAGGCCCAGCCCGGTCACGAGGTTCAGCGCGAAGATCGAGACCGAGGTCAGCTCGCTGGCGACGGTGAGCATCAGCAACGTGCTCACGATCGTCACGGCGCCGACGACCAGTGGAAGCAGCGCGGCGACGAGGCTGCGGAAGAACAGCAGCGAGAGCAGGAACAGGAGCGGGAACGCATACAGCTCCGCGGTGCGCAGGTCCTCCTCGACCTGCGTGTTGACCTGCTCGCTGGCCACGGCGCTGCCACCGACCGTGACCCCGGGCTCGCCGTCGAGCTCGTCGACGATCCGCGTCGCGGCGTCCTGCTCCGCGTCGTCGTCCAAGGTCGTAAAGCGGACGCTCAGGTACGTGGCGTCGCCGTCGCGGGACACGAAAGCGCGCGAGCCGGTGCTGTAGAAGCTCGAGACTTCCCCCACTTCGGGGTCGGCGGCGATCTGTCGCGCATAGCTCTGTACACGCTCGCGACCCTCGCCCGACTCGACGTCGACGTTCTCGATCAGCACGATCGCGCCAGCCTCGTTGTAGCCGGCGGCGTCGAGGCGATCGTCGGCCTGGACGCTCTCGGTGCCAGGGTCGTCCGCGCCGTACGGCTCGAGGCGATCGGCGACGCCGCCGCCGATCGCGCCCGCCGCCAAGAAGAAAACCACGCTGAACAGGACGACGGTCCCCCTCCGTCGCGTGGCAAGGGATGCGAGTGAGTTGAACATCAGGCCGACCTCCGGCGTTCGCGGGCTTGCTCCTCCTCTTCGTCGCGAAGCTCTGCGAGCGCCGAGTCGCACCATTCGATGATGAACTCGCTCCATGCGACCCCGTAGCGGAGGACCATGTACGGGAAGCGATCGGGCGCGGCTTTTGCCATCGGCTCGATCTCGCTGAGCTGCCGCAGGGTCTCCTCGTTGGCGGCGCGCTTCGCCTCGATTGCCTTCCTGGCCGCACCGGGCGACGCTCCGGCGAAGAACAGCTTCAGCAGCCCCTCATCGCGCAACTCGAACACCTCGGGCGGCTCGTCGAGCCAGCGACGAAGCTCGCGCCGGCCCTCGGCATTGAGTCGGTACACGGTTCGCTTACGGCCGCCCTGTGGGGTGGCCTTTCCTTCGATCAGACCGGCTTCGGCGAGCTTGCGCAGCTCGGGATAGATCTGGCCGTAGCTCGCGGTCCAGAAGAACCGCACCGAGCGGTCGACGATCGACTTGATCTCGTACCCGCTCTTCGGGCCCTTGCGAAGGAGACCCAGGATCACGTAGGCGGTGTTGCTGAGCTTCATATAGCGCCGAATATATCACACCGATATATCTTGAAGATGGATCTGTGCGCAACGTCACAGATCCGGGTCTATCGAATTGAGACCTGCCTCAGGGTCGGAACTCATCGGTCCGGCTCCACGGCCGCAACCGTGGGATCCAGCGCGGGACGTTGCGCTTGTACTCGAGGTACTCGTCCCCGAAGCGCTCGATCAGGCCACGCTCCTCGACGAGCGGTATATAGGTCGCGTTGACGGCGAAGAAGATCGCGCCCGCGACGAGGATCGACACCGAGCCGAGGACCAGCCCCTCCCCCAGCAGCACCGACAGCACGCCGGTGATCATCGGGTTCCGAACGTGCCGGTAGGGGCCCAGCACGACGAGCCGGCGCGTCGGGTCCCACGGCGCCAGCGTGCCCCTCCCGACCGCCGCGAACAATGAGACCGTGCGATAGAAGAGCCCGAGCCCGACGGTCACAAGAGCGGCCCCGGCCAGCACCACGAGGGCGTCGAGAGGGGCCGCGAGCCCGAACCCGATCACCGGGCCTCCCTCGGCGTAGATCAGCACCGCCGGCAGCAGGACCGTCATCGCACCCGGGAGCAGGACGATCGCCCGCAGCATCCGCCACCGACCCATCGCGATAATGATTAAGCCAAATGGCACTCCCCGCACAAAACGAGCTCATAGTGATGAAGTTCGGCGGCACCTCCGTCGCCGAGCCGGACGACATCAGGCGCGCCGCGAAGCGGATCGTCATGGCGCGGGAGAACGGGCACCGGGTGGTCGCAGTTCTGTCGGCGCGCGGCCGGCACACCGACGAGCTCGTGGCGATGGCGCGCGAGGTCTCGGGCCATCCGGAGCCGCGCGAGATGGACATGCTGCTGTCGGTCGGGGAGCGGATCTCCTGCTCGCTGTGCGCGATGGCGATCAACGACCTCGGCCATCACGCGATCTCGCTGACCGGATCGCAGGCCGGGATCGTCACCGACTCGTCGCACACCAAGGCGCGGATCCTCGACGTCCGCGCGGACCGGATCCGCGAGAAGCTCGCCGAGGACCGGATCGTGCTCGTCGCCGGATTCCAGGGCGTGTCCGGCGACAGCCGCGACGTGACGACGCTCGGGCGCGGCGGCTCGGACACCACGGCCGTGGCGCTGGCCGCGGCGCTCGGCGGCGAGGTGTGCGAGATCTACACCGACGTGCTGGGCGTGTTCAGCGCCGACCCCCGCATCGTCACCGACGCCCGCAAGCTGAACGTCGTCTCGTTCGAGGAGATGCTCGAGATGGCGGCGTCGGGCGCCAAGGTGCTTCAGCTGCGTGCGGTGGAGTACGCGCGCAACCACGGCGTGCGAATCCACTGCCGCAGCTCGTTCGAGGACGCCCCCGGTACCCTCGTGCTCGCAGAGCACGAGACCATGGAACGACCGCTGGTGACAGCCGTGACCCACTCCGAGGAGGAGGCCCGCGTGACGATGACCGGCGTCCGCGACGAGCCCGGCGTGGCGGGCACGATCTTCGGCACGCTCGCCGACGCCAACGTGAACGTGGACATGATCATCCAGAACGAGCCCGTGGAGGCAGAGCACGGCGCCGACCTCTCGTTCACGGTCGCGGGCGACGAGCTCGAGACAGCGGTCTCGGTGATCTCGCCGCTCGAGCTGGCGACCGGCGTCCAGACCGACGAGCGGATCGGGAAGGTGTCGATCGTAGGAGCCGGGATGCGGAGCCATCCGGGCGTCGCCGCGAAGGTCTTCAAGGTGCTCGGCGACCAGGGCATCAACATCGAGATGATCTCCACCTCCCCGATCAAGATCTCGTGCGTGGTCGCCGCGGACCAGGTCCCCGGTGCGGTCAAGGCGCTTCACGAGGCGTTCGAGCTCGGCGAGGACGCCGTCCGGCGCGAGGAGCCGGCGGGGGAGGAGCACCGGCCGAGGGTGACCTCGTGAGCGCGAACGGTTATCGCGTAGGAGTCGTCGGCGCCACGGGCGCGGTCGGCTCGACGATCCTCGAGGTGCTCGCGGAGCGCGAGTTCCCGGCGCGCGAGGTCGTCCTGTTCGCATCCGAGCGCTCCGCCGGCAAGCGGGTCGAGTTCGACGGGCAAAGCCTCGAGATCCAGCCGCTCTCTCCGGACACGATCCAGGGTCTCGACATCGTGCTGTCCTCCGCCGGCGGCTCGGTGAGCGCCGAGTGGGCGCCCCGGTTCGCGGAGGCCGGCGCCGTTGTGGTCGACAACACGAGCTACTGGCGGATGCACGACGACGTCCCGCTAGTTGTCGCGGGCATCAACGACGAGGCGGCGGACGCCCACAACGGGATCGTGGCGAACCCGAACTGCACCACGATGCAGATGGTCGTCGCCCTGAAGCCGATCTGGGACGAGGTTGGGATCGAGCGAATCGTCGTATCCACCTACCAGTCGGTGTCGGGCACGGGACGGCGCGCGATCGAGGAGCTGCGCACCCAGGCCCGCGCGATCCTCGACGGGGACCGCCCCGAGTCCGAGGTCTTCCCTCACCAGGTCGCGTTCAACGTCATCCCCCAGGTGGAGACGTTCTCGGACGGCGACGACTACACGACCGAGGAGCGCAAGGTGATGAACGAGACGCGGAAGATCCTCGGGACGGGCGAGGAGCTAGGGATCTCGGCGACGTGCGTCCGCGTCCCCGTGGTCACCGGACACTCCGAGTCCGTGAACGTCCAGACCCGCGACGAGTTGTCGCCGGACGCCTGCCGCGAGCTGCTCGCGCGCTCGGACGGGATCGTCGTGGTCGACGCGCCCGCCGACGGGATCTATCCGCTGGCGATCGACGCGGAGGGGCGCGACGAGGTGCTCGTCGGGCGGATCCGGCGCGACACTTCCCACGAGCGCTGCCTCAACCTGTGGGTGGTGGGGGACAACCTGCGCAAGGGGGCGGCCACCAACGCCGTCCAGGTCGCCGAGCTGCTGCACCGCCGCGGTCAGGTTCGCGCCGCTCGCGAGCCCGTCCGGGTCGGCTGAGGCCGGCCCCTTCTCGGCGTGGACATCGGGTTCGGCGATGCGCTGCTGATCGTAGGCCTGCTCCTGGCCGTGTCCGCGTCCCTGTCGGGTGTGATGCGGGGAACCGTGCTGTCGATCTCCGTGCTTGCGGTCGCGGTCGGGCTCGGGCTCGCTGCCACCGACGTGATCTCGGTGCACACCGGCGACCCCGGCGTCGTGGAGATGATCGAGCTGGCGTTGGTCCTGACCCTGTTCTCCGACGGGATGTTCGTCGAGCGCGAGCTGCTCGGCAGGCACTGGGGGCCGCCGGCGCGAGCGCTTGCCGTCGCGATGCCGATCACCATGGTCCTGCTGGCGCTTGGCGCGCACACGCTGTTCGCCGATCTCACCTGGGCGGAGGCGTTCCTGCTCGCGGCGGTGCTGTCGCCGACCGACCCCGTCGTCACGTCCGCGGTCGTAACCGCCCAGCGGGTGCCGGCCGTGGTCCGTCACACGCTCAACCTCGAGTCGGGGCTGAACGACGGCCTTGCGCTCCCCTTCGTGCTCTTCTTCCTCGTGCTCGCCTCGCCGGGTGGGGACGCGGGCTCGGAAGCGCTGGAGCTGCTCGGCGAAGCGGCGTTCGGCGTCGTCGTCGGAGTCGTGCTCGGCCTGATCGGCGGACGCCTCCACAACCGCCTCCCGGGCGGGGGGATCACCGCGCGCTACGAGGGGATCTATGCGGTCGGG
The DNA here is from genome assembly GCA_963756745.1 of uncultured Thermoleophilia bacterium. Lineage (GTDB taxonomy): Bacteria > Actinomycetota > Thermoleophilia > Solirubrobacterales > 70-9 > DASPWW01. The sequence goes on from CAVWOU010000014.1 coordinate 12,615, forward strand.
TTCGGGCTCGCCGCGTTCGGCCTCGCCGACGTCACATTCGGCAACGGGCTGATCGCCGCGTTCGTCGCCGGCATCGCCCTCGGCGCGACCGAGCACGAGGTCCCGGACAGCTTCGTCGACTTCGCCGAGAACGTGAGCTCGATCTTCGCGGTGATCACGTTTTTCCTCTTCGGGGCGCTGATCGTCGCCACCGGCTACGAGGGCCCGGTGTGGGCGTTGTTCGTCTTCATACCGTTAGCGCTCCTGGTGGCGCGCCCGGTGGCCGTGGTGGCGGCGCTCGCCGGTACCAGGCTTCCCCGACCCCAGAAGCTGTTCATCGCGTGGTTCGGGCCCAAGGGCGTGGCCTCGATGCTGTTCGCCCTGTTCGTGCTCGACCGGAGCGTGGCGCACGGCTCGCTCGTGTTCGACGTCGCCGCCTTCGTGATCCTGTCGTCGATCGTCGCCCACGGCCTCACGGACACCGTCGGGGCACGCTGGATCGAACGCCGGATGGAGCAGCGAGCGAGGGAGGCCTAGGCCGCGACGGTCGAGAGCCGCTCCTCGACCCACTCGGTCGAGGCGATGTGCTTGCCCATCCCGAGCTGCTTCGGCGTGTAGCCCAGCGCGAGGCCGACGAGCTGGGGGAGATGGAGCACGGCCAGGCCGAGCTCGAGGCCGGTGATCTTCGCCGCCTCGGGCTGCTGCATGTCGAGGTTCAGGTGGCACAGCGGGCACGGGGTGACGAGACAGTCGGCACCCGCGTCGAGCGCGTCCTCGATATGCGTGCCCGCCTGGCGAAGCGAGGTCTCGCGGTTCATCGTGATGATCGGGAACCCACAGCACTTGCGGGCCCCCGAGTACTCGACGACCTCGCCGCCGAGCGCCTCGATCACCTGCTCGAGGTAGAGGTCGCGCTCCGGCCGCTCGTCGTAGCCGAGGCGGTGCTTGGGCCGCAGCACGTAGCAGCCGTAGAACGGCCCGATGCGAAGCCCTTCCAGCGGGGCCTTGACTTGCTTGCGCAGCTCGTCGAGACCGTAGTCCTCGACCAGCAGCCAGAGGAAGTTCTTGTTCGTGACCCCTCGCTGGTAGGTGAGCCCCTCGGACGCGAGTGCCTCGTTGATGTGGGCGCGATACGCGGAGTCGGCGTCGAGGCGCTCCTGGCACTCCGACTGCGCCCCCTGGCAGGTCGAGCAGATGTTCATCATCGGCAGCCCGGTCTTCTGGGCAAGGGCGAACGTGCGCGCGTTGAGCGTGTCGACGAGCTCCTGGTTGTGCTCCGCGATCACGCCCGCGCCGCAGCAGTTCGCGCGGTCGAGCTCGACGAGCTCGATCCCGAGCCGCTCGGCGACGAGCGCCATCGACCCGTGGAGCTCAGGCGTGAACCCCCTCGAGACGCACCCCGGCCAGTAAGCGACCTTCATCATTCCCGCCGCCTCCTCCGCTCCGCGTCCGGGGGCGGCGGGGTTCGCGTTGCCATCAGCGGTCACGTTCCTCGTCCGGCTCCGGCTCCACGGCCTCCTCCGGCGCCTGCTCGTCGGGCTCCTCGCCCCGGATGTAGAGGTTGAGCTCCTCGCGGTGCTCCTCCGCGTGCGCATAGATCTCCTTCACGCTTTCCTGAGCGTCGGGGGGAAGCTTCGGGTGGACGCCGGGAATCAGCTTCGCGAGCGAGCGCATCTTGCCCGTCCTGATCCCGCGCAGCGCCGTTGGGAGGGAGCCGATGAGGCCCTTGATCGCGCCGCCGCTCGGCTTCAGCTTGCCCTTGACCCCCGGCGCGTAGGACTCCTGGAGCAGAAGCGACTCGTCGAGCGTGCCCTTGTCCTCGATGATCTTCGTGAACGCGGCCTCGTGGCGCCGCCCGTTGTTGACGTCGTCGATGCCGTACTCGTCGGCGGCGAGGCGGCGCAGACGCATGATCTGGTCCATCGGCGCGACGCCCTTGGGGCACGCGTCGATGCAGCCGAAGCAGTGCGTGCAGTCGTAGATCCCGTGCGGGTCCTGGGCGAGGTCGTAGAGCCGCTCCTCGTGCTGGGCGTCCCTCGGGTCGCCGACGAACCGGTACGCCTTCGCCAGCGCCGCCGGTCCGATGAACTCCGGGGTCCGCCTCCATCGAGAGGCACGCGGAGACGCAGGCGCCGCACTGGATGCAGGCCATCGACTGGGTGACGTCGATCATCGACTCAGGGGGGACGACGTATTCGCGCTCGGGTGGATCGCCCTCGGGAAGCAGCCATGGCGTCACGCGGCGGATCTTCGTCCAGTGGGTCGACTCCATGTCGGTGACGAGGTCCTTGATCACCGGCATGTTCCCCATCGGCTCGACCAAAATAGGTCGCACCGCCTCCTCCGCTTCGCGTCCGGGGGCGGTGCGGTTGCTGGCGGGTTTGTTCCTGCGGTTCGCGTACTCGTGCGCGTCCGAGAGCCTCGTCTTGCATGCGAGCGTGGATTCGCCGTTGACCTTCACCCCGCACGAGCCGCAGATCGCCGCCCGGCACGAGCAGCGCACGACCAGCGTCCCGTCCTGCCGGTCGCGGACCTGCAGCAGCCCGTCGAGCACGCTCAGCGTGGGGTCGAGGTCGACGTCGTAGCGCTGCCAGTACGGCCCGTCGCCGGACTCCGGCTGGTAGCGGCGGACCTGGAGGGTGAAATCGGCCATCGCGCTGGCGGGACCCTAGTAGGTCCGCTCCTCGGGCTCCCACTGGGTCATCGTCACCTCCGAGTAGGAGATCTCGGGCCCGGTCTCGTTCATCGCCAGGTCGATGTGCTTCAGCCACTCATCGTCGTTGCGCTCCGGGAAGTCGGTCCGGAACTGTGCACCACGGCTCTCGGTGCGGTGAAGCGCGGCGACGCAGGTGGCCTCTGCGTTGTCGAGCAGGTAACCGAGCTCGATCGCGCCGAGCACGTCCTGGTTGAACACCGTGCTCCGGTCGTCGATGTACGCGCTACGGAAGTCCTCGGCGAGCGCCCTGACCCGGTCGAGCGCGACCTGGATCCCCTCCGCGTGGCGGAACACCCCGAGGTGCTCGTTCATCGTGTCGCCGAGCTCCTGCTTCAGGGTCGAGATCCGCCGCCCCGATCCGCGCTCGCGGCCGACGAGCTCGCCGATGCGGCGCTCCTCGTCGGCGAGCGCCTTCCGCCACGGAACGGCGGCGTGCGGGTTGGCGCTCTTGGCCCGCTCGGCGGCATGCTCACCGGAGCGGCGCCCGAAGATCAGCGTGTCGAGCAGCGAGTTGGCGCCGAGCCGGTTGCCGCCGTGCACCGACACGCATGCGACCTCGCCCGCCGCGTACAGGCCCGCGACGTTCGTGCGCCCCAGCACGTCGGTCTTCACGCCGCCCATCGTGTAGTGGTTGCCCGGCGTGATGTGGATCGGCTCGCGCGTGATGTCGACACCGGCGAAGTCGCGACCCACGAGGACGATCTCGCGCAACGCCTCGTGGATCCGCTTGCGCGGCACGACGGTGATGTCGAGCGCGACGGTCCCGTCGGGGAACCCCCGGCCCTCGTTGATCTCGGTCTGTTCGGCGCGCGACACGACGTCGCGCGAGGCGAGCTCCATCTTGTTCGGCGCGTAGCGCTCCATGAACCGCTCGCCCTGGGCGTTCAGCAGGTGCGCCCCCTCGCCGCGCGCGCCCTCGGTGATCAGGAAGCCCTTTCCGGCCAGCGTCGTCGGGTGGTACTGGATCATCTCCATGTCCATCAGCTCGGCGCCGACGCGGTAGGCAAGCGAGATGCCGTCGCCGGTGCAGATCAGCGCGTTGGTCGTCGGCCGGAACATCTGACCGTTGCCGCCGGTCGCGAGGATCGTCGACTTGGCCGTGAACAGCTCCAGCGAGCCGTCGGCGACGTTGCGGATGATCGCCCCGACGCAGTTGCCGTCGGTGTCGAGGACCAGCCCGGTCGTGAACCACTCCTCGTAGCGGTCGATCAGCTCCTCGTACTTCATCAGCTGCTCGTACAGCACGTGCATGATCGCCTGGCCGGTGATGTCGGCGACGTAGTACGTGCGGGCGGCGGACGCGCCGCCGAAGGCGCGCGTTCCGAGCTTGCCCTCGTCGTTGCGGTGGAACGTGACGCCGAGGTGCTCGAGGTGGAGGATCTCCTCGGGCGCCTCGCGGCACATGATCTCGATCGCGTCCTGGTCACCGAGGTAGTCGGAGCCCTTGACGGTGTCGAAGGCGTGGGACTCCCACGAGTCGTCGGGCTGGAGCGCGGCGTTGATCCCGCCCTGCGCCGCGTTCGAGTGCGAGCGCACCGGATGGACCTTGCTGATGATCCCCACCGAGACGCCTTCCTCGGCCGCGGCAAGCGCCGCCCGCTGGCCCGCGAGGCCCGCTCCGATTACCAGGACGTCGTGCTCGGGCAAAGCCGGGTGATCCTATCCCGAACGTCCGCCGCCGCTGGGCACTATCCGTCCCCCGGGCCGCTCGACAGCGCGGTGCGCAGCGCTCGGCCGACCTGGTTCATGGTGATCACGCCGATCAGCCGCCCCTCGGAGTCGACCGCGGGCAGACCGCCCAACCGGCGCAGATTCTCGTTGCCGAGCAGCGACTCGAGCGGGGCGTCCTCGGGGACGCGCAGCTCACCCGCGGGGTCGAGGTCGGCGACCTCGCCGACGGTCGCCGAGGTGCGCCTCAGCTCCGGAACGGCGTCGGCTGCGCCACGGTTGAGCAGGCCGCGGAATCGCTGCGCGGCGTCGACGACCGGGAACCACGGCCACCGGTAGCGGAGGAAGTACTCGTCGAGCGCCGTCTCGACGCTCGTCTGCTCGGGGATCGCGACCGGCTCGCGGTCCATCACGTCCCGGACCGTCATCCCGCTGATCCGGCTGGCGACATCGCTCTGGACCTGGGCTGCGCGCGCCGACTGGTAGAGGATGAACCCGAGCACGCCGAGCCAGATTCCCCCGAGCGGGTCGCCGTCGATCAGCAGGTAGAGGCCGAACGCGATCAGAAGCCACGCGAACCCCTGGCCGAGGGTGGCCGCGAAGCGCGTGGCGCTGTTGCGATCTCCCGTGACCCGCCACGCGGCGGCTCGCGCGATGCGGCCGCCGTCGAGCGGGTATGCCGGGATCAGGTTGAACACCAGCACGAGCAGGTTGATGCTCGTCAGCCACGCGATCACCGCGAGGGCGCCGGAGATCTGGGCCCCTTCCTCGACCATCATCGCGTCCTGGAAGTCGGAGCCCCCCGCGATCGCGACGCCGAGCGCCCCCGAGATCAGCACGATCGCGAGGGTGACGATCGGTCCCGCGATCGCGACCTTGAACTCGGTCGCCGGGGAGTCCGAGTCTCGCTGGAGGCGCGCAACGCCCCCGAACATCCACAGCGTGATCCCCCCGATGCCGATCCCGTGACGGAGGGCTACCCAAGCGTGACCGAGCTCGTGGAGCAGGATCGAAGCGAAGAAGAGAAGGGCGCTGATCAGCGCCAGCAGGTACGGGCCGACCGCCTCCGTCGAGCTGTCGAGCACCCCGCGGTAGAACCCGGACAGCCACAGGATCACCAGGAACAGGACGAGGAACCACGACAGGTCGACTGAGATCCGAATACCCCAGATCCGAAACAGGGTGAGTCCGGAGCCCGCGGGCATGCCTCCATATTAGGTTGCGGCACGCCTCCGCCCGGTAGGTTTCTCGGTCTCCAGATGGCGACTGCCGCGAAATCAACCGGCACGCGCGCCCCGTGGTTGGCGGAATCGTGGCTGCGAGCACAGGTCGAGGGCTTGTGCGCGATCGACCGACCGAGCGCGTCCGCGGGAGAGCGGGAGGCGGCCGAGTGGCTGATCGCGCGGCTGTCCGAGCACGACGCCCCTGCTCGGATCGAGACCGAGGACGCTCATGGGACCTACTGGTGGCCCCTGGGGTTGACCAGCGCGGCTGGAGCGCTTGCCGGCGTTGCCGCGCTTCGCGGCCGGCGGGCAATCGGGGCGGCGGTCGGCGCGGTGGCCGCAGCGGCTGCGGCGGACGACACCCCGCCGTACCGCAAGCGCCTGCGCAGGCTGCTTCCCCGACGCGAGGCCTCGCAGGTGGTGGCCGAGGTGGGGCCGGCGGATGCCGAGCGCACGCTCGTCCTCCTCGCTCACCACGACGCCCCCCGGTCGGGTCTTCTGTTCGATCCCGAGACACCGAAGCGGCTCGAGCGGCTGATGCCCGGCCTGTTCGCTCGCCTGGACACGAGCCCGCCGCTGATGCTTCCCGTGGTAGGCGGCCCGGCTTTGGCGGCCGCGGGCGCCATCACCGGGAGCCGCTGGCTGAGCTGGATGGGAACGATCCTGTCCGCCGGCTCGGCCGCGACGTTTGCGGACATCGGGTCGCGCGCCACGGTGCCGGGCGCGAACGACAACGCCACCGCCGTTGCCGCCCTGATCGCGATCGCCCGCGCCCTGGCCGAGCGCCCCACCGAGAAGCTGCGGGTGATGCTCGTGTCCACCTCCGAGGAGGCAACGTGCGAGGGCATGCAGGCGTTCGCCGCTCGACACTTCGCCGAGCTGCCGCGGGACCGGACGTTCTTCCTCTGCCTCGAGATCCTCGGCTCGCCGCACCTCACGGTGCTGCGAGGTGAGGGGATGCTGAGGATGCGGGAGTACCCGCAGCAGTCGCTTGCGCTGTTGGACGACCTTGCCGCCCAGCTCGGCCTGCGGCTGGTTCCGAACCTGCGGCTTCGCAACGCGACCGACGCGGTGTTCCCGCTTGCCGCCGGCTATCAGTGCGCGGCGCTGTGCTCCTGCACCGAGCTCAAGCAGCCGGCGAACTACCACTGGCCGACGGACGTGCCGGAGAACGTCGACTACGCGACCCTCGCCGACGCGATCCGTCTGATCGAGGCGGTCGTGCGCCGGCTCGACGAGCGCTGGCTCGACTAACGCGAAGCTCGGCTTACTAGACCCGCGGCGTGTGGCGCTCGATGATCGCGTCGAAGTCGGTGGTGGCCGGGAGGGTGCCGAAGGCGCCGCTCCACTCGCCCGCGAGCCGCGAGGCGCAGAACGCGTCGGCGACCGCCGGGTCGCCGAAGCGGACGAGCAGCGAGCCCTGGAGTGCGAGCGCCATCCGCTCGACCACACGGCGAGCGCGGGCCTCGATCGCGTCGAGATCGGCGAGCTCCTCTCGCACCGACGCGGCATAGGAGTCGAGCCGCGGCTCGGCGCCTGCGGCCTCGTCGACCTCGGCGAAGAAGGCGTCGACGGACTCGGGGCTGCGCGCCATCGCCCGCAGCACGTCGAGGCACTGGACGTTCCCCGAGCCCTCCCAGATCGAGCTCAACGGGCTCTCGCGGTACAGCCGCGGCATCCCGGACTCCTCGACGTACCCGTTGCCGCCGAAGCACTCGAGCGCCTCGACGGCATGTGTGGGACCGCGCTTACAGATCCAGTACTTGAGCACCGGGGTGGCGAGGCGGCGGAGCTCAGGCGCGTCCTCGTCGTACGTTCGCGCGAGCCTCATCGCCGACACGGTCGCCGCCTCGGACTCGACCGCGAGGTCGGCCAGCACGTTCTGCATCAGCGGCTGGTCGATCAGCAGCTTCCCGAACGCCGACCGCTGCGAGCAGTGGTGTGTCGCCATCGCGACCCCGGCCCGCATCCCCGCCGTCGAGCCGATCGTGCAGTCGAGCCGCGTGTGGTTGACCATCTCGATGATCGCCGGGACGCCGCGGCCCTCCTCGCCGATCAGCCGCGCCCACGCGCCCCGGAACTCGACCTCGCTCGAAGCGTTGGATCGGTTGCCGAGCTTGTCCTTGAGCCGCTGGATGTGGAAGCCGTTGCGCTCGCCGTCGGGCGTGAATCGGGGCAGCAGGAAGCACGAGAGGCCGCCGTCCGCCTGGGCGAGTACCAGGAACGCGTCGCACATCGGCGCCGAGCAGAACCACTTGTGGCCCGTGATCTCGTACTCCGCGCCCGGGCCGCCGCCGTTCAGCGCCCGCGCGACCGTGGTGTTCGCGCGCACGTCCGAGCCCCCCTGCTTCTCGGTCATCGCCATCCCGCACAGGGCCCCGGCCTTGTCCGGGGCGGGGACCAGCCGCTCGCCGTCGTAGGAGAGCGACATGAACCGCGACTCCCACTCCTCGGCGAGCTCGGGCTGGGCGCGCAGCGCCGGGATTGCCGAGTAGGTCATCGAGATCGGGCACCCGACGCCGGCCTCGGCCTGCGAGAAGACGATGAACATCGCGGCTCGGGCGACGTGCGCCCCGGGCTGCGGCTCGCGCCACGGAAGCGCGTGCAGCCCGTGCCCGATCCCGACCCGCATCAGCTCGTGCCAGGCGGGATGGAACTCGACCTCGTCGATCCGGTTGCCGAACCGGTCATGGGTGTGCAGCTTGGGGGTGTTCTCGTTCGCCTCGAATCCCCACCGGATCGTCTGCGCGCGTCCGGCGATCTCGCCGACCTCGAGCGCGCGCTCCTCGGCCCACTCCGCCCCCTCCCGCCGCAGCGCCTCGTGCAGCGGTCGATCCTCGGCGAGCACGTTGTAGCCCTCGAGCGGCGTCGACTGGTTGAACACCTCATGCGTCGCTTCGGCCGGGCGCGGCTCGACTCTCGCCATCGCCCAATCTTCCCAGACTCGGTAGCGCGAGCCGGCCAACCGGCGTGTGGAAGGATTCCCGCCGTGGCGCATCGGGTCACATTCATTCCCGGCGACGGAACCGGTCCGGAGATCGCCGAGGCGACCCGCCGGGTGCTCGAAGCGACCGGCGTGGAGTTCGAGTGGGACGAGCAACCCGCCGGCGAGGACGTCTACCGCGAGGAGGGAAACCCGTTTCCCGACCGCACCCTGGAGTCGATCAAGCGAAACGGCGTCGGGATCAAGGGGCCGACCACCACACCGGTCGGCTCGGGGTTTCGGTCGATCAACGTCCAGCTCCGCAAGGAGCTCGACCTGTACGCGTGCATCCGCCCCTGCAAGCTGTACGAGGGCGTGCGCTCGCACTTCGACGCGGTCGACATCGTGATCGTGCGCGAGAACACCGAGGACCTCTACGCGGGGATCGAGTTCGAGCGGGGGACCAAGGAGAACGAGGAGCTGCGGGAGTTCCTCGCCCAACACGACGCACCCGTGCGCGAAGACGCCGGGATCTCGATCAAGCCGATCTCGGTGTTCGGCTCCGATCGGATCGTCGAGGCCGCGTTCTCGTACGCGGAGCGAAACGGGCGGCGCAAGGTCACCGCCGCGCACAAGGCGAACATCATGAAGTTCTCGGACGGCCTCTTCCTCGAGACCGCGCGCTCGGTGGCCGAGCGCCACCCCGAGATCGAGTTCGAGGATCGGATCATCGACAACCTCTGCAACCAGCTCGTCTCGCGTCCGGAGGAGTACGACGTGATCGCGCTGCCCAATCTGTACGGGGACATCGTCAGCGACCTCGGCGCGGGGATGATCGGGGGGCTCGGGCTCGCGCCGGGAGCAAACATCGGGACCGAGGCCGCGATGTTCGAGGCTACGCACGGCTCGGCCCCGAAGTACAAGGGCCAGAACAAGGTCAACCCGACGGCGCTGATGCTCTCCGGCGTGCTGATGCTGCGCCACCTCGACGAGGACGACGCCGCCGAGCGGATGGAGAACGCGATCGCGGAGGTGATCCGAGAGGGGGACAAGGTGACCTACGACCTCAAGCCGACTCGCGACGACCCGTCTGCGGTCGGAACGTCGGAGTTCGCCGACGCCGTGATCGAGGCAGTGAGCGCGAGGCTCTCCAATGGTGGGAGCGGGCGGGGAATTTGATGTTGGGCCGAGCGCGAACATTGGTAATGACGTGAACGGAGATCCCGTGAAGGTCGCCGTCACCGGCGCCGCCGGCCAGATCGGCTACGCGCTGCTGCCACGGATCGCGAGCGGCGACATGCTCGGCCGCGACACCACGGTCGAGTTGCGCCTGCTCGAGATCCCCGACGCGATGAAGGCGCTCGCGGGGGTCGTGATGGAGCTCGAGGACAGTGCCTTCCCGCTGCTCGAGTCGGTCGAGATCACGGACGACGCCAACATCGCGTTCGAGGGCGCGAACGTCGCGCTGCTCGTAGGCGCGCGCCCGCGCGGCAAGGGGATGGAGCGCTCCGACCTGCTCGAGGCGAACGGCGGGATCTTCAGGCCTCAGGGCGAGGCGATCAACGCGCACGCCGCCGACAACGTCAAGGTCCTGGTGGTCGGCAACCCGGCGAACACGAACTGCCTGATCGCGATGAGCAACGCGCCCGACGTGCCGCGGGAGCGGTTCACGGCGATGATGCGCCTCGACCACAACCGCGCCAAGGCGCAGCTCGCGCGCAAGGCCGGGGCCCACGTGCGCGATGTGCGCCGGATGACGATCTGGGGCAACCACTCCACCACCCAGTACCCCGACATCACTCACGCGCTGATCGGCGAGCGGCCCGCGCCGGAGGTCGTCGACGATCGTGAGTGGCTCGTGAATGAGTTCATCCCGACGGTGCAGAAGCGCGGCGCAGCGGTGATCGAGGCGCGCGGCGCCTCGAGTGCCAAGTCGGCGGCGAGTGCCGCCATCGACCACGTTCGCGACTGGGTGAGCGGTACGCCGGACGGCGACTGGGTCTCGATGGGTGTCCCCTCGGACGGGACGTACGACGTCGAGGCGGGACTGATCTCGGGCTTTCCTTGTACTTGCTCGGGAGGGGAGTGGAGCATCGTCGAGGGACTCGAGATCGAAGGCTTCTCCCGCGAGCGAATCGACGCAAGCGTCGGCGAGCTGATCGCCGAGCGCGACGCGGTCAAGAACCTGGGCCTCCTTTAGCTATTCACAAACCGTGCGATGTGCTTGCACATCGCGCGATCGTTCGGGCGCGATCTGCTCGCAGATCGCGCGAGTTGTTTCAGGCCGCGGTGTAACCGCGCCCGCGCTTGCGGACCCGCTTCTCCTTCTGGAGCTCGCCCATCACGCGGTACACGTAGTTGGGCTTGATCCGCATCCGCTTGGCGATCTCCGATGCGGTGATCCCGGGGTTCTCGGAGACGATCTTCAGCGCCTGGTCGGCCCGCGTCCCGCCGCGGCGGCGACGCCGGCGCCTGGTTGTCGACCCGCGCGGGCGCCCCGGGCGCCGCCGCCCCACCCTGCCGTGCGTGAGGTCGGCGAGGGTGCGCTCGAGATGCTTGCGCTCCTCGTCGAGCTCCTTCAACCGCGCTTCGATCAGCGATCGCGCTTGGTCGAGAACTTGCGACATGTGAAGACGTCCTTTCCTCGGAGGGACCGTTCCGTCTGTGAACGGTGTGTAGCGGTTGATGGTAAAGAGGCGCGGTGTGAAATGCACACACCGGCGGCGGTGCTAGTGACTGGCGTGTTGCGGCGCTAGCCCGCCCGACGGCGGGGAAGGGTGCGGAAGACGACGTCCCACAGGGGAGAGGAGACACCGAACCCGTAGCGGTGATCCTGGAAGTGGTGTCGCATGTGCTGCTCGCGCAGCCGCTTGCCGAGTCGGGTCTTCGGTGTGTGATGGTGGAGGTAGTAGTGGGTGTAGTCGTAGGTGAGGTAGCCGACCAGCAGACCGGCGTAGAGCGGATACGCGGCGGGGGTCCCGAAGACGAGCACGAACAGGGCCAGGAATGCCAGCCCCAGCGGGATGCTCAGGGCGGGAGGCATCACCAGCCGCATGCGGTCGTTGGGGTGGTCGTGGTGGACCCCGTGGATGATGAAGTGGAGCCTGTCGCCGTAGCGGAACTTCGGCTCCCAGTGAAACAGCAGACGGTGCAGCCAGTACTCGGTCAGCGTCCAGAGCAGCAGGCCGCCCGCGACGAGCAGCGCTATCTGCAGAACGCTGTATCCGCCGTCCAGCCCGAGCCCGATCATCACGGCGATCACCGGGACGAAGACGACCGCGGGAACGGCGGGGTGGATGCGGGAGAAGAAGTCGAGGAACCGGCTGTCGAACAGCCGCGGCGACGCCGAGAGCCGGTTCGTGGTCTCTTGCGCCATGGCGTAATTCTAGAAACTTTCCGAGGGAGCGGCCATCTGCTCGCCGTCGCGGAAGCGAACGGGGCGAAGAAACAGCGCTTTGCGAGAAAGCGGACTTGCGGGCCGGGGACTCCGTGGCAAGATGGCCGCAGGTGACCCCGTCGAGTCCCAAGCGCAAGAAGAAGGCCCCGACCTGCGACGAGTGCTTCTTCCGTTGCAAGGGACTCTGCGCCCTCGAACGCGACACGCCGTGCTCGACATTCCGCCCCGACGGCCCGCACGGGCTCGTGCCACCCCGCCAGCCGGCGCTGCTGCTGCGCGACCCGGGTCAAGAGGTCGCGCTCAACGACAGCCTCGCGCAACCCGCCTGAGCCTGCGCGACGGTTGAGTCGCCGCTTGCACCGCGACGGCGGACGCGGGAGCGGACCACGCCGCGGGCATTTATGGTCATCCGCACATGCAGGTCACGGTTCTTGGAAAGTCCCCCTCGTGGGAGGACGCGGGAGGCGCATGCAGCGGCTACCTGATCGAGGAAGGCGACAGTGCGGTGCTGCTCGACTGCGGCAACGGCGTGTTCTCGAAGCTTCGGATGCACCGCGACTACACGACCGTCGACGCCGTGCTGATCTCCCACCTGCACGCCGACCACGTCCTCGACCTCGTCCCGTACGCGTATGCCCTCACCTACGCGCCCCGCCAGCAGCCCGTACCGATAGCGGAGTGGCCGGGCACGAACGATCCCGCAAGGCCGCGCCTTCTCGCGCCGCCCGGAGCGCGAAGGACGTTCCATCGCATCGCTGGGGCGTTCGGCAACGACGATCTGCTCGACAAGGCGTTCCGGCTCACCGAGTACGACCCGACCCGGCCGCTGGCGGTGGGGGATCTGCGCGCGAGCTTCCACGAGGTGCCCCATTTCACGACGACGTACGCGATCAACTTCACCTCTGCCAACAGGGTGGGTCGGTTCACCTACAGCGCCGACTGCCGCCCTTCCGAGGAGCTGGTCGAGGCAGCGCGCGACACCGACCTGTTGATCGTCGAGGCGACCCTGCCGCGCCCCGAGCGCGCCGGCGAGCGCGGCCACATGACACCGGCGGAGGCCGGTGAGCACGCGCGCCGCGCGGGTGCCCGCAGGGTGGTGCTGACGCACATCTCCGACGAGCTCGACCGGGAGTGGGCGGCCGAACAGGGCCGCGATACGTTCGGAGGCCCGGTCGAGGTCGCCCGAGAGGGAGCGGTGTACGAGGTTTGAACGGGGCTACTCTTAGTTAGGTGCCTCGACGAGATCTGTTTACCGACTTCGACCGAATGCGGCGTGAGATGGACGAGCTGATGGGGGTGTTCTGGGAACGACCGATCGTCGGCACCCGCCGCGCGGCCGGGTTCTCGCCCAAGGTCGACGTCTACTACTGCGGCGAGGAGTCGCCGAAGGCGGTGGTGAAGGCGGACCTCGGAGGACTGGATCCGTCCGCTGTCAGCCTCGAGATCTCCGGTCGCGAGCTCGTCATCAGCGGCGAGCGCGCGGTTCAGGAGACCGAGGGCCGGGTCTACCAGCAGCTCGAGATCGAGACCGGCCCATTCCGGCGCGTGATCCGGCTGAACGCCGACGTCAACGCCGAGGAAGCCACGGCGACCTACGAGGACGGCGTGCTCCGCCTCGTGCTCCCGCTCGTCGAGCAGCGCGAGGGCACCCATAGCGTTCCGGTCAGGCGCCTGGAGGAGTAGCCCGATGATCGAGCGCGACCCTACGGAGGCGGAGGGACGCGAACCGCGCGATCTGCTCGCAGATCGCGCGATTGACGAGGACGGCGGCCCGGGAATCGAGGTCGTCGAGACCCCCGACATCGAGGAGGCGATTCGCGAGCGCGAGGGAAAGCCGCTCCCTCAGGCGTTGCCGGTGCTGCCGCTCAAGGCCACCGTCACCTTTCCCGACACCCTGACCCCGCTCGCGGTCGGCCAGCCGCGCTCGATCAAGCTCGTCGACGACGTCCTATCGGGTGAGCGCACCCTGGTGATGGTCGCCTCGCGCGATCCCGAGGCGGACGAGCCGGGCCCCGACGAGCTCTACGACGTAGGGGTCGTGGGCGTGATCGCACGAATGATCAAGGTGCCCGACGGGACCGCGCGGGTGCTCGTCCAGGGAACCGAGCGGGTGCGGATCGAGGACTACGTGGCCGAGGAGCCCTACCTGGTCGCGAGGATCTCGGCGCTTCCGGACGTCGTCGAGCCCTCGCCGGAGCTCGAGACGCTGACGCGCAACGTTCAGAACACCTTCAGCACGATCATCGAGGGGATCCCCTACCTGCCGGAGGAGCTCCAGCTCGCGGTCACCAACGTCGACGACCCGTCGGCGCTCGTCCATCTGATCGCCGGCGCGATGCGGATCCCGACCGAGGAGAAGCAGGAGCTGCTCGAGGAGGTCGACGTGGCGAAGCGGCTGCGGCGGCTGTCCGAGATCCTCGCCCGCGAGCTCGAGGTCGTCCAGCTCGGCTCGAGGATCCAGTCCCAGGTCCAGTCGGAAATGGAGAAGGGCCAGCGCGAGTACTTCCTGCGCGAGCAGCTGAAGGCGATCCAGCAGGAGCTGGGGGAGGGGGACGAGCGCCAGGCCGAGATCAACGAGCTCAGGGAGCGGATCGAGGCGGCGGAGCTTCCCGAGCACGCCCAGAAGGCCGCCGAGCGCGAGCTGTCGCGGCTCGAGCGCCTTCCGCCGGCCGCTGCCGAGTACGGCGTGATCCGCACTTACCTCGAGTGGCTGGTCGAGCTCCCGTGGAACGAGGAGACCGAGGACAACCTCGACATCGAGCACGCGCGCGAGGTGCTCGACGCCGACCACTACGACCTCGACAAGGTCAAGGAGCGGATCCTCGAGTACCTCGCGGTGCGCAAGCTGAAGCCCGACTCGCCGGGGCCGATCCTGTGCTTCGTCGGTCCGCCGGGGGTGGGCAAGACGAGCCTCGGGCGCTCGATCGCCCGCGCGCTGGGTCGTAAGTTCGAGCGCATCTCGGTCGGCGGCGTGCGCGACGAGGCCGAGATCCGCGGCCACCGCCGCACCTACATCGGCGCGATGCCCGGCACGATCATCCGCGCGCTGCGCGACGCCGAGTCACGCAACCCGGTGTTCATGATCGACGAGATCGACAAGATGGGAGCCGACTTCAGGGGCGACCCGGCGAGCGCGATGCTCGAGGTGCTCGACCCGGCTCAGAACAACAGCTTCCGGGACCACTTCCTCGACCTCGAGTTCGACCTCTCAGACGTCCTGTTCATCGCCACGGCGAACTTCCTCGACCCGATTCCGCCGCCGCTCCAGGACCGCATGGAGGTGATCCAGCTCTCCGGCTACACGCTGGACGAGAAGCTCCACATCGCCAAGAACTACCTCGTTCCGCGCCAGATCGAGGAGAACGGCCTCGAGTCGGACCAGATCGAGTTCGAAGACGAGGCGCTGAAGGTGATCGCCGACGAGTACACGCGCGAGGCGGGCGTGCGCAACCTCGAGCGCCAGATCGGCACGGTGTGCCGCAAGATCGCCCGCGACGCAGCGGAGGGCAAGCTGGACGGCAAGGCGGTGATCTCGGCCGATCGTGCCCGAGAGCTGCTCGGGCCGCGGAAGTTCTTCGCGGAGCAGGCCCGCCGCACCAAGGACCCGGGGGTCGCCACCGGCCTCGCGTGGACCCCGGTCGGCGGCGAGGTGTTGTTCGTCGAGGCGACCGCGATGGATGGCTCGGGGAACCTCACGATCACGGGACAGCTCGGCGACGTGATGAAGGAGTCGGCGCAGGCGGCCCTGTCCTGGGTCCGGGGACACCAGAAGGAGCTCGCCCCCGACCTCCCCGACGACTGGTTCGCAAAGCACGACATCCACATCCACGTCCCCTCCGGCGCGGTGCCCAAGGACGGGCCCTCCGCCGGGGTCGCGATAGCGACCGCGCTCGCCTCGCTCGTGAGCAACCGGCCCGTGTCCAACGACGTCGCGATGACCGGCGAGATCACGCTCACGGGTCAGGTGCTCCCGATCGGCGGCGTCAAGGAGAAGTCGCTCGCCGCCCAGCGGGCCGGGATCAAGCGGGTCATCGTCCCGGAGCGAAACAAGGGCGACGTCGAGGAGATTCCCGAGCACGAGCGCCAGGACCTCGAGTATGAGTACGTAAGCGAGCTCGACGAGGTGCTCGAGCACGCGCTCGAGGATCGAGCCTAGCTCGGGCCGCCCCCCGTTCGGGTATAAGCTCCCTCGGGATCCGAACGAGTTAGGAGAGGTTTGATGGCGGCAAGCACCAAGCGGGCCCGGGAGTCCGCGAAGAGAGCAAGCGACGCGGCAGCCTCGCTGCGCTCCAATGCCTACGTCCAGCGGCTGATCGAGGACGACGAGCTGCGCGCGAACATCCGCGA
Source organism: uncultured Thermoleophilia bacterium (assembly GCA_963756745.1). GTDB lineage: Bacteria > Actinomycetota > Thermoleophilia > Solirubrobacterales > 70-9 > DASPWW01. The sequence goes on from CAVWOU010000014.1 coordinate 28,868, forward strand.
GGCGTTCGAGTCTGCTCGCGATGCCTACACCCGTATCGCGAACGGCAAGGGACCCGCCAAGGCGCTGATGGAGGACAAGAAGGTCCAGCGTGACCTCCGCAAGGCGGCCGAGTCGATGCGAGAGGCGTCCGAGCAGCTCCGCGGGCGCCGCAAGCGACGCAGGCTCACATTCCGCCGGCTCGTGCTGCTCGCGCTGATCGGCGCCGCGCTGGCCCTGATGTTGAGCGAGGACCTGCGCAAGGCGGTGCTCGACAAGATGTTTGGGGCCGAGGAGGAGTTCGAGTACACCTCGACGACCTCACCGGCGCCCGAAACCGCATCCACGCAGAGCTAATCTCGCCGCAAACCCGCTCGCGCTCGCTCGCACTGCACGGGAGCGAGCGAGCCATGCTCGCTCGCTTCGCGCGTCCGCCAGCGGGAGCGGGCACGCGAGCGGAAATGATTCCTGGCCGCTCGGCCAATTACACTGGCTCCGATGGAGGCCGCGACCAAGCAACGCGAGCTCAGCGGAGACAAGGCGCAGCGGATCGTCGAGGCGATGCGCGCGAGCGTCGCCGCACGCGGGATCGCCGGCTCGACCTTCGAGCACGTTTCGCGCGAGGCCGGGGTAAGCCGCGGGCTGCTGCACTACTACTTCGGCACCAAGGAGCGGCTGCTCGTCGAGGTCGTGCGCCGCGACTCGGAGGTCAGGGTGGCGCGGCTCGACGAGCCGCTGGCCCGCGCGAAGACCGTCGACGACGTCCTCGACGTCCTGGTCTCGAACCTCCTCGACCTGATCGAGAACGAACCCGGCTTCTTCGACCTGATCTTCGAGGTGTTCACGGCGGGGCGTCGCAACCCCGAGATCCAGCGCGAGGTCGCCGAGCTGTTCATTCGCTCGCGGGGGCACGTCGCCGAGGTCCTGCGCGCGAAGGAGGAGGAGGGGGTGCTCGCCCTCCGCTTCGACGCCGAAGCGACCGTTGCGTTCCTGTTCGGGATCGCCGACGGCGTCGCACTCCAGGTGCTCACCGATCCCGACCGCGACTTCGACGGCGTGATCGAGGCGGGGACCGCGGCGTCGCGCTTCCTGCTCACTGACGAGTAGACGGCTCCGCCGGGCGGCCGCAAGCTCCGCGCCGCTATTTCGACGTTAAGCGCGGATTAACCAAGCGCATGAGCGCCGCGAGGCCTCAGCCCCGCAAATACCATGCCGATGCGATCCGATGGGAGTCCGAGGGCCTCGGTCGAGCGCCACCGGCCGCTTGACGGGCGTCACGATATATAGGCTGCCAGTTCGGTGAGGAGTTGGATCTGGGGAAGGTGAGGGCACTGGCTTGAGCAAGGGCAGGCGGCCGCCACCCGACGGTGACCTCTACGGCTCGGCGGGGAGCAGCACCCTGGCTCGGATCGCCGCGCTCGGTGCGCTGCTGGTCGCGATAGCGCTGGTGCTGATCGTCTTTCTCGGGGGCGAGAGCGGGAACAGCTACCGGCTGTACTTCGAGACCGGCGGCCAGCTCGTGCCCGGCAACCAGGTCCAGGTCGGCGGCCACCCGATCGGCACCGTCGACGAGATCGAGCTCACCGACGACTGGCAGGCGGAGGTCTCGATCTCGGTCGACGAGGAGCTCCACGAGGGCACGACCGCCGTGATCCGCACGACGTCGCTGTCTGGGATCGCGAACCGCTACATCGCTGTGACCCCGGGGCCCGACGACGCGCCGGCGCTCGAGGACGAGCGACGTGATCACCGCGCAGGACACGACCTCCCCGGTGGACCTCGACCAGCTGTTCGACACGTTCAGGCCCAAGGAGCGCCGGGCGCTCCGCAACGTGATCCAGGGGTTCGCTACGAGCTACGCCGGTCGGGGCGAGGAGGCGAACGAGACCTACAAGTACCTCAACCCCGGGCTCAGCACCACCCAGCGCCTGCTCGCCGAGCTGACGCGTGACCAGCAGGTGTTCACCAGATTCCTGGTCGACGGCTCCCGGGTGGTCAACGCGATCGCCGAGCGCCGCAACGACCTCTCCGCCCTGACCTCGAACGCGAACCAGGCGCTGGGGGCGATCGCGCGGGAGAACCAGGCGTTCGATCGCACGCTCGTCGCGCTCCCGCCCACCCTTCGCCAGGCCAACACCACGTTCGTCAACCTCCGCGCGGCGCTCAACGACCTCGACCCGCTGGTCGAGACCTCGAAGTCCGCGACGAGGGACCTGGCGCCCTTCCTGCGAGACCTGCGCCCGGTGGCGAGAAACGCGGTGCCCGTGTTCCAGAACCTGCGGCGCATCGTGCTGCGGAAGGGCAAGGCGAACGACCTCACCGACACCCTGCGTGAGCTCCCCATCGTGCGGGACCGGGCGCGCAAGGACCTCCCGCGCGCCAGCCAGGCGCTCGAGGACTCGCTGCCGGTGTTCCAGTTCGCGCGCCCGTACGCCCCCGACGTGCTCGGACTGGTCAGCAGGCTGGGCCAGGCGACCGCCTACTACGACGCCAACGGCCACTACGCGCGCGCCTACCCGATCGCGAACATCTTCTCCAACACAGCCGGAGCGCTGGCCCCCCAGAGCCCGGCGCAGCAGTACGACTTCTATCGACTCGAACCCGCTGGGGCGGGGGACATTCGTTCGCTGCCCGGGCGGCGCCACCCAGCCGATCGGCGGCTCGAACCCGTTCACCGATGACGGCAACCTGCTGTCGGGGGGTCAGGACCCGAACCCGAAGTGCGACCCGGCCGACGTGCCCCCCGGACCATGAGGCGGCTCGCCCTCATCGCCACCACGCTCGCGGCCGGGATCGGGCTGCTCCTCGCCACCTCGGCGACGAGCGACGACGGCGGCCCGTACGAGGTCCGAGCGATCTTCGACAACGCCACCTTCCTGGTGCCGGGGGAGGAGGTCCGTGTCGCGGGCGCCAAGGTGGGAGAGGTCACCGAGGTGGACGTCACCCTGCCGGGTGAGACCGCGAGCCTTGAGAACGGCGGGCGGGACGAGCCCGGCAAGGCGGCGGTGGTGATGGAGATCACCGAGGCGGGATTCCAGGACTTCCGCGAGGACGCCTCGTGCATCATCCAGCCCCAGTCCCTGCTCGGCGAGAAGTTCGTCGGCTGCTCGCCGACCCAGCCCCGAGCTGCCGGCACCGAGCCGCCCCCTGCACTCCAGGAGGTCCCCGAGGGTCAGCCGGGTGAGGGCCAGCGCCTGCTGCCGCTCGAGAACAACGGCAAGGCCGTCGATCTCGACCTCGTCAACAACATCATGCGCGAGCCCTACGCCGAGCGCTTCCGGCTGATCCTCAACGATCTCGGGGCCGGGTTCGCCGCCCGCGGGGACGAGCTCGACAAGATCGTCGAGCGCGCCAACCCCGCCCTGCGCCAGACAGATCGCGTGCTGGCGCTCCTCGCCGGGCAGAACCGCGCCCTCGCGCAGCTGGCGCGCGACTCCGACACGGTCCTGGCCCCCCTCGCGCGCGAGCGGCGCGCCGTGGCGGGCTTCATCAACAACGCGAACACGACCGCCCAGGCGACGGCGGAGCGCAGCGCCGATCTCGAGGCGGGCCTGGAGCGCTTCCCCGGCTACCTGCGCGAGCTTCGCCCGACGATGGTCGAGCTGCGCCGGCTCTCCGACCAGGCCACGCCCGTGATCTCCGACTTCGGCAACGCGGCGCCCGCGCTCACCCGGGCCCAGCGCAATCTCGCCCCGTTCGCCGAGGCCGGGATTCCGGCGCTCCGGAGCCTGGGCGACGCCGCGGAAGCGAGCGAGGACGACATCGTCGCCTCCGATCCCGTGATCAAGGACGTGCGTGACCTGGCGAACGCGGCGCAGCCCGGCGCCAAGCAGCTCAACACGCTGCTGTCCAGCCTGCGAGCGCGAGATCTGCGTGCAGCGCGACACCGTGACCGGGCGATGCGTGCGCGAGACCGACGGCTTCAGGTCGCTGATGGACTTCATCTTCAACACGTCCGCGAGCGTCAACGGCTTCGACGAGTTCGGTCACTACCTGCGCACCTTCGCGCTGATCACGAACTGCACTCGGATCATCAGCACCCCGGTCGGAGGCTGCAGCGCGAACTTCACCGGCGCGGAGGAGGCCGGCACGGCGTCCGTGGCCGGACTCCTCGATCAGCTCGGCGGCGGCGAGGGGGCGCGGAAGCGCAAGCCGCGTAGCGGGCAGGGCACCCTGACGCCACAGCCCGGGGGGAGACGAGACCGCTCCCGGCACCTGCGGAGCCCCAGCCCGAGGCCGCTCCCGAGCCGCAGGGCGATCCGGGGGAGCTCAGCCCGGCGCCGGACGCGACACAGAGCCCGCCGTCCCTGCGCGCGGGGCGCGAGCTGCTGCGATTCCTGATGGGGAACGGATCATGAGAGGCCGGCGCGCCATGGGAGCGCTCGCCTCGAGCCCGACGATGGTCGGTGCGATCACCGTGCTGATCGTGATCGTCGCCGTGTTCCTCGCCTACAACGCGAACACCGGGCTCCCGTTCGTTCCGACCTACCGGATCTCTGCCGAGGTCCCGAACGCGAACGCGCTCGTCCCGAGCAACGAGGTCCGGATCGGCGGCGTCAGGGTCGGCCTGGTCGAGGACGTGGTCCCCGTCCAGCACGAGGATGGGTCGACATCCGCGCGGCTCGACCTCAAGCTCGACGACGAGGTTCGCGAGCTGCCCCAGGACTCGACCGTGATCGTCCGCTCCCGCTCCGCCCTGGGGCTCAAGTACCTGGAGATCAACCAGGGCGACTCGAGCGACGGGATCCCGGAGGGAGCGACGATGCCGCTCAACCGCGCGCGGCCCGAGCCGGTGGAGTTCGACCAGGTGCTGAGCACGTTCGACGAGCCGACACGGCTGGCGATCCAGCGCAACCTGGTCGAGTTCGGGAACGCGCTCGCCGCCCGCGGCCCCGCGCTCAACGAGGCGATCGGCAAGCTCGCACCGGCCCTCGAGCGCCTCCAGCCGGTGGCGCGCATCCTCGCCGACCCGGACACCCAGCTCGGGCGCCTCGTCGAGGCGCTCCGCGACACCGCCGCCGAGGTCGCGCCGGTGGCCGAGGTACAGGCGCGGATGTTCGTCGCGCTCGACACGACCTTCGGCGCTCTCGCCCGGGTCGCCCGGCCGTTCATCCAGGAGACGATCTCGAGGACGCCGCCGTCGTTCGACGCCGCGATCCGGACGCTGCCGACGATCCGGCCGTTCATGCGCCACTCCACGGCCCTGTTCGCGGACCTCGCGCCGGGCGCGCGGACGCTGGGGCGAACCGCACCCGAGATCGCCGACGCGGTGACGGTCGGGGTCCCCGCGTTGCTCGAGGCGCCGGGTTTCAACCGCCAGCTCCCGCCGACCGCCGCGTCGCTGCGCAGGTTCAACGACAACGCAGGGGTGCGGGCCGGCATCGACCAGCTGACCACGTTCTCGAACGAGCTCAGCCCCACGCTTCGCTTCATCACCCCTGCTCAGTCGACCTGCAACTACGCGACGCTGCTGTTCAGCAACGTCGCCGACACGCTGCGGCTCGGCAACAGCCTCGGCAACTGGCAGCGGTTCAACCTGATCTCGGCGCCGGGCGCCCCGCAGGCGCCGAACAACGAGGGAGTCCCGTCCTCCGGGCCGGCGAGCGGCGGAGGCGGAGACCCGGCGAACTTCCTGCACGTCAACCCCTACCCGAACACGGCGTCGCCCGGTCAGAGGCCGAAGGAGTGCGAGGCGGGGCGCGAGCAGTACATCGCCGGCCGGACCGTGATCGGCAACGTGCCCGGGAACCAGGGCGTGACGCCCGAGTTCGACGACTCGGAGGCGGGGGCTGATGGCGCGCGAGCAGACCCGCCCGCCGATCGGACAGCAGAAGCCCTACGACGAGCGCCTCTACCGGCGCGGTCCGCGGGGGCTCAGCCGCACCGCGGTGGGCGCGATCGCGGTCGTCGTGATCCTGATCGCCACGTACCTCGCGTTCACGAAGGAGATCCCGTTCGCCGGCGCGGGGTACGAGGCGAAGGCCGTGTTCGAGAATGCGGCAACGCTTCGCGAGACCGCTCCGGTTCGCATCGCGGGCGTCAACGTCGGGGAGGTCACGGCGGTCGAGCCGGACGGCAACGCGACCGAGGTCACGTTCACGGTCGACGACGAGGGGCTGCCGCTGCACACGGACGCGACGGTCGAGATCCGCCCGCGGCTGTTCCTGGAGGGCAACTTCTTCATCGACGCCGATCCCGGCAGCCCGAGCGCGCCGGAGCTCGAGGACGGCGGCACGATCCCGGTCACCCAGACCTCGGTGGCCGTGCAGCTCGACGAGGTCCTGACCACCCTCCAGAAGCCGGACCGGGAGAACCTGTCCGAGTTCCTGGAGGGATTCGGGACCGGGCTCACCCACGAGCCGACCGCCGAGGAGGACCGGACGCAGGATCCGGCGGTGCAGGGGGAGAGCGCGGCGGTCGCGCTGAACGACGCCTTCCGCTACGGCGGCGACGCGGGGAGGACCGCGGCGATCGTCAACGAGGCCCTGCTCGGGCAGGAGCCGCATGACCTCTCGCGGCTGGTCGCGTCCCAGCGCCGGATCTTCGGGGCGCTGCTGAGTCGCGAGGAGCAGCTCAAGGACCTGATCACGAACTTCAACATCACCACCGGCGCCCTGGCGGCCGAGTCGGAGAACCTCAGCGCCACCGTCCGCGAGCTCGCGCCGACCCTCGAGCAGGCCGATCCCGCGCTCCGGCACCTGAGCGAGTCGCTCCCACCGCTCCGTACCTTTGCGCGCGAGCTCGAGCCCAGCATCCGCGAGCTGCCGGGAACCATAACCGCCGGCACGCCGTGGCTGCGCCAGACCCGCGAGCTGCTGCGCAAGCCCGAGCTCGGCGGGCTCGCCAAGATCCTCCGCCAGGCGACCCCGGACCTCTCGGCCACTACCCACAACAGCGTCGGGCTGCTGCGCCAGACCGGGCTCACCAGCCTGTGTGGGTCCGAGGTGCTGGTCCCGACCGGCAACGTCGTGATCGACAACGCCGGCGGCGCGTACCCGTCCAGCACCGGCCAGCCCAACTTCCGCGAGTTCTTCTACACCGCCGCGCAGCAGGCCGGCCTCGGAGGGAACTTCGACGGCAACGGCACCTACCTCCGCGTGCAGCCGGGTGGGGGCAACGTGATGACGCGCACCGACAACCCCGGCGGCGGCGTTCAGAACGATTTCATGTTCAGCCCGACGATCGCTCCTCCGCTCGGCACCAGGCCCAACCTCGCGGCGTCGCCGAAGCCGCCCTTCAGGACCAACTTCGCGTGTCATCGCAACGCCGTTCCGAACATCAACGGCACGGGGGGCGGGCCGGGCGCGATCGGTCCCCCGCAACCGGAGGCGCTCCCATGAGACGCGCGATCCGCGAGCACCTGCGCGACTTCGTCGCCATCATCACGCTGCTCGTCCTGGGGCTCGCGGCGACGGTCGCGATCCTCTCCCAGCAGCAGGCGGTTTACCCGTCATGGATCCCGTTCCTCGGCGACGAGCGCTTCGAGTTGAAGGCGGAGTTCACCTCCGCGCAGGCGGTGACCCCGGGGCAGGGACAGACGGCGAACATCGCGGGGGTCGAGGTCGGTGACGTCACCAAGGTCGAGCTCGAGGAGGGGACGGCGGTCGTCACGCTGTCGATCGAGGAGAAGTACGCCGACCTGATCCACGAGGACGCGTCGATGCTTCTACGGCCCCGGACCGGGCTCCAGGACATCACGGTCGAGGTCGACGCCGGGAGCGAAGGCTCCCCCACGGTGCAGGAGGGCGCGACGATCCCGGTCTCCCAGACGCAGCCGAACGTGCAGCCGGACGAGATCCTTGCCTCGCTCGACGGCGACACCCAGGCCTACCTGCGGCTGTTGCTGCAGGGTGGCGCCGAGGGCTTCGGCGGCAACGGCGAGAAGCTGTCCGCAGGGCTGCGGCGGCTCGAGCCGTTCGCGCGTGACGTGGCGAAGATCAACGGGCTGCTCTCCCAGCGCCGACAGAACATCCGCAGCTCGATCCACAACTTCCGCGTGCTGTCGGACGAGCTGGGGCGCAACGACACCCAGCTCGCCGAGTTCGTCGACTCCTCGAACGCCGCCCTGCGGGCGTTCGCCAACCAGGAGGCGGCGATCCGCGAGACCCTGCGGGAGTTCCCCTCCACGCTGCGCGAGACGCAGCGCGCCCTCGACAGCGCCGACCGGCTGTCGCTCGCGGCGGCGCCCGCGCTCCGAAAGCTCACGCCCGCGGCGCGGACGCTCGGACCCGCGCTCGAGGCGTCGCGGCCGTTCTTCAGCAAGACCACGCGCCCGATCAAGCAGCAGATCCGCCCGTTCACGCGGCGGGTGCAGACGCCGTTCAGGCACCTCAAGCAGGCCGCCGCGCCGTTGAAGGAGACCACGACCGAGCTGACGGGCGGCTTGGAGGGCCTCAACCAGCTGTTCAACGCGCTCGCGTTCAACCCCGACGGGCCCCAGGAGGGCTACCTGTTCTGGCTCGCGTGGCTGAACCACAACCTGAACGCGATCGCCTCGATCCAGGACGCGCACGGGCCGATCCCGCGCGGCCTGGTCCAGATCTCGTGCCAGGGCTCGGTGCTAGGCGAGCAGGTCGCGTCGCAGGACCTGACCTACGAGACCCTGCTCGAGCTGACCAGGGTCCCGACGCCGGATGAGATCGAGGCGCTCGGAGGCTGCTGATGGAGACCCGCCCGCCGACACCGATTCAGCTCCTGGTCGCGGTCGCGTTCGCGATCTCCTGCTTCGGGCTGCTGCTGTTCCTGTGGCTCGCGTTCGGCGGCCCGACCCCGCTGAAGCCCGAGAGCTATCGGGTGACGGTCCCGTTCGACGAGGCGACCCAGCTCGCGGTCGAGGCCGACGTCCGAATCTCCGGCGTCTCGGTCGGTCGCGTCAAGTCGATCGAGCTCAGCGACGAGGGGCTCGCCGACGCCGAGCTCGAGATCGATGAGCGGTACGCGCCGATCCCCGACGACACCCGCGCGATCCTGCGCCAGAAGACGCTGCTGGGGGAGACCTACGTCGAGCTCACCCCGGGCTCCGAGGACGCCAGCGCGGTGCCGGAGAACCCCCTGCCGGAGGGGGGCGAGCTGCCGAGGGCGCAGGTCTCTGACGCCGTCGAGCTGGACGAGATCTTCCGCACGTTCGACGAGCCGACGCGGGCGGCGTTCCAGACCTGGCAGCAGGACGTCTCGATCGCGCTGCGCCACCGCGGCGCCGACCTCTCGGCGGCGATCGGCAACCTGGGGCCGTTCGCCTCCGACCTCGACCGGCTGCTTCGGATCCTCGACAGCGAGAGGCTCGCCACGCGCCAGTTCGTCCGCGACACCGGCGAGGTGTTCGAGGCGCTCAGCGAGCGCCGGGGACAGCTCCGCGGCCTGATCACGAACTCCGAGGCGGTGTTCTCGACCACCGCTGCCCGCAACGAGAGCCCTCCAGGAGGCGTTTGTCGCGCTGCCGACCTTCCTCGACGAGCAGCGGCTGACCCTCGAGCGGCTGGAGCGCTTCGCGGTCGACACCGACCCGCTGGTCCAGCAGCTCCGTCCCGCGGCCCGCGAGCTGAGCCCGACGCTGATCGACCTCGGGAGGCTCGCACCCGAGCTGCGCGACTTCTTCATCGGCTTCCGCCAGGCGGCGACGCCGCCAAGCCGGGGTTCCCCTCCCTGCGCGCATTGCTCGACGACGAGCTGCCACCGTTCCTCGCCGACCTCGACCCGTTCCTGCGCAACCTCACCCCGCTGGTGCAGGTGGTGCGGATGTACCGGCAGGACGTCACGGCGTTCCTCGGCAACGCCGCGGCGGCTACGCAGGCGAGCCGCGCCGCGCCGGAGGCGAACCAGGAGGCCGTGCACTATCTGCGTACCTCGGCCCCGCTGGGCCCCGAGTCGCTGGCCGGCTATCCCGAATCGGCTGCGGGTCAACCGCTCCATCCCCTACATCAAGCCGGGCGGCTATCTCAACGTTGCATCGGGCCTCGAGGGGTTCGAGACCCGCCAGTGCTCGGGCGGGGCGGCCGCGACCTTCCCGCCGCAGGCCGCGACCGTCGCCGACCCGGGGTTCCAGAACTGGCTCGACGCGGTTCCCCCTGGCCCCACGCCTGACGAGCTCAGCGACTTCTACCAGCGCCTGCGGGACTTCACGTTCGTCGGCCAGAGCAACTCGAACAGCGTTCCGGCGCCGCCGTGCAAGAAGCAGGCCGACTACGAGTCGATCGGCGGGATGTTCCCCGAGTTCACGGACTACCTGCACGTGCGGGCGCTTCGTCGCCTCGAAGCGCAAAACAAAGACGGCCGACTGGCAATTCCGCGACTGGAAGCCGATACAGTGGCGCCGCCGGCCGCTACTAAACATCGGCTGGCGTGTTGTCAATGGGTGTAATGACGCATATCTGGAAGCGCGGGCGCGGCAGGGGTCGCGCCGGGCGCGTGACCAAGCAAGAGGAGGAGTGATGCGAAAGCGTCGCATTCGTTACGTGGCGGCGCTGGGGCTCGCGCTGGCGGTGGCGATCCCTGGCAGCGCCATGGGCCAGGACGATCCAGAACATCGAGGCCGGGTTCCGCCGCAGGGTAACGCGAACGTGGTGTTCGGGCAGCCCGCGAGCCTGAGCGGCAAGCCGAGCAAGAACGGGCACGCTTCGAATCGACACTATTCCTCTCGGGCACGGGGCCCGCCCCGTCGCTGCAAACCGCCGACGTCCATCTCCCCGAGGAGGTGGAGATCAACGGCAAGGGGCTCGCCGCAGTGCAATCCCACCGCGATCGCGGGCCAGCCCCGCCGACGCCGCGAGGGCGGCATGCAGCGACGTCCCTGGTCGGGACGGGTCTCGCAACCGATGCTCGGCATCTACCGCGCCGGGCGACTCAGTCCTGTTCAACGGGGCGAACAACACGATCCTCGTGCACATATGCGTGGGCGCTGCGCCCCGGTCGATGCTCATCGGGCCAGCTGCAGAACTCGCCGCTGGGCCCCCCGTACGGCCAGGTTCTGGATAGTCCCGGTGTCGAACGCCGGCCGCGGGGCGGGTACCCGCCGGGCATCACGGTCCACAGGACCGAGTTGACTCAAGATCAGCAAGAAGTTCAAGGACCCGAAGGTCCAGAAGCAGATCAAGAAGGCGAAGAAGCAGGGGAACAAGAAGAAGGCGAAGAAGCTGAAGAAGAAGCTGAATAAGACGCTTCGTCAGCGCGCGGCGTGCACGGACGGGACGCTCTCGTACCGGGCGGACTTCATTCACGCGCCGCCCGACCCGGATGCAGTCGCCGACCTTCGAGCAGCCGTGCACGTCGTAGGTACCGACTGACTGCCGAGCTTCTTCGAGCTCGAACGTAAAGAGGGGCGGCCTTCGGGCCGCCCCTTTTGTTGCTTGCAACAAATTGGCGATTTGTGGCGGCGGAAGCGGTAATGTGCACACGGACGGGGGAGCCAGGAGAAGAGGAGGAGAGATGCGAAAGCATCGCTTTTGTTACGTAGGCGCATTGGGGCTTGCGCTCGCGGCGGCGTTCCCGGCCACCGCGATGGCGTCGGGTACCCAGAACGTGGAGGCCGGGTTCGCGCCGGAGACGGGCGCGAGCATCACGTTTCCGGCCCCACCCGCCAACATCGGCAGCCGGTTCACCAAGAAGGGCACGATTCACCAACGCCTGTTCCTGACGAACATCGTAGGCCAGCCACCGGCTCTGGAGACCGTCGACATCCATTCACCGCCGGAGCTGAAGTTCACGACCAAGGGGATCGATGAGTGCGACCCAGAGTCGATCGTGGGCCTGACCCCCGATCAGGCGCGCGCGGTCTGCCCAGACGCCCAGCTCGGGACGGGTCAGGCGAACGCGTTCAATATCCCCACGGCAGGCCAGGTGACCCTGTTCAACGGAACGAAGCAGAACGGCAACCCGACGGTGCTCTTCCACACGTTCACGGCCAACGTCCCGATCGTGTTGGTGAGCGAGATGCGGGATTCGCCGCTTCCGGGCTACGGCAAGGTGTTCCATACCCCGGTGTCGACCGCGGTTGGAGGTGGAGTCCCGCCCGGCATCGTGATCACGAACACCGACTTCACGCTCAGCAAGTCCTTCATTGACAAGAAGATCCTGAAGAAGGCGAAGAAGGCGAGGAAGAACGGCAACGCGAAGCTCGCTCGCCTTCTCAGGAAGAAGGCGAAGAAGAGCTGGGTGACCGCGGAGTGCACGGACGGCACGCTCGAGACGCGGGTGGACTTCATCCACGCCCCGCCCGAGCCGACGCAGTCCCCCACCGTCACGCAGCAGTGCGCGAGCTAGCGCGCTGACCCAGGGCCTCGCGCCGGGTCGAAGAGGGGCGGCCTTCGGGCCGCCCCTCTCTCATCGCGGGAAGATCTTCGGCATCCGCAGCAGCTGGCGCAGCGAGCCGCGGGGACGGACCTTGCGCCTGAGCATGGCCTTGCGCGGATCGCCGCGGTGGGTGGTGACCGCGATCCAGTCGCGCCACGAGCTCTCGAACGTGAGGTCTGGGTCGACGGTCTCGCCGGGCTCCGCGCGGCTCGATCCATTGTCGATCCGCAGGTACCACGGGTCGGCGTCCTCGAATCGCCACTGGATCGTCACCGGCTTGCCGTCGACAGCGCTGTGGTCGACGGAACGCTCCACCGTGTCGAAGTAGAGGCGCTGGATCTCGGGCGAGGACTGGGGATGGTCGTTGGGCTCGCCGACCACGCCGGCCTGCATGAGCTTGACGATGCGCGCGACCCGCTCCTCGGGCGAGAGTGAGAAGTCGACTGGGAACACACCTGGAGGCATCTCCTCGACCGGAAAGCCGGCGGCCCGCCACTTGGTCTCCACCGACCGAAACCCCCACGCGTAGATCTCCTCGAGTGTGAACCCGTACTCCTCGGTATAGCGGCGATCCCAGTTCGGCGGCACGTACACCGCGAGCGTGTAGGGGGAGACCTTGCGAAGCAGCTCTCCGACGGCGTGCTTGCACTCGTCGGACTCGGCGAAGCACTCGGAGAGCACCTTGACGCCGAACCCGATGTGGCGCTGCTCGTCGCGCGACACGTTCTTCATCCCGTCGGCGAAACCGGGAAGCGTGCCCGACTTCACGAAGTAGTCCTCGATGAAATGCTGCCCGGGCTGGGCGAGCTCCGCCTCGACCACCATGTGGTACAGCGCGATCGCCTGGGCGAACTTCGGCAGCGAGCGGTCGCGACGCAGCTCGTCGGCCATCCGGTCGAGCCTGTCGAAGACCTGGCGAAAGCCCCAGGTGAGCTGCGGCTCCGTGTAGGCGAGGCCCGAGGCGATCCCGTCGCCGGCCCCGATCACCTCGTTGAAGAACCGCGAGAAGAACACCGCGTGGCGCGCCTCGTCGACCTGCTGGGTGGCGAGGAAGTACTTCTGCTCCTCCTTCGGCGCGGCATCGATGTAGGGAGAGAGGTTGTCGGTGACGGAGTCCTCGCCGTAGAAGAACATCGAGTACGTCCACAAAGCACTGCGGCGCTGGATCTCGGTGAGCGAGCGCCACCCCTCCTTGTCCTTGGAGAAGTCGATCGCGGTCGCCTTCCAGTTGCCCTGCTCCCAGCGGCGATACAGGTCCTCGTAGCTGACCGACTTGATCGCGGCCGAAGGGTCCGTGCTGCCCTTGCGCCGGGAGGCCCTCGCCTCGGGCCGGGAAGCCGTCGCCTGCTCGCTCATCATGAAACCTCCTCGTGGCAGCGTCGCCTGACGCCCCCGAATCGCTTCGCCTTGAGCCCAGACTAGAGAAAAACTGGCTACCTGGCCAGTCGGATGTGATCGATGTCACAGATTGCGTGCTGGCCCAGCGAATGGTCAGTTTGGTAGCCCATGGACTACCAAAAACATCACTCGGCGGTAGGGGGAGCAGCTAGCCGAGCTTCGGGCTGCGCCACGGCCGGTCGAGTCGCGCGACGAGCTCGTCGCCCAGCCCCTCGATCGGCACCCGGACCTGCTCGAGCGAGTCGCGGTCGCGCAGGGTGACGGTGTCGTCTTCCATCGTCTGGCCGTCGATCGTGATCCCCCACGGGGTGCCGATCTCGTCCTGGCGCCGGTAGCGGCGGCCGATCGAGCCGCCCTCGTCGTACTCGGCTGCGAGGCGCCCCCGTAGCGCCTCGTACAGGGCGCGGGCCTTCTCCGGCATGCCCGCCTTGGAGACGAGTGGAAGCACGGCGACCTTCACCGGCGCGAGCCGCGGATGGAGCCGGAGCACGGTGCGCTCGCGCCCCTCGACCTCCTCGGTCTCGTACGCATCGACCATGAATGCCAACAGCGAGCGGTCGACGCCCGCTGCGGGCTCGACGACGTGGGGGACGTACGACTCGCCACTCTCCTGGTCGAAGTACTCGAGCTTCTCGCCCGAGAGCTTCGAGTGCTGGGTGAGGTCGTAGTCGCCGCGGTTCGCGATCCCCTCTAGCTCGGACCAGCCGATCGGGAACAGGTACTCGACGTCGGAGGTCGCCAAGGAGTAGTGCGAGAGCTCATCCGCACCGTGCTCGCGCAGCTGGAGGCGGTCGGGTCGGATCCCGAGCTCGACGTACCAGTTCATACGAATCTCCATCCATCGCCGGTGCCACTCGGGCGCATCACCGGGCGGAACGAAGAACTCCATTTCCATCTGCTCGAACTCGCGCGTCCTGAAGATGAAGTTCCCCGGGGTGATCTCGTTGCGGAACGACTTCCCGATCTGCGCGATCCCGAACGGCGGCTTGCGGCGCGAGAACTGGAGCACGTTCTTGAAGTTGATGAAGATTCCCTGCGCCGTCTCGGGCCGCAGATAGGCCTTCGCCGCGTCGTCCTGGACCGGCCCCAGGTAGGTCTCGAACATGAGGTTGAAGCGCCGCGGCTCGGAGAGATCGCCGCCGCATTCGGGGCACTTGATATTTCCGCCCGGCTGCTCCGCGGGGGAGGCGCCCGGAACGGGCGCCGAGGGGGCGGAGCCCCCATGCTCGGCCTCGCCCGACCGGTCACCTGCCTCGCTCGCTCCCGCGTCCGCGCCGGGCGGGTGGTCATCTCCTTCGACCAAGTCGTCCAGACGCCACCGCCGCTTGCACTCGCCGAGGCACTGCACGAGCGGGTCGGTGAAACCCTCGAGGTGGCCGCTCGCCTCCCACACGCGGGGGTTCTGGATGATCGCCGAGTCGATCGCCACGATGTCGTCGCGCTCCTGGAGCATCGCCCGCCACCACTCGCCCTTGACGTTGTTCTTCAGCAGCACGCCGTAGTGGCCGTAGTCGTAGGTGTTGGCAATCCCGCCGTAGATCTCGGACGCCTGGAAGATGAACCCGCGCCGCTTGCACAGCGCGACGATCTCGTCGAGGGTGACTTCTTGGGTCTGGGCCATCGGGCGCAGGACTATACGGCCCTCGATGTCGCCTCCAGGGTGGCTGCGATAATCGGTTGACGATGCCGATCTACGAGTACAGATGCCCCAACGGCCACGAGTTCGAGGTCTTCCAGAGCATGGCCGAGGACCCGATCTCGCGCTGCCAGGAATGCGGGGCGCCGGTGGAGCGCGTGTTCCACCCCGTGGCGGTCCACTTCAAGGGATCCGGCTTCTACACCACCGACTACGCGCGCGCCACGGGCTCCGACGGGTCGAGCGAGGCCAAGAAGGACTCGGACAAGAAGGGCTCGGACGGCAAGGACTCGGCCAAGGCGAAGTCCGACAAGAAGGACGCCGGCGGCGAGAAGGCGAAGGCGAGCTCGAGCGGCGACTGACCCGCCGTCGGGCTACTTGCCGTTGACCAGCTTGTCGACGGCCGAGGCACGCTCCTCCTCGGAGATGATCAGGCTGCCGAGAGGCCCTGGTCCATCGGGCTCGAGGACCTCCGTGTCGCTGTTGCCGCCGATGATCGACGCGAGGACGAGCTGCGGCATCGTGAACGCCCCCATGTCGGTTACGAGCGCCTTCGGCGCGGTCCATCCGATCCACGGTCCCTTGATGAAGTTGTAGGGGAGCCGCAGCGGGCTGGTCAGCCGTCCCTTGATCCCTGACAGGATCTCCTGCTGCGCCGCGGCGCGATCGAGGTCGTCGTAGCTGTCGAACTCGCTCGAGCCGCCCTGCTCGGGACACACGTTGGTGCGCGTCCGCGCGAGGATCAAGGCCTCGTTCCCGCCCAGCGTTACCTCCCCGGGACCAGCGTTGAGCGTGAACCCGCCCGCCTCTGCGCCCCCCGATACCACCGAGCACAGCTTGTCGGGCAGATCGACCTCGACGCCCCCGATCGCATCGATGAAGTCCTTGAAGCCCTCGAAGTCGACGATCACCACGTGGTCGATCTCGGTGTCGAGGAACTGCTCGACGGTCTGGATCTGAAGCTGGGCGCCGCCGAACGCGTACGCGGCATTGATCTTCTGCGCGCTCTGCCCGGGGATCTCGGCGAAGCTGTCGCGCGGGATCGACAGCTTCCGAAACGCCCCGCCCCCAGCGCGCACCAGCATCAGCGTGTCGGCCCGAAACCCTCCGCACCCCTCGGGGGGAGGCTCGCCGTTCGCGCCGGCCTCGAGGCACTCCTCTGTGGTCTCGGACCCGTCTTCGGTCCCCGCCTCCCGCGCGTCGGTCCCGATCACGAGGATCGTCTGGGGGTCGACCGCCATCAGCGGGATCGTGGCGCCGAGCTCGTCCTTTGCCCCGTCGGCGAGCTTCGACTTCTGGATCTGGGCGGAGATCGCGAACACGATGATGCTCAGCAGGAACCACGCGCCGATCGCGATCAGGACCCATCGCCACCACGGGCGGCGCCTCTCGGACGGTTCCTTCGGCGCTCCCTCGCGGCGCCCCGGCATCCGCTCCCGCAGCGAGTCGAGGTCAGGAGCGCGGAGCCGATCGAGCAGCCGCGGCCGCGACCGATACACCTTGTAGTCGGGGCGTTCCGGCTCCCCCTGCCCGTCTGAGCTCACTGTTGTGGGTACGGTGACGGATTCCCGAGCGAAAATCGAGCCAGGCGAGGACGCAGGAAGCGAAGCTTGGTGTCAGCACGCGAGCGACCGAGGACGAAGCCTGGCGATGATTTGCAGCCGGGAATCCGGTGCCGTGCTCGCAACAGTGAGCTCTGTTCCGGCATGAGCTATCAATACTGCCGCATGCTCCGGTGCGAATTGCGCCCCCTTTGAGCCCTGTCGAGACGATCGGCGTCGACCTCGGCGGGTCGAAAATGCGCGTCGCGGTAGTCGACGGCGAGCAGCGGATCCTCTACCGCAGCACCGAGCCGTCCCGCGGGCGCAGCGCGGGGGAGGTGCTCGACACGCTCGAGCGGGAGCTCGCGGACGCCCGGTCCGCGCGCCCGGACGTCGCCGCGGCCGGGCTCGGGGTCCCCTGCACGATCGACCAGCGGACCGGCGTCGCGATCATGGCCGTGAACCTGCCGCTGATCGACGTCCCGATCCGGGACATGATGCGCGACGCTCTCGGGCTTCCGGTCTTCGTCGACAACGACGTAAACGCCGCGATCCTCGCCGAGCATCGGTTCGGCGCCGCGCGGGGGGTGGAGAACGCGGTGATGATCTCACTCGGAACCGGGATCGGAGGCGGTCTCGTGCTAGGCGGTGAGGTCTACCGGGGGACGGTAGGCGCCGCCTCCGAGCTCGGCCACACGGTCGTCGACCTCGACGGACCTCGCTGTCAGGGCAACTGCCCCAACCGCGGGTGCATCGAGGCGGTCGCCTCGGGCACCGCCTTGGGACGCGAGGGCCGCAAGGCCGCCGAGCGCGCCCCGGAGTCGGCGCTCGGTGCGCTGCTGGCGGAGGGCGGCGAGATCGACGGGAAGGCCGTCACGGACGCGGCTCTGGACGGCGACCGCTCGGCGCGCGAGGTCGTGGCGCTGATCGGACGCCGGCTGGGGGTTGCGTTCTCGAGCTTCGCCAACATCTTCGACCCCGAAGTGATCGTCGTCGGGGGCGGGGTGATCGAGGTCGGGGAGCTTCTGCTTCGGCCTGCGCGCGAGGAGCTCCGCGCGCGAGCGCTGCATCCGATGAACGCCACCCGGGTGGTCGCCGCGGAGCTCAGGGACGAGGCCGGGATGGTGGGAGCGGCGACGCTGGCGCAGCTCGAGCTCGGGAAGGGCGCCGGTTGAGCCCGCGAGGGGGACCTCGATGCCCGGCCTCCTGATCGTGTGCCCGACTCCGATCGGCAACCTCGACGATCTGACGCCGAGGGGCCGCGACGCCCTGGCGAGCGCGGATCTCGTCGCCTGCGAGGACACGAGGCGCGCCGGCCGACTGTTCGAGCGGCTCGGGATCGACCCACCGCGCCTGGTCTCGAACAACGAGCAGAACGAGGAGCGCCGCGCCGGGCAGCTCGTCCAGCAGATCGAGCGCGGCGCCCGGGTCGTGCTGATCACCGACGCGGGAATGCCGGCGATCTCCGATCCGGGATACCGGCTGATCCGGGCGTGTATCGACCGCGACCTCGAGATCGAGGTTCTCCCGGGCCCATCCGCCGTCCCAACCGCGCTCGTCGCCTCCGGGCTGCCGCCCGGTCGGTGGCGATTCGAGGGCTTCCTGCCGAGGCGCGCGGGGGAGCTCGAGCGCGTGCTGCGCTCCGCCGAGACGGTGATCGCGTTCGAGTCGCCGCGCCGCCTCCCCGACTCGTTGACGGCGCTTGCCACGCTGGCCCCCGACCGGCCAGCCGCCGTGTGCCGCGAGCTGACGAAGCTGTACGAGGAGGTCGCGCGCGGGACGCTCGCCGAGCTCGCGCGTCGCTTCCGCGGCGAGGTCAAGGGCGAGATCGTCGTCGTGATCGGCCCCGCGGCGGGGGCTGAGGGGCGCGATCCCGACGTCACGATCGCCGTCGACGCCCTGCGGCGGCTGGTCCAATCCGGCGCCCGGCCGCGGGCGGCCGCGAGCGTCGTCGCCGCGCTCACCGGCACGCGCCCAAACGACCTCTACAGGGCTCTTACCGGACGCGACCCGCGCCAGTAGACGGACGCGCGAGCGATCCGTGTCGACGGTCGGCGTGATCCAGTCGCCGCGCGCGCCCGTAGGGAAGGCCAACGTGTCCCCCACCGGAAAGGATCAGGGATGAAGCACCTCAGCGTTGCCAGGCGCTGGTGGCTGCTCGCCGTCGCCGCGATCGGGGCGTCGGCGATCGCAGTGCCGCTGGCGTTCACATCGAGCCACCGGGAAGCGCCGAACGTGATGCTCGACCCGGCGGCCGACAACACCGATCTGTACGCGTACACGGCCGAGGACGCTCCGAACGCGATCACGGTCGCGTCCAACTGGATTCCGGGCCAGGTGCCGGCGAACGGACCGAACTTCTTCCGGTTCGACGACCGGGCCCGGTACTACGTGAACTTCGACAACACCGGTGACGGCGTTGCCGACATTCGCTACCGGTTCCAGTTCAACACCGACATCCGGAACCCGAACTCGTTCCTGTACGCGGGTCCCGGGACGAGGAGCTACGACGCGCTCAACATCAACCAGACGTACGACCTGGTTCGTGAGGAGTACCGGCGCGGCAAGCTCAAGCGGACGAAGAGGGTGGCGAACGACCTCCCGGTCGCTCCTCCGAACATCGGGCCGAAGACGTTCCCGAACTACGTGAACGACTTCGTCAACCCGGCGATCCGCCAGCTCAAGGACGGCACCAAGGTGTTCGTCGGGCAGCGGGACGATCCGTTCTTCGTCGACCTCGGTGCCGCGTTCGACGCGATCAACGTCCGCGTCGGAACCGGCAATCAGGGTGGCGGAAAGGACGATTTCTCCGGCTACTCGACCTCCTCGACCGTTCTCCAGATTCCGGAGCAGCGGGTGACGAGGGACGGCCAGCCCGTCGCGGACGCCAACGCCGCCAACGCGGTGGTGGGCAGCTGGTCGACGACGGAGCGGCGCAAGCTCGAGGTCACGGGCGCCGACTACGACACCGGCTCGCCGAAGAAGGTGCGCGGCAAGTCCAACCGCTTCGTACAGGTCTCGCGGCTGGGCAACCCGCTCGTCAACGAGGTGGTGATCCCGCTCGGCAAGAAGGACGCGTTCAACCGCACGAGTCCTGACGAGGACGCCGAGCGCTACGGCCAGTTCGTGCTCCAGCCCGAGCTCGCCGCGGTCCTGAACGACCTGTTCGGGATCAACGCGCCGGAGACGGATCGCACTGACATCGTCCAGGCGCTGCTCCAGGGTCTCCCGGGTCTCAACGAGCACCCGGGCGCCAAGGCCGGCACGCCGGTCGACACCCTGAAGCTCAACCTCGGCGTCCCGCCGTCGGACAACCCGAGCCGCTTCGGCGTGCTCGCCGACGACGCCGCGGGGTTCCCGAACGGCCGTCGCCTCACGGACGACGTCGTCGACATCGAGTTCCAGGTGATCGCCGGGATCCTGAAGGGCAATGCGGTGCCCCTCGGGGACGGGGTGGACAAGAACGACAAGCAGTTCCTGTCGCAGTTCCCGTACCTGGCGCATCCCGACTCGGGCTTCGACTCGAACCCGAGCCAGGTGGTGGAGCCGGGTCACCCGGCGGTCCCGCCCGGCGGCCCGTAGCGAGCACACCGTGCCACGGGGGAGCGTCGCCGCCGCGACGCTCCCCCGTCGGCGTCCCCGGGACGGTTGACCGTCGTGACGGGCCCGGATAGGTTCCGGGTGCGTGGGCAGGAGATGGTTGATCGCGGTAGTGGCCGTCGCGGTGACAGCGGCGTCCGGCTGCGGCGAGAACGGGTCGGTTCCCGACGATCGCATCGTGAAGGCGCTCAAACTCGAGGAAGCCCAGGGGAGCCGGGCCTACGCGATGGGGGGAGACCCCTTCTGCGAGGTCGACGGAAACCTGCTCAACGACTCCGATGAGATCGACGTCGCGAGCGAGAGCGACGAGCTCGGGCTCGTGATCACGGACTCCGAAGGGGCGGTCGGGGTCCAGGCGGTGCCACCCTTCGATCCCGAATGTGCCCGCAAGGCGAAGCAGGCGCTGAACAAGCTCGAGTGAGGGCAGCACGCCGTCGTATTCGTGGCGAGGAGCACTAAGCTCTCACGATGCCAAAGCGCGACCCACGCCTCGTGTCGCTGGGCTACGGGAAGTTCGTTCGCGCCGATCGCGTATACGCGCTCGTTCCGCTCGACCCCAAGGACCGCGGCGAGGGGCGGCGCACCTACGTGCACGTCGACGGGCTCGACGAGCCGATCGTCGCGTCGCGCTCGGAGCGCGCGATCCTGACCGACGTCGAGGCGGCGCTCACCGAGGCGGCCGGGGTGCCGCGCCGGCGCCGCGCGCCGAAGGGCCAGGAGAAGCTGGTCTAGCCGGCCGCGGTGGGCGGCCCGTGCCGGGGTGGCCCTAAGCTCCTTCGCCGTGCCGTACTACGTCACCACCCCGATCTACTACGTCAACGCGGAGCCCCACCTTGGCCACGCGTACACGACGATCGCCGCCGACGTGCTCGCGCGCCACATGCGCCAGCGCGGCGAAGACGTGTTCTTCCTCACCGGCACCGACGAGCACGGCGAGCCGGTCGAGCTCGCGGCCGAGCGGGAGGGGATCAGTCCTCAGGAGCTGGCCGATCGGAACGCGCCGAAGTTCGAGGACATGATGCGACTGATCGAGGCGTCGAACGACTTCTTCATCCGCACCTCCGACCCGCGCCACACCGACAGGGTCGCCGAGATCATGCAACGCGTGTACGACAACGGCCACGTGTACGAGGGCGTCTACGAGGGCTGGTACTGCCCGCGCTGCGCCGCGTTCTACACCGAGCGCGAGCTGGGTCCCGGCAACACCTGCCCGATCCACGAGATCCCGCTTGAGAAGGAGCGCGAGGAGAACTGGTTCTTCCGCCTGTCCGCGTTTCAGGACGACCTCGAGCGCCTGTACGCCGAACGACCCGACTTCGTCGTCCCCCAGCACCGCTACAACGAGGCGCTCTCGTTCATCCAGCAAGGGCTCGAGGACGTGTCGCTGTCCCGCCCGAAGCTGAAGTGGGGGATGAAGCTCCCGTGGGACGAGACGCAGCGCATGTACGTGTGGTTCGACGCGCTGCTCAACTACGTCACCGCGCTGTCGTTCGCCCACGAGGGCGAGGACCTCACCGAGCGCTACTGGCCGGCGAGCCTCCAGGTGATGGCGAAGGACATCCTCAAGTTCCACGCCGTGATCTGGCCGGCCTTGCTGCAGGCAGCCGGCATGGAGTATCCGCAGCGGCTCGCGATCCACGGCTTCCTGCTGATGGGCGAGAAGAAGATGTCGAAGTCGCTCGGCAATGTGCTCGACCCGTTCCAGGTCGTCGAGCAGTTCGGCGCCGACGCGCTGCGCCACTACTGCTTTCGTGAGGTGAGCTTTGGCCACGACGGCTCGGTGTCGGCAGGCGGATTCGAGGAGCGCTACGAGTCGGAGCTCGCCAACGAGTGGGGCAACCTGGCGAGCCGCACGCTGGCGATGATCGAGCGCTACCGCGACGGTGTGGTGCCGGAGGCGGAGATCGACCCGGCGCTGGTGGGCGGCGAGGACGGCTTCGAGGGCCTCGTGCCCGGGGTCGAGGAGCTGCTGGACCGCGCCGAGCTGACGCATGCGCTGGGCGAGATCTGGGATCGCGTGCGACGGCTCAACCGCTACGTGGAGGAATCGCGGCCTTGGGACATGGCGAAGGACGAGTCGAGTGCCGCCGACCTCGATCGGGCCCTTTACTCGCTCGCCGAGGGCGTCCGCGTGCTCGCCCTACTCCTGCGCCCCTACATGCCGACGACCTCGGACCGGCTCCTCGACGCGCTCGGCGAGCCTGCACGCGAGCTGGCCGAGGCCGGCTCGCGGGGCGGGGGCCAGCGGATCGAGCGGATACCGCCGCTGTTCCCGAAGCTCGAGAGCTGAGCGTGGTCGACACCCACGCCCACCTCGGGATGTGCGAGCCGGGCGACGAGGAGCTGGTGGCCACGGCGCGCGAGGCAGGGGTGCGGCGGATCCTCACGGTCGGGATCGACGAGGGGTCCAACCGCGAGGCAGTCAGATCCGCGGAAGAACGCGCCGAGGTCTTCGCGTGCGTGGGCCGGCATCCGAACTCGGCCGACGGGTTCGACAATGCCGCGGCGGACGAGCTCGAGGAGCTGGCTGCGCACGACGGCGTGCGCGCGATCGGCGAGACCGGGCTCGACTACTACCGCGAGGGTGCGCCGCGTGCGTCCCAGCGGGCGGCGTTCGAGTCCCAGATCGAGATCGCGCGCCGAGCCGAGCTGCCGCTCGTGATCCACATGCGGGACTCGGTCGACGACACCTTCGACGTTCTGGCGTCGGAGGCGGACGGCGTGACGGTGATCCTGCACTGCTTCTCGGCGCCGCCCGAGCGCGTGGCCGACGCCGCTGAGAGCGGCTGGCACTGCTCGTTCGCCGGGAACCTCACCTACCCGAAAGCCGAGCGGTTGCGCGAGGCGGCGCGACTCGTCCCGGACGAGCTGCTTCTGGTCGAGACCGATTCACCGTTCCTCGCTCCCCAGCATGTGCGCGGGAAGCCGAACCAGCCGGCGAATGTCGCGGCGACGGCACGGCGGCTGGCCGAGCTCCGCGACGTGCCATATCAGCGGCTGGACGAGACGGTGGAGGCGAACGCCGCGCGATTGTTCGGCTGGTGAAGCGGCGGCTCGGACAGCATTTCGTCGCCGATCCGAACCTGCTCGACGCGATCGTGCGCGAGTCCGGGGTCGGCGCAGACGACGTCGTGCTGGAGGTGGGCGGGGGGGCGGGGGCGCTGACCGAACGCGTGGCTCCCCGAGTGCGCCAGCTGCACGTGATCGAGCTCGACGAGCGCCTGCGCTCGGAGCTCGAGCCGATCGCCCGCGAGGCCGGCAACGTCGAGATCGTGTGGTCCGATGCGCTGCGAGTCGACCTCTCGGTGCTGGAACCCGCGCCGACGACGGTCGTCTCGAACCTGCCCTACTCGATCGCCACGCCGCTGATCCTGAAGACGATCGACGAGCTCGACTCGGTCGAGTCGTGGACCCTGCTCGTGCAGCGCGAGATCGCCGAACGGCTGCGTGCGTCGCCGGGGAATCGCGTGTACGGCGCGCCGAGCGTGCTCGTGCAGCTCGCGGCCGAGGTCGAGATCCTGCGCACCGTCGACCGCGCCGTCTTTGTGCCGCGGCCCCGCGTCGACTCCGCGCTGCTCGCGCTTCGCCGCTCCGGTCCGGCCGCGTCCGAGCCGGTGCGACGGCTCGTCCACGAGGCGTTCGCGCACCGGCGCAAGTCGCTCGCGCGCTCGCTGGAGCTCGCCGCGCCGGGTGGTCGGGAGGCGGCCCGCGCCGCGCTCCACGAGGCCGGCTTGCCGGAGGATTCGAGGGCCGAAGCGCTGAGCCCCGAGGACTTCGTCCGCCTCGCCGGTAGCTTGCAGGCCAGATGAGCTGTTCCACGACCACGCACGCCCGGATGACGCGCGTGGCACGTCGCATCTCTTCGTCCTCAGGCGCTCGTGTGCTGGTAGCACACTTCGCGCCCTGCGTCCTCGAGCTGCTCGGCCACGCGCGCCCCCGGGCGCACGCGGCCATGGAACAGATCATCAATTGATCCTTCGCGCGCCGGCCAAGCTCAACCTGTGCCTGTACCTCGGCCCCCGCCGCGACGATGGCCTGCACGAGCTCTGCTCGCTGACCGAGCCATTGACGCTCTCGGACCGCGTCGTGATCGGCGATGCGCGAGTCGACGAGGTGGTGTGCGCGGGTGTCGACGGGCCCAATCTCGCCGCCCGCGCCCTCGAGGCGCTGCGCGAGCGCGGCTGGTCGCGCCCTCCGCTGAGCATCGAGATCGAGAAACGGATCCCGATCGCCGCGGGTCTCGGCGGGGGGAGCGCTGACGCCGCCGCGGTGCTGCGCCTGGCGCGCGACGAGGTCAATGACCTGGAGGGGTTGGCGGCCGAGCTCGGCGCCGACGTCCCGGTTCAGCTCGATCCCGGTCGAGCGCTGGTCCGCGGGGCCGGAGAGCGCGTCGAGAGGTTGGAGCGGTCGGAGGAATACGGCGTATTGCTCATCCCGGCAAAGGCGGGCCTCGCGACAGCGGACGTGTACGCCGCGGCCGATCGACTCGGTCTCGGGCGGGACCGCTCGGAGCTCGACGCGCTCGGCGAGCGTCTGCGCGACGCCGCGGGTGGTGGCGTGTCGCCGCTCGCCTACCTGGAGCTGCTCGAGAACGATCTCCAAGCCGCCGCGCTGTCGCTGCACCCCGAGATCGGCGACGCGATCGATGCGCTGGAGTCGGTTGGGGCGGCGCGGGCGCTGATCACCGGGTCGGGGCCGACCGCGTTCGGTCTCTTCGGTGACTTGGCGACCGCGGACCGCGCGGCCGCGTCGCTGCCGCCGCGCTACGCCGATGCTGTGGTCGCCGCTCCGGGGTCGTTCCGATGAAGGCGCTGCTGCGCGACCACCGCGTCCGGTTGGCGCTGCTAGCGGTCGCGGCCGTCGGCGCGTATTTCCTGATCCGGCGCTTCCTCCCCGATGTCGACCTCCAGCAGCTCGTCGAGGACGTCTCCAACACGCTCGGCGCATGGACCTATCTGATCATCGGGGCGTTCGCGTTCCTGGAGACCGGCGCGTTCGTCGGCCTCGTGGCTCCCGGCGAGACGGTCGTGATCCTCGGCGGCGCGGTTGCGGGCCAGGGGGCGACGTCCGTGTACCTCACGATCGCGATCGTGTGGATGTCCGCTTTCGCGGGGGACTCGGCGAGCTTCCTGCTCGGGCGCCGGCTCGGCCGCGAGTTCGTGCTGCGCCACGGCCCGCGGTTCCGGATCAGCCGCGAGCGCTTCGCGCAGGTCGAGAGCTACTTCTCCCGCCACGGCGGCAAGACGATCCTGATCGGGCGGTTCGTCGGCCTCGTGCGGGCGCTGGCGCCGTTCATCGCCGGGAGCTCGGGGATGCGCTACCGAGCGTTCGTGCCGTACAGCATCCTCGGCACCGGCCTGTGGGCGGCGACCTTTGCCCTGGTCGGCTATTTCGCCTCGAGGAGCCTCAACCGGGCGGCCGAGTACGCGGGGCGGGGGACGTTCCTGTTGGGCACGCTGATCGTGACGATCGTGGTGATCGTCGTCGCGGTGAGGTTCCTGCGACAGGCCGAGAACCGGGCGCGCGTGATCGAAGCGATGGAGCGCAGCCGGATCTTGCGCCCGCTCGTCGCGCTCGGGCGCCGCCTGCGACCGCAGGCGCGCTTTGTGTGGCGGCGCCTCACCCCGGGCGGCCTCGGCCTCCAGTTCACCTCGCTGCTGGCCGCGCTCGCGGTCGGGCTGTACGCGCTGATCGCTTACACCGTGGTTCTCTCGGGCGACGCCGGCCCCACGCCGGGTGACATGACCGCGCTCGACATCGCCCGCGATCTCGGCTCGAACTGGCTCACCGACGTGGCGGACGCGGTCACCACGCTCGGGGCGCTGTACGTCGTCCTCCCGGTGGCACTCTTGGCCGGGATCGTGCTCGCCGTTTCGAGACGGTGGCTCGAGCTGGGGGTGCTGGTCGCGGCGATGGCGATCACGATCCTCGGAGTCGACGTGATCAAGGACTCGGTCGAGCGACCGCGGCCGCCGAACGCTCCCACGGACGTGCACGGGACCGCGTTCCCGAGCGGCCACGCGGCGTACTCGGTGGTATACGCGTGGCTCGCGCTCACCGTCGTCGTTCGCCTGCGCCCCGGCCTCACAAACGGCACCGCCGTGCTCGTGTTCGGCATCGCGCTCACCGTCCTGATCGGGTTGACGAGGATCTATCTCGGCGTCCACTACATGAGCGACGTGATCTCCGGCTGGGGGCTCGGGGTCTCGGCGTTCTCCGCCTGCGCGGCGGCTGCCATCCTGGCCATGCATTTGCGACAAAATGCACGCAATGCTCGGGCTCATCCCAGCGGAGATCCCGCCTGAGTACCTGCTGTTCGGTGGCGCCGGGGTCATCAGCCTGCTCGCGTTCGCGGCGCTGATCCTGGCGCCCGCGATCGGGTCGTACGGCCGCACGTGGGAGAAGGCCACGGCGGCGGTCCTGTCGCTGTTCGTGCTCGCGGCGCTCGTGCTCGCGGGCGTCGCGATCGGTGTCGCGATCGTGTACTGGTGGGAGGACATCACCGGCTTGATCTCCTGATCAAGTCCGCTCGCTCCGTCCAGTGAGCCAGGGACGGCGAACGGTGATGCGGGCGAGATCGTGCCGCGACGGATGGAGCGGCACGAG
The DNA here is from genome assembly GCA_963756745.1 of uncultured Thermoleophilia bacterium. Lineage (GTDB taxonomy): Bacteria > Actinomycetota > Thermoleophilia > Solirubrobacterales > 70-9 > DASPWW01. The sequence goes on from CAVWOU010000014.1 coordinate 55,911, forward strand.
TGAGACCGCATGCGCCGCGAGCGGGTTACGGGCAGGACTAGACTTTTCGGATGAGCGCGAGGTCCAAGACCCAGCGCGGGGCGCCGCTCGACGCGCTGTCCGAGGCGGTCGAGTCGGGGGCCGGTCTGCCCGAGGCGGCGCGAGCCGCCGGCCGCGCGCTCGACGCGAGCGTCGCGCTGATCGATCGCTCGAGCGCGGTCCTCGCGGTGGCCGCATCGTCGAGCGCCGAGGAGCAGAAGCTGCTATCGGGCGCCGAAGGAGTGACCACTATGCCGCTTCGGGTTGCGGATGCGGCGGTCGGCGAGCTTCGCTACCGGCCCCGCTCGGGGACGAGCCCAGATCAGGTCACGACGCGGATGGTCGCGACCCTGCTCGCGCTCGAGCTCGAGCGGTCGCGCTCGCCGGAGTGGGAGTCCGACCGGCTCGCGGGCGATTTCGTGTCGGCGGTGCTCGCGCGCGAGGTCACCGATCGGGGCGACATCATCGCCCGCGCCGCGGAGCACGGCGCGGCGCTCGACGACGGCGCCGGCATGGTGATCGCGCGAGCCGCCCCCCACGCGCCGCAGACCGAAGAGTGGCGCGAGCGCGTGCTTACGCTCGCGACCCGGGCGCTGCGGGCGGCCAGTCGTGGATCGCTCACGGCCGGGCGTGACGGCGAGGTGGCGGAGGTCGCCGCGGTCGTGCCGTGCCCGGGGGAGGATGAGCTGGACCGAGCGGCGGCGGTGCTGGGGCGCGAGCTGACGGCTTCACTCGAGGGGTTCGCGGTGACGGTGGCGCGTAGTCGCTGGACCGCGGATCCGGTCGACCTGTACCGCGCCGGGAAGGAGGCGCTGCTGGCGGCGAACGTCGGCGAGGCCGAGGGACGTGCGCTGATCGCGTTCGAGGAAACCGGCGCCTACCGGCTGCTGCTGCCGGCGATGAGCGAGGACCCGGGAGAGCTCGAGCGCTTCTACGAGGAGACGGTCGCCCCGCTCGTCGCGTACGACGACCAGTACGAGACAGACCTGCTGACGACGGTCGAGACCTTCCTCGACAACGACGGCAACGTGACGCCGACCGCGGAGAGCCTGTTCACCCACCGCCATACCGTGCGCTACCGCCTCGAGCGGGTGAAGGAGCTCGCCGGCCACGACATCTTCTCGACCGAGGGTCGGGAGAAGCTCAGCCTCGGGCTCAAGGCGATGCGGGTGCTGGGGATCGCGTCGCCGCGCGGCCCGGCGACCGAGCCCGGAACCGAGGCCGGCCAGGTCCGCCGCCCGAGCGACGACTGACGCACCGGTTCGCGCTGGATCAGGCCACAATGCGGGTCGCGGAGTAGATACCGGATCGGATGGCTAAGGTCAGATCGACACACCCCGCTGGGGAGTCGTCTAACCAGGCAAGACAGGGGCCTTTGGAGCCTCGAATCCCGGTTCGAATCCGGGCTCCCCAGCTCTTCGGCCGTCCGACCGCCTTGCGAACATGTGTTCGGCGGTGGCTCCTCCGTTTACAAGCTCGGAACTGGCTCGAGCGATTGAACAATCCCGTTCCTGGACCGAGACCGTGAAGCGGCTCGGCTACGCCGGAAACAACGCCAAGACAGCGAAAAAGTACGCTGCCTCCTGGGGAATCTCGACTGGCCACTTCGACCCTGACGCGGCCCGGAGGGAGGCGATTCGTCCGCGGTTCACTGAGGAGCAACTGCGAGCGGCGGTTGCCGAATCGCTCTCCTTCGCCGAGACCCTGCGTCGCCTGGGCTACTGCCACACCGGCGCCAACCCCAGGACCGTGAAGAAGTACGTTCGGATCTGGCGGATATCCACAGAGCATTTCGATCCTGACGCTGGGCGGCGCAGGGCTCTGGAGATCAACGGACGTTCAGCGATCCCCCTGGACCAGGTCCTAGTGGAGGGCTCCTCCTACCATCGTGGGCACCTAAAGCAACGGCTGTTCGAGGCCGGACTAAAGGACAGGCGGTGTGAGCTGTGTGGACAGGACGAGACCTGGAAGGGACGCCCCATGTCCCTCATCCTCGATCACATCAACGGGATCTCCACGGATAACCGCCTTGAGAATCTCAGGCTGGTATGTCCGAACTGCGCTGCGACGCTCGAGACCCACTGCGGGCGGAAGAGCCGCCTGCCCCGGGTCGAGCGGAGCTGTGCTCGCTGCGGGAGGTCTTTCCTCGTCAAGTATTCCCGCCAGCGCTATTGCTCGCGATCATGCGGAACACGCTGGGATCGCACTCGAACGCGCCAGCGGGGGTCGATGGGCGTTGCTCGCGTCGGCGCGCGCAAGGTGGAACGTCCGCCTCGCGAACAGCTCATCCGTGAGATCGACGAGCTCGGCTATCTCGCCGTGGGACGCAAGTACGGGGTGTCGGACACGGCGATCCGCAAATGGGTTCGTCAGTACGAGCGCGAGCGCGCGATCGCCGAGGGGAGGGATCCGGAGCTGATCCAGATACCACGGCGCACCTGGCCGAACCGACACCGCGACAAGGACGCCGCCTAATGACAACGCACGCTCGGGTGCGTGCGACTCGCGGAAGCACCCGCAAGCGCCTACGATTCCGAAGGTGAGCGGCGCGCCCACCGTTCTCGTCATGGCCGCGGGCGAGGGCACGCGGATGCGATCGTCGCTGCCCAAGGTCATGCATCCCGTCGCCGGTCGCCCGATGATCGCGTGGCCGGTGCTTGCGGCGCGCGAGGCGGGCGCCGGGAGGGTCGCGGTGATCGTGTCTCCCGGCGACGACGTCGCGCCCGCGCTCCCGGACGGCGTCGAGACCGTCGTCCAGCCGGTTGCCGACGGCACCGGCGGGGCCGTCCGCGCGGCGCTCGACCTCGTGCGCGACGGGGACACCATCCTCGTCCTCTCGGGCGACCACCCGATGATCTCGGCCGAAGCGCTCACCGAGCTGCTCGAAACACACCGCGCGGCGGGTGCCGCCGCCACCCTGATGACGACCGAGCTCGACGACCCCGGCAGCTACGGCCGGATCGTGCGCGACGCGGACGGCGAGGTCGAGCGAATCGTCGAGGCCAAGCATCCGGGCGACGCCACGCCGGAGGAGCTCGCGATCCGCGAGATCAACACCGGCACGTACGTCTTCGAGGCGGGGCCGCTCCTCGAATCGCTCGGCCGGATCGGCAACGACAACGTCGCCGGCGAGTACTACATCGGCGACGTCCTTCCCCTGCTGCGCCAGAACGGGAGGCGAGTGGCCGCGTATCGCTCCGCCGACCGCAGCGTCAACCTCGGCGTCAACACGCGGCTGGAGCTCGCCGAGGCGAATCGCGTCGCGCGGCGCCGCATCCTCGATCGACACATGCTCGCCGGCGTCACGATCGTCGACCCCGGCGCCGCGTGGGTCGAGGCCGAGGTCGAGATCGAGCCCGACGCGACGCTCGAGCCCGGCTGTGTGCTGCGCGGCGCCACCCGCATCGGCGGCGGGGCGGCGGTCGGACCGTTCACGACCCTGATCGACACGGTCCTCGGCGCGGGCGCCGTCGTCATGCACTCGTATCTGGTCGAGTGCGACGTGCTGGACCGCTGCTCGGTGGGCCCGTTCGCCCACATCCGACCCCGGACCACCCTCCGCGAGGGCGCCAAGGCGGGAGCCTTCGTCGAGATCAAGGGATCCGATGTCGGGGCTGGCAGCAAGATCCCCCACCTCTCGTACATCGGCGACGCCAAGATCGGGGAGGACGCCAACATCGGCGCCGGATCGATCACCGCGAACTGGGATGGATTCCGCAAACACCGGACGGTGATCGGCGATCATGTTCGGATCGGGGTTGACACGGCGCTGGTCGCTCCCGTACACGTCGGTGATGCGGCCTACACTGGGGCCGGCTCCGTGATCACCGGGGACGTCCCTCCCGGGGCCCTCGGGATCTCGCGCCCGGAGCAACGCAACGTCGAGCGATACGCCGACAGAAAGGCGAACGAGGCACAGCGACAGGAGGACGGCGAGCCGGAGCAGGGCTGATGAGCACGATCGAAGAGCGCATCGTCGAGGAGCGCACCGAGCCCCTCACCCACATCCCGCAGGACTACACCAAGCGCCTGATGGTGTTCGGCGGGCGCGCGTCGATGGAGCTCGCCGCGAAGATCGCCGGGAAGCTCGACGTCGATCTCGGCACGGTCGATCTGCGCACGTTCTCCAACGGAGAGGTCTACTGCCGCTACGAGGAGTCGATCCGCGGCGCCGACGTCTTCCTCGTCCAGTCGACGGCGCGCAACGAGTCAACCGGGATGACCCCGAACGACGCGCTGATGGAGCTCCTGGTGATGATCGACGCCGCGCAGGGCGCCTCCGCCCACCGAATCATCGCCGTGATGCCGTGGTACGGGTACTCGCGCCAGGACAAGAAGTCCTCGCCGCGCGAGCCGATCTCGGCGCGGGTCGTCGCCCACTGCCTCGAGGAGATCGGTGTCGACCGCATCCTGACCATGGACCTGCACGCCGGCCAGGTACAGGGATTCTTCACGGTGCCGGTGGACCACATGACCGCGATGCCGATGCTCACGCAGTGGTTCCTCGACCAGCCGTTCGGACAGGATCTCGTGGTCGTCTCCCCCGACGCCGGCCGCGTAAAGCTGGCCCGAAACTTCGCCCGCAAGCTCGGTGTGCACTGGGCCGTACTCGAGAAGGAGCGCCCCGACCAGCAGGTGGCGGAGATCGGCTACGTGGTCGGCGAGGTGCGGGGGAAGACCTGCGTGCTCGTCGACGACATGATCGACACTGCCGGCACGCTGTGCGCAGCCGCTACGACGCTGAAGGAGGAGGGCGCGGCGAACGTGATCGCGGCCGCGACGCACGGGGTGTTCTCCGGGCCCGCGTACGAGCGGCTCGCGTACGAGAACTCCGGCATCGAGCGGATCGTCGTCACCGACACCATCCCCCAGCGGCGCGGCGCGCCGGAGAACATCACCGTGCTCTCGACGGCCCAGGTGCTCGCCGACTCGATCCGCCGCATTTTCACCGACGACTCGGTGAGCGAGATCTTCGCCGGCGAGAACCAGCTGTTCTAGTTGCGAGGATCGGCTGCCCGCGCGAACGCGAGGGGCTGAGATGCCGGCCCGGGGAATCCAGCACGGCCCGAGCAGATCGACATAGAAGGCGAGCGATCGCTCGACGTCTCGGTGGGCCGAGCGCGAACTGAGGTGATGTGAAAAGGATCGGCCACAAGGGGGCCGACGCCGTCGCCCCCGGCAACACGCTGGAGAGCTACCGCGCGGCGGTCGAGCTCGGCGTCGACATGATCGAGCTCGACGTCCTGCGGGTCCGCGACGGCGAGTTCGTGATCGCCCACGATTTCGGCGACGCCCGCGAGCGCGACGCGCTCTCGCTCGCCGAGGGGCTCGACGCCTTCACCCGCCCGCCGCTCGATCGGGTCGAACTCGACTGCGATCTCAAGCTCCCCGGCGGCGAGGACCGGCTGGCGGGCGCGCTGAGGGACGGCGATCTCCTCGACCGCGCGATGGTCTCGACGATGGAGCTCTCGAGCCTGCGGCGGCTGCGGGAGATCGAGCCCGCGCTTCGCCTCGGCTGGACCTACCCCAAGGTCACCCGCGACTGGGACGGCAAGCGGTGGGCGCGCCCCGCCGTCGCCGCCGCGCTCGCGCTGATGCGCCGTCGCCTACCCGGGCTCGCTGCCGAGACGATCCCCGGCCTCGAGGTTCAGGCGCTGTGGGTGTACTGGCCGCTCGTCACGCGGGCCCTCGTCGAGACAGCGGCCGTGGCCGGCGTCGAGGTGTTCGCGTGGACCGTCGACGACCCCCGTCGCATGCGCGCGCTGCGGGCGCTCGGTGTGGACGGGATCTGCACCAACGATCCGCGCCTGTTCGCCGAGCTGGTGGGCGCGAACTAGAGGTCCTCGGCACGGCGCTGCGCTTCGTCGGCGGGCGCTGGGCCCCGGCCACGCGTAGATAGAGTCCGCCGCGATGGCGGACGCTCAGAGCGCGACCGCGGGGGGATCGGCCGACGACCGCCTGGCGCCGGGGACGGTGATGACGCTCGTCGCGATGGGGCTCGGCGTGCTGGTGATCGCGAACGACTTCACCGCGCTGAACGTCGCGATCCCCTCGATCGAGCAGGACTTCGACACCAACGTCGACACCGCCCAGTGGGTGATCAACGCCTATGCGCTGGTGTTCGGGATGGCGATCGTCACCGGCGGGCGGCTCGCCGACATCTTCGGTCGCCGCCGCGTGTTCTTCATCGGCACCGCCCTGTTCGCCGCGTTCTCCGCGCTCGGCGCTGCGTCGCCGAACGTCGAGGCGCTGATCGGTTGCCGTGTCGGGATGGCGATCGGCGGCGCGATGATGTGGCCGGCGATCCTCGGCATGACCTTCGCCGCTCTCCCGGCATCGCGAGCGAGCTTCGCGGGCGCGCTGATCCTCGGCGTCGCCGGGCTCGGCAATGCCGTCGGCCCTCTGATCGGCGGCGCGCTCAGCGAGCTGAGCTGGCGCTGGATCTTCGTGCTCAACGTCCCGATCGCGGCGTTCGCGGTCGTCGTCACCTACCTCAAGGTCCATCAGCCCCGCGAGCGCGGCGAGGAGCAGCGCATCGACTACGCCGGGAGCGCTGCTCTCTCGCTCGGCCTGCTTCTCCTCCTGCTGGCGCTCGACCAGGCCGTGGACTGGGGGTGGGGCGACTGGCGGATAATCGCGATGCTCGCGCTGTCGGTGGGCCTGATTGTCGCCTTCGGGTTCATCGAGCCGCGGATGGGGGCCAACGCGCTGATCCCGAGCGACGTCGCGCGCAACCGGGAGTTCATCTCGTGCTGCCTGGTGACGCTCATGCTGTCGGCGGTCTTCTTCTCGATCGTCCTGTACGTCCCGCAGTACCTCCAGAAGATCCTCGACTACTCGCCGCTCGCGGCGGGCGCCGGGATGCTGCCGATGCTGGGGCTGTTCGCGCTGTCGTCGTTCGTGGCGGCGCCGCTCTACCAGCGCATCGGGGCGAAGGCGATCATCGCGATCGGCGCGCTGTTGATGGCGCTCGGCCCGTTCCTGCTCTCGCTGATCAGCGAGGACTCGAGCTACGGCGCGCTCGTTCCTGGCCTTGCGGTCACTGGGATAGGGGTCGGCCTGTTCCTGGCCTCGATCACGACCGTGGCCGTCACCGCCCTCGACCCCTCGCGCTCGAGCCTCGCCGGCGGCCTGATCTACATGTTCCAGATCGGCGGCGGCGCGATCGGGATCGGGGTGATGACGACGATCTTCACGTCGGCGTCCGAGAGCGAGTTCGCGGACAAGGTCGCCGCGATGGGCTCGAAGGTGACCGAGCAGCAGCAACACGTGATCCACGGCGTACTCGCGGGAACCGAGTCGGGCAAGGAGGCGCTGAGCCTGTTCGGGACGAGCGCCGCCGAGCGCGTTCTCGACATCGTCCGCGACTCGTTCGTCGTCGGCATCCAGACCGGCTTCAGGGTCGTCGCCGCGGTCGCGCTCGTCGGATTCGTCGTCGCGCTGCTGTTCGTCGGCGGGAAGCTGTTCGGCCGCAAGCGCGAGCCGGCCCCACCGGCCGCGCCGTCGTCGGGCTGACTCGAGCCCCTACGCGCTCGAGGCGATGCCGGGAGTGCGGCTGACCCCGCGCGACTCGAAGTAGTCCCACTCCTGCTCGCCGAGTTCGGTCGCCGGCGGGTCCGCGTACACCCACTCGCGCATGATCCGGTGCCAGTTTCGCCTCGCGCTCAGCTGACCGAGCACCGCGAGCACGCCGGTCTCCATCCGCCGCCCCATCAGCTCGTCGGCGGGGACGCTCTCGCGCCGCATCAGGTCGAAGTACTCGGACCGCGGATCCGAGGTCGATTCGATCACCTTCATCACCCGCCGCGGCGAGATCTCGACCTCAAGATCCTCCAGGTACCAGCCGCCGACGACGAGCACGTGCTCCAGCAGGCGCTCGCAGTCGAGCTTCGAGGGGTTCTTGACGAAGCCGAGGTCGTGCAGGGCAGCACGCAGCGCACCGGGGTCGCGGCGCGCGGCGGCGTCGACGGCGCGCTGCTCGAGCTCGATCTGCTCGGGATCGAGCCGCTTCGTCATCCCGAAGTCGAGGAACGCCACGCGCCCGTCGTTCATCAGGATGTAGTTGCCGGGGTGGGGATCGGCGTTGAAGTGCTGGAGGTGGTAGATCGACCCGAAGCTGAACCGGAACACGATCTCGCCGAAGCGGTCGCGCTCCTCCTTGTCGAGCCGCTTCACCTCCTCGAACCCCATCCCCTCGACGTACTCGGTGACCAGGACCCTCCGCCGCGAGAGCCGCGTGAGGACGTCGGGAACGTAGATGAACGGGTGGCCGCGGTACGCGCGTGCGAACGAACGCTGGTTCTGCGCCTCGTACTCGTAGTCGAGCTCCTCCATCACGCGCTCGCGGATCTCCGCCGCGATCGCCTTCGGGTCAAGGCCGGGGGCCAGCGCCTTGCCGAGCCGCACGATCATCCCCATGTTCTGAAGGTCGGACTCGAGTGCCTCGGCGACGTCCGGGTACTGGACCTTGACGGCCACGGTGCGACCGTCGTGGAGCGTCGCGCGGTGCACCTGGCCGATTGAAGCGGCGGCGAACGCCTCGCGCTCGATGTCCTCGAAGAGCTCGTCGAGCCGCTGCTCCCGGTACTCGGATTCGAGCACCTTCTCGACCCTCTCCCAGGGCATCGCCGGCGCCGAGGTGCGCAGCCGGGCGAGCTGCTCCTGGTAGATCTCCCGGTACTCGTCCGGCAGGAACTCGATGTCGATGAAGGACGCGAGCTGGCCGAGCTTCATCGCCGCCCCCTTCATCTCTCCCAGCGTCGACGCGATCTTCAGCGCCGTCTCGAGGTGCCGGGTCTCGATCCGCTCCTCCGCGCTGTCCGCCGAGCGCGCGACGTTGGCCGTCTTGGTGCCCGCGTAGCGCGTCGCCTGCATGCCGAGCGCCGTGCCGAGCTTTGCGGAGCGGCGGACCCGACCCTTGGGGATCTTGTGGTCGCCGGCCATCCGCCGAAGCGTAACCGGGCGAGTTTTGCCCGGCGGGTGTTCTCTATCCTCACCGGTCAATGGCCCAGGATCGTGACGTGTTGAAAGTCGTCCAGCGGAACGAGTTCGGCTCGCGCGAGAGCCGGCGGCTTCGCCGTGGCGGCTTCGTGCCCGGCGTGCTGTACAGCGGCGGCGACGAGGCACGTCCGTTCCAGGTCGACGAGCGCAGGATCCGCACCTTCCTCACCAACGGCCACACGCTGTTCGACCTCGAGATCGAGGGATCGAAGGCGGTGCCCGTGGTGGTCAAGGAGCAGCAGCACCACCCGGTCCGCGGCAACATTCTGCACATCGACTGCCTCGAGGTGAAGCTCGACGAGGCGATCCAGGCAGAGGTCGCGCTCGAGCTCGAGGGCGCCGAGGACGCACCCGGCGTCACGGAGGGGGGCGTGCTCGAGCACGTCACCCGCGAGATCACGGTCGAGGCCCTCCCGGCGGAGATCCCCGAGGTGCTGCACGCCGACGTGTCCGAGATGGTGATCGGGGACACGATCCAGCTCTCCGCTTTGACCCCGCCCTCTGGCGTCAAGTTCGTCGTCGACGATCCCGAGGAGACGACGATCGCCACCCTTTCCCCTCCCCGGGTCGAGGAGGAGCCCGAGCCCGAGCTCGAGGAAGAGGCCGAGCTCGTCGGCGAGGAGGGCGAGGAGGTGCCCGAAGGCGAGGCGCCGGCGGAGGGCGAGGCCCCCTCCGAGGGCGAGGCGCCGGCCGAGGGCGAATCGGGCGGCGAGGAGTAGGCGCGCGTGGGCCTGTTCGATCGCTGGCGCCGCCGCCATTCGAGCCCGGGCCAGACCGATCAAGGCGTCTTCCCGATCTTTCCCGTCGCAGGTCAGGACCAGCGCGAGGAGCGCGAACACGAACGCGGCGAGGACGAACGGTCCGACGATTCCGCCCTCGACGACGAGGCCGGCGGTGACGGTGGCGGAAACGGTGGAGGCGGCGACGGCGGCGGGGGCGGCGGCGACGGCGGGGGGGAGTAGGCGCTGTCCCTGTTCCGGCGCCGTGGGCGGCGCGCGGACAACGGCCGTGTCCTTGTCGTCGGGCTCGGCAACCCCGACCCCCAGTACGAGCGGACTCGCCACAACGTCGGATTCGAGGTCGCTGACGAGCTCTCCCGCCGGTGGGAGCTTCCACGGGCGCGCAGTCGCTATCGGGGGCTCATCTCCGAGGGCAGGGCGGGCGCCGGGGGACCCCGGGTAGCCGTGCTGCGCCCGCAGACCTACATGAACGAGTCCGGGACCTCGGCCGGGCCCGCGCGCGGCGCCCTGCACGTGCCGCTCGATCGCGTGGTCGTGCTCCACGACGAGATCGACCTGCCGTTCGGGGAGGTCCGCGCACGACTGGGGGGCGGGCTCGCGGGACACAACGGCCTCAAGAGCCTCGCTCGGCATCTCGGCGGACCCGACTTCTGGCGCGTGCGGATCGGCGTCGGCCGCCCCGACTCCACCGATCCGGAGTTCGTCTCGCGGCACGTCCTCGGACGCTTCGAGGAGGACCCCGCAGAGGTGCGTGAGCTGGTCGAGCGGGCGGCGAGCGAGGCCGAGCGCGTCGTTCGCGAGACCGTGGAGGGATCCGAGTGAGCGACAGTCTCACGGGCTACGAGGTCGACGAAGACGGCGTCGCGCTGCTACAGCTGGACCGGCCCGAGACCCGCAACGCGATGAACACGGCGATGCTCGGGGAGCTGCTCGCCCACCTCGAATCGGCGCGCGAGGACGACGCGGCGCGGGTGCTCGTGATCTCCTCGACCGACCACATGGGTCTGTCCGCCGGAGCGGACGTCCACGAGCAGCTCGACGAGGAGGGGAAGGTTCACCGCATGGAGCTGTTCGCGCGCCTGTACGACGAGATCACGGCGTTCCCGCGCCCGACGGTGGCGTCGTGCCACGGCTCGTGCGTCGGCGGAGGAGCGGAGATCGCGGTGGCGTGCGATCTGCGCGTCGGCGGCTCGAACCTTCGGTTCCGCTTCCCCGGCGCGGCGCTCGGGATCCCCGTCGGCGCCGCACGCCTCGTGACGTTGTGCGGGCTCTCGGTCGCCAAGTACCTGCTGCTAACGTCGCGCGAGGTGGGCGCCGACGAGGCGCTTCGATGGGGCCTCGTCCACAAGGTCGTGCCCGCCGCCCGCACCGAGCACGCGGCGCTGCAGCTCGCCGCCGGCGTGGCACAGAGCCCACCCGAGTCCGTGGCTCGGCTCAAGTCGATGCTCCACGAGTGGGACGACGTCGAGGGTCGCTCGCGCCAGGAGGGCCGCGGCCAGGTCGAGTGGGCGCGCTCGAGCGGACGGTTCCCTGAACCCGACTAACGCGACATGCCGCTCAACGCCCTGCTCGATATCGCCGCCGAGAACGACCGCTTCCGGTCGCTCTCGACGGCCGTGCGCGCCGGAGGCCTGGTCAAGGCCCACATGTCCGCCGCGGTCCAGCCGTTCCTGCTCGCGGCGCTGGTGGCGGCCGAGCACGGCCTCGCCGGGCGCCCGGCGCTGATAGTCACCCCGGACGACCGCTCGGCGCGCGACCTGGCGCGGGAGCTGGGAGCCTTCCTCGCGCCGCGCGCCGTGCGCTACTACCCGTCGCGCGGCACCGGCTACGAGTCGCACGTCGCCCCGCCCGCTCATCTGGTCGGCCTGCGGATCGCCGCGCTCGACGCGCTGACCGGCTCCGAGCGCGCGCCCGCGGTCGTCGCGAGTGCCGTCGCGCTCGCCGAGGCGGTCCCCGACGCCTCGCTGCGCCCCGCGGGGTTTCGGTTGAGTCGCGACAACGAGGTGGACCTGGACTCGCTGGCCACGCGCCTGGTTGCGTGTGGCTACGAGCGCGCCGACCAGGTGGAGGAGCGCGGGCAGTTCGCGATTCGCGGCGGCCTGCTCGATGTCTTCGGGGCAACCGAGGAGCGCGCCGCCCGGATCGAGCTGTTCGGGGACGACGTCGAGTCGGTGCGCTGGTTCTCGACCTTCACGCAGCGCTCGCTCGGGGAGACCGAGTCCGTCGAGCTCGCGCCCGCCGCCGAGCTCGACGTGGAGCATCGCGAGCTCGCCGAGCTCGCGCTCGCGGAGACCGGCGCCGAGAATGGGAACGGCGGCGGACCCCGCGCCGACATCGCCGACGTGCTCCCGACTGAGAGCTTCGCGGCGCCGCTCGACCTGCTGCCGGCCGAGACCGCCGTGATCCTCGCGGGGGAGCAGGAGATCGATCCCGCGCTGTCGGACCACTGGGACGACGTGACGATCGCGATGCACGCGGACGACGCCCGTCACCTCTACGTCGACGTGGCCGAGCCGCTGCGCGCGCGAGCGGCGCTGTCGATCTCCGGGGTCGAGTCCGGGCACCAGTACAGCTTCCGCGCCCAGCGCCCCTCCTCCGCCGCACGCAACATCGCCGAGGCCGAGTCGGAGCTCGAGCGCGAGCTTCGCTCCGGATACCTCACCACGGTCACGTTCGAGCACCGGGGCGAGGCCGAGCGCGCGCGCTACAACCTCAACCGCCTCGAGGCCCGGTTCCTCGACGGGGACCATTTCCCGCGCGAGACGCGGCTCGCCCACGACGAGGGCCGGCCCGCGCTCTTGTTCTCCGAGGCGCCGCTGGCCGACGGCTTCGTTTCGCCGGAGCTGCGCCTCGCGGTGATCCCGTACCGGCGGCTCGTCCACCGGCGCCGCCCCGCGACGCCCCCGTCCGCCCGCGGGCGCCTCGCGTCGTTCACCGAGCTTCGCGTCGGGGATCACGTCGTGCACGAGGACCACGGGATCGCCCGCTTCGCGGGCTTCGAGACGAAGACCGTCGCCGGCGTGACCCGCGACTACCTCGATCTCACCTACCGCGGCGACGACCGGGTCTTCGTGCCGGCGGAGCAGCTCGCGAAGATCACGCGCTACCTCGGAAGCGGCGGTGTGGCGCCGCAGCTCTCGGCGCTCGGCAGCAAGCGCTGGGAGGGGATGAAGGCGCGGGCGCGGCGCGCCGCCCAGGCGCTCGCCGGCGACCTCGTCAACCTGTACGCGGAGCGACGCACTCGCCGCGGCCACGCGTTCCCGCCGGACGGCGAGTGGCAGATGATGCTCGAGCGGTCGTTCCCCTACCGGGAGACGGCCGACCAGCTCGAGGTGGTCGACGTGGTGAAGGCCGACATGGAGGCGTCGCAGCCGATGGACCGGCTGATCTGCGGCGACGTCGGGTACGGCAAGACCGAGGTCGCGCTGAGGGCCGCGCACAAGGCCGCCGCCGACTCACGCCAGGTGATGATGCTGGTGCCGACGACGATTCTCGCCCAGCAGCACCTCGGGACGTTCCGCGAGCGGCTGGCCGATCTCCCGTATCGCGTCGAGGTCGTCTCCCGCCTGCGACGGCCCGCGGAGAACCGCGCCGTGCTCGCGGACTATTCCGAGGGGAAGGTCGACATCCTGATCGGCACTCACCGCCTGCTCTCCCGCGACGTCCGGGCGAAGGAGCTCGGACTGCTGATCGTCGACGAGGAGCAGCGCTTCGGGGTCCGGCAGAAGGAGCTGCTGCGCCAGCTCAAGCTCAAGGTCGACGTCATCTCGCTCTCGGCGACACCGATTCCCAGGACGCTCCAGATGAGCCTCGCCGGGCTGCGCGACATCTCGGTGATCGAGACCCCGCCGGAGGGACGGCGGCCGATCCGCACGTTCGTCGGCCCCTACGACGAGGGGTTGGTGAAGCGCGCGATCGAGCGCGAGGTCGAGCGAGGCGGCCAGGTGTTCTTCCTCCACAATCGGATCGAGACGCTTCACGAGGTCGCGGAGGGCCTGCGCGGGCTCTGCCCGGGGGTGCGGTTCGCCGAGGCACACGGACGGATGGAGGAGCGGGAGCTCGAGGAGACGATGCTCGCGTTCCTGCGGGGCGAGGCCGACTGCCTCGTCGCGACCACGATCATCGAGTCGGGGCTCGACATTCCGACCGCGAACACGCTGATCGTCGAGCGCGCGGATCAACTCGGGCTCGCGCAGGCGTACCAGATCCGCGGCAGGGTTGGCCGATCCCGCGAGCGGGCCTACGCGTACCTGCTCTATCCATCGGCCGAGTCGCTCACCACGGACGCGGCGGCGCGCCTCGCGACGCTCTCGGACCACACCGAGCTCGGCTCGGGGTTCGCGATCGCGATGCGCGACCTCGAGATCCGTGGCGCCGGGAACCTGCTCGGCGAGGAGCAGTCGGGGCACGTTGCGGCGGTCGGATTCGAGCTCTACGTTTCGCTGCTCGACGAGGCGACGGAGGCGCTGCGGGCGGGGGACGGCGACGGCAAGCCGGCCGCGGAGGCGGCGGTGCGGCTCGACGTCGACGTGGACGCCTACGTCCCGGCCGAGTACATCCCCTTCGAGGCGGCGAAGATCGACGTTCACCGGCGGATCGCCGGCGCTTCGGACGTCGGGACGCTGCGCGCCCTGCGCGACGAGCTGCGCGACCGGTTCGGGCCGATCCCGACCCCGGTCGAGAGCCTGCTCGAGCTCCAGCGCGCGCGCGTCGAGCTCGGCGCCGCGGGGGCGCGGACGGTCGAGATCCGGGGCGGGAGGCTCGCCGCAGCCCCGATCGAGCTCGAGGCGGCGGAAGCCGACGCCCTGCGCGCACGCAATCCGGAGATTGACTACGAGTTCCGCTCGAAGACCGTGTCGCTGCGCGTCCCGCCCGGCCCCGGCGCGAGGCTCGCCGCCGCGATCGCGCTCGCGGAGGCCCTCGCTGCGGCCAGACGCACGCCGCTCGCCGCCTAGCCCCCGGCCTTAGGCACGACTTAAGCGGCTCCCGCTATTCTGCCGCCCTCGTGAGCGCACCCCGTTCCAAGCGCCTCATACTCGTCCTGCTCGCGGTCTTCCTGGTCGCGTTCTTTGCGATCTGGGCCGTCGCCCAGGGCCTCTCGGGCCCGGACGTCCCGTCCGGGGATGTGGCGGTCGTCGAGGATGCGCCCGGTGGCCCGATCACCCAGGAGGAGTTCGACGCCGCCGTCGAGCAGGCGGCGGCCGCGCAGCAGCAGCCCGTCCCGCCCGAGGACGACCCGCAGTACGAGCTCGTGAAGGAGCAGGCGCTGTCCGACCTGCTGCTCGCACGCTGGGTCCAGGGCGAGGCCGAGGAGGACGGGATCACGGTCACCGACACCGAGATCGAGCAGCGCCTCGAGCAGATTAAGCAGCAGAACTTCAAGGACGAGCAGGAGTTCCAGCGCTTCCTCGAGCAGTCGAAGTTCACCGAGGAGGACGCGTTCGAGCGTGTGCGCCTGACGCTGCTCAGCCAGCGGATCCAGGAGGACGCTATCTCCGGCCAAGAGGAGCTGCCCGAGGGCGCCGTCGAGGCCTTCTACGAGGAGAACGCGAGCCAGTTCGAGGTGCCCGAGACGCGCGACGTGCGGGTGATCCTGAACAAGGACGAGGCGCAGGTAGAGGAGGCCCGGGCGGCGCTCGAGGAGGACGACTCGGCCAAGAGCTGGGAGGAGGTCGCGAAGGAGTTCTCCACCGACGAGGCTTCGAAGAACGCCGGCGGGCTGCGACAAGCTGTCGTCGCCGGCCAGAGCGACCCGGCATTCGACGAAGAGGTCTTCTCGGCCCCCGAGGGCGAGCTGGTGGGGCCGTTCGAGACCGAGGAGGGCTTCTACCTGATCCAGGTCGACAGCATCACCGAGGCCGAGACCACCCCGCTCGAGAAGGCGTCCGAGCAGATCACCCAGCAGCTCACGAGCGCGCAGCAGCAGGCCGCCGCCCAGGACTTCGAGAACGACTTCGTCGACAAGTGGTCCGCGCGGACGGTCTGCGCGGAGGACTACATCATCGAGCGGTGCGGGAACGCTCCCGAGCCGCCACGGCCTGAGGGGGCGCCGCCGGTTCAGTCGAGCCGGCCCGCGGCGCCCGGAGCGGCCGGATCGGTGACTCCCGGGCTCGCGACTGGAGGGCTCGCCCAGGGCCCGTACCCGCCGCCGGTGGATCAGCCGGCCGGCCTGCCGCCGGGCGCCGCCCCGATCGGGCCCACGGGGGCGCCGCCGACCGGCGCGCCGCCCACGGGCGCTCCTCCCACCGGCGCACCCCCGACGGGCGCTCCGCCGGCTGCCCCGCCGACCGGTGCGCCGCCCACCGGCGCGCCTCCCACCGGCGCGCCGCCAGCCGCCCCACCGCCGACCGCGCCGTAGGGCGCAAACGTCACTCTCAACCCGTTGAAGGGCAAGTAGGGGAGGTAGCGGCCCTGCAAACGTCGGTTTCGCCGCCGTGGCCGCGGCCAGTGGGCCGTTGACGGCGATATACGCCGTTAACGTCGCACCGGCGTGCGACCGGACGGCGGACGGGAGGTTTTCAGGCCTATCGAACCCATCCCCGCCGCCCCCTTACTTGAGCCGTTCGTCCGACCTACCGATGCGCTTGCTCGCAGGTCGCTACCCCGGCGATGTCCCCCCGGTCGCGGGGTAGTCCTTGACCTCGGGGGCGAACTGCGGATAGCGCTTGCGGTTGAGGATCCGGCGCAGCGTCCGCTGGCTCGCGGGGTGACGCCAGATCTGGAACGGGTTCTGCTCGGTCACGTCCTCGTAGTAGACGAGCAGTCGCGTGCGGCTGTGCCGGCGCGACCAGCCGAACAGGCGCTTCACGTAGCCCGGGTTGTCCTCGCCCCACAGGCCGTACTCGCCGACCACGAAGGGCTTGCCGCGGTACGCGCGGTAGAAGCGGTTGAAGCCGTCGAAGTTGGGATAGATCGAGTACATGTCGAGACCGACCCAATCGGTGTACTTGCGGCCCGGCCAGTAGTCGTCGGGGCCGTTCGAAGACAGGTTGGGCGAGCCCTCGGTCTGCGGCACCCACATCAGGGCGACCTTAGGACGCGGCAGCGAGGCAGGAAGCTCGCGGTCCTTGTACGGGCCTCTGGCCTCGATCGGTGGCATGTCCGAGCCGGTTCAGGCGCCGGTTGATGCTCGCCGTGCTGCCCCCGCTGGACGATCAGCTCGAAGCGCCGCCACGCCTGCCGGAACCAGTGCGTCGAGTGATGGGTTCCCCGCGAGCTGCCGTCCGAGTTGAACGCGCAATAGGGGTTCCAGTGCCCGTTCATCTCGGCCATCAGCCGGATGTAGGTCGGGCGCCCCCACGTGGACAGGTCGTGATTGAGCCACAGCGGGTAGCCGTCGCCCTTGCCGTGGGCGATCTGGTAGACGTCGATCACCTCGGGCTCGCCGCCGGTCGCCGTCGACACGCTGATCATCCCCCGCGCCCGAGCCGCGGTCCAGCGTTGCATCGCCATCGTCGGTCGCGTCCCCCACGTATGGAACGTCTGCATCACGGCGGGGTGGGCGCGGAGCGCCGTCGCCCACCGCATCCATCGATCGACGTCCCCGGTCTCGCGCACGCCGTGGAAGACCTTCTTCTTCGCCGGCGTGTACGCCTTGCCGGGCGCCGAGGCCGGGAGGGCAACGCATGCCAGCGCGCAGGCGCGACGATTGCGGCAAGTCGGCGGCCGGAGCGTTGTCGCGCCCGCCCATCGGCTGCACCAGGCAGGAACATCTGGAACGACAACACGCGAACTTCAGGATCCACTCGGAATAGGGCTGGTCGCAGTCAGATTCGGGGCCCTGCAAGCAAGCGTTCAGGCGTGACGCAGCGCCAGGTCCACGGGACGGACCGTCTCAGACCTGGCCCCTGGCTCACGGTCGCACGGCAAGCGTGTTAGCCTGCCCCGACTTGTCGCGACGCCTCATAGCCTTGGCGGGATCCGCCGCCCTCCTGACGCTTCCAGCGGCCGCGCAAGCCGAGGAAGTCCGCGAGAGAGCGGCGCGAACGCCGCCGCGATCCAGTCGACCGTCAATCAGTTCCGGGCCGATCTCGGCGCCCAGAACCCGAACGAGGTCGGCTCCTTCGGCACCGGCCGGCGCGAGATCAACTGGGACGGTGTCCCGGATGCGAGCTCGTCTCCGAACCCGTTCCCCGGCGACTTCTTCAACGCGCCGATGACGGGCCGCGCCCGCGGCGTCGTGTTCGAGAACCCGCCCACCAATCAGTTCCAGGTCAGCTCGTGATCCCCGCGACGCCGAGGTTCTCCAACATCAACCCCACGTACGCGACCGCGTTCGGCACGTTCTCGCCCGAGAAGCTGTTCACGCCGATCGGCAGCACCACCACGACCGTCAACTTCTTCGTGCCCGGCGAGGACACCCCCGCGAGCGGTGTCGGGGTTCGGAGCGGTGTTCACCGACGTCGACGAGACGGCGTCGGCGAGCATCGAGTTCCTCGACACGCAGGGCGAGCAGCTCTTCTCCCGCGCGATCCTCCCCTCCGCCGGCAACGCGAGGCTCTCGTTCCTCGGGGTGTCGTTCTCGCCCGAGGAGGGACGGGTCGCCCAGGTGAATATCACCAGCGGTGCCGCCGCGCTGGGGCCTAACGACGTGACCCAAACCGCGGGCAACCCGGACGTGGTTGCCCTCGACGACTTCATCTACGGGGAGCCCGTCGAGAGCGTCCCGCCGGACCTCCAGCTCTCGGGGAAGAAGAAGCAGGAGCTCGGCAACTCCGTGAAGGTCAAGGCGAGCTGTGGCGACGAGGCGTGCACGGCAAGCGGCGAGGGGAAGCTGACGAAGGTCAAGAAGGACAAGGTCAAGCCGGCGAGCGCCGATCTGGGGCCGGGTGAGACGACGACCCTGAAGCTGAAGCTGACGAAGAAGACGCGCAAGAAGGCCGGCAAGGCGCTCGACAAGGGCAAGAAGGTCCAGGCGAAGGTCACCGTTGACGCGACGGATGAGGTCGGCAACTTGGCGACCGCGAAGCGCACGATCAAGCTCAAGTAGTCCTCCCGATTAGCGATTCACCGTGATCGGAGGGCCGGCTTGACGGCCCTCCGTCATTACGAGGCCGGGTTGTGCCGGCCGCCTGGCAAACTTTCCCCGCCTATGGCGGCGATCGAAACCGTTCACGCGCGCCAGATCCTCGACTCGCGCGGCAACCCCACGGTCGAGGTCGAGGTCGTGCTCGACTCCGGCGCGCGGGGCATTGCGGCGGTCCCCTCCGGCGCCTCGACCGGCGAGTTCGAGGCGGTGGAGCTGCGGGACGAGGGCGAGGCGTGGGGCGGGAAGGGCGTCTCGACGGCGATCGACAACGTCAACGGCGAGATCGCCGACGCCGTTTCCGCGGTCGACCCCCGCGACCAGGCGGCGCTCGATCGCACGATGATCGAGCTCGACGGGACGCCCGACAAGGGCCGTCTGGGCGCGAACGCGATCCTCGGCGTGTCGCTCGCGGTCGCGAAGGCGGCTGCCGCGGACGCGGGGCAGCCGCTCTACCGCTACGTGGCGGAGCTGTCCGGCGCCGGGGACGCGACCGTGCTCCCGGTGCCGATGATGAACGTGCTCAACGGCGGCGCCCACGCCGACAACGCCGTCGACTTCCAGGAGTTCATGGTGGTGCCGGCGGGCGCGGCGAGCTTCGCGGAGGCGGTTCGGTTCGGGGTCGAGGTGTTTCACGCGCTGAAGGCGACTCTCTCCGAACGCGGGCTTGCCACCTCGGTCGGCGACGAAGGCGGCTTCGCCCCCGATCTCGACTCCAATCAGGCGGCGCTCGAGGCGCTGATCGCCGGGATCGAAGCCGCGGGCTACGAGCCCGCGGCCGAGGTGTGGATTGCGCTGGATCCCGCGACGAGCGAGCTCCATCGCGACGGCGCATACGTGCTCGAGCACGAGGGCCGCACGCTGTCGTCCGAGGAGATGGCGGCCTACTGGGAGCAGACGGCCGGCCGTTTCCCCGTGCTCTCGATCGAGGACGGGATGGGCGAGGAGGACTGGGACGGCTGGCGGATGCTCACCGAGCGCATCGGCGCCCGGGTGCAGCTCGTCGGTGACGACCTCTTCGTCACCAACCCCGACCGGCTGCGCCGTGGGATCGCCGAGCGAGTCGCGAACTCGATTCTCGTCAAGCCGAACCAGATCGGCACGCTGACCGAGACACTGGACGCGGTGCGGATCGCCCGCGAGGCTGGATACACGGCGGTGATCTCGCACCGCTCGGGCGAGACCGAGGACACGACGATCGCCGATCTCGCGGTGGGGACGGGCGTTGGCCAGATCAAGACCGGCGCACCGTCGCGCTCGGATCGCGTGGCGAAGTACAACCGGCTGCTGCGGATAGCGGAGGAGCTGGGCGAGGGAGCCTCCTACCCGGGCCTGGATGCGTTCCGGCGCGGGTAGGCCTCCGCCTGCAACGCGGCTTGCATCCCGCGGAGGGATGGAGGCCGTGAGGCGGTTGGCCCGAAGCCTTGGGCGTGAGCGCCCGCAGCTACCGCGTGCACCGCGCGAGACCTGCCCGCCGGAGGCGGAGCCGGATCGATTGGGACCGTGTCGGAAGGATCGCTCTCGTGCTCGTCCTGTTCGCGGTCCTTCTGTCCTATCTCAACCCGGTGATCAATCTCGCCGACGCGTGGCGGGACTCGCGAGCGGAGCACGAGCGCTTCGGCGAGCTGGTGCGCGAGAACCAGGACCTGGAGGCGCGAAAGGCCGCGCTGAAGGACCCCGACGCGATCGAGCGCGAGGCGCGAAGCCTCGGGATGGTCGCGCCCGGCGAGCGCGCGTACGTGATCCGCGGCCTGCACGACTAGTCGCCCGCCCAAGTCCGGGGGAGGCACCCCTGTGGAGCTGAGTTTCGGGGCCTATCTCGCCGGCGTCGCCGAGCTTGCCGCGATCGCGACCGCGCTCGGCTTCGCCGCCGTCCGGGTCCGGGGGCGGCTGCTCCCCGCATGGTCCGGCGCCCCGGCTCGGCTCGCCGAGCTGATCGTCGGGCTCGCGCTTCTCCTGTGGGCGATGGAGGCGCTGGGCGCGATCGGCGCGCTGAGCGAGGTGGCGCTGGTCGCGCTCTGCGTCGTCCTCGGGCTCGGGATGGGGTTGGTCGCAGCGCGCTGGAGGCCGCGGTCCCGCGCCCAGGCGCCCCCGAGCCTCCCGGCGGGTCGGGTCGCGACCGTGGTCGGCGGTCTGGTGGTGGTCGCGCTGTTCGCGGAGTGGTCCGGCCGCGCCTACTCGACGCTGCTGTACGGCATGTACGGCTTCGACAGCCTCTGGTACCACATGCCGTTCGCGGCACGGTTCGCCCAGCAGGAGTCGCTGACCGAGCTTCACTTCACGTCGCCGGCGCTGCTCAGCTGGTTCTACCCCGCCAACTCCGAGCTCTTCCACACGGTGGGGATCCTGACCACCGGGCGCGACATCGCGTCCCCGTTCATCAACCTCGGCTGGCTGGGCGCGACGCTGCTTGCGGCGTGGTGTCTCGGGCGACCGTGGGGAGTCGGCCCGGGCGCGGTAGCGGGTGCGGGGGTGGTCCTCGCGGCCGGCGTGTTCGCCGACCAGGCGGGGGAGGCTCGCAACGACATCCCCGCGACGTTCTTCCTCCTCGCGGCCGCGGCGATGCTGGCGAACGCGATGAGCTCGCGGACCCAGGCCCACCTACCCGTGGCCACCGCGCCCCTGGCGCTCGCCGGGGTGGCGGCGGGGCTGGCGCTCGGGACGAAGCTCAACCTGGCTGCTCCGGTCGTGGCGCTGACCGTGGGAGTGCTCGTGGCGGCGCCCGCCGGACGGCGGCTGGCGGCATCCGGAACGTGGATCGCCGCGGTCGTGGCCGGTGGCGGGTTCTGGTTCGCTCGCAACCTCGCCCACGTCGGGAACCCGGTTCCCTGGGTGTCGTCGATCGGTCCCGTGCCGCTTCCGGGACCCGCCGACTACATCGGTGCGACCAGGGAGCCGCACGTGCTGATTCGCTATGTGACCGATACCGGGGTGTGGAGCGATTGGCTGTTCCCGGCGCTCGACGACCGGTTCGGCGCGCTGTGGCCCGCCGTCCTCCTTCTCGCGCTGATCGGCGCGGTGCTCGCGCTCGTCCGTGGACGGTCAGCGGTCGAACGGGTGCTCGGGTGGAGCGCGCTCGCGTCGGCCGCGGTGTACCCGTTCACGCCGCTCTCGGCGTCCGGGCCGGACGGGATGCCGATCGGCTTCGCCTCGAACCTGCGCTACATCGCGCCGGTCGTCGCGCTCTCGCTCGCGCTGCTCCCGATCGGTGTCGCCGCGCTGGACCGCAGGTGGCGGACCGCCGTGCTCGTAGCGTTGCTCGCCGTGGGCGCGGTCGCGCTCGTCGGGTCCGACGACTTCGTCCCGATCGCGTCGGGGCGTGCCGCCGCGGTCGGGGGTCTCGCGGCCGCGGCGCTGATCGGCGGTGTGTGGTACGCGCAGCATCGCCGCGTCCCGCCCGCGGCCGTTGTCGCCGCCTCGCTCGGAGTCGCGCTCATCGCCCTCGGGGCCGGGTACGCGGTCCAGCGAACCTACCTCGACGGCCGCTACGCCAGCGCCGCCGGCGGCAACGACGAGGACGCCGCCTTCATGTGGGCGCGCGACGTCCGCGACGCGAAGATCGGGACGGTGATCGCGCGGCAGTACCCGCTCTACGGGACCGATCTCTCGAACCGGGTCGAGTTCGTCGGCGAGCGCGGCCCGGACGGCACATTCGAGCCGATCGACACTTGTCCCGAGTGGCGCCAGGCGCTCAACGAGGGCAACTACGACTACGTCGTCACCGGGTTCCGGGAGCCGACCGAGGAGCTCGGGACCCGTCCCGGGCAACCGCGCCAGGTCCGGTGGACGCGCGGGGATCCGGCCGCGCGGGAGATCGTGCACGACGGGGACGTTTCGGTGTTCCGGCTCGACGGCGAGCTCGATCCCGCGACGTGCGGGAGCGGGCCCCGCTGATGGTCGCGGTCTACGCCTCGGCCGCACTGATCTGCGCCGCGTCGGTGATCGCCGGGCGCGCCGTGCTCGTGGCGCTCGGGCGGCGCGAGTGGACGTGGCTGGCGGCTCCGGTCGGCCTCGCCGCGCTGGTCGTCGTCGCGCAGCCGCTGGTCAGGCTTCCCGGCCACGGCGTCACGGCGGCGGTTGTGATCGGCGTCCTTCTGGTGGCCGCGCTCGCGTTCGCGTGGCGCCGCCCGCCGACCGAGGGTTGGCTCGAGCTCGCTCGCGAGGCGCTGCCCGCGGCGCTGATCGTCCTCTTCGCCGCGTCGCTCCCCTTCCTCATCAACGGACGCATCGGGGTGCTCGGGGAGGGGGTCTACACCAACGACCAGGCGGCGCAGCTGTTCTGGACCGAGTGGCTCGCCACCGGGTTCGGGCCCGAGCCCCGCGGGATCGAGTTCGGCTATCCGCTCGGACCGCAGTCGCTCGCGGCCGCACTCGCCGAGGGGACCGGGCTCTCGCTCGAGGACGCTTTCAACGGGCTGCTGCTGGCGATCCCGGTGCTCACCGCGCTCGCCTCGCTCGCCGTGCTCCGCGAGCTGTCGCCCGCGCGTCGCACGATCGCGGCGTCACTCGTCGGCCTCCCGTACCTCGCCGCCTCGTTCCTCGCCCAGAGTGCATTCAAGGAGACCGCGATGGCGCTGTTCGTGGTCGGGTTCGCGGTCGGGCTGTCCGAGCTGCGGCCGAGCGGCGCGGGTCGGGAGAGCCGCCGCGCCGCCGCCGCGACGGTGATCGCACTCGGCCTGCTCGCGCTCGCGAGCGTCCTCGCCTTCAGCCTGGCGGGCCTCGTGTGGCCCGTGGCGGCGGCCGCGATCTGGCTCGCCGTCGAGCTCGCGACGGGAAGGATCGCCCTCTCCCCGCGACGGGTCGCGAGCGCGCTGCGGCCGCTGTGGCCCGTGCTAGCCGCCGGGCTCCTCGTGCTCGCCGTGATCGCCGCCGCGCAGGCCGGCTCGATCTCGAGCTTCTTCGAGCGCCTCGGCGACATCCAGGCATCGACGGGCCGGCTGCTCAGCTCGGTATCGCCGCGGGAGGCCCTTGGGATCTGGACCGAGGGCGACTTCAGGACCGACGCGTCGGGCGACGCCGCGGCGCTGGTCGCGACCCTCGTCGGGCTGGCCGGGTTCGCGTTCGCCGCGTGGTGGTGGTCGAGCCGCCGCGATCTCGCGGTTCCCGCGACGCTCGCCGCCGCGGCCCTGATCTACGTCGGGGCGCGGGTGCTGGGTGGAATCCACGTCGAGGCCAAGGCGCTCGCGGTGATGGCGCCGGTCGCGATGCTGTTCGTGCTGCGGGCGCTGCTCGCGCCGGCCGAGCAGCGGGGGCCGGCACGCATGGCGGTCTCAGCGCTCGCCGTGGTATTCGTGCTCGGTGCCGCCGGCTCGACCTTCCTGGCGCTGCGGGCCGCGCCGGTGGGCACGGAAACGCGCGCCTCCGAGCTCGAGGATCTGCGGGCCGAGGTCCAGGGGGACCCGGTACTGCTGCTGGTCGCCGATCGCTTCGGGCCCTACCGCCTGCGGGGTGCGAAGGTGGGAAGCCCCGGTGGGTACGTGCCGAGTCGCGAGATCGCGGAGCGTCCCGGAAAGCGGTGGGACCAGGGCGTCGCGCTCGACTTCGACTCGGTGTCCCACCAGGTGCTGAACGGCTACCGCTACGCGATCACCACCAACGCCGCCTACGCGAGCACCCCGCCGCGCGGGTTCGAGGCCGTGCGCTCGACTCCGTCCTACACGCTGTGGAGGCGCGAGCGCCAGATCCCGGCGCAAGCGCTGATCGAGCCGCCCGACGAGCCCGGTGCGCTGCTCCCGTGCGGGAGCGACGACCCGGGGCTCGCCAACGAGCGGGGCAGCGCGACATTGCTCCCGGAGCCCGTCGTCGGCCCGCGGACCGAGTGGAGGCCGGGCAGCTCGTTCGAGCTCGGCGAGTCGGCGACCCAGACCTTGCGGCTGGATCCCGGACGGTGGGAGATCTCGCTCCAGTACCACAGCCCGGTAGGGCTCACGCTCGATGCCCCGGGGCTGCACGAGGAGCTCCCCGCGTCGCTCGACGGAATGTTCGGCTTCGCCCCCGGCGAAGGCCAGTTCTGGCCCACCGGGTCGATCGAGGTCGATCGAGCCGGCCCGATCCGGTTCACCGTTCGCCCCCGCGATGTCGCCTGGCTCGGGAGGATGCTCGGCGCCGAGCGAACCTCGTGGCTGGGAGCAATCGCGCTGACACGCCCTGACGGGCCGCGAGAGGTGCCGCTGCACGACGCCTGCGGCGGCTACGTCGACCGCTACAGGGTCACGAATCGCGGCTAGGGATCACTAGCCTTCTCGGAACACTGTCACCACAGGTCGAACATCTCGCGTTCGTCGGCGGCACGGGCCGCAGCGGCACGCACGTGGTCGCGCGGTTGCTCGGACACCACTCGCGCTACCGCGATGTCGAGATCGAGGTGCGCTTTCACTGCAACCCGCGAGGGTTCCCGGACCTGCTCGCTGGCGAGGTGACCGTCGAGGAGTTCCTCCACAAGCTGAGGAGCTTCTGGTGGCACCGGATCAAGGCCGGCGAGCCCCTGCCCGCCGTGCTGCCGCGCTTCCCGCTCGGGCGTGAGGAGCGCGGGCTGTACAAGGTCGTTCCCCGCGACCGGTTCGACCCGGCGGTGGCGCGGTTCGAGGCTTCGTACGCGGATGATCCTCCGGCGGCCTGCCGCCGGCTGTTCAGTGACCTGCTCGCACCCCTCGCCGAGAAGGCCGGCAAGCCAGGACTGGTCGAGATGAGCTCCGACAACGTCGTCCAGGGGTCGAGCCTGCTCCGCATATTCCCGGACTCGAAGCTGATTCATGCCGTGCGCGACGGCCGCGACGCCGGCGCGTCGAAGGTCGAAAAGCGCCAGAAGCGCCAGCACCCACGCGACGGGATCGCCGGCATCGAATGGTGGGAGCAGCGCCTGCGACGGATCGACGCCGCGGTGCGCGAGATCCCTCCCGAGCGGATTTTGGTGATCAGCCTCGACGATCTCGCCTACGCCGATCGCGAGGAGGCTTACGGCCGGCTGCTCTCGTTCCTGGAGCTCGAGGACGAGCCGGCGATGCGCGACTACTTCGATCACGAGGTCAACGCGGAGCGGGCGAACCGCGAGCGGTGGCGCGAAGGCCTCACCACGCAGGAGCAGGACGAGCTCCAGCGCTTCTACGAGCGCACACTCGAGCGGCTCGCGGAAGACGGCATTCACTGCGCGCCCGACCTGCGCCGGACCTATCAGCGCGCGGATGTTTTGGCGCCGAGCATCGGGCGAAGCCCGACTGCGAGGCGAGAGGCTGGTCCGGGGTAGTTCATGGATCTTCTATTCGTCGGCGGCACCGGCCGCAGCGGCACGCACGTCGTCGCGAAGCTCGTCGGGCGCCACTCCCGCTACGAGAAGGTCGGCAACGAGGTCCGGTTCCACTGCGATCCGGGCGGGTTCCCGGACCTGCTCGCCGGCGCGGTGACGCCCGATGAGTTCGTCGCCAAGGTGCGCGGAACGTGGTGGCGACGCGTGCAGACCCTGCAGGTGCGCGGCCTGCACCGGACCGTTCCGCGCAAGCGGTTCGACGCCGCCGTCGACGAGTTCCGGGCGTCGTACGAGGCGAGCCCCGTCGCAGCGTGCCGCAAGCTCTTCCTCGACCTCTTGGGCCCTCTCGCCGAGCGCGGGGGCAAGCCCGGCCTCGTCGAGATGAGCTGCGACACCGTGGCCCAAGGCCCGGCACTGCTGCGGATCTTCCCCGAGGCGAAGTTCATCCACTCGGTGCGGGATGGGCGCGACGCCGCCTCCTCGCGGGTCGCGAAGGGAAGGGCGGTCGTCTATCCCCGCAACGCCGGGCAGGGGATCGAGTGGTGGGAGGGTCGGTTGAGGCGGATCGACGCGGCCGCGGACGAGATCCCGCCGGATCGCCTCACGGTCGTGAGCCTTGACGAGCTCGTGTACGGAGATCGCGAGGGGACCTACCGCCACCTGCTGGACTATCTCGACGCTGAGGACGAGCTCGAGATGCGCTCCTACTTCGAGACCAAGATGAGCGCGGAGCGCGCGCACCGGGAGCGGTGGCGCGAGGGGCTGTCGGAGGACGAGCAGCAGGCGTACGTGCAGCGCTACGAGGAAGCGCTCGAGCGGCTGGATCGGGACGGAGTCCACTGCGCCGGCATGCTTCGGAAGGCGTTTGAGCGCACGGCCCCGGAGCGGGAGGGGGCGGACGCCGGGCAACCGGGCTCGTTCGCAACGTCGTCCGGCGAAGGGGCGGACGCCGGACAACCGGTCTCGCTCGCAGTCCCGTCCGGCGTCCATGCCGGCCGGGATGCGCAAAACGCTCAACCGGCATCCGGCGCCCGCCCCCAAGCTCTCCGGGAGCTCGTGTTCCTGGCGGGGCCGGGAAGGGCCCGGCGCGGTGCGCAGATGGTCGCCCAGCTGCTCGGAAGCCACTCCCACTTCGCCGTCGTGCCGATAGATGCCCGCTTCCACTGCGACACGGACGGTATGCCGGATCTGATCGAGGGAAGGGTTAGCCTGAAGCGCTTCCTGCTCAAGCTGCGCGAGGTGTGGTGGGGCGGCGGCGCGGGCGCCGGGCGCGGGCGGCTCGACGAAGTCGTCCCGCGGGACCGCTTCGAGGCCGCCGTCGACCGCTTCTCCTCCACCTACCTCGACGACCCACTCGACGCCTGCCGCGGGCTGTTCGACGACCTCCTCGGCCCGCTTGCCTCCGCCGAGGGAAAGCCGGGTCTGGTCGAGACGAGCGCGCGCAACCTCCACCACGCTCCGATCCTCGCGCGGCTGTTCCCGGACGCACGCTTCGTGCACGTGGTCCGCGACGGGCGGGTGGCGGCCTTCCGGCTGGCCGAGACGGACTGGGGGCCTCAGGACCCGCTCGCCGGGATCGACTGGTGGGCCGAGCGCGTGCGCCGGGTCGATCACGCGGTGCGTGGAGAGGAGGACGGCACGAGCTACTCGCTCGGCCCCGAGCAGCTTCACGTGCTGGTCCTCGACGAGCTGCTGAACGGCGATCGCGAGCCGCCGTACGAGGCGCTGCTCGGGTTCCTGGGGGTCGAGGACGAGACTGGCGCGCGGGCATTTCTCGATCGCTGGCTGGGCCCCGCCGATCCCTCCCGGCCCGCGTGGGAGAACGGGATGTCGTCCTGGAGGCGCCTGCGCCTGCGACGCAAGTACGAGCGTACGCTCGGGGCTCTGCAGCGGGAGGGAGTGCACTGCGCGCCGCAGCTCATCGAAGCGTACGAGCGCGGGTGAACGCCGACCCGGCGCAGAGCCGGCCGGTTCTGTTCGTTACGAGCAACGGCACTGGTCTCGGACACCTGACGCGCGGCATGGCAATCGCGCGCCGGCTCGACGCGGGAATCGAGCCGGTGTTCTTCACGCTCTCGGCTGCCGCTCCCGTGGTCCGCAACCAGGGATTCCGCGCCGAGTACATGGGCTCCTATAACGCTCCGGGGGCCGGCTCGCACCTCGAGTGGAGCCGCCGCCTCCGAGCGCGCGTGGCAAGCCTGCTCGACGAGCTCGACCCCGCGGTGCTCGTGTTCGACGGCGCCCATCCCTATCCGGCCTTGATCCGGGCCATGCGCGAGGACCCGGACGTGACCACGGTGTGGAGCCGCCGACCGCTGTGGCAGCCCGGCCGCGGCCGGCCGATACTCGCCCTCGCCGCGGCGTTCGACCTCGTGCTGGAGCCGGGCGAGCTGGCGGCGTCCGAGGACGCCGGTCTGACGGCGCGCCGGCGCGACGAGGCGGTCGCCCTCGACCCGATCACATTCTGCGATCCCGCGGAGCTGCGGCCGCGCGCGGAGTCGGAGCGCGCGCTCGGGCTCGAGCCGGATCGGGTGAACGCGCTGGTCGCGCTCGGGCAGGGCCCCGAGCTGGACGCCGCCGTGAGCCGCTGCCTCGAGCACCTTCGCCATCACGGCGATGTCCAGGTCGCAGCGCTCGAGTCGGGGATCTCGCCGCAGCTGGACGTCCCCCCGGGCGTCGTCCTGCTCCGGGACACCTATCCGGTGAGCCGCCACTACCGCGCGTTCGACTTCGTCGTCAGCGCAGCCGGATACAACGCCTTCCACGAGCTGATTCGGTTCGCGGTGCCGACGCTTTTCGTTCCCATGCGGCGCGAGCTCGACGATCAAGCGGCGCGGGCGCGCCACGCCGAGCGCGCCGGGCTCGCGCTTGCGTGCGAGGGCCCGGGATCCGAGCGGCTGGAGAGCCTGCTCGACGAGATGCTCGAGCCGGGGAGGCGCGAGCGAATGGCCGCGCGCGCCCGCAACCTCGCGATCGCGAACGGGGCGGAGAAGGCTGCCAGCCTCCTGTCGCGGCTCGCGTCGGGGGACAGGTCCGGGCTCGCGGGCCTCCCGGGGCCGAACGGGAGCCGGATCGCGATGTGGTCGACGATGGCGCGCGCACGCGCGAGTGCCCTCGTGCGCCACCCGTTCGAACGCCGCCGTGACCGCACCACGAGTCGGTAACCTCGGCGCGCGTGGAGGTTCCTGACCCGCACATCCCAGCAGCCACCCCGCGACAGCGGACGCGAAGCGGAGCACGTCGCGGGTGATGATTCGGAGCATTTCGCGGGAATGACCATGGGCGCACGGGCGGGCGCCTTGCCCAATCTCGTGATCATCGGGGCCCAGAAATGCGGCACGAGCGGGCTCCACCACTACCTCGGGCTGCACCCGGAGATTGCGATGTCGAGCCCCAAGGAGCTCAACTTCTTCATCGCGGAGCGCAACTGGGACCGCGGCCCCGAGTGGTACCGCACGCGATTCGATCCCCGCGCGAAGGTGCGCGGCGAGTCGTCCCCCAACTACACGGCGTATCCGCATCACGCGGGCGTCCCCGAGCGCATGCACTCGCTGGTTCCCGACGCGCGGCTTATCTATCTCGTGCGTGACCCGATCGACCGGATCGCGGCGCACTGGGTGCACAACTACGCCAAGCGTCGCGAGAAGGGCGACATCGCCGCCACCGTGATGCATCCGAACACCACGTACGTGCTGCGCAGCCAGTACTTCATGCAACTGCGCCAGTTCCTGAACCACTTTCCCGCTGACCGGATCCTCGTCCTGGACCAGGCGGGCCTCCGCCACAGCAGGCTGGACACGCTCCGCAGCGTGTTCTCGTTCGTCGGCGTCGATCCGGAGTTCCAGGATCCTGGGTTCACGCGCGAGCGCCATCGGACCGGCCGCAAGCACCGCGCCACGAAGGCGGGCATGCGGATGGAGAAGGTGGGGATGAGGGTCTTCGGCGGCAAGCTTCCGCGAGGGTTCTGGTTCGCGGAACGGGTCCTCTTCCTGCGACGACCGATCGAGGTGCCGGATGCGAGCGACGTGCGCGCGGCCCTCAGCCCGGAGGTGATCACGGTGCTGCGCGAGGACGCGGACCGGCTGCGCGAGTTCACCGGGCGCAGCTTCGATCACTGGTCGGTTTGAGCGACGGCCGTCCTTCGGAGAGCAGGCCGGGGGGAAGCGCGGCCGTTCTCGGCGCGCAGGTCGTCCGTTACTCGTCGATCTTCTCGGGCGGGCTGGTGGTCACCAACCTGCTCGCGTTCGCGAGCACGATCGTCGTCGCGCACCTGCTCAGCCCCGCGGAGTTCGGCCAGTTCGCGCTGCTGCTGTTCCTCGCCGGGCTCCTCAACCTGGTCTTCAACCTGGGCTCGAAGCAGGGGACGATGAGACGCGTGTTCGGCGCGGACGACGACGAGGACGATGACGATGAGGACGAGGACGAGGGCCTTTCGGATGCGAACCAGCGTTCGCTCGGCACCGGGATCGTGCTCACCACCCTGCTCGCCGCGGCCGGGACCGGGATCGTCGTCCTGCTCGCGTCGCAGGTCGCGGACCTGCTGCTGGGCGGCGCCGGCGATCGCGAGGTGGTCCTGTGGGCGGCCGCTGCCGGCGGGCTTGGCGCCGTTTACCGGCTCGCGTCTCTCGCCGTGTGGATGGAGCGCCGCCCGGTCGCGTTCGTGGTGCTCGAGTCGGCGCAACCGCTTCTGATCCTCGCCGCGGTGATCGTGCTCGTCGCGTCGGGAGGCGGGCTCGAGGGCGCGATCGCGGGGACCGCGATCGGCACGGCGGTGTCGACCGTGTTGACCGTGGTCGCGTTGCGCGGCAGCTTCGAGCTCTGCTTCGAGCCTCGGGAGGCGCTCCAGATCATGCGCCTCGGCGCTCCGCGAATCCCGGTGCATGCGTCGTTCTGGACGATCAACTCCTCGCAGGTGTTCCTGCTCTCGCGCTTCGTCTCTCACACCGATCTTGGGATCTTCGCCCTCGCGCAGCGAGCCGGGATCGTCGTCGCCCTTCTCCCGACCGGCTTCCGCCGCGCGCTACGCCCGCTGAAGCGGACGACAGCGTTCGCCGCCGTCGAGGAGCAGTACGGCTCCCAGGTTGCGCGCGGACAGCAGCTCGGCTACTTCCTGCTCGTCACGCTTGCCTCGCTGCTCGCGATCACGCTGCTCGCCGACCCGGTGGTGAGCATGGCCCCGCCGTCCTACGCGGACGCTGCGCCGCTTATCCCGCTGATGGCCGCGGCGATGGTCTCCCCGACGGTGTTCAGGATGCTCAACAAGTCGGCCAAGTACCGCCGCAAGCGCCGCACGTTCATCTACTCGGCCGTGGTCGCGGGCGTCACCTTCGTCGGCGCGTCCCTGCTCCTGATCCCGTGGCTCGGCCTCGAGGGAGCCCCGGTCGCGATGATGGTCGCGTTCGCCGTCCCCGGCGCGTACATCTTCTATCTCTCGCAGTGGGGCAGGGACCCGATCGCGATGCCGTACCGCTGGCTCGTTACCTCGACGGCGCTCGCGGCCGCCTGCGCGCTCGGCTACTACGCGATCGATCCGTCGGGGGTCGTGGTCCAGATCGCTCTCGCGCTTGCGCTGCTTGTCGCGTGGGCTGTGCTCGTGTTCGCGACCGTGATCCCCAGCTACCATCGCCGCCCACTGATCCACATGGCGCGGTCCGCGATCGGGCGGGGCCACGCGCGATTCGACTCCGAGGACGCCCTGCGCGCGCTCCGCCCCGAGGATCGCGAGGCGCTGAGGCTCGCGATCGTCGAGCGCCGGCCGCTCGAGGAGATCGGGTCGAGACTGGGTGCCGGCGGCGGCGCGGAGCAGGTGGCGAGGGCGCTTCGGCGGGCCGCCGAGGGCGGCGGAGCCTTCGCGGGCGCCGAGAGCGAGCACGATGCCGCGATCGCCGAGTACCTGTTCAGCTCGCGCACGGTGGCCAGTCGTGATCAGGCGGCCAGGCGGCTGATCCGCGACGAGGGCGTCAGCCCCGGCGACCTGCGCGAGCTCGAGGCGGTTCTGGATGACCTCGAGGGGGTCTCCGAGGAGCGATGGACCGCCGGGACCGTTGCGGTGCCTACTCGCTTCGCTTGATCACGATCCGGTCGGGCTCGACCTCGACCTCGACCGCGCGGTGTCCGGCCCAATGCTCCGTGTACGTCGGCTCGTCCTGGATCGCGGGGTCGAGCCACAGACCGAAGCCATCGGTCTCCCCGTGGTCGAATGTGCCCTGGAGGGCCTTCTTCGTGCGCCCCCCGCGGCGGCGGCGTCGACGCCGGCGGCGCCCTGATCCGCCGCCATCCTCGGCCTGGCCGGCGGGCGAAGCGGCCTCGACGGCCTCCTCCGCCTCCTCGTCCTCCTCTTCGGTGAGCGTCGCGGCCTCGATCTCCGCCTCGATCTCATCGCGGAGATCGTCATCGGCCGTCTCGTCGCCGCCGTCCGCGGTGAGACCGTGGCGGCGCCGGAACTCCTTGAGCTCCGATGCCGGGACATCGAGCTGATGCGCAATCCACGCGTCGGTTCGGCCCTCGCGGACCCAGGCGCGGATCTGGTTGAGCTGTGAGCGAAGTGGCTTGCGCGCCATTGCTTCGAGCCTAGTGGATCGAACAGGCTAGCCAACCGGCTCGAGGTGGGCTACCCTGCCTATCCTGGTCGTGCGGTCCGCCAAGTACGGCGGCTAACACGAAGTTCAAGACCCTAGAGGGGGGTACCCACCGGATGCTGGTCCTAACGAGGAAAACCAACCAGAGCATCATGATCGGTGACGACGTCGAGATCTCGGTACTGGCCGTGTCCGGCGACAAGGTCCGGATCGGGATATCTGCGCCGCGCGACGTGCCCGTGTTCCGCAAAGAGGTGTATCTGAGCATTCAGGCCGAACGGCTCGGCGCCGACGCGGGCCAGAGCGAAGCGGTCGACAAGGCGCTCGGGGACCTTTCCGAACGAAGCTGAGCGGCCGGGCCGGGCTCAGGCCATGAGCCAGGCCAGCGTCTCGAACATGATCACGACCACCGCGATCACGGTGAGCGTGAGCGCGAAGAAGAGGACGCTGAACCTGATCTTGCCGTGCGACTCGGTGCGCGAGATGCGACGCGCGCGCGAGCGGTTCGCGGCGCGCTGACGCAGCTGCTTTCGCCGGCGGCGCTCGGCCGCCATCTCCTGCTCGAACGCGACCTCGAACTGCTCGAGGCTCTGGTTGAGCTTCGGCGCTGTCTGGGGGCTGGATTCCATCTGAGTGAGCGAATCTCGCGGGAGGCGCATGCGACGGCCCCGAGCGCGAGAGGGCTTCAACCTACCAAACGAGTTGTGAGAGCCACCACTAGCACGCCCCCCACAACCCTCGTCCGGCGCGCCCGGCTGCAGCCTCGAGGCGCGCGAACGGGGCGGCGCGGGAGTCGTTGGGGGGAATCGTCAGCGTGCGGGCGAAGCCGCCGCGCAGCAGCTCTGCGTTGACGAGCCGACCCCCGACGCGGACGTAAGCGAGCAGCCGCCCGTAGCGATCGCGGAGCTCCTCGTCGAAGGTCAGCTCGACCTGCTTGCCGGTGACGAGGCGCTTGTTGAATGCGCTGGCGCGCCGTCCGAAGCACTCGACCGGCTCGCCGGGGGTGACCGACTCCGGCGTGTCGACGCCGATGTAGCGAACGTCCTCCGCCCTGCCGTCGAGCGAGACCTCGATCGTGTCCCCGTCGACCACGCGTGTGACCTGCGCCTTGGCTCGCGCGCCGCTCGGGGCGCGCGCCGGCTCGTCCGCGGGCTCGTCTCCATCACATCGGAACACGAGCAGCCCGACAGCCACGCCGAGTAGGACGAGCGCCCCTATCCCGGGTGTCCGCCGCGACCTCACCCGAGTGAAGAGGGCCGGGGCCGCGGTTCTTGGCCCCGGTCTTAGGGGATCCGCGTCACGCTCGAGGTAATGATCTCCTTTATCTGATCGATGATCTCGCGCGCCGCGCCCCACTCCCGCTGCCACACGTTGCGGCCATAGACGACGCCCGACCCGCCGGCCTCCATGATCTCCCGCGTCTGCTCGAGCAGCCGGTCGTCGTCGACCTTGGAGCCCCCGGACAGGACGACCAGTGCGCGCCCCGCTGACTGCACGCAGTGGGTAATCGCCTCGAGCTGGGTGAAACCGCCCTCGTTGTAGGGCGCGGGGGAGTCCTTGTCCTTCTCGGGGTCGATCTTCGGCATGTTGAGCTTGACGATGTCGGCCCCCATCTCCATCGCCATCCGTGCCGCGTAGTCGATCGCGTAGAAGGAATCGCGCCCGCCCTTCTTGTTCATCGCCGAGCCGCGCGGGTAGGCCCAGATCATCAGCGGCATCCCGTAGCGGTCGCAGTCCTCGCGCACGCCTTCGAGCTGGTGGAGGTCCACGTCCTGGCGAGGCGAGCCGACGTAGAGCGTGTAGCCGACCGCGTCGGCGCCGAGCCTCACCGCGTCCTCGACCGACGAGTTGGTCGAAGAGAACGCCTCGTCATCGGGCGGGATGTCGGTCTTGCCGTTGACCTTGAGGATCAGCGGTACCTGCCCGGCGTAGTCTGGGTAGTACTTCGTCGCCAGCCCGATCTGGCACGCGAGCGCCGAGTACCCGGCCTCGGCGGCGAGACGGAACTGGTACTCGGGGTCCTTCGACGCCGGGTTGGCAAAGAAGTCGCGTGGCCCGTGCTCGATTCCCTGGTCAATCGGGAGCAGGAGCAGGGTTCCGTGGCCGGGACCGAACTCGAACAGCAGCCGCCGAAGCCTCGTTCGCTTACCGGGCGAGACGACCGAGAGTAGGGACTTCTGCTCGGTTGCGGCGGCTTTTACTTCCATCTCGGAGCGCTCCTTCTCGTCGTGGTCCCGGCGCCCGGAGTATAGGCCCGGGGGCGCGGGTACCATGCGGCGCGCTGGGAGGGTTCCCGGCTACCCCGCGAGGCCTCGTGCTCGACCACCAATTCAACGGGTCCCCCTTCACGATTGGGGTGGAGGAGGAGCTGATGATCGTCGATGCGGAGAGCTTCGAGCTTGCGCAGGAGATCGAGGCGGTGCTCGACGCAGTTCCAGAGTCGCTCTCCGGGCAGGTGAAGCCCGAGCTGATGAAGTCCGTGCTCGAGGTCGCGACCGAGCCGTGCCCGGACGTGCGCACGGCGGGCGAGCAGCTCGAGGCGCTGCGGCGCGAGGTGGCCGCTATCTGCGAGCGGCAGGGGCTGCTGATCGGCGCTTCGGGCACCCACCCGTTTGCGCGCTGGGAGGACCAGGAGATCGTCGAGCGCGAGCGCTACTCCGAGCTGGTCGAAGAGCTCGGCTACGTCGCGCGCCAGGAGCTGATCTTCGGCACCCACGTTCACGTCGCGATCAACGGCCCCAACAAGGCGATCTACGTCGCCGACGGCATCCGTCGCTACATCCCCGTCCTCCTCGGCTTGTCCTCGAACTCTCCGGTGTGGCGCGGTGAGGTGACGGGGATGATGTCGACGCGGACGCCGATCTTCCGCGCCTTTCCGCGTGTCGGCGTCCCGCCGCACTACGGCAGCTGGGAGATCTACTCCCGCCGGGTCGAGCTGATGATGAAGGCGGGAGCGATCGAGGACTACACCTACCTGTGGTGGGACGTGCGCCCGCACCCGAATCTCGGCACCGTCGAGACCCGGGTGTTCGACCAGCAGACGCGGCTCGAGCACACGATCGCGCTGACCGCGCTCACGGCATCGCTCGCGCACCGGCTCGCCGCGCTGTTCGATCGCGAGGAGCCGATGGTCGAGTATCCGACAGAGTTGATCGATGACAACAAGGTCCGAGCGGCGATCAACGGGACCGAGGGCAGGCTGATCGACTTCCGCGAGGGCAGCCAGGTCCCGGCGCCCGAGATGGTCCGGCGGATGCTCGACGAGCTCGTAGAGCATGCCCAGGAGCTTGGCTGCGAGGCCGAGCTCGCGGGGGTCGAGGACCTGATCGA
Source organism: uncultured Thermoleophilia bacterium (assembly GCA_963756745.1). Lineage (GTDB taxonomy): Bacteria > Actinomycetota > Thermoleophilia > Solirubrobacterales > 70-9 > DASPWW01. The sequence goes on from CAVWOU010000014.1 coordinate 91,845, forward strand.
GAACGGGACGGGCGCCCGCCGCCAGATCGAGATGCACGAGCGAAACGGCGACGTCCGTGAGCTGGTCCGCGAGATCGCGGACCACACCCGGCCCTAGAGGCTCGCGGCGCTCGGGCCGCCGGGCGCCCGCCCGGTTATCCTCGGGGGACCGTGGGATCGCCCGAGTTGAGCGTGGTCTGCAAGAGCTGCGGATCCGAGGTCAGCCCCTACGTCACCGAATGCCCCTACTGCGGCACGCGGCTTCGAAAGCGCGCCCCCAAGCTCGAGCGACACGGCGACGAGTTCACGCCGCGGGAGCGCCGGCGGCGGCTGAGGGGGCCGCGATTGCCGCGGATCGCTGTCACCGAACGGCCCTACGTGACGTTCGCCGCGGTCCTCGGTTCGGCGATCCTCGTGCTCGTGCAGCGCGCCGCGGATCTCTTCCCCGAGGAGGTGGGAGCGATCGTCGGCGACGTCGGCTCCGAGTGGTGGCGATACCTGGCGGCGCCGTTCGTGTACGACGACATCGGGTACCTGTTCATCGTCGCCGTCGCGATCGCCGTGTTCGTGCCGTCGCTGGAACGCCGCCTCGGCGCCGTGCCCGCGGCGCTGCTCCTGATTGCGTGTGGCGGTCTCGGCATGCTCGCTGCCGAGGGCATGGACTCCCTCGGGGCGGAAGCCGGCACGCTGCTCGCGTCGGGAGGCAACGGCGTCGCGCTCGGGGCGCTCGCGGCGTGGTTCGCGATCCGCCACTCGGAAAGCCGGGCGCACCCCGGCGACGACTACGACGTGATCGGCGTGACCGTGTTCGCGGCGGCTCTTGTCGCGCTCCCGCTGGTCGAGGACTACGCGAACACCTGGGCAGGGCTCGCCGGAGGGGTGGTCGGCCTCGGTGCCGGGTTCGCCGCCTACAGGGTGGGCCCCCGGGCCCAGTGAACGTCCGACCGCCGAGCTGATGCCCGCAAAGTTCACCTCGCTCGACGAGGACCTGCACGCGTACCTGGTGGCGCACGGGGCGCGGCAGGACGATGTCCTGCGGCGGCTCGCCGCGGAGACCGAGGAGCTCGGCGACGTCGCGGTGATGCAGATCGCTCCCGATCAAGGGGCGTTCCTGACCCTGCTCGCCCGGGCGATCGGCGCACGGCGGGCGCTCGAGCTCGGCACATTCACCGGTTACTCGGCGATCTGCATCGCGCGCGGGCTTGGCGAGGGTGGGCGTCTGATCACCTGCGACGTGAGCGAGCGGTGGACCGCGATCGCGCAGCGCTACTTCCGCCAGGCGGGCGTCGAGGAGCGAATCGATCTGCGCCTTGGGCCGGCGCTGGAGACGGTGCGCTCGCTGCCCGCCGAGGATCGGTTCGACCTCGCGTTCATCGACGCCGACAAGGAGGGCTACCCGGCCTACTACGAGGAGGTCCTGGGGCGCCTTCGGCCCGGCGGGCTGGTGATGCTCGACAACGTTCTGCGCGGAGGCGCGGTCCTCGACGCCGAGGACGACTCGCCGAGCAACGTGGCGATTCGCGAGCTGAACGAGCGGATCGCATCCGACGAGCGGGTCGACGTGGCGATGCTCGGGGTCGCCGACGGGATCACGCTGGCGTTGAAGCGGGAGTAGCGGATGACCGGCTCCGACCGCCCCGCCGCCGAGTGGTGGGCGCGAATGCACCGCAGCATGGCCCACGTGTGGCGGACGCTCGCTGCCGGGTCCCGGGGCGCTCACCTGGTGGAGTTGGACGGCGTGATGGCGGCCGTCGTGCCGGCGATTCCGGAGCGCTCGGTGTTCAACTCCGTGCTCTACGACCGGCCCGAGCAGCTCGCGCGGGTGCGCGACGAGCTCGCGCGCACCTACGAGGACGCCGGCGTGCGCGCGTGGACCGTGTGGGTTCCCGAGCACGATCGCGACACCGCGGGGCTGCTCGCGTCCGCCGGGCACGTGCTCGACGCGGCGCCGCTCGCGATGGGGCTCGAGCTCGCCGCGCTTCCCGAGCCCGACCCGGGCGGGCTGGATTGGTCCTCCGACGGCTCGCTCGCTGAGCTGAAGCGGATCAACGACGCCGCCTACGGGTACGCGCCAGGGACCTTCGACCTCGGCATCGGGACCCCGCCGGACGACGCGTGGCGAATCTACGAGGCGCGGCTCGCGGGCGAGTCCGCGTGCGTCGTGTCGACGACCGACGTCGAGGGCGACTGCGGGGTGTGGTGGGTCGCGACGATGCCGGACGCCCGCGGGCGGGGCCTCGCCGCACGGCTGCTTCACGTCGCGCTCGCCGAGGCGAGGGAGCGGAGCATTGAGACATCCACGCTCCAGGCGACGAAGATGGGTCGCTCCATCTACCGGCGCCTCGGCTACGTCGATTTCGGCGAGATCCGGATGTGGGAGTGGCGACGCTGATCATCTAGAGGGCTGATGCGGGTTATCCACGCACGCGGATGGCGTACGCGCCTAACCCACATCAACCCTCTAGGGTTGCGACGGATGCCCCGGCAGGCGTACTCGGAGGAGCAACTGGATGCGGCGATCGACGCCCTCACCGACCCGGCGCGCTTTCGCGATGCCGAGTCGATGGTCGCGGGCGCGGCTCCGAAGCTGCAGCGGATCCTCAACGAGGCGATGCAGGCAGGCGGCTGGTTCGGCGAGACTCACGAGGCGGAGGTGCTGAAGGCGGCGACGACCCCCGACTCGGAGCAGAGGGTGACGGCCGTCCGCACTCTGCTCGCCGAGGAGGCGCGGATGGGGATGCTCGTCGGAGTCGCCGTCGGATGGGCACTGGCGGAAGAACTAGCGAAGGAGGAATGAATGCCCGAGGTCGAGTTCGAGGCGAACGGCGGAACGGCGAAGGGCTACCTCGCCGAGCCGGAGGGCGAAGGCCCCGGCATCGTCGTGCTCCAGGAGTGGTGGGGGATCGACGATCACATCCGCAGCGTTTGCGACCGCTTCGCCGCGGAGGGCTACGTCGCGCTGGCGCCGGATCTGTTCCACGGCGAGACCACCGAGCAGCCGGACGAGGCCCAGCAGAAGATGATGGCGATGAACATGGCGGAGGCCGAGAAGGAGATGCGTGGAGCGGTGGACTACGTTGCCGCGCATCCCAAATGCACCGGCGACGTGGGAACGGTCGGGTTCTGCCTCGGGGGCGGGCTCGCGATCTGGACCGCGACCGTGAACGACAAGGTCGGAGCCGCCGTTAGCTTCTACTACGTGATGCCGCACGGCAAGCCCGACCTCTCGAAGCTCGCCGGCACGCCCGTGCTCGGGCATTTCGGTGAGGACGACGACTTCATCCCACCCGACGACGCGAAGGCGCTGCAGCACGACCTCAACCAGGCCGGCGCCGAGGCGATCTTCCACTTCTACGAGGGAGCCGGCCACGCGTTCTTCGCCGACCACAACCGGATGGGCACCTACCACCCCGAGCACGCGGAGACGTCGTGGGACCGGACGGTCGAGTTCCTCAGGCGCCACCTGAACGGCGCCGATCCGGAGATCGAGAGGGTCGACAACTGATGGAGATCCGGTTCCTCGGCCACGCCGCGTTCGAGATCACGGACGGCGACGCCCGGATCCTGATCGATCCCTTCCTCGCGCCCGACAACCCGGCCGCGGCCGCGAGTGCCGACGAGGTGGAGCCGACCCACATCCTGCTGACCCACGGCCATTCCGACCACACGGCCCACGCGGTTGCCGTCGCGAAGCGCACCGGCGCCAAGTGCGTGGCAATCGTGGAGATCGCAAGCTGGCTCTCCGAGCAAGGCGTCGAGGACGTCGAGGATCCCAACCTGGGCGGAACGATCGAGCTCGAGTGGGGGTGGGTGAAGCTCGTTCCCGCCCTCCACACCAGCACGCTGCCGGACGGGCGCGCGATCGGCATCTCGGCGGGGCTTGTGATCGGGATCGGACCGACGACCGTGTACCACCTCGGCGACACGGCGCTGTTCGGCGACCTCCGGCTGATCGCCGAGCGGACCCCGATCGACGTCGCGCTGATCCCGATCGGCGGCCACTACACGATGGATCAGCACGACGCCGTGACCGCCGCCGAGCTGATCGACGCCGGCACGGTGATCCCAATGCACTACGGCACGTTCCCGCCCGTCGAGGCTGATCCGGAGCGCTTCAAGGCCGACGTCGAAGCGAGCCCGAACGCGAGCTCCGAGGTCGTGATCCTGAAGCCGGGCGAGAGCTTCACGGCAGATCAGACTGGCTGACCAGCCAGTTCATGCGCTAGGGTAAGCGTCGATGGAGGCCTCGAGCCCAGCGACGCTGTCCCGCCTCGCGCGCGAGGACTTCATGGCCACGTCGGATCCGGCTCTCGAGGAGGGAGCCGACAGCGGTCGGTCCACGCCGCTTCTCGACTACCCCGAGCTGTACCGACTGTGGGAGCGGCAGCAGTGGCTCACCCAGGAGCTCGACTTCACCCAGGACCGGGTCGATTGGCACGAGCGGATCGACCCCGAAGAGCGCTACCAGCGCATGTATGGGCTGTCCTCCTTCTTCATCGGTGAGCAGCGCGTCACCGACGAGCTCGGTCCGATCATGCGCGCGGCGCCCACCGAGGACCAGCGGATCTTCCTCTCGACCCAGATCGCCGACGAGGCGCGCCACGTGCGCTTCTTCGATCGCTTCTACTCGGAGGTAGGCGTGTACGAGGGGGGCGACGGCGTCGCGGACCGGCTGAGGCAGACCGAGGAGCACCTCAACCCCGCGTTCAAGGAGCTGTTCGACTCGATGCTGAGGTCACGCGTCGACCGGCTCGCCGCCGAGCCGGAGGACACCGAGCGCCTGGTCGAGGCGATCACGCTCTACCACATGATCATCGAGGGCGTTCTGGCGCTCACCGGCCAGCACTTCATCATCGACTACAACGAGCGTGAGGGAACGCTCCCCGGCTTCGTCGAGGGCTTCACGAAGGTGGCCCGCGACGAGCACCGCCACATCGCCTTCGGGGTCCGGTTCCTGACCGACATGGCGCGCGAGAACCCGTCCTACCGTGACGCGATTCAGCGCACGATCGCCGAGTCGCTCCCCGTGACCGAAAAGGTTCTCGACCCGCCGTGGGTCGACGACGAGGAGAACTGGGAAATCTTCGGCGTCACCAAGGAGGAGACGCACGCGTTCGCGGCGCAGTGCCTGTCGCGCCGCCTCAAGGTGATCGGCCTGGTCGCCTAGAGCTTCGGCGGCTTCGTTGGCTCTAGTGGCTGAACGGGCCTCTCCGGCTGCGCCGGCGGGACCTGTGGAATCGGAGTCACCGGTGGCGCCTCGGGAACGATCTCGATCGTGCCGGCGCCCGTCTCCTCGGTGGGCGGGTCCGGCGTGGCGCTCTCACCCGCGGCGGGCTCCTCGGCTGGCGGAGGAGCGGGCGTCTCCTCCGGCGCCGGTACGGGCTCCTCGACCGGCGCAGGGGGTGGAGCAGCGGACGGCTCGGCAACGGTGGGCTCCGCAGCGGGTGCGGGCTCCGCGGGCAGCGGAGCGGGGTCAGGCTCGTGATCGCGCGGCGCGGGCTCGTGCGAGGGGGCGACGTGCGAGACCGCGGCAGGTGCCGGGGTGCCCTGGTGCTTGACCGGGTCGGCGCCGTATTCCTTTTTGACCTCGACGGCTCCGGCGGTGAGCAGCGCCGCGGTGGCCACGCCGGCCGCGGCCTTCGCGCCCACGCCTCCGGCGGCAAGTGCACCGCCGATTCCGCCTGCGCCACCCGCAGCGGCGGCACCGCCAATCGCGGCACCCGCCGCCGCCTCGCTTGCCGCGACCCCACCGGCCGCCGCGCCACCCGCGCCTGCGCCTGCGCCGCCGCCCGACCCTCCGCCGAGGATCGCGGCGAGCTTGGCGCCGAGAAGCTCCTTGACGGCGATCAACGGCCCCACCGGGACAAGCGCCGCGAGCGCGCGGCTATCGGCACGGAGCTGCGAGCGGAGGTCCGCGCATCCATCGCAAGATCGAACGTGCTGGCGCACCGGGCCGGACACCTTGCGCAGACCTTCGGCCGCCTCGGCGAGCTCCAGCTGGACCTCGCCGCAGGTGAGCAGGCGCGACTGGCTGGCCTCCGCGAGCGTGATCCGGGCGCGCACCAGAAGTGACTTCACGCTCGGAACCGTCGTCGCCATCGCCTGCGCGATCTCCTCGTAGGACATCGCGTCGACCTCGCGCAGGAGCAGCGCAGTGCGCTGCGTCTCGGGCAGCGTCTGCACGTCAGCGATCAGCTGGCGGAACTCCTCGCGATTCTGAACCCGCTCCGCCGTCGTCGCGCCGTTCTCGTGCGGGTGCACATCCATCGTGTCCTGACCCTCGGGCACGGGCTTGCGCAGGTGGTTGAGGCAGCGGTTGCGGGCGATCCGGTACAGCCACGGGCGCACGTTGAGGTCGCGCTCGTCGGCGAGGATCGCGTTGTGGGCTGCGACGAAGACCTCCTGGAGCACGTCCTCGGCGTCTTCTCGCGATGCAAGCATGTGCTGGCAGAAGGCCAGCAGGCGCGTGTTGTAGCGCTCGAACAGCACCTCGAACGCCCGCTCGTGCCCGTCGCGCATCATCGCGATCAGGCGGTCGTCCTTCTGCAGGCGCAGTAGCCGCGGGGGCCTCGCGAGCAGCCCGCGCCGACTTGCGTGTGTTAGTGCTGAGGCTTCCAAGGGATGCCCGACGCCTCTGCGAGAGCGCACGGGCGTGCGCCCTCCTCGCCCGTTGAAACACCGTAACAGTGGCAGTGTTTCGCCGCGAATACATCTAGCGGACGACCTTCTACGTCACCTAAAGGCTCGGATTCGCGAGGCGTGCCCACGACCGGCTACGGTTTGCCCGACAGCCACGCCGGGGTGGCGGAATTTTCAGGTAGACGCGATCGGCTTAAACCCGATTGCCCGCAAGGGCGTGGGGGTTCGAATCCCTCCCCCGGCATGTCGGTCGCCTCCCCGGGCGGCGGCCTCTCTTCGCGTCTCTAGGGCCCTACAGCTTCGTCCACACCGTCTTCAGCTCGAGGTAGGCGTCGAGGTTGGCGTGGCCCTTCTCGCGCCCGATCCCCGACGCCTTGAAGCCGCCGAACGGGGCCGCGGCATCGGCTCCCCAGCCGTTGATGTACACCACGCCGGCCTCGAGCATCGCGGCGAGCTTGTGGGCCTTGGAGATATCGCGTGTCCACACCCCCGCCGCGAGCCCGTACTCGGTGTCGTTGGCGCGCTCGACGACCTCCTCGAGGTCGTCGTACGGCATCGCCACGAGCACCGGTCCGAAGATCTCCTCGCGGGCAATCGTCATGTCGTCGGCGACCTCCGTGAACAACGTCGGCGAGACGAAGTAGCCGCCGTTGCCGCCCGCGCCGTCGACCTCGGCCCGCCCGCCTCCCGTGACCAGCTGCGCGCCCGCCTCGCGCCCTGCATCGATGTACCCGAGGACCCGTTCGAGCTGCTCCTCCGAGACCACGGGGCCGAGCTCGGTGCCTTCCTCCAGCCCTGGCCCGAGCTTGGCGCGCTTCGCCGCGTCCGCCAGGCCCGCGATGACCTCGTCGAACTGGCCGCGGTGGACGAACAGACGGGAGCCCGCGTTGCACGCCTGGCCTGTGTTGGAGTAGATCGCCTCGTAGGAGCCCGCGATCGCCTGCTCGAGATCGGCGTCCGGAAGGATGATGTTCGGCGCCTTGCCGCCAAGCTCGAGCGTCACGCGCTTCAGCGAGCGGCCGCACTTGGCGCCGATCTCGCGGCCGACCTCGGTAGAGCCGGTGAAGGCGATCTTGTCGACCCCGGGGTGGTCGACGATCGCCGCTCCAGTCTCGCCGTCGCCACCGAGCACGTTGACGACGCCGGCGGGGATCCGCGCCTCGTTCACGAGAGCGCCGAGTCGCAGCGCGGTGAGCGGTGTCTGCTCGGCGGGCTTGAGCACGACGGTGCAGCCGGCCGCGAGCGCCGGACCGAGCTTCCACGTCGCCATCAACAGCGGGAAGTTCCACGGGATCAGCTGCCCGCACACCCCGACCGGCTCCTTGCGCGTATAGCAGAGCACGTCCGGGGTCGAGACCGGAATCGTCTCCCCCTCGATCTTCGTCGGCCACCCGGCGTAGTAGCGGAGGTGGTTGACGCCGGCGGCGATCTCTCCCTGCGCGTACCGGACCGGCTTGCCGTTGTCGAGCGACTCGAGCTCGGCGAGCTCCGGCAGGTTGGACTTGATCAGCTCGGCGAGCGTGTAGATCATCCCCGCGCGCTTCGACGGTGTCATGCGCTTCCACGGCTCGAACGCGTCGCGCGCCGCCGCGACCGCGCGGTCGACGTCGGCCGCGCCGGCGTGGGCGACCTCGCAGATCACCTCTCCCGTGGCGGGGTCGATCGTCCCGAACTTTCGCCCGTCCGCGGACGGCACCTGCTCGCCGCCGATCCAGTGGCCTAGGGGCCCGGCTGAGACGAACTCTCGCGCCGGCGCCGACAGCGCCTGTGCGGTCGCGGTGGGCATCAGCGTGATGCGACCGCGAGCACCAACCACCGCCGTACGGCCCGGGAGTAAGGGACAATTGTCGCGATGTTGCTGCCGGTGATGAACTGGTTTTACCGGAAGCTCGGGAGCTTGTACCCCGTGGCCTTCGTGACCGTCGAGCTCCAGTCGGCTCTGGTGATCACGGCGGGGACCGTGGCGTTGTTCGCCTTCTACTACGACGCGTCCATGGACGAGTTCCTCGAGGCCCTGCTCGTCACCTGCGCCCTCACCGCCACCGCGATCGGCTCGGTGCTGCCTCGGACCTACCGGCGGCTGCGACCCGTTCGGGGATGGATCGGCGGAGCACGCGGGCCCGAGGACACCGCGCGGGCGTGGAGCGCCGCGGTCGGGCTGCCCCTCGACCTGTTGCGGCGTGACCTCCCGATCCCGTTGCTCTTCACCGTGGTGCCGTCGTGCGCCCTCGGGGTCGTCCTGCTCGGGTTGCCGTGGCCGGCCTTCTTCCCGTTCCTGATCGGTGCCGCGGTCGCGGTCGGGTACGCGGCGATCCTGCACTTCCTCGCGATCGAGGCGGGGATGCGGCCGATCCTGATCGACATCAACCGCTCCGTTTCGCCCCGCCTCCGGCCGCAACAGCTATCCGTCCTGCCTCTGCGCGTCCGGCTGATGGCCACCCTGCCGCTGATCAACGTCATCACCGGGCTCGTCGTCGTGGCGCTGACCTCGGACGGAGGCGGGCCGTCGACCATCAGCGTCGATGTGCTCGCCGCCGTGGCGGCGGCGACGGCGATCTCGCTCGAGCTGACGATCTTGCTCTCGAAGTCCATCCTGCGGCCGATCGCGGACCTCCAGCGGGCGACCGAGGCTGTGAGCGAGGGCCGCTATGACGTGCTCGTCCCCGTCACGACCGCGGACGAGCTCGGCGAGCTGGCGGCGTCGTTCAATGAGATGGTCACGGGGCTGAGCGAGCGCGAGCGGATCCGAGACGCGTTCGGGGTCTATCTCGACAAGGAGGTAGCGAGGTACATACTCAGCGAGGGGTTCTCGGAGAAGGGAATCGAGCGCGAGGTCTCGATCCTGTTCTGCGACGTGGAGAACTTCACCGGCTTCGCCTCGCAGGCGAGCGCCACCGAGGTCGTCGAGCGGCTCAACGAGCTGTTCGAGATCATCGTCCCGGTCGTGACCCGCCACGGTGGGCACGTCGACAAGTTCGAGGGCGACGGCCTGCTCGCGGTGTTCGGCGCGCCGGAGCCGTTCCCGGACCACGCCGACCGGGCCGTCGCGGCGGCGGTCGAGATGGCCGCTCGCGCGAACCGACGCGATGGGCTCGGGCTCAAGATCCGTGTCGGTGTGAACACCGGCGTGGTGGTCGCCGGGAGCATCGGGGGTGGGGGGCGGCTCAACTTCAGCGTGATCGGCGATCCGGTCAATGTCGCCGCGCGAACCGAGAAGGCGACCCGCGACACCGGCGACGACGTCCTCATCACCGCCGCCACCGCCGAGCGGCTGCGATCCGATTTCGGACTCCGGGAGCGAAGCGGGATCAGCATGAAGGGGATCGACGAGCCGGTGACCCTGTACGCGCCGACCGTGCCGGACGAGATCCCGAGTGAGCCCGGAGACGGTCACGCCGAGACGTTCGGGATGCGCCTCCGCGGCGCGCTCGGCGCGCGGCCCGGTCGCACCAGCACACTCCCGGGCGCGAACTGACCCGCCGATCTGAGGTAGGCTCGCCGTCGCGATGGCGAAGGCCCCCGAGCAGGCAACCGAGGCGCCGCCGGACGCGGGCAAGGGTGCCGTTCACGGCGGCAGGCTGGTAGCCCGCACGCTGGCGGCGCGCGGCGTCACGAAGCTGTTCACCCTCTCGGGCGGCCACCTGTTCTCCATATACGACGGCTGCAAGGACGAGGGGATCGACGTCGTCGACACGCGGCACGAGCAGGCGGCGACGTGGGCCGCCGAGGGGTGGGCGAAGGCGACACGCGGCGCCGGCGTGTGCGCGCTGACCGCCGGCCCCGGCGTCACCAACGGGATGAGCGCGATCGCCGGCGCGCAGCAGAACGGAACGCCGCTCGTCGTGCTCGGCGGGCGCGCGCCCGAGATGCGGTGGGGATCGGGCAGCCTCCAGGAGATCGACCACGTGCCGTTCGTCTCCCCGCTGACGAAGACGGCGGAGACCGTCAAGGACACGGCGGCGATCCCCGACGCGACGGCACGCGCGATCGACGGCGCGGTCGAGCTCCCGAGCGGGCCGACGTTCGTCGACTACCCGCTCGACGTCGTGTTCATGGAGGCCGAGGCCGAGGTCCCCCCGGCGCCCGACCGCGAAGAAGGCCCGGTCGCCGAGGACGCCGAGCGCGCGGCGTCGATCCTCGCCGAGGCGGAGCGTCCGGCGATCATGGCCGGCACGAACGTGTACTGGGCGCGCGGCGAGGGGGAGCTCCGCCAGCTCGCCGAGGCGATCGGGATCCCCGTGTTCCTGAACGGGATGGGTCGCGGGTGCCTGCCGGCCGACCACGAGCTCGCGTTCAGCCGCGCCCGCGGCCGGGGCCTCAAGGAGGCCGACGTGGCGCTCGTCGTCGGCGTGCCGCTCGACTTCCGGCTCGGGTTCGGTGGCGCCATCGGCGAGGAGACCCGCCTCGTTCAGCTCGACTCGGCGGCGAGCCGCCTTCGCGCCACCCGCCAGCCGGAGGTGGCGCTGGTCGGCGACATCGCCGCGACGTTGCGCGCGATCCGCGAGGCGGCGGCCGCGGCCGGCGCCGGCCCCGAGCGGACTCGAGCCTGGGTCGAGAGCCTGCGCGAGACGGAGACGGAGAAGCGCGCGGAGGAGAAGGGAGACTTCGACGACGATCGCGCGCCGCTCCACCCGCTTCGCGTCTACCGCGAGCTTCGCGAGGTCCTGGACCGCGACGCGATCGTGATCGGCGACGGCGGCGACTTCGTCTCCTACGCCGGCCGCGTGATCGAGACCTACGAGCCGGGGTGCTGGATGGACCCGGGGCCGTACGGTTGCCTCGGCGCCGGGCCGGGGCAGGCGATCGGCGCCAAGATCGCGCACCCGGAGCGCCAGGTGTGCGTGCTGCTCGGCGACGGAGCGTTCGGGTTCTCGGGCCTCGAGTTCGACACCATGGTCCGCCACGGTCTGCCCGTCGTAGGAGTGGTGGGCAACAACGGGATCTGGGCGCTCGAGAAGCACCCGATGGAATTCCTGTACGGGTACTCGCTCGCCGCCGAGCTTCAACAGGGGGCGCGCTACGACCAGGTCGTCGAGGCGCTCGGCGGGCACGGCGAGCTGGTCCGCGAGCCGAGCGAGTTGCGCCCTTCGCTCGAGCGTGCGTTCGAGTCCGGCAAGCCGGCGCTCGTCAACGTGCTCACCGACCCGAGCGTCGTGTATCCGCGCAGGGCCGTGCTGGCGTAAGCGACGCCTGGGAGCTCCGCTAGGTCCGCCTTCCCTTCTTCCTCTTCTCCCCGCCCTGGTCGCGGGGTGGAAACTTCTTGCGCTCCTCGGGCGTCATCTGCCTGATCGTCAAGCTGCCGTCGGCGACCTGCTCGCGGACCAGCTTCAGCTTCTCCTCGCGGCGCTTCTGCTGACGCTTGGCCGTTGGGCTCGATCCCTTCTTGGGGCGCTTCGGCTCCTTCGACTTCGAGTCGTCGGGGGGCGAAGTCACGTCAGAACCGCCTCCGCGGTTTCGAGCGCGGCACCGTAGAGGATGTCGTGCTCGGAGACCTCGATCTCGGCGAGGTCGAAGGCGCGCATCAGCTGGATCATGATCACAACCCCGGCAACGATCGTCGGCGCCCGGTCGGGGTGAAGGCCGGGGACTCGGCGGCGATCGCCGAGCGGCATCGAGGACAGCTCCGAGCACATTCGCTGGATCGAGCCGAGCCCGAGGCGATGGCCCTGCACGGCCTCGGGGTCGTACGGAACGAGCTCGAGGTCGATCGCCGCCAGCGAGGTGGGCGTGCCGGCGACGCCGATCCCGTGGTGCGCCTCGGGTCGTTCGTGGACCGGAAGCTCGGCGTCGATCAGCCCGCGAACGTCGGCGGCCAGGTCCTCGAGCTCCGACGCGCCGGGCGGGTCGCTGCGCAGGTATCTCTCCGTGTGGCGGACCGTGCCGCACTGGAGCGAGCTCGAAGAGACCACGACGGGGCCGCTCCCGGCGATCACCTCGGTGCTCCCGCCGCCGATGTCGATCACGAGGGTTCCGTCCGAGGACCCGCCTTCGCAGCACGACCCCTGGAAGGTGAGCTGGGCCTCGTCCTCGCCGCTCAGGATCCGGGAGTCGAGCGCGAAGCGCTCGCGAAGCTCGGCGATGAAGGCGTCCGCGTTGCCGGCGTCTCGCACCGCCGAGGTGGCGATCGCCGTCACGCGGTCGGCGCCGAGCGCCTCGTAGATCTCGATGTACTCGCCGACGACGCCGGCGACCTCGTCGATCGCGTCGGTGGACAGATTCCTGGAAAGGTCGACGCCGCGGCCCAGCCGTGTCACCGTGCTGCGCCGCTCGACCTCGCGCACGCGCCTACCGTCGACATCAGCCACGAGCAGCCGCGTGGAGTTGGTGCCCATGTCGACGACGGCAACCCGTAGCGCGCCCTCCTGGCGGTGGGGACCGATCGTCACGGCGCAATCCTACGAAGTGGGGTCGCTGGATGTTTGATGCCCGCCTCCTCCAGCGCCTCTACACTCGCGCGGTGAGCCGCGCACGGGGGATCCCACCCGCGCTTCGAGGTCGCGCGGGGATCGCCGCGATCGTGGCCCTGGGCCTCGCCTGGGGCCTGCTGATGCATGCGATTGGATGGGCGCAGTCGTCGTTCTACGCCCAGGCACGGGCGCTCAGCCACGGCGAGACGAAGATCGACCGCTGGCACTGGGAGACGGGCGACAAGGCGTGGATCGACCGGCACTACTACTCCGTCAAGGCCCCGGGTCTCGCGGCGATGACGCTGCCGGTCTACGAAGGGCTCGACGCGGTCGGCGCCAAGGCTGTGGCGCGCGACGCCGCCGCCAACGCGCGGGACACCGATCATCCCCGGTGGACGTTCGCGTCCGGCACCGAGCCGCCTTACGAGTACCTCGGGTACAGTCGCGCCCGCGCGCACCGCGTGTGGGACCGGATCGAGGCGGGAGCGCCGATGGTGTGGGCGCTGACGCTGTTCGGAGCCGTACTCCCGGCGATCGGCCTGCTCTTCGCCGTGCGCTCGGTGGCCGACCGGATCGAGCCCGGGTACGGGACCGCCGCGGCGATCACGCTTGGGCTGGGGTCGATCGTGATGGTTTTCGCCGCCGAGTACTTCGCACACGTGATCGCAGCCGGTCTCGGGTTCGCGGCGTTCGCGTTGTTGTTCCGTGAGCGCGAGCGCGGCGCCGCGAGGCTCGGCCTGGTCGGGGCCGCCGGGCTCGCGGCGGGGCTGGCCGTCAGCTTCGAGTATCCGCTCGGCCTCGTCGGCGCGATCCTGTTCGTGTATGCGCTGGGCGGACCCGGTGGCCGGCTCGCTCGCGGCGCCACGTATCTGGGCGGGGCGATCGCCGGTGCCGCGCCGGCTCTGCTCTACAACTGGTGGTCGCTCGGCTCGCCGCTGCGGTTTGCGTACTCGGACGCGGTCGCGGTTCCCGGCTACACCGGGCACGACGAGCTCGGGCTCAACGACGACGGCCTGTTCGGAATCTCGCTGCCTCGCCCCGAGTCGGCGTTCGATCTCCTGTTCGCCAGTCGCGGCCTGCTGGCGCTGACCCCGGTGATCGCGATGGCGCTCGTCGGCGTGTACTTCATGCACCGCAAGGGTCGCGTCACCGAGGCCCGCGTGATCGCCGCGATCGCCGCCGTGTACTTCATCTACAACGCTGGCTACTGGATCCCGTTCGGCGGCGGGACCCTTGGGCCGCGCTTCTTCATTCCCGCGCTGCCCTTCCTCGCGCTCGGACTGGCGTGCGCCTACCGGCGAATGCCGGCGCTGACGATCGCACTCGCGATCCCGTCGGTGATCCTCATGACCGTTGGAACGTTGACGTTCCCGCTGATCGGCCAGCACGGCGTCGCCGAGCTGGTCGACCGCTGGCGCACCGGCGCGCTCGAGCACACCGTGCTCACGGTCCTCGGGGTGAGCGACGCGTGGCTCGCGGTGGCGCCCGTGCTGCTCGCGGTAGCCGCCGCCGCGGCGCTCGCGGTCGTCGCGACGCCACGCACGCGAATCGGGGACGTCCGCACCGCGCTCAAGGCGGTGCTCGCGTGGGCCATCGTCGCGACCGTCGGCCCGACGCTGGCGGGCGACCCGGTCACCCCGTTGAACGGCGGGGGCCGGGCCCTGTCGCTGATCGCTTTCGCCGCGTGCCTGGCGATGGCTACGCTGCTCTCGATGCGCTACTGGGAGCGACGACGCGAGCGCGAGCCCGAGCGGATGCCCGTCGCCGACGAGCCGGTCGGCGAGCCGATCTCGTAGACGATCACGTTCCCCTCGTGGCGGCGGGTGACGCCGAGGCCGTCGATCGGGGAATGGCTGCCACGCCGCCATCTCGCCCTGCGGGTTCGGCGCGGGTGGATCACGACGCTGCGGACTCCGAGGCGGCGCAGGTAGGAGGTGCTCCGAGGGTCGGGAAACCTACGCGCCCGCTCGATCACGCGCGCGGTGAACGCCGGGTTCGTGCTCGAGCGACCGTTGATCATGTCGGGGAACCCGTCGGTCGACCACAGCAGATAGCGGCGGTTGTCCTCGGGACGCTCCGCGGGCAGGTGGAGCTGGGGTGCAGCGATCGCCGAGATGTCAGCCGGCGGGCCCGGCGGGCTCGGCTGGGCGGCGTTGTCAAAGGGATCGAATGGGAGCCCGCGTCCCTCGACGGCGACGGCGAGCGCAAGCACCGCGGCCAGCGCGACGGGCGCGGCGGCCGCCAGGCGCGGGGTGCGCACGGTCTCGCTCACGGCGAGCGCCCGCATCGCGCGCTCGGTTCCCGCCGCCGCCAGCAACGCGAGGCCGAGCGAGGAGAAGGTGACGAGGCGGCCGGGTGTCCTGATCCCCTCCCACCCGGGGAGCACCTCGTAGATCACGCGATACGGCCACAGCAGCCCGTCCCGCTCCTGAAAGCCGAGCGCGAGCACGGAGACGATCACGACGCCGGCGCCGAGCGCGATCCGCAGCCGGCGCGGATAGCTGGACGACCACATCCCGGCGATCGCCAGGGCCAGTATCAAGAGCCCCGGAAACAGGGTCTTCTCCGGGACGTTGGCAAGGCCGTCGCGGATCGCCTCGGTGGCCTTTCCCCACACGAGGTTCTCGTCCGGGGCGACCAGAAACAGCTGGGGACCACCGGAGTAGGTGTCGACCTCGGCCGGCCCGCGGGTCGCCTCGGGATACTCATCCGCGACGCGCATGTATGGGCGGCTGATCACTGCGGCGGTGGCGATGAACAGCGCCGCGCCGACGGCCGTGGCGATCACAAGGCGGCGGTCGAGCGCCGGGCGCCCCCGCCGCACCCACACGACGGCCGCGATCAGCGCGAGAACGGCGAGGAGGTAGGCCAGCGGGAGCCCGAGCGAGAACCCGATCAGCAGCTGCCACGTCGCGACCGCGAATCCGGCGAACACGACCCACGGCCGCCGCAGGCGATAGCCGCGCAGACCGATCGCGAACGCGAGCGGGATGCCGCCGCTCGAGATCACGTGCATGTGTCCGTCCTGCTCCAGCCGGAAGGGCGCGAAGGCGAATGCCGCGCCCGCGACGAGGGCGCCGGCGGGGCCGATCCCGAGCTCGCGCGCGAGCAGATAGGCGCCGAGGAAGGCGAGCGCGTACGCGAACAGGAACAGCACGTCGTAGCGCACGATCGCGGCCTCGCTTCCCGAGCCGATCAGGCCCGCGGGCGCGTAGCCGAGTAGCGCATCGGAGAACGCGAGCGTGTCCGCGAGCGGCCAGAACTGGTTCGACTGGAAGAAGTCGAGCGGCTGGTGGGTCAGCGCGTAGCCGCCCCACCCGACCTGCCACGCCTGGACGAGCGGGTCGCCGAGGTCCTTCGGCACGTCCTCTCCCAGGTTGAGGACGAGCGGCCAGTTCATCACCACCGAGGCGACGACCGCGCCGAGCGCGACGAGGATCAGCTCGCGGGCACTGACTTCCAGGCGAGTGCCGGCCATCGGACGGGGATCCTGTCAGCCGGGGGATCGCGGGGGCGCTAGGCGCGCTCAGCGCGCCCGTCCGCCCAGGGATCGATCGCCGATCCCGGCCCGGCCGCGGGGACCGCCGCGTAGTCCGCCGGGAGCGGATCGGGGTCGGGCCGCGACGCGACACCGTCGGCCGCCATCGCCGCGAGCACTTCGCGATACCGGCGGTCGAGCTCGTCGCGCTCGCCGTCGGCGAGCTCGGTTCGCCACCGGCCGAGGTGACCGTTCTCGGCCGTCAGCTCGGAGTCGAACACGCGGCGGATCCCCGAGTCCTCGTCGAGCTCGAGGAACTCGAGCAGCGCGGCGAGCGAGTCCTCGCGTCGTGTGAGCACGAGCTCCTCGAGCCGCACGGTGTGCACGCGGTCGGCGGGGAGCCGGCGCACCGACGCGTCGGCGCGGCGAAGGTGACGGTCCCAGCGCTCGAGCGCCTCGGGCGCGGTCTCGGGTCCGAACGGGAGGCCGGCGAGCGAGCAGGCGACGTCGCGCCCGTCGCGCACCGTGTAGACGAGCTTCATCCGGGGGAACATCCGCAGCAGCTCGGGCGCGAACTGCACGTTGCGCGGGCTCATCTCGACCCAGCGTGGCGCGTCCTGCTCGAAGGCGATCGGGTCGAACAGCGCGCTGACGAGGTCGCGCGAAGGCGCGACGAGGTCGGGGCGTGGACGCCTGGGAAGCAGGCGGCGGCGGAGCGGGGCAGCCGCACACGCCGCGAGGAACGCCTCCAGCGCGCGGTCGAATCGATCGCGCGGGATCGTCTTGTACAGCCCGCGCGTGCGCCCCTCGCGGTAGGGCCGCTGCCACCAGAACTCCCGCATGCGCTTCGCGAACGCGCGCGGCGAGACGCGCCCGGCAATCACGCCCGGCAACCCGAGCTGGTGGGCGTGGAACTTCATCTCGCGGGGCAGGTGGGCGACCGCTCGATGCGCGCCGATGAACCCCGCGGTCGCGTGGGTGCCGCTCCGCTGCGTGCCCCCGACGAAGATCGGCTCGTGGATCGCCGACACGGCGCCAGCGTAGCGGCGATTCGGCGTCAAAGCCGGTGAACCCGGTTGAGCAGTGGGGACGCGGGGGTAAGACTCGCCCGCCTTGGAGGGACGGCCGCGAGCAAGCGCGCACCGATGGGCGAATCACTCGACCGCGCAAGCCCAAGGGGCGCTCGCTCGACGAGGTCTCGGGGCACAAGGTCGCGGCGATCTCGCCGCGGCCGGTGCCGCCTGAGCCCGCGGGTTTATCCCTCTCCAGAGCGGGAATCCGAGTTACGGCGGCGGCAAGGCCGCTGCTACATTTGACGACTGCGACGCGGGGTGGAGCAGTCAGGTAGCTCGCCGGGCTCATAACCCGGAGGTCGCGGGTTCAAATCCCGCCCCCGCTACTACACGAAGCCCCCGCTAACTGCGGGGGTTTCGCGCTGTCTGGGCCGATGGCCACGATCGTGGGCGGGTACCAATCGGGTACCAATCCGATGCTCGGAAAGGAGCGAACGATGAGCGACGAGATCGCTGACTTCGCCGACCGCATGGCAGCGAAGCACCGGCGGGGCGAGGACCCGGAGTTCGAGTTCGAGATCGAGTGGGGGCGCTCACCGGGGACGCGCGGGACGAGTACGTGGCGCTGATGGACGGGCGGATCGCTCACGGCGAGGAGAGGCTGGAGGCGCTCGCCGAGGACAACCGTGTCCTGCTCGCGCTCCTCGACCTGGTGGAGTCGAGCGACGCCCCGCCCGGCACGACGCTTTGGGAGGCGGGCCAGGCGGGCTACATCGGCGTGATGCAGGTCGTCGAGACGATACGCGACGCGGTGCCCGACCCGCTAGCGCAGCAGAGTCGGTGGCCCACCAGCGGGCCCGATGAGTTCTGCGGCTGCAACCGGTCTTAGCCTCAGAACCGACGATCGCTCGCGCCGAACGGAGAAAACAGATGGGAAAGATCGCCCTGAGCCAGAACACCTCGCTCGACGGGGTCATGCAGTCGCCGGGCCCCAAGGACGTCCCGTTCAAGTACAGGGGCTGGGCCGTGGACTTCGACTTCAACTACGAGGAAGAGGTCGGGCTCGAGCAGGCGCAGAACTCCGAGGCCCTCCTGCTCGGACGGGTCACCTACGAGGCCATGCAGGCCTTCTGGCCCACGGCGGAAGGCCAGCTCGCCGACAGGCTGAACGAGTTGCCGAAGTACGTCGTCTCCTCGACGCTCACGGACCCGGCCTGGAACGCGACCGTGCTGGGCGACGACTGGCGGGGGGAAGTGGCCAGGCTGCGGAAGGAGCTCGACGGCGACATCCTCGTCTATGGCAGCCTCCGCCTCTCGCAGGCACTGATCGGGATGGGGCTGGTGGACGAGCTGCGCCTACTGGTCTATCCGCTCGTGCTCGGTGCCGGAGCTCGCCTGTTCGCGGAGACGCAGGACAAGATCGCGCTGCGCCTGGTCGAATCGCGTCCGCTCGGGGGAGGCGTGGTGAACATGGTCTATGCACCTGCCACGACGGACGGGTGATGCGGACTCTCGGGATCAACCGGCGTCTCGGGGCGGACCTCAACCACAGCCTCGCCGCAGCGTCGGATGAGTTTTTTGAGCGGGGCAGCTCGGCTCACTGTGCCACTGGGCTGCGCAAAAACGCCGTGCTCAAGCGATACTGAGCGGGCGATGTCGCAGGGGGGCGGCGAGGCGGCTCAAGACCGCCGAGTCAGCGACCGGCGAAAGAAACTCTGCGAACCGTGAGTTACTCATGGGAGGGATCTGGTGATCGATCCGATCCACGGGACGACTTAGGGAGGACTTGTGCTCAAGGTGAACCGCCGCGTGATGAACCGCCTCGTCAAGCGCAGCTCGTTGTTGATCGGGTTGCTGGGGCTCGCTTCGCTGTCGGTGGCCGCGATTTCACTCGGTGACGCCATCGATCCCGACGCGGACACTGTCGCGATCGGAAATCAGAGCTCTCGAAACCTCGGGACCGTCAACCCCGGCGCGACCGTGACACCGGACCCACCGGTCAGCTTCGAGCTTCGGTGCAACGGCAACTTTCACGCCAACAACGGCCAGACCGTGGGCCTCAATTTCTCCGCGGCCGCCTCCACCGCTCCGGCCGGCGGCACCGTCTCGGCAACCAACGCAACGATCGGGGCGGTACCAAGCGCCTGGCCCGACGACGGTTCGAGCTGCGCTTCTGCCGGCAACCCGTCCCCGCTCCAGGACAACGGCAACAGCACGGTGACGATCGGCGCCCCGAAGTCCGCGGGGAATAAGACGTACACGGTCAGCTATGCCAAGACGGTGCCGCCGCCGGATGTAACCGGGGGGAATGTGACCGTCACCTTCAGCCTCACGGTCCCGAACGTGGCGCCGACGATCAACTCCTTCACCGGCGATACCACGGCCACCGTGGGGGATACCAAGGGCTACTCGATCGCCGCCACCGACGCCAACGAGGACACGCTGAGCTACCAGCTCACGGCCCTCGCGGGCAGTGCCAGCACCACGATCGCGAACGCGAACTCCCAGAACCCGCAGGTGACCTTCAACGCGTCCGGCACCGTCACCCTGCGCGCCTCGGTCTCCGACGGGACAAACACCGTCACCCAGGACAAGACCGTCACCGTCGCGGTTCCTAACCAGCCCCCGACGACTCCCGGCAAGCCCGGCCTGGCGGCGGGTTCGAGCACCCCGAACCAGGGTGCCTTCGGCCTCGACTGGACGCCCTCCACCGATCCGGACGGCAACCTCGATCACTACGTGCTCCAGCACAAGGACGCCGACGACGGTGGCTACTCGAACGTCACCGGCGCGACCAACCTGGGCAGCCCGTCGTTCGCGTTCTCCTCGGGCTCCCCCGAGGGCCAGGGGACGTGGACCTACAAGGCGAAGGCCGTCGACGCGCTCGGCGCGGAGAGCAGCCTCTCCGACGCGTCCGACCCGATCAAGGTCGACAGGACGAAGCCGAATGCCCCCACGCTCAGCGTCAGCGCGGGCCAGACCGCGTTCCCCGTCGGCGCAGTCGACTGGTACAAGGACTCGGCCTCGATCGACGTCACCCCCAACGGCGATCCCAATCTGCCGGACGGAAGCGCGGGCAGCGGGATCGATCCCACGTCGTTCACTTCGCCGTTTAGCGTGACCGACAACGGCAGCAGCACCCATACCAGGAAGGTCAAGGACAACGCCGGCAACGAGTCGGACGCCAGTCAGTCGCTCACCGTGAACGTCGACGCCGCCGATCCGACCGTCTCGATCAGCGGCTGTCCCACCGGCGACGTGATCCTTGGAAGCAGCCACTCGATCACGGTGTCCGCCCAGGACGGGGAGTCCGGCCTGGCCACGGACCCGAGCGGCACGGTCGCGCTCGACACGGGCAGCATCGGCCAGAAGACCAAGACCGTCACCGCGACCGATAACGTCGGGCACCCGGGGTCGGCCACCTGCTCCTACCGCGTGATCTGGGACTGGAGCGGCTTCTACCGGCCGGTCGACAACAAGGACGAGGACGGCGACTACATCCTGAATCAGGCCAAGGCCGGTAGCGCCATCCCGATCAAGTTCAGCCTCGACGGACCCCCGGTCCCCGGCAGCAACACCGGTCAAGGGCTGAGCGTGTTCAAGGCCAACTCCCCGATCTCCGCCGAGGTAATCCCCTGCGACTCAAGCGCGGACGTCGACAGCATCGAGGAGACCGCCACGGCGGGCTCCAGCGCCCTGCACTACGACCCGGTCGCCGACCAGTACGTCTATGTCTGGAAGACGCTCAAGGATTGGGGCGGCAAGGGGTGTCGGCAGCTCGTCGTCAAGCTCGCGGATGGCACCGTGCATCGGGCCAACTTCAAGTTCACGAAGTAACCCCGGCCGCCCGGGCGGCCCGAGCACGGAGAGCGACGTCGCCATGGAGCGAAGGCAATGGCACGTCACCCAGTGGCCCACGGAAGGGCAGTCTGGTGGTGTGTTTCCAGAACGAGCCCGAAGCCCTCGAAGCCGCCGGGCTGTCGGAGTAGGCGATGTCGCAGGAGAACGAAGAGGTCCTGCGCAAGGCGTATGCATAGTGGCTGCCCGGGGTCGACGCGCGTGTCCCGACCATGTCCAGGTCAAGTAGAACCCGGGACCGAAAGGAGCCGACCTGATGGAGAAGACGACAACGCCCAGGAAGCCCGCGAGCTGGGGCGCCCCCGGCGAGCCTCTCGGGCCCTACGAGGAGGTCAGCCTGCACGGCCACACGGTCGGGTTCCAGGCCGCCGGCGAGGGGCCGCTGCTGGTGCTGCTGCACGGGATCACATCGACCTCGGATGCGTGGCGCGAGGTGATGCCAACGCTCGCCGAGCGCCACACGGTGATCGCCCCCGACATGATCGGCCACGGCCGCTCCGCCAAGCCCAGGGGCGACTACTCGCTGGGCGCCTACGCCGCCGGGGTCCGTGACCTGCTGGCGGTGCTCGGCTTCGAGCGCGGCACCGTCGTAGGCCACTCGCTCGGCGGCGGGATCGCGATGCAGTTCGCCTACCTCTTCCCCGAGTACGTGGAGCGGATGGCGCTGATCTCGACGGGCGGGCTCGGCAAGGAGATCCACCCCCTGCTCCGCGCGGCGACCCTGCCGGGGTCGGAGTGGGTGCTGCCGCTGCTGGCGCGCGAGTGGTCGGTGCGGGCCGGCGACGCGATCCACTCGGTGGCATCCAAGCTTGGAATCGAGGCGGGGCCGGACCTGGCCGAATTCGCCCGTGGCTACGCCTCGCTCATCCACGAGGGCGCCCGCGACGCCTTCCTCGACACGATGCGCAGCGTGATCGGCCCCGATGGCCAGAAGGTCTCTGCGCTCGACCGGCTCTACCTCGCCGACCAGCTCCCCTTTCTGCTGATCTGGGGAAGCGAGGACCCTGTGGTCCCGGTCGAGCACGGCCGCCGCGCCCACGAAGTGGTCGCCCACAGCCGCTACGTCGAGATCGAACGCTCGGGCCACTGGCCGATGCTCGACGCGCCCGAGCGGATCATCCGCGAGCTGACCGGATTCATCGAGGAGACCGAGCCGTTCGAGTGGTCCCTGGAGCGAACGCGCGAGCGGCTGAATCGCGGCCCGGAGGGCTAAGCAGACAGCAACCAGGTCAGGCACGATCCGACGCGATTGCGGTAGAAACCCGGGCGATTCTGCCGATTGACAGTTCCGCCTTCGCTCCGATGCCGAGCATGCCGAGCTATGGGCCCAGAATCCGAAACCCATCTGTGTCGCTCCGCCGCGTAAATCCTGCGCCACGGCCCCAAGACGCCTGCCCTCGAAGCCGCCGGGCTGTCGGAGTAGGCGATGTCGGACGAGAAGGTCGTCCTGGTTCGGCGGATGACCGAGGCCTTCAACCGAGGCGAGCTCAACGGCACGCTGGCGCCCGCGGACCCTCCACTTGATCGAAACGGCCGCTTCCCGTGCGATGCGGGTGCGCACTAGGATTTCACCGAAGAGTTCTGGTCGTCCAAACCGCCTTGGCCAACCGCCGCCGCAAGGACTGACGCCGGCCGAGCGAGCCCGGAGGTTGATATGTCCCAGCCGCTCGTATACGTCGACACATCCGCCGTGCGCGAGGGAGCACTTGAGCAGCTGAAGCACGCGATCGGCGAGTTAGCCAACTTCGTTGAGGAGAACGAGCCGCAGCTCATCTCATACAACGTCTATTTCAGTGAGGACGGCACCCAGATGAGTGTCGTGCACGTGCACGCCGATTCGGCCTCGCTCGACTACCACATGGACGTCGCGGGACCTCGCTTCGGAGGGCTCGCCGACCTCGTCCGGCTGTCATCGATCCACATCTACGGGGAGCCGAGCGAGAACGCGCTCCGCCAGTTGCATGACAAGGTGCGTCTACTCGGGTCCGGAGTCGTGATCGTCCACGCGCCGCATGCCGGGTTCAGCCGGTTTGAGCTTCCTGAGCGGCGCACGCCGGCCGTCGGCTGAAGGGCGCATCTCGCAGGCCGCCTGAGCACATCTCCTCGCGTGGTTTCAGCAGGACCGGGCCGACGCCCTCGAAGCCGCCGGGCTGCGGGAGTAGGGCGCTCACTGTCTCGACCTGCGCTTACTCGTGCCGCGACCACCCGCGGCCTAGCCACGGCAGCCTCCCAGCTGGATACTGAGCGGGCGATGTCGCAAAGACTTACTCCGACGTCGGTGATCGCGGCCGGGCTGATGGCGACCGCGCTCATCGCTGCGTGCGGCGGGGACGACGGCGACGGCACCGAGCTGTCCTTCGAGTCGTCGGCGCGCGAGGCGACAGCCAGCGGCGAAACCGACCCTGTCCCACCGGGCGGTGATGCCGACGATCCCGCGATCTGGGTTCATCCCGACGACCCCGCGGACAGCACGATCATCGGGACCGACAAGCTCGGTGGCCTCGCGGTCTACGACCTTGAGGGAAACGAGATCCAGTACCTCGCCGACGGCGACCTCAACAACGTCGATCTCCGCGACGGCTTCCGGCTCGGCGGCGAGTCGGTGACGCTCGTGACCGCCGCCGACGCCACGACCAACAGGCTGGCGATCTACCGCGTCGATCCCGCCACTCGGGAGCTCGTCGACGTCACCGGCCGCGAGATCGAGCTCGGCATCGCGGCGTATGGCTCTTGCATGTACCGCAGCGCGGAGACGGGGAGGTTCTACGTCTTCGTCAACAGCGAGAAGGATGCCGGGGACCCCGGGGGCCGCGTCGAGCAGTGGGAACTGATCGAGGAGCCCGGCGGGAGGGTGGACGCGCGGCGGGTGAGGAGCTTCGCAGTCGGCTCGCAGACTGAGGGGTGCGTCGCCGACGACGAGCTGGGAGACCTCTACATCGGCGAGGAGGCGCGGGGATCTGGAGATACCGGGCTGAGCCAACCGCCGGGACCGAGAGGAAGCGGGTCGACTCCACCGGCGCGGGCGGTCACCTCGAGGCCGAGGTGGAGGGCCTGGCGATCGCGTACGGGCCCGGCCGGTCCGGGTACGTGGTCGCCTCAAGTCAGGGGAACAACTCCATCGCCGTCTATCGGCGTGAAGACAACGAGTACGTCAAGGCCTTCGCAATCGAAGGGGATGACGACATCGACGCCGTCGAAGAGACGGACGGGGTAGAGGTGACCACCCAAGATTTGGGAGATGCGTTTCCCGACGGCATGCTCGTCGCTCACGACGGCAGCGATGACGGTGGGAGGACGAACTTCAAACTCGTACCGCTCGCCCCCCAGTAATGCGCGCGCGCTGCGAATGCAACCCGGCTCCGTTTCTAGCCTGCCCCGATGCCGAGGCCCTCGAAGCCGCCGGGCTGTCGGACGGATGAAAGTCAGGTCCTCTGGACGCCCACCCTCCTTTCTGGCAGAGTCACCCTCGGTGCGGGTGACGACGAGCTAAAGCGCAGGCCTGGGGCTTATGCCTGCCGCGCCGCTTGGCTCTTTCGAGATGCCTTCAAAGATGCGCGCCCCCGTGTCGCACCCGCACCGCTTTCTCGGCTGCCAATCCTCGACGAGCCGCCGGTAGGCCGCCTCGAACTGCTCGGAGAGCTCGCGCTCGTGGAGCTGCTCGCGCTTTGACGCGGCAGAGCCCGAGCGCCGTCCGCGCCGCGGCGGATCGCCGGCGACGGGCTCGAGCCGGCGCAGCTTGTGGCGGGTCGGCGGGGCCATCCGAACGCGTAGTCCTCTCGCCGGTGAGCAGGTGCCGAGCAAGCAGACTTGCGGCCATGGCGACGAGCGCGATCTGCGCGCCGCGCCTCGCCCGCGCGCTGTGAAGGCCGCAGGGGGCCCGGCGTGCGGACCGCGATCCACGCCGCCTCGCAGAGCATGTGGCGCGCCGCCGCCGGCCCCGCTTGGAGATGCGGCCATCGGCGCGGCGCCGCCGCGCCGGACTGGCGCACCCTGGGATCGAGCCCCACGTAGGAGACGAGCCTGCGCGGTGTCTCGAAGCGACCGACGTCGCCGACCGTCGCCACGAATGTCGCCGCGGAGACGAGGCCTCGATATCCCCAGGGACGCTCATCAGCCGCTTGATCTGCGGCGATGAGAGCGCGAGGCGGGCCAACTCCCGCTCCAGCGCCTCGATCTCGTGCGAGAGGAAGTCGACCTCCCGCGGGCCGCTGCTCGACGATCCGGCGCTCGTGTGCGGGCAGCTCGAGCGCCGCCAACCAGCGCCGCCCGGCGACCCCGAAGACGTCGCTCATCGGAGGGCGGCGCTTGAGGTTGCGCCCCAGGGCGGCGTGGACGGCGTTCTTCGGCCCGGGTCCGCGAGCGCACCATGCGCTCCCGGCGCCCGAGCAGCGCGCGCAGGGAGCGCGTGTGCTCGTCCGGGCGCCACACCGCGGGCAGGTAGCCCGCGTCGAGCAGCTCGCAGAGCGTGCGGGCGTCGACCCTGTCGGTCTTCACCTTCGCCTCGGCAATAGCCGCACCTTGCGGGTGTTGGCGATCACCACCCGGGCGACGTGCGACTCGAGGATCGCCGCGATCCCCTCCGCCGCCCCGGTTGCCTCGAGCGCCACCTGGTCGTCGGGCGCCAGGCTGCGGGCGAACAGCTCGAGC
>CAVWOU010000015.1:0-83325 GCA_963756745.1 uncultured Thermoleophilia bacterium
TTGACGACGCATTATTTGTTTGGCCCGATTCCGATGGGGCGTTGAAGGCGGAGCTCTACGCGGAAGCGACATCCCCGAAGGGGCTTCTTGATCGGTCCGTCCGCGACCGGTGCGAGCCTCACGAACGTGCTGGTCTCCGTTGGGCTCATGTTCCGGCGCATGCTCGGCGCGATCAGGCACGCGGCCGACGAAGAGAACTTCGCCGCCGTCTGCGGAGCCGGGATCTTGCTCATCGCCATCGGGACGCTGACCTACTCGCTCGCCGAGGGCTGGCGGGTGGTCGACGGCTTCTACTTCGCGGTCAGCACGCTGACCACGTCGAGCATCGCCGATCCGGACCTCACGCTGACCAGCGAAGCAATCAAGATCTTCACCGCCTTCTACGTGCTGACCGGCATCGGGATCCTCGTCGAGTTGGCGCGCGAACTCGGCGTCGGCTTCATAAAGATGCGCGAGGAGCATCACGCCACTCGACACGCCCGTCGGCACCTCGAGGAAGATCGACGGAGTCGCAGTCGCCGGATTAGGCCAATCCTGCGCCATCCGGAGCCGCTCCAGCTTCAACAGACGCACAAAGTGGCCTTTGCGATGATCTCGTCACGCCTAGGCTGCCAATCGGTCTTCCTGCCGGGGCGGTCCGCAGCTCGCGGGGCTTGTGCCCTGGCGTTCGATTAGCTGTGGATTTCAAGGGGCCGGGGCCAATCAGCTGCCCGCCGACTCGAGCAGCTCGATTCGGTAGTCGTCGGGATCGCGAACGAAGCACAGGCGCGAGCCACCCTCGCTGACCGAGTACGGAGGTCGCTCGGGCTCGATCCCCACGGCCGCGAGACGCTCGAGCGTGGCGTCCATGTCGGCCACGGTGATCGCAATGTGCCCATAGCCGGTACCGATCTCGTACGGCTCGGTGCGACCCAGGTTGTAGGTCAGCTCGAGCCGCGGCCCGTCGCCCGGCAGGCCCATGTAGACGTTGATCGCCTCGTCCCGGATCGACATCCGACCGATCTCCTCCATGCCGAGCTTCTCGTAGAAGGCGATCGAGCGATCGAGATCGAGGACCCGGTAGCAGGTGTGGATCAACTCGGACATGGACCGGACGATAACGGCGCCCCTTCATACAGGTGCGCGCGGAGCAGCGCGTTACTCGGCGCGCCCACAGGCGCCACAAAGGAAGATCCGACTGGTTTCGGCGGCCCACTCTTGTGAAATGCTGCCTCCTGCTCTGCTGGTCGCGCGATGAAATGTCGCCAAGGCATGCGCAACGCGGGCATTCCCGATGGCAAGATCGTGATGCGCTCGTGCCTGATGTACTCGCAATAGTCCTCCTGACGGCGAACGCGGACACGGTCTAGTGGAGTGGTCACTGACAATCGTGGCGCTGGCGCTGATCGCCGTCGCCGCGGCCTCGAAGCGGCTGTCGGGATCGCCGATCACACCCGCGATCCTGTTCGTCTCGATCGGGATCCTGGTCGGCCCCGAGGTCCTAGACGCAGTCGACATCTCGAGCACGAGCTCGACCGTACGAGCGCTGGCCGAGGCGACGCTGGCGTTCGTGCTGTTCTCCGACGCCTCCCGGATCGACCTTAGAAGGCTGCGGCGCGAAGTCTCGCTACCGGTGCGCCTGCTTGGAATTGGTCTGCCGCTGACGATCGCGCTTGGAGCCGTCGCCGGCGCCGTGATCTTTGATCAGATGACGGTTGGCGAGGCGGTGATCCTGGCCGTGATCCTGGCGCCTACCGATGCTGCCCTCGGCCAGGCGGTCGTCACCGAGCCGCGCGTCCCGGGTCAGATCCGCCAGGGCCTGAACGTCGAGAGTGGGCTGAACGACGGGATCTGCGTGCCGCTGCTGTTCGCCGCCGTGGCCGCCGCAGATGTCGAATCGCACATCGCCGAAGGGCGAGCCGCGACGACGCTTTTGCTCGAGGAGATCGGCTACGGCATCGTCGGAGGCGTCGCCGCTGGCCTGTTGATCGGCGCCGTCATCGTGTATGCGGGCCGCAGGGATCTGATCGAGGGCAGCTGGCGCCAGGTTATCCCGGGCGCCGGCGCCGCGCTCGCCTACGGCACCGCGAGCGCTCTCGGCGGATCTGGCTTTATCGCGGCTTTCGTCGCGGGCATGGTGTTCCGCGCCGCAATCAGGCGCGACCCCGAGGACGTTAACCGGCTCACCGACGAGGTCGGGAGCGTATTCAACGGCCTCACCTTCGTCCTCTTTGGAGCAATCTTGCTTGGACCCGCGCTGGGGGAGCTGAGCTGGGAGCTTGGGCTGTACGCGATCCTCAGCCTGACTGTGGTGCGAATGGTGCCGGTCGCAATCGGGATGCTGGGCTCGCATGCGAGCGTGCCGACGGTCGGCTTTGTCGGCTGGTTCGGACCACGCGGGCTGGCCTCGATCGTCTTCGCGGTGATCCTGATCGAGGAGTCCCAGCTTCCCCACGAGGACGTGATCGTGCTCGCGACCTACCTCACGGTGGGGCTCTCGGTATTCGCCCACGGCCTCACCGCCGCTCCCCTGGCCGACCGCTACGCGAAGTGGTTCGAGCGCCACCGCAACGGCAAGGCGCCGCCGATGGAGAGCGCCCCGGTCGAGGTGACCCGGACCCGCGGGTTCGTGCGGCGGAGCGTTTCGGCTCGCTAGCGGTTTCGCGCTCCGGCTCGATCCCGATCCTCGCCGACCGTACCGAGCAGAGCCTCGTAGTCGCGCTCCGTTCTGGTCGGCGTAGGCCTCGGCGAGTTTCGCTGATCGCGTCGCCGAAGCTGGGCTTGCGAGCGAGGTAGGCGCGGATTGCGATCTTCACCCGAGCGGGTGTGGCTCGTCTCGGTCACTGACGACGCTGGCCTGATCTGAGGCGAAGCTTTCAAAACGAGACTCGCCGCTTTCCGCCTGTTCATGCGGTTTGTGGTGGTCAAATCAAGCGCGCCCGACAGGATTCGAACCTGTGACCTCTGGTTTCGTAGACCAGCGCTCTATCCGACTGAGCTACGGGCGCGGGTAGGGGCAGGGCCCCAGCCGGCCGATTGTAGCCGTGGTCCGACCGATCTCATCCCGGCGCTCGGAGCGGCGCCCGCTTGTAATGCTCCGGACATGAGCGCTCGGGCGTGGGCGGCGTTCGGCGCCGTTTCGGTCCTCTGGGGGATTCCGTACCTGTTCATCAAGGTGGCGGTCGACGATGGCGTTCCGCCCGCGTTCCTGGCCTGGGTTCGCGTCGTGCTCGGCGCCGCGGTTCTGCTGCCGCTCGCCTGGCACGCGGGCCTGCTGTCCTCGCTGCGCGGACGCTGGGGTTGGCTGGCGGTGTTTGCAATCGTCGAGATCACGCTGCCGTTCCCGCTGATCGCCGCGGGGGAGGTGCACGTCGCCTCATCGCTCGCCGCGATACTGATCGCCGCGGCCCCGCTGTTCGTCGCCTTGCTCGCGATTCGCTTCGACGCCACCGAGCGGGTCACCGGGGAGAGGCTCGTCGGGCTCGTGATCGGGCTCGCCGGCGTAGTCGCGCTGGTCGGGATCGACGTGGCCGGAGAGACCGACGAGCTCATCGGAGCCGCGGCGATCCTCATCTCCGCGCTGTGCTACGCGATCGGCCCGATGGTCCTGAAGCGCCACCTCGCCGATCTGGATCCACGCGCGTCGATGGCGGCGGCGCTCGTTATCGCGTCCCTGGTGCTCGCACCCGCGGCGGCGATCGACCCACCCGCGGAGGCTCCGTCGGGCTCCGCCGTCGCGGCCCTCGTCGTGCTCGGCATCTTCTGCACCGCGGCCGCGTTCGCGATCTACGCGGCGCTCGTCGCCGAGGTCGGCGCCGGGCGCGCCCTGGTGATCACCTACGTGGCCCCGGTCGTCGCGGTTGCGCTCGGGGTCGCGATCCTGGGCGAGCAGCTGGGGGCCGGGGCGATCGCGGGGCTGCTGCTCATTCTCGCCGGCTCGTGGCTTTCGACCGACGGGCGTCTACCGCCCGGCCTGGCCGCGGTCGTCACCCGGCTCAAGCGTCGGCGGCGTGGTACCGCGGCTACGCCGACTCGAGGACCCGGCGTTTCTCCTCGGCTAGCTCCTCGTCGGTAAGGACGCCCGACTCGCGGAGCTGGGCGAGGCGCTCGAGTTGCGCCACCCGCTGCTCCTGCGGAGAGGCGGCCGCGGCGGCGACATCGGGCGACGCCATGCGGCGCTCGCGGCGCTCGCGCATGCGATCGGCGAGCCGCTGCGCGGTTCCCTCCGGCGACCACGTCGTCACGTGGTCCGGGAACTCGCGGATCACCTGGCGGCGAAGCAGCTCGACGCCGAGCGCGAGCAGCGCGATCAAGAGCAGCGACGTCGGCAGCCGCCGAGTCGCCTCTGTCGGATTCCACCAGAAGATCAGCGCGAGCAGGATCACGAGCCCACCGTATGCGAAGCGAGGCTGGCGCAGGTAGGGGGTGGCCGAGCGCCGCACCCACGTCGCCGCGGCGGAGGGGCCGGCGAGCCACGCGGCGAACACGATCACGATCCCGTAGCCGACGATTGCCTGGCCCGTGGCGACGAGCAGCGAAGTTGCGATGTTCCACGTCGCCTGCGCGGGTCCCTCCGCGGCCGCGGTCCCGGTCAGCGCGTCGACGACCGCGCCGCCCGCGATGCGGTGCGCGAACAGGACCAGGATCCCGACGACGATGAACGCGATCCCCACGGATCGAAGCGTCTCCCGGCGGCGGCCCCGGTTGATGAAGATCGCGGCCCCGTACAGCACAAGGGTGAGGGCGGTGAGGAACCAGGCCAGCGTGCGCAGCAGGTCGGTCGCCTCCTGCGCCTCCTCGAGCTCATCGGCCTGGAGGATCTCGATCTGGGCGGCGTTCGGAGGCAGCTTGTCCGCGAGGTTGCCGCCGATCCCCACCTGCTCGCCGACCGTCGCAAGGATCGTTCGCAGATCGAGGGTGACGGCGCCACCCCCCGTCGACACCCCGGGCAGCTCGTCGTCGAGCAGGAGGAGAAGGTTCTCGTGCGCGACACGGTTGGCGTTCTCCCACGCCGCCTGGACCCTGGGCTGCTCGAGGGCCCGCTGCGCCCCCGCGGTCGCGGCCTGGCGAAGCCCGCCGGCTGCAGGGCCCGCGAGTCCCTGGAGCTGCGGGGGAAGCCGCTGGGCGATCTGGCCCTCTACGTCGACTTTCGCGTATAGCTTGGCGACGAGGAAGTCGGCGACCGCGTCGCGGATCTCCTGGTTCTCGAGAAGCTGGCTACTCGTCTGCGTCCAGGTGTCGGTCTCGAGCGCCTGGCGCTTGATCCACAGCGCGAATACGGAGAAGAACCCGATCAGCGACGCCAGCACGATCAGGGCGATCGCCACGACCCGGCGCGTCGAACCCTCGCCCGATCTCGACTCCGTCACCTCGCCTCCCGCGAACCGACCGGCACGCTACTCGCTGCCGCCCCTCGGCGGCGGCTCGCCTTGACCCCACGCATCGAGCCCGCCGTCGACCACCACGGTGGAGCCGCTCACGTAGCCGCCGCCCTCGGTGGCAAGGAACGCGATCACGTCACCCACCTCCTCGGCGCGGCCAAGCCGCCCCAGCGGAACCTGGCGGCGCGCATCCTCGACGGCCTGCTCGCCGTACATCGAGAGCCCCTCGGTGTCGATGTTGCCGGCGGCAACGCACACCGCGCGGATCGCGTACCGGCTCCATTCGAGCGCCAGGCTCGTCGCCAGGTTCTCGAGCGCCGCCCGGGCCGGCGCCGCGTGCGCGAACCCGGGGATCCCGCGCCGGGGAGAGAAGCCGATGAACACGATCAGGCCGCCGGCACCGGGAATCATCGACCGCGTCGCCACCTCGTGCGTCAGGTGCCAGGCCGCGTCGACCGCGAGCGCGTGCACCGCGCGCCACCCCTTCGGTGAGATCTGCTCAGCGGGCGCCTCGAACTGCCCGCCGGCGTTGTTGACGAGCACGTCGATCCCCCCGAAGCGCTCCAACGCCGAGTCGACCATGCGGGTGACCTGGTCGGGCTCGCGGATGTCGCACGGCATCGCCATACATTCGGCCTTCTCCGACTCGAGCTCCGCGCGGACCGCCTCCAGCGGCTCCCTCCGGCGCCCGCAAATCGCCACGCGCGCCCCGCTCGCCGCGAACGCCTTCGCCGTCGCTCGCCCGATCCCGGTCCCCCCGCCGGTGATCAGCACAGCGCGGCCCGCGTTGGCGTCCGGCGCGAGGACTCCGCTCACCGGCCGCGCCACACGGGGTCGCGCTTCTCGGCAAACGCCTTCGGCCCCTCCTTCGCGTCCTCCGAGGCCATCGCGCGGTCGTACGCCGGGATGCTCCCGTCGCGCAGCGCGCGGTAGCCGTCCTCGACCGACAGCTCCTCCGTCGCGGCCACAATCGCCTTCACGGCCCGTACCGAGAGCGGCGCCGCCGACTCGATGTCGGCGGCCAGCGCGCGAGCGGTCGGGAGCAGGTCCTCGCGCGACACGATCCGGTTGACCAGGCCCCAGCGTTCGGCGACTTCCGCCTCGATCGGCCGCCCGGTCAGCAGCATCTCCATCGCCAGCGCCCGCGGGATCCGCTTCGGCAGCCTCAACACCCCGCCGGCATCGGGCACCAGCCCCACCCTCACCTCCGGGACCGAGAACCGCGCGTCCGGGACCGCCACGATCAGGTCGCATGCCAGCGCGAGCTCGAATCCGCCGCCCGCGGCATACCCGTTGACCGCCGCGACCACCGGCTTGTCGAGGTCGAACAGCTCGGTCAGCCCGGCGAACCCTCCGACGCCCCATTCCTCGGAGTCACCCGCCGCGGCCGCGACCATGTCCCACCCGGGCGAGAAGAACCGCTCCCCGGCGGCGGTCAGGATCGCGACCCGCAGCTCGGGCTCGTCGCGAAAGCCGGCGAACGCCTCCCCCAGGGCCCGGCTCGTCGCGGAGTCGATCGCGTTCGCCTTCGGCCGGTCGATCGTGATCTCGAGCGTGCCCCCGCGCCGCTCGGTGCGGATGCCATCCATGATGGCGCAGCCTACGGAACCGCGACCCCACTAGGCTCGCGCGCGATGGCAAGGGAGCGGCTCTCCCCGTCCGACATGTCGTCGCTCGTGGCCGAGCGGGGGCCGATCCACGTCCACGTCGGGGCGACGATGCTGATGGAGGGAGAGGCGCCCCAGCTCGACGAGCTGCTCGAGCACGTCGACGGGCGGCTGCACCTCGTGCCGCGCTTCCGGCAGCGCGTGACCCCCATGCCGCTTCAGCTCACGAACCCGAAATGGGCCGATGACCCCGACTTCGACCTGCGATGGCACGTCCGGCAAACCGCGCTGCCGCGGCCCGGGACGTTGGATCAGCTGCGCGACCACGTGGGACACGTGATGTCGGAGCCGCTCGACTTCGATCGCCCGCTGTGGCAGCTCCACCTCATGGAGGGCGTCGAGGGCGCGCGGCACGCGTACATCTCGAAGACCCACCACGCGCTCGTCGACGGGGTCGCCGCGGTGGACGTGGGGACGATCCTCCTCGACCCGAACCCCGAGGGCACCGAGATGCCGCACCCTGAGGAGCCCTCGGAGCCGGACGCGCCGAGCTCCGAGCTGCTGTTCGTGCGCGCCGCCTCGGAGCGGATTCGGGCTCCGCTGCGAAGGGCGCGGCGGGCGGCTGTGGACGCGATCACGATGCCCGGCGAGACGGCGAGCCAGGTGACGCGAACGACGGAGGCCTTTACCGAGCTGGCGATCGGGGACCCGGTGTGCCAGCCGAGCTCCCTCAACGTCGAGATCGGGCGCGATCGCCGCGTCGCCTTCGTCCGGGGCGAGCTGCAAGCCTTCAAGGACGCCCGCGGCGACGCGGGCGCGACCGTCAACGACGTGATCCTCGCCGTCGTGGCCGCGGGACTGCGGCTGTTCCTCGTCGGGCGCGGCGAGCAGCTCCCGAAGTATCTCGTGGCGCTCGTCCCGGTGAGCGTGCGACGGCCCGACGAGCACCTCGAGCTCGGCAACCGGATCTCCACGATCCTGGTCCGGCTCCCGATCGCGGTCGAAGACCGCGCGGAGCGCCTCGAGCTGATCCGCGCCGAAACGGCGCGGATCAAGCAGTCCGAGCAGGCTCGCGTTGCGTCGTTGATCGTCGAGGCGACGGGATGGACGCCGCCGACGATCAACCGGCTGCTCTCGGGGGCGCTCGCGCGCCAGCTCGTCTTCAACCTCGTGGTCTCGAACGTCCCCGGGCCGCAGATGACGTTCTACCTGCTCGGGCGGCCGCTGAGGGCGGTGTATCCATTCGTCCCGCTCTCCCCCCAGCACCACGCGCTCTCGATCGGGGTGGTGAGCTACGACGGCGGCGTCTTCTTCGGCCTCGCGGGCGACCGTCGCGCCCTCGCGGACATCGACGATCTCGCCGCCGCGCTCGAGGACGCGCTCGGCGAGCAGACTGGCGCTTGAGGGCGCAAAACGTGTAGGTTGCGGGCGCTGCTCGGAGCCCCGCCGGGCGCGCTCTGAAAGGGAGGAAATCGATGGACACCTCGACAGTCCGGCCGGCCGACTGGGTAGCCGCGCTCGGCGGTCTAGTGCTCCTGATCGCGCTTTTCTTCCTCGACTGGTACAGCCTCGAGCTCGAGATCGCGCCGCTCGAGATCGGCGCCGCTTTCCTGGCCCAGGTCGAGCCGCCGACGGAGGTCCCGATACCGCAGCTGGACGTCGACCAGAGCATCGGCGCCTGGGACGGAGAGGGCTTCCTCGGCACGATCGCCAACCTGATCATGCTCGCCGCGGCGGTGTGGGCAATCGTCGCCGTGGGGTTCCGCGCCGGTGTCGCCGAGGTCGAGTTGGGCATCGAGGCCGGGAGGCTGACCATGCTGGCAGGGATCGCCGCCGCCGTCATGGTCTTTCTGCGGATGATCTTCACGCCGGGCGGTGACGGGGTGGAGACGAGCCTCGAGTTCGGGATCTTCGTCGCCCTCGCGGGCGCGATCCTGATCGCTCTGGGCGGCGTGTTGTCGGGAGAGGGCGCGCGAACGGCGCCCGCGGCTCCGCGGCGCAGCGAGCCGCCGCCCCCGCCGCCTCCGAGCGAGCCGCCGCCCCCGCCTCCTCCGAGCGAGCCGCCGCCCCCGCGTTCGCCTGGCTAGCCCTGACGCGAGCTAGGACTCGATGAACACGGGTGACCCCCCGTCCTAGGCCTCAGCGGAGAGGGAGGGATTCGAACCCTCGAGAGAGCTTGCGCCCTCTACTCGCTTAGCAGGCGAGTGCCTTCAGCCACTCGGCCACCTCTCCGTGCGAGGGCCGATGATAGATCGCTGATCTTTTAGGCTCGCGCCGATGGCAACGCAGGCTGAGCCGGCAACCACCCCCAGATTGGCGGATCCGTACGCGCGGTACGAGGCGGCGTTCGAGTCGATCGTGCCGCCGTTCGCGTTCGTCGACCTCGACGCGATGCGGGCCAACGTCACCGACCTCCTCGGAATGGCGCGCGGCGTGCCGATCAGGGTGGCGAGCAAGTCGGTGCGCTGCCGCGCCCTGTTGCGATGGATCCTCGAGCGGGACGCCGGCTTTCGCGGCCTGCTGACGTTCACGCTGCCCGAGACCCTGTGGCTCGCGAGCGAGGGATTCGACAATCTCCTGCTCGCCTATCCGACCGCCGACCGCGCAGCTCTGGACGAGCTTGCCACCCGAACCGCGGGGGACCCCGACGGCGCGCCCGCGGTGATGGTCGACTCCAGCGCCCATCTCGACCTGATCGCAGCGGCGGTCAGCACCCGCTCCGCGCCGATTCGGGTCTGCATCGAGCTCGACGTCGGCTGGTGGCCCCCGGGCGGGCGGGTGAAGATCGGGCCGAAGCGCTCGCCGATTCGGACGCCCGAAGCGGCCGCCGCGCTCGCGCGCGGGATCGCTTCGCGCCGCTCGGTGCGCCTCGTCGGGCTGATGGCATACGAGGGACACATCGCGGGGGTCGGCGACGACGCTCCCGGGAGCCGGTTTCGGAACCTCGCGATCCGCGCCATGCAGCGGGCCTCGGCGCGGGAGATCCGCTCCCGCCGGGCCGCCGTCGTCGACGCCGTCTCGCGGGTGGCACCGCTCGAGCTCGTCAACGGGGGAGGCACCGGGAGCCTGGCGGCGACGGCATCAGAGCCTGCCGTCACCGAGGTGACGGCAGGGTCGGGGTTCTACAGCCCAGTCCTGTTCGACCACTACCGCTCGCTGGACCTGCGCCCGGCCGCCGGGTTCGCGATGCCGGTCGTGCGAAAGCCGGGCGGCCGCGTCGCCACGGTGCTCGGCGGCGGCTACATCGCGTCCGGGCCGCCGGGAAGGGAGCGCCTCCCCAAGCCCTACCTGCCGCGCGGGCTGCGTCTCGATCCCCTCGAGGGCGCCGGCGAGGTGCAGACCCCGGTCATCGGCGACGCCGCCGCGAGCCTGAGGCTCGGAGACCGGGTCTACTTCCGCCACGCGAAGGCGGGGGAGCTCTGCGAGCGGTTCTCGACGCTGTACCTCCTCGACGGCGACCGCGTCGTCGACGAGCTCCCGACCTACCGCGGCGAGGGGAAGTGCTTTCTGTGAACCGCCGGCGTCACGCGGCCGGCACCGCCGGTCCCAGCACGCGGTCTGTATAGGGGTTCGCGAACCGGCCCTCCGGATCGAGCCGCGCCCGAACCCGCTGGAAGTCCTCCCAGCGCGGGTACCGCGGTGCGAGCGTGGCGGCGGTCTGGAAGTGGCGTTTTCCCCAGTGCGGGCGGCCGCCGTAGGAGTCCATGATCTCCTCGACGCCCCGGAAGTAGCGCTCCCACGCCACCCCCCGGTACATGTGTACCGCGATGTAGCAGGTCTCGCGCTCGTGGGAGGGGCTGAGCATCGCGTCGTCGGGCGCGACGAACCGGACCTCGATCGGGAAGCTGACCCGCAGGCCCTCGCGCTCGATCAGGTCGTAGATCCTCCGCACGGCCTCGGCGCCGTGCTCGCGCGGGATCCCGTACTCCATCTCGGTGAACCTGACCTGCCGCTGGCTCGCGAACACCCGGTGGCTGCGATCGACCTTCACCGAGCGTCCGATCATCCCGACGAGGAAGCGGGCGAGCGCCGGAGTGATCGAGGGGAAGCGCCTGGATGCGCGGCAGAACGCCTCCGCGACCCAGTTCTCGAGCACCGTCTCCTGCACGAACTCCACCACGCGCGAGCGGGGGCGGGGCGGGGCGTCGGTGCGCTCGCTCTCGCGCACGATCGCGATCTCGGTGTGCGGAAACGCGAACAGCTCGATGTGGTCGTGGAGGTCGGGCAGCTCGCCGAGCGCCGCGAGGGTCTCCTCGAGGG
Organism: uncultured Thermoleophilia bacterium; assembly: GCA_963756745.1. Taxonomy (GTDB): domain Bacteria; phylum Actinomycetota; class Thermoleophilia; order Solirubrobacterales; family 70-9; genus DASPWW01. Next base: position 11,228 of record CAVWOU010000015.1, read on the forward strand.
GCTCGGGGCGATCGACCCGCCTGATCGTGAACGCGGGGACGGCCCGCAGCGTGATCGAGTGGACGATCCCGAGCGCGCCGAGGCCGGCGCGCGCCGCGCGCAGCCGGTCGGGATCGGCATCGGCCCGAAACTCGACGGCGCTCCCGTCGGCGAGCACGAGCTCGACCCCCTCGACCTGGGCCGACATGTTGCGGAACCGCGCACCGGTGCCGTGGGTCGCCGTCGAGATCGCGCCGCTGAGCGTCTGGCGGTCGATGTCGCCCTGGTTCTCGAGCGCGAGCCCGCGCGCCGCCAGCGCCTCGGTGAGCTCGCCGATCACGATCCCAGCCTCGACCTTGACGAGCCCGGACGCGCGGTCGACATCCAGAACGCGGTTCAGCCCCTCGAGGAGGAGCATCGCCCCGTCAGTGCAGGCGATGTCGGTGAACGAGTGCCCTGACCCCGCTGCTCGCACCGGCCGTCCGGCGGCCGCCGCGCGGCCGATCGCGTCGACCAACTCGTCCCGGTTGCGCGGCCGCTCGATCACCGCCGGCTCGCAGCGCTGGTCGCCTGCCCAATTCGACCACTGAGGCATCGCCCGGAATAATGAAGGCGAACCCGGAGGGGTGGCAGAGCGGTTGAATGCGGCGCTCTTGAAAAGCGCTGACCGGGCTTGACCCCGGTCCGGGGGTTCGAATCCCTCCCCCTCCGCTCGGTGCCTGAGCCGCCGCACAGCGCCCTTACTCAGAGACCTGATCCCTGAGCTAGGGCCAGTCGTAGGTGATCTGCATCAGATCGCCGCTCGCCAAGAAGCCGAGCTTCGACCTAGTGCAGCGCACCCGAAGCTGAAGCTCACCGTCGCCGGCGGTACCGCTGACGTAGTCGGCCGCGTTACCGCCGGGCAGCGCGTCGATCCGCACCTCGGTGGTACCCACGCTTCGGCTATCGAGTTGCACCCAGGCGTTGTTGGTCCAACGCTTGATGTACAGCCGCTGCGTGCAGGTCTGCGAGTTCTTGCCCTTGTAGGTGACCTTCAGGTTGCTGAGGGAGTTCGGGACAGCTGTGAACCTCCCCCACCAAGAGGTGGTCCGGGTGCCCGAGGTGGTGGAGTTCACCTCGTAGTAGAGGTTGTCGTCGGCGCCCAGGTCGGCGGCAGCGCCGCCCCGAACGGTCCCTGTTTCGAGCACCGCCGCCGCCGGAGAGACGGTGGAGGAGTTGATCGTGGTGAAGCTCCACGACTTCTCGGCGGCGAGCGGGTTCCCGGGGACGGCCGCGTCCTTGGCGCCCGTGCCCACTCTTGCCGTGTACTGGGTGCCCCCGGCGAGCGAAGCGGATGGGCGGAATGTCATCGCGTTCCCGTTCCAGGAGAAGGTCCCGGTCGCGGTGGGCGTCAGGGAGAACGCGGCCTCGGCGCTTGCCCTGTCCATCGCCTCGCTGAACGTTACGGTCACGTCGGTGCCCCTCGCAACCCCAACCGAGCCGTCGGCGGGAGACACCGAGCTGACGGTGGGCGCGGTGGTATCCGTCGGGGGCGGCGTCGTCATAACCTCGCGCTTGAACCAGGCGACGGAGTCGTCGTACCTGGCGGCGACGTAGATCGACTTTCCGTCCGGGCTCAGCGCCACCGAGAAGAGGGAGTCAAGGCCCGTGTTCCCGCCCAGCTCGGTGGCCTTCGGGATCGGCGTGCAGGCGGAGGTCGTCTTGGCGCCCACGCACCCTTGGTAGGCGAGGGTGCCGTCGCTCGTGACATTGAAGTGGTCCACAGCGTCGTCGCCCCGGGAGCCTGCGTAGACCGACTTTCCGTCGTCGTCCGGGCTCACCATCACCGATCGGAGGGCGTCGAGGCCCGAGCTCGTGCCGTCCGCGGCGGCGCTCGGGATCGCCGTGCAGGGGCCCGAGCTCTGCGTCTCGCCGGTGATGCAACCGCGGTAGCTGAGGGCGCCGTTTGGGCCGCCCCTGAAGCTCGACACGGCGTCGTCGTCCCGGGAGGCGGCGTAGACGTCACCGTTCGGGCTCACCGCCACAGAGAAGAGGGTGTCGAAGCCGGAGTTCGAGCCGCCCGGGGTAGCACCACCGCTCGGCGCCGTGCAGGCGCCGGCGCCAGTGCTCTCGCTCCGTCCGCTGATGCAGCCCTTGTACGTCAGGGCGCCGGTGTCGGGGTTGCGCTGGAAGCTGGCTACCGCGTCGTCGTTATTGGCGGCGACGTAGAGCGACGTTTCGTTCACCGCCACCACGTAGGCGCCGTCGAGGCCCGGGGTCGTACCGCCCGAGCCGTTGGGGGCGCATGCGCCGACGCTACTTTGCTCTCCCGTGATGCAGCCCTGGTAGCTGAGCGCGCCATTGGGGCCACCCTCGAAGCTAGCCACGGCGTCGTCGAGCTCGGAGGCGACGTAGACCGACGTTCCCGACGTTCCGCGCGGGCTCACCGCCACCGAGTAGGCGCCGTCGAGGCCGGAGTTCGAGCCATCCGAGGCCGCTCTCGGGATCGGCGTGCAGGCGCTCGAGCTCTGCGTTTCGCCGGTGATGCAGCCCTGGTAGGTGAGTGCGCCGGTGGACGGGTCGACCTTGAAGCTGGCCACAGCGTCGTCGTTCTCGGAGACGGCGAAGAGCGATGTTCCATCCGGGCTCACCGCCACCGCTATGGGGTAGTCGAGTCCGGAGTCATATCCCTCCAGGGTGGCCCCGCTCCCGCCGCTCGGGCCCGGGATCGCATCGCAGGCGCCGGAGCCGCCGGGGCCCGCCTCGATGTTGCCGGTGATGCAACCCTCGTAGGTGAGGGCGCCGGTGTCGGGGTTGCGCCTGAAGCTGGCCACCGCGTCGTCCCATCCGGAGGCGGCGTAGACCCACTTGCCGTCCGGGCTCACCGCGGCCGATCGGAGGTAGTCGAGGCCCGAGTAGGTGCCATGTGCGACGGTGCTTCCGATCGCCGTGCACGCCCCCCTGCCGTCGGGGCCGCTGCTTCTCTCTCCCGTGATGCAGTCCTGATAGGTGAGATCGCCGACCGCGCCGCTCGCGAGGCTCGTGCCACCAAGCACAGCGGCGACCGCCACGCAAACGCCAAGAAGCACCCTGCCAGACTTTCCCCGCCGCACTCGCACTACACCCAAGCTCGCCTCCCTTGATAGAGCAGCGTAGCTCGCCGCGCCGCCGCCGTCAACCTCGGCCGACCGTCAGGCTGCTCAGCGGCCCCCGGCACCGCCAACCCTCCGGTATCCAGCGGTAGTGAAGAGTGGCTGCACCGCCCGCCGGTCGCCGCTGGTTTCACGCCGACTCAGAGAGCCCTCGGCGATCGTCTAAAAACCGCTGACCGGGCTTGACCCCGGTCCGGGGGTTCGAATCCCTCCCCCTCCGCTCCGCGAGCCTCTCGCCGTTTCCGAACCGGGCGCTTAGGGTTCTCGCGCCTATGACCGGAACCGACTCCGCCCGCTCGATCTTCGTGCGATTTCTCCGCTTCGGCGCCCTGGCCTGGGGCGGCCCGGCCGCCCAGATCGCGATGATCAAGCACGAGTGCGTCGACGAGGAGGGCTGGGTCTCGGATGAGACCTTCCAGAAGACGCTTGCCGTCTACCAGGTCCTGCCGGGCCCCGAGGCGCACGAGCTGTGCGTCTACTTCGGCCGCCTCCGCGGCGGCAAGGTGGGAGGCCTTCTCGCCGGGCTCGGCTTCATGCTGCCCGGCTTCCTGCTCATGCTCGGCCTCTCCGCTCTCTACGTCGAGGCCGAGTTTTCGGACAGCCTCGACGAGGTGTTCTACGGGCTTGCCGCGGCCGTCGGGGCGATCGTCGCCAGGGCGCTCGTGCGGCTGGGGGGATCGTTCCTCACCGACGTCCCGCTGATCGTGATCGCCGTGGGCGCGTTCGCGCTGACCGCGTTCGCGGACGCGAGCTTCGTCCTCGTCCTCGCCGGCGGCGGGATCGCCTACGAGCTATGGACCGCCGCCGGCCGCTACTCGCGCCGGCTGCGCGCCCTGTCGCCGCTTCCGGCCGCGGTCGTGTTCATCGCCGGCCTGGTGACGGTGTCGCTCACCACCGAGATCTTCCTCGAGGGCCTGAGGGCGGGCCTGCTCACATTCGGCGGTGCGTTCACCGTGATCCCGTTCCTGCAGGAGGCAGCGGTCCAGGACCAGGGATGGCTGACCGACTCCCAGTTCGTCGACGGGCTCGCGATGAGCGGCGTTCTCCCGGCGCCGCTGATCATCTTCTCGACCTTCGTCGGGTACGTCGCGGGGGGCCTCGGCGGAGCCCTCGCGATGACGCTCGGGATCTTCTTGCCGGCGTTCCTGTTCCCGATCTTCCTTCACCGCTGGCTCGTCGCGGTCGCGGAGAACCCGCGCATCAGGCCGTTCCTGCTCGGCGTCGCCGCCGCGGTAGTGGGGCTGATCGCCGCCGTGACGGTCGACATCGTGGAGACCGGGATCGTCGACTTGCCCACCGCCCTGCTCGCCGTCGGCGCGTTCGCGGCGCTGATGCGCTTTCACGCCAAGCTGACGGTGCTGTGGGTGGTCCTGGCGTGCGGGGTGATCGGCGCGGCGCTCCAGCTGACGGTCGTCTGACCGAGCGGTAGACCGGGATGGCCTGTGCTACGCTGCCGCGCCTCGTTCTTGACTAATCTGACCAGCAATCTAGTCTGACCAAACTAGTAAGGTGACCAAGAAAGGAATGAACGATCGCATGATGGAGAAGCTGAAGCTCCGTCGTGCCACCCTCGCCCGCCTCGGCGTTGCGGCGGTCGCGGTGGCATCCATCCTCGGCGTAGCCGCGTGCGGCGGCTCCGACTCCGAGGGCTCGAAGACGGCGGCGGGACCGATCGAACCTCGTCGCGTACTCGACCCCGCAGCAGGCGTTCAGGAGGGGATCGAGCCCGCGTTCGAGGACACGCCAGACGGCGCGGGCGTCGACGTTCGAGAACTCGTTCGGCTGCCTCCGGCGATCAGTCGTCGCGCGGTCGAGGAGGGGCAGCCCGCCGACTTCCTCGACCTCTCGCTGGAGCCGGACATGAGCGGCTCTGTCGAGGCCGGCAATCGTCGCCGAGGACTGGAACAAGGACGAGTACACGGGCAAGATCACAGAACTCCGTCGTCGTGTTCTCGGTGCGAGAGGGCAACCCGGAGGACATCGAGGACTGGGACGACCTCGTCACCGGCGACGTCGAGATCATCACCCCGAACCCGTCACCTCGGGCGGCGCGAAGTGGAACATCATGGCCGCCTACGGCTCCCAGATCGCGCAGGGTGCGTCCGAGCAGGAGGCGCTCGAGTACGTCGCGCAGATCATCGAGAACACCTCCGTGCTCGACGACAGCGCGCGCGACGCGGTGCAGACGTTCGCCAGCGGCAAGGGCGACGTCCTGATCGGGTACGAGAACGAGGCGATCCGGGCCCAGGACGAGCGGCGTGGACGTCGAGTACATCATCCCCGACGACACGATCCTGATCGAGAACCCAGTCGCGGTGACCACCGAGGACGCCGAGGACCCGGAGGGCGTCGCAGGCGTGCTCGACTCATCTGTTCCGCCGAGGGCCAGCAGATGTTCGCCGACTGCGGGTACCGCCCGGTCGATGAGATGGTATTCGAATGAGAACTCCGACAAGTTCCCGGAGCCCCCGGCCTGTTCACGATCGAGGAGTTCGGCGGCTGGGACAAGGTCGACGACCGAGTTCTTCGACGACGCGCGGGGAGCGGACCGAGATCGCGCGAGGCAGGGCGCGCCGGTGGAGTAGGCGAGCGAGGAAGCGCGCCCGGTGCGCGCACCGCCTGAAGCAACAGCGGAATGCGCGCCCGCCGAGGGGAAGCCGGCTCAGGCTTGCCGCGCCTCGGCGGCGACGCGCTGCGCAGGGGATCGTCGATCACATGGCTGAGCATCATCGTGCTGATCCCGATGGGGCGTCGTGGATCGTTCGCTCGCTGGACGGCGGGCTCGAGCCATTCTGGGACCGCGATCTCGGAGCCCGAGGGATGGGCGCCGCGCTGAAGCTGACCCTGATCGCATCGCTGATCGTGATCGTCGCGATCAACGCGGTGGTGGGGACGATGATCGCCTGGGTGCTGGTCCGCGACGAGTTCCGCGGCAAGCGGATCGTCAACTCGATCATCGACCTGCCGTTCGCGCTGCCGACGATCGTCGCCGGATCTGACCCTGATCGCGCTGTACGGGGACGACAGCCCGTTCGGGATCAACGTCACATTCACCATGTTCGCCGTCGGGCTGGCGCTGCTGTTCGTGACCCTGCCGTTCGTGGTCAGGGCGGTGCAGCCGGTGCTGCACGAGCTCGACCAGCGAGATGGAGGAGGCGGCGGCGTCGCTTGGCGCGCGCAGCCCACGGATCTTCCGGCAGCATCGTGCTGCCCAACCTGCGCCGGCGATCATCGCCGGCTGTCGGCGCTGGCGTTCGCCCGCGCGATCGGCGAGTTCGGCTCGCTGGTGCTGATCACCGGGAACATCCCGTTCGAGACCCAGGTCGCCTCCGTGTCTACATCTTCGGCCGGATCGAGCAGGACCAGACCGCACCGCGGCGGTGTCGTCTCCGTGCTCCTGCTCGCGATCGCGCTGGCTCGTCCTGTTCGCTGATCCGGCTCGTCGCGAGGAGGAGTCGTCATGAGGCATGCTGACGCTCGCCCGTACGGGATGCGCACCTTCGCCCTGGGCTACCTCGCCCTGCTGCTGTTCGTCCCGTTGGGGATGATCTTCTTCCGCGTGTTCGAGGAGGGGATCGGGAACGCGATCGAGGCTTCGGTCACCAGCCCCGAGGGCATGCATGCGTTCTGGCTCACGATCGAGGTGCGTGGGCGATCGCGGTCCCGCTCAACACGAGCTTCGGCGTCGTCTGCGCGCTCGTGCTCGTTCGTCAGCGATTCCGGGGCAAGGGCGCTGCTCAACCCGGTGATCGACCTTCCGTTCGCCGATCTCGCCCGTGGTGATCGGCCTCTCGCTGTTCCTCGTCTACGGAGCCAACGGCTGGTATCGGCGGCGCGCTCACGACGCCGGGTTCGAGATCATCTTCTCGACACCCGGGGATCGATTCTGGCGACGGTCTTCGTCTCGCTCCCGTTCGTCGTTCGCGAGGTGTGCCGGTGCTGCAGGAGATCGGCGAACGAGCAGGAGCAGGCTGCGCAGACGCTGGGCGCCTCCGGCTGGCAGACGTTCTGGCGGGTGACGCTGCCCGCGATCCGCTGGGGTGTCGTGTACGGGGTAGTGCTGGCGACGGCGCGCGCGCTGGGCGAGTTCGGCGCGGTGAGCGTGGTGTCGGGACAGATCGCGGGCAAGACGGAGACGCTGCCGCTGTTCGTGAGAGCGGAGTTCAAGACCTTCAACGTTGCAGGGGCGTACGGGCGGCGATCGTCCTCGTGATCCTGGCCTGAGCGTGCGCTGGTCAGCCCTGTTCAGGAGACGTGGTTCGTCGGACACCCGACGACGCCGGTTCCGAACCCGCAAGGCAGGAGGAAAACTGGATGAGACAGGCGGAATCAGAGGCCATCGCCATTGAGAACGCGACGAAGAGCTTCGGGGACTTCGTCGCGCTCGACGACGTCTCGATCGAAGTGCCGGACGGGATCCTGACGGCGCTGCTGGGGCCGAGCGGGAGCGGCAAGTCCACCCTGCTGCGGCTGATCGCGGGACTGGAGACCGCCGACTCGGGTCGGGTGCATGCTCGCGGGCAACGGACGTCAGCAGCGATGCCGGTCCAGGACCGGGGTGTCGGGTTCGTGTTCCAGCACTACGCGGCGTTCAAGCACATGACCGTGCGCGACAACGTCGCCTTCGCGCTGCAGGATCCGCAAGGTGCCGCGCGACGTGATCAAGCTGCGCGTCAAGGAGCTGATGAAGCTGGTTCAGCTTCAGGGCATGGCGCACCGCTATCCGTCCCAGCTCTCCGGAGGCCAGCGGCAGCGGATGGCTCTCGCCCGGGCGCTGGCCGTCGGAGCCCAAGGTGCTCCTGCTCGACGAGCCGTTCGGCGCCCTCGACGCGACGGTGCGAAAGGACCTGCGCCAGTGGCTGCGCCGCCTCCACGACGAGGTCCACGTGACGACGATCTTCGTCACCCACGACCAGGAGGAGGCGATGGACATCGCCCAGCAGATCGTGGTCATGAACAAGGGCCGGATCGAGCAGACCGGAAGCCCCACCGACCTCTACGAGCACCCGAGCTCGGAGTTCGTGATGAGCTTCGTCGGCGAGGCGAACCGCCTCGGCGAGGCGCTCGTCCGCCCGCACGATCTCGACCTCAGCCTGGAGCCGAACGACGGCGCGGAGCGGGCGCGGATCGAGCGGGTCACCCACCTCGGGTTCGAGGTGCGGGTCGAGCTCGCGATGCCCGACGACGGGCGGATGTGGGCGCAGGTGACGCGCGCGGAGGCGGGCGAGCTCAACCTCGAGGAGGGGCAGGCCGTCTACGTGCGTCCGAGCCGCCAGAAGACGTTCAACGGGGGTGAGCCGAACACGGAGGAGGTGAGGGCGGCGTGAGCGTCGAGCTGGTTGCGTTCATCGTGCTCGCGCTGCTGATCGCGTGGCTCGGGCTCGTGCTCGGCGCGACCTGGATCCAGCTCCGCGACGAAGCGGAGGCGGAGCGCTCGCGGCGGGACCGCTGGCGGTAAGCCGGCAGCGGCGGGGTAAAACACATGCATGGCCGCGATCGTCGTCGGCACTTCGAGCTGGGCCGATCCGGGCTTCGTCAAGCACTGGTACCCGAAGGACGTGGCGGCTCGCGACCGGCTTCGGTTCTACGCCGAGCGCTTCGAGGTCGTGGAGCTGAACTCGAGCTTCTACGCGACTCCCCCTACCGGCAGCGTCGAGCGCTGGGCCGAGGTGACGCCTGACGGATTCCGGTTCCACGCCAAGCTCCACCGCCTGCTGTCGTGGCACGCGACCAAGCCGGACGCCCTCCCGCCCGACATGCGCGACGGGCTCGAGCTCAACTCGCGAGGAAACGTGGTTCGCAACGAGGAGCTCCAGCGTGAGATGGTCAAGCGGATGGCCGAGTCGATGCAGCCGCTCGACGAGGCCGGGAAGCTCGGCGCGTATCTGCTCCAGCTCAGCCCCGCGTTCCGGCCGCGCGACTGCCGGCTCGACGAGCTCGACCCGATCCTGGACGGGTTCAAACCGCACCCCGTCGCGGTCGAGTTCCGCTACCGGGCGTGGATGAAGGAGAAGCGGCGCAAGGACGTGTTCTCGTATCTGTCCGCCCACGACGCGGTGTACGTCTCGGTCGACGCCCCGCTCGCCGACCACGTCCCGATCATGCCGCCGATCGACGCCGTCACGAACAACCGCCTCGCATACATGCGCTGCCACGGGCGAAACGAGCGCGGGTACATGTCGGGCCGCACCGTCGCGGAGCGCTTCGACTACGACTACTCCGACGACGAGCTCGAGGAGATCGCCGACCGCGCGCGCACGCTCGCCGACGACGCGGACGAGGTCCACGTGCTGTTCAACAACAACGCCCGCGAGCTTGCCCCGAAGGCCGCGCGGCGAATGCGCCAGCTGCTCGGCCAGGATCCGGGCCCGGAGCCGTGACGGGCGGCCACGCGCTGCGCGCAGCGACCGACGCGGACGCCGCGGAGGTCGCGGCGCTCGTCGACGATGCGTACGAACACTGGGTGGAGCGCCTCGGGATCGTGCCGCGCCCGATGACCGACGACTACGCCGAGGTGATCCGCGAGCGGCGGGTCACGGTCGCCGAGAGCGACGGGACGATCGTCGGCGTCCTCGTGCTCGACGTCACCGACGAGGGGTTCGTGATCGACAACGTCGCCGTCCACCCCTCCGTCCGGGGGACGGGTCTCGGGAGGACCCTGCTCGAGCTCGCGGAGTCGGAGGCGCGGCGCGCCGGGTTCGACTCGATCTACCTCTACACGCACGAGAAGGCGAGCGACAACATCGCGCTCTACTCGCGAATCGGCTACGTCGAGTACGACCGCCGATCCCAGGGAGACTTCTCGATCGTGTTCATGCGCAAGCGACTCGGCCCAGCCGAGCGGCCTACTTGACGGTCAGTGGCCCCTCCATGCCGGCCTCCCGGTGCCCGTCCACGCTGCAGAAGAACGTGTACGAGCCCGACTGCAGGTCGGCGTGTCGCGGTCGCGGTGTCGTCGGTGATGATGTCCGTCGCGGCGACCTCGGTGCCGCCGTCGTCCTCGATCGTCACGTCGTGGTCGGTGGACGACGGGTTGTCGAACTCGATCGTGACCTGGCCGGCGTTCGTGCTCAGCGACTTCTGCTCGTAGGCGAGCGCACCGCCCGGGTCGGCGGTCACCTTGAGCGTCCCGCCGCCGCCGCCCCCGGCTTGGGTCGTGGTGGTCGCGGAAGTGTCCGCCGCCGAATCGTCGTCGTCATCTCCTCCGCACGCCGTAAGGCCTATCGCGGCGACGACGAGCGCCGACGCGAGCACCGCGAGCATTCTCATATCCACACCTCTCTCCCAGGGCCTTGCTGCTGCCTCGATGGCCTTTCCGTGACTCTAACGCCCACGGGGGCTCGGCTAGGTCTGACCTCTGCTGTGTGGGCGGCTCAGCTAGGCGGGCTCCCTCGGCGGCATCAGCGCGCCGATGATCCAGAACAGCGGGATGAAGATCCCGATGATGAACATGACCCAGTGGCCCTTCCGGATCGTGATGATCCCCAGCGTTACCAGCAGGATGAAGTACAGGATGCCGCCAATAACGAATTCCATGTCGATCCTCCCGATCGTCGTGGCAGGTTGCCGCAACCGTATAGGTCGTGTCTGACACGGGGTCTCGGCACGGCACTAGTTTCGGGCGCCGCTGGTGATCTCCGAAGCTACGCCGCGTCCGCAGATCGCCGCGAACAGCTCCAGGAGGCGCTTTTGGCCCGCCGCCAAACACCATCACGGCGGAGGTTCCGTCGGGGCTGCGCGATGGCGAGCGACCACGGGCCGTGGCGTCCACAGCTTGAGGACGACCACCCCGACGAGAATGCTCGCCGCGGCGACCATGAAGACCACGGGGTCGAGCGCCCCCCCGAGGAGCGCGAGGGCGACGAGCGCCAAGCCTGCTCCGATCCGTGCTCGCAGCTCACTCACGGGCACACCCTGGGTGCTCGACGCATGTGCGACCGTAACGAACGTTAGGTAGAGGGCGGCTCCCCCTGCGAGCGCCCAGCGAGCTCCAGCGTCCAGTTGCGAGCCCGATGACTGCTCGATCGCGAGGGAGATTCCCGCGCTCACCGCCGTCAACGCCGCCAGCAACGGGATGTGCGAGTACACGAATACGGCGATCGCCTCCGGAGAGCGCCTCATCGTGACCTCCCCGCCACCTCCGAAGTAGGTCCACCAGATGGCCGCTGCGACGAGGAATCCGAGCACCGCGACCACGGTCGCCGAGAGCGCCCACTCCGAGCCGGACGTTCCCAGGGCAGTCACGACGATCGCCTCGCCCAGGACGATGATCGTGAACAGCGCCAGGCGCTCGGGCATTTTGCTCGCGGAACGCGGTATCGCCTCCCACAGCCTGCGCGCCCGCGGCGGGATGCTCAGCTCCCAGGCGAGGGCAACTCCCCAGAGGACGTAGCGGGAGGGGGAGGGGAACGCGAGGGACGCCATCCAGATCCCGATCGCGATTGAGTACTGCCACGCATAGCGGCCGATCAACGGTCGTGCCTCGGGGACGTGGACGTACGAGCGAAGGTAGACCGCGACCAAGAGTGACCGCAGGATCACGTAGGCGATGACGAAGCCCGTGCTCTCGCCGTGCGAGACGTCGGGAATCTGAATCGCGAGCGCCGCGACTCGCGAGCATCGCCAGGAGCATCACCCCTCGGAACACGACGTCGTCGGTGTCGAAACGGTCGGCGTAGGAGCTGAAGCCCTGCCAGGCGATGAACACGGGCAGATACAGAGCGGCGAAGGTGGCGAAGCCGCCGAGGCTGTGATCGGCGACGAGCTCGTGCGCGAGCTGCGCGATCGCGACCACGAAAACGAGGTCGAAGAACAGCTCGAGGTAGTGTGCGCGCGCTATGTCGCCGTGCTCGAACGTGCGGAGTCGCGGAGGGCGAATGGCCCGCTGCTCGTCCTCTCGCTCGAAGACCGCCATACGCGAATGATGCGCTAGTCGGCGGTATAAACGTCCTAGCAAGCTGGAGAAAGGAACAGCATGAGCGCGGAAGCCGAGGTCCAGCAGGCCTCTGATCAGTTCTATGCGGCGTTGAACTCCATGGTCAACGGCGACGCGAGCCCGATGGCGGAGATCTGGTCGCACGAAAGCGACGTCTCCACGATGCACCCGCTGGGCGGTCGCGAGAACGGCTGGGACGCGGTGCGCGCCTCCTGGGAGGGAGCGGCACAGGCGTTCTCGCAGGGAAGCGTGGAGGTGAGCGACCTGAAGGTTCGTGACCTCGGCGACGTGGCCTACACACTCGGCGTGGAGCACGTGGACGCGAAGGCGGGTGGCAGGGACGTCCACGCCGAGGTCCGCGCCACGAACATCTACCGTCGCGAGAGCAACGCGTGGAAGATGGTCCACCACCACGCCGACGCCGATCCCGGCATCCAGGAGGCGTTGGGGCTCGCATAGCGCCGTCGGACGGACTTCGGCGAGCCGCCTCATTGAGGTTCGCGACGAGCGGCCCTCGACTCAGTCCGCGCCGTCGTGGATCTCCGCGAAGGGCGGCTGCCGTCGCTGGAGGTGCCGGTCGGTGCCGGGCTCGCTACCCGGTAGACCAGCCGCCGCTGTCTTGCTTCGGCCCCGTTTACGAGTGCGATACGGTGTCGCCCCAGGGAAGCTACCCAGGGCGGCGACTTGGCCGCTTGTTGAGAAGGGGTTTGTTCTGAAGCGGCTTTTCCATGCTCGGCGGCGCGCAGGCGTACTCGGCGCGGGTTTGCTCGTGCTCCTCGCGGTAGCCACCGGTGCGGCTGATGCCCACGCCGGGCAGCGCCTGGACAGGCTTGATGCGCAGCTCCACAGAGCTGGTGCAGCTCGAAGAGGGTCCGCCGGGAGCGTCGGCGTTGGTTCAACGGCGCGGAAGGGTCGACTTCCTGCGGGCAGGTGTGGGCGACGTCGAAAGCGGCCGACCGATCAGGCGCAACGATCACCTGCGAACCGCCAGTAACGGAAAGGCGTTCAACGGCGCCGTCGCGCTCCAGCTCGTCGACGACGGGAGCCTGTCGCTCGACAGCACGATCGCGGAGGTCCTGCCGGATCAGCCCGCCGCATGGGGCGCGGTCACGCTGCGCCAGCTCCTCCAGCACACGAGCGGGGTTCCGAACTTCCCGAACAGCGAGGCCTGGCAGGACTTCGTGCGGATGAACCCCCAAGCGACGGTCACGCCCGAGTTCACGCTCGGCTTCGTCGCCAACGAGCCCCTCGCGTTCACGCCTGGATCCAGGTACGAGTACTCGAACTCGGACAACCTCATCATCGGCCTGATGGCCGAGGCCGCCACCGGCCGGCCATACGACGAGCTGCTGCAAGAGCTCGTCTTCTCGCCGTTGAAGCTGAAGCAGACGAGCCTGCCGAGCGAGGTGGAGCTGCCGCCGCCCTTCGTGCACGGCTACGACATCGCGCCGCCCGCCCCACCGGAGGACATCTCCGAGTTGCTCAACCCGGCACTGTTTGGGGCGTCCGGGGGAATGGTCTCCACCCAGACAGAGCTGAACCGCTTCATCCGGGCGTACGCCAGCGGCCGGTTGATCGAGAGGAGCACCAAGCTCGAACAGCGCAGCTTCATCCCGGGCTACGGCGGCGAGCCCCCAGGACCGGGACAGAACTCGGCTGGGCTGGCGCTGTACCGATACGACACCAGCTGCGGCACGGTGCTCGGGCACGCCGGCAACTTCCCCGGCTACACCCAGTTCATCGGCGCCACTCCGAACGGCCGCCGCTCCGCCGTCGTTTTCGCGAGCGAGCAGCTTGCGGAAAACGCCAAGCCGGAGGTCTTCGAGCAGCTGCGCCGCGCCTTCAGGCTCGCGGCCTGCGCGGCGCTGCCGCGCTGACGCCGCCGCCGGCGCCCTCGTAGATCTCCGCGAACCGCTCCAGGAACGCCTTCCGGCCCTCGGCCATACATCTGTTCACCTTGGTGTAGGTCCAGCCGCAGAGCTGCTGGATCTCGGCGTAGGAGTATCCCTCCGCCTTCAGAGCCAGCGCGCGGCGCTCCTGCGGCTTCAGCGCGGCGAGCGCCTCCGAGCTGCGCGCGACGCGCTCGCGGCGCTCGGCTCGCTCGGCCGGGCCGGGGCGATCGCCGGGCAGCGAGTCGAGCCCCAGCGGCTCGCCGTCATGACCGAGCGGGGGACGTGTGCCGAGCAGCCGCTCGCGGGCGCGCCGCACCGCCATTGCCTCGCGCCGGGTGACCGTGTGCATCCAGGCGGTCAGCCGGGGTGGCACGCAGTCCGGCGCTTTGGTGAGCAGGATCTCGAGCGCGCGGTGGTATGCGTCCTCGGCGTCGTCGGCGCACAGGGAGTGGCGGCGGGCGGTGCGCCGGAAGGCCGCGTCGTGCGTCGCGATCAGGCCGAGCGCCGCCTCCGTGCGACGGGCATGGAGGGGACTGATCGGCGCCATGCTCCGTAAAGGCGCAGGCGCCGATTCACGCCCCCTGGAGGACCGCGGGACCCGCCAGCCTCGGCGGTATGCTCACGCGCCGATGAGCACATGCCTCGTCACCGGCGGAGCCGGCTTCCTCGGCTCGCATCTGTGCGATCACCTGCTCGCGCGGGATCGAACGGTGATCTGCGTCGACAACCTCGACACCGGCTCGCTGCAGAACATCGAGCACATCCGCGCGCCGGAGTTCACGTTCCTCAACCACGACCTGACCGGCCCGCTGCTGATCGACGACGAGGTCGACTGCGTCTACCACCTCGCGTCCCCCGCAAGCCCGATCGACTACCAGCGGCTCCCGCTCCACACGCTCAAGGTCGGCTCGTACGGGACCCACCACATGCTCGGGCTGGCGAAGTTCAAGCGCGCCCGGATCCTGCTTGCGTCGACGTCCGAGATCTACGGCGACCCGGAGGTCCACCCGCAGTCCGAGGACTACTGGGGCAACGTCAATCCGATCGGACCGCGCGGCGTGTACGACGAGGCGAAGCGCTACGCCGAGTCGCTGACGATGGCCTACAACCGCCAGCAGGGTGTCGACACCTGCATCGCGAGGATCTTCAACACCTTCGGGGCGAGGATGAGGCCGCACGACGGCCGCGCGATCCCCACGTTCCTGCGCCAGGCGCTGCAAGACAAGCCGGTGACCGTGTACGGCGACGGCAGCCAGACGCGCAGCTTCTGCTACGTCGAGGACATGATCAACGGACTCGTCGCCCTGATGGAGTCGGACGCCCACCTTCCGGTCAACCTCGGCAATCCCGACGAGATGAGCCTGCTCGACCTGGCAAAGGCCGTGATCGAGGTGGCTGACTCCCGCTCTGAGATCGTCTTCGAGGCCCTCCCGATCGACGACCCCCAGGTCCGCCAGCCCGACATCACGCGCGCGCGCCAGCTATTGGGATGGGAGCCGAGGGTCGAGCTCCGCGACGGGCTGCGCCGGACGATCGACCAGGCCGGCGTCGAGCGGCTGGTCGGCGCCGCCGAGTAGTCGAGCTAGGGCTCCCACGCCGCTGCGAATCGCACACCTCACCGCGACGTTCCCTCCGTACCGGGGGGGCGCAGGCAACACGTCCTTCGAGTTCGCCCGCCGCCAGGCGGATCGCGGCCATCACGTCGAGGTGTTCACCGCGCCGGCCGAAGGGGAGCCGCCGGACGCCGGCGCGTTGATCGTTCACCGGATCGCCCCGTTGCTCGCAATCGGCAATGCGCCGCTGATCCCTCGCCTCGCGCGGCTCGAGGGGTTCGACGTCCTCCACCTCCACTATCCGTTCATCTTCGGGTCGGAGCTCGTGCTCGCAGGCCGGATGCGCCCGGGCGGGCGCGACGCCGCGCTCCTCGTCCACTACAAGAACCGCCTCGTCGGCGGCGGCGCCCGGGGGGCAATGTTCGAGCTTTACGAGCGCACCGTGTCCCCGCTGCTGATCCGCAACGCCGACGCGGTGTGCCTGCTGTCGCGCGACCACGCCGAGTCGGTTCCGTACCTGCGCCGGGCGCTGCGCGACGACCCCGGTCGGTTCGTCGAGATGCCGAACGGCGTGGACACCGACGAGTACGCGCCCGGGGATGACTCCGAGGGCGTCCGGGCGTCGCTGGGAATCGGCGAGGACGCGGTGGTGGCGGCGTTCGTCGCCACGCTCGACCGCGCCCATCACTTCAAGCGTCTCGATCTCGCGATCGAGGCGCTCGCGAGGTCCGAGGAGGAGCGGCTGCACCTGATCGTCGCGGGAGGCGGCGAGCTGCTCGGGGGGTTTCGCAACCAGGCCCTGGCGGCGGGAGTCGCCAATCGCGTCCACTTCATCGGCGCAGTGCCGCACCCGCGCCTGCCGGATGTGCTGAGGGCGGCCGACATGATGCTTCTCACCACGGAGCCGCCCGAGTCGTTCGGCATCGTGCTGATCGAGGCGATGGCCACCGGCCTCCCGGTGATCGCCACCGAGTACCCCGGTGTGCGCGCGGTGATCGACCCGGGTGACAACGGGGTGCTCGTCCCGCGCGGCGACGTCGACGCGATCGCCGCCGCGCTTCGCGCGATGGCCGAGCTCGACGACGGCGAGCGCCGGCGGATGGGCTCAGCGGGGCGCGAGAAGGCGGAGCGCGAGTGGGCGTGGCCGGCGCTCGTCGCGCGGATGGACGACGCTTACGGGGCGGCTATCGAACATCGGCGCAGCCGGGTTGGGGCACAGTGAGCCGCTCGGTCCTGTTCGTTGCGTACTTCTACCCGCCGTGCCCCGATGCGGGAGCGCACAGGCCAGCGGCGATGGTCAAGTACCTGCGCCGGCTCGGCCATCGAGTCACGGTGCTCACGACCGCGGCCTACGGTCGCGACGCCGGTGACGGAGTCGTGAGGACGGCCGATCTGCAGCTCGCGCGCGCTCGGATGCACGGGAAGGACCGCGTGCAGTCGATGTACGACGGCGACACGTACTCGGCTCGGCCCCACCCGCTGAGCTACGTCCTGGTCCCCGAGCCGCTGCTCCTCGCATGGGTCCCGTTCGCGCTCCCGCGCGCGCTCCGGCTCCACCGGGCACATCGCTTCGACGCGGTGATCACGAGCTCGCCGCCCGAGTCCGCCCACGTCGTCGGCCGCGCGCTCGCGCGGCGCGGCGCGGCGTGGGTGGCCGACGTGCGCGACGCGTGGGGCTTCGAGCCGCTGCGCCCGCGCTTTCCGACGGCGGCCCAGCGCAGGCTCGACGAGCGGCTCGAGCGCCGCCTCCTGAGGGCGGCCGACGTCGTCACCTCCGTCAGCCGCCCCGCGGCGGACGACCTGCGCGCCCGGGTCGGCGCCAACGTCGAGCTGGTCCCGAACGGATGGGACCCCGAGCTCGCACCGCCCGTCGATGGGACCGAGGCGCGCGAGGCGGCACGGATGCTCGATCCCGAGCGCACCTCGCTCGTGTACACGGGCAGGTTCGGCAGCTACGGGCGCGACCCCAGGCCCCTGATCGAGGCGCTGCGCCGGCTCGCAGGAAGCGAGCCCGAGCTCGCGCGACGGCTCGAGCTCGTCGTCGCGGGACCTCACACCGACGCAGAGCTCGAGCTTCTGCGCACGGACGTCGCGCCGGCAAGGATCACCGTTCTCGGCAGCCTGCCGCGCGCCCGGGCGCTGGCGCTCCAGCGCGCCGCCGGTGCGCTGTTGCTGATCGCATCGCCGTCGCGCAGCCAGCTCGCGAACCTGAAGCTGTTCGAGTACCTCGCCGCCGCCCGCCCGATCCTCGCGCTCGCCGCGGGAACGGAGGCGGGCCGGATCGTCGCCGAGACCGGGGGGCAGACGGTGCGCTCGGACGACACCCAGGCGATCGCCGCGGCGCTGCGCCGCCTCCTCGAAGGAAACACCGAGGCCCCGAATGCGGCCCGCCTCCGCGAGTACTCCTATCCCCCGATCGCCGAGCGGATGGCTGGCGCGGTGGAGAGCGCGATCGCCACGCGTTCCGCTTGACGCAACCGTACGAACCCTATCCTTGACGGCGATGGCGACCCGCCCCACCGATAGGTCGGCAGGTACGGGCGACGAGAGCGAGCCCGCGGTCGACGAGGACCTCCACCGCTTCGTGGCGCCGGTCGTCGGTCCCGACGACGAGCACCGATACACCGATTCGGGGATCGACGTGAAGCGCGTGTACGACGCCGACGACGTCGCTCCGGGCCTCGAGGAGCGCCTCGGAGAGCCCGGCGAGTTCCCGTACACGCGCGGCATCCACCCCGGGATGTACCGCGACCGGCTGTGGACGATGCGCCAGTACGCGGGCTACGCGACCGCCGAGGAGACCAACCGGCGCTACCGATACCTGATCGAGCACGGATCGACCGGGCTTTCGATGGCGTTCGACCTCCCGACCCAGCTCGGCCGCGACTCGGACGACCCGCTGTGCCAGGGCGAGGTCGGGCGTACGGGGGTCGCGATCGACACGATCGAGGACATGCGGATCTGCTTCGAGGGGATCCCGCTCGACGAGGTCTCGACCTCGATGACGATCAACGCTCCGGCGGCGATCCTGCTGCTGCTGTACGAGCTCGTCGCCGAGGAGCAGGGGATCTCCTCGGACGAGCTGCGAGGCACGGTGCAGAACGACGTGCTGAAGGAGTACGTCGCCCGCGGCAACTACATCTACCCACCCGGCCCCACGATGCGGCTGACCACGGACATCTTCGCCTACTGTCGCGAGAACGTCCCGAAGTGGAACACGATCTCGATCTCCGGCTACCACATCCGCGAGAAGGGGTGCTCGGCCGTGCAGGAGGTCGGATTCACGCTCTCGAACGCGATCGCCTACGTCGAGGCCGCGCTGAACGCCGGGCTGAAGGTCGACGAGTTCGGCCCGCGGCTGGCGTTCTTCTTCAACTGCCACAACAACGTCTTCCAGGAGATCGCGAAGTTCCGCGCCGTGCGCCGGATGTGGGCGAAGATCATGCGGGAGCGCTTCGAGGCCACCGACGAGCGGTCGATGAAGATCCGCTTCCACACCCAGACCGGCGGCGTCACGCTCCAAGCCCAGCAGCCGGAGGTCAACATCGTCAGGGTGGCGCTGCAGGGATTCGCCGCGGTGTCGGGCGGGACGCAGTCGCTGCACACCAACGGGTTCGACGAGGCGCTCGCGCTCCCGACGGAGCGCTCGGCGCGGATCGCGCTGCGCACGCAGCAGGTTCTCGCGCACGAGTCGGGGGCCGCGGACAACGTTGATCCGTTCGCGGGCTCGTACTTCATCGAGTCGCTCACGGACGAGATCGAAGCCCGCGCGTGGGAGCTGATGGGGAAGGTCGAGCAACTCGGCGGGTCCGTCAACGCGCTCGAGTTCATCCAGCGCGAGATCGAGGAGTCGGCGCTGTCCTACCACGAGCGCTACCGCCAGGGCCAGGACATCATCGTCGGGGTCAACAAGTACGTCACCGAGGCCACCGACGACGTCGAGGTGCTCAAGGTCGACCCCGAGTCCGAGCACCGCCAGCTCGAGCGGCTGGAGGCGGTCAAGTCGAATCGCAACCAGGAGCTCGTCGCCGAGCGCCTCGAGACACTGCGCGCGGTGGCCGGCCGGGACGGAAACCTGCTGTATCCGATCAAGGACGCACTCCGCGACGGCGCGTCGATCGGCGAAGTCTGCGGCGCGATGCGCGACGTTTTTGGCGAGTACCAAGGGGGGGCGTTCTTCTGATGCGCACACCGCGCGATGTGCTCGCACATCGCGCGATTGACGCCTGAACGCCCCGTCCCATTGACCGTTTTCTGGGAGGACTGCGGCGGGTGAGGCTAGAAGTGGCTGCCCGTGGCAACGATAGAAAGGACGCTGGTCAAGTCCCCCCCGGAGCTGTGGGAGCTCATCGACAACCCGGAGCTGATGGGGCGCTGGTCGGCCGAGCTGGCCGGGCTCCCCGGCACCCTCGACGTGACGGTGCTCGCGCGCGAGCCCGGCGAGCGCCTGGTCTGGAAGGCCGTGGCCGGCGACGCGTCCATCGAGCTGGCTCTCGCGGAGAAGGGGTGGGGAACCAACGTGTCGATCCGAATCACGGGTCCCGACGCCGGGGACGGCCTGGGCTCGGCCCTCGAGGAAGACCTGCTCGATGAGCTCGGCTCCCCGCAACGCAAGCCCTTCTCCCGCACCTGACGGCGGCACAGGCGAGCTCCTGGTGCGCGCGCTGGAGACGCGCGTGCCCGGCGCGCGCACGCAGGAGCGCCCGGCGGGGGCGGTTCGGGCGTAGGTACGATCGCTCTGGTGGAGCAGGCGTCGGCGCCAAACAGCGACGCGGGGGCGGCGCCGGAAGTCGAGTTCCGCTCAGCGACGAAGCGCTACGCCGGATCTGATGCGCCGGCGCTCGATTCGCTCACCCTCGACGTCCCGGCGGGCGAGATCTGCGTCTTCGTCGGGCCCTCGGGCTCGGGCAAGACCACCGCCATGCGGATGGTCAACCGCATGGTGGAGATCACCGAGGGAGACATCCTCGTAGGCGGCCGCTCGGTGCGCGAGCGCGCGCCGGCCGAGCTGCGACGCGAGATCGGCTACGTGATCCAGCAGATCGGGCTCTTCCCCCACCGCACGATCGCGGACAACATCGCCACCGTGCCACGTCTCCTCGGATGGGATCGGGACCGGATCGACGCCAGGGTGAACGAGCTGCTCGACGTGATCGGGCTCGAGCCCGAGCTCATGCGCCGCTTCCCCTCGCAGCTCTCCGGCGGACAACAGCAGCGAGTCGGCGTTGCTCGCGCGCTCGCCGCGAACCCGGGCGTGATGCTGATGGACGAGCCGTTCGGCGCCGTGGACCCGATCAACCGCGAGCGGCTCCAGAACGAGTTCCTGCGTCTCCAGGCCGAGCTCCACAAGACGATCCTGTTCGTCACCCACGACATCGACGAGGCGATCAAGATGGGGGATCGGGTCGCGGTGCTGCGCGACGGCGGACGGCTGGCGCAGTACGCCACCCCCGCGGAGCTCCTAATGGCGCCGGGCGACCCGTTCGTCGAGGACTTCGTCGGCGCCGACCGGGCGCTGAAGCGGCTCTCTCTGATGCGCGTCGCCGACATCGACCTCTGGGAGGCCCCGCTCGCCCACGTTGGCCAGGCGATGGCCGAGGTGCGCGCGAAGCTCGACGGCGCCGAGGTGCCCTACGCGCTGGTGATCGACCAGGAACGTCGCCCGATCGGGTGGCTGTCCGAGGCCGACCTCGCCCAGGACACGGTCCCCGCGCGCCCCGACACCTCACCGGACCCGATCCTCGAGCTCGACGACGTGATGCGCGACGCGCTTTCCGACCTGCTCCAGGCCGAGACGCGGTACGCGCCGGTCGTCGATGCCGGCGGGGCGATCGCCGGGGTGCTGTCGGTCGAGATCATCTCCGAGTTCCTGACCTCGGACGAAGCGCTGACCGAGGAGCACCCGGCCGGCGAGCGGCCGCTGGGGACATGAGCGGCTGGGTGGCGACAGTGCTCCCGCTCGCGCAGGGGCACGAGGACTTCCTCCAGGAGCGATCCGGACAGGGCTGCGTCGAGGAGAACGGGGCGTTCTGCTTCCAGTGGGCAGCCGACAACATCGACCGCTACGTGACGCCGGCGCTCGAGCAGCTGTACCTCGTCGCGCTGTCGGTCGCGGCGGGGTTCGTGATCGCGATGGCGCTGGCGGTCCTCTCGCACCGGCGTCGCTGGCTGGTTCCCCCGGTGACCGGGTTGACCGGCGTCCTGTACACGATCCCCAGCCTCGCGTTCATCGCCCTGCTGCTCCCCATCACGGGCTTCGGCACGCTGACCGCGGTCATCCCCCTGACCGCATACACGCTCCAGATCATCTACCGCAACATCGTCGTGGGGCTCGCCAACGTCCCGCCTGCCGCGAAGGACGCGGGCACCGGGATGGGCATGACCGAGCGCCAGCTCCTGTGGCGGGTCGAGCTGCCGCTCGCGGTGCCGGAGATCGTCGCCGGGCTGCGGATCGCCACCGTCTCTACCGTTGCTATCGCGACATTCGCCTTCTTCGCCGGCGCCGGCGGGCTCGGCGAGCCGCTGTACGCCGACATCACCTTCAAGACCAACGTGATCATCTCGGGCGGGCTCGCGATCCTGATGGCGATCGTGTTCGACACGCTGCTCGTCGTCGCCGGGAGGCTCGTGTCTCCGTGGCGCAGGGTCCGGGCAATATGAGCGTAGTTCTCCCCCTCGCCTTCCTCGACGCGTTCACGGGCGCGATCGACTTCATCTTCAACGGCCAGGAGGCCGGGATCGCCGGGAAGGGCACCGTCGGCGGACTGGAACAGGTCGGCGACCTCACGCTCGATCACCTCGAGGTCAGCATGCTCGCGCTCGCCGGATCGCTCGTGGTCGCGCTGCCGGTCGGGATCTGGCTCGGTCACCGCGGCAGGGGCGAGCTGCTCGCGGTGGCGATCGGGAACGCCGGCCGCGCCGTCCCCGAGCTGGCGCTGGTCGCGTTCATGGTCGCCTTCGTTGGCGTCGGGCTCGTCAACCTCACGATCGCGCTGCTGATCCTCGGCATACCGCCGATCCTCACCAACACGTTCGTCGCGATCCGGCAGGTCGACCGCGACGCGGTCGAGGCGGCGCGCGGGATGGGGATGAGCGAGGCCGGGGATCGTCGCCCGCGTCGAGCTGCCACTCGCCGTGCCGACGCTGATGAGCGGCGTTCGCACGGCCGCGATCGCGATCATCGCCACCGCGACGATCGCGCCGCTGGCGGGAGTGGTCACGCTCGGCGACCTGATCCTGGGCCGCAACGTGTATGGCGAGGACGGCGTGCTCGCCGGCGCGATCCTGGTCGCGCTGCTGGCGCTTGTGATCGAGCTCACCCTTGCGGGCGTCCAGTGGCTGCTGACGCCGCGCGGCGTGCGTATCCAGCGGGCACCTGCGGGCGCCTAGATAGGATCCGGCCTGCATCCATAGAGAGGGGAGGACCTCGTCTGATGACTCAGTCCAGATTGCGAGCCCTGTTCGCGCTCTTCGCCGCGCTCATCCTCGCGCTCGGAGTCGCCGCCTGCGGCGGCGACGATGACGACGAAGGCGATGGCGGAGGCGACACCAGCGCGAACCTGATCGAGGAGAACTCGGACAACAACGGCGTCCAGGTCACCGTCGGGTCGAAGAACTTCACCGAGCAGTACATCCTCGGCGAGATCTACGCCCAGGGTCTCGAGGCGGCCGGGTACGACGTCAAGACCCAGCTCAACCTAGGCTCCGAGGTGATCGCGCTTCGCGCCCTCGAGGACGGCGAGATCGACGCCTACCCCGAGTACACGTCGACGGCGCTGACCTCGTTCTTCAAGACCCCGCCCGAGGACGTGCCCGCGAACGCGCAGCAGGCGTTCGAGGACTCGCAGACCGAGTTCGAGGACAAGGGCCTGACCGCGTATCCGCCGACGCCGTTCTCGAGCGCGAACGCCGTCGGGCTGCTCACGTCGACCGCCGAAGACCTGGGGGTCAGCACGATCTCCGATCTCGAGGGCGAATCGCAGAACCTGACTCTGTACGGGTCCCCCGAGTGCCGCCAGCGGGTGGACTGCCTGGTCGGGCTGGAGGACAACTACGGCCTCCAGTTCGAGAAGTTCCGTCCCGGTGGACATCGGGCTGCGCTACGAGGTGCTGGACAAGGGCCAGGCCGACCTGTCGATCCTGTTCACGACCGACGCCCAGCTCTCGGAGTCGGACAAGTACACGATCCTCGAGGACGACCAGGAGCTGCTGCCCGGCGGGCAACGTGCTGTTCGTCGCCCGGACGGAGACCGTCGACGAGGCCGGGTCCGACTTCGGCGAGTCGATCGAGTCGGTGCAGTCGAACCTCACGCTCGAGGTGATGCAGGAGCTCAACGCCCGCGTCGACATCGACAAGGAGGAGCCGGCGCAGGCGGCCGAGGAGTACCTGAAGGAGTTCGGCTACATCGAGTGACCGCGAAGACTCGCGCCCACGGCCGACTCGCGTCGGCCGTGGGCCGCGTCTCCTTGCCGCGGTTCAGATGAAGGGGAACGCGGGAGCTTGCAGGGAGGCGGGCCATGAGGGATGCGGCGGTCGCAGCGCCCGCCTCGCGCGAGCACGCCGCGCACGGCTCGTGCTCAAGAAGCGCCGCTAGGCGCGGCCCGTCCGTAGAATCGGCGCGCGGTGCGCCAGAAGTTCCCCGAGACCCACGAGGATAAGCTCGCGTACCTGCGCGAGCTGCGCGAGGAGGCGATCCACTCTGCCTCCGAGGAGGCCGTCGAGAAGCAGCACGCGAAGGGCAAGCTCACGGCGCGGGAGCGGATCGAGAAGCTGCTCGACCCCGGGTCGTTCGAGGAGCTCGACACGTTCGTCCGCCACCGCACGTACGAGTTCGGGATGGACAAGCGCAAGCCGTACGGCGACGCCGTCGTCACCGGCTACGGGACGATCGACGGCCGCACCGTGTTCGTGTTCTCGCAGGACTTCACGGTGTTCGGCGGCTCGCTCGGCGAGGTGATGGCCGAGAAGATGTGCAAGGTGATGGACCTCGCCGCCGAGGTCGGCGCGCCGGTGATCGGGATCAACGACTCGGGCGGGGCGCGGATCCAGGAGGGGGTCGTGTCGCTCGGGGCCTACGGGGACGTGTTCGTGCGCAACGTGAAGTGCTCGGGGGTGATCCCCCAGATCAGCATGATCATGGGCCCGTGCGCGGGCGGCGCCGTCTACTCCCCCGCGATGACCGACTTCATCTTCATGGTCAAGGAGACCTCGCACATGTTCATCACCGGCCCCGACGTGATCAAGACGGTGACCGGCGAGGAGCCGACGTTCGAGGAGCTCGGCGGCGCGATGACCCACAACACGAAGTCGGGCGTCGCGCACTTCGCTGCCGAGAACGAGGAGCAGTGCCTCGAGGACGTGCGCTACCTGATGTCGTTCCTGCCGCTCAACAACCTCGAGATGCCGCCGCGCGTCGAGCCCTACGACGAGCCGGAGCGCCAGGACCCCGCGCTCGACACGATCGTCCCCGACGACGCCTCGAAGCCCTACGACATGCGTGACGTGATCTCGTTGATCGTCGACGACGGCGAGTTCTTCGAGGTGCACAAGCATTTCGCGCAGAACATCGTCGTCGGCTTCTCCCGCCTCGACGGATTCCCGATCGGCGTCGTCGGCAACCAGCCGAAGCACCTTGCCGGCGTGCTCGACATCGAGTCCTCCGAGAAGGCGGCCCGCTTCGTGCGCTTCTGCGACGCGTTCAACGTCCCGCTGCTCACGTTCTGCGACGTGCCGGGATTCCTCCCCGGGACCTCGCAGGAGTGGGGCGGGATCATCCGCCACGGAGCGAAGCTCCTGTACGCGTTCACCGAGGCGACGGTCCCCAAGCTCACTGTGGTGACGCGCAAGGCCTACGGCGGCGCGTACGACGTCATGAACTCGAAGCACATGCTCGCCGACTTCAACTTCGCGTGGCCCACCGCGGAGGTCGCGGTGATGGGCCCCGAGGGCGCCGTCAACATAATCTTCCGCCGCGACATCGCCCAGTCGCCGACCCCCGACGAGCGCCGAGCCAAGCTGATCGAGGACTACAAGGCGCGCTTCGCCAACCCGTACTCGGCCGCGGAGCGCGGCTACATCGACGACGTGATCGTCCCCCACGAGACCCGCCCGAAGCTGGTCCGGGCGCTCCGCACCCTGCAGACGAAGCGGGTCGAGCAGCCGAAACGCAAGCACGGGAACATCCCGCTCTAGGTCGCATGGAGACGACCGCGATCCGAGCCAGGCCAGGAGCGGAGCGCGCGCGCGCTTGGGTGCCGAGCCGGATCAGCGACACCCAGGTCCACATCGTGCTCGCGGCCGCGATGCTGGTGTCCGCCGGGTTCAGCCTGTGGCTGAGTCGCGGCACGACGTTCACCGGTGACGAGCTCAACTGGATCATCGACACCCCGGGGCTCGATCTCGACGGCGCGCTCCAGCCCCACAACGGGCACCTGATCCTCGTCCCCCGACTGCTCTACGACGCGATCCTCCACGTGTCCGGGGTCGACTACCTGCCGTTCCGGCTGCTCACCGTCGGGTCAGTGCTGCTGACGGCGGGGTCCTTCTTCGTCTTCGCGGAGCGGCGGATCGGGGCTCTTGCCGCGCTTGCCCCAACCCTTGTCCTGCTGTTCTACGGATCCGACCACAACCACGCGCTCCAGGGCGCGGGGTTCACGGTGGTCTTCCCGCTCGCGACCGGGATCGGCGCGCTGCTCGCCCTCGAGCGCGAAGATCGAGCGGGAGACATCGCCGCCTGCGCGCTGCTCCTGCTCGGCCTCGCCACGTACTCGACCGGCATTCCGTTCGTCGCCGGTGCCGCGGTATTGATCCTGATCGGCTCGGACCGGTGGCGACGCTCGTGGGTATTCCTCCTCCCGTCGCTCCTCTACGGGGCGTGGCTCTTGTGGTCGCAGATCGAGACCACGGGCGGTGCCGGGAGCCAGGTGGCGTTGTCGAACATCCTCTTGTTCCCGAGCTGGGCGTGGGACTCGCTAGGAACCGTCGGGGCTGCATTTGTCGGGCTCGGGTACGAGTTCACAGAGCAGGATGCGAGCCCGCAAAGGCTCGAGACGGGGTGGGCGCCGGTGATCGCCGCGATCTCGCTCGCCGCGCTCGCGTGGCGACTGAGCAGGGGGCGGATCGGGAAATGGCTGTGGGCAACGATGGCGATCCCGCTGACGTACTGGCTGGTCGGCTCACTGGGCGCGCTCGACACGCCGCTCGATGTGCCCAAGAGCACCCGCTTCATCTTCCCGGGGACGATCGCGGTGCTACTGCTCGCGGTCGAGGCGGCGCGCGGGGTACGGCTCGGAACCACGGCGCTCGCAGCGATCTACGCGGTGGCCGTGCTCGCCCTGGCGACCAACGTTCGCCTGCTGGTCAACGGCGCGGCCGGCCTGCGCGACGCCGGCGCCAACGACCGGGTTTCCCTCGCCGCGGTCGAGCTTGCGGGCGGACGGGTCGGAGACGAGTACGGGAGCGGCTTCACCGGAGCGATGCTCCGGAACACGGGAGAGGGGGACGTGGCCACGGGATACCTCGCAGCCGTGCGCGAGTTCGGCTCGCCGGCCCTCTCGGTAGCGGAGCTCAGGCGGGAATCAGATCCCATCCGACAGCTCGCCGACCGGCAGCTCGCCGACGCGCTCGGCGTCCACCTCGAGCCGGCGACAGGCCCCCTCTCCGGCTGCCGGCGGATCATCGGCGAGCCGGGCGTGGGGACAAGCTTCGAGTTGCCTCCGGGCGGCGCGGTCGTGCGGACGTCAGGAGAGCCGGCGGAGCTGCGCCTGCGCCGCTTCGGCTCGACGTTCGCCAACGACCCGGTCGGATCGCTCGAACCCGGAGTCCCCACCTCAGTGGTCATTCCGCCCGACGCGGCGCCCGACCGCTGGTACGGCTCGGTCCCGGTCGCGGCGGTCGACGTCTGCGACCCGCCCGGCTAGCGACCCGTTCGCAGAACTGTGGCTACCTCCACCGGCCCGGCTATGAGGTAGGTCCGGCTCATAGCTCGACGGCTTCCGCCTCGATCCGGCCGCCGCGCCACGCGTCGTAGGCGGCGGCCGCGATCGCCAGGTCCTGGATCGCCAGGCCGGTCGAGTCGAACAGCGTTATCTGCTCGGCGGAGCTCCGCCCCTCGGCCGCGCCGATCAGGACGTCGCCGAGCTGCGTGACGTCGCCGCGGCCCACGGTTCCCGCCGCGACCGCCCCGGCGAGCTCGCCGCCGCTCGACGCCTGCTCCCACTCGTCGCAGAACAGCCGGCAGCGCGCCAGCGCGGCGGCTTCGACCTCGGCCTTTCCATGCGCGTCGGCGCCGAGCACCGCGAAGTGCTGGCCCGCGCGCAGCTCCGAGGCCACGACAACGGGTGCGTCTCCGGGGGTCATCGTGACCACCACGTCCTGGGATGCAGCATCGGCGCGGGCGCCGACTCGCCACCCGAGCTCCTCGGCGAGCGCCCTCGCGACGTCCTCGCGCACATCGGCGCACACCCCCGGTCCGAACCCCGCCGCCTTCAGGCACCGAGCCGCCCACGCGCCGTTCACGCCGCACCCGATGATCCCTACCCCGGCGGCGCCGCGCGGCGCCAGGACCTGGGCGGAGACCGCCGCGGCGGCGCCCGTCCGCAGCCACGTCACCGCCCTGCAGTCGATGATCGCGCGCAGCTCCCCGGTGGTCGCATCGGAGAGCACGACCGCGCCGGCGACGACCGGCAACCCGCGCTCCGGGTTGTGCGGGAACGAGGTCACCCACTTCAGCAGCGCCAACCCGTCCCCCCGCGCCGGCATCGCACGGAAGTCGCCGTGAGGCGAGCTGTCGAGATAGACCTTCGCCGGCATCACCCACTCGCCGCGCGCGTGGCGCTCGAACGCCACCCGGGTGCGCTCGATCGCCGTCGGCGCATCGACGGCATCGAGCACGGCGTCGTTTGTCAGCACCGGAATCACGTCCCGAATAGATTCTCACCGTGAGCCGGAACGGCAGGCGCCGCCCACCCAAGCCGAGGATCGAGCTGATTACACCCGCGCCGTCGCGCGGCGAGGCGGCCGCGATCGCGGCGGCGATCGAGCGCTTCGTCGCCGACACCGCGCCTTCGCCCGCGCACGTGCCGCCTCGGCCGAGCGCGTGGCAGCGCGCTGCGCTGCGCGAGGGCGTCGAGGGGCGCACCGCGTTCGGGTCCGCGTGGGAGTCGCCGCGCGGTGGGCGGCTGGCGTCCGGAACCGATTCCGGATAGAACACGGGCACCGATGTTCATCGAGAGAGGGAGGAGACCTTGGCTGTAGTGAAGATCATCGAGCTCGTGGGCAGCTCGAAGACCTCGACCGACGACGCGGCGCAGCAAGCGCTCAAGCAGGCCCAGAGCTCGCTTCGCAACATCCGCGCGCTCGACATCGTGAGCACGGGCATCCGCGGGGACAACCTCGACGAGTTCCGCGCCCACGTGCGCGTGGCGTTCCTCGTTGAGGGCTCCGACGTGGACTAGCTCCAAACTAAATAGCTAAATCTCGGTCGGGATTTAGCTGATTTGCTAGCTTCTTCGCAGGCAACCGCCGGCGAGCCGCGAGGAGGCGTCCCAATGGAGCCAGTCTCGGTACAGCCCAAGCCCGAGACCGACGAGAAGCCGAAGACCGACCCCGCCGAGCTGGAACAGGACACCGGCAAGAAGCAGACGGGCAAGGGCAAGGTCGGATCGCTCGAGAATCCCGAGGTTTACGAGGACGTCCCCGGCCACGTCCTGCCGATTCTCGAGCGCGAGTTCGACGACTTCGACAACGAAGCGCAGAAGTTCCTCCAGGGCGAGACCGAGGAGGAGAAGTTCATCGGCTTCCGCCTCAAGCAGGGCGTGTACGGCCAGCGCCAGCCAGACGTCCAGATGATCCGCGTAAAGCTCCCGTTCGGAGGGGTGACTCCGGAGCAGATGGAGGCGTTCGCCGACCTCGCCGAGACCTACACACCGCTGCGCAAGGGCCACATCACGACGCGCCAGAACTTCCAGTTCCACCACATCCCGCTTGCCGACGCCGCAAAGGCGATCCGGATGATCGGCGACTCCGGGCTTTCGACGCGCGAGGCATGCGGCAACACCGTTCGCAACGTAACTGGCGACCCGTGGGCCGGCGTGTGCGACGACGAGCCGTTCGACATCACCCCGTACGCCGCGGCGTACGCCCGCTACTTCGTTCGACATCCGGTCACCCAGCTGATGCCGCGGAAGTTCAAGACCGCGTTCGCGGCCTCGGACGAGGATCGTGCGATCACCGGCATCCACGACCTCGGCTTCATCCCCAAGCTGCGCGAAGTCGACGGCGAGCAGGTGCGCGGGTTCGAGATGCGGGTCGGCGGCGGGACCTCGATCATGCCCCGCATCGCCCCCACGCTGACCGAGTTCGCCGAGGCGGACAACGGCGAGTACCTCAGGGTGGCCGAAGCGGCGCTGCGGATCTTCGACCGCCAGGAGTGGCTGCGGAAGAACCGTGCCAGGGCGCGGATCAAGGTGCTGGTCGACAAGATCGGGATCGAGCAGTTCCGCGAGCTGGTCGACGAGGAGCTCGAGGGCGAGTGGGCGCATGAGCACGACTACTCGGCCGGCCTCGACCGGATGAAGTTCGAGCACGACGAGGAGTCGAACGCACCCCAGCGGCGGGCCGACTATGGATCGCCGAACGGCGAGCGCTCCGAGTTCGACGCGTTCGTCGCCACGAACGTTCGCGCGCAGCGCCAGCAGGGGTTCTCGACGATCCAGGTGAAGGTGTACCGCGGCGATCTGTCCCCGGAGCAGTTCCGCGGCCTGGCTCAGATCATGCGCGACCACACGGGCGGCTACGCGCGCACGAGCATCCACCAGAACATGGTGCTTCGCTGGGTGCGCAACGAGTCGATCTACGACGTGTGGGAGCGCCTGCGCGAGCTCGGGCTCGCGGACGCCGGAGCGGACGAGGTCGGCGACGTGGTCAGCTGCCCCGGAACCGACAGCTGCAAGCTCGGGATCACGAGCTCGATGGGGCTCAACGCGGCAGTCCACCAGCGGCTCGCCGAGATGCAGATCGACGATCCTCTGACGAAGCAGATCCACATCAAGATGAGCGGCTGCCCCAACGGATGCAGCCAGCACCACATCGCCAGCATCGGGTTCTACGGCGCGTCGCTCAAGGTCGGCGATCGCCAGGTGCCGGCGTACATCCCCCACGTCGGCGGACGCTACGAGGGCGGAGAGGTCGCCTACGGCGAGCGCCTCAAGTCGCGCCTGCCCGCCAAGCGCGTGCCGGACGCGATCGAGCGCTGGATCCGGTTCTACGAGGACGAGCGCAACGAAGGCGAGGTCTTCAATGCGTTCGTTGACAGGGTCGGTGGGAAGCGCTTCCAGGAGCTCGTCAAGGACCTGTCGATGCCGGTCACGTTCGATGTCGAGAACCTGATGCACTTCGTCGACTGGGAGCGCAAGGAGCCGTACAAGGTCGAGCGCGGCGAGGGCGAGTGCGCGGTCTAGCCCTCCACCAGGAGGAGGCGGCGGGCTCGGCGACCGACCGGCGCAACGGGCTGCGCGCCGTCGAGGCGCCGCCCCGGATCAACGGCAAGCCGATCGACCCCCGCGAGGTCAACGAGCGGCTCGAGCTCCTGAGCGCCGAGGAGGTCATCCGGTGGGCGGTCGAGACCTTCCACCCGAGCCTGTACTTCGCGTGCTCGTTCCAGAAGACCACATCCGTGGTCATCGACATCGCGCAGAGGATCGAGCCCTCCACCCGGTTCTTCTATCTCGACACCGACCTGCTGTTCGAGGAGACCTACGCGACCCGCGACGCGCTCGCGGCGCGCTACCGGATCGAGTTCGACCGTCACCACAACATCAGCGTCGAGGAGCAGGCCCGGCTGTACGGCGATAAGCTTTGGGCCCGTCAGCCGGACGCTTGCTGCGGGATTCGGAAGGTCGAGCCGATGCGAGATGCACTCACCGGCGTCGACTGCTGGGTGTCGGGTATCCGTCGCGTCGACTCGAAGACCCGGGCTGGAGCCGTGAAGTTCGGTTGGGACAAGCGGTTCGGGCTGTGGAAGCTGAATCCCCTGGCGGACTGGTCGGACGAGGAAGTCTGGAACCACATCAATGAGCACGATGTCCCGTACAACCCGCTTCACGACGCCGGCTATCCGTCGATCGGCTGCACGCACTGCACGCGTCCGCCGGGGAACGGCGCCGGGCCGCGCGACGGCCGCTGGGCCGACGCCGAGAAGACTGAGTGCGGGCTGAACTGATAGAGCACCGCAGCTCTTAGACCCGCACCGTCCCTCCTACAAAGGAAGCGCAAACGATGGCCCAGGACACGAGGACCGAGCAGGCACTGTCCCTGACGCTGAGCGCGCGTCAGACCGCGGACTTCGAGCTGCTCGCAAACGGGGGCTTCGCCCCCCTGGGCGGCTTCATGGGCGCCGAGGACTGGAGCTCGGTGGTGGACTCGATGAGGCTCGCGGGCGGCGGGATCTGGTCGATCCCGATCGTCCTCGCCACCGATCTCGACGCCGCGGTCGGCGACGTCGTCGAGCTGAGCGCCGACGACGGCAAGGCCCTCGGCCGGCTCACCGTGGAGGAGGTCTTCGAGCGCGACGTCGAGCGCGAGGCCGAGCTCGTGTACCGGACGCGAGACGATGCGCATCCCGGGGTCGCCGCGATCTACGGCGAGGGCAACCGCTGCCTCGCGGGGCCGATCGAGGCCGACGCGCTGCCGGATCACGACGACGCGTTCCAGAAGCGGCTTCTGTCCCCCAAGGAGTCGCGCAAGGCGTTCGCCGAGCGCGGCTGGAAGCGGGTCGTCGCGTTCCAGACCCGCAACCCGATCCACCGCGCCCACGAGTACCTCACCAAGGCGGCGCTGGAGATCTCGGACGGGCTGTTCCTTCACCCGATCATCGGCGAGACCAAGAAGGGGGACATCCCCGCCGAGATTCGGATGCGCTGCTACGAGATCCTGCTCGAGCGCTACTACCCGCAGGACCGCACCGTGCTCGGGGTGAACCCGGCGGCGATGCGCTACGCGGGCCCGCGGGAGGCGATCTTCCACGCGATCGTGCGCCGCAACTACGGAGCCACCCACTTCATCGTCGGCCGCGATCACGCCGGTGTCGGCGACTACTACGGCACCTACGACGCCCAGAAGATCTTCGACGAGGTCGACCTCGGCGAGCTGGGGATCGAGCCGCTGTTCTTCGAGCACACGTTCTGGTGCCAGGACTGCGAGGGAATGGCATCGAACAAGACCTGTCCCCATCCCGATGACGCGCACCTGTTCCTGTCCGGAACCAAGGTCCGCGAGATGCTCGCGGCGGGCGAGACCCCGCCGCACGAGTTCACCAGGGAAGAGGTTGCTGAGATCCTGATCAACGCGTATAGAGAGGAGTCCGACTGATGGCTGGTGAGCAGGGATTCACCCTGTGGTTCACCGGGCTCTCCGGAGCCGGCAAGACGACGATCACAAAGCTCGTCGTGGACGAGCTGGAGGCACGCGGGTCCGCGATAGAGGTCCTCGACGGGGACGTCGTGCGGCAGAACCTGTCCAAGGGGCTTGGATTCTCGAAGGAGGACCGGGACACGAACATCCGCCGCGTCGCCTTTGTCGCCGACCTCTTGTCGCGCAACGGCGTGCCCGTGATCACGGCGGCGATCTCGCCCTACCGGGCGATCCGTGACGAGGCGCGCGCGAACATGGACGGGCGCTTCATCGAGGCCTACGTGAAGGCGTCGGTCGAGGAGTGCGAGCGCCGAGACGTCAAAGGTCTGTACGCGAAGGCGCGGGCGGGCGAGATCAAGGAGTTCACCGGGGTCTCGGACCCGTACGAGCCGCCCGAGAACCCGGAGATCGTGCTCGAGACCGAGGAGCAGACGCCGGAGGAGTCGGCGGCGGCGATCATCGCCTACCTCGACGAGCGCAAGCTCATCCCACCCGCGCGAAAGGCCTAGGAGTCCCGCTTCGGCGGCACCCGGGGCTCGCCCAGGCCGAAGGTGTCGAAGGCGCCGAAACGCGAGAACGTCTTGTGCGTCGGCCCGTGGAAGTCGGACGAGCCGGTCGGGGTCAGATCGCGCTCGGCGCACAGCTCGAGGCAGAACTCGGTCTGGGCGCGTGAATGCGAGGGGTAGAAGGACTCGACTCCCTCGAGCTCGAGGGAGTCGACCAGCGACCTGACCTCGTCGGGCTCCTCGACGTCCCAGAACGGGTGCGCGACGACCGCGACGCCGCCGGCGTCGTGGATCAGCTCGACGGCCTCCTCGGCCGTCGGCCAGCGCCGCGACACGAACGCCTTCGCACCCGGAACGAGGTACTCCTCGAAGAACGGCTTCATGTCGTCCCCGGCTCCCGCCGCGCGGGCGATGTGCGGGCGGCCGACGGAGAGGGCGTCGCCGGCCTCGGCGATCGCGTCCTCGATCGTCACGTTGACGCCGAGCGAGTTGAGCCGCTCGACGATCTCCTCCGCCCGCCGCACTCGCTCCCGCTGCGCGCGAGCGCACGCGGGCGCGATAGCGTCGAGGTCCACCCAGTAGCCGAGCATGTGAAGGTCGTCGGAGTACTCGTGCACACACGACATCTCAACCGCAGGGACGCACTCGATGCCGGCCTGCTCGGCGGCGGCGCGTGCCTCGGCCACACCGTCGATCGCGTCGTGGTCGGTCAGCGACATGGTGGTCACGCCGGCGTCGGCCGCGGCGCGCGCGACCTCCGCGGGCTCGAGTTGACCGTCGGACACGGTTGAATGGGCTTGGAGATCGATCATGAGCCGCAGTAGGAAAGCAGAACCCCACCGCCCATGAGGATCACGGCCAAGGCTGACTACGCTGTCCGAGCCACGCTCGAGCTCGCCGCCGCCGAGGACGGCGCGCCGGTGAAGGGCGAGCGGCTCTCGGACGCGCAGGACATTCCGCTCCAGTTCCTGGAGCACATCCTGCTCGAGCTCAAGCACGCGAAGATCATCAGGACGAAGCGTGGGGTGCACGGCGGCTACTGGCTCGCGCGACCCGCCGATGAGATCACCGTTGCCGACGTGATCAGGGCCGTCGAGGGCCCGCTCGCGAACATCGCCGACGATCCCCCCGAGGAGACGAGTTATCCCGCTCCCGCGGAGCGACTGCGGGACGTGTGGATCGCAGTGCGGGCGAACCTGCGCGCGGTTCTGGAGGAGGTCACTCTCAAGGACCTGACCACGGGTGAGCTCCCGGACGAGGTCGCCGCGCTGGCGAGTGACCCGGATGCCTGGCTCCACCGCTAGCCGGCCGGTCCGCGCATAAAGCACGTGTTCTGACCGGCTACCATGTTTTGCTTCCTCTTTTGAGTATGTTGGTCAACAAAGTGCTTTGGGGCTAGGCATGGATCCGGCGATCATCTTCTTCGGGCTGGGAATCGGGCTGCTGGTCGGGATGACCGGGATGGGCGGCGCTTCGCTGATGACCCCCCTCCTGATCCTGGTGTTCGGGATCTCCCCGGTGACCGCCATCGGCACCGACATCTTCTACGCAGCGATCACCAAGTCCGTCGGGGGCGTCCAGCATCTGAAGCTGAAAACGGTGCACCGCGGGCTCGCGTTCTGGCTCGCGGTCGGCAGCGTGCCATCGGCGATCCTCGGCGTGTGGGTGATCGAGCTGCTCCAGCGCCGCTACGGAGACGACCTCGACCAGCTCGTGCTCGGGATGCTCGGCGGCGCGCTGCTCGTCGTCGGCGTCGCGACGCTGCTGCGCTCGGTGTTCCTGCGCAACGTGATCCAGGAGCGCTGGGCGATGCACCTGTACACCCGCCACATCGTCGCCGCGATCATCACGGGAATGGTGACCGGGTTCGTGATCGGGCTCACCTCCGCCGGGTCGGGCACGCTGATCGCGATCGCGCTGATCGCGATCTTCAGGCTCGTCCCTCAGCGCGTCGTCGGCACCGACGTCTTTCACGCCGCCGTGCTCTTGTGGGCGGCGGGCATCGCGCACTGGGTGGGGGGCAACGTCGACTTCCTGCTGGCGGGCAACATCCTGCTCGGGTCGGTTCCCGGCGTGCTGCTCGGCGGCATGCTCGCGGTCCGGGTCAAGCAGGGGTTCCTGCGCACCGCGCTCGCCGTCGTGCTGGTCGCCGCCGGGACCACCCTGATCATCAACGAGGGCACGCCGGAGGTCGTCGTGCCCGCGATCGCCGTCGCCTCGCTGATGGTCGGCGCGCTGTTCGCGGCTCAGGTCATCATCACGCGCGGCGTGAGGGCGAGAGCGGGGCCGGAGCCCGGCGGCGCCACGGGCGCCTGAGTCCGGGCAGGGAGTAGGCTCCCGCTCGATGGACTTCGAGCTCAGCCCGCGCGTCGAGGAGCTTCGCGACCGGGTTCGTGGGTTCATGGGCGAGCACGTGTATCCGGTCGAGCTCGAGGCGCTGCGCGCGATCGACGACGAGGTGCGCCCCGGGGTTCCCTATCCGGAGGTGCTGGTCGAGATCCGCGAGCGCGCGCGCTCCGAGGGCCTGTGGAACCTCTTCATGCCCGACGAGCGCTACGGCGCGGGGCTGTCGAATGCCGAGTACGGCGTGCTGTGCGAGGAGATGGGGCGCAGCCCGGCGGTCGCGCCGATGGCCTTCAACTGCTCGGCGCCCGACACGGGGAACATGGAGATCCTCGCCGAGCACGGAACCGACGAGCAGCGCGCGCGCTGGCTCGAGCCGCTGCTCGAGGGCGAGATCCGGAGCTGCTTCTCGATGACCGAGCCGGAGGTCTCGGGGTCCGACCCGACGACGCTGCGCACCGAGGCCGTGCTCGACGGCGACGAGTGGGTTATCAACGGCCACAAGTGGTTCACCTCGGGGGCGGTCGGTGCCGCCGTCGCGATCGTGATGTGCGTGACCGAGCCCGAGGGTCACCCGTACGGGCGCGCGAGCATGATCGTCGTCCCGGTGGAGAACCAGGGCTTCGACCTGGTGCGCCCGGTTTCGGTCATGGGCCACGACGGCGGCCCGGGGCACTGCGAGATCCGCTACGAGGACTGCCGCGTGCCCGAGTCGAGCCTGCTCGGCGAGCGCGGGGCCGGGTTCGTGATCGCCCAGGACCGCCTCGGGCCCGGTCGGATCCACCACTGCATGCGCGCGATCGGTACCGCCGAGCGCGCGATCGAGATGATGTGCAACCGCGCAAACGAGCGCGAGACGTTCGGCGGCAAGCTCGCGGACAAGCAGTTCATCCAGGACTTCATCGCCAAGTCGCGGATGGAAACCGACCAGGCGCGCCTCCTGACCCTGCACGCGGCGTGGAAGATGGACACCGCCGGCAAGCGCGCCGCCCGCCAGGAGATCTCGATGATCAAGGTCGTCGCCGCGAACGTCGTCATGGATGTGCTCGACCGCGCGATCCAGACCCACGGCGCGCTCGGCATGTCCGACGACACCCCGCTCGCCGGGATGTGGCGCTTCAGCCGCATGCTCAAGGTCGCCGACGGCCCCGACGAGGTGCACAAGATGGTGATCGCCCGCCGCGAGCTCAACCGTGCGGCGAAGCGGGCTCAGGCCGAGGACGAGCCCTCGGAGGCGGAGCCTTCGAAGGCGGAGCCCGCCAAGGCCGCGAGCTAGCGCGATCGCACGTCAACCGAAGGATTTGGGTGTCTATGGACTACCGAACACTTCAGTTGTGCTGATCAGCCCAGCCGCCGCTCGGCCTCGTCGGCCGCCTGGGCGAGCTGCCCGACGAGGGCGACTGTCTCGTAGCCGGGCTCCTCGCCCTTCCCGTACTGGCCCTTGGCGACCCTGGCGATGATCCCCTGGAGGATGACGCCGAGCTTCCAGTACCCAAGCGCGACGTAGAAGTCGATCTCCGAGAGGTCGCGTCCCGACCGCTCGGCGTAGCGCGCCTTGACCTCGTCGCGTCCCGGGAACCCGGGCGCGGTCGTCGGCATGTCGGCGAGCGGGATCAGCTCGTCGCCGTCCTCGGCCCAGTAGACGATCAGCATCCCGACGTCGGCGAGCGGGTCGCCCAGCGTGCACAGTTCCCAGTCAACGACCGCGGCGATCTCGCCGGACGGCGCGAGGATCATGTTGTCGAGGCGGTAGTCGCCATGGACGATCGTCGCCGGGCCCTGTTCGGGAATGCGTGCGACGAGGCGGGCGTGGACGTCGTCGATCAGCGGCACGTCGTGGGTCTTCGACTTCTCCCACTGGCCGTGCCAGCGGTGGAGCTGGCGCGCGACGTAGTCCTGCTTGCGGCCGAGATCCCCGATCCCGACCTCGTCGGGGTCGATCTCGTGGATCCGCACGAGGGTGTCGGCAACACGCTCCCCGATCTCGTGCCGGTCACCTTCCTGGAACGACTCGACCGCGGCGGCCTGGGTTCGGAGGACCGGCCCCTCGACGAAGTCCATGACGAAGAACGGAGCACCGTTGACCGTCTCGTCTTCGCACATCCCGACGGTCGGAGGAACCGGCACGGGAGTCGGAGCGAGCGCCGACATCACCTTGTGCTCCCGGCCGACGTCGTGCGCGGAGGTCAGGCCCTTGCCGAGCGGCGGGCGGCGCAGCGCCCACATTCGGCCCGTCGCGTCGGTCACCGAGTAGGTGAGGTTCGAGCGCCCGCCGGAGATGCGCTCGAAGGCGAGCGGCAACGTGACATTTGTCACGTTTTCGGTGAACCAGGCCTCGACGCCGCCCCGGTCGATTCCCTCGGGAGCCTCCTCAGGCATCGGGCGCGAAACATATATTGCTGAGGTGCCTGAGCCGGACCGTGCACAGGCCCGACCAGCCGCGCTACTCGTGGATTTCGGGGGTGTTCTGACTACGAGTATGTGGGAGGGATTCGACGAGTTCTGCCGTAGGGAGGGAATCGAGCAGGGAATGGTGCGCAAGCTGTTCAAACAAGAGCCCGAGGCGCTGGCCGATCTGCGGCTGCTGGAGACCGGTGAGATCGAGCCGGCTGAGTTCGAGCGCCGCTTCGGACCCCGCCTCGGCATCGCCGAGACCGAGGGACTGATCGAGAGGATGTTCGCCGCGGTCGGGCCCGACGAGGACGTGATCGCGGCGGTGCGCTCGGCGCGCGACGCCGGGGTCCGCACCGGGCTGATCTCCAACTCCTGGGGCACCTCGATCTACGATCCCGACGCCCTCGAGGGGATGTTCGACGAGATCGTGATCTCGGGCGACGTCGGGCTCCACAAGCCGCAGCCGGAGATCTACAAGCTTGCAGCCGAACGACTCGGAGCGGCTCCCGAGGAGTGCGTGTTCGTCGACGACCTGCGCGAGAACGTTCGCGGCGCCGAAGAGGTCGGCATGACCGCGGT
Source organism: uncultured Thermoleophilia bacterium (assembly GCA_963756745.1). Classification (GTDB taxonomy): domain Bacteria; phylum Actinomycetota; class Thermoleophilia; order Solirubrobacterales; family 70-9; genus DASPWW01. The sequence goes on from CAVWOU010000015.1 coordinate 49,950, forward strand.
GCTGCACCGCGACACCGCGGCGACGGTGGCCCGCCTCGAGGAGCTCTTCGGGCTCACCCTGTCGGCACGGGAAGAGGGTGGCGCTTGAGTCGCACGATCATCCTTGCGGCGGCGGTGTGCGCTCTCGCCGTGGCGTCGCCGCCGCTGATCGCGAGCGCCGGCGCGCAGGAGGAGTCGGGCGACCGCGTCCTCGTCGCCACGACGGGCAACCAGTCCGAGCTCACGGAGACCGTCCCGATCTCGCGCAGAGCCGGGGCGAAGCCGCGCGTCGTGATGTCGCTCGGCCCGGGAGCGCTCCCCAGCCTGGAGACCGGCGACAAGCTCCAGGCCACGGGCGAGGTCGAGGTGACGACCGACTGCCTCGAGGAAGGCGCGAGCTGCGTCGGGAAGCCCTACACCTACAACCCCGTCGTCCAGGTCCGCATCGTGCTCGCCAACAGCCAGTCCACCGCCGCCGGGGTCGAGACGCTCGAGCTCGGCACCCAGAGGCTCAAGTGCCGCCAGAAGCTGCCCGACCGCGAGCACCACTGCGTGATCGTGTTCACCGACGCGACCCTCGACATCGCCGACCGGAGCCAGCTCCCGTGCAGCCCGAACTCCTGCTACCTCAACATGGTCGTCGACGCGCACAGCACTCGTAAGCCGGCGGGGAAGAAGGGGCGGCGGAACAAGCTGCTGATCGGCGAGAACGAGCCTGACGGAAGCGTCGGCACCGACAAGGGGCGTTTGAACGCGATCCGGTTTTCGCCCGGCGACCAGCCGGTGATCACGCCGCTGATCGTGAACACGCCGCTCACCACGAGCGTCCCGATTCGCAAGGGAGAGGACGTCGTCCTGTACTCGCAGGAGCTGACGGGGCTGAGGCGCAACGATCAGATCGCCGCGCGCGCGATCTTCACCGCCAGCATCGAGCTCATCCCGTACAACGTGCTCAACCGCAGCCGGATGATCCTCGCGCCTGACCCGACCGCGACGGCTCCCGGCAAGGAGGTGAAGGAGCTGACCGAGCCGAAGGGCGAGATCGCGGAGGCAAACGGCTTCAACTGCACCCAGCGCAATCCCGTGTGTCCCACGAACAAGGTCGGCGTGATCACGATGCGGCGGCACGCCGAGGACGACTCCGGCGACCCGATCCCGCTGTACGTGAACCTGGTCTTCGATTCCGCGAAGCCGGGCTCGACCGCGCCGTTCGGCGACACGGTTCAGATCATCCCCGGGGGCGGACTCAATGTCACGACCTTCCCCGCCGACCTGAAGGGCTAGCCGGCTACGCGCCGGCCGCGATCAACACGACACCCGCGACCGCGAACCCGAACCCGAGCCGCTGCGTCGGCGCGAGGCGCTCGCCGAGCACGACCCGCGCCAGCAGCACGGTGACCGCGGCGTAGAACGACCCCGCGACCGCGACGAGCGGCAGGATGCCGTTGGTGGTCGCGTACGCATACAGAGAGTTGGCGAGAACGTCGAAGACGCCGATCGCGAACACCGCTGCGAGCGCGCGGCCGCGGACCGCGGGCAGACCTGGCCGCGCCCACAGCGCCGCCACTCCCAGCAGAGCCACGCTCCCCACCTTGATCGCCACGATCGTCCACGCCGGATCGCTCTCGGCGGTCGCGTCGATGATCGTGAGATATATCCCGAAGCCGAACGCCGCCAACCCAGCGAGGCCGATGCTTTGGCGGTTGGCGGCGCGCCACTCCGGGTCTGGGTCGTGGGCAACGGCCATTACCGCCGGGATCGCGATCACGGCGCCGACGGCCTGAAGCGCGGTCGGCTCCTCGCCGCCGGCGAGCCCGTACACGACGGGGACCACGATGCCAAGCGTGCCGATCGTCGTAACGACGCTCATGGAGCCGAGCGCCATCGCCCGGTAGAAGATCGCGAGCGCCAGGATCATCGCGACGCCCCCGCTCGCCGCAAGCAGGAAGTCGCCGAGCGGCAGCCCATCGCTTCCGATCGCCGCTGCGAAGCCGAGCGCCAGCACGAGGCCGACCGGCTGACTAACGATGAGCACCGACAGCGCCGACGAGCGCCGCGTCATCAGCCCGCCGATGAAGTCCGAGATTCCCCATGACACACTCGCCGCGAGGGCGAGGGCGATCCCGAGCACCCGACTAGCTTATGTACATGGCCACGGGGGATCTGGGCTCCAACGTCGATCGCTTCCTGCGCGCCGCCGAGGCGTTCTTCAACAACCTCGCGACGATCGGTTGGGTCCCGTTCGCCATCGCACTCGTCCTTTGGGCGGGCATGCTGCTCGCGCGCTCGCACGCGTGGGCGAACGCGCTGCGGGCCGCCTATTCGCCCTCCCAGATCGACGAGCGATTCATCGCCGCATCCTTCCTCGCCGGGGCCGGGTTCAACGCGATCTTCCCGGCGCGGGCGGGCGACGCGGTAAAGGTCGTGCTCGCGAAGAAGAGCATCCCAGGCGCCTCGTATCCGGCCGTCGTGTCCTCGTTCGCCGTCCTGGCTCCGTTCGACACGGCGATCGGCATCGCCGTGCTCGGCTACGCGCTGACGCTCGGCCTGCTCCCCCCGCTCCCGCGGCTCCCCGACATCCCGGCGTTCGACATCGCGTTCTGGGCGCGCCACCCGGACCTGCTCATGTTCTTCCTCACCGCGCTCGGGATCGGCGCGATCGTCGCGTTCGCCGTGCTCGCGCGCCGCGCCGAGGCCTTCTGGCAGCGGCTGAAGCAGGGCGTCGTGATCCTCGGCACGCCGCCGCGCTACCTGCGCGAGGTCGCCTCGTGGCAGATGGTCGGCTGGCTGTGCCGGTTCGCCTCGTTCTTGTTCTTCCTCGAGGCATTCAACATCGCCGGCACGATCGACAACGTCCTGATCGTGATGAGCGTCGAGTCCGTGTCGAAGGCGCTTCCGTTCACGCCCGGGGGAGCTGGCCCGCAGCAGGCGCTGCTCGTCGCGACGCTCGCCGGCCCGTCGCTCGCGGCCGTGCTCTCGTTCTCGGTCGGCCAGCAGATCGCCGTCGCGGCCTGGGCGGTGCTGCTCGGCTTCGCGTCACTCGCGTTCGTATTCCGGATCACCGACTGGCGCCAGCTGCTGCGCGAGGGCCGCGCCGCGCAGGCTGAGGCAAAGTAGGCGCCGAGGAACCGTTACCGCGCGATCTGCTTGCAGACGGCGCGCTTTGCTCTAGCCGCGCGCCAGCTCGACCCGAACCTGTCGTCCCTTCAGCTTCGTCCCGTCGAGCCGGTCGACGACCCGGTCGGCGTGCTCGGCGTCGAGCTCGACGAACGAGAACCGCTCCAGCACCCGGATCGCTTCGATCGCGTCCTCGGGAACCACGGCGCCCTCGGTCAGCGCCCAGCGCAGATCGTCCTCGTCGATCCCGCTGCGCCGCCCGCGATTGACGAACAGCTTCACGACGCCGTTGGAGGGAGCCACCTCGAGCTCCGGCTGGCGGCGACGCCGCGGCCTGGGCGCGTGCTCGAGGCGCTCCTCGGGCGGCTCCCACTCTCCGATCGCGACCTTGGCCTCACGCTCGATGCGGGGGATCTCCCGCCGCTGGGTGGGCGTGACGAAGGTGATCGCGCGGCCGGTGCGCCCGACGCGGCCTGTGCGGCCGATCCGGTGCACGTACCCGTCGGTCGTGTCGGGAACGTCGTAGTTGATCACGTGGGTGACGTGCTCGATGTCGAGGCCCCGCGCGGCGACGTCGGTCGCGACGAGCAACGGGAGCCGGTGCTCCTTGAACGAGATCATCACTCCGTCGCGCTGGCCCTGGGTCATGTCGCCGTGGAGCGCCTTCACGTCGAGCCCGCGGTCACGGAGCGTCTTGTCGAGACGCGCCGCGCCCACCTTGGTGCGGCAGAAGATGATCGCCTGCTCTGGCTCCTCGGCGCGAAGCACCTCGACCAGCCGATCGGTCTTCTGCTTGCCGGGAACCTCGACGAAGGCCTGCTCGATCGCGTCGACCGTGATCTGCTTGGGGGTGACGCGGATCGTCACCGGGTCGTACATGTACTGCTCCGCGAGGCGGGCGATCGGGGGTGGGATCGTGGCCGAGAACAGGCTCGTCTGGCGGCCGCCCGGGCACATCCGAAGGATCCGCTCGACGTCCTCGATGAACCCGAGATCGAGCATTTCGTCGGCTTCGTCGAGGACGACGAAGCGGGCCGAAGTCAGCACGAGCGACTTGCGCGACATCAGGTCCATCATCCGCCCCACCGTCGCGACCACGACGTGCGCGCCCTGGCGGAGCTGGGCCTGCTGCGAGCGGATCGGGGCGCCGCCGAACACCGCCACGACCTCGACCGGAAGGTGCTCGGCGAACGCCCGCATCGCCTGCGTTACCTGGATGCACAGCTCGCGCGTCGGGGTGAGCACGATCGCCTGCACCTCGTCGCTCTCGGGATCGAGGTAGGACAGCAGCGGGAGCCCGAACGCCGCGGTCTTGCCGGTGCCCGTCTGCGCCTGCCCGATCACGTCGTGGCCCGCGAGCAGCTCGGGAATCGCCTGCTCCTGGATCGGAGTCGGCTCCTCGAAGCCGAGCTCGTCGAGCGCGAGCTGGATCTCGGGCGAGAGCCCGAGGTCTCGAAACGCCGTCAACGGCTCGGGTCCAGGAGGAGCTTCCCGTGCGTGCGGCGCGCCTGGATGTCCTCGTGCGCGCGCGCTGCCTCCGAGAGCGGGTAGGTGTTCCCGATCACGACCTCGAGCTCCCCCGTTGCGACCGCGCCCAGCAGCTCCCCGATCCCCTCCCGCATCAGGCCCTGACGGTGGGCGACCATCTGGACTAGCCAGAAGCCGATCACCCCGCGCGTGGAGCGCATCAGCTCGCCGGTGTTGACGGTATTCGGCTCCCGCGACGCGATCCCGTAGACCACGAGGCGGCCGAACGGCGCCAGCGCCGCGTAGCTGTCCTCGAAGGCCTTGCCGCCGCACATCTCGAGCACGACATCCACCTGCTTGCCCTCGTTGGCCTCGAGGATCGCGGCCTCGAGATTGTCGGCGGTCGAATCGACCGTCGCGTCCGCGCCCAGCCTCTCGGCGAGCTCGCGCTTCTCCGCTCTCGACGCAAGCCCGATCACCCGTCCGGCTCCCATCCGCGTCGCGAGCTGGACCGCAAGTGTGCCCACGCCGCCCCCGGCCGCGTGCACGAGCACGCTCTCGCCGGGCTCGAGGTGCGCCGAGACCTTGAGCATGGCCCAAGCGGTAAGGCCCTGTAGCAGCAACGCGGCGGCTTGATCGTCGCCGACCTCGTCGGGGACGGGCACGAGATACGCCTCCGGGACCGCGACCAGCTCCGCGTATCCACCACCCGCGAGCAGCGCCGCGACCCGGGTGCCGTCAGGCGTCGTCCCGCTGACCTCGCCGCCGGGGATCATCGGGACCTGGGCGGGCGCCAGGTAGTCGTTGCGGCGCTGATGCGTGTCGGCGAAGTTGATCCCGGAGCGCGCCACGCGCACCAGGACCTCGCCGTCCCCCGGCTCGGGGTCGGGTACCTCGGTGTGCTCGAGCACCTCCGGCCCCCCGAACTCGGTGATCTGGATTGCCTTCACGCAGACGATCTTATGGCGTCGGCGCTCTAGGATCACGTACTTCGTCCCCGCTGGGCACTATGTCAGCCACGCACTGCGGACAACCAAACGGATGTCGCTGACCGTCGTCGGCTCGATCGCCTTCGACGCGGTGCGTACGCCGTTCGGCGAGCGCGACAAGATGCTGGGCGGGTCCGCGGTCCACTTCTCGCTCGCGGCGAGCTTCTTCACCGCGGTGCGGGCGGTCGGGCCCGTCGGCGATGACTTCGGCCCGGACGAGTTCGCAATCCTCGAGTCGCGCGGCGTCGAGACCGACGACATCGAGCGTGTCGAGGGGGGCAAGACGTTCTTCTGGCGCGCGCACTACGGCCACGATCTCAACGTCGCGCACACCGACGAGACGCAGCTCAACGTGTTCGGCGAGTTCGAGCCCAAGCTCTCGGACGCATCGCGCACGGCGGACGCCCTGTTCCTCGGCAACATCCAGCCGGAGCTCCAACGCCGCGTCCGCGCCCAGTGCGACGCCCGGCTCGTCGCTCTCGACTCGATGAACCTGTGGATCGAGACCACGCGGGACACGCTCGCGGCCGCCATCGCGGAGGTCGACTGCCTGATGCTCAACGACGCGGAGCTTCGGATGCTGACCGAGGAGCCGAACCTCGCCCGCGCCGCCCGCGCCGCGATGGAGATGGGTCCCGAGATCGTCGTGGCGAAGCGCGGCGAGTACGGCGCGGCGCTGTTCACCGCGGACGGCTTCTTCGCGATCCCCGGATACCTGCTCGAGGACGTCCGCGACCCGACCGGCGCCGGCGACAGCTTCGCGGGAGGATTCCTCGGCTACCTCGACGCCGAGGACCCGGAGCGCGCCTCGCCCGAGACGCTACGGCGCGCGATGGCCTACGGCACCGTGCTCGCGTCGTTCAACGTCGAGGACTTCGGGACCGAGCGCGTCGCCGGGCTCACGCGGGAGGAGATCGAGGAGCGCTACGAGGCGCTGCGGCGCCTCACGCACTTCGATCTCGCGGTCACCTAAGGTCCGAGCCACCCTTCACACGAGGGTCGCAAGCGCCTCTGGCCGGAACCCCCAAACTGCGATACTGCGCTCAGGGAAGCGCACATCCACGCCCGAGGAGGTGAGCATGGCGACCGAGCAGCAGACCGAGAACTCGCCGGTCGAGACGGTGGAGGAGAAGCGCACCGAGGGTGACGGCAAGCCCGACGACACGCTCTCGATCACCGACAACCGCACCGGTGAGCGATACGACGTCGAGATCACCGACGGGACGGTGCGGGCGATGGACCTGCGCCAGATCAAGGTGTCCGACGACGACTTCGGGATGATGTCCTACGACCCCGCGTTCACGAACACGGCGTCGTGCCGCTCGGCGATCACCTTCATCGACGGCGAGGCCGGCGTGCTCGAGCATCGCGGCTACTCGATCGAGCAGCTGTCCGAGCACTCGACATACCTCGAGGTCGCCTATCTGCTGATCTTCGGCGAACTTCCGACCCAGGCCCAGCTCGACCGCTGGGTCTACGACATCACCCACCACACCTTCGTCCACGAGGACATCAAGAAGTTCCTCGAGGGGTTCCGCTACGACGCCCACCCGATGGGGATGCTGCTCGCGTCGGTCGGCGCGCTGTCGACCTTCTACCCGGACGCGAAGCACATCGACGACCCCGAGGAGCGCTACATGGCGGCGATCCGGCTGATCGCCAAGATGCCGACCCTCGCCGCGTTCGCCTACCGGCACAACATGGGGCTTCCGTACGTCTACCCGGACAACGACCTCCGCTACGCGGGCAACTTCCTGTCGATGATGTTCAAGAAGACGGAGGCCAAGTACGAGCCCGACCCGCGGCTCGAGCACGCGCTCGACGTCCTGTTCATCCTCCACGCGGACCACGAGCAGAACTGCTCCACCAACGCCGTGCGCGGCGTCGGCTCCTCCCAGGTCGACCCGTACTCGGCGGTCGCCGCCGGCGTCGCGGCGCTGTACGGGCCGCTGCACGGCGGCGCCAACGAGGCCGTGCTACGGATGCTGCGCCGGATCGAGACCCCGGACAACATCCCCGACTTCCTAGAGGGCGTGAAGAAGCGCGAGGAGCGCTTGATGGGTTTCGGGCACCGCGTGTACAAGAACTACGACCCGCGCGCCCGGATCATCAAGAAGCATGTCGACGAGGTCCTCGAAGCCACCGCGGACAACCACCTCATCGACATCGCCACCGAGCTCGAGAAGCGGGCGCTCGACGACGAGTACTTCACCTCACGCAAGCTGTACCCGAACGTCGACTTCTACTCGGGGATCATCTACGAGGCGCTCGGCATCCCGACGGCGATGTTCACCGTCATCTTTGCGATCCCGCGCACGTCGGGCTGGGTATCGCAGTGGATGGAGCTCAACGACGACGCGGAGCAAAAGATCGCCCGGCCGCGTCAGATCTACATCGGGGAGCGCGAGCGTGAGTACGTGGCGATCGGCGATCGCGAGGGGCCCGAGAAGATCACCGGTCCGCCCGCCCGCCGCCCGAAGCGCCCACGCAGAGGAGCCTAAGTAGACCCCGCGACGGCGGACGCGAAGCGGAGCACGTCGCGGGAGTGATGTGGCGTCTTACGGTTCGGCACGGCTCCGAGGTCAAGCGACAGCAGTTCGAGAGCCTGGACGAAGCGATCGCCGAGCTCCAGCGGACCGCGGAGGCGATACAGGCCGAGGGGCCTCTGGACGAGGTGAAGATGTTCCGCACGTACGAGCCCGAGCGACGCGTGCACGCCCGGCTCGAGATCACCGGCCCCGGCCGGATCCGCCGCCCCGAGGCCGGCGTCGACGTGATGGGCGACGGCCGGCTCGTTCCCTATCGAGGGGGGATCTTCAAGAAGCGGCTCGAGCCCGGCGGCGGGCGGAACGCGTACGACGCAGTCCGGACGGCCCTCGGCGGTGAGCACTGATGGCCGAGGGCCGGATCGAGATCGGAAGGACGGAGGAGGGAGTCGAGGTCGGGCGGCGCGTGCGCCTCCCGCGCGGCGCCGAGCCGCCATACGGCGTGTACCTGAACGGGGTGCGCCAGACCGAGGGCGAGGACTACCGCGTCGGCGGCGGCGAGATCACCTTCAACCGCCCGATCGTCAAGGAGGGCAAGGTGTCTGGAGTCCGGTGGCTGGCGATGCTGCTCGGCCTGTTCGGCACGTACCGAAAGCATGAGGTCGTCGACGTCGAGTACCGCCTGCGAGGGAAGACTCAGCTCGTCTCCGACGTCGAAGTTCTTCCGGACCAGGACTAACCTGCGACCGGCTCGGCGGCGAGGCCGAGCAGGTCGGCGACACGGCCGCGGTACTGCCCAGCGGTGCCCATCAGCTGCCCGGTCGCCCGCGCCCGCTTGAGCAGGAAGTGCAGGTTGTGCTCCCACGTGAACCCGATCCCACCGAGGACCTGGAGCGCCGACGCTGTCACGCTCCACGCCGCGTCCGACGCGCGCGCCTTCGCCATCGCCGCGGCAAGCGACAGCGACTCGGGCTCGGCGTCGGCCGCCCACGCGGAGTAGTAGGTGAGCGAGCGAGCCTCCTCGGTGTCGAGAAGCATCTGGGCGCAGAGGTGCGAAACGGCCTGGTAGGAGCCGATCGGGCGGCCGAACTGCTCGCGCTCCTTCGCGTACTCCACCGCCATCTCCATCGCCCGCTGGGCGATGCCCGTCAGCTCGGCGGCAACCGCCACCGCAACGCGGTCGACGCCCGGTGCAGGGTCGCCCGGAAGCGAATCGCCGTTCGAGGCGCTCACTCGCGCGTACTGGCGCGTCGCGTCGATCAGCTCGAGGGCCTCCACCTCGGCGTCCGCACCCTGCACCACGCGCACGCCGTCGCCCTCGGGAAGCACGATCACGGCCGCGCCGCGGGCGTCGGGGACGATCGGCTGATCGTCCGGGGTGAACGCGGCCGCGCCGCGGACCTCGCCGGACGCGATGCCTGGGAGCCAGCCCTCCCGCTGGTCGTCGCTGCCTATCGCGTCGATCAGAAGACCCGCGGCGGCGTTCGAGAGGAACGGCGTCGGGGCGCACGCGTAGCCCAGCTCCTCGCTCAGGATCACCAGCTCGACCATGCCCAGCCCCTGGCCGCCGTGCGCCTCGTCGATCGCGATCCCCGGCCACCCGAGCTCGCGGATCTCCCGCCACTGGGAGTCGTCGTAGCTTCGCGACTCGGCGAGCTCGCGAACCTTCTCGGGGCTGAAGCGCGAGGTCAGGAATTCGTGCGCGGTGCGCTTGATCTCCTGCTGCTCGTCCGTGAACCCGAAGTCCATCCAGCCCCTACCTCAGCCTCGGCAAGCCGAGAACACGCTCGGCGACGATGTTCTTCATCACCTCGGTCGTCCCGCCCTCGATCGAGTTCGCCCGCGCGCGGAGGAAGCGGTAGCTCCATCCGTTCCGCTCGAGGCCCTCGGGGCCGAGCACCTCGGTCGCGAGCTCGGTCAGCGCCTGATTGGCCTCGGCCCACTGCCACTTCGCGAGCGACCCCTCGGGGCCGGGGATGCCGGTGCGCATGGTCTGGGTCAGGGTTCGCAGGCCCCCGAGCCGCAGCGCCTCGGTCGAGATCTGGAGCCGCGCGATCTTGTCGCGGATCAGCGGGTCCTCGTCCAGACCGCGCTCACGAACCAGGGCGATCAGCTCGTCGAGGTCGCGGCGCAGCGCGACCGCCGAGGCCGCACCGAGCCCGGCGCGCTCGTGCATCAGCGTCGTGATCCCGACCATCCATCCGTTCCCGACGGCGCCGACCACGTTCTCGTCGGGAACGTACGCGTCCTCCATGAAGATCTCGTTGAACTCCGCCTCGCCGGTTATCTGGCGCAGCGGCCGAACGTCGACGGCATCCTGCTCCATGTCGAGGATGAAGTAGGTGAGGCCCTTGTGCTTGGGGACATCGGGGTCCGAGCGCGCGAGCAGCATGCACCACTTCGCCTCGTGGGCAAAGGTCGTCCACACCTTCTGCCCGGTGACCCCCCACCCGCCGTTCTGCTGCACGGCCTTCGTCTTCAGCGATGCGAGGTCCGAGCCCGACTCCGGCTCCGAGAACCCCTGGCACCAGATCTCCTCCGCGGAGAGGATCGGCTCGAGGAAGCGCTCCTTCTGCTCCTCGGACCCGTGGGCGATCACCACAGGTCCGCCCATCACGAGCCCGAGCACGTTGGCCGGCCGCGGCGCCTTCGAGCGGGCCATCTCCTCGCTGAAGATCGTCTGCTCGATCAGCGTCGCGCCGCGCCCGCCGTACTCCTTCGGCCACGAGATGCCCGCCCAGCCGGCCGCGTGCAGCTTGCCCTGCCACTCGCGCTCGAACTCGAACCGAGCCTGGTCGTCTCCCTCCGGGGCGGTGCCCGGGTGATTGGCGTCGAGCCACGAGCGGACCTCGTCGCGGAACGCCTGCTCTTCTTGGTTCAGCGTCAGGTCCATCGGGTGCTGGCCGACTGGCCAGTCAACAGCGTATTGGATCGCGCCGCGTCTAGTTCACCGCGTACAGCATCACCAGCGCGATCCCGACCCACGTCACCCCGGCGAAGATCATCCCCGGATCCTCGGTCAGGATCGTCGCGGTCGAGCGCGTGTCGCGACGGTCGTAGATCAGGTACAGGTAGCGGAAGATCCCGTACAGCACGGAGGGTGCGGTGGCGAGCATCTCGCTGCCGATATTGGGGCTGTTGACCGCGTAGATCGCGTAGCTGATGATCGCCGCCGCGGTGACCATCGCCACCATCTGGTCGAGGTACGCGACCGAGTAGTGCTCGAGCACGGGACGCGTCTCCGCGTTGTCGGCCATCTCCTCCATCGCCTCCTGGCGCCGCTTCGTGAACCCGAGGAACAGGGCGAGCATCCCGGTACACAGCAGCAGCCACTCCGAGGCCTGCGCGTCGACCGCAACGGCGCCCGCCACGACCCGGAGGATGAACAGCCCGGCGATCGTCATCACGTCGATGATCACGAGCCGCTTGAGGATCACCGAGTACGCGACGGTGATCGCTCCGTACAGCGCGACGAGCCCGGCGATCTCTGCGGAGACCGCGGCCAGGGCGAGCCCCACCGCCGCGACGGCGAGGACGATCGCCGCGGTCCAAGCGACGCGCTCGGAGAGCGCCCCGCTCGCGATCGGTCGGTGGCGCTTCTCCGGGTGGCGGCGATCGTGAGCGACGTCGAGGAGGTCGTTGACGAGATAGCCCGCGCTCGAGATCGCGCAGAACGCAACGAAGACGAGCGTCACCTCCAGCACGAGCCCGAGGTCGTCGAACTGCTGCGAGAACAGAAGCCCCGCGTAGACGAGCAGGTTCTTGATCCACTCCGGCGGGCGCATCGCAACGAGCAGCGCCCGTGCGGTCGCGAATCGGGGAGCGGCGCTCGGCCGCGGCGCGGCCGGCTCGGCTACGGCGCCCTCGCGCTCGGAAAGGCTCTCCATAGCGGGCAAAGGTTAGGGCCTAGCCCAGTCCCTACGGATCGAGCAGCACGCCGGGATTAAGCGTCGCGCCGGGATCCACGGCCCGCTTCGCGGCGCGAAGCGCCTCGGCGAACTGGTCGGGGCGCTGCCTGTCGTACCACGGGCGATGGTCGCGGCCGACGGCGTGGTGGTGGGTGATCGTGCCGCCGGCCGCGAGAATCGCCTCGGAGGCCGCGGCCTTGACCGCGTCCCACTGCTCGACCTCGAAGCCGCGGCGCGCCGGCGCGAGCACCGTGTAGTACGGAGCCGGACCGTCGGGGTAGACGTGCGTGAAGCGGCAGCTCAGGCGCGGGGCTCCGTCGCCGGTCGCGGGCACGCCGGACGCCTCCGCGACCGCCGCGCGCGCCGCGTCCATCACCCGCGCGTGGAAATCGGCAAAGCGGTCCCAGGTGATCGCGGTCTCGAACGTGTCGGTGAGCACGCCCAGCGCGACGAAGTTGTCGCGGAGGTAGGGCGCGGCGAGGAACGCCTGGCGCCATGCGCCGACGGCGTCGTCGGATCCGCCGCCGGAGCCCTGGCCCCTCACCTCTCCAGGCTCCCCGCCGTGATCGCGGGCCGCGGCGATCGCGATCTCCATCGATCCGTCCACCGGATGGTGCGCGGACTCGAAGCCGAGCACCAGCAGCGCCTTGCCCGGCGGCCCGGCGTGGGTGAGCTCGGACTCGGCCTCGTCGAGCAGGCGGCAGTTCGAGGGGTTGAGCCCGCTCTGTGAGATCTCCCTCACCGCGCGGGCCGCCGCGTCGAAGTCGTCGAACGCGACGCCGACCGAGGCCTTGAAGCGCGGTCGCTCCTGCAAGCGCACCCAAGCCTCGGTGATCACGCCCAGTATTCCCTCCGACCCGATGAGCATCCGGTCGGGGCTCGGCCCGGCGCCGGACCCCGGGAGCCGGCGGCTGTCCCAGTCGCCGCTCGGGGTGATCGCCCGGACCGACTCGACGAGGTCGTCGACGTGCGTGTAGAGGGTCGCGAAGTGCCCGCCGGACCGCGTCGCGATCCAGCCTCCGAGCGTCGAGAACTCGAACGACTGCGGGAAGTGACGCAGCGTGAGCCCGTGGGGGCGAAGCTGGTCCTCGAGCGTTGGTCCGAGCGCACCACCCTGGATCCGCGCGGCGCGCGAGGCCTCGTCGATCTCGAGAACGCGGTCGAGCCGCCTGAGGTCGATGCTCACAACGCCGGCGTATTCGTCACTCACCCGCGCCTCGACTCCGCCGACGACGCTGGTCCCGCCGCCGAACGGGATCGCGGCGGCGCCCGAGTCGGCGCACCACTCGAGCGCCGCCGCGACCTCGTCCTCGTCGCGAGGATGGGCGACGAGGTCGGGTGGATTGTCGATCCGCCCCCGGAACGCCCGCACAACGTCGCGGTACGCCCTCCCGTACGCGTGCGAGACGCGCTCGTAGCGGTCGCCGGTGACGATCTCCGCCATCGACTCGGGCGCGCTCAGCCGCGGTGGCGGGAGCTCGATCTCGTCGAGCGGCACCGGCTCCTCGACCTCCTCGCCGCCAAACCCCAGTCGCTCCCGGACCCCGGGCGCCATCTCCTCGAGCTGCTCGCGGCTCGCCTGGCGGTCGGCGTGGCCCCAACCCCAATGGCTCAGCCGCCGGACGGTGGTTACCAGTGCACGCCTCGCATCAGGTACGCGAAAGCGACCTGTTCGCGCGAGGCGTCCTCGTCGGTGCTCGGCGCCTGCGGCTCCCGCTTCTCGCCCCGCGCGGCGCTTGAGTCCGGGAACAGCTGGTAGGCGGTGTTGAGGATGTAGTCCATCGAGCGCGGGTTGATCGCGTACAGCAGCTGGCCGAGGGTCCCGAGCGGGGTCGCGATCCGCTTTGGCTTGTCGATGATCGCCTCGCAGATCATGTCGGCGGCCTTCTCGGGCGTGATCGTCGGGAAGCGCCGGTACATCTTGGTCGGCGCGATCATCGGCGTGCGGACCAGCGGCATGTGGATGGTCGTGATCGTGACGCCGTCGTCGATCATCTCCGACGCGATCGAGCGCGAGAACGCGTCAAGCGCCGCCTTCGACGCAACGTAGGCGGAGAACCGCGGCGTGTTCGTCTGCACGCCGATCGAGCTGATGTTCACGATGTGGCCCTGCTTGCGTTCGCGCATCTTCGGCAGCAGCTTGAGCATCAGGTTCACGGGCCCAAAGTAGTTGAGCTGCATCGTGCGCTGGTAATCGTGAAAGCGGTCGTAGGAGAGCGCGACCGAGCGTCGGATCGACTTGCCGGCGTTGTTGACGAGGATGTCGACGTGACCGTGCTCGGCGAGAACCTCGTCCGCCATCCGATCGATGTCTTCGGTGTCGCTCAGATCGCAGGGATGCACGAACGCGGTGCCGCCCGACGCCTCGATCTCGGCCTTGACCTCCTCCAGCTTCTCGCGGGTGCGCGAGACGAGCAGCACGTTCCCGCCGGCGTCGGCGATCTTCAGCGCCGCCGCGCGCCCGATCCCGGACGACGCGCCGGTTATGAGCACGACCCGGCCACGGACGGCGGTATCCAGCCTCGCGGCGCCGCGCACGCGGCGCACGAGCCGCAAAGCCTCGTCGGGCACCTGCTGGCCGATCACCTCGCTGGCGCCCCCGATCACCCCGGCGCGCCCCCTGACCGCGCCGGCGAGCGAGCGGTCGCGGAACAGGTCGGGGTCGAGGTGGCGCTCCCAGTAGTCCCACAGCTTGTCCGCATACGCCTCGAGCGGCGGGACGCGGATGTTGGTGCCCTTCAGCGCGCGCTGCGCCTGGCTCGAGTCGAAGCTCGTCGGATAGTTGACGTACGTGAGCACCGAGCGCGGAATCCCGAACTCGGCCAGGACGCTGTCGGCGACCAGGTTGAGGCCCGGAACCGTCGTGAGCGCGGCGCGCGCGAGCGGGGACACCGCGTCGATTGCGCCGGCCGGGATCCGACCCGCGGACTGCGGCGCGTGGGCCGCGCGAGCAAATATGTCGATGACCTCGCCCGCGCTCCTCGGGTTGGGGTCGGTGAGGCTGAACGCCTTGCCGTCGCCCTCGTCGAGGTGGGCGATGTGATCCATGGCCTGGACGACGAAGTCGACCGGGACGAGGTTGATCTCCCGCCCCTCGACGCCGATCAGCGGAATCCACTGGGGCACCGTGTTGCGCAGTCGCCGGATCAGCTTGAAGAAGTAGTACGGGCCGTCGATCTTGTCGATCTCACCGGTCCTCGAGTCTCCGACCACGATCCCCGGCCGGTACACCCGCCACGGCCGGTCGCACTCCTCTCGCACGACCCGCTCCGACTCGTGCTTGGTGCGGAAGTAAGGATGCGTGTCGAGGTCCTCCGCCTCGTCGAACATGTCCTCGCGCCACACGCCCTTGTATAGGCCGGCGGCGGCGATCGAGCTCACCATGTGGAAGCGCCCGGCCTCGATCGCCTCGGCGAGCGCCACGGCGTTGCGCGTGCCCTCGACGTTGGCCGCGTGCTGGCTTTCCGCGTCAGCGGTCATGTCGTAGATCGCCGCGAGGTGAAAGAAGTGGTCGACCTTTCCTCGCAGCTCGGCGATGCGGTCGTCGCAGCCGAGCCGCGGCTGGGAGACGTCGCCGATGACTTCGACGACGCGGTTCTCCCCCACGCCCCAGCGGTTGCGGAGCTCCTCCAGCCGACCGCGCGAGCCCTCGCGCACCAGCACGTAGATCGTCCCCTCCCGCCGCAGCAGGCACTCGATCAGGTTGCGCCCGATGAAGCCCGTCGCACCGGTGACGAAATAGCTCATCTGGAGGCTCGGACCCTACACTCTGAATCATTACGGCGACCTGCTACTCGCCTCGCAGTCGGGCGCTTCGCGCCCGATGCTCGGTGCCCAGATAAATTGGCTCTACACCTCGATCCGTTCGGCAGGGAGCCCGTCCGCGAGACGCGCAAGGTGCGCGCCGCCGACATCGGTGAGGAGCGGCGGATTGCGCGCGACGGCGTCCAGCAGATCGCCCACGGCGCGCTGGTGTGCCCGGGCTGCAACCTCCCGGTCCTGATCGAGGACCGCGTTCCGGCCGGGCGCCGGATGCGATGCGGCTTCTGCGACCACGAGGCTCCGGCGCGCGAGTTCGTGGTCAGCGACGTGTTCGACACGGTCGCGAACGAGGTGTACGTGATCGCTCGCGTGGTCTGACCACGCCCGCCCACGTCCACCCGACGCTTTTTCCTAGACTCAGTAGGGGGACATGACGACGACGGAAACCGTCCAGATTCAGATGCCGCAGATGGGTGAATCGGTGACGGAGGGCACCATCCTCGAGTGGCATAAGCAGGAGGGGGAGTTCGTCGAGGAGGGCGACACCGTGGTCGAGGTCTCGACCGACAAGGTGGACGCCGAGGTGCCCGCGCCGGAGAGTGGCACGATCGCGAAGATCCTCAAGGGCCAGGACGAGACCGTCCAGGTGGGCGAGGTGCTCGCCGAGCTCGAGTCGGGAGGAGAGCCGTCCGGTAACGGCGCGTCCGCCCAGACCGAGGAGCCACCGACCCCGGCTCCCGCCGACGGCGACGGCGACGGGCTCGAAACCGGGCCGGCGACCGAGGAGGCACCGCCACCCGCCGCTGCGGAGGTCGAGGTCGGAGACGGCAAGCGATCTTCACCGGTGGCGCGGCGGGTCGCGGCCGAGCGCGGCGTCGACATCGGCTCGGTCCGCGGGACCGGCATCGGCGGCCGGATCACGAAGGCCGACGTGCTCGCCGCCGACGGCGGCGACGGCGCCCAAACGCAAGCTCGTCCCTCAACAGACCTTGCCGCCCCCGGACGCGAAGCGGAGGAGGCGGCAAGCATTGATGTCCTTCGAGGCCCCGCGGGGATGCTCGCGAAGGCGATGAACGACAGCCTTGCGATCCCCACCGCGACCTCCTTCCGCACGCTCGCGGTCGACACGCTCGACGCGAAGCGCAAGGCGCTCAACGCGGCGCTGAAGGAGCGCGGGATGAAGGTCTCGTTCACCCACCTCGTGGCGTGGGCGATGACCCGGGCGGCCACGGAGTGGAACGTGATGACCCGCACGTACGAGGAGCGCGACGGCAAGCCGCTTGCGGTCCAGCCCGAGCACGTCAACCTCGGCATCGCGGTCGATGTGGAGCGCAAGGACGGCTCGCGCGGGCTGATGGTGCCTTGCATCAAGGCCGCCGAGACACTCGAGTTCTCGAGCTTTCACTCCTACTACGAGGACCTGATCACCAAGACCCGGGAGAACAAGCTCACCCCGGACGACTTCCAGGGAACGAACATCACCCTCACCAACCCGGGGGGGCTCGGCACCGTGGCCTCGGTACCCCGCCTGATGAGCGGCCAGGGGGCGATCATCGCGACCGGATCAATCGCCCACCCCGTGGAGTGGCAGCACGCGCCCGCCGACAAGGTGAAGGCACTCGGGGTCTCCAAGGTGATGACGATGACCTCGACCTACGACCATCGCGTGATTCAGGGCGCGGAGTCCGGCTCGTACCTGCGCCGGATCGACGAGCTGCTGCAGGGGGAGGACGGCTTCTACGAGTCGGTCGCCGAGTCGCTCGGAGTCGATTCCGGCGTCGTCACCGCGGCGCACCCCGCCTCGGCCTCCGCGCCCCCGCTCCCGGGCCCGGTGCCCGCGCCGGCCGAGGCGCGCGTCACGGACGAGATGCCGAGCATGGAGCTGCTGCAGGCGGTTCAGGCGGCGACCTCGCTGCTCAAGGCCTACCGCACCCATGGGCACCTCGCCGCCAACCTGGATCCCCTCGGACATGAGCCGAAGGGCGACCCCGCACTGGAGCCGGAGAACCTCAACCTGACCCCGGAGCTGATGGCGAAGGTCCCAGCCTCGATCCTGAGGGTGGAGTGCCCGGGCCAGACGCTGCTCGACGTTCTGCCGAGGATGCGCGAGGACTACTGCGGGACGATCGCGTATCAGATCGAGCACCTCTCCTCGCACAAGCAGCGCATGTGGCTGCGGGAGAGGATCGAGACCAACTGGCATCGCCAGGAGCTCTCCCCCGAGGAGAAGCGCGCGCTCCTCGACCGCCTGCTCGACGTGTTCCAGTTCGAGCGCTTCGTCGAGAGGGCCTACCTGGGCCAGAAGGTGTTCTCGATCGAGGGGCTCGACGCGACCGTGCCGATGATCGACGAGGTCGCAAACCTCGCGGCGCCGAACGGCGCCGCCGAGGTCGTGCTCGGGATGGCGCATCGCGGTCGCCTCAGTGTTCTGGCCCACAACCTCGGCCGCTCGGTGGAGTCAATCTTCGCCGAGTTCGAGGGCGCGAAGGCGATCGAGCAGGTGAAGGCCGTGGCCGCGATTCCCCACCGCGGCACGGGAGACGTCAAGTACCACTACGGCGCCGAGGGAACCTTCGCGACGCGGGACGACGGCGAGATCAGGATGCGCCTGTACCCGAATCCGAGCCACCTCGAGTTCGTCGACCCCGTCGTGACCGGGGGGGCGCGCGCCGAGCAGTCATCCCATTCCGGCGCAGAGCTGCTTCACGATCCCAGCCGCGTGGTCCCGCTGCTGCTGCACGGCGACGCGGCGTTCCCCGCCCAGGGGGTGGTCGCCGAGACGCTCAACCTGCTGGCGCTCAAGGGGTACGCCACCGGCGGCACGGTCCACATCATCACCAACAACCAGGTGGGGTTCACGACCGACCCGGAAGAGGCGCGCTCGACGCCGTACGCGGCCGACATGGCGAAGGGCTACAACGTGCCGATCATCCACGTGAACGCCGACGACGTCGAGGCGTGCATTGCGGCGGTCCGTCTCGCGATGGCCTACCGGCAGGAGTGGAAGCGAGACGTCGTGATCGACCTGATCGGCTACCGGCGATACGGGCACAACGAGACCGACGAGGCGGCGTACACGCAACCCAAGATGGCGGCCCTGATCAAGCAGCACCCGCCGGTGAGCGAGATCTACGCCGAGAAGCTGATCAGCGAAGGGGTGGTGTCCAAGGAGGAGGTCGACGCGGACACGAAACGGCGGCGCGACGAGCTCAGCGCGGCGCTCAAGCGGCTGCGGGAGAAGATGGAGGCCGGGGACTACGAGGCGCCGTCGACCTCCACCGGGACCGCCGAGCTCGACCGGACGAAGAGCCCCGACGTCGACACCGCCGTCGCCGAGGAGCGACTGCGCTCGCTCAACGAGGAGCTGCTGGTGGTCCCCGAGAGCTTCACGATCCACCGCAAGCTCCGCAAGCCGCTGTTCCGGCGCCGCGACGCGATGGACGAGGGCGGGATCGACTGGGGTCACGCCGAGACGCTCGCCTTCGCGTCGCTGCTGACGGAGGGAACCCACATCCGGCTCACGGGACAGGACACCGAGCGCGGGACGTTCTCGCACCGCCACCTCGCGCTCCACGATGAGAACACCGGGCTTCGCTACGTGCCGATCCAGCACCTCTCGGAGGCCAAGGCGCCGTTCGAGCTTCACAACAGCCCGCTGTCCGAGATCGCCTGCCTCGGATTCGAGTACGGATACGCGGCGGCTTCGCCGAGCAGCCTGATCCTGTGGGAGGCCCAGTTCGGCGATTTCGCCAATGCCGCCCAGGTGATCATCGACAGCTTCATCGTCTCGGGCGAGTCGAAGTGGGGTCAGACGACCCGGCTGACGCTGCTGCTGCCGCACGGCTACGAGGGCGGGGGGCCGGAGCACTCGAGCGCACGCATCGAGCGCTTCATCGCGCTAGCGGCCGAGGGGAATATCCGGCTCGCGAACCCGACGACGTCGGCGCAGTACTTCCACCTGCTGCGACGCCAGGCCAGGATCTCCAAGCCACGCCCGCTGATCGTGTTCACGCCGAAGGGGCTGCTGCGGCTGCCGGCCGCCTCCTCGCGGCTCGAGGACCTGACCGAGGGCCGGTTCGAGTTCGTGCTCGACGACCCGCGGGCCGCCGATCGGCGCGACGAGGTCGAGCGCCTGGCGCTGTGCAGCGGCAAGATCTATTACGACCTCGACGGCCACGAGCGCCGCGAGTCCGCGCGGAACGTGGCGATCGCGCGGGTCGAGCTCCTGTACCCGTTCGCCAGCGAGCAGCTCGCCGAGCTGATCTCGCGCTACCCGAACCTGAAGGAGATCACGTGGGTGCAGGAGGAGCCGCAGAACCTGGGCGCGTGGAAGGTGATGGTGCGGCGGATGCCCGAGATCGTCCCCGAGGGCGTCGAGTTCTCCTACATCGGCCGGCCGGAGCGCGCCGCTCCCTCCGAGGGCTACCCCGCCGCGCACCGCTCCGAGCAGGAGCGGATCGTGCTCACGACGTTCGAGACCGACAGTCTGCCTGGCTAGTCAGCGGACCAGCCTGTTCGCACGCTCAAGGGTGTTCGACCCGGTCCGGGCTCCCTCGTCGCTACCCTCGGCTCGATGAGCGAGGCTGGCGAGACCGACAGCCAACTGCGTCCCGCCGACGCGCTGCGAAAGCCCGTCCCGGGCGCGTTCTTCCCATTCGTGAAATGGGCCTCCTACATCGAGCTCGCCCTGTTCGCGGCGCTGCTGTTCTTCTGGCTCGCGCCGGGCTTCGAAGGCGAGACGTTCGTATTCGGCCTCAGCCACGGGATCGGGTTCATCATCCTCTGCCTGCTCGTGTGGGTGGCGGTGCTGCGCCGTGAGGCCCCCTACACCCTGCTCGCCGCGACCCTCACCCCCGCCGGCCCGGTCGGGAGCGTGATCGGGATCGCGTGGATCGAGCGGAAGAGTGAAGGCGGTCGTTAGAGACAGGTACGGCTCACCAGATGTCCTGGAGCTTCGGGACATCGACAAGCCGGTCGTCGAGGACGATGAGGTGCTGGTACGGGTTGACGCGGCCTCGGTCAACTCCGCCGATTGGCACATCTTGAGAGGAGAGCCGTTCATAGCTCGCCTGTCATTCGGGCTGGGCAAGCCGAGGGACAGCGTGCTGGGGTGCGATGTGGCGGGGCAGGTCGAAGCGGTCGGCCGCAGCGTCACGACGATTCGGCCTGGCGACGAGGTGTTCGGGAGCGCCTTCGGGCACGGTTTCGGCGCATTCGCCGAGTTTTGTCTCTTCGCCTCGGAGGATCTCGTGGAGCCGAAACCGGCCAACCTGACGATCGCGCAAGCGGCGGCCGTGCCGCTGGCGGCGATGACCGCTCTACAAGGTCTGCGCGATCACGGCCGGATCGAGCCTGAGCACAGGGCTTTGATCGTCGGCGCGTCGGGAGGCGTGGGGACGTTCGCCGTGCAGCTCGCGAAGTCATTCGGCGCCGAGGTCACCGGCGTGTGCAGCACGAGAAACGTGGACATGGTCCGATCGATCGGCGCGAACCACGTCATCGACTACACCAAGGAGGACGTCACCCAGGGCGGACGGCGCTACGACCTCATCTTCCAGCTGGCGGGGACCCGTTCGCCGTCGGAGCTCAGGCGCGCGCTCACCGCGAAGGGAACGCTGATCCCGATCAGCGGGGAGTCGAGCGGACGCTGGATCGGCCCGCTGGGTCGCACCTTCAAGGCGCTCGTCATGTCACGGTTCGTGAGCCAGCGAATGGCCAGCTTCACGATGAATCCAAACAAGGAAGACCTGCACTCTCTGAAGGAGCGCATCGAGGCGGGCAAGGTGACGCCGGTGATCGACAGGACCTATGCGCTGAGCGAGGTCCCTGACGCGATCCGTTACCTGGAGAAGGGTCACGCTCGAGGAAAGGTCGTGATCACCACCGATTAAACGAATCGACTCACAAACTCTCGGTGCTTGCTGCGTCCGTCATCTCGTTCCGTCCTTGGCCGGACGATGGCCGTTTGGTGCTCGCTGAGCCCTACCTTCACGTGCGCGACGCCGGCAGCGAGTAGTCCAGCCAGCGGTCGTCCGGCTCCGAGCCGACGCGGGCGTACACCGCCTGCGCGCGCGCGTTCGTCTTCGCGGTCTGCCAGGTGAGATCGCGCGCTCCGTGGTCGCGGGCGCGGGCGAGAGCGTCGCCGATCAGCGCCTCCGCCGCTCCCGACCCGCGGGCCTCCGGCGCGACGAAGACGTCCTCGAGCACCGCCACTCGGGCGGCATGCATGGTGCGCCACGTCCAGTACACGGTCGCGAACCCGATCGCGGCGCCGTCGTCGTCGCGCGCGAGGACCTGAACCCCGTCCTCGGGGTGTGCGATCAGCCACCGCGACAGCTCCAGCAGCTCCTCGTCGCCTGGCTCAGTCTCGTAGAAGTCGCAATAGCCGCGGAGTAGCGGCAGCAACTCGTCGAGATCCGCCTCCGCCACCGGTTGGATATCCACGACGCGTATTAAAGATGGCGGGGCGGGGCCGTGGGAGGCAGGGGGTCCGCACGGCCCGCGCCACGCCTGCGCGTCGGTAGCCAGGGAGGGATGCCGACGCGATCGTCCCCGGAGGCGGGACTGGCCGGGGACGAGCTTCTCAAAGTATGCCAGGCTCCCCGCCGTTACCAGTGATTCTCCCGCATCGCGCGACCAAATGTCAACCGTTGGTCAGCGAAGCTCGCGCAGAACCCGCAGGAGGATCCCGCCGTGCTGGAAGTAGAGGACCTCGTTCGGCGTGTCGAGTCGAACCCGCGCCTCGAAGCTCACCGGATCGCCTCGGTCCCGCTTCGCCGTCACGGTCACCGTCTCGGCTTCCCCGCCTTCGAGGTCGGACACGTCGAATACCTCCTCGCCGCTCAATCCCAGCGTCGCGACGTCCTCGCCGTCGGCGAACTGGAGCGGAAGCACGCCCATCCCGATCAGGTTCGAGCGGTGGATGCGCTCGAAGCTGACCGCGATCACCGCGCGCACGCCTAGCAGCGACGTGCCCTTCGCCGCCCAGTCGCGCGACGACCCGGCGCCGTACTCCTTCCCCGCCAGCACGACGAGCGGGACGCCCTCATCCTGGTAGCGGATCGCCGCGTCGTAGATCGTCGTCTCCTCGCCGTCGGGGAAATGGCGCGTGAAACCGCCCTCGCGCTCGACGAGCTGGTTGCGGAGCCGCACGTTTGCGAACGTGCCTCGCGTCATCACCTCGTAGTTTCCGCGACGCGACCCGTACGAGTTGAAGTCCCGCGGCTCGACACCGTGCTCGATCAGCCACTGCCCCGCCGGGCTCTGCTTCTTGATCGCTCCCGCGGGCGAGATGTGGTCGGTGGTGACGCTGTCGCCCAGCACCGCGAGGACGCGGGCGCCGACGATCGGCTCCACCGGCGGCGGCTCCGGGTCCATGTCTGCGAAAAACGGCGGCTCGCGGACGTAGGTCGAGTCCGGCCACGTGTAGCGGTCGCCCTCGGGGGTGTCGAGCTCACGCCACCGATCGTCGCCGGTGAACACGTCCGCGTAGTTCTTCGTGAACATGTCGGCTCGAACCGCGTCGGCGACCGTGTCCTTGATCTCGTCCGACGTAGGCCACAGATCCGCGAGGTAGACCGGATTGCCGTCCCGGTCCTCGCCCAGCGGCTCCGTGTTCAGGTCGATGTCCATCCTCCCGGCGAGCGCGTACGCGACGCACAGCGGCGGCGAGGCAAGGTAGTTGTTGCGCACGTCGTGCTGGATCCGGCCCTCGAAGTTGCGATTTCCCGAGAGGACCGAGCAGACGACCAGATCGCGGCCGTTCACCGCGCGGGAGATCGGTTCCGGAAGCGGGCCGGAGTTTCCGATGCAAGTCGTGCAGCCGTACCCGACGAGGTTGAAGCCGAGCTCGTCGAGGTGCTCCGTCAGGCCCGACCGGTCGAGGTAGTCGGTGACGACGGTCGACCCCGGGGCGAGCGACGTCTTGACCCACGGCTTGCTGTCGAGCCCGCGCTCGACCGCGTTGCGGGCGAGCAGGCCCGCGGCGAGCATCACCGAGGGGTTCGAGGTGTTGGTGCAGCTCGTGATCGCGGCGATCACGACGCGACCGTGGTCGACGTCGGTCTCGGTGCCGTCCTCGAGCGTCACGGAGACAGGCTCCGCGGTGCGCTCCTCGACGACCGCGGACGTGGCGGCGCGGCGAGGCTTGCCGCGCTCGTCGTTGTGGTCCTCGGCGGGCGGGTCCGAGGCCGGGAACGTCTCGGCGACCGCCTCGTCGTAGCCGTTCCCGAGGCTCTCCGCCGCCTCCGGGTCGAACTCGCTCAGCGACTCCAGGAAGGCCGACTTCGCCTCGGCGAGGGGGATCCTGTCCTGGGGGCGCTTCGGGCCCGCGAGCGAGGGTTGGACCTCGGACAGGTCGAGCTCCAGGGTCTCCGAGAAGGTCGGGTCCTCGGACTCCTCGTCGTGGAACATGCCCTGCTCCCGGGCGTATGCGTCGACGAGCTCGATCGTCTCGGTCGGCCGGCCCGTGAACTCGAGGTAGCGAAGCGTCTCGCGGTCGACGGGGAAGATCGCACAAGTGGAGCCGAACTCGGGCGACATGTTGCCGATCGTCGCCCGGTCGGCGAGCCCCAGTGTGTGCATGCCCGGTCCGAAGAACTCGACGAACTTCCCTATCACCCCCCGCTCGCGCAGCATCTCGGTCACGGTCAGGACCAGGTCGGTCGCGGTCGAGCCCTCCGGCAGCTCGCCGTCGAGCCGGAACCCGACGACCTGGGGGAGCAGCATCGAGATCGGCTGACCGAGCATCGCCGCTTCGGCCTCGATCCCTCCTACTCCCCACCCGAGCACGCCGAGGCCGTTGATCATCGTCGTGTGCGAGTCGGTGCCCACGAGGGTGTCGGGGTAGGCACGGGGGGCTCCGCCCCCCTCGCCGCCCCTCGGGCGGCTCCCCCCATCCTGGTCCTCCGTGAATACGACGCGACCCAGGTACTCGAGATTGACCTGATGGCAGATCCCGGTCGCCGGCGGGACGACGCGGAAGTTGTCGAACGCCTGTTGGCCCCAGCGCAGGAACGCGTAGCGCTCGCCGTTGCGCTCGTAGTCGCGGTCGGCGTTGATGTCGAAGGCGCGCGGGTTGCCGAATGCGTCGACCTGCACCGAGTGGTCGATGATCAGATCGACCGGGACGAGGGGATTGATCGCGCTCGGATCGCCGCCGAGCCGCTCGATCGCGTCGCGCATCGCGGCCAGGTCGACGATCGCGGGCACGCCCGTGAAGTCCTGCATCAGCACCCTGGCGGGCTGGAACGGGATCTCCTCCGCGGGCTCGGCCTGGGCATCCCACGACGCGATCGCCTCCACGTCGTCAGCCCCGACCGAATCGCCGTCCTCGAGCCGGAGCGCGTTCTCGAGCAACACCTTCAACGAGTACGGGAGCCGGGCGACGTCGAACTTCTCCTGCAGAGCGTCGAGCCGGTGGATCTCGTACTCGCGCCCCGAGACCTCGAGCGTGGAACGCGCTCCGAAGCTGTCCGCGTCGCTCATACCTTCAGTATGCCTCCCCCGGAACGCGGGCTGTGAAACGGCTCAGCGCTTGTCAGCCTGGCCGTTGGCGACCCGCTCGGCGATCCTCGTGCCCGCCCCGCGCCGGTACGCGATCCGCGCCGCGATCTCGGGGCGCCGCATCGCGAAGTTCGACAGCACGCGCGTGACGATGGGGGCAACCTCGACCTCGTGGCGGTTGCGCTCGATCGCGCGCAGCACCGCGTCGGCGACCTTCTCGGGGGTCGTGGTGCCGAATCCGGGCGGCGGCTTCGCGCCGCTGTCGGCGAACATCCCCGCGTCGCGCACGAACCCCGGGGTGACGAGCGAAACGCCGATCCCGCGCTTCCACAGGTCCTCGCGCAACCCGAGCGCGAACCCCCGCAGCCCGAACTTGGTCGCGGAGTACAGCGAGGCGCGCGGGCTGATCGCCTTGCCCGCCAGCGAGGTGACGTACACCAGGTGACCGCTGCCGCGCTCCTGCATCCCGGGAACGAGCTCGCGGGTGAGGCGGATCGGCGCCTCGAGGTTGACGCGCAGCACGCGGCCGAGCTCATCCTGGCTGAAGTCGTCGAGCCTCCCAGTCCCGGGCAGGCCCGCGTTGGCGACCAGGCCGTCGACGTCACCCGCCTCGGCCGCGAGCCGTTCCGGCGCCCCGTCGTCGGCGAGGTCCGCGACGGCGGTCCGATGCCCGCCGCCGGGCAGCGCGGCCGCGAGCTGCTCGAGAGCCTCACCCTTGCGCGAGCTGAGGACGAGGGTCGCGCCGCGGCCCGCGAGCGCGGCGGCGATCGCGCGACCGAGACCGCCCGTCGCGCCGCTCACAAGCACCGTCTTCCCGGCGAGCTCCACGGTGAGTCCAACCTACCGAACTCACGATTTACTCCAATTGTTAGCGTTCTCTAAGCAAACGTCGTGCGGATCGTGTAGCCTCCCGCACTTCGATAACTGGTAAAGCCGAGTCCCCGCCGATCCACTCGAGAGGCGGGGAGCGGGGGAACCACCAGTTTGGGGCGAGCCCACGGATCGTGGGGGCGCAGGCTCCTTTAGCGCCAGCCCGACAGCTAACCCCGTAGGCCGACGAAGGAGGCTGGTGTTGTTGCGTACCCAGAGCCAGGATCGACGGCGTGGCAGGGGATCTGGCCGCCGGCGCCTCAGGCACTCGACGCTGACGGTGCTCGCCGCGGGCGCCGGACTCGCGACGTTCGCCGCCCTCCCGGCAGGCGCCGCCCTCGGTTCGACCGGCGGCACGTCGACCGAGCCCGAGCCCACCGGCCCGACCGGGAAGGCGAAGATCCAAGACGGGCTCGCGATTCCGCCGACCGACGCCCCCAACCGTGTCGTGAAGGCCATCGAAGCCGCGAACGAGATCGCCAAGGGCAAGGACTACTGCTACGGCGGCGGGCACGGCAAGTGGAGGTCGAGGTGCTACGACTGCTCCGGCGCGGTGAGTTACGCGCTTCACGGCGGCGGGATGCTCGACAGCCCGCTGCCCTCGGGATCGCTCGCGAAGTGGGGCGAGCGGGGCAAGGGCAACTGGCTGACGGTCTACGCGAACGGGGGCCACGCCTACGCGGTGATCGCCGGGCTGCGCTGGGACACCTCGATGACCACTGGCAAGGGCCCCGGCTGGAGCGACGATATGCGCTCCGGCGGCGGGTTCAAGAAGCGCAGGTTCAAGAGCTACTAGTCTCGGGTCACCGCGCTCCTCCGGGCGGTGGCCTGACCCGACTCCATTCGGGCCAACGGCCCGAGTCAGTTTGTCCAGGCCCGAGGTTGGCGCCGCCGTCCCCGGTCGTATACCGTGAGGCCAAGGAGCGCATACCTCGCTCCGCGGGACAGTGGACGACACCGCAGCAGCGACTACCCCGAGCGAGCGGCGCCCCGGCGCCGCGGGCTTCGCGAGCGGTGCCGATAGGCCGGGCACCGAGCCGGACGTGCACCTCTCCGGGCTGACCAAGCGCTACGGCGAGACCGTCGCGGTGGACCGGATGGAGCTCGAGATCGAGAGTGGCGAGTTCTTCACCCTCCTGGGGCCTTCGGGCTCTGGCAAGACGACCACGCTGCGGATGATCGCGGGCTTCGAGATCCCGGACGCGGGCAAGGTGGAGCTGGCAGGTCGTGATGTCACGGCTCTGCCGCCGTACGACCGCGAAGTGAACACGGTGTTCCAGGACTACGCCCTGTTCCCCCACATGAGCGTGAGCGAGAACATCGAGTACGGGCTGCGGGTGAGGAAGGTCACGCGGGCCGAGCGTGAGCGCCGCCGCACGGACGCGCTGGAGATGGTTCGTCTGACGGGTTTCGAGTCGCGCAAGCCCGGCGAGCTGTCCGGAGGCCAGCGCCAGAGGATCGCCCTGGCGAGGGCGATCGTCAACCGGCCGCGCGTGCTGCTGCTCGACGAGCCGCTCGGCGCCCTGGACCTGAAGCTGCGAGAGCAGATGCAGGTCGAGCTGAAGGGGATCCAGGGCGAGGTGGGCATCACGTTCGTCTACGTCACGCACGACCAGGAGGAGGCGCTGACGATGTCCGACCGGATCGCGGTCATGAACGCCGGCCGCATCGAGCAGGTCGGGACGCCAGCCGCCGTGTACGAGCGGCCGGCGACCCAGTTCGTGAGCGGGTTCGTGGGCGTCTCCAACGTGCTCGAGCGCGGACGGGAGGCGGTTCACCGTGCGGCCGGAGAAAGTGCGGCTGATCGATCCCGGCAGAGAAGGTGAACGGCCTGCACACCGAGCGGGGGCGGATCCGCGACGTCTCCTACGCGGGGATGATCACGCGCTACCTGGTCGAGCTGAACGATGGCGGAGAGCTTCAAGTCGTGCGCCAGAACCTCGAGACCTCTTCGGCCGAGGCACTGGAGCAGCAGCGGGAGGGAAGTGACAATCGGATGGCGGCCGGAGCACACGGTCGCCGTCTCTGAAGCAGGTGGGGATAGAGAGGAGAGCTCCAGATGAGCAAGTTGAGAGGCAATCCTGCCGGCGCGGCATGGTTGATCGTCGCCGCCCTGGCCGCATTCATGCTCGCGTTCGCGGGCTGCGGCGGCGACGACGACGAAGACGACGGCAGGCGAGGCGCTCCAGGAGGTCGGCAAGGGCGAGGGCGAGCTCGACCTGATCGCCTGGGTCGGCTACGTCGAGGACGGCTCCACCGACCCGAAGGTCGACTGGGTGAGCGACTTCGAGAAGAAGACCGGTTGCCAGGACGAACGTCAAGGTCGCCGGCACCTCGGACGAGATGGTCGACCTGATGCGGACCGGTGAGTACGACGGCGTGTCGGCGTCGGGCAACGCGTCGCTGCGCCTGGTCGACGGCGGTGACGTCGACCCGGTCAACACGGACCTCGTGTCCGAACTACGAGACCGTGTTCGACGACCTGAAGGACCAGCCGTACAACACCGTCGACGGGACCAACTACGGGATCCCCCACGGCCGTGGGGCAAACCTGCTGATGTGGAACACGGACGAGGTCAAGCCCGGGCCGAAGTCGTGGTCGGTGATCCTCGACCCGAAGGAGGCGTCGAAGTACAAGGGCAAGATCAGCGTCTACGACGACCCGATCTACATCGCGGACGCCGCGGTGTACCTGAAGGCGCACAATCCCGACCTCGGGATCGAGAACCCGTACGAGCTCGACGAGGATCAGTTCAACGCGGCTATCGACCTGCTGAAGCAGCAGCGTGCGAACGTGGGCGAGTACTGGTCCGACGCGCTGAAGCATTCGGCTTTGCCGAACGGGGATAACCGCAGTTGCGTGTAGTATGTCTTCTGCCCCCACTCGTGGCGGTATTCGGGCCGATAGTTCACCAACAGCAAGACTTGGCCGAGGCCACACTCTCACTCAAGGTGTCGAGAAACCCTTGGGTTTCACTATCAATCCAATGCAGATCTTCGAAGATCAAGAGCAACGGTTGATTCAGACTCTCACGCAAGAATAACCGCTTGAGCGCCTCAAACGTGCGGGCGCGCCGAATCTTCGCGTCCATCTGCTGGAGGGGAGAGGGATGCTCTTCAATACTCAATAACGCGAACAGGTATGGCAGCGTGTCTTCGAGACTGCGATCGAGAGTCAGGATTTTCCCGGTGACTTTCCCCGGCGTGTTCGCTCGTCATCCTGTGAGTCAATGCGGAAGTAGCCTTTAAGCAGTTCGATCACCGGCAGATACGGCGACGCTTTGCCATGCGAGACGGAGTAAGCTTCGAGGATCAGACAACCACTACGTGAGATCAATTTAAACTCGTAGAGCAGCCGCGACTTGCCTAACCCCGGCTCGCCCATGGTCCCGACGATTTGCCCATGTCCTGTTTTAGCTTGTGTAAGGGCTTGTTGCATCTGCTCCAATTCACTCTTCCGTCCCACAAACCGCGTCAGTCCCCGCCGCGCTACGACTTGCAGCCGAGTTTTCAAAAGACCAACATCCACGACTTCGTAGACTGCCAGCGGTTCTTCCATCCCTTTGATCTGCGTCTGCCCCAGCGCCTTGAAGGCAAAGTACCCGTCGGTGAGCTTGTGTGTATATGCCGTCACTAGAATCGATCCCGGCGTCGCCATCTGCTCCATGCGGGCCGCCAGATTGGTGGAGTGACCGACAGGGACATAGTCCGTGTGTAAATCGTTTTACGAATCGAGCGCACTACCACTTCGCCGGTATTGATCCCAACGCGCATCGTCAGTGGCACGCCGGTTTGAGGCGCACCTGATCCCCATAGCGGCGCATCTCGTCTTGCATCCGAAGTGCGGCATACAGTGCCCGCTGGGGATGATCCTCATGAGCAATCGGCGCACCGAAGAGGGCAAAGATACCGTCCCCTAATGCCTGGGCCACATAGCCTTCATACCGATGCACAACGTCCATCATCAGTTGCAGCGCGGGGTCGATAATGGCTCGTGCTTCTTCAGGGTCGAGACCTTCAATTAGCGCCGTGGAACCCTTGAGGTCCGCAAACAGGGCCGTGATCGTCTTGCGCTCGCCATCTGTACTGCCTCTTGCTTCCAGTGCTGCCTGCTCGGCGCGAATGCGTTCGGCGAGGTGAGGGGGGGTGTAGGCAGATGGGGGCCGGGGGTTAGGGGCTAGGGGCTGGGGACTGACAACTGACGACTGAGAACTGGCAACAGGTTGTTCGCCGATCCACACCAGCATTTTGCCGTCTTTATCGACCGCCAGCTCTTGCCCTTCAACGAGTTCGAATTTCAGGTCTTCCAGCGCAGCGTCATCGAGGTCGAACTCCCGCTTCAGGGAGCGATAGGTAATCCGGCCCTGCCGCTGGAGTAGGGCTTTCGCCTGTTCAATGATGTCTGAAAACCTCATAACGGATTCCTCGCTGCCTCTCCCTGTGATGCAGACAGTGTCCAGGGCACTGTATAAGACGTGGTGTAGCGGAGCAACGAGCACACAGTTTCGTCGGACTCAGGCCATAAAGTGCTGCTGGGTGTTTAATATCCGCGGTACACCATTCACATATTGCGCACCGGTATATAGCGGACAACAACTCCGCTTTCGTATCCTCTAACCCAGCTTTCACATACAACCTGTCTCCCTAGAGGTAGCAACTTTTGTCGCACCTCGCGTAGAAGGCGCAGGCGTAATACCCTTGTCATTTCCGCCAACTGCACACACCCGCAGGCTCCGCACCGTTCGCGTGACAACAAGTGTCGCAGCCCCACCCTACATAGCGCACCCGCCTCCGTGCCCTAATGTTGTGAAACCACACGCATTTCTTATGAGCTATGAGCCTGGCCTGACATTTGCTGTATCACTACGTGGGGACAAATAAAGTGAATTAGAGAGGCTCTGGAATCGTAAAAAAAAGGGGGAGCACGCTTGAACGCTTTAGCCTTACCTATACGTAGATCGCAAACCCAGCGACCGGTGCTCATGCCAGAGACCACCCCTGGTTCTTCAGCCTGTGTCATTGCAATCCGCCCAAGGTGGCCTTCTGTGGTGAATGTGGGGCTTCACTCAGCCCTGCAACCTGTGGCCAGCCCACTCCGGCACGTCTCAAGTTCTGTCGCAATTGCGACGCAGAGCAATCCGCTCGACTCAATACCTGCTTTACGGTCATTGCTTATCGCTCCGCATTTCCCATCCCATCACCCTAGTCCGAGTCGAGCGTCCAGCATCTAGGAGTCAGGCAGAAAAAGTAGCCAGTAGTCAGTATTCAGTCTCGAGTCGCCAGTAGCCCCCTTCCACCAACTCAGTCCTCAGCCCTCAGTCCTCAGCCCTATTCTGGTGGGAAGAGAGGTAGAATTGGCAAAATTGCACCGCCTGTTCGAAAAACCCTGACCGGCGAGCGGCAGATGGTGTTTGTCACTGGAGAGGCGGGTATAGGTAAGACAACCCTGGTCGACGCGTTTCTCGCGCAGATCCGCGATCGCGACGATGTCCGTATCACTTCCGGTCAGTGCGTGGAGCAATACGGTCCGGGCGAAGCCTATATGCCATTACTGGAAGCAACTACGCGGCTCTGTCGAGGACCGGGCCGTAAGCGCCGTATTGAAGGCTTGAAGCGCCACGCCCCAAGTTGGCTTGGCAATGCCGGGACTGCTCGACCCCGAGGACCGTACCCTCTTGCAGCAGCGTGTCCAAGGAGCGAAGCGCGAGCGCATGTTACGAGAGATGGCTGAGGCGGTGGAATTGTTTACCACCACTCGCGCTTTAGTCCTGGTGCTGGAGGACTTACACTGGAGCGATGTCTCGACGCTGGATTGGGTAAGCTATATGGCAAGGCGGCGCGAGCCGGCCAAACTGCTCATCCTCGGCACTTATCGCCCAGCAGACGTACTAGCCAGCAATCACCCCTTGCATGGGGCAGTACAAGATTTGCAAGCGCGGGGCCAATGTGAAGAGTTGCGGCTCACTCCGCTCGCCGAAGAGGCGATTGGCGAGTATCTGACAGTACGACTCACGGCTGACGTGGGAACACATGGCCAATGGAAAAGCCAGGCCGAAGCTGTGCCTCTACAACAACTCACACCTATGCTTCATCGCCGCACGGGCGGGAATCCGTTATTTGTTGTCAACACCGTGGATGATCTCATCCGCCAAGGTGTGCTTACTGAAGAGGCAGGCCAGCGGACACTTCGCGCCGATACCGCCGAGGCCCCCTGCGAAAGCGTACCGGACAATTTGCGGCAACTCATTGATCGCCAACTGGAGCGCTTACCTGGGCCAGAACAGCGTCTGCTAGAGGTGGCTAGTGTGGCGGGGGTGGAGTTCGCCGCAGCGGAGGTGGCGGCGGGTCTGCTAACAGACAGTGAAGAAGTTGAAGCCAGTGTGAACGGTTGGCACGCACGGGGCAGTGGGTGCGGGAGGCAGGCGTAGCGGAGTGGCCGGATGGGACACTCAGCGGGCGCTACAGTTTTCAGCATGCGCTGTATCACGAGGTGGTGTATGCACGGGTAGCAGAGGCGCGCCGACTTCAACTGCATCGGCGCATCGCGAAACGCAAAGCCCTTGCGTATGGCGAGCGAGCGAGGGAAATCGCGGCTGAACTTGCCGTCCATTTTGAGGCAGGACGGGAGGGTGCCAAAGCTGTCCAGTATCACCGGCAGGCTGGCGAGGCCGCTGCACGCCGTAGCGCGCATCAGGAAGCGCTGAGTCATTTGAAGCGAGGTCTGGACCTCCTCACTCAGCTACCGGACGGCCCCGAGCGCATGCAACAAGAAGTGCGGCTGCAACTGGCACTCGCCAATTCTCTCTACGCGATCGGGGGTCGCATCGCGTTGCAGGAGATGGAGCGCGCCTTCCTGCGGGCACACGAGTTGTGTCAACAGTGTGGTGAGTCTCCACAACTCGCCTCTGTGCTCTTTGGCCTATGTATGGTGTATGAGCTGCGTGGGGAGGTGCAAAAGGGCTTGGTCCTGGCAGAGCAACTGCTCATGTTCGCTCAGAAGGTACAGAATCCGGGGTTACTCCTCCAATCTCACATGGCCTTGGGAAACGCCTTGTATTTCCTCGGTAGTTTACTGACGCGTTATCATCTCGAGCAGGCGTTGACCGTTTATGACCCAGATAAGCATAGTCCGCGCGTCTCCAACATCGCCCAGGATCTTGGAGTCTTCTCTTTGTCCCGCGCTGGCTGGGCCTTGTGAGTCTCGGTATCCAGAGCAAGCACGTCGTAGCTGCGACAAGGGATTGACTCTAGCCCGCGAGCTGTCGCACTTTCTCAGTGAAGCGTTTGCGTTAGA